>NZ_JAJGBK010000029.1 GCF_020696975.1 Methanoculleus sp.
GGTACGGAGGTTAAGGGACACCTCTCCGGTCAGAGTTTCATGGCTCTGCATGCCGGCGGTGTTTCGGGCGGAAAGATCGTCGGAGCCCAGGGAGCCATCCCGTTCATCGAGAACCTCTCCGATGAGGCGATCAAGCGCTTCCAGGACCAGGTCGAGATGGTCAACATCATGGAAAGCGAGGACATGGGCACCATCAAGGCCAAGATCGACGAACTCAAGGCCAGAGACCCCGGTGCGTTCGGCGCAGAACCCATGGTTGTCGAAGTCAAGGAAGCGGGCGGCGGTGCGGCAGAAGTTGCCGTTGCAGGCGCTAACCCGCAGTTCCTTGAGATCGAGGAGCGGCTTAATGCCATCGAGGAGAGGATCGAGTTCGTCGATGCCGAGATCGCTCAGCGCGTCGGAAGAAAGATCGGGCGCGATGTCGGCATCCTGTACGGACTGGTCGCAGGTTTGATTGTATTCATGATGTTGTTGGTATTACTGCCCAAATTGATTGGGTACCTGTAAAGGAGGATTGGCGAATATGTTCAAATTCGAAAAAGAGCAGACGGTACACGACTTTAATGGTACCAAGATCGGCGGGCAGCCTGGAGAATACCCGACCGTGCTCGGTGCATCCATCTTCTACAACAAGCACGAAGTTGTACTGGATGACCACACTGGAAAGATTGACAAGGCAAAGGCAGAAGCACTCTGGAACCGCTGCCAGGAACTCTCGGATATTACCGGCATTCCGCACTTCATCCAGATGATCGCCGAGTACGGCGAGGCTTTCGACAGTTACATCGACTGGTTCTGCAGCATCGATGACAAGACCGCGTTCCTGATGGACTCGTCGGCACCCACGGCGCTCGCGCACGCCTGCGAGTACGTCACCGAAGCGGGTGTCGCCGACCGTGCGATCTACAACTCGATCAACGGCTCGATCCTGCCCGAGAACATCGAGGCACTGGCGAAGAGCGACGTGAATGCAGCAATCGTCCTCGCCTTTAACCCCGGCGACCCGTCGGTCTCCGGCCGTGAGAAGGTTCTGGTCGAGGGCGGCGTCGCCGGCCAGGAGATGGGTATGCTCGAGATCGCGGAGAAGTGCGGCATCACCCGCCCGATCCTCGACACCGCGGCGACCCCGCTCGGTCTCGGCTCCGGTGGCTCGTACCGTGAGATCCTCGCCTGCAAAGCTATCCACGGTCTCCCCACCGGTGGTGCGTACCACAACATGACCGTCTCCTGGACCTGGCTGAAGCGCTGGAAGGGAACGAAGAAGACCCCCTCGCAGCAGCTCGCCGGCCTCGAGGGCAAACAGGGTCTCGTTGAGCAGCTCACGCACCACTACCTCGGCGGCACGGACGGTATGCGCCAGGCGGCCTGGTCTGCACCCGATATCGGCTGCAACATGATTGCAAGCACGCTCGGTGCCGACCTCATCATGTACGGCCCGATCGAGAATGTCGAGGCGATGATCACCGCTCAGGCCTACTCCGATATCGTTATCCTGGAAGCGGTGCGTGACCTCGGCATCGAGCCTCAGGTGGACACCCACCCGTTCTTCAGGCTCATTTAAACCCTTTTTTTTGCAGTTCCGGTGAACGGTATTCGTCCCCCCGCTCTGAGGAGGGGCTGCGCCCGTGTAAACCGGTTTACCCTGAATTGATGGCTTTAGTAATAACTATACATTGGCGAGCCCTATACCAGATCATCAGGCGCCTATGAAGCTGATTACCGTTGCAGGCCCCCCATCTTCGGGGAAGACCTCTGTTATCCTCAAAACCATCGCAGCTCTCGGGCTGCCCCCGGGGAGCGTGGGCGTCGTGAAGTTCGACTCGCTCACCTCCTTCGACCACCAGCGCTACGATGAACAGAAGATACCCAACCAGACTGCTTTTGCCGGAAAGATCTGTCCGGACCACCATTTCGTCAGCAACGTCGAAGGGGCGGTCGAATGGGGCATGAAGAAGGGGTTGTCGGTTCTCGTCACGGAGAGCGCAGGGCTCTGCAACCGGTGCTCGCCCTACGTGAACGGCATCTTATCGGTCTGTGTCATCGACAACCTCTCCGGCATCAACACCCCGCGGAAGATCGGCCCGATGCTGAAGTATGCCGATATCGTCGTTGTCACGAAAGGGGATGTGGTCTCCCAGGCGGAGCGCGAGGTCTTCGCCTTCAACATCCGTGAGGTGAATGCATCGGCAACGGTTCTCTTCGTGAACGGGATCACCGGCCAGGGAGCGTTTATGCTTGCCCGCCACTGGCAGGATACACTGGATATCCGGACACTTCGCGACCGTAAACTCAGGTTCACGATGCCTGCCGCCATCTGTTCCTACTGCACCGGCGAGACCCTCATCGGGGAGATGTACCAGATGGGGATGGTCAAAAGGATGGAGTTTGACGATGAAAGCCCCTGACTATGTTGCAGAGGTCTCGTCGGTGCCAATCGGCGATATCCTTCGCCGTTATCCTCTTGCGGTTGATTACCTCGCCAACATACGGCTGGTTGGGGTTGATGAAACAAAGACGCTTCCCGAGATCCTGGAAAACGTCGATGAGGATATGCTTGAGGAGTTCGGGCTTGACCGCGAGGAGGTTATATTCCATTTCAGTGCATTTCTTGAGGCATTCTCGCGAATGGAAGAGTCTATCGAGACGATCTCCTCAATCACGATCCTCGGCTGGCGAGACAAGGCGGGGAGGCCCGAGATGCTTGAACTGACGGTGACACCCGGCGAGGTCGTGAGCATTGTCGGTCCCACCGGCTCGGGAAAGAGCAGGCTGCTTGAAGATATCGAATGCCTTGCCCAGCGCGACACGCCGACTGCAAGACAGATCCTCATCAACGGTTCGGTCCCTGATCTCGATAAGAGATTCTCTACCGGGGGGAAGCTGGTAGCCCAGCTCTCGCAGAACATGAACTTCGTCATGGACTTAACGGTGCAGGAATTTCTGGAGATGCATGCAAAAAGCCGGATGATCCCGGACTCCGCCGCGGTTGTAGAGAAGTGTTTTGCGGTCGCCAATTCATTGGCAGGGGAGAAGTTCACCCTGGATACGAAAGTCACCCAGCTCTCCGGGGGGCAGTCGCGGTCGCTGATGATCGCCGACACCGCTCTCTTGAGTTCATCCCCGATCATCCTCATCGACGAGCTGGAGAATGCAGGAATCGACCGGCGGGAGGCGATCGAGATCCTCGTCGGCAACGAGAAGATCGTCCTCATGTCGACGCACGACCCGCTTCTTGCCCTCCGTGCCGACAAGCGGATCGTCATCAGAAACGGAGGCGTGACAAAAGTGATCGAAACGACCGCGGAAGAGGAGCAGACACTGCATAAGATCGAGGCGATTGATTCTGCCCTCCTTGTTATCCGCAACCAGCTCCGGAGAGGGGAGATCGTTACAGAAGAGAGCATTCCGGAATTTCAGGAGAGATGATATGTGGGAATTATACAATGCGTTGATCGAAGGGATCCCCGACGACATTATCGTTGAAGATATGGTCCTCGGCGGGGAACTGACGTATGTTGAGGCGAACGGCGGCATCGGTATCGCTGGATACCGGTATTATATCCAGCGCGCCCCGATGATGACCGAAAACAGGATCGGGAAACCGTTGAAAGAGGTGGCCGGGTGTGTGAAGTCCTGGAATCTGTGGGAAGCATCGATCGGCAACGCGGCGATCAACGCGTGGTACAATCATCCAGATACTGCCAGGAGAGCGGGGATCGAGGTTGCAGAGAAGAAACGGGTCGAGGAACGGCTGAAAGACCCGTTCATCAAGTCCCAGAATCTTGTAAAGGGGAAGAAAGTCTGTGTTGTCGGTCATTTCCCGTTCCTTGAGAAGTTGATCGCCCCCGTCTGTGACCTGAGTATCGTTGAGTGGGACCCCGAGGAGGGAGATTACCCGTACTCGGCCTGCGAGTACCTGCTGCCGGAGTCCGATTATGTGTTCCTGACCTGTGGCGCTCTCGGCGACAAAAGCATGCCGCGGCTCCTCGAACTCTCGGAGAACGCAGAGAGAGTGACGATCGTGGGCCCGGGAACTCCCCTCTCTTCGGTCTTCTTCGATTACAGCGTCTCCGATCTCTCGGGTTTTGTCGCAACCGATGCTGCACTCGCCAAACGGATTCTTGCAGGAGCGGAAAGCCGGAGGATCTTCGGGGCAGGGATGAAGGTGCAGTATCTTCGAGGCGAGGTTTGAGGGGGGTTGCGGCGCCTTTTTTGCTTTGATGAAAGTGCTGAGGAAAAAGGAGCGGGCGCCGGACAACTCAGTTTTCGAGATGAACACCCCTGCCTCCATCCCATAAAGAGACGTGTAGCCCCCACCCCACCCGCGCTTCACGCTCCTCCCCCGCCCGTGAGGGGCGGGGGCAGTCATGGCGATACCCTATGGAAGGCCGTATCCTCCAGGGCGAGCCGGGGTTTCACCGTTTCTCCAGCACCTCCCGTGCAGTGGACCGTGGGGGTGTCCTCCTTGGGGGAGGGGCCGACGGGGAGGGGGCGTGTCCCCTCCCCTGTCTCTATCGTCATACTTCAGGTGCTCAAGACCCAGATCTGAGAACTGTTGCCCCCACCCCACCCACGCTTCGCGCTCCTCCCCGCACCTTCGGTGCTTCAACTCCTGCCCTTCGGCCAGTCGTTCCCCGCCCGCAAGGGGCGGCGGCAGTGCGTGGCGATAGTCACGGGGAAGCCGTGCATGGTTCTTTTCCAAACAGCGCCATTCTCAAAGACGATCGGAGGACATATCAGAGCGATGGACATCTTTCAGTTTGCGAGCAACTTCATCGAGGCTAAAAAGGGCATGGCGCCAGCGATGAGGGAAGGTATTACGGATCGAATATGGACCTGGAAGGAGCTCTTGACATCATTTTCAGTTATAACTTAGAGCACTACCCGGACAGGAGGGTCTGTCGATACCCTATAACCAATTCTGGAGCTGTTGGAGTGATCGCCCCCTTGGAAAATGCCCGCATCACCCTTGCCCGCTGCTGATCACGTTTTTCGGCGCTCATAGGGCCGGGGTGTGATCTTCAAGGCAACCCGGGGAAGAGGGGTAGATCTCGTCCAGAGTGCGTGCCCGAGAGTCCTCAAAGACCTCGTCGGCGTACCATTTCGTATCAATGGCCAGGAAACTCATAAGAATAGGGATGGTATCGTTCCCTTTCTCCGTAAGTTCCCATTCAACGACCCGCGGACATTCCCTGACGATCCCCGCCCGGATGAACCCGCCCTCCCCAAGTTCGCGCAGCCACATGATGAGGACACGCGAGGTCAGGCCGGGAAGAGAATGCCGGATCCGGTTAACTTGATTTACGTTCTGGAGCGGGCGGCCGACGGCGGTGTGAGGGTACGATCCGATCTCCGCCGTTCGGCGCGGCGCCCGGTTCGAGGCTGTGGTGGCCTAGTTTTGATCTGGAACCGATCGGAGAGGCCCGACGTGTAGATGCGTGTCACAGAAAAGGTATATAGAAGAACGTTGACGTCTCCATTGTGGATACCGAAATCGGTATCCCGAGATGCGCGGGGTCGCCCATCCACGGTTCACGGCCGGATGACGCACCCCGCATGCCCGGAGGCAAAAGGAATGTACACATTCCGTGTACTTAAACATGTCCCTCTTCTGCCTCCGGGAGAAAGCGGAGGAAATGTCAATGAATGGAAAACTAGGAATGCGGGCATTCTCCGGTACGAAGATTTCAGAACACAGATTCTCCTCGGTGAGGTTCCGAGGTACAATTAACCTTTTTTTTATGACGAGAAGTATCACCCTCCTGGCGCTCGGGCTCATCCTTGCGGTGATCGTCTGCAGTATCCCTGCAGGTGCGGTGGTGACGCCCCTCCCCGGGCAGGGGAACCAGACGGGAATTTTGTTTGGGGTCCACCCGAATGCGAAGACCAACGAGACGATCACCGCGTTCATCGCCGAGCACGGGGAGATCTGGTGGCATGAGGGTGCGTACAATCACACGCATAAGTACGTGTACGTCGTGCCGGCGAACGCCTGCGAAGAACAGCTCGTCTACTTAAACCGGATAGCCGACGAACACGGCGGCGAACAGTCCATCGAGCAGATCTGGATCATCGGCTGCGATGAAGCGCTGCCCCGGGCTGCGGAGCTCACATTCCCGAAGATTTTTGCGAAGTATCCGGCGCTCAGCAACGACAGAGAGCTGCGGTCGTACGTCGAGAATCAATCCCCGGGCCGGTACGAAGAGTTCAAGACCGGGTCTTCTCGGGCGCAGGTCTGTTTCATCAACGATACGGGGGTTTTCACGGAGTACATCGTCGACCTCTCGGGCGGAGAGATCGTCTCCACGACGTACGTCTCGGAAGAGGACCTGCCGGTCAACAAGTCCGCAGCAACGGCGCAGGCCTTCTCCGGGAAGCCCCCGGACGCCCGTGTCGAGAATATCGTGCTACGGGCCTACGATGACACCATCGTCTGGGAGGTTACGGTCCGGGCCGGTTCGAAGGCTGATGTCGTGCAGGTCCCCGCGGACCCGGCATCCGGTCATCCGCCCTGGACGGCAACACCAGGGTTTGGAGCGGTCGTTGCTGTTTGTGGTATCGGAATGGGTATTGTTCTGTGTCGGAAGCGACGATAGGGGGCGGGAGCAACATGGCTGCGAACGCCCCGCTCGCACGGGGGAGGTCTCGCATTTTGTCTTCCGAAGTGTACCAAATTTTGAGCCCGAATGTCGAGTTTCTTGTGCCCGATCCCCGCCGTCCGGCGCGGCACCCGTTTCAGGCCATGTGGACCCTTTTTTGCGGCGGATCGATCGGACGAACCGGATGAGTTGATGCATGTCACAGAAATGGTATAGAGAAAAACGCTTACGCCTCCATCACGGATACCGGGATTGGCATCCCGAAATGTCTGGGATCCCCCCAGCCACGGTTGACGCCCGGATGAAGAACCCCACAAACCCGGAGGCAAATAGGTGTTATGCGTTCTGCGTACTTAAACGTATGCCTCTTCTGCCCCCCGGGAACAGAAACACGGAGGTCGAATAGATGAAAGCAAAAACTGGACTGCAGGTATTCTCCATGCTCCTGGCAGTGCTGTTGGTGAACGTGGGGGTTGTGTCTGCGGTGAGTACAGAGAGTGTAGAAAATGTATCGCAGGGTTGGTTCGACACGCTCAATCACCAGAGCTCATTGTCATTTAATACGCAACTATTCAGGGCACCCGATGAACCGCCATCGGCATGAGGGATTTCCCTTGGAACGCCCCTTTCAATTCTGACAGCACCGGGCGGTCGTGTTTCTTGACCGTCGATATGAATTCCCTGACCCTGTAGAAATTCATAGCTCACTCTTCACTCCGGAGGTCTTCTGTTTCAGTTTCAATTTAGATATCATAATAAAAAGATCTTTTGGTTGGGCTGAATAGTTACGAACCGTCAACCTTCGCACACAGTAAATTGCTGCCCTGTGCCCCGTAAGGGGCCCCGGCAGCAAGCCCCCTGCGTTAGCGGAGGGTAGTTGATGGCAGTTCGATATTCCCGACGATCCTGAGTTTCCCGCCTTCGAGGTAATGGAGGACTGCCGTATCGCCGGGAAGATAGACAAGGTCTTTTTCCAGCGCAAGCGTGAGCGTGGGCTGCCGCCAGTCTCCGTCGTCCCGCACCGCTTCCACCCGCGCCGGGATGAACTGCATCCAGTGGCCGATATGAAGCACCGTCCCCGCCGTGAGCGGGGAGGGCCAGTATCGGACCAAGGTGGCCCGTGCTTCAAGGTTTGACCGGGCCTGGATCGCAGGGTCGTCCGAGAGGACATACCCGCGGTCGAGGTCGTCGGACTCGATGTTCTTGAGCGCGAGCCCTACACGGTCGCCCTCGGCAGCCCAGTCGAAGTCATCGTCATGCTTCTGGATGGACCGGACCGTGGCCGTCTTCTCTCCCGGGTAGACCTTCAATGTGTCGTGCTTCTTGATCCCGCCCCGGACCACGCCGCCGAGGATGACCGTCCCGATGCCGCGGACGTTGAAGTGGTGATCGATCGGGATCGTTCCCACGGCACCGGCCCCGGGCTGGACCGAGGGGCGGGCATGCGCTTCGCCAAGCAGGCGGTCGCGGAGCGCAATCGGGTCTTCGTCTACGAACTCATAGCGTTCGAGCACTGTTCCCCGGAGAAGCGGCGCGACCCCATCGGGGGTTAAGTAGTTCTGGAGGATGATGTAGCCCTGCTCCACCCCGACCTCGTCGAGCATCAGCACCCATTCCCCGAGCGTCGGGGTGATCTCGCTCACCACGATGAGAACCGCATCCGCCATCGACGCGGCATAAAAGAGCGGGGCCAGCCGCTCGGGATACCGTGTCGGTTCGATGATGGTGACGGTATCCTCGCCCTTCTTGAGGTTATAGAACGTGATATCGGAGGCCGTGCCTTTCTTCCCGAGGTCTTTCGCGTAACCCACGGGTCCCAGCACGGCAACATTCAGATTGCCCATATCTGATCTCTTGGTTATCCAGGGGTATGAGGTTTACTCAGGCGTTCCTGACGGCGTATCCCGCAGATCCTCAGGTTCCTTCTCAAATGTCAGAAACGAATGGAGCGCCCGATCAACCGTTCCACGGCCGCGCGGAATTCCCGGAACTGCTTTGAGATTTCCGGGCCGGCAGATCCCGGATAAGCGTTCGCGCCCCGGACAACAGCGGAATGCCCGTCCATCTCCAGCCGCAGGTGCCAATAGGTGACGTCACAGCAGGAATGGGCGGAGACGTACTCCGGCTCCCACGCCCGAACCCCGAGCCGATCGACGGTCTCCCGAAACCGCGCCCACTCTTCGGGGGCAGGAGACGCCTCCATCACCACCCCCGAGTAGCCGCCGGCACTCGCCCACTCGTAGAGGAGCCGGCCGTTCCGGCCGTCCACGAGCCTGACATAGAGGGACGGCCCGACGCTCCCACCGATATAGAACTCAAACACCTCCGGGGCCCCACCGCTGCGCATAATCAGGTTATACGACCAGCACGGCCAAATACCCTGCGACGAGAAGGCTCATGCAGCAGATCCCGGCAACATCGGCCCTGCCGGGAGCAACGTCACGCATCGGCGTCCTGGCGCCTGAGCGGTAGCCTCGAAGGTCGATGGTCAGCCCGAGGACCGTGGCTTTCCCGAGGGAGTTTGAGACCAGGGGGATGATGATGGGGAAGAGTCCCCGGATCTTCCCGGCAGGTCCTCTTCCCGGGTTGTAGGCGCGGGCGAGCTGCGCCTCGTGGATGCGCTTCCCCTCAAGTTGCAGACTCGGGATGAACCGGAGTGCTATCAGGAGCATGAGCGTGTAGTCGACGGGCATCCGGAGACGGTCCATGAGATGGACGAGATCGCGCGGCTGGGTGGATATGACCAGGAGCTGGAAGGCAAAGAGCATCGCGGCGAACCGAAGCGACATCGCGAGCGCAAGGCCGATCGCCCCCACTGTGACGGGAAAGGCCCCGCCGATCACCGGGACCGACGGCGGGACCAGGTAACCGAGGATCTCGCCGTTCTGGACGGTAAAGATGGTGAGGATAAGCAGGCTTGCCGCGAGCGAGACGAGCAGGGGCACCTGCCGGAGAAGGTCGCGGCCAAGCCCACCTGCTACCGCTACGGCCACGACCGCCCCGGCAAGGCCCGCAAGGGGCAGGGTATCGCTCGTCAGCACCGCAAGGGCCACGACGACGGCCGCAAAGATCAGTTTGGTGAGCGGGTGGAGGCGGTGAAAGACGCTCTCCCGGATGACGTACTGCATAATCTCGGACATGGTTCCTCCTCATAGGTTCTGCTGTCACGGATGACTCTTCCCTGTTCCATCCTGACGATGCGATCTGCATACTCCGCCCCGAGACGCATATCGTGCGTCACCATGACGATCGTGTGGCCGTCCTGCCGCAGGCGGCCGAGGATCTCCATGACCCCCACCGATTCGCGGGCGTCGAGCCCGGTCGTGGGCTCGTCGAGCACGATGACCTTCGGCTTCATGGCGATGACGCAGGCGATCGCCAGGCGCTGCCGCTCGCCCCGCGAGAGCGAGCGCGGGTAGGCCGTCTTCCGGTGGAGAAGGCCCACCTCGCGAAGGGCCGCATCGACCGGCTCCTCCGAAGCG
Source organism: Methanoculleus sp. (assembly GCF_020696975.1). Classification (GTDB taxonomy): domain Archaea; phylum Halobacteriota; class Methanomicrobia; order Methanomicrobiales; family Methanoculleaceae; genus Methanoculleus. The sequence goes on from NZ_JAJGBK010000029.1 coordinate 10,082, forward strand.
CCGGGGTCGATGTTCTTGAGGCCGAACGCCACCTCGTCCGCCACGGTCTCGGCAAAGAGCATGGTGTCTGGGTTCTGGAAGACGAGGCCCACATGACGCGCGAGTTCCGCTATCGGGACGGTTGCGGCGTCGAGGCCGTCGACAGTGACGCTGCCTTCGGTCGGGCGGAGCAGCCCGTTGAAGTGCTTGACGAGCGTCGTCTTCCCGGATCCGTTTTCCCCGGCCACGGCCACGATCTCTCCGGAAGCGACATCGAGGTCGAGGCCCCGTATGGCCGTGACACCATCATAGCGGTGGACGAGCCCCCGGACGGATATGACGGGGACTCCAGGGGAGGCTGCCGGTGCGGGGAGGCGTGCTCTTCCGCCTGCAAGCTGCTCCTGGACGGACTCCTGCATCATCTCCGCGGGAGACCCGACCCTTGCGATCGCTCCGTCTTCGACGACGACCATCCTGTCCGCGATGGCGGCAAGCTCGCCGAGTTTCTGCTCGACGATGAGCACGGCGGTGCCCTCGCCGGAGAGCCTTTGGAGGAGAGCGGATACCGCAGCGGTCGCCTCCGTGTCCAGTTCGGCGGTGGGTTCGTCGAGGATCAGGATCTTCGTGCCGAGCGCGATGGTTGCGGCGATGGCGACCCGCTGTTTCTGCCCCCCGGAGAGGGTGTGCGGCGCACGGTCCGCAAGATCGGCGATCCCGGTCGCCTCCATCACCTCGTGGAGCCTCCGCTGCATCTCCTCCCGGGAGAGGCCGAGGTTCTCGAGGCCGGACGCAACCTCCTCCTCGACGGTCGTGAAGATGAGCTGGGCGTCGGCGTCGTCGAAGACCACCCCGAGGTGCCTCCCGATCTCGCCCATATTCCGGTAGTCCCGGACGTTTCTGCCGAGGAGGGTGATCGCACCCCGGAGCGTGCCGCCGTACTCGTGGTGGAGGATGCCTGACGCCGCAAGGCAGAGCGTCGTCTTCCCTGCCCCGGTCGGGCCTGTGACGAAGACGATCTCCCCCTTCGCGATGGCGAGGCTGATACCGCTAAGTGCCGGCGTCTCCGATCCGGGGTAGGTATAGGAAATATCTCGAAGAGAGAGGGCGGTCTCCCGCCCGGTCTCAGGACTCATCGACCAGCCTCGCATCCCGCGCCGGAGCCGTCTGCCGCGTACCCCGCATCAGGGCCCGCGATGCCGGCATCTCGAGCGCCAGGGCGACGGCGGCGTTGACCCCCGCCGTGATCAGGACGATCGGCACGGTGACCGCGAGGAACGCCTCGAGCGTCCCGAACTTGTCAAGGACGGTCGGGGCCACGGCGAGGATGGAGATGAAGATGAACGAGAAACCGCTCGCGAAGGTGGCCAGAAGTGTCGTCACCGCCGGGGCGAGGATGAACCGCTCCCGCAGCATCATATACGTCCCGAGACAGACAACCGCACCGATGGGTTCGCTGACAAGGTTCGCGGGCGGGAAGATTGAGTGACTGAGGAGGGCACAGATGATACCCGCAACGACGCCGATCCCGAGCGCCTCCCTGAACGTAGGCACGACAAGGATGATGGCGAGGCTATAGAAGGCGATCACAAGGTTCGATACGATGGGGCCGGGGATCAGGAGCGACATGTACCTGATGATGGCCCCGACGGCAAGAAGTATGCCGATGATTGCAATATCTCTCGATTTCATGGTATCAGTTTCACAGTTGGAGTTCGACGGGCGATTCGGTTTGAAAGATCAGTGCGTACGCCAGCGTGGCTGGGGGAGGGGCCAGAAGAATTCTCCAGGGATGCTCCTGATGAGGGGGGGTTGGATGGGAGATCCCGGTACCTCAATAAACATCATTGTACAAAATAATACATTGAAGTATAAATAACTGCCTGGAACCAGGATCCAGGTCCGTCAACGCCGGGAGGACAGGAGCGTTACGATAGGCACCGCACCGCATCGCGGAGCGTTGTCGGGAACTCCGGCCCCGGGCTCGTCCCGGTGAACGTGAGACTGCTACAGGGGTGCATCGTGACGACAGAGGCTATCGGTGCGGCAGTCAATGACGAACCCGAGCCCGTCACATGAGGACGGCGCGCCCGCCGCTCCCGTACTCCTCCACGAGCAGCCGGGTGCTCGTCTTCGCCTCACCACCTTCGGGGGTTGGGCGCGCTCCCTCAAGGGCGGCACATATCGCCCTGACCGCTGCGGCGTGCGACCGCCCGTAGCCCCCTTCGAGCACGAGGGCGAGCGCCGTGCAGCCCGCGTCCACCAGCATCCCGGTCAGGACCCCGAAGTCATCGGGACGAAGTTACATCGAGCCGAGCGGATCATCAAAAAGCGGGTCCTGGCCCGCCGATACTACCAGGAGGGCCGGCTTAAAGCCCCGGATCGCCGGGACGAAGACCTCCCGGAAGACCAGTGCATAATCGGCACCGGTCGAGCCTGCCGCAAGCGGGATGTTGATCGTATACCCGACGCCCGGGCCGGCGCCCTGCTCATCCGGCCACCCGGTCCCGGGGAAGGTTCCTGCCTGGTGCACCGAACAGTAGAGCACCCGGTCCGAGGTGTAAAACGCCGCCTGTGTCCCGTTCCCGTGGTGCAGGTCCCAATCAATGATCGCCACCCGGGCAACCTCCCGAAGCGCCTGTGCTGTTGCCACGGCAACGTTGTTGAAGAGGCAGAACCCCATTGCCCGGTCCGGCACGGCATGGTGCCCGGGCGGGCGGACCAGGGCAAACGAGTGTTCCCCGTCGAGCGCCCGCTCGACAGCCAGGATAGCAGCCCCTGCCGCATAGAGGGCCGCATCAAACGATCCGGAGGTGACATAGGTGTCGGGGTCGATGTAACAGGCCCGGCCGGGAGGGCACTCCTCGCAGAACGAGCGGATTGCCGTGATATGCCGGTGCGTATGCACCCGCGCCAGGTCATCGGGGGCTGCTTTTGTCGGGGCAATCCGGCGGGCATCGGCCGGCACACCGGTGAGGGCGGCCTCAAGGCGTGCCTGCGACTCAGGGTGCCCGGGATGGTCGTGGGCCCGGAAGAGATCGTCCGTCACGACCGAGTACGGCATGATGATCGGAGGGGGGTTGCCGGCGCAGGATATGAATCTTGCCTGCCGGACGGGGATGATCCGGGGGGCGACAGGGGCACTGACCACACTACGGTTGACCAGGCAGCTCCGGGTTCAGCCCCTAATCGAGAGAAACGGAACGCTGTTCGTGCATCGGAAATTACGCACCAGCACAGACGCAGGTGCCCCGGCAAAGGTATTTGAGGGGAGAGATGGAACTGTCAAATAAGAAGGCGGAGCATAGACCGCGTACAGGTAAAAAGAGGCTCCCCCGGAGACCAGACCGATATTACATACCAAACCGGAGGGATAAGATGCCGAGAGTATCAGAGATCGAGGTTCTACGAAGAAGGGAGCAGCCCACCATATCGATCCGCACCAGAACAAAAGTCGAGGATTTACCCGGGCTGATCGGCGAGAGTTACTGCAAAATGGGAGCCTACTTGAAGGAACTGGGCGAACTCCCATCAGACATTCCGTATGTGGCCTACCACAACATGGATATGCAAAACCTTGACGTAGAGATAGGGTTTCCCGTACCGAAGGCATTGCCGGCGAGGGGTGATATTCGCCCGGGTTTCATTCCGGAAGGCAACGTTGTCTTTTGCATGTACCGTGGCGCATACCGGGAGATGGCGGACTGGATAGTGAAAAACGGGCTTAAGCCTGCCGGCACCGCTTATGAATACTACTATAACGGGCCCGGGTATCCCAAGAGCGAACTGTTGACCATGATTGTTATGCCGGTAGCATAGGCAGCATCCTGGTGACCTGCCGCATCCCGATAGACCGTTCTTGATTGTCAGATGAACCCGCACATGTTGCCGAAACCCGGACCGAGTCCTCCGGTTCGTCCACCACCTCCCCGATCGACCGGGTGCGCATTTATAGGAGGTGGCAGTAATGGGGGTGCATGCCACCGTCCGGCGTGATCTCTCCATCATGCATTTATGCCTGTACCCGGTTTCGGGTGCGGAGGACTACGCTCCTCCCTCATGAGGAGTACCTGCGGATCATGCGGATGAGCATACCGGAAGTCGTCGCCCACCTCAGTCACCGGGAGGATTACAGGCAGGAGATCATGGATCTCGCGCATGACTATACCGGCGCCCAGCTCATCGAAGAGGCGGTAAACCGTAACCTGTCGCGGTCGTTCCGGCACGCCATGGCGATCGCTCCCGGCGACCTGCAGACCCTGACCATGGAATACCTCACCCGGTGGGATATCGCAAACGTCATGGCAATCCTGCGGGGCACTGTTCACCGTGTACCCCGGCAACAGATCCGCGACCTCCTCATCCCGGCCGGCGAGATCGACAGCCCACTCCTCGACAACCTGCTCGACCAGCCGGACTGCGGTAGGGCTATCGAGGCCCTCCAGGGCTGGCGGCTCCATCCAATCCTTTCAGAGCACTACCAGGCCTGCGGGGAGCAGGGAGTCTTTGCCCGGTTTGAGAACGAACTCTACCGGCAATACTATGCCGAACTGCTCAATCTCGGCACATCCGGATGCGGCGGGTGCCAGGAGCTGGTCGACTACCTCCGGTTCGAGATCGATATAACCAACATGAGAAACCTTCTCCGGCTTCACTGTGCAGAAGAGGCGTGCGACATCACGGTCATCGACCGGACCATGATCCCAGGCGGCCGGATCCCCACGAGCCTCTTCCGGCGGCTCTACGGCATCGAGACGGAGGGGGAGTTCGTCAACGTCTTCCTGGAGACCGAGATCGCGCCGGTTCTCGCCCAGGCAGTGCGCGAACTCCGGCAGGATCCGGACTTCTCCAGTGTTGACGCTGCAGAACTGGTCTGGCAGCGGTGGCACCAGCGCCGGCGACCCGTTCATGAGATCGAGATGGCAGTCACCCGCATCAGGCTCCACCAGATGGAGGCGCTCTCCCGGCGTCACCCGTTCTCAGTCCTGGCGGTGCTTGCATACCTGGAGCGGAAGAAGTACGAGGTCGCGAACCTGCGGGCAATCGCACGAGGGAAAGCATTCGGTCTGCCATCCGAGCGGATATGGCAGTATATTGTCCTATAGGCGAGACAGCATGCCGCCCGATGATATCAAACCCACCCGGTCCGGCCTCCTGGTCGTCAAGCGGCGGATGGCGCTCGCGGAACGGATACACCGCCTTTTATCCATGAAACTCGACGGCATGGTGCTGGAACTGACCAGACTCACCGAGCAGGCAGCCCTGCACCGCAGGGAGCTCGAAGAGAAGTACACCGGGGCCCGGGAGATGGTGGCAGTCGCCGCCATGATGGAGGGGGGGACGGGAGTGCTCCTTGCGGCGCTCTCGGTGGAGGCTATCCCCACCTACACGGCCGGACACAAGAATGTCTTTGGCGTGCGGCTCCCCGACCTCGGACCGGTGATGGTAAAAAAGACGCTCGATCAGCGGGGTTACGGTATCCTCGGGACATCGTCGGTCATCGATGACGCTGCCGATGCCTACGAGGACCTCCTTGAAGCCATTATCACAAGCGCTGAACTCGAAGGCGGGGTTAAGCGCCTGCTCGACGAGATCGAGCGGACCCGGCGGCGGGTGAACGCGCTCGAGTTCAAGGTCATCCCGGAGCTTACACAGATACGCCGATTTATCGAGGACCAGCGCGACGAGATGGAACGGCAGGAGTGGACACGGCTCCGGCGCATTAAAAAGATAAAAGCAAAGAGGGCAAAGATGCCCTAAGAGGTTTCGGTCTGCCGCCGCGCGAGGCACGCGATTGCGGCATCCACAATCGCACCGAGGGCATCTACGCCGAAGGTCTCAGACGAGAGAACGATATCGTATGGCGAGAGGTCGCTGATATCAATATCATAGTAGTTCAGGTAGCGGGTTGCTTCCGAACGCTGCCGGTTCTCCGTGTAAACCCGGGCCCCCTCTTCGTCCATTCCATCACGGCCTGCGATCCGTTTTGCCCGGCAGGAGAGCGAGGCAGAAAGCCAGATCCGGAGATCGGCGTTCTCGATCATCCGCCCGGAGAGCCGGCCTTCGACGATGATATTCTCGGTGCCCTCGCCGATCTCTTTCTGCCGGAGATCGATCATCCGGTCAACCGAGGGATCGTTCTCTGCGAACCTGCCGAACTCGGCAAGGTCCATGCCGTGCTCACGGGCGAGCTGACGGAAGACCTCTCCTGCGGATATGAGTTCAAGCCCGTACTTCCCGGCAAGGTACCGGGCGAGCGATGTGGTGCCACTTCCCGGCGGGCCGCTGATGGTGATCCGCATCAGAGTCCTCCGATGTTGAGAGACTTCCTGATCACCTGGCTGATGGCCAGCGAACAGAGCATGTACCAGAGGATCCAGGCGGGGACAATCCAGAACGCAGAGGCCGAGAGACCGACGGTTCCGAGGAAGGGCATGACGATGCCGCTCGCGATGGTGGCCGGCGCGTCGATTGCCGGGAGCCGCAGGAGAAGCCAGAAGAAGATCGGCACCGTCAGCACGAGGATGATCGCCATCGGAGTAAACTGCTGCCGGGAGATCTCAAGCTGGTCCTGCATCATCCGTTCCTGCTTGCCCTGGAGTTTCTTAATCTTCTTCTCGTCCCCGGAGAGCTGGGCCTCCCGGAACTCCTTCTGGAACGCCCGCATCTTCACCTGCGTCTCCTGCATCTTCTCGTAATCGATGGTGTACTTCTGGACCAGCGACGAGTACAGGCCCGTTATGCCGGAGAGGATCATGATCATGACGAAGAACGGTACGCCAAAGGTATCGATGAAGGGGCCCAGCACTACATCCATCGCCGAACCGACCGTCACCCGTATCCATTCGATGCTGTATGAGAGCATCACGAGCATGGTAAAGACGAGGGCGATCGTCGGGCCGTGCTTCTTCAGGTCCACCATGTCAGGTTACCTCAGCGCACTCACCAGATCGTCGATGCCTCGTTCAAGCAGGAAGTTTTCGTTCTTGACGATCTTGATGGTGCAGCCGGTGTACATCGCATACGCCGCACTGATAGCGCGGTTGAACTCCTGGTGCTCGGCAATGGCCCGGGCTCCTTCCATATCGCGGACTCTTGAGGCGTCACCGAGCCGACGCATCAGGATCTGGTCCGGGTCGGTCTCCACCAGCACGATTACATCGGGCATCAGCTCGCGGAGCACCCACTCAGGCAGCCCTGCAAGGAACCCCGTCGGGGTCTTGACGCTGCTGTGGGTATCGATGATGACGTTCGCATCTCCACTCATGGCGGCAATCCCTGAGGCAGCAGCCTGCTGGAGACGTTTCTGGACGTCCTTTCCAAGTTTTCGCATCTCATCGCGATTCGAGACCAGGTTCTCCTTCATGGCTACATCAAACATGAACGTGCCGAAGTTGACGGCCTGATAGGCGACACCCTCGGCCGCCAGTCTCTCCATCGCACCATTGATGACGGTGGTCTTCCCGACGCCGGGAACCCCCGTCACGACGACTTTCTTCCCCAAGTCTATCACTCCATTTAGAATATGGTTGCGTGTAAAATAAATCCGCGCATGAAGAGTAATTCCTTTCGGAATCTTTCCGGGCCCGGACGGCCCTGATGGGTGCCCGGGCGAAAAAGGGTGTTGAGTCGGGTTGGGAAAGGAGTAGATTTGGATGATGCACCTATCAACAGGGGTGCACTCGATCGAGAGGATTACACTCCAGTCGAAGCGAGCGCTTCGCGCCGCTTCTCCCGGAGTAACTCCTCCGGCCCGACCCGCGAGGTCGGGCCTTCGGACTTACTCCTTCCCAAAGAACCCGCGCATGAACGGGTACATCTCCATGATCTGCTGGCTTGCGACCTCCTCGTAGAGCCGGTAAGTGATACTCACCGCAAGCAGCAGTCCCGTTCCGCCGACCGCTCCGATGACACCGAAGAGGTTCGCCACGACCGAGAGGATCCCGATGAACGCACCGCCGATGATGGTGATCCGCGGGATGTAGCGGTCGAGGTACTTCACAAGCACCTGCTCGTTCCGGCGGTAGCCGGGGATATGCATCCCGCTTCTCTGGATCTGCCGGGCCACGTCCTTTGAGTCGAGGCCTGCGGTCTTGACCCAGAAGAGCGCGAAGATCGCGCCTCCGACCACCATGACGGTGATATCGATACCCATTCTGAGAAGGATCTCCCAGGGGGCATGCCCGAGGTCGGTGAGCCACCACATCCAGTCCTGCGGCTGGTTGATGGGAGCGATATACCACATCAGGCCGTTGACCGGCACCTGTCCCTGGAACTCACCGAAGATGGTTATCCCGGCGTTCGAGAGGAACATCCCGATCATCTGGATGTTCGCCTGCAGCACCCGGACCAGGATCATCGGCAGAACACTTGCGTAGATGAGCTTCACCGGGAACCGCGCGCGAGCACCGCGGACAGCGGTGTGTGCAAGCGGGATCTCGATACGGGTCGACTCCACGTAGACGATGACCATGAAGATCACGATCGTCGTGACCAGGGCGAGCAAGTCCGTGCCGAAGTATTCGAGGAAACTTGCTCCCGACGTCCCTATGGCGAACAGCCGCGGGAAGAACCCGATCGGGAAGGGGTCAGTGCCCGTCTGCCAGTTCAGGAAGCCGTTCACGAGACCCTGCGAGACTCCTGCAACGATGAAGAGCCCCACGCCCGAACCGATACCCCACTTGGTCACGACCTCATCCATCAGCACCACCAGGAGGCCGCCTATGCAGACCTGGAGGAAGATCAGGAGCGAGACCGTGAGCATATTCCCGCCGAAGAACTGCATCGCCACCGACGGGTCGGGCATCATCATCCCGCTCGCAACCATGGGGAACGCTTCGACGATGATCATCACGAAGATGAGCATCTTCTGCAGGCCCATATACATGACCTGCCCACGTGCATCACTGGTATCGATCTGCAGGATTCCGGCGCCCTTGAGCAGCTGCAACACAATCGACGCGGTGACGATCGGCCCGATACCAAGATGCAGGAGCGAACCGCTCGCACCAGCAAGCAGGGCACGGTACATTCCAAAGAGATCCTGTGACTGTGGAGAGAGCCCAAAGATATCAATATTGGTCAATGAGAAGTAGAGAAGCAGGATTGCAAGCGTCCACAGGAGTTTATTCTTGAAGTGGACATGCCCCTCCGGACTTCGGACTGCAGGCATCGCTGCAAGGATTGGTTCAAATCTATCCAGCAGATCTCCCATGATTTCACCTGAAAAGAGGATCAGACGGTCGTTGCCTGACCGCCCATCTCCTCAATTTTTGCCCGGGCCCGTTCTGAAAACTGCCGGGCAGAGATACTCATCTTGTGAGTGACTCTTCCGCCACCAAGTACCTTGTCGATACCGAGTCCAGTGACGTCGAGGGCGATGAGGTCGCCCTCCTGGGAGGCAAGCCCCTCGCGGAGCAGCACCTCGGCCATCTGGTCGATCTCCCCTATATCGAGAGCAGATACCGGCACGGAAGTCTTGTTGACGAAACCGTGCTTGCCGTTGGATATCTCACCCTTCAGGTAGAAGTGGGAGAAGCGGTGGTCGCGCTGCCCGGCTCTACCCCGTCCACCCCTGTTGCCGGCGCCACGCCGGTTTTTGTGCGTGCCGCCGCCACAGGTCCGTGAACCCCTGTATTTGGTTCTCTTGTTTACGGGCATCAGTCTCACCTCATCTTGTAGAGGAGATCATTGATCTCCGGGCCATAGTAGCCGAGAGCCCCACCCTGCTGAAAGGTTCGCTTGATTGTTTTATAGCCCTTTCGTGGGGGATGCAGTCTCAGCACCGGCTTGATCTCCGCCAGATCGCGGAAAGTTATCTCACCGTTGCAGAGGGCCGCTGCGAACTCGTCAATGCCGGCATACGGGGTATGCGCACGGACGTAGTCATCGGTCAGCCGCTCGTCTCCCGTCAGGCGACCCCGGGTGCGCAGGAGGGTGGCCAGAGTATCCTGATCCACCTCGCCGTACGCCACGTAGTCCTTCACCTTGCGAATCATGCCCAGATACGCCGGGGTATCAGGCACGAGAACGCAGTGGTTGATGTGGTGCAGACGGAGCATCTTTAAGGTGTCCTTGATCTCACGGTTGGTGTTGACCACGCCGCGCACCTGCACTATCGCGTACATCACTCATTCCCTCCGATCCGGACGATATTCGTCTGCCGGAGTGCCTCAAACGTCGCCTTCGCGTAGTTGATCGTCGTCCGGGTCTGCCCCCGGTTGAAGGCCCAGACATCCTTGATGCCTGCAAGCTGCAGGACCTTCTTCGGGATATCCCCGGTCACGAGGCCAATACCCTGCGGCGCGGGCTTCAGCGTCACCTTGACGCTTCCTGCCTTGCCGGTCACCTCGATGGGGATCGAGTGGGCGGTATCGCAACCACACTCCCAGCTCCCGCATCCCCTGGAGACCTTGATGAGATTCAGTTTTGCGTTTGCTATTGCTTTCTGGATCGCGTTACCGACCTGGGTGTCCTTGCCCTGGCCAAACCCGACATAGCCGTTCCGGTTGCCGACCACCACAACGGTGCGGAACTTCACACGGCGGCCCGAGTCGGTCATCCGCTGGACCATATTGATGTCCAGCACCTCGTCCTCCAGGTCGGGCACGAGGAAGTCGACGATCTGCGGCTCCTTGATTGGTCTACCGCTTGCGAGCACCTCATCAATACTGGTGATCTCGCCTGCGGCAACCTTGCGCCCGAGACCGGTGAGCGGAATCCATTCTTCCTGTACGTATGCCATGTCACACCAGCTCCTTCATGATGGCCTGAGCCACAGCCTCTACATTCGCCACCAGGTTGCCTGCCCGCTCGGGAGCATACCCGGCGATATGGGCACCTTTGAGCCGCTCTTCATCGGGGAGAATCGACTCGCCATAGGGGACATCGAGACCTCCGTCCACTGCCCCCTTGAGGGCGGCAAAGACACGCGCACCGGGTTTCGCCCGGGCGAGGCCGATGTCGAGGATCGCCTCATCGTACCCTGCATTCAACGCCTTGACCGCAAACAGCATCCCGGTCAGGTATGCCGCCGGGGTGCACGCAGTCGTTCCCTCGTAGCCGAAATCGGCAAGTTCAGCCGAGTACGCAGCCACCAGGGTCCGGTCTCCCTCAATCTCGGGGACGACCAGTTGTACGATGATCTGCCGGTTCGTCTTCCGGACGACCATCCTCGGCGTTCCCGATGACAGGAGCGACATCCGCTTGTAGTAATCAGTCTTGCCCTCGTGCCTCCTGCGGAAGGGCACGAAGTATCTTGGGCCGGTTGCCATTATTTCATCCTCCCTGCCATCGTCTCAACATGAGCCGTAAGATGCGATACACTCCGGAACTGACCTCCGGAAGCCCGCCGGTACATCACGCGATAGAGACTCCGTTCAATTGTGCCTTCGCTGCGCATCTCGCGCAGGACGCGACGCTGTGCCCGGATCTTCCTGATCCAGGACCGTTTGCTGGAACCCCGGGCACCAGCGGCACCCTTCCTCCGGCCCGGACCTTTCCGGTGGCCGTAGGAACGCTTCGCCATCCGCGCACGTGCTCTGCCACGGCTGTTCCCCTTGACAGGGTGCGCCCGGATCACGCCTTCCGCGACGAGTTCACGCAGGTCGCTTCTGGAGATGGCCGCCTCGATATCGGCCTGGCGTTCAGGATCGAACCAGACACGGTTGACGCCGCACTTGAGGATGGCGGCTGCCATTCGCTTCTGGCTGGCGAGATCACTCATCCTCGTTCACCTCTTCTTCGGTTGCGACAGGTTCTTCAGCCGCACGGGTGAGGTCTTTTGCGTTGAGCACCTTGAGCCCCAGTTCCATGGCCCGCGTCTGGATCACTCCACGCTTCCTGTTGCCGACAGACCCGCCGATCCGGACAGCCTGAGTCTCGGGATTCAGTCCCGTAAGTTCCGCAGGCGTAAACACCCGCACTTCCTCATAGCCGCTCGGGTGCATTCCGCGGATCGCGGCAGGGCTTCCGTATCCCGGCCGGGGCAGAGCACCCTTTGCCTTGAACTGCGCTCTCTGCTTGCTCTGTAGACCACGCGGACGCCGCCAGACATCCTCGAGTCTCGACTTGCGGTGCAATCCCCGCCTCTTGAAGGCAGGCTTGTTGTGCCGGGTGCGGACGCGGATCAATCTTCTTGTTTCGTCCATTATTTTCACGCCCTCTCGGTGATGTAGATGCCGTCCTGGAACACCCGGGGATCGCGCTTCGTGATCCTGGTCGCGTGCTCGATGTTTGCGGCCGTGTTGCCCACCTTCTCCTTGTCGATACCGGTGAGAGTCACCTCATCGCTCCCAACCTTGACGGTGACGCCCTCGATGATCTTTGCTACCCGGGGCTGCTTCTCGCCAAGGAAGTTGTTGATCTCAAGGCGGTTGCCCTGAAGTTTCAGCTGGATCGGGAAGTGGCTGTAGACCACCTTCATGCGGTACTCGTAGCCTTCGGTGACACCCCGGAACATGCTCTTGACCAGGGCCTCAAGCGTCCCGCTCATGGCAAGGATCCGCTTCTTGTCGGATGCCGTGGCGACGACGACTTCACCGTCACCAACCGTGACATCAATCTGGGGGAAGCGCATGTCACGTACCAGTGTGCCCTTCGGTCCGGAGACCGTGAGCACGCTGCCTTCGAGCGTAGCGTTCACACCGGGAGGGATCTCAACCTGTCGTGTAATTCCCATACTCTCGCCCTCCATCAGTAGACGTATCCCAGCAGCTGCCCGCCGATACCCTGGCCCCGGGCCTCTTCGTGGGAGATGACTCCCTTCGAGGTGGAGACGATCAGGATGCCGAAGTTCTTTGCGGGGAGGTACTGCGACTCCCAGTATTCCATGTCAGCCATCGCCACCGGGAACCGGGGGGTGATGGCGCCACACTTATTGATCGTTCCGGTGAGCTGGACCCGGAACTGGCCGCCGCGGCCGTCGTCGATGAACTCGAAGCCGCCGATAAAGCCGTTTTCCTGCATGACGCGGAGCATTGCGCCGAGGAGCTTGCTGGCGGGTTCGACAATAACCTCGTTCTTTCCAGCATCGCCGGCATTCTTGATTGTGCTCATCGCATCAGCGATTGGATTCAGTCGTGCCATATTCTCTAACCCCTAGTTCATCTTCTTAAAGCCCATTTTTCCAGCCCACTCGCGGAAACACTGGCGGCAGAAGTAGATGCCGTACTTGCGCACAAGGCCCTGCTTCCGGCCACAGATGCGGCAAGCGTTCGCGCCACGGCCAAACTTCTTCTTGTTCTCGCTCACAGAAGGTGCGCCTGATTCTTCTGCCATACCTTACACCTCCACCTGGTAGCGCTCGCGCATGAACGCGATGGCTGCCTCTTTATTCACTTTCTGGTCCGCCGGCAGTTTCCTGCGCTCGACACTCCGGCGCGCGATCCGCACGCCTTTGTACTCAAGCACCACGTTGATGTCCATGCCATAGATACCAATCATCGGATCGTAGGACATGCCCGGGAAATCGGTATGCTCTTCGATACCGAACGAGACGTTGCCGGTCTGGTCAAACTGCGAGGGTGCGAGGCGCCGCTCAATGATGTTGAGCGCGGTCTCGATGAACTTCTCAGCATTCTCCCGGCGCAGGGTGACCTTGCACCCGATAGGTGCGCCCTTCCGGATACCGAACGCCGGCTGGGTCCGCTTCGCGATGGTGCGGACGGATTTCTGGCCGGTGATCTGCCTCATGATATCCTCGGCCTTGACCAGCCGCTCACCGCTCTCTCCGACGCCCATGTGCACAACGACCTTATCGATGTAGATATCCTTCATTGCGCTCATGCCGAGGCCTCCAGCTCAGGTGCAATCGCGGACCGGCCGACCATGAAGATGTACTCCTCAATGGTCTCGAACCGCTCGGCAGCCGCATCGTCCACGAGGATGACGCGGTTGGGGACGGAACTCGCGGTCCTGATGATCTCGACAATCCTGCCGACCTTCCCGGAGTGCTTTCCGCCGACGACCATGGCCACATTGCCTTCTTCGAAGGGGAAGTGGTCGATGATCTGGAACCGGCCGTCACCATCTGTTCCGAGGGTCACAACGATGGAGTCTTTCGCCTTGTAGGTGTTGTCGGCGAGAATGTTTGCCCCGTATGCAAGGTTCAACTGGACCTTGCCGCCTTTGACGGTGGTCTTGTTCCGGATCTTGCAGAGCCGGGTCTTTGCGGACTCCGCCGGGATCTCGACGCCAACCAGGTTGCCCCGCTTGTCGAGCTGGATACGGTAGTGATTCCCGAGTTTCGGGATCGAGACGATATCAAAGACGCCAAGCCCCATCTGCGGGTCTCTGCAGGCCCGCCCATTGACGAGGACATCCCGCTGGTGCAGGATCTTCCGGACCTCACTCGCGTTCTGTGCGAGGCCAATGTGCTCGCGGAGCCAGACCCCGACCGGCAGTGCGCCGGCGTTGTGGGGACCGGGAGCGGTCTTCATGACGAATTTCTGTACTTTCTTCGGTATATGCCAGGACTCCGGCGCTACCAGTCGCTTAAGATATTTGGACATTATGCTCCGCCTCCGAGTCTCTCTTCACGGAGTTTGTCTTTCAGGTTGAGCTTCGTGACCTGCACGTTCGAGGGGTCGACCGGCCGGGGAACCTCGGTTCCGTCCGCCTTCGTCACCATCACGCCGTGCACGATCAGCCGGCACGTCTTCATGTCTACCGCATCGACGACACCTTCATCGCCGGCGAAATCTCCACGGAGCACCTTGACGGTGTCGCCCTTGACCACACGGGTCCTCCGGACGTTGTACTTTCCACGGAGTTCGGGGGCAAGCGATGCGGAGAGGAACCGGCCCCGGGTGTGGTTCGGTGCGTTGTAACGTGCCTTACGCTGTTTTCTCGGTTGTTTGCTTGCTATGCGTACCATGCTTCACCACACCTTACACGATTATCGTCGCCATAGAGGCGATCTTCGGGAACCGCTCGGCGATCTCGCGGGGGACGGCACCCTTGATCTCGGTCCCCTTCGGCTCGCCGCGCTCGTTGACGAGCACCATGGCGTTGTCCTCAAACGAGAGCCGGATGCCGTTCGGGCGGCGGATCTCCTTCTTCTGCCGGATGACCACCGCTTTCTCGAGTTTCCTCCGCATATCGGGGGTGCCCTTCTTGACGCTCACGGTCGCGATGTCGCCGACGCCCATGCAGGGCTGCCGCCGCCGGACACCGTGGTAACCGTCGACCGAGACGATCTCCACGAGCCGTGCGCCGGTGTTGTCGGAGCAGACCATCCGTGAGCCGGTGGCGAGGGCGCGCGGAATGGTCGACTGCATCGCCTTCATTCCTTCATCACCTCAACCACGACAAAGTTCTTGGTCTTTGAAAGCGGCCTGCATTCTGCGATCCGGACCACATCACCCACACCCGCATTGAGGCAGGGCGTGCTGTGAGCATGATACCGGGACCGGCGTTTCTCGTACCGCTTGTATTTCTTGACGTAGTGGAGGAACTCACGCTCCACGACGACAGTACCGTTCATACGGTCGCTCACGACTTTGCCGGTAATCACCTGGCCGCGTACCGGCAAAGTGCCGTGAAACGGACAATTTGCGTCCTCACATTCCGTTTCCGGAATGGGGACGTCCAACCCAATGTTTCGTGCCATTATTCATCCTCGTTTATCTGATGCGCATACTGATCCGCCGTTCGGGCTGTGCCTCCAGGCTCGACCCGTCAACATCGACGAGCGTGCCGTCAGGGAGCCGGATGCGGAATACGCTGAACCGTTTTGGTATCCGCTTCTCACCCCGCCCGGTCTGGATGATCAGGGTATTCCGGGTCTCATCAATGATGCGGCCCGATACCCCGACATGACCGGGGTTGCTTGCAGAGGCGACCAGAACGTCCAGGCCGATCAACTCGTGCCGCAGGACGTTCTGGGGCGAGATCATGCGTTCCTCCGTGCATTGCGCTCGGTCTGGATGCGCGCGATCGTTCTTTTAACCTCGCGGATCCTCCCGGGGTTCTCGGTGGCACCGCCGGCGCTGACTTTCCCCCGTTCCTGGATCAGTTCGAGGGAGAGTTTCTGCTCCTGCTCGAGAAGCTCGGTGTCGGAGAGCTGCTTCACTTCCTTTGCGCGAAAGATTGCCATTTATCTCTCCTCCACGTACTCCTCTTCGGAGATCTCCTCGAGATCGGCCTCGAGTTCTTCCTCGCCAACCTCTTCGGGCTCGGGGATCTCGGCCGGGGCCGCCTTCGGCTGGGGCGGGAGAACCTCGAAGGTGTCGGGCAGCTTGGCATCCGGCGGGACGATCTTGACCTGGACACCGATGGTTCCGAGTTTCTTGACCGCAATCGCGTAGCCGCTCTCAACGATCGTCTCGCTGGGCTCACCGCAGTGCTTGACGTAGCCTTCGATGAACTTCTGGGTCCGTGCCCGGGCACCGGTCAGTTTTCCGGCGACGATGACCTCACAGCCAAGCGCACCGGATTCCATGACGCGGCGGATCGTGCTCTGTCCGGCCTTTCTGAAGTACCAGCCGCGCTCAAGGGCGTTTGCCAGCCGCTCAGCCATGATCTGGGCGTTGAAGTTGGGGTTCTGGATCTGCTGGACCTCCACCTGCGGGGACTCGATACCGTAGGTGGTGGCGAGGTCCTGGGTAAGCTGGCGAACCTGCTTGCCGCCCTTCCCGATCACGATACCGGGTTTCTCCGCAAAGATGGTCACCTGGGTGCCAAGCGGCGTCCGGGTGATGTCCATGCCGCCGTATCCAGCACGCTTGAGTTCCTTGGTCAGGAACTTCTCGACGCAGACGTTGCGTACGCCGTCAGTAATAAACTTCTTCTCAATTGCCATTACGCCACCTCGGTCACGACGATCTCGATGTTCACAGTCTCCCTGCGCTTCGGGGTGGCGCGGCCCATTGCACGCGGGAAGAATGCCCGGAGACCACGGCCCGCGTTGGCGGCGACGTGGTCGATCCTGAGTTTCCCGGTATCGAGGCCGATGTACTCCGCGTTCTTCTCGACAGACTCGAGCAGCCGGATGTATGCCTCCGCAGCCTTGACGGGGTACCGGCCTGCTGCCCACTTATCGAGGCCACGCTTGTGGGCGACGTTCCGGTTGAACCGCTTGAAGGGGATGGCCTTCTTCAGTTCAACCACATCGGCAAGGTATGCCCTCGCTTCGGTGGTGGTCATGTTCCGGATGAACCTGGCAATCTCGATCGAGTGCTTGGGGGAGACGGGAAGTTCGTTCGCCTTTGCGCGAGCGACGTTCTCGCCCTCAATCTTTGCTGAATATTCTGTCCTTGCCATAGCCATCACTTCAGCGGCACGTACTTACTCGACCGGGTTGCACCGATACCGGCGCTGCCGTGAGAGACTCTCCTGCGGGTCAGTGCAAACTCTCCAAGGTAATGGAAGACCGCCTCAGGCTGGATCTCCACTTTCTGGAACTCTTTCCCGTTGTGGATCTCGATCGTCTTCCCCACCATCTCAGGCATGACAATCATGTCACGCAGATGAGTGCGGATGGTTGCATCTCCCGACCGGACATCGGCGAGGAGTTTCTCGTGCTCCCGGGAGAGACCGCGGTCAAACTTCCTGCGTGCCCGGGACGGCATAATCGGCAGCAGCTCGGAGAGAGCCATCTGCTGCAGAGCCTCAACGGAGTGGCCGCGGTAGGTGAACTCCTCTCGCCGCCGCGGCATTCGCTTCTGTGTCTTCTTTGCCATGCTTCACCCCTCACTTCTTCCACTTGCCGGTTCTCCGGGCGGCAATATGCCCTACCTTCCTGCCGGGGGACGTTCCGTGTGACACGGTCTTCGGCCGTCCGCAGTGCTGGTGACCACCGCCACCGAACGGGTGGTCGATGACGTTCATGCAGACACCCTTGACGCGGGGCCATCTCTCGGCGGAGGACCTGACGTGGAGGGCCTTCTTTCCTGCCTTGGCAAACGGTTTTTCGCCCCGTCCGCCACCAGCAACGATACCAACGGTTGCCATACAGACGCCGTTGAACCACTTGTTCTTGCCGCTCGGCATCCTGATACCGACACGGCCGTCATCGGCCTTACCGATGACGAGGGCCTGGACACCGCTCGAGCGGACGAACTTGCCGCCGTCGTTGGGCCTGGCTTCGATGTTACAGACGTACGCACCAACCGGGATCTCCCGGAGCGGCAGGGTGTTTCCGTTCTTCACGATGCCTCCCGGACCCCAGGAGACCGCATCCCCGACACCGAGCCCTTCGGTGGCAAGGGCGTATACCTTCTCGCCGCTCTCGAGTTTTACAAGAGCGATCGGGGCGTGACGGGCCGGGTCGTGCTCGATATCGACGACAATCCCGGAGACCAGAACGTCATTCTTTCCCATGTGCCGCAGGGCGGCCTTATACCGGTGCGACGGTGCACGGTAAGACGGGCCGCCCTTTCCGCGGCTCTGTGCTATGATTCGATGTGCCATCGTCACTCACCTTACATTATTCCCAGCCGGCTGAGAATCTCTTCAGCCGCCTTCTCGTCCGCAAACTTTACAATGGCCTTCTTCTCACCCTTCATGGTCATCATCGTGCGGACCTCGGCCACATCCTGCTCGAAGGCGGACTCCAGTTCGCGCTTGATGTCCTGCTTGGTGGCGTTCCTCTGCACGATAAACTGGAGCTTGTTCTCGCCCTCAAGCATCATCGTTGCTTTTTCAGTAACGAAGGGATATTTCAGTACCATGAGAACTCCTCCAGTCTCCTGATTGCAGACTCCGTCCAGACCGTCAGGCGTCCTGCCTGCGTGCCGGGTGCCAGGAGTTCTGTGTTCAGCTGGTTGACCGCCACGGCATCGACGCCGGCAAGGTTCCGGGCCGCCCGGAGCGGCTCGCTCCCGGTGACGATGAGGATGCTCTTGCGCTGCTTGTAGCGGCGACCACGCATGGTGCCGCGCCCCGCACGGACCTTCCTGCTGTTCTTCGCCCGCTCGACATCGGCATAGACCCCGAGAGCGGAGAGCGCCGAGATGACGTCGCCAGTCCGGGTGACCTCCTCGAACCGGTCCTCAAAGACCAGCGGAAGCTCGCCCTCAAAGAGGTGCCCGCGGCCCCGGACAAGGTCCTGATAGGTGCTGGCTGCGACAGCGGATCTGAGAGCCTTCCGCTTCTCTTTCCGGTTGATATCCTTGACAAGGATCTTTGCGACCTTCGGGGGATGCGCTGCACGCCCGCCGGTTGCCTGTGGTACCCGGGCCACTCTGCTGCCGTTCTTCAGACGGGGAACCTGAGCGACGCCCCGACCGCTACCCCAGGACTCTGCCGAGGTGCGTATGCCGGCATAGGGGTTTGTCCCATGCGGCTGGAACCGGGTGCTCTGGAGCGCGAGGACAGCCCGCTTAATCAGGTCGGGCCTGTACTCTTCGTTAAAGATTTCGGGGAGATCGATCTCGTGGGCGATCTCGCCTGTCAGTGTTCGAACCTGTGCCTTCATCGCTGCTCACCCCTGCATGCTCTGCGTGCTGACGAAGTTGATCGTCGGTACGCGGATGGTCTGCTCACCCTTCCGTATCGCGGGCCGAATCCGGACCAGCCGCTTGTTCGGCCCCGGGACGGAACCCTTGATCAGCACGTAAGGCCCACGCACAAGGCCGTAGTGGAGGAACCCGCCTGCCGGGGTTATCTCGTCGCCATTGGCGCCGATCTTTAAGATACGCTTGTTGAACTCGGTGCGCTGCTGGTAGCCCATCTGGCCCATCTGGGGCACCTGCCACCGGACGTGGTGCGGGTTCCAGGGACCGAGGTTGCCGATGTGGCGCTTTTTGCCGCCGCGAGAGTGTTTCCGCTTCCGGACCTGGACACCCCAGCGCTTGACGGGGCCTTCCGTACCCTTACCGGTGGTGACGGCAGTCACATCGACAAATTCGCCGACCTCGAGGTTGCCGGAGATCGCAACCTCTTTCCCGAGGAGTTCCTCGGCGTAGGCGATCTGGTCGTCGAGGTTTCCGCCGGCAATCCGCATCTCCATCAGGTCGGGGACCTTCTTCGGGACGCCGGTGAGTTCCATGGGACGCGTGTAGGCCAGGGCGTAGATCTCCGCGACCTTCCCTTCGCCGATGGCATCCTTGATGGCAGCAAGGGCAGCAGCGGTATCGTGATTCTTCGGAACGTTGACGCGGCGTGACAGTTCCTCGTCAAGGTCTGTTGTCCAGGCCTCGGTCAGTGCGTGCTTCCCGTAGGTGTCCTCGCTGTATGCGCGCACGCCTGCCACCCGCATGGGCGGAACCTCGACCACGGTCACTGGTACCATCACATCCTTGCCTTCAGTGGGGCTGCTCTTGTGGTCATCGACCATGATGACGTGAGTCATCCCCACCTTGTACCCTGCAAATCCCTGCATAGCCGGGGCTCCCGTGTACTCCGGCCATGAGCCGTATCGTGGAACCGGGCTTTTTGCCCGCTTTCTCGGGCTGTACGCGAGGGATCCTCTGCGTGGTCTGTTAATCTTCGGCATGTTTCAATCAACCCTTCGTGCGTTGTAGTGTGATGCATCGACTGCAAGCCGACGCATGCGCCGAACCCCGTGCCGGATGTGCCGGCACGATCGGTCTTCGGGAGAACCCGTAGACCCGGGGCAGGATATCGAACGCCACGCCGAAACGGCGTGGCGCGAAGGGAAACAGTTGATGGAGGTAGCGGAGATGAAGAATGCAGAGACGTTCGTCTCAGCACGATCCAATGCTCTCTCTCTCCGCTGCCGGCCCCGATAGTGCACCGGGCGCGCTCCAGTCGTCGCCAATAGATCCTGACTCTTTGACGCTTCCGGGAATCGTTTTCCCGAAACCGGGCGCGCTGCACTGGCGTTGGCCCAGCGTCTCGATCAGATCCAGCTCCTGTCATCCCGTTGTGACGAGCACAACTCCGTATCGACATCGCCCTCCATGAGGAGGGTTCGACCTTCGCTTTGTCTGATACCTTCTACACCGCTCTGCCGCGGGTGTCTGATCCCCCTATGCTGCGGAACCAGAGAGGTTTCGGGAATTGGAGGCGCGTTCAGCGCCGGCCAACTCTCGAAACCAGGCAGAGTTGTGCAGAGCGGTTTCTTAAACATTACTTAAAGTGAGATATAAACCTTGTTATCGGATCTCACAGAAATTCGGACGAAACGGACATCTGCTGCAGATCAGGCAGCAGTTCCCCAAATAGAATGGTCCGGGGGATGAACAAAGGGCTGCCATCATCCCGCTGGCAGGTACACGGCCGGGAGTCCCCTTCCGTGAAACTCCCCGGCAGGTATGACCGCTCCAGTGCGAGCCCGCGCGGGTGCGCGGGTGCGCGGACCAACGTCATCCGAAGTACAGGTCACCGTCCTGGTTGATGTAGACCTCAACATCTTCGCGGACCTGTCTGCCCCTGAACCGGTCGGGGTTGGCGTCCCGGAGCCTGTTTATGAGCGAAATTGTGTCGTATTTGACCTTTATCCCTATCTTCTCGGCCTCGGTATAGATAAGCTCGGGGACCTTGAGCAGATCGAGGCCGCCCTGGAGCGTACAGAGGTGCGTAGCGTCAAGAGTATAGAGGAATTCGAGCGTCTCACGTGCGCGCGAGATGTTCTCGATAGCAGCCTTCTCGATGGTGCAGACGTTTGCCTTTGAGGTATGGATGATCTCTGCGATCTGTTGTTGGGTCAACCCTTTCTTCCGGTAGCGCAACACTTCCTTCTGGCGATCGGTAAGCAGACCTTGTTTCATCAAACATATATTGTCGGCATAAATTTAAACACTTTTCCTTAACTACTCCTCACCCGGGTCGGATATTTAGGCCCATTTCAAAACGTTTATATGAGAACTTGGCGATACTATCGTGTTCTCAAATTTTGAGAGGTGTTTAAAGTGGTAGTTAAAGTAGGAATTGCGAAACTGGGAAATATCGCCAGTGGTGTAATGGGTGAACTTCTTCTTGACGAGCGGGCTGACCGTGAGGATATCATCACCTTCATGGCAACCTCCGGCACGAAGCTGCAGCCCGAGGATATCGACCGCGTCGTCAGCAATATGAAGGCATGGGGCCCGGACTTCTGTATCGTGGTCTCCCCGAACGGCGTCCTCCCCGGACCCACCCAGGCCCGTGAGGACCTCGCGGCAGCCGGAATTCCCTGCGTCGTCATCACCGATGATGTCACCACCAAGAAGGAGCAGTTCGAGGCGCTCAAGGCGAGCAACTTCGGCTACATCATCATGAAGGCCGACGCCATGATCGGCGCCCGCCGTGAGTTCCTTGACCCCATCGAGATGGCGGACTACAACGGAAACCTCGTCAAGGTGCTCGCCCTCACCGGCGCGTTCCGCAAGATGCAGATGGAACTCGACAAGGTGATCGACCAGGTGAAGGCAGGCAAGAAGGGCGCGGACCTCGCGCTCCCGAAGGTCGTCATGACCTCCGACAAGGCAGTCGATGGCGAGTTCAGCAACCCCTACGCGCTCGCGAAGGCCCGTGCCGCCTACGAGATCGCCCAGGCGGTCGCAGGCGTCAACGTCAAGGGCTGCTTCATGACGAAGGAGTGGGAGAAGTACATCCCGATCGTCGCGAGCGCCCACGAGATGATGCGCCAGGCCATGGTCCTCTGCGAGGAGGCACGCGACCTTGAGAAGGGCATGGACGCGGTCATCAGGAAGCCCCACAAGAAGACCGGCGAGATCGTCTCGAAGACCGCGCTCATCAGCAAGCCCGAGTAAATCCAACACCACTTTTCTTTTTTACGACCGCTCTCGAACTGCCGTTACGCCAGTAACCCCCAGACGGTTCACCGGAAGGCATACACGAGCCGGGGGAAGACCGCCGGGGAGAGAAGTGCCTAGTTTTTGCCCCGGAAAAGCGCGCCCAGGGTCTCGGGAAGCGTCAGGACGACCGGCTCCAGGTGCAGCCGCTCCATGAATGCCGAATCGCACATGGAGAGACTGTTCGGGTTTAGCCGTGCTATGAGGGAGCAGAAGGCGCGGTGTCCCCTTCCTGCATCGGGAGCGTCAAAGAAGATCGATGCGTTGAAGGCATGCGTACCGAGGGTCCGGTAGAACTCGACGATCCGGAGGATCCCCCGGGCAAGCGGCTCGATATACGGCCCGAACTCCTCAAGCGTCGATACCGGGAGGACCCCCCGCACCTCCCGCTCGCCAAGGGGGACGGGGTTTGCCGACCAGAAGATCTCGTCCTCAAAGAGGAACCTCCCGGAGCATCGCTCGTGCTCCATCAGATCGTCCCAGTAGAAGCGGCCGTGATCGGCGAGATACCGGCGGCCGGCGGAGATATAGAGGTCCGCGAGCCGGGTAGGCTCCGGGTCGGCGATGCCCTGCAGGTGGGGATGAACGATGCTCGCGCCGGCCGACGGGAGGTAGTTCCAGTTGATGCTCGCGTAGCCCGAAGACCGGGATAGGGCCTCTGCCGTGCCGGATAGAGCATCGGCGAGACATCGCGCATCGAACCGGCCGGTCGCGTGATCGGGCGTGATCACCGTGACTACGTGGCTCGTGGCAAAGGGGTAGAGGTTCGGGAACGTCACGCTCTCCCCACACCAGAGACGGCTGCCGTCCTCGAACGTCGGGGTGGAGGTATCTATGGCATCGGGGCAAAACGGGCAGCCCTCACGAGAAGAGGGCATGACAGGGGCAGAGTCGATATGCCGCTCGGCCCGGGAGGGGCTTATCCGGCACCGGATGCCGGTGAGGGACTCCCGGCGGTACTGAAGAACTCCCCGATCTGTCCGGGTCTCGTAGATGGTGAACATAACCTTTTGTACTCCGGTTGGCGCGCCGACCGTATAAAACTCCGTACTGCCTGGGAGCGGTGAAGATCAGGGGCGCGGACAGGGTGCGGATCCGCCCGAACGGGAATGCCTGCAAAGTCAGGCTTTAGAAACTGTCCAGGTCTCGGGACAAAAAAAGTGATGAGTGTTTTCCGACCTTAGACGACGTACTTGCCGAGCAGGCGGATGGAGTTGGTCATGTCGGGGCCGAGCGGCGAGCCGAAGATGATCTGGGTAACTCCAGCCTTTGCGAGGTCTTCGCACTTCTGCTTGACCATGTCGGGGGTTCCGGCGATGGTGAAGGCGTCGATCTCCGCGTCGCCGACGAGTCCGCCGACGGTCTTGAAGTCGAAGCGGCCGAGCGCTTCCTTGATCTTCGCAACGTTGTCAAGGTTGAGGTTGTGGCGCTGGAGGAGCGCGGGCGGGGAGCCTGCGGCGATGAATGCGGCCACAATCTTTGCAGCGTTCCGGGCCTTCTTCTCGTCGTTGTCAATGGACATGGCGGTGTAGGCACCGACGTCGAACTTCTTCTTGCCGACTGCCTCCATGGCCTTCTTGATGATCGGGATGGCGACGTCGAAGTCCTTGGGGTTCGATGCGTTGATCAGAGCGCCGTCACCAATCGTGCCGGCGAGCTCGAGTACCTTGGGTCCCTGGGCGCCGATGTAGACCGGGATGCCCTTCTTGCCGGGCAGGGTGACGCCGGTCAGCTTGGCACCGTCGTAGTCGAAGAACTCCAGGTTGCCGGTCTTCTTGACCTCTTCGCCGGCGAGGAGCTTCCTGATCTGCTCGACGCCTTCCTTCAGGTGGCCGACAGGCTTGACGGGGTCGATGGCGAGCTTGGGAAGCGTCGAGAGGTCACCGGGTCCGATACCGAGGACGGCACGTCCGTCGGAGATCTCGTTCAGGGTAGCCATGAAGGATGCGATGGCTGCCGGGGTGTCGGTGAACGTGTTCATGATGCCGGGCCCCATCTTGATCGAGTCAGTGTTTGCCGCGATCATGGCGAGGGTCGGGTATGCATGACGGTTGTTGTAGTGGTTGGTGATCCAAGCGTAGTCGATGTCCTTCGACTCTGCAAGCTTGGTGTAGTTCACCACCTGCTTGACGTTGATTGCTCCGGGCACAAATTCAATTCCATATGTAGTCAAGGCTATACACCTCAGTGAGTAGTTACGTGCAGAGAGTTAAATATATTATCATTTTGTGCTCGCGAAACGACACGCACCGCACAGGTAGTCCAAAATGGAGTGGTGTAACGTGTTCTCCAGGGCATTTGACAATTCTTCTCCCTTACCCTGCAGGAGCCCCCAGCCCGGCAAAATTAAACCGGAATTTTTAAATAGATTGCATTTATGAGCGGGTACACTCCTGGCTCGCCGGAGACGTACAGAAATATATATGTTTGCCCGCCCACATATTCATCAATAGTTTTGGGTGATATGCACGCTCGTTTCCGCGGCAAAGGTCACCCCGGGCATGCGAAGGTTCAGGGCAGGGAGTATACGGTATGCGAGTGCTGGCAATCGGGTTGGGTGGCGCAGGGTCACGGGTTGTGGATAGCCTCTACGACCATGACCGGCGAAGCAAAGTCTGCTGCATGAACGCAGTAGCGATCGATATCGATCCGAACTCCCTCGTGCAGCTCCGTTACCTCCCGGACCCCGCGAGGATCTTCTTTCCGCAGATTGATATTGCAGGATCCGACGACATCACGAACGTGATCGACATCGAGGAGGTGATGACCCGGATCCAGAGCATGGATACGATGGAGATCGATGCCGTGCTGCTCTGCTGTGGGCTCGGCGGCAGTGTCATCGACGTCGCGCCCCTCATCATCGGCGAACTCCGCAAGTCCTACGTGGAGCCGATCTTCGCGCTTGCCATCCTGCCGTGCCTGGATGAGGGGAAACGGGTCTCGGCCAAGGCTGCCGACGACCTCGACGCGCTCCAGGGACTCGTCGATGCCGTCATCCTCTTCGACAACGAGACGTGGTCGCAGAAGATCAGGGCGGCCGCAGTTGCAGCCGAGGCGGAGAATACCGGGATCGTGGATCAACTGCGCCGGAACCCGCTCTCCCGGGTCACCAACCCAAGAACCCACTATGGCATGCTCAACGAGAGGATTGCCCGTCAGGTCGGCCTGATTCTTCGAGCCGGAGAATTCAACGAATCCGGGCTTGATGTCGCGGAGATTGTCCTGGACGCGGGAGAGGTCCTCAATACCCTGAAAGGAAACGGTTTTGTCGCGGTCGGTTACGCTACCGAACGCCTGCCTGCCGGGTGGCTGGATCTCCTCCACCGGCGCCGGTCACTGAAGTACTTCATCCAGGGCTCGCAGGAGAAAGCCGCCCGGATCGTCTCGCTCGCGAAGAAAGCGGTCTACGAAGAGGTATCGGTCCCCTGCGACCTCACCAGTGCCGACAAGGCGCTGGTGCTGATCGCCGGGCCTTCGGCCGAACTCTCGATGAAAGGGTTTCAGACTGTCAGGAAGTGGATCGACCGGAGCATCGCCGGCCTTGAGATGCGGTCCGGCGACTACCCGGTGAAGAACACGTCATATGTCGGGATCATCATCGTGCTTTCGGGGCTATTCAACATACCCCGTGTTGAGGAACTCCGGGAGATCCGGGTAGAGTACCGACTTGAATGTGAAGAAGAGCGACTGAGAGCCGAAGAGGAGGAGCGGCGGCGCGAGGAGGAGGCAGCCCGGGCGGCGGGCGCCGGAACTCCGGAGGAAGAACTCCAGTATGCTGCCTCTCCCCTTGAATCGGCGTTTCTGGAGGAGAGTGATTACATGGCGGAATCATCGATACCGGAGAGAGACGAGATGATCGCCCTGCCGGGCAGCAGCCAGGGCGATCTGAAGGGCAGGGATGATACCATCGAGATGCTTCCGAGAGCCGAGGCGAAACCAGACGACGGGACGGTCATCCTCCCCCCAAAACAGGGAGGAAAGGAGATCGACCTCACCGGGTCCGCCTCAGTCACCGCATCGATGCCTGCACCAAAGAACTCCACCTTCGGGCCAAAAGGGATCAGCATCGAGAAGACTGCCCCGAAAGACGATGCGGTAGTATACCCCACATCCTTGAAACCCGTCCAGCGCCCGAAGGACGGGATCTTCGCGACCGATGCGGTCACACTGGATCGCGGGACGCAGCGGCCGAGCGATGGCGTCTTCGACAATCCCAACTTACGCATGCAGAGTGCGACCCCTGCACCGAAGGATACCCTGCTGAACCAGACCGACCGGGGATTCGGTCGCCCAAGCCCCCGCCCAAAGGAGGTTGACACGTCACGGGGAAGGCTTGAGGTGATCGAACCGGCTGCCCGACCGGAGATCAGAAAAGAAGGGAAGAAGAAGCCGGAAGACGACACAGACGACGGTGGGATCACCTGGATCCGGTAGCATCTGCAATGCGCTCAAACGTTATGATGCCGGCACCGATCTCGGTCCTGATGACGTAGCCCTTCTCGATCGCGCTTCCCACCATATTCATGCCGGAAAAAGCGACGACGGAGAGACGGTAGGGATGTTTTGGAAGGTTGAACTCCCCGATGCTTCCGCCGGCGGGGAAGACGAAACCCCACTCCCCCATCAGAGCGGTGGCCTCCTCGACCTGATCCCGCGCGGGCGCAGGCACCGCGCGGACATTTGCAAGCCCTACGCCGGCCCGGGTTGTCACCAGCCGGTGGATTGAGGTGAGACCGGCGGATATGAAGAGGTGGAGCGGATCGACCGACGTCCCCCGGTAGCCGATGAGATCGAGGAACCCGGCTGAACCGTTCTCATCGACGGCAATCCTGCCGGCATACTCAAGCCTCGCCGGTATGCCCATCTTCTGGAGGACACCGTCTAACGTGACGCTGCAAGCTGTCATGATCCCGACATGGCCGTCAGGTATACGGGGATCGGAATCGACGATCCGGTAGGTGTTCAGGAATCCGTAGCCTGCCGCCGCCACCTCGCCGAAGGCTGCCGTGACCCCGTCAAGATCCTCCTCCCGCACAATGGAGAGGTTGTAGGCGATACTCCCCGTCCCGGTCGCCGGGTCGAAGGTGCTCCGGAAGGCGAGCTGTTCGAGCCTCGATATGATGAAGCCGATCCGCTCGTCGACAAGCGCGCTCTCGCTCTCGGCGATCCCCGCTTCGGTAAGAATGCGCCCACGGTTCCCGACCTTCTCCGTAAACCCCGCTTCATCGAGATACTGGAGATAATACTGGACGGCACGGTCACTCAGGACGAATCCTCGCTCGGCCATCTTCTCGCTCAACCGTTTCGCACCCTGGGGTTCGTGCGACTCCGCGAGGATGCGCAGGATCTCGAGGTACTTCCGTTCCGAACGGATCGAGGGGCTCATCGGGTATGCACCACGCCCCGGCTATCCTGATACCGGCCCTCGTAGAGCCGGTCACCGTTCAATACTTCCTGAAGGATCATCTGCACGATCCGATCTCCTTTTGCAAGGCGGATCTCCTCGGTGCCGGCGTTTGTCAGGCAGAGCGTCAGCTGGCCCCGGAATCCCGGGTCCACGAACCCGCCGCCGAGGAGGGCGCCCCGACGGGCGAGCGAGGAGCGGCACCGGAGGGTTGCCGCAAGGTCTGCCGGGAGTTCCACCCGCTCGATCGAGGGGACGAGGGTGCATGTCCCGCGCGGGAGCACGGTATCTTCGGCTGCCCGGAGGTCGTAAGAGGCGGGCTGCTGGGATGCGCTATGGTATGGCTCGATGACGAGGTCACCGTCCTGGAGACGGCGAACGATTTCGCTGGACGAGAGGATCATCGTATAAGGTACTGGCATAAAAACGCTTAATAACTTATGATGGAAACTCATGAGGGGACCTATGGGGTAGAGGACATCCTTTTGGGCTTCGAACCCAAGGACGCGGGTTCAATTCCCGCTGGGTCCGTCATTTCTTTCGGGTGCGCGCGAGGCGCACTCCAAAAAATTATGCAAGCCGGATATACGCAGCCTGCGGATCTCCTACCAGGATCGGATCGAGGAGCAACCAGGACTCTGGTGCGTCGTCGGCCGAGGCGCGTACCCGAATAATATACTCTCCCGGCGGGAGATCACGGACGTCGAGGCAGGAGTCAACCGCGGTTACGGCGCTGTCTGCGGTCAGGGTCTCGAACCCCAGCCAGGAGAAGCCGCCGTCGTTTGAGTACTCCACAATCTCGGTCACGGTCCCCGATCCGGTGTAACTCTGGTTCCAGGCGACGGTGAGGAACTCCAGCACCGGTTCTGCGCAGGTATAACGTGGGTCTGTGAGCGCGAGCGTCGCGGAACCCAGGCCCGTGTTATTGAGGTCCGGTTTGGCCGTGATGAAGGTGTCGGGCAGATCGAGTTCAGCCGCACCGTCGTTGAACGTGATCGTTGAACCCGGTCCGAAGACGTTGATGTTGCCGTCGGTGAGCACCCGGAGGCGGAACGTCGCCTCCCAGACCTGGTCGAGGTGAACCGTACCGACGTCGAAATTCAGGGTGTGGTCGTCGTTCCAGTCATCGGTCTGGTTGAGGGTCTTTTTGGGGGTGATCACATAGGGTGGCGTCTTGTTCTCGACCCAGCTCTCGATGGTGGTCGATACCCCGTCCTCGTAGACGTAGGAGAAGACATCCGAACCGTTTCGGTACCCTTCGTTGACCTGTATTGTGCTGAAATTGAGGTTCATCCTGGTACCGACGCCGGCCTCGGTCTTGAGTTCGCCGGCGATACGTTTGTAGATATCAGTGAGCTCTTTTTCGCCGGAAGCGTGCTCATAAAAACCCCCGGTTGAGGATGCAAGTATCTGCATCGTCTCGTTGACTGTCGGGCCGGGCTTGTAAGCAAACGTGATCGTATAGAGTTTCACGCCATTGTCATCGGCAAATCGGGACATGTTTTGATTGGTGGACTCGCCGTCTTTGCACCTCCAGTAATTTCTCCGGGCACTCCATTCGAGAGTGCCACCCAGACCATCGTAGTACCGATAGTGATCGGGCTCCAATTTGTTGCCGCTGAAACTGTAAGCATTCGAAGCATTTTCAGGATAGCCTGTCCCGTGCCCAAGCGGGCTCCCATCGTAGTTCCAGTCCCCATCGGTCATGACGACCACAGCCTTGACGGCTTCGGGTCGATCCTGGTTCTCCTTCTGCATGAGGATGGCTTCATAAATTGCTCGCCGTAACTGTGTGGCACCGTCTGCCTTGAGACCGTCCAGGTTTGCGGTTACCCCTTCGAACGAGTCGCTCAGGTTGTTGTCCACCCTTGTCGAGGAGGAGAACGAAATGAGCCCGATGCGGTCCCAGTCAGGGTTCATCTGGCTGATGAATGTTTTTGCTGCAGTCTGTGCAGCCTTCATCCTCGTCTGGCCCACATCATTATTTCCCATACTCCCCGACCGGTCCACCACTAGCACCACGTCGATCGGGTCCGGCCGGAGTTCCCAGCCGTCGCCCTTCAGCCGGATCGTGACATCGGTTGTATCGTTCACCCCAACCGTCTCGTTGGAGACGCTTGTCTCTACCGAGAGATAGGGATAATTTATCCAGGTCAGGGTGAGATTCCGGGTGACGCCCTCCCACGTCGCCCGGACGGTCGCCGTGCCCTTCGCGGCGGCGTCCCAGCCTTCCTCGCCCGGGCGGGCAAACTTACCCGGGTGGAACCTGACGATGGCATAGCCGTCGTCGCCGGTGGTGGCAGACATCTCATTTCGTCCCTCGGGCAGGAGGTACGGCGCCCCGGTCTGGGTGTAACTGCCAAAACGGATCGATCCGGTATCGATGGTAAACGTCACATCCTCTCCGGGAACCGGGTTCCCCTTGATGTCCATCACCTTGGCCCGGAGGTGCGAGACGGAACCGGCGTCGACATCCCGGCTCGGCATGGACTGGGGGCTCGCGGAGAGGAGCATGTCCACCGGGGCTGTGTGGATGAACTCGACCTCCTGCGCTATCGTCACGCTCGCGTTGTCCACTGCCGTCGCGGTGATGTTGACCACACCGGTTGCGTCCTTCGGGCCGTAGAGGAGGCAGGCGACGCCCGTGCTGTTCGTCGGGAGGACTACGCTCTCTCCAAGGGAGGTGTTGACCCGGATGTCGCGGCCGGCCGCCGGGTTGCCCCAGGTGTCGGAGAGCCGGTAAGTCAGAGTAAACGTGCTCTCGCCGTCGGCAGGCTGGTAGGGGACCGGATCGGCATCGGGGTCGACGGTGATGGCTATGCCGGTGGGAAGCCCGGTAGGCAGCCCGTGGATGGAGATGTAGCGGTCGACACTGCCGGGGAGGACAGTCATCCGGACGATGTTCTCGCCGATGATGCGATCGGTTCTGAGCTCCGCCCGGACAAAACCGGTTGCGTTGACCGACGGTTCAAGTATCGGCACCGATGCTCCCACGTCGTTGAAGAATACGGCATCGCCTTCGACCGAACCGACACTGAAGCGTACGGTCTCGGTGACCCGCCGGTCGTCCACCGGGTTGCCGTGCCGGTCGGCCACGCCTGCGACGATAGTGGTGGTATTGCCCGCGGTCACTTCGGAGTCGTAATGGAGGTGCGTGATGCGGGAGGGCAGGTCATGATCGATCTTCTGTTCAAACGTCCCCTCCGCCGCCCCCGCCCGGGCGGTGATCACGGCGTCGCCGCTCGTCCTGTTGACGGCAAACGTCGCGATGGCGGTTCCGGAGGCATTGGTGGTGACGGTCGCGGGCGCGAGACGGCCGTAGACCGGGTCGGCCGAGAGTGTCACGGTGCAGTTCGGAAGCGGCGCACCGCTCCCGTCAAGCACCTGCACGGTTATTCTGGCGGAGTCAGCCCCGTTCGCCACCAGCCAGTCGGTGTCGCTTGAGAGGATGATCTGCCCGGGATCTGCCGCACTCGCGACAGGAACGATCAGGCCAAGCAGGATCGTGAGGAGGAACACTTTCTGAAAATTCATGCTGAGATCAGAGAGCCGTGATCCTGCACATTATATATAATCATTCTCATTTGATTCGAATCGGCAGACGCCAATCCAAATCCCGATTTGCGCCCGGATGAGATTTATACAACAAATTAAAAAACATTTTCGATCAAAATGAGAGTAAAATATTGCACATACCACACAACAATAATATAGAGAATATTTGATCTAATTTTCACACATGCTGAGGCGCAAAATCAACGATAATTGCCCATGAATCACGACATAATATGAGATTATGCAGATTTAGTTTATAATATCCCCCTGTAGTGCAGCAAACACTTCGTGAAGTTTAAATACAGGTTCGCGCAGGCAGTCGGGAGAGCGTCTGTGCAGGGCCCGGTAAGCCGGATGATCGCAAGAGAGAGGCAGGGGGTGCCCGGCAAAGTGGCGGGTATCCTGGAGGTCCCGCCGTTTTCAGGAGGGAGGCCTGAAAAAGGTGCGGAAGGGTTACTGGACCAGTATGTAAGCGCTTCCGTTCGCCCCGACAGTCACTTCCTGGGACAGTCTGGCCGAGGCATCCCCTGTATCTGGCGCATAACCACAGACCCTGATGATGTAGTCGCCGGCCGGGAGGCCCCGCACATCCAGCGTAGACTCACCACCCGTAGTCCTGTTGGTAGCGCTGATACTGTCGAACTTCACCCAGGTGTACTCGTTGTCATTGGAGTAGAAGAGATCCTCCGTCACGGTATAGAGACCGGTGTAGTTGAGGTCCCAGGCGACCGGGAGGAATTCGGTGACTGGCTCAACGCCGGTGAAGCAAAGGTTGCTGATCTCAAGTTCCCGGAAGTCCATCCCGGTGTTGTTCAGGGGATAGGCCGTGATGAAGGTGTCGGGGAGGGAGAGTGTGTCGGTGCCGTTGTTGAACCTGATCGTCGAGCCCGGGCCGAAGACGTTGATGTTTCCTTCCTTCGTTACCCTGAGGCTGAACGTCGTCTCCCAGGTCTGGCCGAGGCGCACGGTGCCGATGTTGAAGTGGAGGTTGTGGTCGTCGTTCCAGTCGGCGGTCTGGTCGATGGTGTGCAAGGGAACGATCATATGGCGGCCGGTCTCATTATCGACCCAGCTCTCGATGGTCGTCGATACTCCGTTCATAGGAACGTAGTCAAAGACATCGGCCCCACACTCAAATCTCTCGTTCACCTCGACGTTTTCAAAGGCGATGTCCAGTTCGGTATCGACACCGGCCTCGGTTCGGAGTTCGCCGGCGATGCGCGTGTAGATATCGGTGAGTTCGTCGCCATTCCGGGCATGTTCGTAAAACCCGCCGGTTGAGGACGAGAGAATCTCCATCGTCTCGCTAACGATCTTATCGGGTTTATAGGCGAACGTGATCATGTAAAGTCTCACACCGTTGTCGCTCGCATACCGGGACATGTTCTGGTTGGTGGACTCGCCGTCGATGCAGTAATCATACTCACGGAAGTATCCTGAGAGGAAGTTTCGCTTATACCATTTTTCCCCCTCCAAAAGCGTCCCGCCAAGGCCGCCATAATACCGATAATGGTCGGGCTCCAACTCATTGCCACTGAACGAGTATACCCAGTCTGAACTCTCAGGATATCCCGTCCCGTGCCCGAGCGGGCTTCCATCGTAGTTCCAGTCGCCATCAGTCATGACGACGACGGCTTTGATGGCCCGGGGCCGGTCGGAACTCTCCTTCTGCATACGTATCGCCTCGTAGATACCCCGCCGGAGTTGTGTTGCGCCGTTCGCCTGAAGGGCATTCAGGTTGGCGGTAACTTCCTCAAACGAATCTCCCAGGTTGTTGTCCACCCTTGTCGAGGACGAGAATGAGACGAGACCGACACGATCCGTGGCGGGGTCCATCTGGCCGATGAACGTGGATGCCGCACTCTTTGCCGCAGCCATCCTTGACGGGCGTACATCCTTTTCTGCCATACTTCCCGATCGGTCAATCACCAGCACCACGTCGATCGGGTCAGGCTGGAGCGCCCAGCCGTCACCCCGGAGACGGATCGTGACATCGGTTGTGTTATCCACCGCAACCGTCTCAGGGGAGACCTCCGTCTCCACCGAGAGGTAGGGGTAGTTCTTCCAGGTCAGGATGATATCCCGGGTGACGTTTTCCCATGTGGCCCGGACGACTGCTGTACCGGTCGCGGTGTCACTCCACCCCTGCTCGCTTCTATCGATCGTGAACCTGCCCGGCCGGAAGTCAACAATCGCGGAGCCGTTGCCGTCGGTATAGGCCCATGTCTTTAGCAGTTCCGGCTCCAGGGTCTGGACATAGGGCGTGCAATTCACCGATACGATCTCAAACTCCACACGCTCGTCCTCGACGGGGTTCCCCCTCTCATCGATCACCTTCGCCCGGAGGTGCGAAACGGAACCATCGTTGACATCGCGGCTCGGCATCGATTGGGGGCTCGCGGAGAGGAGCATGTTTACCGGCTCGGTACTGGTGAACTCCACCTCCTGCGATACGCTTACGCTCTCGTTCGTGGCTGCCGTGACCACGATGGTCGCGATGCCAACAGAATCCTCAGGCCCGTAGGTGAACATCACCTGCCCATGGGAGTTGGAGGTGATAAGACGGCTCTCCCACCCATCGGGCTGGCCCACCCGTTCCATCGTGGCATTCACCCAGAGGCCCTGCTCGGCGGTGGGATTCCCGTACTCGTCATACAGGGTGCAGGTGAACGAGACCATCGTCCTTCCATCAGCCGGGACCGAACCACTGACCGGAACAACCACCTGTGTGATGCGGGATGGCAATCCCCCTACGCCATTGATGGAGATCTGCTGGCTCCCGACCTCCGAAGCCGGTCGGATATAGACAAGGTTCTCCCCGGCCACCGTATCGACCCGGAGCATCACGGTGGCGTTCCCGTTCGCATCCACCGGCACGGTGATCTCATCCGCACCGTTGCTGAACACCGCCCCCGTGCCCCCCTCGATCATGCTCGCCGTGAAACGCACGTTTTCGGCTTCCTTCCGGTTGTCCACCACGTTCCCATACCCGTCCACCATCCGGACAACGATCTCCGTCGTTCCTCCGGCGGTCACATTTCGCTCGTGCCAGATGTTGGCGATCGCGCCTGGGGCTGCGTGATCGATCTGTTGGTTGACGCTCCCCGTCAGGGGCTCACTCATCCCCTCATGCGAGACCGTCGCCGTGATCGTCGCGGTCCCGCTCCGTGTTCCGGGTTTAAAGACAGTCACCGCCTTTCCGTCGCCGTTCGTCACCGCCTGCACCGGCGAAACAGTCCCATCCGTGCCGTCCACTGCAAACTCAACGACAGCCCCCGGAACAGGGGTGCTGGTACCGTTCAGCACCTCAACCGTGATGGTTGAGGTCTCCTTGCTCCCTGCCGTCACCCACGGAGTGTCCGCAGTTATCGTGATACTATCCGGTATCGACGCTCCGGCCGGGACCGCAAAAAAAAGCAGCCCCACAACCAGACACGCATACGTCCAGGTCTTCATACGTCACCGTATGTGGTCTTTGACGCATTTTAGTATATAGTTGTTGCTAATTGTATTGAACCCAATTTGGGCCAGATACACGTATTAATCAAATTTATTCGCCGCCATCAGAGAAACATTCCCTATTAAGTTTTAAATTAAAATAAAAAATCCTGGCCCCGCCCCCTTGAAAAATAACATTTCTCGCAAGGATATAATCTTCGCAAATGTTCCAGAAGAACTGTCTGCCCAAAACCCCGGGAAAAAGAGTGATCAGGGAGGCCTACAGGCTGTCCCGTCCGCGTGACCTGCCGGAACTCTGCCCGGCCCGCCTCTGCCGCACGACAAACACCACCGCGAGGATGATCGCGGCAACAACCCCGATGCCGGCGACAAGCATCCATACATTGAAGTTCTGCTCCATGACGAGCGGGATGGTGAACTCGGTCGTGCCGAGCGGGATCTCCTGGCTAACTGATATATTCCGGTAGCCGTCACGAGCGGCGGCGACGGCGTACATCTTGTTCGTGGCAAGCTCCGTCCTGAGGCATCCCAGGCTGTCGGTCACCCCGACAACCTGACCGTCGATGACGATGACCGCATCGGCTATCGCCTTCCGGTCGGGACCCTCCGCGCGGATGGTCACGCTCGCCCGGTCATACTGGAGTTCGGCGACGATATCCTCCCCCTGTCCGGAGATCTGGCGCGTCTCGCTCCAGTCCATGTAGCCCGGTGCCCTCACCAGGATCTCGTAAGCCCCTGCATGGAGTTCGGAGAGGGCGAACCGGCCATACTGGTTGGTCTTGCCCTTGAGCGTCCCGTTGAGGTAGACTTCCGCACCCTCGATCGGTTTCGTCCCCTCGTCAAAGGCCGTTATCGAGAGCGGGTATGCAGATTTTGCAAGATCCGCCTGTATGAGTACAACGTCCGCATCGAGATAACGCTCCTCCTGATAGATCTGGTAATCCGGCGCCGTGACCCTGAAGGAGTACCTCTTCTCCCGCTGCAGGTTGAGCGGCAGCCTGCCGTCGTCATCGGTTGCCCCGGCGCGTGTACCGTCGACGAAGACCTCCGCGCCCTTGATCGGAGCAGAAGTCGCACTATCCCGGACCTGGACCGCCAGGAGGTCGCTCCTGAAGAGCCAGTACTGGACGGTTCTGCCGCCACTCTCCATCTGCACGGTCTTCGTGAGGTCGTAGTAGCCCGACGCGCGGATCTCGGCGTTGTAGACCGCGCCTGTCTTCACCGAGAAGTCGACGCTCCCGTCGCTCCCGGTGGTTCCCGAGGAGGGGGAGATCCCTTCGCCCTCAATGCGCACCAGGGCCCCGCGGATCGGCTCCAGGGTCGCCGAGTCGTAGAGTTCAAACGTGAGGATCTCGTCTTTGCGCGCCATATCGACAAAGATGCTGGTCCTGTCGGCATCGACGTAATCAACCCAGTCCTTGTATCCCGTCCTGACCACCTTCAGGCGCAGGTCCTTCTTCCCGGCGTGATAGTAGGAGTAGGTGCCGTCGGATGCGGTGCTTCCCACATAACTGCCATCGATATACACAGAAGCGTCGACGAGCGCGCTACCGGTCTTTTCATCGGCCACGTTGATCCAGAGGGTGACCGCCTGCGCCGTGCAGCAGAGAAGGGCGCAGGAGAGAAGAAGAGCTATGGTGAGACGACGATGTGCCATGTTGGAGTGTACTGCGGCTAAAAATTTGAGTGCATCGGTTTACATCCAGCGCTCGGATGGAATTCGCTCAAGAACCATCCCTTCGACGACCACCGGCATCAACGTTCTGCCGACCTCGATTGCACGTTCAAGCCGCCATTCCCGCTCGGCGTAGATGGTGAAGATGGGGTCGCCCTTCCGGACGCGGGTCCCCTTCTTTGCATGGATGAGGAGCCCCGCGCCGTGGTCGTAGGGTGACCCCGCAAGCCGGGCGAGCGTGACGAGCGCGCTGTTGTTCAGTTCGATGACGTAGCCGTCCTGCGGAGCCCTCACTTCGAACCGGTACTCGCCGGGGACGATATCCTCGGCCTTCACCGTCGGGTCGCCGCCCTGGATCTCGATGATCTGGCGCATCTTCTCAAGCGCCTTGCCGCTCCGGAGGATCTCTGCAGCCACCTGGTAGCCCTGTCCCTGTGCGGCCTTCCCGGCCATCTCAAGCGCGATCCCCGCAAGGGACAGGCTCTTCTGGATCAGGGAGTTGGGCTCGGTCGCCCCCTCGAGGACGGCGAGCGCCTCCTGCACCTCGAGGCTCGGGCCGATGGTGTGGCCGACGAGCGACTCCCCGTAACTCAACGCGCACTCGACCCGCATGCCGAGCCGCTCCCCGAGCTCGATGAACTCACGGGCGAGCTTGCGTCCCTCCTGGGCAGTCGCGATCTTGGTGTTCCGGCCGACCGGGATATCGATGACCACGAGGTCGGCGCCGACGGCGAACTTCTTGGCCATGACGCTCGCGATCATCTGGCCCCGGGCGTCGATCTTGAACGGGTACTCGTAGGTGATGATCTTGTCGTCGGCCGGAGCGATGTTCGTGGCTCCGCCCCAGACGATGGCGCCGCCGACCTTCTCGGTCATCTGCTGCACTTCGAGCGCCGAGAACGAGACCGGCGCGAGGACCTCCATGAGGTCTGCGGTTCCGCCGGCGCCGGTGATGGCGCGGGAGCTGGTCTTGGGGATCCGAAGGCCGCTCGCGGCGATGATCGGGACGATCAGGAGGGTGATCTTGTTCCCGGGCACCCCTCCGATGGAGTGTTTATCGACGACGGGGTGCCGGGTGAACCGGAGGCGTTCCCCGGTATCGACCATGGCCCTCGTGAGGTGCTCGACCTCGTCCATGTCGAGGCCGTGGATGTAGGACGCAGTGACGTAGGCGGTGATCTCGCCGGGCGAGAGGGTGTCGTTGACGATATCCTTGACGATATCCATGGTCTCGTCCTTCGTGAACCGGCCGCCGTCCATCTTCTTCTTGATGTGCAGGAGGGAGGCAGGCCGCTCGGCACTCCGGACCACGACAGGGGTTCCTTCGTCTACGGCGAGCGTGGCGTTCAGCGGCCGGTAGACACCGATGAGACCGGGCTCGATGAGCGAGCCGGTGGTGTCGACGTGGGCCTGGGCGGTCTTTCCCGTCGCTTCGTCGATGATCTGGACGCGGTCGCCGTCGCGGACCCGCATCTCCTGTGCGTCGGTGCAGTGGAGGAGGACCCCCTTGTTTGCGATGTCGAGAAGTTTCACTGTCAGCTTCATACGCGTAACCCTATCCTACCTGAAATTGAGGGTTTGTACTACTTAAGGGCGGCAGGTCTGGGGGCCGGGTTGGGGAATCACAGGACGATAGAGCCAGTCGTCACTCGCAGCGGCACGACCTACCCGGCAGCGAAACGGATATCCTGCAGTGGAACCACTACTGAATGGGGGCATGGTGTGGGAAGACTTCGGGGAATCAAAGGTCACGAGGCAGTGCGGGCCTTTGTGCGGGCAGGCGGCGTGATGCGGCAGGGAAAAGGCGATCATGTCAACATTAAAATGCCATCAGGAGCGATCATAACTCTGCCTTGGTCGAAGGAGTTAAAGATCGGGCTTCTTACGGCGGCAATAAAGAAAGCTGGTTTAACTGAGGAAGAGTTTCTCGCGTTACTTTAAATAGGGTGCTTAAAATGGAGTTTACTGTTGTGATCCAGAAGGCTGAAGAAGGAGGGTTCTGGGCAGAAGTCCCGGCGCTTCCCGGGTGCTACTCCCAGGGAGAGACAGTCGAGGAGACATTGGAGAACATCCGGGAAGCGATCGAAGGGCACGTGGAAGCGTTGCGGCAGGAGGGGCAGGGAGTTCCCCCGGAGGAAGACCTGATCATCGGCAGGGTCCGGGTCTCCGAAGGCGTGGCGTGAGCGGCCGGTAGACCCCGATGACGCCGGGCCCGATGAGCGAGCTGGTGGTGTCGACATGGGCCTGGGCAGTCTTTCCCGTCACTTTATCGGTGACCTCGAAACAGTCGCCGTCGCAGATCTGTATTTCTTTCGCGTCGGTGCTGTATGGCAGAGATCCATTCACTGCCATTAGTGATCTAGCGTATATCGTCTCAACATACGGCCTCCTACCCCCTAAAGGGCCGCAGATTGCAGAAACTGTTCAATTTCGTCCCTGAAGAGAGAAAAGTCCTTGATATGCTCATTTAAGATCGAGAAGGCAAGTTCATCGTCGATTCTCCCGTAACGGTACGCCACAATGTTCCGGAATCCCTTAATTGCCTTCAGATTCTGCCGCATTCCGGGTTCCAGCACCCCATGCTGCACGAGATTCTCAAGAATATCCTCATCAGTACCGGGGACTCCGAGATAGAGATCGGCGTTTAGGATGGCACAGATATCGAAGATGTTTTCGATGGCATACTCAGTCCGTTTGTAGATGCCGTCCTTTACGATGCCGAGCCGCCTGAATTCGTCAGCTGAATCAGGGAGGTGATCTTTGACCATATCGATACTCTCCGCCATCTCTTCAAGATTGATGCGGATTATGGTATCCCTGACCTCATTCGTCACACCATCGCCTCCTTGCCGATATAATCGTACAACCGATGTTTGAAGTCGTCGAAGTCACGGATCGTCCGGTACGCGACGTCGTAGACGAACCGCTCATCGGTGGAGTAGAGAACCCGTCCACGCAAGACCTCCATACGGACGTACAGCGGCAGGTGAGAGAAGATCTGGATGTCGTAGCGGTCGTCGGCGAGTTCAGAGAGCGCTGCAAGCCGAAACCGGGCGGCCTCCTCGCGGTCTCCGTCGTAATAGATGCAAAGATCGATATCGGAATCATCTCTCGCCCGCCCGGCGGCGACGGAGCCGTAGAGGATGATGAAGCGGACCTTCGTAAACCCCTCGATAGCCTTGAGCCGCTTGAGGGCATGCCGGACGAACTTTTCCATTGCTCTCACCCCGGGGCGGGCCCGGAAATCCTCCCTGTTCTAGAGAGGGATGCTCGTGCATTAACGTTTCCCAAACCGCTCTCCTCCGCAAGATCGCACTCCGGACAACCGCTCTCTCCAAGAGGATAGATACCGGGGTCCCGTGCTGGAGAGCGTCTGGCCGAACTCCTGCGCCGTGGTAGAGGACTTTGAGGCGTTGATGTCGGAGAAACGTCGGGCCGGGACTTCCTCTCAAACTCACGACCCCCGGCTGAGAAGACAATCATCATGGATTGTTTCATCGGGCTTTCTGCCCGCGTTCCCTCCCGTATCGTCCAGGTGATCGGATCAGGGACTGCGCTTGATGAGAGTTCCGACAACCTATCAGTGATAGGTAAGTAGCATTATCACAATTCAGGGATATATATCAGTGATAAGTTTAAATACATATCACTTTGAAGAGATACATATGACTCTGACAGACCGCTCCTCCGACGTCGTCGAGTTCATCCTGAATGCGCTTGACCTGCCGACCAGTCCGGAAATCCTCGATGTCGGCAACCTGTACGAGGTACTCGGCCAGGATCTCCCATTCCAGCCGGATATGATGCTCAAAGCGGGTGGGCGCCTCTACTTCATCGAAGTGGTATCGAGAGTAGCGTCGCTGGACACGATCGCAAGAATGCAACTTCTGCGGGAACTCTGGCGCCGAAAGGGCCAGGAGTTGCCGGAGCCGGTGTTGGTCATCGCCGCCAGGGCTATTCGCCCCCGGGAAGAGCAATTAGCCGAAAAACTTGATATCCTGGTGATTCGTCTCCCATGGAAACCGGATCTACCTCTCAAACATGAGTACAAGCCATCGAAAAGCAGGCTCACCACCGCAAAATCCTGGAAAATTGTATCCCGCCTGCTCAAAGAGAAGAGCACGTCCATCCGGCAGCTGGCACTACGGGAGGGCGTCTCTTACGGCTGGGCGCATAAGATCATCGGGGCGCTCATCGAGCAGGAGATCGTAGAGAGAAACGACAGTTACGTCCGGATCGTCGACGTAAAAAGACTCCTCAACGGTATTGCCTGGGAGCGGCCGATGAAGAACCTGCAGATCGCAGAAGTGCCGATAGACTTCAGCGAATCGATACCGGCAGCAAGGGATATTTCATACATGCTGGAGAGACAGAAGATCCCGTTTGCCTTTACCGGTTACACCTCCGGCGGGCTTTACACCGGGTATGCTGTGCGCCAGGATGCAGTCAGTCTCTATCTTGAAGAGAAACATCTTGATCTCTTCGAGGAGTTCTTCAGTGGACCGTCTGGAGGCGGGATCCGGGCCTGGATATATGCGCCGGACAGGGATGTATTTACCGATACCCAACAGATAGAGGGTATCACCATCGTATCCCCCGCTCAGGCCCTGCTTGACCTCGCAGGACTTGGTTACAGCGTGATGGACCTGACGAAAGCCATGGTGGATAGGTATGCCGCCCTATAATCCAAAACCAGGGTATCATCGAACGGTCGCTTGGTGAACTCAGGGTAATTGCAGAGTGGATCCATGCACGAGGAGAAGACCCGGACAACCCTGAGGTCATCCTCATCGGTGGTTGGGCAGTGGACGCATACAATCCCTATCTCGGTTCGGTAGACATCGATCTCGTAACGACGGGTCGTATCAGGCGTACCCTGATGCACTATCTTCGTTCAGATCATGACTTCATGCCGGAACGTCAGATGAACGTCACAAAGAGCGTCGCGAAGATGACGCCTGCAGGGAAGATAATTCTGGATTTCGCCACGCGGGAGGCTCAGCAACCATTCGAAGGCAAACCGGAAGTGCTCTTCACCTTCGAGATCCTTTCCGGGAACACGTCAAGGAGGCTGATACGAGGCGGGGTCGAGATGTCGATCCCGACGCGTGCCATGCTTGTAATCCTCAAGATGAAGGCCGTGTGGGATCGCTCTTACCGGCTCGAACATGGTCTGTCGCACGATGAAGTCTGGGAGGAGGGGAAATTGGTCAAGGATTATGCGGATATCCTTGCACTCATCGATCCGGTGCATGGGGGACACGAACTTGATATTGAGTGTCTTGGTGAGCACCTTAACCGATATGACTTCCTGAGAGGTTGCATTAACACCTTCCCCGGGTGAATGCGGCACACGAGCGATATGCGAGGATGGATAGGGCAGATGTCCGCCGCGTGTGCGATGATTTGCTCTCAATCCTCTGAAACAGGGGCACATGGGGCGGGCGGAATGAAGGGGTGAGCCTGACCGGGGAGATAACTGTCATGAACTGTTCTATCGGGCATACTCCTCAATCCGTTCTATCGACTCGAGGATATGAATACATTTCTGGAGGAATGTCGTTCTTCTCAAACTCTGAATATCCTACCCGTCGTTCTCCGCGTGATGCGGTATTCATTACCCATACACCGCGGCATCACGCGTTTACAGAACCGGGAGGCCAAGAACCCTCCGGCATCGTGACACCGTCCCGTACCCAAAAAAATCGCTCAACAAAACAGAGACGAAACAAAAAATTAGGGTTGGTTAGTTAGGGTTTAGTCCCGACGAAGGACCAGGAAGGCAA
The DNA here is from genome assembly GCF_020696975.1 of Methanoculleus sp. GTDB lineage: Archaea > Halobacteriota > Methanomicrobia > Methanomicrobiales > Methanoculleaceae > Methanoculleus. The sequence continues at coordinate 52,637 of NZ_JAJGBK010000029.1, forward strand.
CCGCACCAAGGCCGGCAAGAGCAACAAGTGCTCCGAATCCGGGGGACTGGGTGGGGGTTGGCTCAGTGGTCGTGGTTCCGGTCGGGGTGGTCTCAGTGCCCGTCGGCGTCGTGGTCACGGTGGCCGTGGGCGTCGGCGCGGGGCCCTCAACTACGTTGAAGGAACCGGTCGTGGACGTGTCGGCCTGGATGGACTCAACGGAAACGATGTACTGGTCGGGCCTGAAGCTGGTTGCGTCGACCTCGAAGGACCAGGTGTTCGCGGTCTCGCCCTGCTGGACGGTCACGCTGCCGGCGTCGCTGGAGAATCCGTTAGTCTCACCGGTCGTGCCAGGCTGGAACGCAGCGGAGGTCACCTCAACGATCAGTTCTTCACCGGCGGCGATGTTCGTGGTGCCGGTGATCGTGAACGTGCTTCCTGCGGACTGGTCACCGATCGGGTCGATCCGGATCCAGGCGTTGTCGAGGAAGAAGGTGAGCTTCGTGTAGGCGTCGTTAACGTACGGAGACTCAAGAGCGTCGATCAGAGCGTTTGCTGCTTCGGATGCCTGGAGGTTCGTAAGCCGCGCTACGAACACATTATTAACACCAGTCTCGTTAGCCCTGAAAATGCTGTTGATGTTAGTCCCGGTACCCTGTTCAACTTCGAAAGCCGAACCCATCGGGTGCTGGACGACGACGAAGTACTGACCAGCTGTGAGGTCCTGGGTGATACTACCATCAAGTTCGAACTCGAAGCTGCCATCGGACTCAACATGCTCGTTCCGCACCTCTAAGTTCCCGGTGTTGGGGTCACCATAGAAGTTCTTGCCGAAGATCCAGATGTTCACTCCGGCTGTCGGGTTGCCCTGTGCAGTTCCGGTGATCGTCACATCTTCACCCTTCGCAACGGTTGCGCTGCCCAGGGTCGCGGTGATGAATCCGGGCCGGAGCTGGACGGTGGCCGTGGCGTACTTGGCACCAGAGAGATCTCCTCTCGTCCGGTCGTCAGAGACGGCGTAGACGGTGTAACCGCCGGAAGTAAGAGCTCTTCTAATGTCGGCAGTATTCCACCGGTAGGACCAGGTGTCGTCAGCCTCGACATCCACATGGGTAGCCCCAACATCCCTTACCGAGTCCATATCCCCGGTAAGTCTGACACCGTCGTTTCCGAGGTTCGGGCCGGTCACAAAGAGGTAGACATCATTGCTGTCGGTGTTGGTTCCAGAGAGAACAATCTCTTCACCGACGTAGTAGGTACCGGTGCCGGACGTAGTGATGGTCATTGCGCCCTGCTCAACCTTCACCCGAACTTCGTCATACTTGGTTTCGTCTTCCGAATCGGTGACACGGAGGGTGTAAGTTGCATCCCTTGTGCTCTGGTTGGTGATGAGCTCAACAGGCCGGGTACCGGCGGCAGTGGTCTCAACAGACACATTGGCGGCCGAGTTATTGATCACGCCAACCTGGTCCTCGCGGAACACAGGGGCGTTGTCGCCGGGGTTCCGGATTGTCAGGTAGTAGGTATGTTTGGACTCACCGGTGACGGTCACGGTGAAACTGTTACCGCGAACAACCGTGTCTTTGTTGGATTCGAGGGTAATCGACCCAGAACCAACCTCAAAGGTCACAGTGTTGGTGTCGAAGCCTGTACCAGTGAAATCGACGTCCTGGAGCACTCCCCTGGCAGTGTAGGTGCCGGTCGTGACATTAGTCAGATCGAGCATATCAGTGTGCCTATCGGTGACGAGCACGCCACTGAGATTCGCGTCCCCGAACTGCGTCACTACGCCACCACCGGGGGTGGTAATCTCAATGTCCATTACAGCGTCGTTCCCAAGCCCCTCAAGGTTGTTGATGAGCCGGAAGCTGATAGGCTGCCCGCGGGTAACGGACTTGCCGTCCACTGAAGTGGTCCCCTGGTCCAGCACGACGTCGAGGCGCGACGAGGGGATATCAATGAGAACAGAGGTTCCGATTGCCTGGCCGGTCTCGTTGTAAGCATACCAGCGTCCGGTCGTGCTTCCAACACTAGCTGCAAGCAGATCGAAACTGCTAGGGCTGCCTACCCGGATGGTCTTCTGGTTCGATTCACCATAGGCAAATTCCAGAGTCCCGGTCGTAGCAGAGCCAAATACGCCTGTTAGGTTAAGGTTGTCTTCACCTACATAGATGGTGTTGCCATCTGCAACATCCCGCGCTGCCGCAGCCGGTGCAACGACCAGCGCGGCCACGAGGATCATGGCGACGACCATCAGTTTTGTCATACTCTTCATACTATACCTCCATTGTGATGACATGAGGGAATGTGAACGCGAGGTACTCGACAGACGTCGAATACGGGTTCACCACGCTCTATACTCCGAATCACGGAATATGTCACAATATTTGTGGAACACTTAATATATCCTTTGTGGTCGACCGGGGATCTGGCGTCTCCAAAAGGCACCACAATGCTGGAAAACGCCCTGAATACGCCAGGATTCCGCTTCATTCCCGGATCATCGGGGTTCATAGTTATACGAGGATAAAAACCTTACTCCGCGGAAAATAAAGAGCGCCCGGCCCCGTCGAGGCCCCATCCGCCTCCGTTGGCGCGTATTGCACCCGTGCACCCGCACCCGTGCGGCACCATACCGGGAGGGAGCGCCGGGTTGCCTGTCCCACCCGGACCCCGGGGCGGCAGCCCCCCGCGACCACCCGCCGGAGCATGTATATAGGGGACCGCTCCCAGTGGGGAGACTTTTCTCCCCGGCCGGCAAACTACTCTCTATGCGGATCATTCGGGCCCCCACGCTCGCACGGGCACACGAACTGGCGGTCAGGACCGTCCTCGAGAAGGGATGGGTGCTGGAGACGGAGAACGACGAAGCAACGATCGAGTGCGAGGAGCTTGCGCTCGAGGTGGAGTCGCCGGAGACCGAGCCGATGGCAAGCCCCGCCTCCCGGTTCCAGAAGCGGTTCCTGGACGTTTACGCAGGAAACCTCCTGCATGGCTCCGATGCAAAGTTCGAGTACGACTACCACCGGCGGCTCTTCGACTGGGGCGAGATGCTCCGGGTCGCGCCGGAGGGGCGACCGGGTCACTCCGTCCAGGAGGGACGCACGACGGAGGGCGAGGACGTCCACGTCGACCAGATCGCATACATCGCCCGGAAGCTCGCCTCCGCCGCAAACTCCCGGCGGGCGGTCGCGGTCACCTGGAACCCGGTTGTTGATGAGAACCTCGACGATTGCCCCTGCCTGCAGCTCGTCCAGTGCCTGCTGCGGGACGGGAAACTCCAGATGAAGGTCGTCTTCCGGAGCAACGACATCCTGTCTGCCGCCGGCTCAAACATGTACGCGCTCGTGCGCCTCCAGAAGATGATCGCGGATGAACTCGGTGTCCCCTGCGGGCGCTACACCCACATCGCGCTCGTCCCCCACGTATATTACCGGCGGGATCTCAACGATATCGAACCCTTCTGCAGATCCGGGACTGAAATCCGGCCCGTTGCCGAGGTTTGCAGGGTGTGTGGAAAGTGCCCGCGCTCGTCTGAAGTATGACCATAATCCGTCAGGTTAATTAGGAACTACAAACAACATTTTAGAGCGCAATCGTAATAGCCCGGTAGTGTAGCGGTCAATCATGTGAGACTCTGGATCTCGCGACAGCAGTTCGAATCTGCTCCGGGCTACTCGAATCTTCTTCTCCGATATTGCAACTCACACCGGAAGGCAGGTTATGGCTGATTACAACCTCGGCGGCACCGTGCGGCTCAATGATCCCGAAACCCTCGCCCTGCTCGCCGCGCTCCATGACGAGGGTGCGATCCACCACATCCAGGTCCAGGCCGTCCCGCTGCCCCGGCGCGTCTTCCAAGATCACCTTGAGAGGGCCGTCGCCGCCGGCATCCCGGCCGTCATCCACGCGCCCCACCACGGCCACGGCGTCAACCCCTGTGCCCCGGCTGCCTACGACGACCGGCCAATCAAGGAGATCGAGGCATACATCGAGGAGGCGATGAGCCAGACGCTTGAGGTCGCCGACATCCTCGACGCGGAGACGATCGTCCTCCACGCCGGGCGTTATGAACCGGGCGGGCGTGCAACCGCGACGGAGACCTTCGCCGGGTTCCTCGACCGCCACTCTGATCCCCGGTTCGCGCTTGAGAATCTCCCCGCGGTCTACGCCGGCTACCCCCTCCTCGGGAACACCGCCGATGAACTCACAGCCCTTGCGGGCAAAAAGATCACCCGGTTCTGCCTTGACTTCCCCCACCTCGCCTGCACCGCGAACTACCGCGCCCTCTCCTTCCCGGAGGAACTCAAGCGGTTCGAGACCCTCGACGTGAGCCTCCACCACCTCTCAAACATTCGACGCGGCTCGATCACCGACGAGCACCTCGAACTCGACCACCCCGAGGGCGGGCTCGATCTCGCTGCCGTCATCTCCCGGCTCCGGCGGCACCCCGGCATCCCGACGACGCTCGAGTACAAGGAGGACTCACCGGCGGTCTACGCCCGGCAGGTGCGGGTCTTTGCCGGGCTCTGGTGATCCCCCGCCCCGGGAAATAGGAACCTCGCGGCGCTCTACCCTCCTCACGCCAGAAGCGCTGCGATGATCCCGGAGAGGAAGATCCCATCAAACGTCCCCGCCCCCCCGATGCTCGCCATCGGCGCCCCGAGGCCCGCGATATGGTGGAGGTTCAAGAGATCCGCCCCGATCAGGGTCCCGAGCGTCCCGCTCACGTAGGCGATGATCACCGATGAGCCCGGAACGCCGCCTGCAAAGAGCGAGAGGATGAGCGCCGCAAAGAGCGCCGCAAGCGGCGGGATGAAGAACGGTGTCGCGATCCCGAGCCCCGGGACAGGACGGGCGACGAGTTTTGTTACGACCGTCACGACTGCGATCCCGATGAGGGCGAGCCCGAAGAGCAGGTAGCCGCCAATCACGACCGAGTCGTAGAGCAGATAGAGCGATATCAAGACAGGGATTATGGCGCCGCCGACGTTGACCGCGAGGACTGTCCGTGACACAGGCTGCGGGATGCGGTAAAGCCGCCCGTACATGGCGACGTAGCGGTCGTAGGCAGGCGACGCCGGCCGGCTTGTGAGCGTCCGGACGGGAATATTGATGAAACTCCCGATAAGCGTCAGGAGGAGGAGGAGGAGCGCCTGCCACCAGGAGAACCCGAGCCTCGCAAACGTCGCCCCGATTGCCGAGAGAAAGAGGATCGGAAAGACGATGACGACAAGCCCGATGAGGATGAGCAGCCCGAAGAAGAGGAGGAGCATCAGGGGGGAGAACGGGTTGAAGACGACTCGGTCCATGCCGGAGGGTGTCCTCCCCATCTATATTATATGCTACCTCGAACGCGAGCAGACGATCGCGGCATGGTCCTGGTGATAGGGCTCGAGCCACCGAACGTCCACGACATCAAGGCGCCGCTCAAGCCCCTCCCGGGCCTCCGCGAGGACCTCGGCCGGGTCCCGCCGGACATCCACGCTCCGGGTCTTGAGCATCAGGACAAGGTGCCCTCCGGGTTTGAGGAAGACGAGGTTACGCTCCGCGATCTCGACCTGGTTCGGCTGCGCCACGTCCTGGTAGACCAGGTCCACCGCCTCCATGAACGGCGCATACTCCTCCGGCCTTCCCGCGTCGGCCATGATCGGGACGATGTTCTTCCTCCGGCGGGCCACCTCAAGGAGGTCCTGCATCGGCCGGGGCGCAAACTCCACCGCGTAGACGGTCTCAACGTAGTCGGCGACGTGCGAGACCGTGGTCCCATTCGCCGCACCGAGGTAGAGCACCCGCATCTCCGGCGTGAGTTCCACCCCGCCGCCGAGGGTGTAGAGTGCCGCAAACTTGCTCCGGTAGGGGTCCCAGACCCGGTAGCCATCGAGCGTCCGCTCCCCGTAGACCCCGCCCTCGCCGGCCGAGACCAGCACGTTCCCGAGCCAGATCATGCCGTAACCCCCGCCTCGTCGATCCGAGCCTGGGCGTCGTTCAGGAACTCCGGCACCGCCTCTCCCCGGTAATAGTCGAGCCGGGCGGCGATGGCGAGCTTCGCCGCGAGCACCCGGGCCACCCTTCCGCGGACCTCTTTTGGTGCGTTATGGACCCGTCGGTGCTGGAAGATGATCCCGTGTTTCGGCGGCGGCGACCCGCCCCGGAGGTGCGAGAAGAGCGCCCGCTCCGAGCCGAGGACCTGGATGGTGCTCCCCGGCATCCTCGCAAGCGTGGCAAGCCCCCCCGCCCGGGAGAGGAGCCGGGCCGCGACCAGCCCGCCGATGAGGGCGCTCGTGTTCGGCATCACCTCGTCGGCCCGGGCCGAGACCTCCCGCATCAGGCGGCTCCGTGTCCCGGCGAGCCGCTCGATCTCGCCGGCGACGTCAGAAAGACCCCCCCGAGCCCCTTTGCGGACGATCCCGAGCATCTTCTTTGCCGGGAGCGAGCGGTACTTCCGGGAGAACGAAGGGTTCGTGACCTGGTACCACTCCGCGGCACGTTCCTGGAGGAGGTTGATGACGTTATCGAGCTCGTCGAGCATCCGGACCATCTGGAGGAGCTCGACGTCCCGGGCCTGGTATGATTGGGCAATCTTTTGCCGGGCAAGGGCGGTAGAGACCGCACGGAGCAGGTCGACGTACTCCTCGCGGGTCCGGGCGACCCCGCAGTCCCGGGCAACCTCCCAGTCAATGGGAACGTATGACTCCATACCGGTGCGGAGCACGGCAGCCCGTTCTGCGAGCGCAGCCGGATCGGTGCCGGCAGCCCGGCACCCACTCTCGTCGACGTCTCCGAACCAGTAACGCTGTAGCATGGTACGGTATTGGGGGTCAGTTGATATAAGACGTCAGGCCAGGCCGAATGAGTAGGCCATCACCGGGACCATGATCGCCCCCATGCAGTAGACCCTGCGGATGTTCACCAGGGCCGGGACGTAACCGACGGCTGTTGCGAGCAGGAGGACGAGCACCCCGAACGGGCCGCAGAGGAAGAGGGAGAGGAGTGCGACGAAGGCGATGACGGTCTGGTTTAACCGCGTGACGTTCACGCCGGAGAACCACGCGGCCATCGAGGAGAGGCGGACCGTCAGGAGGTAGGCGCCAACCGCGGCTATCACGCCCGCGAGGAGGATGGCCGTCGCCGGCGGAATCTCCTCAAGCGCCCCAATCGCCGCCATCACCCCGCTCCGCGTCCGGGATATGGCGTAGAACGCCGCAAGCCCGAGGAAGGCGTTCACGGTGTTCGCGGCGCTGGTCGCAAGGATGTACTCCCGGGGGTTGGAGTCGTAGCCGACGACGGACGTCAGGAGCGCGTTTGCCGTAGCGCTCGAGAGTCCCGGGAGCCAGCCGACGAGAGCACCGGCAGCCGAGCCGAGGAGGGAGCCCCGGGGAAGAGCGCCCGCGGGGAGGTCGATCCCCGAGAAGTGCTGTTCCGGCATCGCACCGTGCGACGCCTTGAGGAGGACCGCGATCCCGAAGAGGCCGGAGAGGAGCGGCATCAGCACCCCGGACTCCCCGCCCGTCGGCCAGGCGAGGAAGGAGTAGCCGAGAGAGAAGAGACCGAGAATCCCGGATACCGCAAAGACCGCGAGCGCCCACCCCGGCGACTCCGAGACGACAATGAGGTAGCCGGCGACGGCGAGGATGACAAGACCGATCCCCCAGTCGATCGCCGGCTGGAGCGCGGGGAGGAAGAGGATGAAAGCGAGCGCGAGCGGGAGGGAGAGGACGACGCCGAGAGCGCTCCCGAGGGCCGATATCCGGACGGCCTCCTCACCCCGCCCGTCAAGGCAGAGGGCGTGCGCGGGGAGGACCGCAAGCGAGGTGTCGGCGTCGGGGATGCCGAGGAAGGTGCCCGGGACGTTATCGAGGAACGTATGCGTAACGAGGGTGGAGAACATGGCCGAGGCGATGAAGACCGGGTCGAACCAGGCGAGCAGCAGCGCCTGGAGCGAGAGGAGAAGACCCGCCACGGTGTTTGCATGGATCCCGGGGACAAGACCGCTCACGGCTCCGCAGCCGATCCCGACCGCGGTCCCGAGCACGATACTCACGAGCACGTTTACTAACGGTCGGAGCGGCCGGGGATAAACCAACCGAATTGCGTCCCCCGATACAGTCATATTCCACCGGGGCGAAGGTAGTAGCGATGAAGATCGCCATCACCCGGCTCGAAGATAAGGCAGCGGGCGACCGCGCCCTCTGCGCCACGTACGGCCACGACTGCTACACGGTCTCGCCGCTCCGGGCAGAACTGCGGATGGAGAGGGTCGATACGTTCGTCGAGGCCGTCCACCAGGGCGAGTTCGACTGCCTCTTCTTCTCAAGCGCGCTCCCGGCGGCAATCGTCGGACCGAGGCTTGAGCGGTGGCCCCGGGTGATCGCCATCGGGCCAAAGACCGCCGAGGTCCTCAGGGAATCCGGGATCGAGGCGGAGGTCCTCCCCTCGTTCTACTCCCGGGACTTCGTCCCCTACCTCGGTGACTGGCTCCGGGGCCGGACGGTCGGGATCCCGCGGGCCGATGTCCCGAATCCGGGCCTCCTTGAGGCGATCGCCGCAACGGGAGGGACTGTCCGGGAGGAACGGGTCTATGCCCTCATGCCCACCGGGACCGAGCTCGCGCTTGACGCCGCCGACGCAATCCTCTTCACGAGCGCCATGTCCTACCGCGAGGCCCGGTGGCAGCCCCGCGGCGACCTCCTCCTCATCGCGATCGGCGATATCACCGCCGATGCCATGCGGGCCGGCGGGCACCCCCCGACGGTCGTCGGGGACGGATCGCTCGCAGGAACCCTTGATGCGCTGAACCGCTACCAGGAGAGCCGGTGAGAGCGTTGAACAGCGGGGAAGACTTCATACCGGAATCCGGGATCGTCGTCATCGACAAACCCCGGGGGCCGAGCAGCCACCAGGTGACCGCGTGGGTCGGTGATATCCTCGGGCGGCGGGTAGGCCACGCCGGGACGCTCGATCCCCAGGTATCCGGCGTGCTCATCGTCATGTTCGGCAACGCCGTCCGGCTCGCTCCCGTCCTCCTTTCGCACAACAAGGAGTATGTCTGCTTGATGAGACTCCACGGCGACGCCTCACGCGAGGCCGTGGACCGTGTGGCGGCGGAGTTCGTCGGCCGGGTTTACCAGCGGCCGCCCAAGAAGAGCGCGGTGAAGCGGAGCCTCCGGATCCGGAAGATCCAGGAGCTGGAGGTCCTCGATATGGAAGAGAGGCTCGTCCTCTTTCGGGTCCGGTGCGACGCCGGGACTTACATACGGACGCTCTGCATCCACATGGGCTATGCCATCGGGACCTGCGGTCACATGCAGGAACTCCGGCGGATACGCTCGGGCCCGTTCAACGAGACCGCCGCCGTCACGCTCCACGAGCTCGCCGATGCCGCGGAAGCGGCCCGGGACGGCGACCCCACCCACCTTCGGCGGATGATCCTCCCCCCGGGAGCCGCCGTCGCAGACCTCGCAAAAGTCGTCATCCGCGATACCGCAATCGACGCAGTCTGCCGCGGCGCGGTCCTCGCCGGGGTGGGGATCACGGCAAAAGAGGGCGGGTTTGCGAAGGGCGAGACGGTCGCGATCATGACAGGGCGCGGTGAACTGGTGGGGCTCGGAAAAGCCCTCGTCAGTTCGTCGGGGTTAAAACCAGGAGAGCCCGGGCTCGTCATCGCCCCCACCACCGTCCTGATGCGGCCCGGCACCTACCCGCGGGGCTGGAAGGTGCACGCGAGGGAGTAATGGTGCGCGACCCGGGGGATATTATTAATAGAGTATCCCGCCAACTAATGATGCACATTCTGTGCTGAGGTAGTCTAGACCGGTAGGGCGCGGGCCTGGAAAGCCCGTGGGGCGTTGAGCCCCTCGGGAGTTCAAATCTCCCCCTCAGCGTTATTATTTTGTTCAACCTGTTGAGCACCTGTTTCCAGAACGGTTTAGTTTTAGGGCATAATCGCACGCGACGTTGACTGCTACAGGTCGTGCTCAAGCCCTGCAATGCAGAGTACGGCGCTATAATGAAGTTGCTCTAAAGACTTCCCCCGGGATATCGCCGCGTCGGGAGCGGCTGCCTGTACGTGCGATGGTTCGCTAGAACCGGAGCTTGAGAAACTCGAAGAGTCTCAATTGAGGGATGAAAGGGGCATCCAGGTGAACGGCGGGTACATGAGCATCAAAAGGTACCTGCACCATGTTAGAGGTTGGTCGCGGGCGTATGCGCTTTTGAGCGACCTAGAAGATGTTACAGCGATACATCGGTATCGTGTTCTTCCTTTTGGTTTTCAAGGCCCTGTGGAATCCAAATTTGTCGTAAAACGATTCGGCATCGGGTTTGGCATCGACAGTGAGAACACAACATCCAGAATATTTTGACACGGTTGTCGCTATCGATCGTATCACAGTCAACATGGCTCGCCCAACACCTCTCCCCTCGTATTCCTGGTGTGTAGCGAACCGGGCGATCTTGATTGCAGGATAATAGGAGTAAGTATACCAATCCTTGTCGTCTTCAGGATCGATATCCTTCTTGATGATGCTGTCATTAAGGAGCGAAAAGTATCCAACGCACTTTCCCTTGTATATGGCAAGATATGTAACGGCAACGTGGGCATCCTGATTCTTCAATGCATCAACGGTTAGATAGTCGATCAATTCCTGGTGTGCACAGAAGAACGACAGAGTATCACGATTAGCGGTGAGGCGTTCAAATGATAAATCCGATAGAGGTATCTTTGGCAACCCGGCATCCGTGGTCGTAGGAGAGTCTATTGGGGGCATCTCGATCGTGTAAGAATAGGCCACCGAGGGGTGCTTCTCTAGCGGATAGATCTCACAAGTTCTTCTCCATGGTTACGTACCCAGCGGGTCATCTCCCGCCCTTCCGGAGTGTCATACCGGTCGGGATCCGCCATGTACTTCTCAAAACGGCGGGCATCATCGCCTTCGAGATGGAGACCTAATTCAATCTTCTGGGCCATATCAATTTCATCTCCGCGTAATTTCAGGTATGTTATGATATGCTATCCGCCATCATATAAATACACATTTAGTATCTCCCGACCTCTCAGACCGCGTCGGCTGCTCTACAGTGAGCGATTTGACAGGGGCGATCAGATCTTCGGCGACGGAAGCCATCCGGGGGGTTGCGGAGGCCAGGGCCGGCCGCCTATACACCCTGAAGGAGGCACGTGCCGCGTTGCAGGCGGTATGACGCAGGAAAAATGGCTTGCTGAGGTTATTTTTATAAATCCAGAAGACCGGATCCTGGAACCCTCGCATCAGAAGGATATCCCGGCCATCATCAGGGCAAAGAGCACCAGGTCATAGACAGTGTGGGTGATCGCCGACGTCGTGGTGTTCGAGTACTGCCGGATATAGGCAAAGACAATCCCTGCCAAAAAGACCGAGATGAGCCCGTCCCAGCTGTACTGGAGCGCGTGGAGCGACGCGAAGAGGAGGGCCGGGAGGAGGATGCCGAACCGGGGCTGGAGCAGGCCGCGGATGCTCACCTCCTCCCCAAACCCCGCCGCAACGGACGCCATGATGATCCCGGGCAGGGTGAGCGAGCCGGCAAAGAGCAGGTTGACAGCCTCCTCATCGGTGACCGGGAGGCCGAGCCAGCCCACCAGGGCGGCGAGCGCCGGGTCGATGAAGTGGAAGGCGACAACGAGGGCGAGAGCCCCAACAACGGCGAGGATGACCTCCTTCCCCGTCGGCCGGACGAGCCCGAGCCGTTCCAGGGTCTCGCGCAGCGTCCGCCGGACGTATGCCCCGGCGATGAAGAACGAGCCGACGAGCGTCCAGAAGAGAGTGTACGCGTTCAGCGTGACCGTCTCCGCGAGGAGATCCCCGGACTCCGTCAGGAGGCCGAGAAACTGCTCCGAGAGGAAGGGCGGACCCCCGGAGACCAGGAGCGGCACCGGCGGGATGAGGGTCATCGCAAGGATGACCACGAGTGCAACCGTATGGAGGAGTGAGTCCGGGTCGAACGGCAGGTATCCTGCGAGCCATACCCTGAACCGGCGGGAGAACCCGATGAGGCTGGCAAGCCCTGCGACAAAGACGCCGAGGAGGAGCAGGGCCACTTCTGCGGCCAGGGCAAGGTCGACCGTCTCAAACTCCCCGGTCTCGATCGCTTCCACCGGGAGGATCGCGATGAACCCGACACCGGCCGCCGCGGCCGCAAGCCCACCGATGAGGAGGAGGAGCCAGATGCCGGCGATCCACCAAAACGCCCGGTGCCGGGTCTCCGCGAGGTAGACGAGCATCGCGAGGATGACAAAAAGCCCCGCGTCGAGCGCTGAGGCAAAAAACACCCCAACCTCACCGCCGAAGACCCCGGAGGCCACGACCAGGAAGATGAGGCCGAAGAAGACGATCAGCAGTTCGGGGGCGTGGCGGCGGCAGAGTTCCAGCGACATAGCATCCTCAGAGACGATAGTATAGGGCCGGCAGCACGAAGAACGTAGCGTTCACCGCCAATGAAGCCGCTCGATGGCCAGCCAGCCGAGCACCCCCATAATCCCGAGGAGACCTGCCTGCAGCAGGAAGATCGCCGGCAGCGGCCACCGGCCCGAGAGGGCGGCACCCGCGAACGGCCCGGCCGCGAGACCCACGGAGTAGAGCGTGTTGTATATGCCGTAGGCGGCGCCCTGCGAGCCGTGGTCGCGGTAGATACCGGCGAGGATCGGCATCACCGGCACCAGGGCGCAGCTCAGCGTGACCCCCAGCATGAAGACGGCAACGGCGACGAGTGCGAGGGTCGGCGCCTGCATGGCGGCGAGGGTCGCAATCCCCGAGAAGAAGAGCCCGCCGCCGATGAGGTAGCGGCTGCCCCCGTACCGGTCGTAGACCCTTCCTGCGACCGGCTGGGCGAGGATGGCCGCGACCGCCAGCACTGCAAAGACGAGGCCGATCGTTGCCGGGGACGCCGAGAAGGCGGTGTGCAGGTAGACCGGGAGGTAGGGGTCCACGATGCCGTAGGTCCCGGAGACCGCGATGACCGCGGCTGCACAGGCAGCGAGCGGGAAGAGGGCGCCCCGGGGCAGCATCGGTGACCGGTCCCGGCTGCAGGTGCGCACCGGGACCGCAAGAACCGCGAGGCCGATGGAGGCCACCAGCACCGCCGGGAAGAGGAAGGTCGCGGTATAGCCCAGGTACTCGAAGAGCAGCCCCCCGACCACCGGTCCGAGGACGGTCCCGAGCCCGACCGCCGAGAGCGCGATCCCCATCTTCTCCCCGAGCCGCGAGGGGTCGCAGGTATCGGCAAGGAGCGCAAGCCCTGCGGACCAGGTGGCCGCTGCCGAAACCCCCTGGACCGCCCGGGCGATGATGAGGTGCGTGACCGTCGTCGAGAACCCGAAGAGGGCCGTCGCGAGGGCGAGAAGGAGCATCCCGACGACGATGAGGGGACGGCGTCCCACCCGGTCGGAGAGGAGGCCCATCGGGATGGAGAAGAGGAGGAGCATCACGGCGTAGACCCCGAAGACGACCCCGATGACCGATTCATCCACCCCGAGGCGGGGGGCGTACTGCGGGAAGACCGGAATGAGGAGGCCGTAGATCATCATGTCCGCGAAGATGACGAGCACGACCAGGACGAGGATCGCGTCCGGCGATGCGGTGATGCGGTGTGGTTGGGTTGTCAAAGTGCACCTTCTCGATGCGGCCGCCGCCGTCTTCGCGGCGCCGCTCTCTCGTCCTGCAGGTTAGCGCCGCCGGCTTATATCAGTGGCAGGAGATACCCGCCGCGAACCGTCTCACAGTGGTCCCCGGTAGTACGCGAGCTCGCGGGCGTGGGGCCGGAACGCTTCGACGAGCGCCGCCGCCTCGTCATCGCGCAGAGGACCGTTCCGCCCGGCGGCGGCAAGCGCCTGAACCTCCGCGGGCGTAGAGCAGCCGACGATTGCGACGGTGATATCCTGGGCGAGAGCGTATCGGACAAGGATCTCCGGCGTCACCCCCGCATCGGGGATGAGGTAGTTTGACCCCCCGAGCACCTTCATCCCGATGACCGCGATCTCCTGCTCCCGTGCGGCAGGGAGTGTCGAGGAGAGGAATCCTCCGAGCGCGCCCTCAATCGGGTTGACCGGGATCATCACGGCGTCGACCGGCCAGGTCTCCACAGCGTGCGAGAGGACGTCCGGGTCGTGGTGCCCGGTCACCCCGATATGCCGGACGATGCCGGAATCCCTCGCCTCGATAAACGCCGCGAGGGCCCCGTCCGGTGCTTCGAGAGCCCGGACGTCGGCAAACGTCCTGACATCGTGGATCTGCCAGAGGTCAAGGGTCTCAATGCCCATCCTCTGAAGGGTCCTCTGGAGATCCAGTTCTGCGTCCGCGTGGAGCCGACTTGCCGACTTGCTGGCCTGAAAGATTGGTTCCCTGAGTTCGGGACGGTTCCGCCAGACCTCGCCGTAGTAGTCCTCACTCCCGGCGTAGGCCTTCGCCGAGTCAAAGTAGGTGATCCCGGCCTTGAGCGCCTCGGTGATGACGGCGTTTGCCTCCGCATGCCGCCCGTAGGTCCGGAGGACCCCTTCTCCCCCGAGCCCCACCGGGGTGACCTCCCGCCCGGTCTTCCCGAACATGCGCTTCGTGAGCCCCTCCATGGGCCACCCTATCCATACCCTCGTTATAAATACCTTCACCACCGGACCAAAGAGTTATCCGCCCCGCCCGCCACCGGGAGCCGGAGGTATGCACATGCCGACGATAGTCTGGTTCAATGTCCCCGCCGGCGATACCGGCAGGGCGCGGGCGTTCTATGAGCAGGTCTTTGCCTGGGCAGTGAAGCCGTTCCCGGGGATGGAGCAGGAGGGGTATCTTGAGATCGCGACAGAAGGGATTGGCGGCGAGATCCTTCCCCGGGCCCACCCAGGCGAGCCGATAACAGTCTTCATCGGCGTTCCCTCGATCGACGAGTACGTGGCCCGGGTTCAGGAGGCTGGAGGAAGAGTCGTGATCCAGAAGAGGGCAGTCCCGGGGAGGGGTTACTTCGCCATCTGCGAGGACACCGAGCAGAACCGGCTGGGCCTCTGGAAAGACGATCCGACGGCTGGTTAGATGGGTATTGCCCAACCGGAGGATCAAATCCGGCCGGTGCGGCACCCTCTACGCCAGGACACCTTCCGGTGTGAGTGGACGACGCAGTCGAGGATCCTGTAGCCAAAAGCAAAACGCTTTATTCACAAAACAGTTACTGCTATGGCCTTCTGCCAATCAACTGGCCCGCACCGCATCCCCAACCGTTTGACGGGGGGATGCGACCCTGCAACGCGGCATTTACGGCCCGCATTTCCGTTTTTAGGCGGGGGGTAAAGTTTATTTACGCCAAGAAGCATCGTCCACCACATGAAGAGAGTGTTTGGTATCCTTGCCCTCATGGTGATCGCGAGCATCATGATCGCAGGATGTGTGCAGCCAACGGGCGACCAGCCGGCGACCCCCGGTACAACACCGGGCCTCACCGAGACACCGGTGGAGACCGAGACCCCGATGGCGACAGCGACGACACCGGTAGAGACCGAGACACCGATGGGAACAACGACGACACCGACAGAGACCGAGACACCGGTGGGAACAGCGACAACACCGACAGAGACCGAGACTCCGATGGGAACAGCGACGACACCCGCCGGGCTCGTAGCTCCGGCAGGAGCTCCTGCCGGGAACGTGACGGAGACCCCGACGACGACCTCCGCCGCGAACGTAACGGAGACACCGCCGGGACCACCGGCCGCAGCCGTCGCTGACGAGCTCGTCTCGATCACCGACAGCGGGTTTGAGCCGAGCTCGATCACCGTACCTTCCGGCACCACAGTGGGCTGGACCAATGAAGGCACGATGAACCAGACCGTAACAGGGACCAGTGCGAGCAGTTTCTTCGATTCCGGAATACTTCAGCCAGGTGACTCGTTTACCAACAACTTCAGGGCCACGGGGAACTACACCTACACCTCACAGACCACGGGAGCTACCGGGACGGTCATAGTCACCCCCAACAGCACCACCTCCTGATCCCTCTTTTTGCACCAGTGAGCACAACCCCGGAGGCGAGCCATTTCCTACCCCCGCCGGTATGCCCTGGCGGCCTGCACCAGTCTTTCGGCGAACCCTCCCGGGAAGTAGGCGTGGGTGTACTGCGCGACCGTGTTCTGCACGACGAGCCCGTCCCGGCCGTCAGTGATCCCCCGGCCTCTGAGGAGTTCCAGGGCAAACCGTGCGTCCGAGGCGCAGTCGAGGCGGGAGTAGTGGAACTCGTGACCCCGGAAGGCGGTGCCCGGTCCAAGCACCGGCGCCCCGCCGACCACCCGGGCTTCCACGTAGCCGAGGCCCTGGATGCGGTTCGTCATCGCGGCCGACGCCGGGAGAACTCCTGCCATCGGGTAGTCCTCCCCATCGGTTGCGAGCCGTTCGGTGAGGTAGATAAGCCCGCCGCACTCCGCGTAGACCGGCATGCCATCGTCGACCGCCCGGCGCACATCCTCCCGGCACCGGGAGGCTGCGAGCGCCTCTGCATGGAGCTCCGGGTAGCCTCCCCCGATGTAGAGGGCGTCCACGTCCGGGAGCCGGTCCGTCATCGGCGAGAAGAAGATCAGGTCCGCCCCGGCTCTCACGAGTTTATCAAGATTGTCGCGGTAATAGAAGCAGAACGCCGCGTCACGGGCGACGCCGAGCCGGATCCCCGCCTCCGGCCCCCCCCGGATCCCCGGCACAGCCGGGAGAGGGGGAGCCGACCGGGCAAGGGCCATGATCCCGGCGAGATCGCACGTCTCCTCCACCACGGGCCCGAACCCTGCAAGAGTTCCCGTCTCGGCCGCCATCGCGAGCCCGAGGTGCCGGCTTGCGACCGCCAGATCGTCCCTCCGGGAGACCCAGCCGTAGGCAGGGAGGCTCTGCGTGGTCTCGATCAGCGCCCGGTGGCGTGGGCTCCCGACCCGGTTGAAGATGACCCCGGCCACCCGGACGCCCGGGTCGAACCCCGCATACCCCCGGACAACTGCGTGGACGCTCCTTGAGGCACCCTTTGCATCCACCACAAGGAGGACCGGGGCATCGAGGATCTTTGCGACGTGCGCCGTGCTCGCGGTCTCGGTCCCGTCGAGACCGTCGTAGAGCCCCATCACTCCCTCGATGACGGCGATATCGGCGCCCTCCGCCGCCCGGAGGAATGTCTCCCGCACCCCCGCCTCCTCCATCATGAAGGGGTCGAGGTTGCGCGAGGGCCGGCCGCAGATAGCCGAGTGGTGCGTGGGATCGATGAAGTCCGGGCCCACCTTGAAGGGCTGGACGGCGAGCCCGCGGGCGGTGAGCGCCGCCATCAGGCCGCTTGCAAGTGTGGTCTTGCCGCAGCCGCTGTGGGTTCCTGCGACGACAATCCGTGGAATCAGGCGCATAACGTTCCAGTAGTGTTCATTACCGCAGAAGATAAATATGACCGGGGATAACCAGCATACACCAAATAATATTACATTAACACAAGTGCATCTTATTTAACGCCTGCATGGCGGATCACAGGTGATATCATGCATATTATGGAAGGATTCTTACCAAGCCCCTGGTGGGAGATCTGGTTCATCGTCTCCCTGCCCTTCATCATCGTCGGACTCTACCAGGTGAACAAACTCGTCCAGGAGAAGCGGGAAGCCCTGCCGCTCCTCGCGGTCGCAGGCGCGTTCGTCTTCGTCCTCTCCTCGCTCAAACTCCCCTCGTTCAACGGAAGCTGTTCCCATCCCACGGGGACGGGGCTTGGCGCCATCCTCTTTGGCCCCTTCATTGCCGCCGTCCTCGGGCTGATCGTCCTCGTCTTCCAGGCGGTCTTCCTCGCCCACGGGGGGATCACCACCCTCGGAGCGAATGTCTTCTCGATGGGGATCGCAGGTCCCGCCGTCGCCTACCTCATCTATAAGGCCGGGACCCGGGTGGGCGCAAACACCTACGCGACGATCTTTGCCGCCGCAGCGCTTGCCGACCTCACCACCTACGTCGTCACATCGGTCCAGCTCGCCCTCGCCTTCCCCGGAACCACCGGGTTCCTCGGGGCGTTCTCGGCCTTCGCCGCGATCTTCGCCATCACCCAGATCCCGCTCGCCATCGTCGAAGGAGCAGTGATTGCGCTCGTCTTCAAGTATATCGTCCAGCTCAAACCCGAGATCCTGACCCGCTTAAACCTCCTCTCCGAGAGCACCATCACGAAACTCCGGGAGGCCGCGGCATGAAGTACGGCATGGAGATCACGGTCGCCGCGCTCATCGTTGTCTTTGCCGCCGTCTTCCTCCTCCAGGATGCCGCAATCCGCGCCTCCGGGGAGGAGGCCTGGGGCGGAGCAGACGGCGAGGCCGCCGCCCTTATCGAGGCTTCCGGCTACGAGCCCTGGACGGAGCCCTTCTGGACACCCCCGAGCGGCGAGGTCGAGTCGCTCCTCTTTGCCCTCCAGGCCGCGATCGGTGCCGTGATCATCGGCTATATATTCGGTTACTGGCAGGGCAGCAGAAGAACCGCCTGATTTTTCAGGTAACCCTACAAAATCTGATAGGAGGACGCGAATGTACGAGGTGCTCGAAGACTTTGCCCAGACAAACGGCCTGCGGCAGACAAACCCGGGGCTCAAACTCTTCATCGGGCTTGCGAGCATCCTCCTCTGTGTCTCATCGCCCGGTCCCGTCGCCCCCCTGCTCGTCGCTGCCGCGATGAGCGTTGCGATTCTTACATTAGCAAAGATCCCGGCCCGGTTCTACGCCCGGCTCCTCCTCATCCCGGTCTCGTTTGCGGTGATGAGTATCGCCGTGATCCTCTTCATCACCCCCGGGGGGGCCGTACTCTTCGAGGTCCCCGGCCTCCCCCTCGCGATCACGACCGGCAGCGCGAACCTCGCCGTCCTCCTCCTCGCCCGGGTCTTCGGGGGCATGTGTTCGCTCTACTTCATCGCGCTCACGACGCCAATGGCTGAGGTCTTCGATATCCTTCGAAAACTCCGGGTACCCGCCGTCTTCATCGATCTCGCCATGCTCACCTACCGGTTCATCTTCATCCTCATCGAGGAGGCGGGCCAGATCTACCGCTCGCAGGTGATGCGCCTCGGCTACGGCCGGTTCCGGGAATCGGTGCAGTCGTCAGGGATGCTCGCCGGGGCACTCTTCCTCCGCACCTGGGAGAGCGGGGAAGCCCTGGTCCTCGCGATGGATGCACGAGGCTACGACGGCAAACTCGGCATCCCCGGCGAGGCTCGGACGGTCTCCTTTCCGGCGCTCGCGGCAGCCCTCCTCTATATCTCGGCTGTCCTGGGCGTCTCACTCTCCACCGGAGGTCTGGCACCTGTATGACACCATTGCTTGAGACCGACAACGTCACCTACGCCTACCCGAACGGTCCTGCCGCCCTCGCCGGGGTGAGCATCCGGATCCCCGCCGGGTCAAAGACCGCCCTCGTCGGCCCGAACGGCGCCGGAAAGTCGACGCTTCTTTTGATGCTCAACGGCATGCTCCGGCCCGCCTCAGGAGAGGTCCGCCTCAACGGCAGACCGCTCGCCTACGACAACCGGAGTCTCCGGGACCTCCGACGCCAGGTCGGGTTCGTCTTCCAGAACCCCGACGTCCAGATCATCGCCCCGACCGTTGAAGCGGACGTAGCCTTCGGGCCGGTGAACCTCGGTCTCCCCCCCGACGCTGTCCGGCGGGTTGTCCGGGACGCGCTCGGCTACGTCGGGCTCCGCGGCTACGAGAAACGGCCGCCCCATCACCTCTCCGGCGGCGAGAAGAAGCGGGTTGCCATCGCGGGAATCCTTGCGATGGAGCCGGCGGTCCTCGTCTTCGACGAACCGACCAACACCCTCGACCCCGCAAGTTCCGAGGAGGTGATGGAGCTCCTCGACGAACTCGCCTCCGGCGGCCGGACGGTGCTGATATCCACCCACGACGTCGAGCTCGCCTACCGCTGGGCCGACTCGGTCATCCTTATGGAGCACGGCAGGGTCCTCGCCCGGGGGCCGCCTGAAGAGGTCTTCTCAGACCATGCCCTCCTCGCGGCCGCCAGGCTGAAACCGCCCGCCCTGCTCGACCTCTATAACGAGCTTGGTCTGCGGGGTATCATCGACCGCGGCGTCCCCCCAAAAAGCGTGCTCGAGTTCACCGACCGGATCGAGCGGATGCTGCACGGCCACGCGCCGGTCCGCAACGGAACCGGAAGGATCTACCTCTGCAACGCCGACCGCACCTGCGGCGACGAGGTCCGGGCGCTCGTTGAATCCGGAGCGGTCGACCACGTCGGGGCAATGGGCACACGCGCGAAGGAGTTTGCCAACCGGGAACGAATCCTTCTTGACTACACCTACGGTGTCATCGATAAGTGCATCTTAAAAGCCCTGATCGGGGAGAACTCGCTCATCATCACCACCGGGGGCATGATCGAGCATGTCCACCACCGTATCGGGGAGTATAGCGCCGAGAGCGGACGAGCGCTCGCGGCGACCGCGCTTCACGAATCCAGGGGCCCGGTGCGGGATCGAGAACCCGTCCCGGAGTGATCAGACTCATACCGGCCCCGGATACGTTTTTAATCCCTGCAGATCCTTTCTCCCGGGGGAGCATCGACCCCTCCGGGAGAAGGTTAATCCGGTGCCGGTGCCTGTGAGTACTCTATGATGCTCGAAGAGGTACTGCACAGCATATCGGAGCAGGCAAGACGGAAGCGGATGAGCCTGCCTGACCACAAAACAAAGATAGTCTGTACCATCGGGCCCGCATCCCACTCCCGGGAGGTGCTCGTCCGGATGATCCAGGCAGGTATGAACGTTGCCCGGCTCAACCTCTCCCACGGATCGTTCGATGAGCACCGGGAAAACATCAGGAACATCCGGGCCGCCGCGGATGATGCCAGGCTCCCGGTCACGATCCTGATCGACCTCCCGGGACCGAAGATCCGGATCGGCGACCTCGCGAGCGAGCCGATGGAACTGCGCAAAGGCGAGACCATCACCCTCACGACCGCACCCATACCGGGCGATCCCTCCCGGATCCCCGTCGACTTCGAGCAGTTTCCACAGCTGGTCGCGGAGGGGAGCATCATCTATCTCAGCGACGGGTTTCTCCAGCTCCAGGTCAACGAGGTCGCGGACCGGGACGTCCGGGCGACGGTGGTTGTCGGCGGCCCCCTCCTCTCGCGCAAGGGGATGAGCATTGTGGGCGGCGGAGGGATCGTTGCACTCAGCGCCGTGACCGACCGGGACCGGGAGTGCATCGATTTTGGGCTCGCCGAGGGACTTGACACCTTCAGCATATCCTTCATCGAGCGGGCGGAGGATATCCTGAAAGCCCGGGAGCATGCGGCTAAATCCGGGAAGTCTATCCGGGTGATAGCGAAGATCGAGCGGCAGGAGGCGCTTCTCCACATCGATGAGATCCTCCGGGATACCGACGGGGTCATGATTGCCCGGGGCGATCTCGGGGTCCAGATCCCCATCGAGGAGGTTCCCGCGGTGCAGAAGCGGATCATCCAGAAGGCCAACATCCTCGGCCGGCCGGTGATCACCGCCACCCAGATGCTGATGTCGATGACCGACAACATCCGGCCCACACGGGCGGAGGTGACCGATGTCGCAAACGCCATCCTGGATGGGACGGATGCCGTCATGCTCTCTGAAGAGACGTCCATCGGGAAGTACCCGGTTGAGACGGTCGCGATGATGGCAAAGATTGCCCGTTCGACCGAGGAGAAGCGTTCAAGCGTTGGGGGCGGGTGCGGCCCGATCGACTACTTCCGGCAGGGGAAGGGGCGGGAGAGGATAACCGTCAACGACGTTGTCTCCCTCAACGTCATCGAGGCGCTGGATGCGCTCAATATCGGGTTCGTGCTGACGCCCACCCGTTCCGGGAGCACTCCGCGGAACATCTCCCGGTTCAAGCCCGAGGCCTGGATCCTGGCGTTCACCCGGAACCCGAGCACCCTCAAGTTCCTGGCGTTCTCCTACGGGGTCTGCCCGTTCCTGATCCGGAGCGAGAAGGAGTACTGGCACGGAGCGATCCTCGACTCGATCCGGGACTGGGGCGTGATCAATCCCGGCGAACGCGTGGTGCTGACCGAAGGGGTATCCCCCGGGCGGGAAGGGACCGACTCGCTCATCATCCTCACAGTCGATTGACGGGGTCCGGGACATAAACCCTATCCCGGTGGAGGGCGAACATTCACCATCATGGGAGTGGTCGTTCCGGGAGAGCGTGGTGCTCCAGGCCAGGATGGCGCGCTCAAGGAGAAGACCGCGCGCCTCTCGGTCGCATCGAATACGCTGCTTGTGGTGACGAAACTCACCATCGGGATTGCGATCGGTTCGGTCGGCATCATATCCGAGGCGATCCACTCCGCAATCGACCTCGTTGCCGCGGTCATCGCCTACTTCTCGGTCCGGCAATCGGCCCGGCCCCCCGACGAGTGCCACACATTCGGCCACGGGAAGTACGAGAGCATATCGGGACTCCTTGAGGCGGTCCTGATCCTCGCGGCCGCTCTCCTGATCATCAACGAAGCGGCAGGCAGCCTCTTTGGTGAAGGGGGTACGCTGAACGTCGAAGGACTCGGGCTCGGCATCGCCGTCATGCTGCTCTCGGCCGGGGTGAACCTCTACGTCTCCTCCCGGCTGATGACGGTGGCGAAGCAGACCGAGTCAATCGCGCTCGAGAGCGACGCCTGGCACCTCCGGACGGACGTCTACACCTCCGCCGGGGTCGTGGCCGGGCTCGTGCTGATCCGGCTGACCGGTCTCGTGATCCTCGATGCCCTCATCGCGCTCGCGGTCGCCGTCATCATCCTCCGGGCGGCCTTCGACCTCATCCGGCGCTCGCTTGAGGATCTCGTCGACCGGAGCCTCCCTCCCGAGGAAGAGGCCCGGATCCGGGAGATTCTCAGCGAACACTGCACGGACATCATCGGGTTCCACAGGCTCCGGACCCGCCGGTCGGGGCCGAACCGATTCGTGGACCTCCACCTGGTCGTCCCGAGGACCGCGACCCTCGAAGAGGCGTATGCTATCGTGAAGCGTGTTGAAGACGATGTCAGACGGGAGTTCCCCCGGGCGAGCGTCACGATCCGGGTCCAGCCCTGCACCGGCGAGGACTGTTCCGCCTGCGGGGTATTCACCACCTGCCCGGAGTGCGATCTCAGGGCGCACCGGGACTGACCGCCGCACTCAGAGCAGCATCGCAAGAGCAAGGCAGGCCACGACCGGGACGACCAGGTTATCGTCCACCGGGCTTGCCAGTTCGGCGAGACCTGCGGCCGCGGCCGTCGCAAAGGCGATCGGCGGCGGGACGAGAAGGCTGAGGACGACCGCCGTCACCACAATCCCTGCGGACGTTCCCTCAAGGGACTTGTGGTTGTAGATCCGGGTCCTGCCGAACCGGACGCCGGCAAGCGTGGTGACACTGTCGAGGAGCGAGAGCACCACGAGCCCGGCGAAGGCGACCTCTTTATCGAAGAAGATGAGGCAGAAGAGCGCACCGAGCGCAAAGAAGAGTGCTCCTTTTCCCGGGGCGGCATCCCGCCGCTCGAGGCTGGTGATGATCCCCGAGATGACCGGGATGGTGTAACCCCGCGAGATGGCATCGGAGAGGATGAACCCCACAAAGAGAGCGAGCATCAGGACGGCAAGAGCAAGGTCGCGGTCGAAGAGGAGGACAAACACCGCAATCCCAAGCCCGAAGACGAGGTGGACGACCTGCCTGAGCGACTCGTTCATTATCCTGGTGTCGGCGCCAAAACGGTTAAACCCTCGTGAAGGCAGGGTTGAGTCCTGCGGAGGGCGTTCTGCGGCGCAGAACAACCGCCGGCCGGAGGTGTCGGCGGATGGATGCTGGCAGTCTCTTCGCACCCTCCGGCCCGCCGTAAACCACACCTGACAGTCCGAGTTTCGGTAGCACGAAACTGCGAAGAGTCACCGCAAGCGGCACTCCCGGATGAACGCCCGGGCCTCGTCATCGGTGATCGCGTAGGTGGCCTGGGCGTCGAACGCGACCACCCGGAGGATCACCGCGACCTCATCGAGGCGGCGTTTGTGGTCGCCGCGGACGTGCTTTCGGACCTCGCGGAGGGTCTCAAGCGCGGTTCCGACATTTGCGATCGTGCAGAGAGCGCTCTCCCGGGTGCCGGTCTCAACGGCGGGGAGGGTGCGGGGTGGTCGGGCGGCAGGAGCAGGGGTCATGCTCTGTATCCTCGCCCTCCCGGAACTTGAATCTGCCGAGAACCACTCCGATAACGTATTATCCCGACACGCCAAACCTGAGTTAGTATCTCCCATCCGGGCGACCGCATCATGACCATGGACCATACACAGAAGCCAGGAAACTGGAAAGCCCTTCTTGCGAACCCCTACCTCCTCGTCCCCATCAAGTTCATCCTCCCGCTCGCCATCATTCCGGCCGTCTTTGCTGCCCTCTACCTGATTGAACCCTACGAGCGATTCCTCATCATCTCCGGGCTGCTCGCCGCCTATTTCGTCCCCCCGGCCGGGAAGGAGACGATCATCCCGCTCGCGATCCTGGCGGGTTACCCCTGGTGGCTTGTCACGGCCGTGATCTTTCTCCTTGATGTCGCCGTCACTCTCTTCGTCGTCTGGAACTTCGATCTGGCGCTGAAGATCCCCCTCATCGGCCGGCTGCTTGAGAGCGGGATGACGATCGGCAGGAACTACACCGAGAGCCAGCCCTGGCTCCGGCGGTTCTCGACAATCGGGCTCATCCTCTTTGTCTTCTTCCCGCTCCAGGGGACCGGGGCGATGAACGGGTCGATCCTCGGACGGCTACTCGGACTGGAGAAAGGCCGGGTCCTCACATGCGTCTGCACAGGATCACTCGCCTCCTGCCTCACCTTCGCCCTCGGGGCCGACGTGCTCCTGGGTGTGTATCGCGAGAATCCAACGCTCGGCATCGGGATCCTGATCGGGATCGTTGTTGCGCTCGTGGCGGCGATTGCCGGGTGGCGCGTGCATAAAAAGCGGCTCAGAGAACGGACCCCACGGTGACCCGGCGACCGCCGCTGGTGGGTTCAGCGGCGGCGATTTCGCAGGCATTAAATCGTTCGACCCCCTTTTCATTTCTTAACGAGGTATATTGATGAACTCTCAAGTGTATCCCTGGATCGTCGCCGTTCTGGCGATCCTGATCGCCATCGGCGCCGGTTTTGCGGCGCTGAACCAGCCGGCAGCAGCGCCCGCCTCCGCGACTGAACAGGATGCGGCGGTGCTCCTTATGCACCTGCAATCCGACATCACCATGGCGCTCGAAGCCATCGACGGGCGCCTGGGGCACGCAGCCTTCGGCCTCGGGGGGACCAACCTCACCGACGACGCCGCCCGCGGGATCCTCGCGAACCTCTCCGCCACCGACCCTTCGATCATCGATTCCGCGGTCTCCAACGCAAGCACGATCCTTGCGGCCGAGCCGGCCACATATCGCGGCATCGAGGGTAAGGATATCCGGGACCAGGACCATGTCCGGCACATCCTGGCATCGAAGCGCCCGATCATGAGCGAGATGATCACGGTCGCGGAGGGATTCCCGGCAGCAGTCATCGCGACACCGGTCTTCGTCGGTGAGAAGTTTAGCGGGTTCGCCTCGGTCGCCTTCCGGCCGTATGACCTGATCGCCGGCATCGCCGGCCCGGCGGCGAACGGCACTCCCTACCAGGTGATGGTCGTCCAGACGGACGGGCGGGTGCTCTACGACACCGACGAAGCCCAGATTGGCAGGATGACGTTTGAGGACCCGCTGTATGCGGAGAACCCCGGCCTGCAGGATGCCGCCCGCCGGGTAGTCGCCGAGCGATACGGCACTGCAACCTACGAGTTTGCCGCAGACGGCGGAGAAGCGGTGCAGAAGACGATAACCTGGACGACAACCGGACTCCACGGAACCGAGTGGCGCGTGGCGGTGATCTGGGAGGTTTGAGAGAGGGGTTCAGGACCACCCTTTTTTGTCCAGCCAGCACCTGGTTGAAGGGATGCCGAGACTGGGTCATCCCACACCCTCCAACCCAAACCTATAACTTACCCCATGCCCCCACCGACGCCGCCAGCCAGGCGAGGTTCTCCCGCTCCATCGGCCCGGATCCGCCGGGTCTCAAGAAAATGACCGGCACCAGGCCGAACAAGAGCGGGGGTGCCTGCCTGGGGGTACGTTTGAGGTGACTGGTATGGTTAAAAGATCAAATTTCCTCGTCCTTGCAGCCGCCCTGGTCCTCATCTGCATCATCCCGGCCGGGGTCCTCGCCCAACAGCACGGCCCGGGGCCCGGCCCTGTCCGGGTCAACGGCTCCAGTTTTGTGCCGGAACAACTCGAGTTCAGCGAAGACCTGCTCGATGACCTGAACATTCCCGAAGGTTTTGAGGTGAACGTCTTTGCGCAAGATCTGACGAACCCGAGGATCATGACGGTCGACGACGAGGGCACGGTCTACGTCACGCAGCCGGAGGTGGGGCAGGTGCTTGCCCTCCGGGATACGGACGGTGACGGCACAGCTGACGAAGAAGAGGTCGTCGTCTCCGGGATCGAGTTCCTGCACGGCATCACCTACCACAACGGCAGCCTCTACCTTGCAACACCAAAAGAGGTCTATGTCGCCGAGATCCGTGAGGACGGCAGCGTCAGCGATGCCGAACTCCTGATCAACGGGCTCCCGGACGGCGGGCAGCACCCGAACAGGACGCTGCGCTTCGGCCCCGACGGGCGGCTCTACCTCTCGGTGGGGAGCAGCTGCAACGCCTGCCCGGAGCAGAACCCCGAGCACGCGACCATCCTCCAGATCAACGACACCGAGCGCCAGACCTATGCCAGGGGACTGCGAAACACCATCGGCTTTGACTGGCACCCGGCAACCGGCGAACTCTGGGCATTCGACCAGGGTTCCGACTGGCGGGGCCAGGACCGGCCTCCGGAAGAGCTGAACCGGATCCAGGAGGGCGGGAACTACGGGTGGCCGTGGTGCTTCGGGAAGCAGCAGGTCGACACCGTCATATCACAGGACCCCCCGAACATGACCCGGGAGGAGTACTGCACCATGACCGTGCCGTCCTACCTCGAGTACCAGGCGCACAGTTCGCCAATGCAGTTCCTCTTCTACGATGAGACAGAGTTCCCGGAAGAATACCAGAACGATGCCTTCCTGACCCTCCGGGGGTCGTGGAACCGCTACCCGCCGGTCGGCTACAAGGTGGTGCGGGTCCGCTTCAATGACGCAGGCGAGCCCGAGCGGATCGAGGACTTCATGACCGGGTTCCTGCACAACAACGATACGGCCTTCTCCGCCCGGCTCTGCGGACTCGCGATCGCAGAGGACGGGTCGCTGCTTGTCGGCGACGACACGAACGGCGTGATCTACCGGGTATCATACGAGGGCGAGAACAGAACGGCGCAGGGGAACGGATAACAGAGGGCGGGAGAGGAGCGGGTGGCCTTCTCTCCCACTCACGTATCCGCCTCCCGGAGCAGAAAAGAGAATGCCGCTCCCTCCTCGGAGTGGCCCGGCACCCGGTCCTCGACCCAGATCCTGCTGCCGTAGCGGTCGATGAGGATCTGCACCAGGTAGAGCCCGAGTCCCTCGCCCACGCCCCGCTGCTTCTTCTCGTAGCGGTGGAAGATCTCCTCTTTCTGGTCGTCCGGGACCCCCCGACCGGTATCCGCGATTGTCACCCGGAGGAACCCCTCCTCATCCTCCGCAACCTGGATGGATATCGTGACGCCCGGGCCGCCGTGTTTTATGGCATTCCCGATCAGGTTTGTGAAGACCTCGGAGAGGAGGTCATCGGCGAGGACCGTGGCCGCGGTGCCTTCGTAATGAATGGGGAACGTCGGAAAGTGGGCGATCTCGGCCCTGATGACGGCATCGAGATCAGTCGGCCGAAGGGGAGGCGATCCTGCGTGAATCCGCCGGATCTTCGAGACGGTCCCGAGGATCTCGATGCTCTTTGCTATGCTCCGTTTCAGGTTCGCCAGGTACTCGACCGCCTCCCCCTCCACGGTATCGATGAGCAGTTCAGTATAGAGGTTCGAGACGTTCTCGGTGTTCCCGATGTCGTGAGTCAGGATATCGAGGTAGAGGTTCGCCTCCCGATGGGCAGTCTCGAGGTCCCGGTGGATCCGGGCGAGTTCGGCGGCGTGACACTGGAGGGCCTCTTCCGTCTGCTTTCGCTCGGTTATATCACGAAAGATCCCGCTCCGGAAGAGCGGCCGACCGTTCGCATCACCGATGACCGTGAAGTGATCCTCAAGCCAGCGATACTGGCCGTCTTTCGTCCTGAACCGATACGCGAGGAACCCTCTTGTCCTGAAAACGGACCTGTAAAGTTCTTCTTCAACCACCGGACGATCTTCAGGATGGACGCGATCCATGATCTCATCAAGGTCCATCCCGGCCAGCTCATCGGGAGTAAAACCAAGGATTTCCCTGACGACCGGGCTCATGTAATCGTAACGATCGGCCTGCAGGTTGCGCCGATAGGCCACATCGAGCGAACTCTCGAGCACCACCCGGAACCGCTCTTCGCTCTCCCGGAGGGCCGCCTCCGCCCGTTTGCGTTTCGTGATGTCGGTGAAGAAGGCTGTAATGCGTCCACGCTCAGACGAGAACGCGGTGACCTCGTACCACCGCGAGAGGGACGGGAGTTGGTACTCGAACGTCGTCGATTCGCCCGTGAGTGCCACCTTCCCGTAGATCGCGATGAGACTGTCGACCTCTTCAGGGATGAGGACCTCGGTCACCCGCCGGTTCAGGACGTCCTCCCGGGTAAGCCCGGTAAACATTTCGAATGCCCGGTTAACCTCCACGTAAACAAAATCGACCGGTTTCCCGGAGGCATCGGTGACGATTGTGCAGTGGGCATACCCGACAAGCGGGTTATCCAGGGCCTGCTGGTACCGCTCCATACTCTCCCGGAGGGTATCCTCCGCCCGCTTGCGCTCCGAGTCGTCGTAAGTATAACCCTGGATCTCAATGAGTTCACCATTTGCATCAAAACGCCCGACCAGGTTCTCGACGACATGAATGTGACTGCCGTCCCGGCGCCTCCGGGCCCTGCCCTCGTTCTCCACCTTCCCCTCTCTCTGGAGGCGCTCGAGGAGCCGGTCCCGGTCCGCGGGCTCGAGATAGAGATCCCGGATATCGGTGTTCAGGGCGTCCTCGACAGAGGCAAACCCGAATATCCGGACAAACGCCGGGTTGCAGGCGGTTATCCGGCCATCCGGACTGGTGACGAAGTCCCCGGTGAGATCATCCTCGAAGAGCCGCCGGTAGCGCTCTTCGCTCTCCTCCAGACTCTCTTTTAATGACTGAAGCGCAGCGTTCTCGCGCCGGAGCATCGCGTTCTCGGCCTGGAGCTCCGCTATACATGCATGGGGCAACCCCTCTCCCATTGCAGGGGCCTCCGGCCCGTCCTCCTCCGCCCCGGTGGAGGATCGAGCCTCTGTCTCCTCGGAACGTGCCGTCATCGAGAATACCGGGGGTTTCTTCACCTGCTCTCAGCTGAGGTTCACGCCGGATGTATTTAACAGCATGGGACCCGGCCCGGGTCCCGCTTCCGCGCCCCACCGGGGGTCCCACAGGCCGGATGACTGTATACGAGGCACTCCAGGGCATAGGGCACAATCATATTGTCGCACAACCCACGTGATCTACGTTTAAGCCCGGGCGAGGAAGAGCGATGAGGTTTGAGGAGGTCAACGGCAACATCTTCTACAACGGCGACTGTATCATGGGGGCACAAGAGCATATCCCTGATAACTCGGTCGACCTGATCATCACCGATCCCCCCTACGGCATCAACGGCGACCGGCTGCACCAGCACTACAACCGGGATGAGACGTTCGTCGTCGGGGGCTACGTCGAGGTCCCTGCGGCAGGATACGGGGAGTTCAGCCTGAACTGGATCCGGGAGGCCAAACGGATCCTCAGGCCCGGCGGGTCGATCTATATCGTATCGGGATACACGAACCTCTATCACATACTCCACGCCCTGCGCGAGACGGGGCTTACCGAGGTCAACCATATCATCTGGAAGTACAATTTCGGCGTCTATACGAGCAGAAAGTACGTCTCTTCTCACTATCACATCCTTTACTACGAGAAACCCGGCGCCGAGAGGAGGTTCAACCTGGAGTCCCGGTACGGGGTCGGGGAGAAGGCTCCGGATAACGGGTCGCCCAACTACCGGGACCGTGAAGATGTCTGGTGCATCAACCGCGAATACAAACCAGGCCAGGTGAAGAACAAGAACGAGCTGCCGACGGAGCTGCTCATCAAGATGCTCCAGTACAGCAGCAACGAAGGCGACCTTGTCTGCGACATGTTCCTTGGCGGGTTCTCGACCGCGAGAACAGCTATCGGGCTCAACCGCCGGGCGACCGGGTTTGAGTTATCGGAGTCGATATTCGATCTCCGGGTCAAAGAACTGCGGGATACCAGGCCGGGATGCCTGCTGCCGTCGTTAAGGACACCACGGATCGAGGGGCCGGAGAACCGGGGCAGGCCCTGGACAGAGAGTGACCGCAAGACCCTGGTCTCCCGGTTCACCCGGCTCACCGAGTCCGGCAGTACGAAGAAGGCGGCCGTCGAGAGGCTCGGAAGAGAACTCGGCCGGGGCCGCTGGTCCATCGAGAAGATGCTGAAGAGAGAGGGGATCAGGAGATCCGGCAGGCAAAGCAGGACAGAGAACGAGGAGAGCGGCCCCGGCCGCCAGACCCGGGCAGACCAGGGGCAACACTAAACCGTTTCGGCGCAAACATTTCCCGGTACTTGAAGCGTCCACCGGATTAACATGTCAACAACACCCATCGCACGACCGTTCCTCAAGTGGGCAGGGGGAAAGGCGCAGTTGCTCGATGCGTTCACCAGGAGAGCGCCGATAGAACTCAAAGCAGGAGCCCTCCCGGTCTTTGTCGAACCATTCATGGGCGGGGGAGCGGTCTATTTCTATTTTAACAGCATCTTCAGGTTCAAAGAGTGCCATCTGTTCGACATCAACGAAGAACTCGTCCTCGTCTACAGCGTCGTCAAAAACGACGTTCAGGGCCTCATAAACTCCTTAAGCGATCTTGCGGACGGGTTTCTATCCAGGGACGGCGCAGGGCGTAAGGAGTACTACTATGCCACGCGGGATATGTTCAACCGCACGAAACCTACCATCGACTTCAAGCAATACGGCGAGGAGTGGATCGAACGCGCTGCACAACTCATCTTCCTGAACAGGACGTGCTTCAACGGCCTCTACCGGGTAAACTCCCGGGGAGGGTTCAACGTCCCGTTCGGGAGGTATCAGAACCCGAATATCCTGAACGAAGACCTCCTGCGGGCGGATTCCGCTGCGCTCCGGAATACGACCGTTCACCTCGGCGACTTCACGCAGTCAGAGCCCTACATATCGGAAGATACCTTCGCCTATTTTGACCCCCCGTACC
Source organism: Methanoculleus sp. (assembly GCF_020696975.1). Taxonomy (GTDB): domain Archaea; phylum Halobacteriota; class Methanomicrobia; order Methanomicrobiales; family Methanoculleaceae; genus Methanoculleus. Next base: position 84,036 of record NZ_JAJGBK010000029.1, read on the forward strand.
GGCCCCTGAACCGGACATCATCGTTCACTCAGTACGCAAAAGAAGGGTTTACCGACGAGGAACAGAAACGCCTTGCGGCATTTTACGCAGAATGCGACGCACGGGGCGCGAGACTTATGTTGAGCAACTCGGACCCGAAGAACATCGACCCTGACGACGGGTTCTTTGATGACCTCTACGCCGGGTATCATATAGACCGGGTCCCGGCGAGGAGGATGATCAACTGCGACGGGACGAAACGGGGAGAGATCCGCGAGATCATCGTTATGAATTACGATCCAAACGGTCCCGGCGATAGCGGCCGATAGGGGATGCCTGGATAGAGAGCATCCCAAAACTATAAGGCCTCCGGACCCCATGCTGGCCCTATGGCATTCCGGGAGATCGACGACGATCTCTGGGAGATCGTCCAGAGACACCTCCCGCCCCAGAAGCCCCACATCGGCCGGCCCCGCCGGGATCCCCGGCACCTCTTCAACGGGGTTCTGTATGTCCTGACCACCGGATGCGTCTGGAGCGATGTGCCGGAGCAGTACGGGACGAAATCGACGGTGCACCGCTACCATCTCGAACTCTGTGAGCGGGGAGCGTACCAGGCAATCTTCCTTGACCTCCTCCGGTCAGGCTATGAGTTCCGGAAGGGGGAGGCAGGCCGGTGTGCTTCGGGAGAACTCCGGCCTCCCGTGCATTAAAATTCTCCCGCCACCACCACGAAGAGGTCGCCCCGGGGCGCCGGAGGCTCTGCTCCCGTCCCGACGGCGACCCTTTCAGCCGGGTAGCCGAGATCCTCGCAGACCGCAAGCCGGGTCTCCGGGGGGAGGGCGGCCGCGAGCGCCCCGACGTCGAAGGCCGGATCGGCGATGAGGAAGACAACCTTCCCCCGCATGACCTCCTCCCGGGCGTCGGCGACCGCCCGGGCGTGGTCCTTCCCATGGGCCGAGACGACCGCCGCTCTCGCGAGCGGGACCTTCAGGCGGGCGAAAGCGACCTGGAGCGAGGATATCCCCGGGACGACCTCGCCGGGCAGGTAGCCGAGACCGGCAAGCATCGGGTCCCCCGTCGAGAGGACGACCGCATGGGCCGGGAGGGAGCGAAGACCCCGGTAATCCGTGATCTCGTGCACCTCGCATTCCGGCGGGATGGCGTCCCGGGCAAGTTCAATCGCCCGGGCCGAGCCATAGATGAGCGAGGCGCCACGAATGACTCTCGCCGCCTCGGGAGTCAGCATCCCCGGGCCGCAGCCCACGCCAACGACCCTCACGGTGACTCACCGATAATCCGGCCGCTGCGGTCGACGATCACGACCCGGACATGGGGGTGGCGGTCCAGGAAGGCTGCTAACTCCCGGCAGGCCACCTCCTCCCAGAGCGGGGTCGTCGAGAGTTCCTCCACCGTCATGCATCCGGTCCCGGAAAGGACGTCGGGGTTCATAAACTTCAGGATCAGGCCGGGGAGCCCGCAGATCACCGTATCGCCGTCGGCCGCCTGGAGCGCCTCCTCAAGTTTGCTCCCGACGAGGATCGCCTCCCGGTCGGGGAAGAGGAGCCGCGAGTAGCGGAGGCCAAGTCGCCCCGTCGTCAGCACGACCGCATCAGCCCGGGCAATACGATCGATCACCCCCTCCATCATGTGGTCGTCCCAGGGCTCCACGAGCCCGGTCGTCCCGAGGACCGATATCCCACCCTGGACTCCCACCCGGGGATTCAGCGTCTTCTGCGCCACCTCCGCCCCCCGGGGGATCGTGAGGATGACCGTCGTCCCGTGGAGACCGGCCTCCCCCACCGCCTCGTTGATCGAGCGCCGGATGCAGTCGAGCGCTGGAGCGCTGATCGCCGGCGTCCCCAACAGGTGGCGGTGGGTGTTGCGGGCAAAACTCCCGATCCCCTCACCGGGGACAAACTGGACTCCCCCCGAGAGGGAGGGGACCGCAGTCGCGGTGAACTCAAGCCCGGCCGTCACGTCCGAGGGGTAGTCCCCGGCGTCCTTCCAGCACGACGCCTGCCCGCGATAGGCATCGACAGGAAGGCGGACGGTGATGCCGCAGGGAAGGGTGATCTCCACCTCTTTCACGGTATCGAGGGCGAGTGAGAGGACTGCTGCCTTGCAGGCCGCGGCCGCCGTCGTCCCGGTCGAAAACCCCCGCCGGAGGACCGACCCGGACGCCGTCAGGACCGCAAGACCCCTCTGGACGTCGATGAGGAGGTCGGGGGAGCGGCACGCCGCGACCCAGGCCTCGGGATACTCAAAATCAGTAACCGGGTCCCGCATGGCCTGCACGCTCGGCGAGGATCGTGATGATCTCGTTTATTGCCGCCACCGCAACCGGTGTTCCGCCCCGGGTGCCGACGTTCGAGACCGACGGCACATCGAGAGTACGGAGCACCTCTTTTGACTCCGCTGCGTTCACAAACCCCACCGGGGTCCCGATGATGAGCGCCGGACGGACCCCTTCCCGGACCATATCGCAGACGACGAGGAGTGCTGAGGGAGCGTTCCCGATAACCACGATCGAACCTTCCAGCCGGTCGCGCAGGGCAAGAAACCCCGCAGACGTCCTGGTGATCCCTCGCTCCCGGGCGATATCCTCGCCGTAATCGAGGGCGCAGAGGATCTCGCTTGCATGCCCGCGTTTCAGGATGCCTGTCTGCACCATCCGGATATCGGTGATGATCGGTGCGCGTTCCTCCAGTGCGGCGACCCCGGCCTCGACCGGGTTGCCGGAGAAGCGCATCAGGTCGGCCATCGCAAAATCGCCGACCGCGACCGAGCATCGCTGCCGGATCCGGTCCTCGGGGGTGGCGTTGCCCACCATCTCCCGCGCCAGGTTCCGGCTCGTGCTCGCTATCGCGTAAGCCTCCGGGGTGACCGCCGCAAGGTCAGTATACGTATTTCCGGTGATATCCCCGGGGCGTGATGATTCCTCTCCCATCAGTCTCACTCCTCCAGATCCTGGTCTCTTCTCCGCCGACAAAGACGATCGAGTGCATGTCCACGAAGGCGAAATGGTCGCTAAACTCCCCAAGCGTCGTGATCAGCCGCTCCTCCCCCTCCCGGTAGGCGTTCCTGACCACCCCGACAGGTGTGGCGGGCGGAAGGTGGCGGCAAGCGATCGCGATCGCTGTATCAAGGTTGTGCGGTCTCCCCCGGGAACGGGGGTTGTAGAGAACGACCGGGACCCGCATACGGAACGCGAGGTCGAGCCTCCGCTCGATCTCCTCCCAGGGGGTCAGGAGATCCGAGAGGCTCATCGTGACGTAGTCGCCCGAGAGCGGGGATCCGAGGCGCGCCGCCGCCGAGACCGCGGCCGTGATGCCGGGGATGACCTCGATGGGGACCTCCGTCGCGGACCGTTCGGCCACCTCAAGCACGATGCTCGCCATCCCGTAGACCCCGGCATCGCCGCCGCTCACCATCGCGACGACCCGATCCTCTGCGAGGGTAAGGGCCCGTGCCGCCCGGTCGACCTCCCGGCCCATGCTGCTCCGGATCACCTCTTTCCCGGCGAGCATCGGGGCGACGAGGTCGAGGTAGAACCCGTTGCCGATGACGCAGTCAGCCTCGCCGAGGGCTTTCAGCGCCCGGGGCGTCATCTGCAGCAGGTCGCCGGGACCGGTGCCGATGATATACAGTTTTCCTCCACTATCGTGCGATTGCAACGGTAACACTCCCATACGTCTGCTTGGCAAGCACCAATTCTTTCCGCTTCGAGACCGCGAGAGCCGCTGGTTCCGCGACCCCGACAAGCCCGATCAGGGAGGCCCGCGAGGGTGTTTCGGCCTCCTCTGCGTTAATAGTATCGTCATCTAAGAAGACGAGGTTGCCCCCCATCTCCGCGATGGCGTCAAGAAGCCCTGCCTCCCCGCGCTTCTTTGCCGTCGTCGCATAGACGAGGACCTCGTCAGGGGCAATCCCGGCAACCTCGAGCGCCCGCCGGACAGCCGCCGCCACCTCAGGCGCCCCGATGCCCTTGCGACACCCAAGGCCGACGACGTACTCCCCTTTCCGGACGAGGAGGGAGACACCTGGGCCGGCGACGACGATCCCGGGCCCGGTCACGGTATAGAGGGGCACGTCGGCGTCCAGTATTGCGGCATTCACCGCACGAGTGGAGTCGCGGTTCGCGACGTCGCATCCCGACCGGGCGGCGATACCCTCGACCGATTCGCGGCCGCGGGTCTCGGTGGCGGTCGTGATCACCGGTGTGACCCCGAGGACGGCGAGCTCCCGGGCAAGGTCGTTCCCGCCGTGGTGCCCCCCGACGACCGGGACGGCGTAGCGAAGGTCCGGCCCGACCACCACCACCGCAGGGTCCCGCCACTTGTCGGTGAGGAGGGGGGCGATCCCCCGGACGGCGATCCCGGCCGACATCAGGGCGACGATCCGGTCGTATCCTGAAAACGCCTCCCGGAAGGCCTCCGGACTGTAAGGGACGACATTGGCGCCGAGCGCACCCGCTATCCGGCGGGCCTCGGGGAGGAACCGCTCGAGGGCGATCACCACAGTCCCGGTCATGAGTAGAGGACCGACCTCCCGTACCCCGACGCTGCTCCCTCGACGACCTTCCCGATGACGATCAGCGCCGTCCGCTCGATCCCGGCTGCCCGGGCCTTCTCTGCGATATCGGCCACCGTCCCCCGGACGACCTTCTGGTCGGGCCAGGAGGCGTGATAGACGACCGCCGCCGGAGTCTCGGGCGGGCACTCCGCCCGGGCAAGGACCTCCTCCATCCGCTCGGTCCCGAGGAAGACCACCATCGTCTGGCCGAGCCGTGAGAACTCGGGGATCAGGTCCGCCTCAAGCGTCGCCCCTGCCGGGCGGGTGACGATCAGGCTCTCCGAGACGTCGCGGAGCGTGAACTGGGTCCGGAGAGCCGCCGCGGCCGCAAAGAGCGACGAGACGCCGGGGACGATCTCGGCCTCGATCCCGCGGCGGTCAAGCTCCGCCATCTGCTCGACGATTGCACCATAGAGAGCCGGGTCGCCCGAGTGAAGCCGGACAACGAGTTTTTTTGCCCGGACATGCTCCTCGACGGCGTCCACGATCTCTGTAAGGGTCATCCCCCAGCTGTCGAGTTTCAATCCCGCGCCGGACTCCTCCACGAGCGCCGGGTTCACGAGCGAGCCTGCGTATATGAGGACATCCGCCCGCCGAAGGAGGTCCATCCCACGGACGGTGATGAGGTCGGGCGCACCCGGCCCTGCGCCCACGATGTAGACCTTATGCACGCGACCGCCTCGCAAAGAGGATCGAGAAGTAGTCACTCTTCTCGGGGAGCTCGGCCCCCCGGTAGACCCGCTGTTCGGGAAGGAACATCCGTTCCACGAGGACGAACTCCGAGTAACCCTCCTCCGAGAGGGAGGCCGCGAGAGCCGCCGGCCGCCGAACTTTCATGAAGATCCGGGACTCCGGTCCGTTCCCGTCCGAGACAAAGAACCCGCCGGCCACCGGGACGTTTGCGACCGAGGCGAATGCGGTGATGGAGCTGATCCCGGGCTCGGTCGCGAACGTTATCTCCGGGTAGCGCCCGGCAATCACCTCGCAGAGCCGGGAGAAGGTCGAGTAGAAGTTAGGGTCCCCGATGATCCCGAAGACCGCCAGATCGTTCGTCGCGTGGGGTGCGATCCGGTCGGCGTTCTCCTCAAGGCACGCCCGGATGTAGGCCTCGTCGCTCGTCATCGGGAAGTTGAGGACGACGGCATCGGGGCGGTAGGGACGCACAAGGTCGTAGGCGAGGTTGCCGGGGACGAAGACCGCCGCTGCTTCACGGAGGAGCCGGACCGCACGAAGGGTCAGGAGTTCAGGGTCGCCGGGGCCGAGCCCCACGCCTACGAGCATCCGGCACCTCCGACGATGATGTAGACGGGATTTATGGGTTTAAACATCACCCCGCCGGCGATCCCGGCGGACCGGGAGACCTGGAGGTGGACGGCTTCGAGGAAGATCCCGAGGCGCTGCATGCTCGCTATCGCCTCGTAAAGTGTCCCGACCATCACCGCGTTCACGACGATCCTCCCCTGCACCTTCCCGGCAAGAAGGTCGAGGACCTCCGGCAGGCGGCGGGACCCTCCGACGAAGGCGGCGTCGAGCCGGTCAATGCCTGCAAGCACGTCGACCGCATCGCCCTCGAAGAACTCGATGTTTCCGGCACCGGCATCTTTCGCCTGGGCCCGGGCACAGGCGATCGCTTCCGGTCGCTTGTCGATGGCGTAGACACGTCCAGCCACTCTTGATGCGGCAATAGCAACCTTCCCGGTCCCGCACCCGACATCGATCATTCGGTCACCCGGGCGAATACCGAGTTTCGCGAGCGAGACGGCCATGACTTCGTCCTGCGTAGGTCCACCCTTCAGTCCCATAGCATCCTCATTTCCCAGATAAATTTGTGCTAACTCCTATTAAATAGGGCAGTGCAGGGCTCCGGTTCCCGGGCCCGGGCAGCACGGAATGACAGCCCATTAATCCCCCGACAAAACAGAGATTCCGGAGCATCGCCAGAAGCGAGGAACATAAAGGTTTTTGCGAGGACGACGACAATATGAGTACAATGCTCAGGATAAACCGAGACAAGTGCGGATACTGCGGCACCTGCGTCGCAGTCTGCCCCGAGGATGCGCTCGAACTGATCGACGCCTACCTCAGCCTCGAGCGGGAGTGCATCGCCTGCGGCATCTGCGCACGGGCATGCCCGCTCGGAGCACTGGAGGTCGTCCATGAAGAATAACTACGATATGCTCGTCATCGGGGGCGGCCCTGCCGGCGCGCTCGCGGCGAAGACCGCCGCCGAGGCAGGGAACTCGGTCTGCCTCATCGAGAAACGGCCCGCCATCGGCACACCCATCCGGTGCGCGGAGGGGATCGGCAAAGAACTCTTGAAGGAGTACATCAAGCCCGATCCACGCTGGATCTCCGCGGAGATCGAGCGAGCCCGGATCATCGCACCAAACGGCACCGCCATCAGCCTCGATCAGGACAGGGCAGGGAACGAGGTCGGCTACGTCCTCGACCGGAAGGTCTTCGACCGGGAACTTGTCTGGCAGGCGGCCGAGGCCGGAGCGGATATCATCGTCAAGACCCGGGCGACCGAGCCGATCATGGAGAACGGGGCCGTCCGGGGCGCGAAGGTGATCTCGGTCGGGACACCAGCAGAGATCCGGGCCGAGGTTGTCATCGCCGCAGACGGCACGGAGGCTCAGTTCGCCCGCCGGGCCGGGCTCGACACCACCGTCCCCCTCCGCGAGATGATGAGCTGCGCACAGTACGTGATGACCGACATCGACATTGACGCAGGTTCCACCGACTTCTACCTGGGCAACGAGATTGCACCCGAAGGCTACCTCTGGGTCTTCCCGAAGGGGGAGCGGACCGCAAACGTCGGGATCGGGATCACAGGCAGGAAGAGCCACGACGGGTCCCGGGCGAAGGACTACCTGGACCGGTTCGTCGCGAAGAACTTCCCCGGTGGAAAGACGATCGAGGCGATCGTGGGCGGCGTCCCGGTCTGCAGGCCGCTCACCTGCACGGTCGCCGACGGGCTGATAGTCGCCGGTGACGCAGCGAGGGTCGTCGACCCCATCACCGGCGGCGGGATCGGAAACGCCATGTACACGGGAAGGCTCGCCGGGCAGGTGGCCACAAGGTGCATCGAGGCGGGCAACTGCTCAAAGGAGGCGCTGATGCCCTACGATACGGAGTGGCGTGCGTCCCGGATGGGTAAGGGCATCGAGCGGAACTACAAGGTCAAGGAGTACTTTATCACCCTCGACGACACGAAACTCAATACTCTCGCGGACTCGATTGCAAACATCAGTTTCAAGGAGTTCTCGGTCGCGGCGCTCATCAAGGAGTTGATCGTACGGAATCCGCGGATGCTCCTCGAACTTAAAGCGCTTAAAGACGCTCTAGCCTGATCGCTTCAACTGCCTGGTGAGAGTCTTTATCGTCTCACCTTCCGCTTCCTTTTTTGTGAAGACCGTGATGACGTCCCCCGGTCGGATACGGACGGTGCCGCTCGGGATGATGAGGTCGCCCCCGGCACGCCGGATGGCAATGAAGACGAAGTCGCGGACCTCAAGGTCCCGGATCTCGCGGTCGACGATGGGAGCACCCTCCTCCGCGACGATCTCGAAGATGGTCCCGCCGGGGATCGAGGCAACCTGCTGGAGGTTCGGGCTCTTCGCCCAGTAGTAAAGCCGGGTCGCCACCAGTTCGTCGGGGTTCTCGCTGATCTTCACCCCGACCTCATTGAAGAGGTCGGAATGCTCTCTCTGGTTAACGATCGAGACGACGTTTCTGACGTTGTAGCGTTTGGCGAGCCAGCAGGTCATCAGGTTTACGGCATCATCGCTCGTGGTAGCCACCAGGGCGTCGGCCCGGTCGATCCCGGCGTCCTGCAGAACTGATTTGTCGGTTGCGTTCCCCGTGATGGCGAGGACATCGTAGTGCTCCAGAGCATCGCTCGCACGCGCCTCGTCCTGATCGATCACCACCACGGAGTCACCGGCATTCACGGCGATCGCAGTCAAATTCCGGCCGATTCCGCCCAGGCCGACGATGATGGTGTACATCCAGATTGATTCAATCGTCGCCATTAAAATACCTTGCGAATGAAACAGGAGAGTATGATCTGCGGGGTGGATGAAGCGGGAAAGGGCTCGGTCCTCGGCCCGATGGCGGTTGCCGCCGTCGGGTGCCGGGCAACCGAGGATCTTGAAGCCCTCCCCATCCGGGACTCGAAGGTCCTCCGACCAAAACAGCGTGAGGCCCTCTACGAGATCCTCCTCCGCGACTTCTCGATCGCGATCGTCATGATCGACGCCGCCGGCATCGACGATGCCCGGACCAGGATGAGTATGAACCAGTGCGTGGCCGAACTCCATGCCGAGGCGCTCATGGGGCTCCGGCCGGAATCGGCCTATGTGGACGCCTGCGACGTGAACGCGGAGCGCTACGGCCGAACGGTTGCAGGCTACCTGGACTATCCCTGCAACATCGTCGCCGAACACCGGGCGGACGCCCGTTACAAGATCGTCGGCGCAGCGAGCGTCGTCGCAAAGGTCACCCGTGACCGGGCAATCCGGGAACTCGAAGAACAGTTCGGGAAGGTCGGGAGCGGCTACCCCTCAGACCCGGTCACGATCGAGTTCCTCAGAGGCTACATCCGGGAGTATGGAAACCCGCCGCCCTGCGCCCGCAGGAGCTGGAAGACGGTGACGAACCTTTCCCAGACAACGATGCAGGATTTCTTATAGCCCGGAAGTATTTATGCTTCGTGCGCGCTAACCGTGAGTGATGAGCTGGCTCCAGATACTCCTCCTTCTCGTCGTGGCATACCTTCTGATTGCCTTCTATATCCGCGACCGGGGGCTGTTTCGCGATCACATCGTCTTCTTTGGCCCCATCATGGGGATCAAGACCGATCGGGTAGGGTTCTTTGACTGGTTCCAAAAGATCAGGACTCCGCTCCGGGCCTACGCGACGCTCGGAGTCATCATGGTCGTCGTGGTCTCGGCCTTCATGACGCTCGCCCTGGTCCTCGCGGTCTCCCAGTACCTGGTGCACACTCCCGAACCGACCGGGATCTACGACCCCCGAAACATCCTCGCCATACCCGGGGTCAATGAGGCAATACCGATCACCGCGGCCGTCATCATCGGCCTTCTGCTCACGATCGTCATCCACGAGTTCGGCCACGCGATCCTCGCCAGGGTCGAGGATATGCGGGTGCGGAGCATGGGTCTCCTCATCGCCGTCGTCCCGCTCGGGGCCTTTGTCGAACCTGAAGAGGAGGATGTCGAAGCGGCAAAGGGGATGCCGAAGATACGGATGTTCGGCGCCGGGATCACGAACAACATCGTCATCGGCCTCGCATGCTTTGCGGCGATGTTCCTCCTCGTGGGGATAGCGACGCCCCTCTCCACACCGCTCGTCCAGGGGATCTACCAGGACTACCCCGCGGCCGAGGCGGGCCTTCCCGGCTACTCGGTCATCACGAGCATAAACGGCGTTCCCGTGACGGACCAGGAAGAAGTATCGGCGATCATGGACGGGACGCGGCCGGGAGAGACGGTCACCCTGACGGCCGAAAAGGACGGGATTGAGAGCACCTACACCCTCACCCTCTCAGAGTGGCCGGAGGTGCTTGACGGCGACCGGGACTCCGGGTTCATGGGGGTCTACTACTACAGTGCACCCGCGGTGAAGGAGCACATCGGAAATGTTGCAGACCTCGGGCTGCTTGCGCCGCTCTATCTGACGATAGCCCCGATCGACGCCTTCATCCAGGGCAACACCCAGCAGCTCGCGATCCTGCTCACCGACACCCCCGAACAGATGGCCTGGGAGGAGCCGTTCCCCTTCTTCTGGGGCACGGTCCACCTCTTCTTCTGGACCGGGTGGTTCAACCTGCTGGTGGGGATGTTCAACGCCATCCCGATCGTCCCGCTCGACGGCGGCTACATGATGCGGGAAGGAGTGGAGCGGATCTTCGACCGGCTGGGCCTGTCGCGGTACGCGCAGCGGGTCGCCGCCTCGATCAGCGGCTTTGTGACGGTGATGCTGATCCTCCTCGTCACGATGCCGATGATCGTCGCGGCGCTGCGGTTCGTGATGACGATAGGATAACTCCACCTTTTTCGTTCAGAGAGGTGATTCGACCTCTCGCACGTTCCCTGCAGTCAGGGTTTCCGGAAGATGGGATTATGCTGGAAGATGGGATTATGCTAACTCATAGAAGTTGTTCAGATGCGAACACAGGGACCGCAGGAACCGGTACCCCGAGAGAGTCTCATCTGGTTCGGAATAATTCGGGGGCTGCATCTTATCCTCTTCCTTTGCAAGCAGGTAACAGACCTCCGAGTAGACTCTCTCTCGCACCAACTTCAGGCAGGTCTGGTGATAGCGTTCAATGTAGGAAGCATCCTTGAACTCAGGAAATACCTCAAAGTGCGGCTCGTTATTCCTCACGCTCTTACGCGACTTCTCGCAGTCTTCCAGCAGGAGCAGATACCCAAGCCAGGGCGACGGGGAGGTCCTGAATGCTCCCTCACGGTAGGCTGTCCAGAGGTCGTATGCGCTTCCTAAAACCTCTTCGGTCCGGTTGTTGATGTTGTTCCCGAACGATGGCCCTTTCTGGGACTTCAGTTCAAGGACGGCAACCAGTTCCTTCCTTTTGTCAGGGTAGTGCTTGATAATGATAAGGTCCCACTGCTTCTCCGCGCGGAAGTATCCCGGAAGATCAAGAGAACTCTTACGTGTGCAGATATCTCCCTCAGGAATCCCGATATCGACCAGCAGGTCTCGGATGAGCGAGAAAAACCGGTCCATGTGCTTTCCACCCGTCGCTTCCGAACGGAAGCCCTGGTCTCTTATACCCCGGCTATTCTGGTCTTCTGCCTGCGACGCCCTCTTATCCCAGAAATACCGCACTGCACACGAAAAAATAGTCATCACGGGAAATTTCCCGGAGAATTCTATCGTTAACCATTGATAGTACCTTCCATCAGAAGAGTCGGGACTGTTTCGCCTGATGAATGAACCGTTCAACCTCCATAAGGAAATATTTTTCTTCGACCTCAATGCTGATGCTGTTTCTGCCCCACCGCGCAGCAGCGAGGCCGGTCGTTCCCGTACCGCCGAAGGGGTCGAGGACGGTATCGCCCACAAACGAGAACATCCGCACAAGCCTCTCGGCCAGTTCCAGGGGGTAGGGTGCAGGGTGCTCCCGGGTCGATGCTCCTTTAAGGTCCCAGACCTGACGGAACCACGCCTTCTGATTCTCTTCCGATATGACCGAGAGCAACCGCGCCTCAAGCGTGGGCTTCCGATAACCGCCGGGTTTCCTCTGGAAGAGGATGTATTCTATATCGTTCTTGACGATTCCATTGGGTTCATAGGGTTTGCCCAGGAACGACCCCGGCGAATTCGCCTCGAAACAGGCGTTGGCGATCTTGTACCAGATGATCGGCGCCAGGTTGTCAAACCCGATCTTCCGGCAGTGCTCCTGAATGCTCGCGTGGAGAGGCATGACGACATGGCGCCCGGCCTCCCGCCGGGGCAGGCAAACGTCACCGACAACGACGACCAGCCGGCCCCCGGGGACGAGAACCCGGTAGATGTGTCTCCAGACCCTGTCAAGTTCCTCCAGGAAGGTCTCATAGTCCTCAATCTGTCCGAGTTGTTCGTCCTTCTCGGGGTATTTCTTCAGGGTCCAGTAGGGAGGCGATGTCACGACCAGATGAACGCTCTCATCGGGGAGAAACGCAAGATTACGGCTGTCTGCGTTTATGAAACGGTGATGTGTCGGCAGATTGCCGGATATGGCTTCGATCTCTTTCATCAGCGAGAGGTTCTTTGCTATCTTCGGGATGGCCCGCTGCCCATCGGTCCGGGCCATTTCAAGGATCTCGGCAGGCACGCAGTTCTCCAGTGGCTGATCCTGCTCGGTTTTGTTAATGAAGAACGATCTCTCGGGAACGACGGGGGCCGTTCCCGGCGGATGAAATGGTCTGGAACTCATGCTGCTGTTTTTATGATTGATATTCCTTCTTACATAACTGTACCAAAGAATTCCCTCTCACGGGTAATTCATTCCGGATCGAGCGCGCAGGTCGGCATCCGGATGCAGATATCCCGTTTAACCCACCTCTCCAACAGAAAGCCCCGGCCCGGCCATCACAGCGACAGCCGAAGAGGTGCGATTCTTGGACAGCCCCGCGCTCATCCGCGTGGGGCTTCCCGGTCCCACAGGAAGCGGGTCGGCAGGTTCGACGGTGTACTCCATGCTTATGCTGTCGTATCATCACGCTCCTGATATTAAGGTACGCTGTGCGGAGGGTGAAAGTGAACCCGGGCAAAAGCGACTCTGCTTCAAAAAAGGTCCAGAGTGTTGCCCTGGCATTCAGGCCTCTATCCGCTCAAATTCCGGGGACTCATGTGCGTTCCAGTTGCGATACCGGGCAACCGGCACCCACCGGTAGGCTTCACCGTCGGCCTTCACCAACCAGAACATGTGGTGCGCAGTCACCCAGTCGCGGGCACGATTCAACTGCACCGACCCGAATAGAGGCCGACCTCTCCTGTGGTCCTCCCAAGGACGAACCTGTCAAAAAAAAGTGGGGATATTGTCTCCCCGGACAAGACTTACTCTTCCTCTACCTGCCCGATCATGTCCCGCGACTTCTTCTGGATCTCCACTTCGACATCGGTATCGATGCTCTTTACCGCCTCTTCCGCGGCCCGGAGTTCCTCCCGGCCCGGAATCTCCCCGAGAATATCCTCCGGCGGCAGTTCTGCTCCTTCCGGGACCTCGGGAGCCTCGACCGTGGCGCCGAGATACTCGGCGGCCTGCTTGACGACGCTTGAGAGCTCGAACGGGAATATGATCTTCGTCGCCTGGCCCTCGGCCATCTTCTTTAAGGCATCGAGCGAGAGGACCGTGATCGCCCGCCGGTCCAGTGGCCGGGCGCCGACCGAGAGAATGCGCAGCCCCTGCGCCTCACCCTGCGCCTGGAGGATACGCGACATCCGCTCACCCTCGGCCCGCAGGATCTTGCTCTGCCGCTCGCCCTCGGCCTCCAGAATGATGCTCTGCCGGTTCCCCTCCGCTTTGAGGATCGCCGCGCGCTTCTCACCGTCCGCACGGAGGATCGCGGCACGCCGCTCACGTTCGGCCGCGGTCTGCTCGGTCATCGCCTGCTTGACCGCGCCCACCGGGTCGACCTCCTTGATCTCCACACGCTCGACCTTCACACCCCAGGCATCGGTCTCCCGGTCCAGGATATCCCGGAGACGGGCGTTGATGACGTCCCGGTTGTAGAGGACCTCATCGAGTTCCATGTCGCCGATGATCCCCCGAAGACTCGTCTGCGCCAGCGCCACCGTCGCCGACCGGTAGTTCATCACCTCAAAGTAGGCCTTCTCGGGGTCGATAACCCGGACATAGACGATCGCGTCGACGTTCGTCGGGGAGTTGTCCTTCGTGATAACCTCCTGCCGGGGGACGTCCATCACTTCTGTCCGGAGATCGAGTTTCTTGACCACCGTGATGAGCGGGACGACCCACCGGAATCCGGGGTTCATCCTCCCGATGTACTGCCCGAGACGAATCTGGAGCCCCTGTTCGTACGGCTGAACGATCACCACGCCACGGGCGAAGATGATGATGATGACGATGATAAGAAAGACCGTTATGAGACCGGTCCACGGAAATTCTCCTGTAAAAAGCATCTTATGTAACCTCCTTTACGACAACGTGCACTCCCTCGGAGTGGACGACGATAACCCTGCTCCCGACCGCAATCCTCCCTGACTCGGAACGGGCGCTCCATTCCGTGCTCCCGAGCCGCACCTTCCCCGCAAGCGTCTCCGGATCGACCGGTGCGACCACCGTCCCCTCCAGACCGACGAGTGAGTCGCGCGAGAGGGTCGTCGGCGGCCCCCGCCCCGGCGTGAGGCGGCCGTAGAGCCAGACAGTGACTGAAGCCGCAACGATTGCCGCGAGAACCCCGACGATGAGGCCAGCGGGGGAAGTGAGGATATCGACACCGAGAAGAAGGAGGACCCCGAGGATGATCAGGACCGTCGCAGGGACAGCGATGAAGAACCCGGGCTGGTAGACCTCCACCAGGAGCAGCACCGCCCCGAGCACGATCAGAATCCAGCCGAGAGTGATCCCCTCTGCAAGCATAGAGGATGAGTCTACTTTCGGTTATAAATGCCTGTTGAAGGACGTTTTCAGCCGAGATCCATCACCGGCGTGATCCGGGGCGGCACGGTCCGCTCGAATATGAGCGGGACGCCGCCGGGAGGAGTGATGCTGATCCGGAACGCTTCGCGGGGTTCGAGCGGCCATGAGGGGTAGAGGAGCAGGTCGAACCGCTCTCCGGGTTCAAGGAGGAGATCGTCGTCCGCCTGCCGGAACGGGATCGTGTGTCCGGTCCGGACGATCGTCCAGTTCCCGGGCCGGGTCGGCGTCTCCCGGGTCCATCCGAGCCGTTCAATCCGGCCGGGAGCGGCAACCTCGACCGTCGCCCGGGCCATATCGACGCTCCCCATGTCGCCGATGAACAGGCGGACGCTGCAGGTGACCGCCCCCATCCTTGACGGGTCCGGCTGGTCGCACGCAAGGTCGGCACCCCCGATGCTCCCGTTCGTGAGCGCGTAGCCGTGGACGTCGCCGTCAAGGACGAGACACCTCCCGGTCTCGTCGAGGGCCAGGAGAACGAGACCTGCTGGCTGCCCGGCAGGACCGGTCGCCGCGTGGAGCGCGAACGCGGCAAACAGGAGCACCACGACGCCGAGGATCGCCGCTTCAAGCACCGTGAGGCCGCCATCCGTCGAGACCATACAGAACTTTCGCCTGCAACGGGTATATACCCTTACGCTCCGCCCCGGAGCATGTTTGCGCGGGAAAAGACCAGGGGGGCGCCGAATGATACCCAGGAACCGGCAGCGGCCGCCCGGAGGTACTGGAGGACGTAGGCAGCCGGAACGGGGTCTTCCGGAACGAGGAGGCCGAGCCCGAACCAGATCGCCCCGGTCATCGTGATCCCAAAGGCGTAGCGGAGCAGGCGGACCGATCCCCTCTCGATGGCGCACATGCTTCCCCGGTGGCGCTCTGCTGCCGCACCGGCCGCAAACCCGAAGAAGAGCCCCGACGCCGTGACGGCATCCCGGAGGAAGAGCGGGTGGATCGGCTCTCCGGACCGCTCGAGCGCCCCTGCCGCCCAGGACGCGGGGACCTGCCACTCCCCGACGGCCGCGAGTGCGGCAAAGGAGCACAGGGCAAGGGCAAGGGAGCCGGCGAGCGCGGCGAGCACCTGCCCTGAGAGCGGGAGGGCGGCGACCCGGCGGCCCACCGGTCGCTCAAGGGCGAGGAACCCGAGGAGGATGGCAAGCCCGACCGCCCACCCCACGAGGACGTCGGCCGGGAAGTGAACCCCGAGAACGACCCGGGACAGACCGATAAGGAGGGCCATCACGATCGCAAAGATAGAGAACCACCAGCGCCGGGCGTCGACGGCGATCAGCCCCCAGAGCGTCGCTGCCCCCTCGGCATGCGCCGACGGCATCCCGAACGACGGGTGACTGTCAAGCGCCTGGACGTCCGGGCTCACCCAGTAGGGGCGGGGGAGGTGGAACGCAACCTTCAGGGCCTCGTTGAGCCCGCCCGATATTCCCATAAGGAGCCCGAGGCGGAGCCCAAGGCGTGGGTCCCAGCACCAGTAAAGGATCGGGATGACGAGGAGATAGAACTCAGGCTGCCCGAGAAACGAGAAGAACTGCATAGGGGCAGCGAGCCACGGCGCCCCGGCCTGGAGCGTCTGGATAAGGACGATCTGGATATCGGTCATGCAAGTCCGGTGAGGTCAAGGTTCACAAGCAGCTGGGGCATCGCTGCAGCGATTCCGTTGATCATGAACTGAATGGCTATAGCCAGTACGATGATCGCCATCAGTTTCGGGACGACCCGCAGCCCCCCTTCCCCGATGAGAGAGAAGATCCGGGGCCCGTAAAGCATCCCGATGTAGGAGATGCTGAGGGCTACGATTATCCCGAGCAGGACGGCGAGGAGGCCATAGATGCCCTCCGGCCCCGAGGCGAGCAGGATCACTGTCGTGATCGTCCCCGGGCCGCACGAGAGCGGGAAGGCCAGCGGGACAACGGCGACATTCTCCAGGTCCGCGGCCGAGTAGGTCTCGCCCTTTGTGCCGAGCATCCCGGTCGCCACGCTGACGAGCAGGATACCGCCGGCGATCTGGAACGCCGGGACGGTGATGCTGAAGATCGAGAAGATCAACTGCCCGGTGAGCGCGAAGAAGACGAGCACGATGAAGGCTATCTTCAGAGAGGTCTGGATGATCGCCTGGCGTTTGTTTCCGCCCATCCCCTCGGTGAGCGCCGTGTAGACGGCGACCGTGGAGGCCGGGTTCATAACCGCGACGATCGACGCGATAGCGACGAGCGAAAATCCCAGAAACTCAACGAGTTCGGTGATCAGATCCATTCCGTGTCACCACACCCGAGAATCATGAGAAGACATGCATCATGGGATCATACGAATCTTACGGTCTTCCGGCTGCGGCCGTTTCGGGAACACTGATCGCGGGGAACGCATCAAGGAGTTCCCGCGTCAGTTCGGCCCCGAGCGACGGCCGGACAGACTCGAGCCAGAGGAAGAAGCCGGCCATGTGGGGCGTCCGCCGGCTCTCGAACTTGAACCCACCCAGCCGGTTGGGGACCATCTTGAGGTATTCCTTCTTGTTGCGTGTCCGCAGATAGATGATCGGCCGGTACTCCGGGATGTTCACCGCGAGGACGACCTTTGAGAACTGCTTCTGGATCGCATCCGGATCGTAGGTCTTCCCCTTGATGCGGATGGGATACCGGGCATCGAGCATCCGGACGGCGGAAGGGTAAAGCCCGCCGAAGAGGACTTTCTTTACAATCGGCGGGATCTCGTCCGGGGTCCCGAGTTCCTCGATACCCTTCTTTGAGGTGGCGGCGGCGATGATGCTCTGCATCCGCTCGTCGTGCAGTTTCTTGTAGTCAAACGGCCGGCGCGGGGGGATATCGGCGATCGAGACCAGTTTCTCGTGCCGGATCCTGCGGGCCGGGCTTCGCTTCAGGTCACGGGGGCGGATCAGGGCTTTCAGGTCCTCGCAGGTAGGGGTGGTGAGGAGGACATTATCGGGCTCCCGGAGGAGGCGGCGGACGACGGCCGTCCGGGAGATGTCGACCGAGGAGATGAGGAGGAACGGCACGGTCGGCTGTCCGTAGAGGTAGCCGAAGAGCTGCTTTTTGTAGCGGATCTCCGCCTCGAACTCCTTTAAGTCGGCAGGGGAGGTGATGATCTCCCCAAACGTCAGCGCCCCGGTATGGTCGACGAGCATCAGATCGACCTCGGCGAGATCCTGGCCGTTTCCCCGGACCTTGATATCCCCGATATTCGAGTAGAAGAGTCCGTTCTGGCCGAGTTGAGCGCGCCGGACCTTCGCCGGGCCGTCAGCCCCACGGGCCACGACGGCGAGGATGAGGTCGGTCTGCAGCGAGAGGTCGAGGATCATCTCATAGACGATCGCCTCAAACCACCGCCCTTCGGCGGTCCGCATCTCGGGGATATCCTCGGAGAAGAGTTTTTTTCGATCCGCGGGGCGCAGGTGGCGTAGCGCTCTCATAATGATCGCCCGCGTTGGCTGAAGCGAGCTGAAATTCTTGTCGAGCCACGTAATCATCTGTAACATTCGTTCCACACAGCTTGGGTATTGTTATCGTATTGGGGGACCGGATGAGGGTCAGAGCACTTCCTGACAGAGAGCCTATCATCCTATGAGTGCTCATAGAGTTTCCGGTCTCCAGGACTATGAAATTACGCATGACGTCACCACCCGCACGAGGCTTCGTCACGCCGGCCTCACGCCGGACTCCGGGAGAGGGCGGTCCAACCAGGGCGGGAAAAAGAGGAGGGGGTCGGTGCCGCGGGGCGGGCTCCCGCCCCCGGTGATCCCCTCACTCGTAGCGGAGCGCCTCGATGGGGTTCAACTGCGCCGCCTTCCACGCAGGATAGAACCCGGCAACGATACTTGTCCCGATGCCGAAGGCCATCGCAAAGGCGACATACCCGATCACCACGGAGACGGGGATGCCGGCCTCTCCCGTGACGGCGAAGTCGGCGAAGAGATCTCCTACGGAGGCTGAGGCGTAGCAGGCGACCGCTGCACTGATGATGCCGCCGATGATGCTCCCTATGACCCCGAGGATCAGGCTCTCGTAGAGGAACATACGGAGAACCTCACGTTTCCGCGCCCCGATGCTCCGCATCAGCCCGATCTCCGCCGTCCGCTCCGTGACCGATATGATCATGACGTTTAGGATGCTCACGCTCGCGACGAGGAGCGATACCCCGCCGATACCGAGGAGGAAGATGTTCATGGCATCGAGGGTCTCGTAGTAGAGTTCCAGGATCTCGCGGGAGTCCAGGACGTCCACAACCTCTTTTCTACGGTTGATCTGCTGGTCGATGGCGGCCTTGACATCCTCGATTGCGGAGAGATCGCTGACCTTCACGACGACCCGGCTGTAGTCCCGCTCCCCGTGCCGCTCCGTATACCAGTCCTCCGTGACGATAACGGCGTAATCGGGATTGATATCGATGCCCATCCCCCGCTCCGCCGCGACCCCCACGACACGGACGCTCTCGCCCCCGACCTCGATGCGGCTCCCGGGGTGGAGGTTGAGTTCATCGGCAAGGAGCGAGCCCACCATCACCCCTGAAGACCTCCCCTGAGGGTAGAGGCCCGCCTCCCGCTCGAGCAGGAAGGGGATATCGGCCGCCGGCATGGCATATATCGTCGCGTAGCCGCTCGTATCCCGCACCCGCAGCCGATCCGATGCAAGGATCATGGGGACGGTGCGGTGCTGTCCGGCGGCCTTCTCTATCAGCGCCACGTTCTTCGTGGAGACGCTCGCCGCGAGGGTGTTTCGGGGATCGAACGGGTCGCCGCTCGATGCCGCGAGGTGGGGAGTGACGAGAATGGTGTCACTCACGTCCGAGACCATACCCCCGACAAGCGTCGAGAGACTGCTGCCCATGATCCCGAGGGAGGCGATCGCGACGACACCGATGATGATGCCGACCGTCGCGAGAAACGAACGGACTTTGTGCCGCCTGAGGTTACGCACCGAAAGATCGATGAAGAGCATGCCCCACCACCCCTATTTCTGCCTCATTGCATCGACCGGCACGAGGTGCGAAGCCTTCCACGCCGGGTAGAATCCGGCGGCGATACTGGTTGCGATGCCGAACACCATCCCGAAGATGATGAACCCGACCGCGCTCTGGTCGAAGACCGTGAAGTCCTCGCCGAAGGTCGTCCCGGCCGTGGCGACCTCGATCGCGGCGACGCTGATGAGGTAGCCGAAGGCGGTGCTCAGAAGACCGCCGAGGATGCTTCCGATGAGGCCGAGGATCGCGGCCTCGTAGAGGAACATCAGGAGGATCTCCCGGCGCAGCGCCCCGATGCTTCTCATGACGCCGATCTCGCGGATACGCTCGGTCACCGAGATGTACATGACGTTTAAGATGTTGACGGCGGCTATGACAAGGGCAATCCCGCCGATACCAAGGAGAAACAGCGTGATCTGATCATAGATCTCCTCATACTGCCCGAGCATCTCGCGCGAGTCGGATACGTCGACCACCTCCTCGCGCCGGTTGATCCGGCTCTCGATGGCTTCCTTTACAGTGTCGATCTCATCGACGTCGCCGACCCGGACGATGATCAGCGGGTAGGAGTCTTTTGTCCCGAAATGGCTCTCGTACCAGCCGTCGGAGACGACGATCGCGTAATCCGGGTTGATATCAAACCCTATCCCCCTCTCCGCAAGCACGCCGGCCACCCGGACGTCCTCGCCCCCGATCGCGATCCTTGAGCCGGGGTTTATGCCGTACTCCCGGGCCAGGTGGATCCCGACAAGCGCGCCCGCCTGGTTCTGCCGGAGGTGCTGCCCCTCCGCGAGGTCGAGCAGGAGAGGGATATCGTCCGGTGCAAGCCCGATGATCCCGGCATAACCGCTCTCGCCGCGGCCGAACTCGACCTCGTCCGCCCCCTGGAGCACCGAGATCGCCCGGTGCGGGTTTGCCGCCCGCTGGATCTCCTCGACCTCGCGGGCGGGGATGGCGGCGTCCACGGCCGTTCGCGGGTCTCCGGCGAACGTCCCGCCGATCGCAGTGTGCGGCGTGACTACGACGGTGTCACCGACGTCGGTGATGATGTTCGCGGCGAGGAGGTTGATGCTGTTGCCCATGACGCCCATCGAGGCGATGGCGACGACGCCGATGACGATCCCGATGATCGAGAGGCCTGAGCGCACCCAGTGCCGCCGCAGGTTCCTCATCGCGAACGAGAAGAACACTACGCCACCCTCCCGTCGACGATCCGGATCGTGCGGCGGGCATATGCGGCAACGCCGGGATCGTGGGTGACCATGACGATCGTCTTGCCCTCCCGGTTCTCGGTCGCAAGGATCTCCATGATCGCCATCCCGGTCTTCGTGTCCAGGTTCCCGGTCGGCTCGTCGCAGAGGAGGAGATCGGGATCGTTCACGAGCGCCCGGGCGATCGCGACTCGCTGCTGCTCGCCGCCAGAGAGTTCGCCCGGCTTGTGGGAGAAGAGAGCGTCGTCGAGGTGCATCATCCGGAGAACCTCAACGGCCCGTTGCCGGCTCTCCGTCCGCCCGGTCTTGAGAACGAGCGGAAACTCGACGTTCTCGACCGCCGAGAGCAGTGGAATGAGGTTGAACTGCTGGAAGATGAACCCGATATGGTCCCGCCGGAGCCGGGTGAGGTCGTCATCGCTCATCCCCGAGATCTCCTGCCCGGAGAGATAGATCTTCCCGCGGGTCGGGACGTCGAGGCAGCCCATCATGTTTAAGAGCGTCGACTTCCCGGAGCCCGAGGGTCCCATCACGGCGATGAACTCCCCGTGCTCCACGGTGAGGGAGACATGGTCGAGTGCCACAACGTCCCCTGCCGGGAGGGGATAGACCTTGCTGACGTCCACGAACCGGAGGAGGGGCTCGCCGTTCATCGCCGCCACCCTCGCAGAGACCGGGGGATGGCCTGGACCGGGGCCGGGCAATCGAGTACCACACAGGGAAATTGAGAGGAAGTCTACTTCAACGTTGCTCCCGGGCCCCGGCATAAAGCCTTTGACGGCAGAGGACGATACCTCTTGGAGATAACCTTCACCCCATCGGGGTTCCGAGGAGACATGGGACAGAACAAGATCTATATCATCGGCCACAAGCAGCCCGACACCGACAGCATCTGCAGCGTCATCGGCTACGCCGAACTCTTAAACCACACCGAACCAGGAAAGTACGTCCCCGCCCGGTGCGGGGAGGTGAGCCCGGAGACGAGGTTTGCGCTCGAGACGTTCAATGCCGAGGCGCCGGTCTACGTCGCAAGTGTCGAGCCCACGGTATCGGATATACCGCTCGATACCAGGAGCGTCCGACAGGACGTCCCGACGGTCGACGTCGCTGCCCTGATGGACACCTACGATATGCGAAATATGCCGATCACGGACGGGAACGAGACCCTGGTCGGCCTTGTCAGCGAGTACGGCCTCGCCCGGGCCTACGTCCGGAAGAACCCCCGGGAGCAGCTCTCGCTTATCCCGATGCCGCTTGAGACCCTCGCACGCATTCTCGATGCCCGCACAGTTGTCTCGGCGCGTGAGACGCTCGGAGAAGGCCGGGTCTACACCGTCATCGACGCCCTGCACGTCACCCTCTCCCGGATGACGCCGGACGACATCGCGATCGTCGGGGACAACGAACCCGCCCAGCTCGCCCTGATATCGGCAGGAGTTGCCGCACTCATCATCGCCGAAGGGGCGCCGGTGGGCGAACGGGTGATCGCCGCCGCCCGGGCGAGAGGAGCCTCGGTGCTCTCGACGACCCTCGATGCATTCAGTGTCGGCAAGATGATCAGCCTCTCTCTCCCCGCGAGCATGATCATGGAGACCGATGTCCCCACGGTGCGGATGGAAGACTCGCTTGAGTACGCAAAGAGCATCGTCTCGAACTCCAAATTCAGGACTGCATGCGTCATCGGGGAAGGACGGCAGCACATCGGGCTCATATCCCGGACGACTCTGATGCAGGACGTCCAGAAATCGGTGATCCTCCTCGACCACAACGAGTACTCCCAGGCCGTGGACGGGATCGAGCAGGCAGATATCCTCGAGATCATCGACCACCACCGTCTCGGGGCGATCTCCACCCTAAAACCGGTGAGGTTCCTCAACGACCCCGTGGGATCGACATCGACGATCGTCGCGAACAAGTTCATCGAGGCATGCGTGGAACCCACCCCGTCGACCGCCGGGCTCCTTCTTTCCGGAGTCCTCTCGGACACGATGGTGATGAAACTCTCGACGACCACGCCCGCGGATATCCGGGCAGCGGACTACCTCGCGGGGATTGCCGGGGTCGACCCGGCCGAGTTCGGGCCGGAACTGATCCGGAAGGGTATGGACCTTGATGCCCTCCCCAAAGAAGAACTTCTCACCCGGGACATGAAGCGCTACAACCTCTTCGGGCGGAGCATCATGGTCTCGCAGGTGATGGCGTCGTCGTTTGCGTTCGCCGAGACCCATGCCGACGAGATCCGGATCGAACTCGAGCGCCTGCGGACGACGATGGGTGTCGACTGCTTCTTCGCCCTCTTCACGAACGTCTTCGCGAACGCGAGCGACCTCTTTGCCGCCGGGGACGAGGCCTGCATCACCAAACTGGATCTCCGGGACCAGCCGGTCCGGCTCGAGGGCGTCATGTCCCGGAAAAAAGATTTTATCCCGAAGTTCGGGCAGATGTTCCGGCAGCTCTAACCGCCGGAACGGATCACTCCTCTCTCTTCTTGAGCATCCCGGAAGCGTAGCGGGCGAGAGCGTAGACACCATCGGTCGAGGGATGGACCTCGACGATATCGTCGAAGTCGTCGACGGTTATCCCCCGCTTCATGAGGTAGCCGAGATAAGAGAGGAGGATGGACGCTCCGGGGACACCGGCGGCGGCCCCGATGAGCCGACCGGTCCCGGGGTCGACCCTGACCTGCGCAAGCCCCGCCCAGCCCCTGGCCACGTCCCAGAACGAGCCGGGGCCTGCGGGAGCGGGGGCCGAGAGGGTGACGCCCCCGTCATCGGCTTCGGCCGTGGCGAACGCGTAGTCGTACCGGAGGCTCATCGCCTGCGGGATCCCGGTATAGTCCATGACGGTGGGACGGCCGAGGATGTTCTCGGCTGCCACCACGCCCTCCCGCCGGGCTGCGGGGGTGAGGTAGGGCGGGCCGGTGACGTCACCGGCGGCGTAGACGCCCCCGGCACTCGTGCGCATGCACGAATCAACGATGACGGCACCGTCCGGGCCTTTCTTGAGCCCCTGGAGCGACTCCGACCGGGGAACGAGCCCGGTGGCAAGCAGGACGGCATCGGCCTCAATCTCCTCCCCGCCTGCGAGGAGGACCGAGCGGACTCTCGTGCTGCCCTCGATACTCGCAATAGCGGTCTCTTCACGGATGCCGACCCCGGCAAGGTCGCGCAGCGCCGCGGAGCGCAGCTTCGGATCGAGGCTTCCGAGCAGCCCGTGCCGGGCGACGATCTCGACCTCCGACCCGAATGCCCGGAATATGTGGGCGAACTCTGCCGCCACCACCCCGCCGCCGACGACAACCATGCGCCGGGGGAGGTCGGGCATCGCAGGGAGCGTCCGGTAGGTGTAGACGCCCGGACGATCGGTGCCGGGGATCTCGGGGATTGCCGCCCGCGACCCGGTGGCCGCGAGGACCGCGTCTGCCCGGACCTCCTCATCGTCGATGAAGACACGGCTGCCCTCCAGCCGGCCTTCGGCACCGTAGACGACCTCTACCCCTGCCTGGCGGGTCTCGGCGTCGAGGACCGAGGAGAGTTTCTCCTGGATCTCGCGGACCCTTCTCTGTATCGCCGGGTAGGAGACAGCCGGGACCGAGTCAAGGATCCCGAGATCCTTCTGGGTCCGGGCGTACTCGAGAAGCCGGGCGATATCATTTAAGGCGCAGACGGTCATGCAGCGCTCGTGGAGGCACTGCCCCCCGATCTTGCGCTGCTCGATGAGCTGAACCTCGGCCCCCGCCTGTGCGAGGTGTATCGCCCCGAGCCTGCCCGCGGGTCCGCCGCCGATGACGATGATCATGGTTCCCTACAGAAGTTCGACGCCCTCGTCCATCGGCATCGAGAGGACCTCGCCGGTGAACGCATTGACCTCAACAATCTTGCTCCCTCCGCGCACCTGCCAGACCGGGACGTAGACAACCTCAAGGTCGACCTGGATGTTGTTCCGGTCGGGTTTGAGAGTCTTCTCCTCGTAGAAGATGGCGTCGCCCTTCTCGTATCGGAACCGCACCCGCTGGGTGAGCCGGTCAATGACGTCCCGGACAAGCTGCTCCTCGACGTCCTCCCGCACGAGCCGGGCGGGCACGATCTCGGAGCCGAACGGGACCGCCCCGCGCTTGATGGTGTCCGGGTCAATCTCCATCTTCAGGCCGTTGATAGCGTTGATGGCCCCGGTTCCTTCGGAATCAAAGGAGACCAGCCGGTCTTTTACCTCCCGCTCGCCGCTGCTCACGTAGTGATAGTTCCAGTAGGGGATGAACCGGCACTTCGCAGACCCGTGCAGCCCGGCGATGCCGGAGGCGCGTTTCTCGGTGACCTGGACGGGGAGGTGGGGCAACTCCGGTCCCGCTTCCAGTTCCTCCTCCACCACGGGGACGAAGTCTGCCGCCGGCTTGCTCCGGGTCACCGGGGCAGGGCAGCCGAAGTCCAGGACCAGGGTCTGCCCGAGCACCTCCGCAAGGGCAGCCTGGCCCGCATACCGGACGAACTCGTCCGCACCCCACCGGATACAGTCCTCCGTCTGTACCCCCGGAGCGAGGGTGAACAGCAGTTTCCGGCAGACCGGGTCACCGTCGCCGGTGCGCAGTTGATAGGTCATCGAATCAAAATACTCGATCGTCTCCGGGTCGTCGGAGCAGAGCACCACCAGGGCATCTTCGCTCCCGATTGCCGAGAAGTCCAGTTCCAGCGGTTCGCCGACCTCATTGATATCGTAGGAGGCCGCCATAAAGATCCGCTTCAGCACGTTCCGGGCTTTCTCCCGGGTCCCACTCTCCATTCACCGTACAATATCACAGGCAGGTAGAACAACTTTTCCCTTTCAAAATCAGGGGTGAAGAGGGGCGGACAGCCCCTGTGCCCGGAGGGGGTTTGAGATCGACCCAACGGCTCGTTGGACGAGCTCGCGTTTGGTTTTGCCCTTAAAGAGGCGGCTAAGGGGCTCTAATGCGTTATCATCCGATCCATGGTGAGATAACCTGCGCTCTTCCCGATGCTCAGACTCCTCCAGTTTTCATCGATGCACCGTACGCGCCGGCCGGCTAATTTATCGGAAGCACTCTCCCACCCGAAGAGTGCAGTCTCGCATCTCGAACGCTTCCTGAGGTAACTCTTTTTCCCCTGCCGCACAAGAGATCTGATAATGCATGTCCCCCTGAAGTTTACCAACCACCGCATCGAGGAGTACGCGCTCAGGGTGACCTATCGTCCGGAGGAGGATGCCGGGAAGATCATCTACAACCTCTCGCTCATCGAGAGCCACGACCTCGAGTTCGCGCTCGCCATCGTGAAAGAGGCCCACAAGACCGGTATCACCATCAGCGACCGCATCCGGATCGCCGGACCGGGAGAGCAGATCGGCGGCTACACCGTGCCGGAAGGCCGGCACGCCATCTGCACGATGTGCAGCATCACGCTCGATGCCCTCCTCCTCCAGCGCGGCATCCCGGCGAGCCCGATCGGTGGCGGGATCGTCGAGGTCGATGGGAGGGTCGCCCGGCGGTTCACGAGCATGATCCTCTACCGCGACACCACGCTCGATCCCCTGGAAGTCCTGATCTCCCAGGAAACCACATCAATTCTCGACGTCATGCGTCACGGGAACGGCAACATACTCGCGAACATCCGCGAGTGCCACATGGAGGCCGAGCAACTCATGGGAACGGTGCTTGACGAACTTGCGGCCATCGGGTTCTCGGGTATTCTCGACGTCGGCGCCCCGAACGTCCCGCTGCTCGGTGTCCCGGTAAGCCCGCAGTATGTAGGCGTGGCAATCGTCGGTGGCACAAACGCGATGGCAGCCGTCAGGGAGGCAGGGCGACCGGTCGTGACCCGGGCGCTCAAAGGGCTGATCGATATCCAGGAGATGGGCTACCTGGACGATTACTGACCCGTAGCCCTCGCCCACTCCCTGACGCTGGTGATGTGCCGCCGCACAAACTGGACAAGTCCTGCAGACTCCGAGTAGAGGGCCGAGGGCTGCTCGCCGTTCAACCCCGTCCAGAGCAGCGCCCGCGCATCGTCGACCAGGAAGACACCGGAGCTCTGGTACGGCAGCGGGTTCCCGGGCGTGGAACAGGTCTCGCGCAGCGTGGTAAGGGGAAGGAGATGGACACTGAACCGGGATGGCGGCTCGCCCTCCCAGCACTCGGTAACGATATCGATCCGCACGGTGTCGGGAACAGGTTCGAGCAGCGTGAGTACGCTCCCCCGGAGGAGATCCCACGTCACCAGCATCTCCACGCTCAGTTCAGCGCTCCGAAACATCTCTGTAAGGCGGGTTTTGATATTCTCCTCCCCGTAGATGGTCCAGATCAGTTCCCGGTTGCCCCGGCCCTCCGGACCTTTCTCCCGGTAGATCGCGTCAAGAGCAGTCCGGGCGTTCTCCGCATCGGTCTCGATCCGGCGCATCAGGTTTCGGACCCCACGGTCGGGGGGGACCGCGTCAAACCGTTTGGGCGTCGTGTGGGAGACGCTGACAAGTTCCTTGCGGACGAGCCGATCAAGAACCGGGTAGACGGATGCGCGCGGAACCCCGGAAGTCTCATGGATCTCCGTCGCGGTCGCCCCCGCCACCCGGAGGAGGGCGATATACACGAGGGCCTCATACTTCGTAAGTCCCAGTGATCGGAGAGATTCGATGAGGTCATTTGGAATATCACGGGGAGCGGTCATGCCATCATGTATATATACCCTCCAGGGATAAATGTTGTTGCTACTATAACAACAAGGTGACGAGATGCGTTGGCAATACGTACCGATAATGCTCCTCCTGCTGGCACTCCTGGCTGTGCCGGTGTCGGCGCAAGGAGTCAAGTACCTCTATGGAAACCCGGACCTGTCGGCGACGATCGCCGGCACCAATGAGTTTGCACCAGGTGCTGAGACTGCCCTGACAGTGAACATAGCCAATAGCGGCCTGAATACCCACAAGATCGTCGGCTCGACGCTCATCACCCCCGACGATCAGCCGAACACTGCAAAACTGGCCACTGCAGCACTCAAGAGCGGAGATGCGCCGTTCACCGTCAAGACGGACCCCCAGTTCTTGAGCGACATCATGGGTGGCGCCGCCGCGACCGCCACGTTCAACGTGAAGGTGGCGGATTCTGCAGAGCCGGGCACCTACGTGCTGCCGCTTGAGGTGACCTACACCTACCTGCGGGATGCCGAAGAGTATGGGAGCGATCTTCTTCGCTACAATTACCAGAAGAAGACAGAGACCCTGCCTCTTGAGGTCCGGGTGACACCCGATCTCCAGGTCGAGGTTCTTGATGTCCGCTCCGAGTCGCTGAACGTCGGGACGGAAGGCTACGTCCACCTGACCCTGAAGAACATCGGACACGACGTGGCAAATAACGCCATCGCTAAGGTTGTGAGGAACGGCGAAAGCCCGCTCATACCCACCGACGGCAACGCCTACATCGGAACGTTTGAG
Source organism: Methanoculleus sp. (assembly GCF_020696975.1). Classification (GTDB taxonomy): domain Archaea; phylum Halobacteriota; class Methanomicrobia; order Methanomicrobiales; family Methanoculleaceae; genus Methanoculleus. The sequence continues at coordinate 112,401 of NZ_JAJGBK010000029.1, forward strand.
CCGGGAGAGACGGTGGACGTGAAGTTCAAGGTCTCGGTTGCCAACAGCGCCGAACCCCAGTCATACCCGCTGGATATCACGGTCGCCTACGAAGACTACGAAGGGAAGGCCGTGACCTCCCGGCCGGCGACGATCGGACTTCCCGTCGGCGGCAAGATCGCCTTTGAGGTCGTCTCACCGATGTCGAGACTCAGCCCGGGCAGCCAGAGCATCCTTGAGGTCGTGTACAAGAATACCGGGGCCGCGACGGTCTACAACGCCCAGGCCCGGATCAGCGCCGTCAACCCCTTCACCAGCAGCGACGACACCGCCTTCCTCGGCGACCTTGCCCCCGGCGAGACCGCGACGGCACGGTTCGAGGTGAACGTCGACGGCGACGCCACCGAGAAGGAATACGGGATCGACTCCGAGATCCGCTACCGTGACGATCTCGACAACAGCAAGATATCAGACACCATGAAGGTGACAGTCGCGCTCGAGCCAAGACAGGGGAGTATCTTTACGAATCCGGTCTTCCTCGTTGTTATTGCGGCTGTCGTAATCGGAGCAGGGTATTATATATTCGTGTACCGTAAGAAAAGGTAATGAACGGGTACTGGGAAGGGCCTAAACCGGAGCCGCAGGCAAGGACGATCGAGGAGATGCAAGAGGTTCTTGCAGATCCCGGCTGCACTTCCGAACAGCCCCTCTATTTTATGTACCGGGACCTCGCCCGGAATGAGAGCGACCGGGAATGGCTCCGGCAGCACCACGTCCGTTACGACATCACCGTCATTCCTGCCCGGACCCTCTGCGGGGAGTACGTCAAGACAAAAGGGCACTACCACACCGAGAACCCTGCGGGGGAACTCTACCCGGAGATCTACGAGGTGCTCGAGGGGACGGGGCACTACCTCCTCCAGACCCGGAATGCCGACGACGTGGTGATGATCGAGGGCACCGCCGGTGATAAGATCCTGATCCCGCCGGGGTACGGCCACGTGACCATCAACCCCGGGAGGGAGGACCTCGTGATGGCGAACCTCGTCTCGTCGGAGTTCTCAAGCAACTACGGCCCCTACGCGGACCTGAGAGGAGCCGCCTACTACGAGATGGAGGGCGGGGCGCTGGTGAAGAACCCCCACTATCCCGGCGCCCCGCCGGTGCGCTACTGCAACCCGGTGGAGGTCCCGGAACTCGGGATCGAGAAAGAAGTCGGGCTCTACGATCTCATCGGGCGGCCCCGGTCGGTTGCGTTCCTGAACCACCCCGAGCAGTTCATGGAGATCTTCGCCGACGTGACCGGCGGATGCCTGGTCATGCGGTAGAGAGGCATCTCTGGCAGTGGCCGGATACCGCTCAATCTCTACAACACCCGTTTTTTCCCTCAACGAACACCATCTACGGATTTGCACCGGATATCGCCACGCACTGCCCGCCCCCGGGAAGGGGGCGGGAGGAGCGCGAAGCGCGGGCGGTGGGGGTTACAGGCATATCGTACTCAATGGAGGAGGGAGAGGGCATGCCCCCTCGGACCTCCGGTGTTCCAGCTCCTGACTCAAAGGCCGATGGTCTTCTCGAACTCTGGCCCTTCGGCCAGTTTACCCGACGGAAATGTCCTGCGGTCCACTGCACCGGGCAACTTCACCATCTGGACAGTTCTGCTCCCCGCCACCGATAGATGCGCCTCGTCTCCATCAGTCTTCCTTCCGAACCTCATCAAGCACCTGGCACGCCCGGCAGACCTTCCCGCACGACGCTCGAAACCCTTCGGGTTTCTCAAGCTCCGGCCCCGCACCCTCGGTGCTCCTGCTCCGTTCCGTCGGAACGTCGCATCCTGCGGCCCATCGCTCGCCGCACCTCTCGCAGACCCGGAACCCCTCTTCCGGGAGCAGTCTCTCCGGCTCCCGGAGGGCTTCACCGAGGTTGACGAGGGAATACTTCGTCGCCGGGTGGCGGTAGGTGTAGTCGTCAAGGATCCCGCGAACATCCCCCCGGAGAGCGTCGCCCGCGTAGGGGCATCCTGCAAGGTCGAACCCCTCGACGTGGAGGAAGGCGTAGAGCGCCACCTCGCGCTCCGGGATGTACATGAACGGCTTGATCCGGGGGACCATCCCCGCCACCTCCCGCATGGGGCGGGTGAGCCGGGGGGCATCGCCCCGGAGGGCGTTCATCAGGACCGACTGGGCCTCGTCGTCCAGGTTGAACCCGTAGGCGAACTTCGTAACCCCATGCTCCCGGGCGATCCGGTTCATCAACGCCCGCCGGAGCACCCCGCAGTAGGAGCAGGAGAGATTCGTCCCTTTCCGGCCCACGATCTCGTCGAGCGTGATCCCGTACTCTTCGACGAATGAGGCCGTCACCCAGGGGACGCCGACGCTGTCTGCGATCGCCCGGGCCTGGTTCGGGTCGCGGTAGCCGCTGATCCCCTCGTCCACGGTGATCGCCATCAGCCGGACATCCCGGCGCTCGCCGAGGAGCCGGTGGAGGAAGAAGAGGACGGCGCTCGAGTCCTTGCCCCCCGAGAGCGCCACCGCCACCGTATCTCCCGGCCTGATCCAGCGGTGCTCCCGGATTGCCCGCTTCGCCTTCGCCTCGAAATCGCGGTTGAAGTGCTGCTCGCAGAGATGCAGCCCCGAGTATCGCTGGAAAATGACCGCGTCGCGGCGGCACTTGCTGCACTGCATGTCTTCTCGATCATCCTTTTATCACCGGCCCACATAAATGGTGTAGAAGATGCCTGTTCCTGCAGAATACGTGCGATCCCTGCACGCCTACGAACTCCGGATCCTGCTCGCCCTCGAACGCCTCATGCGCCGGTACCGGTGGGTGCCGCTCGATGTGCTCAAGTCGGCCACCAGGTTCTCGGAGTCCGAGATCTCCTACCGGCTGGGCAGGCTGATGGCCATGGACATGGTCAGGTACGAGAAGGTTCCCTACGAGGGCTATGCCCTTGTCTTCAACGGCTACGACAGCCTTGCCCTCCATACCCTCACCCGCCGGGGCACTGTCCAGGCGCTCGGGACCCTGATCGGCGTCGGGAAGGAGTCGGAGGTCTACGAGGCGATGGGGCTCGGGGTCGTGGTGCTCAAGTTCCACCGTGTCGGACAGCGGTCGTTCCAGTCGGCCCGTCTGAAGCGCGGCTACATGCCGGAGGCCGGGCACTGCCCCTGGATCTTCGCCTCCAGCAACTCGGCAAAGATGGAGTATGACGCCTTGAAGACCCTCCACCCCGCCGTCTCGGTGCCGCTCCCCATCGACCAGAACCGGCACGTCGTGGCGATGTCGTTTGTCCCCGGCGTCAACCTCTCGCGGGCGACCCTGGCGGAACCCCGGCCGATCCTCGACGAGATCCTCGACAACATCCGCGAAGCATACCGCCTCGGCATCGTCCACGGCGACTTAAGCGAGTTCAACGTCATGGTCGACGAGGGGCAGTGCTGGCTGATCGACTGGCCCCAGTGGGTGGAGACCGCCCATCCGAACGCCGACGAGATCCTCAGGCGGGACATCGAGAACATCCTCCAGTACTTCAAACGGAAATACGGCCTCGAGTACGCCTTCGACGAAGCACTGGCACGGGTGGTGGAGTGAAGGTCTTCGGGATCGACATCATCAAAGGCTCGGTACGCTCCCGCACCCGGCGGCCCGTCTACGCCCTCGCCCGGGTGGAAGACGGCGAGGTTTTTGACGTCGAGGAGGTCACCGGGTTCCGGCTCCAGCGCCTCCTTGCCGCCGAAGAGCCCGATATCCTCGCGGTGGACAGCATCCAGGAGATCGCCGCCGACCGGAGCGAACTCTACGCCTTCCTCCAGTCACTCCCGCCCTCAACAAAACTCGTCCAGGTGACCGGCGGCGAGCGCACAGAGAGTCTCCCGAAGGTCGCAGCCCGCTACAACATCAGCTTCAACAAGTTCGACCCCTACGCAGAGGCACGGACCACCGCCCGGGTGGCCGCGCTCGGAGCGGGCGTCGAGGTGATCGCGTTTGAGAACACCACCGACATCGTGGTGAGCAGGCACCGATCGCCCGGCCGGGGCGGGTGGAGCCAGAACCGCTATGCCCGGAAGATCCACGGCGGTGTGATGCAGAAGGCCCGGGAGATCGAGGGGCGGCTCCGGGGCGCCGGCCTCGACTACGAGAAGAAGGAGACAAAAGCCTTCGGGGGATTCTCCCGGGTCGCCTTCCGGGTCAAGGCCCCCCGGGAGATGGTCCCGGTCCATTCCTCCCGGGGCGCCGACGTCCAGGTCCGGGTAGCCGGAAGAGAACTCGACCGGATACGATTCGAACCGCTCTCCAGCCGTCCCCGCTACCTGATCGTCGGGCTCGACCCGGGGACGACGACCGGGATCGCCGCCGTCGACCTCGACGGCAACCTGGTCCTTCTCTCGAGTTCCCGCCAGATGACGATGTCCGATATCATCGAGGAACTCTATCGCGCGGGAAAGCCGCTCATCATCGCCTCCGACGTCCGCGAGATGCCCTACTCGGTCGAGAAGATCCGGCGGGCGTTCAACGCCATCCCCTACACCCCGAAGCAGTCGCTCTCGGTGGAGACGAAGTATGCCCTGACCGCCCCATTCTCCTACACGAACGACCACGAGCGCGACTCGCTCTCGGCGGCGCTGGACGCCTACCGGAGTCTCCAGAACAAGTTCCGGAACATCGCCAAACGAGTCAAGCCGGGAGTCGACCTTGACGAAGTCCGGGCGCGGGTGCTCCGGGGCCAGCCGCTCGATACGGTGCTCGCGGACCTGCAGGGGACCCCGCCCCCGCCAAAGGAGGTCGAACCGGCAGCCCCCGCCCCGGAACGGCCGGTCGAGGACGAGCGGGTGATGGCGCTCGACGGGATGGTCAAACGGCTCAGGAGTTACGTCCAGGAATTGCAGGAGGACCTCCGGGAGCGTGATCGTGAGGTGGAGCGACTGCGGCAGGGCCTGCGCCGGGCACGTTCCGCGACCGAGCGGAAGATCCAGCGGGACGCGGAGCTGGCGACGAAAGACGCGACCATCGAGAGCCTGCGCGAGCAGCTCCGCGGAGAGCGGCGACGGTCCCGCAAACTGAAGAAACGCCTGGAACGGATGCAGACGGTCGCGAAGATCGAGGTCTCCGAGGACTACACCCCGCTCAAGGTCCTCGACTCCCTCACCCGCGAGGGGGTCCGGGGCCTCCAGGAGGGGATCGGCATATCGGCGGGAGATATCCTCTACATCCCGCAGGCCCACGGCTGGGGTCGGGGCGTGGTCAAAGACCTTGCGGGGACGGGGGTGCGGGCGCTGGTCATCGACGGGGAGCGCCCCGACCCGCACCTGGTCCGGGTCGCACGAGAGGTAGATCTTCCCCTCCTCCCTGCAGATACCGTCGGCCCGGAGATCCGGGGCAGGACCGGGGCGGCAAAGACAGGGGTCGTCGAGAAGGCGATCCGCGAGTGGGAGGAGGAGCAGAAGGAGTTTCTCCGGGAGCAGGAGGCCGAGCGGGTCGAGTATCTCTTTAAGGAGTACCGGAGCGAGCGGGAGAAGGAGGTGCGCCGCGGTGGATGAGCGAGGGCTGCACCGGCTTATCGGGACGATCATCGACCCGGAGCGCCTTGCAGACGACTGCGCCGTCATCCCCTGCGGCGACCTCGCGATGGTCGCGAGCACCGATATGCTCCACGAGACGACCGATTTTCCCACCGGGATGACCGACTGGCAGATCGGCTGGATGGCGACGGCCGTCACGCTCTCGGATATCGCGAGCATGGGTGCCGCGCCGGGCGAGGTGCTCCTCGCGGTTGGCCTTGATAGGCCGGAGCGCCTCCGCGGCATCATGGAGGGTGCCCGGGACTGCTGCACGACGTTCGGCGCCGAACTCGCGGGAGGGGATCTCGACGCCCACGGCGAACTGACGATCGTGAGCACGGGGCTCGGGACTGTCGCCCCAGCGTACCTCGTCCGGAGGCGGGGAGCCCGGCCGGGCGACGTCGTCGCGGTCACCGGGCCGCTCGGCGAGGCCCAGGCCGCCCTCCTCGGCTACGACCGGCATATCAGAGAACTTCTCGAACCGCAGCCTCGCGTGAGGGAGGGGCGGGCCCTCGGCCATGCCGGGGTCTCGGCGATGATGGATATCTCCGACGGCCTTGCCCTCTCGCTGTATGACCTTCTCGCGGTGAACAACTGCGGGTTTTCCATCGATACCGCCCGTCTCCCGCTCCCGGCCGGGGTCCCGGACGACGAGGCCCAGGAACTCGCGCTCTACGGCGGGGGGGATTTCGAGCTCCTCTTCACCGCTCCGCCGGACATTCTCCCGGTTCCGGGGGTCACCGCGCACATCATCGGGGAGGTCATAGAGGAACGGGCGGTCCTCGCGGACGAAAAGCCACTCGAACGCCGGGGATACCTGCACGAGTGGAAGGGTTAGGAGGCGGCCCTTACCCCCATCCGCCGCCACTCCCACAGGATATACGCGAGAGCAGCGAGCGCAAAGACGAAGATCACCGCCTCGGTCACCCAGATTCCCTGCATCTGGACAAGGTAGACAGCGGCGGCGTCCACGGCGGCATGCCAGAGGATGGCAAGCGCGAGGAGCACCTTTTTACCATAGATGACGGCGGCAAGCACCATCAGCGACCAGGCGATATGCAACGTGATCGTCATCATCCGTTCGGCGAGCCCGGGCAGGATATCGAGCGGGGTAAGGGCCCGGACGGCCTCGACCTCTGCCTGGACGGCAGGGTCGTCGGGCAGGGGGAGGACTCCCCCGTCGCTTGTGATGACGATGTAGGAGAGCATGCCGGCAAGGACGATCAGGGCGACGATCATACTCTCGACGCCGCCCCAGCCGGCCCCGAAGAGGAGACCGTTCTCGCGGGTGAGGGCGATGTCCTGGCGCCGGAAGAGATAGCGGTAGACGAGGTAGCGCCCGATCTCCTCAAAGAGCCCGGCCATGAGGCCGAGGTAGACGGCGAGGGCGGCAACCGCCGCTGTCGTGCCGAACGGGAGGACGGCAAGGTAGAGTGGAGTCTGCGTCACGATGACGAGCGGCGCGTGGACAATCTGTACGACGATGAAGAAGAGGGCGCCGAGGATGAAGACCCGCCATGAAAGGCCGAATCTTTTGACGATCCAGTAGCCGAGAGCGAGCGGAACGATGATCTCGAGCAGGGCAACGATGGCAAACGTGGCGACAACCAGCGGGTCCATGGATGAGAATATTTTAACTAATTATATAATAATTCCCACTGTATAGTGAGAAAAGGATTTTATCGCCATGACTACAGATCACCCGGGAGCGGTCCTGGGAGGCGCGAGCATCCCCGGGGGGCGGTTCTCGAACAACTTCGACTTCCTGCGGTTCGCTGCGGCGGTGGCGGTCGTCGTCACCCACGCCTACGCCCTCAGGCTCGGCTACGTCGGCATAGGGATGTACGACCCACTCGCGCTCATGGGACAGGCGGGACTTGCCGTCCTCCTCGTCACCAGCGGCTACCTGATCACGGCGAGCTGGGAATCGACCTCTTCAACGCTCCGGTTCGCCTGGAAACGATTCCTCCGGGTGGTCCCCGGGCTTATCCCCGCAATCCTCATCACGCTCTTCGTCATCGGCCCGGTGATGACGTCCCTCTCACCGGGGGAGTACTTTTCGGCCCTCTTCTCCCCCGCCGGGCTCGCGACCGTCCCGTTTTTTGAAGACGGGTCGGCGATCCGCCTCTTCCAGGAGAATCCGTGGACCTACGTCAACGGCTCGCTCTGGACGATACCCCTTGAGGTCTTCATGTACGGGGTCGTGGCGGCCCTCGGGATCGCCGGGCTCCTGCACCGGCAGGGCGCTCTCGTGGCCCTCGCAGGGATCAACGTCCTGCTCTGGATGGCCTGGTTCGACGACCCCCGGATGTCGAAGATCCGGTTCACCCTCTACTTCCTCATCGGGGCCTACCTCTATCTCCACCGGGAGCGGATCGCCTACCGGCCCGCCATCGCCGGAGCGCTGCTCCTGCTGCTCGGGCTCTCGGCCCTGACGCCCTATCTGACCGTCGCCGGGATGATCGCCATCCCCTACCTCACAGTCTATGCCGCACACCTCCCGGTCCCGTTCCTGAACACCTTCGGGCGGCATGGGGATTTCTCCTACGGCATCTACATCTACCATTACCCCATCCAGCAGACCGTCATCGGGGTAACGGGGAACGCGCTCACCCTCCCGGCGCTCTGCGGGCTCTCGTTTGCCGTGACGTTCACTCTCGCGTTCCTCTCCTGGCACCTCATCGAGAAGCGGGCTCTCGCGGCAAAGAACCTCAGGCCCGCCGACCTTTCACGGTTGTTCGGGCTGCCGTTCCTGCCCGAGCCGCTCACCCGGTGGTTGGCCGCCCGGAAGTGACGGGCGCGAGGACCTCCTTGAGGATCTCGACTGCGTCACCGACGTACCCGGGGCAGAGAATCCGGGTGATGTTCTGTTCGCGGGCCCGCGCCTGCCCCCCGGCGGTCGAGAGGTCGCACCCGAGGAGTTCGGTGCAGGAGACAGAACCGTTTCGTTCGGCAAACCGGGTGATGAACTCCCGGGTGAGAGCATATGTCCTCTCCTTCGCCTCTTTTTCGTCGCAATCGGTGCTTCCGACGATGAGTCCGATGGTAAGGACCGCTCCGGATACAGCCCCGCAGGCACCCCCTGTACGTGCCATCCCGGCGCCGAACCCGGCGGCCGCCCGGAGGATGGTCTCTTCAGGCACCCCGGCGTCGCGGGCGAAGACCGAACCGACCGCCTGTGCACAGTTGTAGCCCTGCCTGAAGCGGGAGGCCGCTTCCTGTGATATGTTCTCCGTCTGATTCATTCGAGTGGCTGGTAGTGCGCTTGGTGGCTTCAACGTTACGCAACAACGCTCTATTTCGAAACAGTTTTAGAATGCGCCCGAGAAAGTAGAATTATTCCGCGAATACGCTTCCGCGGAGGGGCAGACCATGAGAAGAACAGCGCTGATCATCGCCCTGCTCGCCATCATGATCCCGGTGGTGACCGGGGCAGAGGCCACGTACCACAGTGTATCGACAGGAAGCATCGTCAACGATGTCGCGATCACCGCAGACGGCAGATATATGGTCGCCGGGACGGCTGAAGGGAGGATCATCTGCCTCCAGCAGGACGGCACGGTCTCCTGGAACGTGAGCGCCGGGAGCCCCGTAACCACGGTCGCAGTCGCCGGGGCCAGGGATTACATCGCCGCCGGGACCGAGACGGGCGATCTCCTCCTTCTCGACAGTGAGGGCAACACCCATTGGACCCGGAGTGTCAGAGGGCCCGCACGCGGCCTCGCTTTCTCCGGGGACGGCCTGACCCTCGCGGTCGGGAGCGATCGCCTCACCCTCTATGATCACCGGGGCGAAGAGGGCTGGAACTTCTCGACGGGAGCCAGGGCATCTGCCGGGACTATCTCGTCCGTCGCCCTCACTCAGGACGGCAACTACGTCGTTGCCGGGAGCGATAGCGGGGCTGTTTACTACTTCGGCAGGCGGGGGAACGTGATATGGCAGGCGCTCGCCCACGGTCCGGTCACCGCGGTCGACGTCTCCCGTGATGGGGCGGTCATCGCCGCCGGGGGCCAGGACCGCGCTCTCCAGATTTACAGGCGGGCGGGGATACTTTCCCGGGCGACACCCACCGGAGCGCCGATCCTCGCGCTCGCCCTCTCCGGGGACGGACGGTTCGCGGTCGTCGGGAAGGAAGGCGGCGATCTGGACTGTTACCGGCCAGACGAGGGCCTTCTCTGGAAGAACCGGACGGGAAGTGACGTCCTCGCCGTGGACATCTCCCGGCGGGGCGAGGCTGCCGCGGCCGGGACCGCCAATGGGACCGTCCATCTCTGGAACAGTGGCGGGGAGATGCGCTGGTCGTTTGACGCCGGGGCTCTCGCCGGGGCGATCGCCCTCTCGGACAGCGGCGACTACCTCGCGGCGGGCGCGGGTGAACGGGCCTTCATCTTCCGGACAGCCGATGCCCCGGTGCCGGCGGCAGCAGAAGAGCCCCGGGAGAGCACCACGCCCAGACCTACCCCGACCCTGGCGAGCGGGGAGGGGGCACTCATCGGGCTCCTTGCCATTGGGGCAGCCGGGGTCGCGTGTTATCTCCGGCGCCGGTGAGCGGGGGGCGACACACCACCCTTCGACATCTTTTTACATTCCCGGGCTGAGGCCCACCCGGGCAGTCCAGGCTGAGACCGCGACCGCCCGGGAGTGATGCAGTTGGAGGAAAAACGGAGACGAAAGCGGGAAGAGGGGCCTGCCGAGGAGGTGCCGTTCGAGGACAGAGGGACCGACATCGTCTACAGCCCGGTCCCGGCCGAACTTGCTGACGAGGGGCGGGCACCCAGCCGCCCGCCGGGGGCACCCGAGACCCCGAGGCCGCGGGCGGAGCACGAGACCTCAAAGAAGGGCGAAGAGCGGATCGCGCGCCAGCAGGTGGAGGAGGATGAGGAGGAGGAATAAGGGGACGCTGAGCGAAGGGGCTTTGCCCGTCTCAAACGAAGGGGCTTTGCTCGTCTCAAACGAAGGGGCTCTGCCCCTTTCGAAACCCCGGGCGACCTGCGGTCGCCTATGGGAATATCCTGTTACGAAATAGTGAAAGCTTTCTTAAAATGTGCTATCAAGCAGAAAGAGAAATGGACTCGGCGGGATTTGAACCCGCGGCCTCCCTGTCCCAACCGAAGGGGCTGCGCCCCTTTCGAAACCCCCGGCGACCTGCGGTCGCCTATAGGCCCTGAAGAACACAGCACGAAAACAGGAAAATGGACTCGGCGGGATTTGAACCCGCGGCCTCTACGTTGCGAACGTAGCGATCTACCCCTGATCTACGAGCCCAAGGGAGTGGGGTGATATGAGATCAGAGTATGATCTCGATATCTAATTTTTCTGCCAGTTCCTTATATCTGTTCCTGATCGTGACCTCGGTCACACCCGCAACCTCGGCGACTTCGCGCTGGGTGCGCCGCTCGCCGCCGAGGATCGACGAGATGTAAATGGCGGCCGCAGCGACGCCTGTTGGGCCTCTGCCGCTCGTAAGTTCGCGTTCTCCGGCCTGCCTGAGGATCTCGACCGCACGGCTCTGGACCTCACCCTTCAGGTTCAGGCCCGAGCAGAAGCGCGGTACGTAATCGATCGGGGACGTCGGCAGGAGCTTTAACCCGAGCTCGCGCGAGATGAACCGGTAGGTGCGCCCGATCTCCTTCCTCGATACCCGGGACACTTCCGCGATCTCATCAAGCGTCCGGGGTACGCTGCACTGCCGGCATGCCGCATACAGTGCCGCTGCCGCGACACCTTCAATGCTCCGCCCGCGGATCAGGTTCTTGTCCACAGCATCACGGTAGACCACTGCGGCGGTCTCCCGCACGTTCCGGGGCAGGCCGAGCGCAGACGCCATCCGGTCCAGTTCCGAGAGCGCGAACGCCAGGTTCCGCTCGGTCGCGTTCGAGACCCGGATACGCCGCTGCCACTTCCGGAGCCGGTAGAGCTGGGCGCGGTTCTTGCTCGATATTGCGCGACCGTAGGAATCCCGGTTCCTCCAGTCAATCATCGTCGAGAGACCCTTATCGTGGATCGTGAACGTCATCGGGGCGCCGACACGGGAGCGCTTCATGCGCTGATCGTGGTCGAAGGCACGCCACTCGGGACCGCGATCGATGAACTCCTCGTCAAGGACAAGACCGCAGTTCTGACATACAAGTTCGGCACGCTCGTAGTCGTGGACGAGCTGCCGGCTGCCGCACTCGGGACAGACAGACTGAACGCTCTCTTCGGTACGCTTCTTCTCCGTCTCCTTGACCTTCTGCTGCTCCCCTCTCTTCTTCAGGGCCTCACGCTGCAACTGCAGCTGTTTAAGTTTCTCAACTTCTGCCATCGATAATACACCTATTTTGCAAAGATCTTCTCGCCAACCTGCACTGAACAGCCATTGTAGCAGAGGACTACGGCATAGGGAGATGATATATTTCCAAAGATGTCGACTACTTTCCCTACGGGTTTTAACCGGCGATCGAGAGCCTCGCCATAGAGGCGAGGCAACTGTGCGGCATCGCATCGCAAGATTAACAAGCGATTACCGCAAACACTTACAGAACGTCCGATTAACCGCAAACTGCAACCTCTAGGGGATCCTATAGTAGGATGTATTTAGTAACATATATATATTGACCCTGGAAGTATAAAAACATTTTGCTAAATTATAAATACTCCATCTCACTTCTGAAGGATACGATTTATATCCAGGAAAAGAGCTTTCCGGGATTCCGCCTCTGTCAACCCGGCACCGAGCGCGACCGCCCGCCGTGCCTCCTTTGACATCAGATCAGACGGCGCATGCGTATCGGAATCGACCGTAAGAAGACAACCGGCCTCCCGTGCCACGCGCACCACGTGACCATTGGTCCGGTTGTGTCCCCCCCGGGAGGTGATCTCGAGCGCCATTCCGCGCTCTGCCGCTATCCGCGCATCCTCGACCTCTATGAACCCCGGGTGGGCGAGCACGTCCACGTACTCGCACGTGCAGGCAGCGTGGTTTGTTCCCGGGGCGACCGGTTCGACCACCGTCTCACCATGGACCACAACGATATCTGCACCGCGCCGTTTTGCATCGCGCGCAAGCGCCGGGATCAGGGACGGCGGAACATGGGTAAGTTCCACCCCGACGAGGAGTTCCACGCCGTAACACTCCGCCGAATCCCGGACCCCGGCAACCGACTCCACCAGGCCCGCGAGGTTGGAAGCGTCCGCGTGATCGGTGATGGCAAGGGTATCGTAGCCGAGCACGGCAGCCCGCCGGACGAGTTCTGTCGGGAGGAGTTCACCATCGGAGAGGATGGTGTGGGTGTGCAGGTCGTACATGGTCACTTCCGCCCGGGGAGATTGCGGGCGACCTTCCGGATCAGGTCTTCTTTGCTCCCTTCCCATTCCGCGACGATCCGGCCTTCACGTTCCGCCCACCGGGCGGGGTGGTGGTGCTCCTCCACCCGGTGCGGGACCTTCATCCTCCGCAGCACCGCCTCGATGGCAGGAAGTTCCGGGGACTTCACGCCGAGATTTTTGGGGACGCGACGCCCTTCCCGCCGCTCCAGCGTGGCGTCAAAGTAACAGGGGTACAGGATGCGTTCTGCGCTCATTACCGTAGAGTTTGAGTGTTAACCTATAAACAGATCATGATCACAGTACTTACCATGCACCATATCGACGTCCATGTGGAGAAGGACATCTACGACGTCAACAACCGCATTGCTGACGCCAACGCGAATCTCCTCAAGGAACACGGTATCCGGGCGTTTGACCTCCTCGGTGCCATCGGGTCCGGGAAGACCGCCACGATCGAGCGGCTCGTGCCCCTGATCCGGGAGCGGGGGCTCCGTGTCGGGGCCATCGCCGGGGACGTCTACGGGGATGACGATTTCCAGCGGATCGTCGCCCTCGACGTCCCGGCCTACAACGCGAACACCGGAAAGGAGTGTCACCTCGACGCTCACCTGGTGGAGCACGCCATCGAGCACCTGCCGCTTGACGAGATCGACATTCTCTTCATCGAGAACGTAGGCAACATGGTCTGTCCGACCGACTTCCGGCTGGGTGCCGAGAAGAGGATCGTTGTCGTCAGTTCCACCGAAGGGGACGATGTGGTAAACAAGCACCCGATGATGTTTAGGAGCAGTAACATCGGCGTCATCAACAAGGTTGACCTCGCCCCGCTCATCGGCGCCAACCTGGACCGGATGGAGCAGGACATGCACCGCTACAACCCGGAGATGCAGGTCTTCCGGACGAATATGAAGACCGGAGAGGGGTTGGACGATCTGCTGGATGCGATCCTCGCCTGATCAGCAGAGTTAAATATCCAGGTCTCGAATAGTTATAGCACTTTAACGAGAGATTGCTATCCCTTGAGGGTATCGCGTCCTCAACAGAGTATTTCGGTGGTCACATGCAGTGGCAAGGAAGATCAGTAAGGAAGCCGTCGGGTGGACGCTACCACACCTCCCAGGGCAAGAAGAGGTCGGAGATCGGAAGAGCTCCGGCAGAGACGCATATCGGTGAAGAACGCAAGAAGGTTGTCCGCACCTACGGCGGCAACCAGAAGGTCCGGGCACTCCGGATCGACTATGCGACGGTCTCAAATCCCGCAACCGGCGAGACCCGGAAGGCGAAGATCGAGACGGTCGAGGCAAACAGCGCCGACCCGAACTATGTCAGGCGGAAACTCCTGACAAAGGGCGCCATCATCAAGACAGACATAGGGCGCGCCCGGATCGTCAGCAGGCCGAGCCAGGACGGCGTCGTCAACGCTGTCCTGATCGCATAATACCCTTTTTTTACGGCCGGATGTAGTACCAGCCTTCCGCCTGCCTGAGAACCAGTTCCACGACGCCCGACGGGACGGTCTCCATGTAGTCGGGGAAATCCCCTGCGGTCAAACCCCGGGAACGGAGGGTATTCTCGCAGAGAACAAACCGGACGCCATGCCGCGCAAGCAGGTCCATAAGCGTCGCCTGCGATCCATCAGTACGGAGCCCCTCGACCCCGCCGGCGTGGGCCACCACCTTCACCTCGACCGCCTCGAGACCGGCGATGATATTCTTTGCATTGTTCAGGGCGAGCGGTGTCTTTTGAGCCTCGTCCAGGTGGATGACAACACGGTAGGTGAGTGTCATATCGCCGTCACGCTCCCGGAGAGGTCAGCGCTGGCAGGTCCTTTCGCGAGATAACGTTCGAGCGCCTCGACCGCCCGGATATCGAGGTCCTGCCGGTTCCTCCCGTACTTCGCCGGCACACCCTGGCCGGTGACGAACGCCGCGCGGTAGACAGCGCCCGGATCGAGCCTTTTGCCGGCCGCAAAGAACTCCTGGATCCGGAGATCGGGCGGATTTTCGAGTCTGCAGTAGAGGGTGACCCCCATGCAGCGCTTCATGTAGCCGCCCATCTGATCGTAGGGGTCGCGCGCGAATGTCCGCTCCAGGTTCTCCTCCATCATCGCCCGGAGCTCACGGCCCGTGATCTCGACCGTCGAGACCGGAGGGTTGACCGGTATGATATTCCAGAGGTCGTTTACCGTGATCGGACCCGGCGGCACCGGAGCGCCGTAGCGCCAGCCGTTCGAGAAGGCCATCTCTGCGCCGGTAGCGTCGATGAGCGCCTGAAGCAGGAGGTTGTCCATCGTTGCCTCAAGGACCGTGTTTCGGTTGAGAGGGGTCCGGGTCTCCCCGACGACCCGGGAGAGGCACTCACGGTGCGGGTCCATGACCCGCCCGACCATCTCCTCGACCTCAGGCTCGGGCCGGATCTCCTCCCCGACGACGATGAGTTCGTGGTCGAAACGCTTCACCCGCCGATTCTCCACCACGAGATCGAGACGCCCGAGGAAGGAGCCGTGGCAGCCGGACTGGATGATGATGGTATCGTTCACGACCGCCGGCTCAAAAAGGCGGTTGTGGGTGTGCCCCGAGAGGAGGACGTCGATCCCATCCACCTCCCCGGCAAGTTTCACCTCCTGAGGAAAACCAAGGTGCGATATCACCACGACAAGATCTACACCCTCCTCGTCGCGGAGGTGAGCGATCAGATCCGGGAGTTCGGCATTGCCAAGAGAGAAGTGGACCCCCTCCGAGAAGGATTTCGGCATCACCTTATCGATGATCGTAGCGGCGATCCCGATAACGCCCACCTGCAGATCCCGGGTCTCACAGACCGTATACGGGGGGAAGACAAGATCACCGGTCGTGTCGTCGTAACAGTTGTCGGCAAGAACCGGGTAGTCGAGCCTCCTGGCCACCTTCCGGAACTGTTCTGGCCCGTATGCGAACTCCCAGTGGGCGGTCATGGCGTCGAACCCGAGAGCATTGAGGATCGGGACGAAGGCCTTGCCCTCCGATTGGACGGCAGGGTAGGTCCCGTGGATGGTATCACCGCAGTCAAACGCGAGCGCCCCATCCGGCCGCGCATCGCGGATCTCCTCCATAAGCGTGGCTATCCGTGCATAGCCCCCTGCCATCCGGTAGCGAGGCGGGCCGGAGGCGTAGAAGAATTCCTGGTGCGGCTCCAGATACCCGTGCGAGTCGTTCATCTGCAGGAGCGTGAGGTGAGCAGCCATGGGTGCAGGAGGGAGAGAGGCTGCCAAAAACCTTTGGATCTCTGGCGGGATCATATCCTTTTTACGTTCCGCAGACCTCAATTTTAGTGATGCGCAGGATATATCATCGCTTTCCCCAGTCGATCGACCTCGATTTCGAACTCTCCCGACCGTTTCGCGAAGTTCTTAATTGCATAGCCCGTATGCACGACACCCATACGACTGTCCGGGGGGCCGACGGTCTCGTCAAAGAACGGATTCTCTTCGAGATCGCGGACGGACGGACGCAGTTCCAGGACCTCGGCGCTCTGCTGCCGCTCTCCGGGAACGTCAGCGAGGTGGCGGATCTCCGGGTCGACCTGCAGAAGACCCTTCTTACCCCGGAAAAACGGCTCCCGGTCTCCGAGAACGTCTTCTTCCTCAGAATCGTCGACAAGGGCCCGGTGACGGAGTGCTATATCGCAAAGGATGGCCGCCTTGGCGACCTGGATGCGATGGACCTGCGAAGAATCCTCAAGGGTGCCTGCGAGTGAGCGTCAAGATTGCGGTTGCCGCGCCGTTCAAACACATGCGAAAAGAGCGGCTGCAGAGGAGCGAATTCGTCTTCTACATCGCCATCGACCGGAAATGGATGAACAAGGAGCAGGCGAACCAGCTCCTGGATAAAGCGAAAGCGGAAGGGCTCATCGAGTTCGACGGAGGAGGGATCCGGCCGCTCTTTGACGTCGCGGAGGTCTCGATACCCCTCGGGTTCAAGCCCACCTCCGATGTCCTCGCGGCGGCGGAGAGCCCCTATGAGGAATTGATCGGGCGGATCGCCGCCGCGACCGGGAGATCGCCGCAGGAGATCGTTGCCGAACTCCACCGGATCGTCACCGACAACTTCGACGGCAACCTCCGGGTGGAGGCGGCAGTGGTCATCCTCGCAAAGAAGTACGGGGTGGCCTTCGAGGACAAACTGCCCGCCCTGCAAAAGTCAGTCGCAAAGAAGCGATAAACGGGGAGGGCACACCCTCCTCTAACGTTAGAACCGAACGGCGACTCTTTGAGGGGGTGCAGCAGCCTGACCGCGATCTCTCGCCCGCTCTGAAGCGAACGCTTCTGAAGAAAAGGGGTGCTGATTATTCAGCTGCCGCCTCGGGCTGGCTGAAGTATTCGGCTAATGGTTTTGCACCGCTCGTCTTCACGGCGGCGTTGATCTGGACGAAGTCAGCGCTGATCTCGTTGCCCCGCACCGACTTCCTGCGGCGTTCCCCGTCCATGACAGGGTGGAACCCGACACCCTCGGAGAGGAGAAGCCTTCTCCGTGCCGGTCCGGGAAGGTCACGGCGTGCGGGGATACCGGTCTTGTCCGTCCCGCCAGTGATCTTGATCGTGTAGCCCGCAAGGCCGAGGATGCCCCCGTCGATCTCGTCACCGACGCGCTTGCCGATGAGCGCTCCTGCGGCGGGGCCGGTCGCATCAACCTTATATGAACGCCCGGTCTCCGGGTCTGATAGGATAATTTTAAAATCAACCATGTTGACGACTCCTTCGAAAGTACCTATACAATTTGAGAATATGGTATTAAAAGTCTACCTTTGCGGGGCTGAGGGAAAAGGTTGATCGGGAGAAGCCCCATCCCCGGCAGGGTGGTTCACTTACCCCAGAAGGGATCTTCCCGGCGCCTGAGAGAGGTGAACTCCTCCAGGATCTCCCGCATACTCGGGCTCAACTGATTGATCATCTCCCGCTCGATCACCTTTACGTGCCGCTCGGGGACGTCCACGTAGAGGTCATCGTCGACGTTGATCTGGCGCCCGACCGTCGGCCCCTCGATGGAGATTGCCACCTCTTTTCCCGCCTCCGCCTCCTGGACCGTCTCGTTCTTGGCCTGGATCTGCTTGAGACGGCCGATTTTTTTGCCGTTCGGGAGGGCAAGGTCGACACCGCTCTGGAGTTTCCCTCCAAGGACCCGGACACCGACCACCGCAGGGTTGCTCTGCCGGAAGACGCAGTTTGGGAGGATACGGATTTTGGCGGGCATAATCAGTTTCTCGAACTGCTGCCGCTCGAGTTCCTGCTTCTTCTCGTCACGCCACTCGACGTAGTCGTCGAGGAGCTGGTAGATGACCCCCCCCTCGAATATGCTGACGTGCGACATCGCGGCGTCCGCAAGAGCGTCGATCGCGTCCGGCAGGACCGGTGTGTTGAAGGCGATGATCGCGCTGTACAGGGGGTCGCGGATCGTCCCCGCCTCGATGACGTCGTGGCGGGTGACCGGCCCGACAGCGGCCCGCATGATCTGGATCTGGTGGCCCTCAAGTTCTTTTGAGAGGGCTTCAAGAGCCCCGATGGTGTCCGCCCGTATGATGACGCCGATGTCGGAGAGATTCACCTGGATATCCTGGATCTCATGCCGGACCTGCTCGACGACCTCCTCCCTGTTGCCGCCCCGGATGACCCGGAGGGGGGAGCCTGCGATGACCCCGTCGAGTTTCGGGGCCGCGACCTTGATCCCTGCAGCGGCGGTGATCGACTTGACCCGCTCGAACCGCTCCTCGATCAGGATCTCCTTCATCGGGCGGGGTTTTAGGAGGGAGCGCACCTTGGCCTCGATGATCTGGTCGTTCCCCGCGACGACGATCTCATCCCCGACCTTGAGGGTGCCATCGTAGAGGATCACGTCGAGCGTCATCCCGAGCCCGCGCTCCTCCTTCACCTCAAGGACGGTGCCGGCGCCGGGACCGTCGGCGCTGACCCGGAGGCTCTCGCTCATGTAGCGCTGGGCGAGCCCGATGAGGACCATGAGTATGTCGGGAAGGCCTTCCCCGGTGAGGGCGCTCGTCGGCACGATGCAGATGTTCCGCGCAAAGTCCGAGACCCGGTCGAACCGCTCGGAGTTGAAGCCCAGGTCGGAGAGTTTCCCCACGAGCTCGTAGACCTTCGTCTCGAGCGTGCCCTGGACGCGCTCGTTCTGCTGGGCAAACGTCTTTAAGAACGGCTGACCCTCCTGGACGCGCCAGCCGTGGATGCGGTCGATCTTGTTTGCCGCAATCACGAACGGCGTCCTGGAGTTGCGCAGGATCTGGAGTGCCTCGATCGTCTGGGGGCGGAACCCTTCGTTGATATCCACCACGACGATCGCCATGTCGGCGAGTGCACCGCCGCGCGCACGCAGCGTGGTGAAGGCATGGTGTCCGGGGGTGTCGATGAAGAGCAGGCCCGGGACATTGACGCTGACCTTGCTTAAGGCTCCGCCCATCCGGGTGATCGCATCGATGGGGACGAGCGTGGCGCCGATGTGCTGCGTGATCGCGCCCTCTTCGGTCGAGACCACCGATGAACCCCGGATCCTGTCCAGGAGCGATGTCTTGCCGTGGTCTACGTGGCCCATCACGCAGACGATGGGGGTCCTGATCGTTGATTGTTTTGCCATGATTATCACCTTCCGGTATATGCAGGACGAATAATCCCGAAAAATCTGGAATATTGGCCGTTTTTCTTGAATCACGCCATATGAGGGCTGCCGCCCCTACTCCGGGGGCGTCGCTCGGCGCCCGGAACGCTGGTACGTTATAGAGCACCGGGTCTATTAATGATTCTGCCCGCTGTCCGTCACGCACCTCCAGTGTCCGGACCCGTTCGCCTTCAGGAGAGGCATCTTCCGCGCCGGCCCCGGCGGCAGAGACGAAGCCGCGTCCCGGCCGGATGCCCGGCAGATCGTGAGACTGCCGGCAATCCCGGCGGGGGTGCGGACGTGGTGAAGAGATACCTTAATCAAATCCAACCACCAACTATAATGAGCACCTTGCCAGGGTGGGGTAGTTGGTTATCCTAAGGGACTGTGGATCCCTCGACCCGGGTTCGAATCTCGGCCCTGGCCTTCTTATTCTCTCATAAACCGCTTATCGTGATTCTACAGGAGATAATCATCCGGCGTCTAGATTGCCCTGAGCCGGCTATTCCTCAAGGATGCCTGCCGTTTAACCATCCGACCGGCCTTTAACGACTGCTGAATCTCGACAGGAGTCCCTTACTTTCGTGAACAGATCACCCATTGGCGCCCGAGTGGGCCCCGGATCCGAACGACTCCGGCTCCGATGATGACAGAGAGTACAATCCCAGGATGTTCAGGATCGAGAGGTTTTATGCACCATCTTTTTTTATAATTGTGAGATCCAACCCGCAGGAGTACCGGCGTAAAATGAATCCACCCCAATGCTCCTCGTCAGAATTGCTCTCAGCATCGGTCATTCTTGATGCGCTCGTCGAGGGAGTGCTCCTCATCGATCAGAAAGGCCGGGTGGGCTGGATCAACCGCCCGCTTGAACGCCTTCTCGGCGTCGACCGGAATACCCTCCACGACAGCGATGCGGATAGGTTCGTGCGCCGGCACCTTGGATTGTGCATCATGGAAGAGGAGTGCACGGAGAAGATAGCGGCCTCGCTCTCCGCGCAGGCCGAGAGCATCGATATTACCTGCACGCTCCTGTCACCGGACGGCCGGGAGCGCCGGGTCATCGTCTCAACCATCCCCGTCGAGGACGAACCGTTCCGGGGCATGCACCTCGTCCGGTTCCAGGAGACCACCCGGCAGAAGCAGGCGGAAGATGCCCTCCGGGAGAGCAAAGAGAGATACCAGCAGGTCTTCGCATCGATGGGAATGGGCTTTGCGCTCAACGAGATGGTCTACGACAGCGGGGGGCGGCCCGTCGACTATCTCGTCCTCGACGTCGATCCTGCCTATGAGCGTGCTATGGGATCGCGCCGCGATCGGATCGTGGGCCGGAGGTTCACCGAGATCTACCCGGGCACCGAGCCGCTCTGGCTTGAACGCTACGACAGGGCCCTTCGCACACAAAAGCCGGTGCGGTTTGAGGAATACAACCCGAAGTCCGGCCGGTGGCACGGTATCGATGCCTATCCGATGCGGGAGAAGAACCGGTTCGCGGTCATCTTCACCGACATCACCGAATGGAAGCGGGCCGAAGAGACGTTGCAGGAGAGCGAAGAGAAGTACCGCACCCTCTTTGAGAGTGCAAGCGACGCTTTCCTCATCCACGACCTCGACGGAAGATTCCTTGACGTGAACCAGGCAGCGATCGAGCGCCTCGGCTACTCGCGGGAAGAACTGCTGACGATGAACCTCGCGGAGATTGTCCCGCCGGAGTTTGCCGCTCTCGTGCCCGACCGTATCAGGAAGGTCGCAGAGATCGGCCACATGGTCTTCGAGTCAGCCCATCTCACCCGCGACGGGAGGCGCATTCCGATAGAAGCCTCGTCACGGGTCTTTCCATACCGGGGAAAAACGGCTATCCTCGCCATCTCGCGGGACATCACGCGCCGGAAGCGGGCAGAAGAGAATCTGCACCATCAGGCGGAGATGTTCCAGCGGCTTGTCGATACAATACCGGTCATGATCGCCATCTTCGACCCGGAGTTGCGGCAGTTCCGGTTCAACCGGGCGCTCCGCGAGATCCTGGGCTGGACGGAGGAAGATGCTGCCGGCCGTGACTTCATGACCATGGTCTACCCTGACCCGGACTACCGGGCAAAGGTTGCAGAGTTTATGCAGTCGCTTGAACCCGGATGGCGGGAGTGGAGAGCGACGGCAAAAGACGGCAGCATCGTCGAGAGTTCCTGGGCGAATATCAGCCTCTCGGATAACACCTTTATTGGCGTCGGCATCGATCTCCGGGAGCAGAAACGGGCGGAAGAAACGCTTCTGGCGAGCGAGAAACGCTTTCGGCTGCTCACCGAGAACGCCTCGGATATCGTCCTCATCTTTGATGCAGAAGGGAAGATATCGTATGCGAGCCCTTCGGTGAGATCGGTCGGCGGGTACGCGCCAAAAGACCTCATCGGGAGGCGCATCCTCGATATGGTCCATCCCGGGGATCTGCCGCGGGTCCAGCACGCGCTGCGGCATGCTCTCGCCCGGCCCGGGGAGAGGACTTTCCTTCAAGTCCGGGTTCGGCACCGATCGGGAGACTGGCTGTATCTCGATGCGACCGGCATCAATCTCCTGGGCGAGCCGACCATCCGCGGCCACCTGGTAAACGCACGCGATGTCACCGAGAGGAAGCGGTCGGAGGAAGCCCTCAGGCGCCGGACAGATGACCTCGTCCGGAAGAGCAAGGACCTTGAAGCAGCCCGGGACGAGGCGAATATCTACCTTGACATCATGACCCATGATGTGCGGAACGCGAACAACGTCTCGAGCATGTACGCCGACCTCCTGACGGACCTCGCCGACGGCGACCTGAAGACTTATGCGGAGAAACTCCACGCCAGTATCGATCGGAGCACCGAGATCCTCAAGAACGTAGCCACCATCCGCCGGGCTCACGAGGAGACGGGTCTCGTGCCGGTGAACCTCAACGCGGTCATCAGGGAAGAGATAGCAACCTTCCCCGATGTGGCAATCCGATACATCGACCCGGAGATCAGCGTGCTGGCGGACGGTCTCCTCCCTACGGTCTTTGCCAACCTCATCGGCAACGCTGTCAAGCATGGCGGACCACAGGTCGAGATCACCGTCCGGGTCGAGGAATGCGATGGTGAGGTGCTTGTCTCGGTCGAAGACACCGGTCCGGGCATTCCCGACGAGGTGAAACGAAAACTCTTCACCCGGTTTGAACGGGGCATGGCACGGGGGAGAGGCCAGGGGCTCGGGCTCTTCATCGTCCGCACCTTAGTCGAGCGCTATGGTGGGCATATCCGGGTCGAGGATCGGATAGAAGGCATGCCGGAGGAAGGGGCGGCCTTCCGGTTCACGCTCAGAAAAGTCGGGTAGCGTCGGTGCTGCAGAAGAGGTGCAGCACTCCCCTTTCATTCAGCCTGCGCATCCTCTCGTTCTCCCCCATGGCCGCGCAGGTGCCGGTTGCCCCTCCCCATGACCTCTCCCGTCAACATCACAGAGCAGCCGGGCAACCGCGACAGGGCGGGGAGGCGACCGGCCCATCCTGAAGTTCTCCGTTGTCTCCGTATCGACAACGAGGCAATCTCCAGGGGGCACCGGTACTGTGATGCGGAAAATCCCGCCCGATAGCACGGGGCAGTCCACCCATACGACCTACGCGATCCGCGTTCCTGCTGCCTCGAGGCGGGGGGTCTGGTCGTAGATCTCTTCGACCGTGAGGACGACGGCTGCCATCCCTTCTATGCGGGCCGCGAACTCATCGCTGTGTCCGCCCCAGACGCTCCTGTCAAGCGCCGCTGTCACGTCGTCGTCCCTGTGGATCACGACCCTCCCCTTCACCTTGTACGCTGTAAACGGTGGAGTCCATTCCCAGACACAGAGCGACGCGACAGGGTGCCGCGTGAGGTTCTCGTAGGTCTGCATGAAGTAGAGCTCGCCCCAGACGAGGGTCTCGAGATCCCTGACCATAACCGACTTGGCTGCAACATTGGGCATCCCGTCGGCTCCGACAGTCGCGACGGGGACCGAATGCCAGTCTTTGAGGAGCGCAACGAGGGTATCGGGCATTACCACCATGGATCATCACACCGGAAACGGCCGCGCCCTGACAATGCCAGGACCGCGGGCAATCCCGGCCCTGTCTCACGGGCATGCTCATAGGTATTCCGGTGCAGCACTCCGCTATCGCTCTGAGGAAACCCCCTCATGGCAGCCCGCAGCCGCAGCCTGAGAATACCTCCAACATTTTCCCCGGGATCCAGGTCGCCGGCGGCAAGACTTATGTATACCTGGACCGTGCAGGGCGTGGCACCATGGCCGGCAAAGACGGGACTATCGTCCCCCCACCCCCACGCGGGCGGGAGGCCCTCGCGTGGATGGGGCCCGCGATCATATGGATGATCTCCGCCATCGCGACCGGGGAACTCCTCTTCACCCCGCGGATCGCCTCACTCTATGGCTACTCCGTCCTCTGGACGCTCATCCTTGCGATATTCTTAAAGACGGTGCTCTCGATCGAGATCGGGCGCTACGCGGTCGTGACGGGCGGTTCGCTCCTCCAGGGGATCAAGAACCTCCCCGGGCCGGCGAACTGGGGCATCTGGGTCATCGTGATCCCCCAGTTCCTCGTCGCAGCCGCGACCATCACCGGGATGGCGGGCTCCGCGAGTTCCGCCATCATACTTGTCCTACCCGGGAGTTTCACAGCATGGGCGGCGATTGTCCTTCTCGTCTCGCTCGCTCTTGTCTTCTTTGGGAGGTACCAGGGCGTAGAACGCGCATCCATTGTGATGGCACTCGCCATCATCATCGCCCTGGTGACCACCGCGGGTTTCGTCTTCCCCGGCATCGTGCCGCTCGCCGCCGGCCTCGTGCCGACCCTCCCGCCCGACGTCGTCTTCGCCGAACTCCTCCCCTGGCTCGGGTTCGTGATGTCCGGTGCCGCGGGCCTCATCTGGTACTCCTACTGGCTCACGGCCCGGGGCTACGGCGCCGCCTACTACACGGTGCACAGGCAGGGTGGGGAAGAGAGGGTCATCGAGGAGGAAGACCTGCCGGATATCACGCACCTCTCCCGGGGCGAGAAGGAGGAGATGCGGGGCTGGCTCCGGCTCATGGCCATATCGACGACCATCGCCGCGGCCATCGTCCTCCTCCTGCTCATCGCCCTCCTCATCCTGGGGACCGAACTCCTCCGGCCGGAGGGCCTTCTCCCGGAGGGGCCGGAAGTGACCGCAGTCCTCTCGGTCCTCCTCGGGGAGGTCTGGGGGCCGCCGGGAGCCTGGCTGATGATCCTCGCTGCGTTCTTCGCCTTCTGGAGCACCCTCGTCGCCAACCTGGACGGCTGGACCAGGATGCTCGGCCAGGGGTCGATCTTCATCGCCCGGCAGATGAGGGCAACGGGGCGCTGGGTCTCGATGCGGTTCTATCGCTACATCTACCTGATCGGGCTGATGGGCATCCTGCCGCTCATCTTCGTCCTGGTGCGGCTCGAACCGGTGACCGCCCTCGCCATAGCCGGGATCATCGAGGCGATCCAGATCCCGGCGGTAGCCTTCATGACGATCTACCTGAACCGGCGGACGCTCCCGGCCGAGTTCCGGCCATCCCTCTTCGTCGCCGCCCTGACGTTTGCCGTGGGCGTATTCTTTGCGGCCTTCTCGGTCTACTACATCTACATCGAGGTCCTGGGATTGGCGTGAGTGAACCCGCGCTCACCGGTGCGGCACATTCATTATGCCCATGGGAGAGAGGGTGCGCCCCGGAGAGGGGGAAGGTGATAGGATGAAACTCGACCTGAAAGCGTTCGCCCTTGCGGGCGGGCTGTTCTGGGGGATTGGGATCTTTAGCCTGACCTGGTGGCTGCTTCTCACGCGGGACACCCATGGAAGGGGCAGCCGATACGGGAAACTCATCAGGCGGATATACCCCGGTTACCGCGTCAGCCCGAAAGGGAGCGTCATCGGACTACTCTGGGGGTTCATCGACGGACTTGGCGCAGCAGCCATCTTCGGGCTGCTCTACAATACGCTCGCAAAAGAGAAGTGAACCGGGGGGTGCAGGCGCAGATACGCTTTAAATACCCAGAGATCCAGTCTGCCCACCGGTTCGCAGGAGACGAACCGGCACGGAGGCGGCATCGATGGCAGAATCAACGGTGACGGTCGGCTACCACGCATCGCACGAGCAGTTTCCTCCCGGGGTGCTTCTAAACCTTGCAAGGAGCGCTGAGAGGGCCGGGTTTCGGGGCATACTCTCTTCAGACCACTTCAACCCCTGGACCCCCGCCCAGGGGGAGAGCGGGTTCGCGTGGTCGTGGCTCGGCGCGGCGCTCCAGGCGACAGCGCTTCCGGCCGGGGTGGTCTGCACGCCGGGCTACCGCTACCACCCGGCGATCCTCGCCCAGGCGGCGGCGACGCTCGCGGAGATGTTTCCCGGCAGGCTCTTCGTCGCCGTCGGGACCGGCCAGGCCCTGAACGAGAGCATCACAGGCGAGGTCTGGCCCTCAAAGCCGGAGCGAAACGACCGGCTCCTCGCCGCCGCCACCATCATCCGAAGGCTCTGGGCGGGGGAGACAGTCACGGCCGACTTCCCGGTCCGCACAGTCAACACCCGCCTCTACACCCGTCCGGCCGAGCCGCCGCTTCTTCTCGGCGCCGCCCTGACGTCCGCGACCGCAGAATGGGTCGGCGGATGGGCCGACGGCCTCATCACCGTCGCGATGCCAAAAGACAAACTTGCAGAGGTTGTCGGGGCGTTCCGGCGCGGGGGAGGGGAGGGCAAGCCGATGTACCTCAAGGTGGACCTCTCCTACGCGCGGGAGGACGATGAGGCTCGAGCCGGCGCATGGGACCAATGGCGGGCGAACATCTTCCCGGCAGCTGTGCTCGAGACCCTCCGGGAGCCGGGAGAGTTCGAGGCCATGGGGGAGTTCGTTGAGCCTGAGAAGGTCTGCGAGAAGATCCGCGTCTCGGCGGATCTGCAGGAGCACGTCCGATGGCTCAAAGACGACATCGATCTCGGCTTTTCGCACCTCTATCTCCACAACGTGAACCGGGGACAGGAGGAGTTTATCGAGGACTTCGGGCGCGAGGTCCTCCCGGAGGTAGCAGGGTGACCGTTCACGGAAGGACAACTGCAGACCCCGAGCGATAGCGCTACGCATAACAATCCCGGGTGCCATATCGCTCTTTATGAACGGAAGGATTAGCGGCCTGCCCCTTCTCGCAGGCCTCATCGTGATCGGCTGCATCGCTGCCGGGTGCACCGATACGCCGCAAACAACAACTACCGGCCCCACTTCACCTCCCGGGGGGAATGAGCCGATGAATAGCCAGACAGCAGCAGAAGTCACCGGCAACGTCTCGGCGGGGAACAACCGGTTCGCGGCCGACCTCTACCGGCACCTCGCAAGCGACCCGGGAGCCGCGGGCAAAAACATCTTCTTCTCGCCCTACAGCATCTCCTCGGCCCTGGCAATCACCCACGAAGGCGCCCGCGGCACAACCGCCGATGAGATCAGTGCGGTCCTCCACCTCCCGGAGAACATGAGCCTCCTGAGAGCCGGGTTTGCCGGGCTTGACGCCAGCCTGAACAGCGGGGACCAGAACTACACCCTCCGAACCGCAAACGCTCTCTGGGCAGAGGAGACCTACCCGTTCCTCCCGGAGTACATCGACGTGGCCGGACGGTGGTACGGGGCGAACGTAACAAACCTTGACTTCGTCAACGACTCTGAGGGATCGCGGCAGACGATCAACCGCTGGGTGGAAGAGAAGACCGAGGATAAGATCCGCGATCTCCTCCCCTCCGGCACGATCGATCCCCTGACCCGGCTCGTGATCACGAACGCGATCTACTTCAAGGGTACCTGGGCCATGCAGTTCGACCCCGAAGAGACGACGGAGGAAGAGTTCCGGGTTGCTCCGGGCGAAGCAGTGCAGGTCCCGATGATGCACCGGACCGATGAGGACGCGATCTATGGATACGCGGAGACTGACAGTCTCCAGGTGCTCAGGATGCCGTATGCGCACGCTGACGGAGCCGGACTCTCGATGCTCGTCCTTCTTCCGCGGGAAGAGAACCTGACGGCGGCGGAGGAGGCTCTCGACGCCGGGACGCTCACGGATATCCGGGATTCACTGACCGACCGGCGCGTCAGGGTCGTCTTCCCGAAGTTCACGCTTGAGACGACGTACAGCCTCCCGCAGGCACTTGCGGCGATGGGGATGCCGACGGCGTTCTCTGATGCCGCCAACTTCTCGGGGATGGATGGGACAGAGGATCTCTTCATCAGCGACGTCGTCCATAAGGCGTTTGTGGACGTGAACGAAGAGGGCACCGAGGCCGCGGCGGCGACCGGCGTCGTCATGAACCTGGCGAGCGCACCCCTTGAGGACAGAACGCCCGTCTTCCGGGCTGACCACCCGTTCGTCTTCCTCATCGTCGAGGAGGATTCCGGGACGATCCTCTTTGCAGGGAGGGTCGTAAACCCGGAGGGGCAGTAAGGAAGGGACCGATCAGGCGGCCCTCCCCCCTCATTCCTCCGCGAGCCTCTCGACGATCGTCTTCTGCAGGTAGCCGATGATCGGCATATCCGAGCCGATCACCGCATACTGCCCGGATCCGGCCGTAGCAATCGCAAAGAAATCCCGGCCGTCGACCAGGATTGCGCACTCGTCCTTTCTCGCGCCTTCCATCACGGACTCGTTCACCGGCCGGGCATCCATGAGGTCAATGACGGTTCCTTCCGCCTCGTAGATGGGGAGGTTAATCCCGGCATACTCCTCCTTGTTCCGCACGACCACGTAGAGATCGATCTTCCGCTCGAGGGGTTTGAGGGTCGTGCAGTACTTCCGGAGAAACCCGGGATTATAGCAGAGGATCACCATGCTCTTCTTCACCCGGCGGAAGAGCGCGGAGATATGGTTCTCGATTGCCCAGCCGCTCCGGAGGATGAAGAACGAATCCGGGGAAAGGCGCGGTTTGACCGAGAGGCTCTTTAACGCCTCGCGTGTCTCCTCAAGAGACCGGATGTAGTCATCTTTGAGCCGGTCGAAGACGACATCGATGTCGAGTATGTAGTAGGAGGAGGGAGAGCCTTCCTCAACCGCGATGAACCCACGCCGGGCCAGGTCGTTTAATATCTCGTAGATCCGTCCCCGGGGCACCCCGCTCACCTCATGGATGTCCCGGGCGGTCGCTTTCTGCAGCCCGACGAGTGTCGAGTAGACGCTTGCCTCGTACTCGTTCATCCCGACGGCCCGGAGCCCGGGAAGAATCTCAGCAGTCATTGCACCTCTATTGAGTTGCAACAAACTTATGGTTTCCTGATAGAGACGGATATCTGCGAGAGAGGGGCCATCTCTCCTCGCAGACCGCGCCCACACGGCAGCCGCCTGCCAGAGGCCGGGCATACACCGTAAACAGACTCCACGCAAACGGGCCGGGATGCCCCTTCGAGAACGGCTGCACTGGAGAGCGGACGAGAGCAGCACGCAGAACGATACTTCCTGAACCAGCAGAACAATCCTCCGGCCTTAGAGCGGAGGGATCCGTCATCAACATGCTCTGAATGTATCCAGCGGCACCGGCGGCGGGCTCAGGCGTGGCTGAGCCGTCGCCCGCGCGCCCGTCACCCGATATGCCTTCTCGGGCAGCGGCCGGCTTCTGCCGTCAGTAGCCGGCAAGGAGCATGGAGATGAGGCGGGCCTCGCCCCGGCGCAGATGCTCAATCGCGGTGGTCTTGCTGATGCCCAGTTTTTCTGCGAGTTGCTGGCTCGTGATCTTTCGGGGATACTCGTAGTAGCCGTAGCGTTTCGCCGCGAGCAAGAGATCTCTTTGCCTCCGGGTGAGAGCCGAGAGCGGCCCGTTCTCAGAGAAGGTTGCCTCCTCGAAGATGACGTTCCGGACCTCGCCGTAGGTGGACAGGAGACGGAGAACTTTGTTCAGGTTCTCGGCATCGCCGATGCAGGTGTAGATGTGCAGGTCGCGGGACTTGTATATAGGCAACGTCCAGATGATGTCCAGGTCGAACTCACGCATCTTCTCCAGCAGGAACTCGTCCCGGATGACGATCCGGAGAAAGCAGGTATATGTTCTGCCGTCGACCTTGAGCACCTCAAGAGAACCGAGACTTTCCGGGAACTCAAGGTCGTTCGCGGTGCATCCCACTTTCATTGTGATCTCGGCAACCACCGTTTCCTCACCCCGCTCAAAGTTCACCTTGAGCAACTCGAGGACTTTCACGGATTCGATCCTGTCCAGGAGATCTTTCACCATCCAGTTGAGGAACGCAGTGTCAGGGGGCCTGCCCATTAACGGATCCTTCAGGCAGACTTCGACAATCATCTTGCGCATATGTTGTGTGGAACACCGCCCACATAAACCCCGTACATATACGGGAAAATCATGAATCCTCCAACTCCCCAATACAGATTGATATGGGAAGCATGAGAGAACCTGCTCCGGACAACTCCGTCCGGGAGCCGGACTGCGATACCTGCCCCTGTTCGGGTTGCAGTAAGTTCATATCCCGTCCCTTAAAAACAGTAACTCCAGCAGATGAGTCATATATAAAGAGGAGAGACGTGAACTGCTCAATGACCTGTAATACCGGTTTTCACCGGCGATCCGGCGGATCGTCGCTCAAGAGACCGGCGCATCGTAAAATGTCCCATACAGAATCTTTCTATGAGGAGACCGACCAGGTATGGACCGAGGCCGGGTTCCTTCCCCCGGCGGACTACCGGCGGGCCGTAGCCCTGCTGCACCGCCTCGCCATGGCCGAGGAGCCGGCGGCATCCCTGGTCTCGTGCGTTCTGACAGGAGCGGCAAGAACCGGTGATGCCGGCCACAATTACCGGATCCTTGACTCTATAAAACTCCGTCGCACTGCTGAGGAATACGGCATTGACACCACCGAAAGAGACGATTGCGAGATAGCTCACGCGGTGACCACGGCAATCATCGCCGAGTACGGGGAGAAGACTCCGGAGGAGAGGGCATGAGGAACCCCTACGAGTGGCTCGCCGCCGCCGTCAACAACCACACCTGGACCGTCGCCGGGGTCGCCCTGGCCATCTTCATCGTGGCGTGCTTCGGACTCTCGCTGGTCTCGATGGAGACCAGCGACGACGCCTACCTCGACAAGACCACCCCCCGCGGCGCGCTCCTGAACCACTACGTCGAGACCTATGGCTCCGACGCGATCATGCTCCTCTACGAGACGGACAGCGTCCGGAGCCCCGAGATCCTCGAATACATCGACAACCTCCAGGAGGATCTCAGGAACGAGCGCTACGTCGATTCCGTCTCCGGCGTCGTCGATCTCTTAAAACAGGCGAACGGTGGGACCCTGCCGTCGTCCACGGCGGAGATCAATGCGATCATCGGCCAGGCCCCGCCGGAGATGGTTGAACGGATGCTGCCTTCAGACCTCATGACGATCAGCGTCATCGCCCTTGAACCCGGCGTCACCATGGAGGCGCAGCAGCAGGTTGTCGGGAACATCAAGTCCATCGTCGCCATATCGGAGCCCCCGGCGGGGCTCACGGTCACGGTCTCGGGCAACCCTGCGTTCTCGCTGGAGATGGGCGAGGCGATGGGATCCGAGACGGGCATGCTGATCCTCGTGGCCATGATCCTGATGGTCTTCGCAGTGATGTTCCTCTTCTCCCATGTCCGCTACCGGCTTCTCCCGGTCGGGATTGTGGCCGTCGGCCTCATCATGACCTTCGGGCTCATGGGCCTCTTTGGTATTCCCATCAGCATGGTGGTGGTCGGGGCGTTCCCGGTCCTGATCGGGATCGGGATCGACTACGCGATCCAGCTCCACGCCCGGTTTGATGAGGAGATCCGGCGCGGCACGATCCCGGAGGCCGTATGGGCCACCGTCACCCAGATGGGGCCCTCGATCCTGATCGCGATGTTGTCGACGGCACTCGGGTTCATCGCGATGTTCTTTGCGCCGGTGCCGATGGTGGCCGACTTCGGGATGGTCTGCACCATCGGGGTCGTCTCCTGCTACATCGCAGCGCTCATCATCGTCCCGGTCTTTGCAATCGTCACCCGCTACCGGCCGAAAAAAGAGGCCGTATCCGCCGGGACCGAACCATCGGGCGGGGAATCGCTCATCGAACGATACGACCGGCTTCTCGGGCGGCTGGCCTATACTGTCGCAAAATACCCGATCCCTGTCATCATGCTCTTTGCAGTCGTCGCGGCAGGAGGCTTCTACCTCGACCAGAGCGTCCCCGTCAGTGCGGATGAGAAGACCTTCGTTCCCGGCGATATGCCCGCCCTTCTCTCCCTTGAGAAACTCACCCGGGTCATGGGCTCGACAAGCACCATCCCGGTCGTCGTGCTCGCGGACGACGTCCTCTCACCGGAGACGCTCGCCTGGATTGATCAGTTCGGCGTCTACGAGCAGGAGCATAATGACAAGATAACCGGGGTAACAAGTGTCGCGACCCTGATCCGGGAGTATAACGGTGGCGTGCTCCCCTCGACCGAGAGGGAGGTCGACGCCATCGTTGCCCGGATTCCGGAGTCGACCCTCTCCCGTTACCTCAACGGGAACCTGGAGGCGGTGCTTGAGTTCTCGACGGTCGATATGGAGATGAGCGTCGCCCGCGACCAGGTCGGGAGGATACAGAACGACGTTGCGTGGAACAACCCGCCGGCCGGCGTGACGGTGAGGCTCACCGGCCAGATGGAGATGTTCGCCGCTGTCATGGACGACATCAGTGATTCGAGGACATACATGACCCTGATCGGGTTCGTCTTCATCCTCGGCTTCCTGGTCCTCGTCTACCGGAAGTTCTCGGCCATCTCGCCGGTCATCCCGATCGTCTTCATCGTGGGCTGGAACGGGGCGATCATGTACCTCCTCGGCCTCGAATATACGCCGCTGACGGCCGTCCTCGGGTCGATGACGATCGGCGTCGCGTCCGAGTACACCATTCTGATCATGGAACGGTGCGAAGAGGAACTTGCCCGGGGCATGGAGTTCCTGGATGCCGTCCAGACCGCCGTGCAGAAGATCGGGACAGCCATCACGGTATCGGGGCTGACGACGGTCTTCGGGTTCTCGGCACTCACCCTCTCGACGTTCAACATCATCAGCAACTTCGGGATCGTGACAGTGATCTCGGTCGGGTTCTCGCTCGTGGGCGGGATCGTCGTGATGCCGGCGATCCTCGCGCTGATGTACCGCTTCAGCGGCCGCTCCCGGGTGCCGGCAGGAGCCGCTAACCCGGAATAAACCCTTTTATCGCCCTCCGCTTCCGGCAACGGCTTCTCTGCATCACCAGATATGGCAGCCATATCAAGATTTATATAGTACCTACAATATCCTTCCCCCGGTGGTATACCGTGGCAAATGAAGACCTCACGGCGCAGGTATTGGCGCCATTTGAGCCGGTTGAAGAACTGGCCCGCAATGTCATTCTGTTTCTACCAAACGTCATTGCAGCGATCATCATCCTCATCATCGGCTGGATCCTCGGGCGAATTCTCGGCAGAGTCGTCTCCGAGGTTCTTGATCGCCTCGGTGTCGATGACGCGCTCAGGAAGACATCGGTCGGCCAGCAGATTGAGCGGTCCGGGACGAACATAAGTCGTCTCTTCGATCTCATCGTCCGCTGGTTCATCTATCTTATCGCAATCCTTGCAGCAGTCAGCGTTCTGCAGATTCCGGCACTCACACTGGCAGTCGCGGCCATCGTGGCCTACATCCCGAACATCCTCGCGTTCATTATCATCCTGGTCGCTGGATTCATCCTGATCGACTGGCTGATCGACCTCCTCACACATATGGGAGAGACGCAGCAGATCCAGGGCTTCGGATTGATCGCGATGTTGCTCCGGGCATTTCTCTACTTCGTCGTCGCCATCCTCGCGCTCCAGCAGCTCCTGCTCGACCTCTCGATCATCTATGTCTTCATCGTCCCGATCGCATGGGGAGTCGGGCTCGGCCTCGGTGCGGCGATCGCCCTCATCGTCGGGTTCGGCCTTCGCGACCGCGCGCCGGAGATGATGGACCGGCTGATGGGCAGGATGAGAAAAGAATAACCTCTTTTTCGGCAGGCGGGCTTACAGCCCGCCGTATTTCTGCACGTGCGCCCGGGCCCGGCGGCGTGGATCTTCACCACCGGCGGTTGTGGTCCGGCCGTAGTGCCGCCGGTCCTCCCCCACCGGGCAGACTTTGATGCAGATCCCGCAGGGGGAGATGTGGCGCCGGGCGAGTTCGGCGCTGTTTGCCGCACAGGACGCTTTATCGGTGAGGCCCCGGGGGTAGTCCCGCGCATCGAGCGCTCCTGCGGGGCAGGCACGGACGCAGAGCATGCACCGGGTGCAGAGGTCCTCCCCGAGCAGCGGATCGGGTGGGAGGTCCGCGGCGGTGAGGACCGATCCGAACCGGACCCGGGGACCGTACTCCGGTGTTATGAGGGTGTTGTTCACGCCGAACGTCCCGAGCCCCGCAAGGAGGGCGGCGTGGCGGTGCGAGAAGAAGGCGACGGGGTTCTTCTGGAGTACCTCGATGCTCCCGTAGCCGTCGCGGGGGACGAATACCGAGGGGTAGCCGCAGGCATTGAGGAAGGAGGCGAGCCGGTAGGTATACTGGTCGAGCAGGGTGTTGACGGTCTTGTAGAGCTCGTGGTAGTAGATCGAGGGAGAGGTCTCGAGCACCGGGAGGTGGACGGGAAGACCGATGACGATCACCGACCGGGCTTCGGGAAAGATCGACTGCGGGTAGAACTCTTCCGGCATCCAGGGCTGGAATGGGGGGTTCTTCCACCGGTCCGCGCTCGCGATCCCGACGAGCGGGATCTCCATCCTCCGGCACCGGTCGAGAAGGGCTGCCTTCAGGTCGTCGTTCATCTACCGATCTCTTGCGCCCGGCAGGACAAAAGGTTCACCCGGGGCAGTGCCGGAAGGACGCAGCCGGCGTCGAGGTCTTCCGGCCCATTTATGCTCTTGATACCGCATCCCGGCCCTGCGCAAAGGCATCTTTCGCCGGGGTCAAACTTAACAACTGCTACCATCAACAGGCCGTATGAAGATCGAAGAGTGCAGGTCAGACTTCCCGATCACCCGGGACCTCATCTACTTAGACAGCGCCGCCACATCGCTCACCCCAAAGCCGGTGGTCGAGGCGATGGCCGAATACGATCTCCGGTACCGCTCGAACGTCGGGAGAGGCGTCCACCGGCTCGCCGCCGTTGCCACCCACCGCTACCGGGACGCCCACGACGCCATAAAGTCGTTCATCGGCGGGGATGGGGGCACCCTCACAGTCACCCGGAACACCACCGAGGCGATCGGCATGGTCGCCGCCGGCCTCGCCTGGCAGAAGGGCGACCGGGTGGTGACGACCCTCCTCGAACACCACTCCAACCTCCTCCCCTGGCTCCGGCTCCGCGAGCGGGGGGTCGCGGTGGATATCGTCCGGCCGGAGGCGGACGGTCATCTCGACCTCGCCGACCTGGAGGCAGCCGTCCGCGACGAGACCCGGCTCGTCGCCGTCACCCACGCCTCAAACGTCCTCGGCACCATCCTCCCCGTCCGGGATATCGCCGGGATCTGCCGTGACCGGGGCGCACGGCTCCTCATCGACGGCGCCCAGTCAGCCCCGCACATCCCGGTCGACGTTGCCGCCATCAGGTGCGACTACTTCTGCTTCTCGGGCCACAAGATGCTCGGCCCGACCGGGACGGGCGGGCTCTGGATGCGCGAGCCGGACCTCGAACCGCTCTTTGTCGGCGGCGGTTCGATCGAGAGCGCGACGGCGGAAGGCTACACCCTCGCTCCCGGCGAGGAGCGTTACGAGGCGGGAACGCCGCCGATCGCTGGCACCATCGGGCTTGGACGGGCCGCGGCATACCTCCGGGAGATCGGGATGGAGACAGTGCGGCGGCACGAGGAGCGGCTCGCCGCGCGGCTGATCGACGGGCTCGCGGCGCTTGATAGGGTTACGGTCGCTGGCCAGGATGCAGGGGCCGACCGGATCGGTGTTGTCTCGTTCACGGTCGAGGGGATGCACCCGCACGAGGTGGCGCAGGTCCTCGACGAGGCATCCGCCGTCCTGGTCCGGTCGGGACACCACTGCTGCCAGCCGCTCATGGAGCATCTCGACCTCCCGAACGGGACGGTGCGGGCGAGCACCTATATTTACACCACCGATGAGGAGGTTGAGACGATGATAGCCACCGTCGAAGAACTCTCCCGGAGGGCGATCTGATGCTCTACCGGGAACTGCCAATCGTCAGGGTCGATGGCGAGACGTTCGTCGCCGGAACCCACCCCGTCGTCGAGGAGGTACCCCTCTCGGTGACCGTCAACGGGCGCCACGCACTCACCGCGATGACGAGCCCGACGATGCTCCGGGAGTTCGTCGCGGGGTATCTCTACACGGAGCGGATCGTCAAGGATCTCATGGAGATCGAGTCAATCCGGATCGAGGGGAATACCGCGAGCGTCCTCACCAAGAACCCGTTCGCGATCCTGACCTCGCACAAGACCGTCCTCTCCGGGTGCGGCGCAAGCACCTCGTTCCTCGATGCCGGGCGCCTCCCGACCATCCGCTCGGACCTCACCCTCGTGCCCGGGGCGATCCGGGCGGCGACGAAAGAGACCCTCGACTCGGAACTTCACCGGATAACCGGCGGCATCCACCTCGTCGGGCTCTTCGACGGAGAAGGGAAGGTGATCCGGGTCGCTGAGGATATCGGCCGGCACAACGCGCTCGACCGGGTCGTCGGCCACGGCCTTTTATCGGGGACCGACTTCTCGCGGACGTTTGCCGTCAGTTCCGGCCGGATCTCCTCCGAGATGGTCCGAAAATGCCTGGTCGCAAACATCCCGGTGATCGTCTCGCGGGGAGCGACGACCACCGCCGCCGTCGAGGCCGCGAAGACCGGCGGGCTCACGATCATCGGATTCGTGCGGAGCAGGAAGATGAATATCTACACCGGGCCGGAGCGGGTTCGCGGCGCTTCGCCAGCACCCGGTGGCGAGTGAGAGGCCCGGGAGATTATGCCGGTCAGGAAGAGCAGCCAGGGCTCTCACCCCTCACTTATATCCTCCCAAGGACATCGCGCTGACTGAAGAACCGGTCCCAGTCCCAGGGCTCGTCGAGGACCTGCACCTCGACGTCCCGGACGCCGCTCACGTCGAGGACCCGGCGCCGGACCTGCTCGGTGAGATGGTCGACGAGCGGGCAGGCCGCGGTGGTCAGGACCATCTCCACGAGCACCGATGAGTCCCGGACGGTGATCGCCTTGATCAGGCCGAGATCAACGACATCGATCCCGACCTCCGGGTCGATCACCTCTTTTAACGCCGCCCGAACACTCTCCTCAAGCGCGATCTCCTCCTGGCGTCTCCCGGCAACAAGTCCCGACCGCTCCACCGCCCGGAGCCGCTCCTCAATCCGGTTCTGCCTATCAAGCATGCGGCTGACCACCCGGAGCATCGGGTCGGGGAGGTCGCCGCGACCGAGCCGCTCCTGGCCCCTCTGGCACTTCGGGCCGGCAAGCCTGCCCGGGACCCCGACGACCGTCGCCCCGGCGGGGACGGGGCGGACGACGACAGAACCCGCCCCGATCTTTGCCCCGCGCCCGACGGTGATGGGGCCGAGAACGCTCGCCCCCGACCCGATGACAACGCCGTCCTCGATCGTCGGGTGCCTTTTGGTCCGTTCGAGCGCCGTCCCCCCGAGCACCACGCCCATGTAGATCAGGACGTCGTCACCGACCTCCGCCGTCTCCCCGATCACGACACCCGACCCGTGGTCGATGAAGACCCGGCGGCCGATCTTCGCGCCGGGGTGGATCTCGATTCCGGTCAGCGCCCGGGCGATATGGGAGACAAACCTCGCTGGAAAGTAGAGCCGGCGGCGGTAGAAGGCATGCGCTATCCGGTGCGCCCAGATGGCGTGGAGGCCGGGGTAGCAGCAGATCGCCTCGATGGTTGACCGGACTGCCGGGTCTTTTGCAAAGACTGTCTGGATGTCTTCCCTGATGCCCACCGTCACTCCTCCGTTCAGTCAAATACGCCAGTGGAGAGGTAACGCCCCCCGGTGTCCGGGAGGATGACGACGATCAGTCTCCCCGCGAACTCCTTCCTTCGGGCAATCTCGCAAGCGGCGTGGGTCGCGGCACCAGACGATATCCCGACGAATATCCCCTCCTCACGCGCCAGCCGGCGGGTTGTGGCGAACGCCTCCTCCGACGTGACCCGGATGACCTCGTCGACCAGGTCTGCCCGGTAATTTTGCGGGACAAAACCCGCCCCGATCCCCTGGATCCGGTGCGGCCCGGGTTTTCCACCCGAGAGGACCGGGGACTCGGCAGGTTCGACAGCCACCGCCATAAATGACGGTTTTCGGGCTTTCAGCACCCCGGCAACGCCGCTGATGGTCCCGCCGGTCCCGACACCCGCGACCAGGACATCCACCTCCCCGTCGGTGTCCCACCAGATCTCCTCGGCAGTCGTCCGCTGATGCACGGCAGGATTTGCCGGGTTCTCGAACTGCTGGGGGATGAAATAGGCGTCAGGCTCCTCGGCGGCGATCTCCGCCGCACGCTGGACCGCCGCAGCCATCCCCCCGGCGCCCGATGTCAGGACGAGCTCGGCTCCGAAAGCCCGGAGTATCCTCTGCCGCTCGATGCTCATCGTCTCCGGCATCACCAGCCTGAGCCGGTAACCCCGGACCGCACAGATGAACGCGAGGCCAATCCCGGTGTTCCCGCTTGTGGGCTCGACGATCACCGTCCCCTTCCGGATCTTACCGTCCCGTTCCGCGGCCTCGATCATCGCGACGCCGATCCGGTCTTTCACGCTCCCCATCGGGTTGAGCGCCTCGACCTTGGCCACGACGGTGGCCCCGGCATCTCCGACGATCCTGTTCAGCCTGACGAGCGGGGTATTCCCGACCGCCCACCCCATATCCCGATAGATGCGTCCCATGCGATCACATCCCCCGTTCTTCCATACCAGCGTAAAACCCTTGCTCTCCCTGTGGTTCACCCCGGGGAGGCCGGCAGGAGGAGGCGGACAAGCCCGATCGTCGCCGCCATGATCACGATGACCGCGATCACCCATCCTGCGACCATGCAGAGGAGGGATGGGATTCGCGGGTACCGGAAGAGCCACGAGACGACAGGGGTTCCGTAGAGGGCAATCCCGGGGATCCATATGGTCGGGATGAGCACCAGGACGCCGTATCGCCTCAGGGGATCAATCCTCCCCGTCTTCGCATTGGTCTTCCGGATAAGCCGCCGGGCCAGCCGGGAGCGCCCGGCAAAGAGGTGGCAGACTTCAAGGACCCCGATCATGACCGCGACCGCCACCGACGTGAGGAGGGCGAGCACGACCACAGGGTGCAGCCCGAGCGAGAGGCCGACGACGGCTGCGGTCGCCTGGAGGACGAGGGTCGATACGATGAGGGTGAAGACCACCAGCGGGGACATCCTTGAGACGAGACCGAGGAGGAGCGGGACCGCCAGGAGGAAGAGGAAGACGAGCACAGCATCTCGCGCGACCACAAGGCGGCAGTCCCCCGACGAGAGCGCTTGCTTGCATCTCCTGACAGCGGCAACCAGGTTCATGGGCCTCCACCTGTGCCCGGGGGATGATGAACCTGTCCGCAGGAGAGCCCCGGGCGGGGCTGGAGTGCCCGGCAGGGTCCCGGGGGCCGGATGGTGCCCGGCAGGTCTCGAAAAGCCCGGACCCCGCCCTGATCCCCGGCCTGGCATGTAACGCGCCGGGATAAGCCGATGCTACCCGACCTGTCCTCCGATCCAGAGGAGGAATTGGCCCGGGGGAGTGTGGTGTAAAAAAGCAGGTTTTTATCCAGGAGAGACCTATCACCGCTCATGAGCGAGACTGAAGGTCGTTTTGAGCGGGGACGGTGGATCCCTCACCCTCCCCCTGCACCGGAGGAGGCGGAGCCCGCACCGGCTGCTCCTACCGTTGAAGAACGCATGCACGAAGCGTCCGAATCGGTTCGGAAAGCCGTCAACGATGTGATGAACGCAGGCCACCACCTCCTCGGGACGCCCGAAGGGCATGAGCATATCGAGCAGGCGGCACGGAAGGCCGGAGAGGACCTGGAGCGGGCGATTAACGCCTGGGCGGAGTCCGCACGGCAGGCTCTCCGAAGATAGTGAGGTACTTCGTGACGCGGACGATGACCTCGGGATTTCTCGGCAGCATGGTGTGGCAGTAGTGCTCCGGGTGCCGGACGAGGTTTCCGGGGTCCGCCGGGAGGACGTCGATCCCCGCGCCGGGGAGGTAAGAATCGGTGTGGGGGACGATGCCGTCGCCGGCATACGTCGTCCGCCACTCCCCGTCCGGGGCGAGTTCCCATGTTCTGCCGTCGAAGGCCGGGAAGAACGCCGGGGTCCCGGTGCGGTTTGCGGCAAGGATGATCCGGTAGGCGATGTCGTCGCGGGTCCCGGCGTGGCGGAGCGCCGCAACCGTCCGGCTCCCGGGGCGGAACTCCTGGACGATGGTATCCTCCCCGGGGTCGTAGTCCGGCGGGACGAAGACGCCGGCAAGCCGCCGGATCACTTCCGGACCCTGCTCGGGGTCGTTGAAGAGCTCGGCGAGGGCGGAGCCGTTGTTCGGCGGACCGATCCCGACAAGCAGCCGGACATTCTCTTCCCGGTTGTTGTCGAGCACCTCGAGGAGGTAGCGGGCGATGCACGTCCCCATCGAGTGGCAGACAATATCGACCGGGCCGTCGTAGCCGGTCTCCTCCCGCTTTTCGTGGATGCAGTCCTGGAGAGCGAGGGCGATCGCCTCTGTCCCGGCATTCTGGATGCCTGTGTAATCAAACCTCCAGAAGGGCACCGCGGCATCGGTGAGCACGGGTGCGAGGCGGTTCCAGATGCCGGGATGGCTCCGCCACCCGTGGACCAGGACGGCCGGGAGCCTCTCATTCGTCAGAATAGCGCCACGCCTCCCCTGCACCGGCAGCGGTTCATAACCCATAATCTGGCGCTCACCACGATGTAGGTTTCGGCGGGAGCCCCGCATCGCCCGGGGCGAAGACGGCCCCTCCCGGCATACGAGTTCCGGATCAGTTCACTTCAACGCTGTACGTATATGTCCTGCCGACATCCCCGTCCAGCGCGAGACTGACCTTCTTTGTCTCCCCCGAGGCGATGAAGACCACCGTCGAGACCTGATCCCGGACAAAACCCTTCTGCTCGTCGATCAGTTTCGCCGTCACGGTGACGTCGCCGTCGCTCCCGTCGTTCTGGATCTCCGCGTTCACGCTATATCCGAGCCCTCTGGAGAGGCTGATATCCGGGGTCGCAGAGTCCTGCACGACCTTCGGGTCGGGGCCGGCAAGCCCCATACAGCCCGCAGCAAGGACAAAAGCCGCGACCAGGCCCAGAATGAGTATCGGTCTGCGCATGAAGAGGGTCAGCAAGCAGCGCTATATGAATTCGTAGGAACCGGCGGGTTATACGCATCGGTCTGAGGCGGGGTTCACGGCCGGTCCGGGCCTCCTGTCCGGATACCTTGACCGGGTCCTCTTCGGGAAGATAGTCTGCTGAAAGACCCACTCAAAGTAGCGGTCCGTCATCCCGGCGATGAAGTCCCGTGCAAGTTCCGCCGGCGCGGCGGTATCGGCATATGCACCGGAGACCCACGGGGCGCAGATGAGTTCTTCGTAGACCGGCGAGTCCTCGCGCTCCTCCTCGATATCCTCAAGGATACGGTCGAAGAGGAACTCGAACATGAACCGGATCTTCTCCCGGTTATGAAGGAGCCTCGGGTTTTCGTAGATGTGCTGCATGTTGAACTCTTTGAAGGCCGCGACGCATGCCGAGGCTTCGGGCGAGAACGCGATGCAGTCGGCATCGTAACTCATCGCGACGATATCCTTGATCAGGACGTCGAGCACCCTCCGGTTGATCTCGGAAAAGTCCTCCCTCCCGGTGATACCGAAAAGAGCCGTGCAGTTCTCCGGGAACTCCGCAAGATCGTCATCGCCGATGACCCCGACCTCAAGGGCATCCGCAAGATCGCGGCCGAGGTAGGAGACGCTGTCGGCAATTCTCACGACACACCCCTCGGCGGTGAGCGGGAGGGCGTCGCCTCCGCCCTCGATCCTCTCCAGTTTCGCCGCAAACGAGCCCCATCCAGCCTCTCCCTCCACCGCAAGGCTTTGATCGTGGACCTCGCCATTGTGGCAGAGGATCCCGTCGAGCACCTGCAGCGTGAGGTCGCAGTCCTCGAGGGTATCAAGGAACCGGACGCTCTGGACGTTGTGCTGGAACCCTCCGCTCCCGTGCTCCCGGCAGAGGTCGTCGAGGAACCTCTCGCCGAGGTGGCCGTAGGGCACATGGCCGATGTCGTGGCCGAGGGCGATCGCCTCGATCAGGTCCTCGTTCAGGCCGAGGGGCCGCCCGATCGTCCTCCCGATCTTCGAGACGAGCTGGACATGGAGGACGCGGTGGGTGATGTGATCGTTCTCGACCAGGTAGAAGACCTGGGTCTTGTCGATGTAGCGCGAGTAAGCCTTCGAGTGGACGATCCGGTCGGCGTCCCGAGAGAACGGCGGCCGGATCACCGGCTCCTCGGGTTTATGGCCGGACCTCCTGATGTAGTCGCGGTTCCGGGTCGCGCGGGGCGAGAGGAACGATTCGCGGGCGGTCATGCTTTCGGCCATCCGGCCGGAGATGCTCTGCGGGATCTCCATCGGGAATCCTCCGGGACGGTGCTCCTCCGGGGAGCCCTTCCGGTAAAGAGTTCTCGGCCGGGAGAAGGGATAGGGTTTTCCTTTCCGACAGGAGGGGGTCGGAGAAGACACGGATCCATGCGCCTTATATCCCGGGCGTTCGTAACCTCCCGGTATGTACCCGAAAGTCATCATCCACAACAGCGTGAGCCTGGATCACGCGGTGCGGGGCTTTGAGGTCGACCTCGGGATGCACTACGGCGCACTTCTCGCCTTCGAGCCGGAGGCGGTCCTCGTGGGTTCGGCCACGGCAAAGTCCGGGATCGAGATGTTTATGGATATCAACGAGCCCGAAGCGGAGGCCGACCGGCACCGGCCCGTGGTCCGGCCGGACGACCCAAGCCCCACCTCCGTCATCGTCGACAGCAGGGGCGTGCTCAAAGATCTGCTCCACTTCTACCGGAACATGGAGCATACAAAGGACGTCGTCGTCCTCGTTTCGGAGACGACGCCGGAGGACTACATCGACTACCTCCGCGAGCGCGAATATCCGTTCATCCGGTGCGGCAAGGGCCGGGTAGACCTTAAGGCAGCGCTCCGGGAACTCCGGGAGCGGTTCGGCATAGCACGGGTGGTCTCTGACTCCGGCCCCGACTTAAACGACGTCCTGGTCCGTGAGGGGATCGCGGATACGATCAGCCTGATCGTCCATCCTGTCATTGTCGGCGAGGGAGAGAAGAAACTCCTCGGCCGGGTCGGGAACCGGGTAACGCTGGAACTCCAGAAGGCCGGGCCGATGGGGCGGGGCACGGTCCACCTGGTGTATGCGGTGAAGAAGTAGAGGGCGTACAGGTTCAGCACCCGGTCCCCCTCACCGGGGTTGCCGGTCGACCGGAGAATACGGTTTCATCTCCGGGTGAAGGCGGCAACACCGGTGAGAACGACCGCGACGGCGCAGATGACCAGACCGATGGTTCCGGTGCTGAATCCCGTCGGATCGGACCCGATGAAGTAGAAGCGCGTCGCCGAGAAGTGCATCAGGAATATGATGCCAAGGAGATACATGGTGACCGCCAGCCTGCCGATGCTGTATTCCATGGGTTTCGTATCATGAATACGCGGCGATATCATATCCTTCTTTTGAATTGTCTTCCATGGGTCATTATATTGAGAAATGGAGGGAGGTCATCGGGATGGATCTTTCTTCGCGGGTATTCACGTACCGGTATCCGCGGTAGAGCGCCGGGGCATGAGCGGTATCCCTCAGCGCATCCAAATCGCCTTTTGCTGTTGCCCGTGCGGGTCTGAGGATCGGGAGGAAGACGGACTGCCGCCGGAGAG
Source organism: Methanoculleus sp. (assembly GCF_020696975.1). Lineage (GTDB taxonomy): Archaea > Halobacteriota > Methanomicrobia > Methanomicrobiales > Methanoculleaceae > Methanoculleus. The sequence continues at coordinate 155,894 of NZ_JAJGBK010000029.1, forward strand.
ATTCCCGCATCTCTTGTATCAGTGCAGCGAGAGTGTCCTCGCATTGATAGCGACGATGACCGTGCTTGCGCTCATGAGGATGGCACCGATCGCCGGAGTGAGCACCAGGCCAATCCCGTACGCCACCCCAGCCGCCAGAGGTATGGCAAACGTGTTGTAGCCCGTCGCCCAGAGCAGGTTCTGCATCATCTTTCTGTAGGTCTTCCTCGAAAGAAGGATGATGTCCGCTACGTCACGAGGATCGTTCCGAACCAGCACGATATCCGCACTCTCCACGGCCACGTCGGTCCCCGCCCCGATCGCGATCCCCACATCTGCCTGGACGAGCGCCGGGGCATCGTTGACCCCGTCACCCACCATGGCAACCCGGTACTGAGCCTGCACCTCCCGGATCTTCTCCGCTTTCTCGTGCGGCAGCACTTCGGCGAAGTAGGCATCGAGCCCGAGGTCTTCAGCCACCCACCTCGCAACGTGCCGGTTGTCCCCGGTCAGCATCATCGGCCGGATCCCCATTCCCTTCAGCCGTGCAATCGCTTCCCTTGACTCACCCCGGATGATATCCGCAAGCGCGATCGCCCCGAGGGGCAGATCGTCCTTTAACAGAAAGACCACGGTCTTTCCCTGCTGCTTCAACCGCTCGACCCGCTCATCGGCAGGTTCGGCTCCCGCTTCTTTCAGGTAGCCCGGGCTGACCACCTTCAGGAACGCATCGTCGACGGTTCCTTCGATCCCTCTCCCCGGGATGGCCCGGAACCCCGAGACCGGAATGAGTTGAAGCCCCTTCTCCTCCGCACTCCGCACGATCCCGCGGGCAATCGGGTGCTCGGAGTTGGCCTCCAGGGAGGCGGTGAGGCGCAACACCTCGAGTGGATCGGAGAGTGTCCGGAAGGGGAGCAGATCGGTCACCCCGAACCGACCCTCCGTGAGGGTTCCGGTCTTATCAAAGACCACTGCCTGCACATCCCTCGCCCGCTCGAACGCCTGCCGCTCCCGGATCAGGAGACCCGACTGTGCCGCGAGGGCGGTGGAGACCGCGACCACCAGGGGCACGGCAAGGCCAAGGGCGTGGGGGCAGGTGATCACCATCACCGTCGCCGCCCGCTCGATTGCAAACCCGGGTCCCTGCCCGAGGAGCAGCCATGCGACCAGGGTGATGAACCCAACGGAAAGGGCGATCACGACCAGATAGAAGGCGGCGCGGTTCGCCAGATCTTGAGCGCGGGATCTGCTCTCCTGTGCTGTGCGCACGAGTTCGACAACCTGGGCAAGGTAGGTCTCCTTTCCGGCCTTCTTCATCTCGGCCACCAGGGATCCCTCACCGTTGATCGAACCGCCCGTGACGGTATCTCCCGGACCTCTGGTGACCGGCGCCGATTCGCCGGTCAGCATCGCCTCGTTCACGGTGGAGACTCCGTCCACCACCACCCCGTCGACCGGCACCTTCTCCCCCGGGCGGATCAGGACGCGGTCCCCCACTCTCAGTCTCTCCACGGCCACATCCTCAGTCGAGCCGTTCCGCAGGCGGTGGGCCTCCGAGGGCATCACCCGGACCAGTTCTTCAAGCGCGCGGGAAGCCCCGAGCACCGACCGCATCTCGATCCAGTGCCCGAGCAGCATGATGTCGATCAGGGTGGCGAGTTCCCAGAAGAATCCCTCGCCCCCGACGAACCCGAAGACCGCGGCCGAACTGTAGACGTAGGCGACGGTGATGGCGACCGCGATCAGGGTCATCATGCCGGGCAACCGGACGCGCACCTCGTCGAGGATACCGTTCAGAAACGGATAGCCGCCGTAAAAGTACACAACCGTAGCCAGCAGGAAGAGGAGAAGGTTGGAGCCCGGAAAGACGAGTGTGAAGCCGAGAGCGGACTGGAAGATGGGGGAGAGTGCAAGGATCGGGATGGTGAGGATTGTCGAGACGATGAACCGCTGCCGGAAGTCCACCATCGCGTGCGTGTGGGCTCCCGGGTGGTGTTTGGCGTGGTGCTCTGCTTCCTTAACCTGTTCCCCGTACTGCTGCCCTTTGCCGGGCGTTTCTTCATGTACCCCCGCATGGTGCTGATGCGTGGTGCTCTCGTCTTCCCGATCCATACACTACACCTCTGGGTGGGGACCTTCGCGCGACACGTAACTCAGATCCCTGCTCACCCGGCCGGGACGCTACAGGACACCACGCAGAGAGTGATCCCGAACTCCAGATAGCAACGGATATTATCGCGAGTAAATTATCTTTATCATCCCCCTCGTTCACCGGGGATTTCCGGAGGGGAATACGGTCCGGGGCCGGGATAACGATGGATACATCAGGTCCCCGAAAGAACCTCGAGCAGGCACATGCGGATACGGAAGAATGCTCAAAATCGAGAAGAGACGTGAACCTGCAAAAAAGCCGCTGGAGGGATTCGAACCCCCGACCTGCTGATTACGAATCAGCCGCTATACCACTAAGCCACAGCGGCAACTGCCTTATACTGTTGCACGTCCGGAATTAAAAAGGTATCACCTGCCGGGGACCCATCGGTCCGCTCCCGTTCAGGAGTACCCCCGGATGGTGACGTTGCTCTCCTGGTGCGGGGCGGCCTCCGGGGTGGTGATCGCGCCGAACTTCTGCTCGTAGTCCGCGACGCTCTTCGCGAGCACCGCGACCAGGTTCTTCGCGTGGCGAGGGCTGATCGAGACGATCGCCTTCCCTCGGGCCTGGTTCATGCCGGGGATCTCGTGCAGAAAGAGGAACGTGAACTCGTCCTCCTTGTAGGCAATCTGGATTCGGTTCGAGTAGACCGGGTCGAGGTCGCCGGGGATGTTGACCGATATCTCGCGGTTAGCCATACCTTTCTTCTGTGATCCGCTCCGGCATAAGAGTTGGTCTTTGCCCGATCCCCACCCTCCTCCGGCGGCCGGGAAGACCGCGCCGGTGCGGAGGGTATCCGGATATAAAGGGGGAAAGCGAACCTCTCCTCCAACGGACTCGCTGCACATGACCGACTACATCCCGGTATCCGCCGTCATCGCCTGCCACATATGCCCCCGGCGCTACTACTTCGAGCGGTCGGAGGAGCGCGAAGAGTCGCTCCGCTACACCGTCTGCAAACAGGTCTCCACACACCTCGGCGAACTCCTTGATGAGGAGGAGATCTGGCGGGAGGTCCTCTGCGTCCTCCCCGAAGCACCGCCGGAGGCCCGGGACCTCCTCGACCAATGCGTCGCCGCCTGCCGGGAGACCACCTGGCAGACACCGGTCCAGACCGACCTCGCCGTCGAGTCGGACATCCTCGGTATCCGCGGGAGGGTGGACAAGGTCTTCTCCGACGGCACCTTCGCCATCGCCCGGTCGAGCACCGCGCCGAAGGCCGGGGCCTACGGCACCGATCGGCTCCGGGTCGCCTGCTACGTTGCCTGCCTGCACGAGACCCTCGGGAAACCTGTCACCGGCGGTTACGTCGAGTACGTCACAGGCGGGGCCTGCAGGTTCGTCGAGCCCCAGCCGCGCGACCGGCGAGAGATGATCAAGGCGGTCCGGGCGGCAAAACAGGTTGTGGCCGGCGACGTCCCGCCGCGACCCCTCCGGGCCCCCTGCGAGGGCTGCCCGCACTTCGAGCGGTGCACGGCCGGCCCGCGGCGGCTCTCGGACCTTTTCTGACTACCCTGCGTTCTCCAGCAGCGTCTTCGAGATGATGTACTCGCCCTTCGCCTCGCGGGTCGTCCCGACGATCAGCCACCGCTCGTCGCCGTGCTCCTCGACGACGCCCCTGGCCTCGATGACCTCCCCGGCAAGCGCCTGGCCCGAGTAGGTATGGGTGAAGGAGAGCACCCGGGATATCTCGTCGTGGTCCACCGCGTAGACCGCCGGGCTGTCGAAGGAGAGGGAGGCGTCCGTGACCGTCGCCTCGATCGTCGCCCGGCCAAGAACCCCGCCCTTCCCGGCGGGGACTGCGTCCAGGTTCCCGTAGGCCCGGGTGTAGAGGAGGTCGAAGTAGGTCCCCTCGAACTCCCCACGGTTCCACTTCCGCTGCTCGTGGAGGACAAAGGCGTCGAACGATATCTCCGGAACCCTCTTGTCGTAGACCTTCCGCCACATCGCAGTGCTCATCCCCGGGATCACCCCGGTCTCGACGAGGCGCCGGAACTGGCGCTGGGCGGCAAACCAGGCGTCCCCGTAGACCACGAGATCGATATCGGAGGCGGCGTTCTCCAGGCCGCAGAGGAGCGACCCCGTGCATCCGAACGAGCCCGCCGGGAGGTCGAAGCGGGAGAGGAGCCTTCGGACCCGCTCGTTTCGGACCGCCACCTTCCCGATCTCCTCCTCCGGCTTGTAGACCCGGACGACGTCGGAGCGTGGCACCCGGTGAACCGAATCGAGGTACTCCGGTCTATGCTCCCGGACCCAGGCGAAGGCCTCTGAAAAGTCGTATTTCCGGTAGCGCCGGCCGGAGAGGCTCGTCCGCCCCCCGTCCGCGTCGGGGACGTAGCGGAGGATACACCCGATCCGGTCGGCGTTGTCGTAGTTTGAGACCGCGTAGAGGCAGCCCTCGCGATCCTCGATGAAGTCACGGAGTCGTATTGAGGTCATGGTTGCAGAGCCTCCAGGAACGCGCCCACCGCTTCCCATTCCGCGCCCTTCCGCAGGATGCGCCGGGCGGGGAGGTCCACCACCGTGCTCGGCGTCCCGGGGAGTTCCCCGCCGTCGACCAGGTAGTCGTGGGGGACAGAGACCTCCTCGGGCCGGGTCGGCGCGATGTCGTCGGATATGTTCGCGCTGGTGGCCGTGATGGGAGAATCGAGCCGGGCGATGATAGCGAGGGCGATCGGATGGTCGGGCCACCGGATGCCGATGAGACCGGTGCCGCCCGTGAGGATCTCCGGCAGGCAGGACTTCGCCGGGAGGATCACCGTCACCGGCCCGGGCAGGAACCGCTCGATGAAGGCCCGGGCAGCGTCGTCCACCACCGCGATGGCGGCAAGCATCTCCATATCCGAGACCGCAACCGATATCGGTTTACTGAGCGGCCGGTTCTTGGCTTCGTAGACGCGCATCACTGCGTCCTCGGAGAGGGCATCCGCCCCGAGGCCATAGACCGTCTCGGTCGGATAGACGATGAGCCCGTCCCGCGAGAGCACCCGCACAGCCATATCGATCGGATCCATCAGAACTCACGCCCACGCACACGATTGATATCAAAGACTCCTTTGCCGCTGACGTGCATCACGGCAAAGACCCCGGCCTGGATGGGATCGGTCACGACCAGGTCGGCATGCTCCGGGACGCTCCCGGCCATCTTGAGGGCAATCACCGGGATGCCCGCCTGCCGGACCCGATCGACGGCCCGCGAGACCTCGCCGCCCATCAGCGACCCCGCGAGCACCAGGATGGACGCACGGGGAAGCCGGGCAACCGCGTCCACGGCAAGCGCGAGGTTCTGCTCCCCGACAAGGGGGATCGTATCGACCGATATCCGCTCGCCGCGGATGTTGTGGCGGTCCGCTTCGTTCACGGCGCCGAGTGCCACCTGCGCCACCTGTGCGCCGCCGCCGATGATGATCACCCTGCACCCAAAAATCCGGGAGAACGGCGGGTAGATCGTGACGTCGACGACCGACGGGACCCGCGCGAGATCGGCGATGAGCTCGCCGTGGTTCCCGCACTCCTCGAACTCGAAGTAGAGGTAGGCCTTCCCGGTGTTCGGGCCGGTGGTGATGATCGACTGCTGGATCATCTGGATGTTGGCCTGATAATCCGCCATCACCGTGGCCACGTCGCGCAGCACGCCGGCCCGGTTCTCGGTGATGATACTTAAGGCATACATATCGGTATCGGTGGTCATGACCCTCCCTCGCCGGAGATCCGGGTACTCTCCAATCGTCTGCTGAACCGTAAAAATTCGGTCATATTCACGCTGATTGATAGATTTTGGTCTCATAAGGGTTATAGGTTTTCGATGTGGTGGGGATCGGCCTCATTCCTCGCGGCAAGAGCGCCCGCAAGGAGGCCGAGAGGGATGTTGAGGTAGTAGAGGAACAGCCGCCAGAGGACGACATAGAGGCCGAGGAGGTAGGTGGGGACAACCCGATGGTAGAGCGTGGCGGCGCCGATCTCGGCGATCCCGGCAGAGCCGGGGATGAGCGGAATGGTCGCGACCATCTGGAGGATACCCTGAAAGAGGAGCGATTCCGCGAGCGAAGGAGGCAGGCCGAGCGCGGTGAGGAGGGCGGACGCCACGGAGAAGTAGAGGATCCACTCAATGACCGCGAGGAGAAGCGCGCCGGCGAGAGCCCGCCGGCCGGCCCGTGCAAACCGGGAAGAGCCCGCGACAAAGGTCTCGGTCTCGCGGCCGATCCGCTCCGCGAGGGTTTCCGCGCTCCGGGTGGCCGGACAGAACCGGAGCCAGCGCCGGCTCCGGCCGCACCGGTCGAGCACCCGGTCGGCGACGCCGCCGACCACCCGCTTCATGAGGGACGGGCGGCGGACCAGGACGACGAGCGCGGTGAGTAGGGCGAGGACGAGGAGCAGAAATGTCGCCACCGGGTAGAAGACGGTGGCGGCAAGGTAACTCCAGAGATGCCGGACGGCAAGGAGGGCGGCGAACGTGAGGGTGATAAAGACGGCAAGGTCCATGACCCGCTCGACGACGACGACGGCGACGGCATCCCCGACGGCGAGCCCGGCGCGCGAGAGCCGGTGGATCCGGACCGGCTCACCGCCTACCTGGCCGGGGGTAAGTGACCCGGCAAAGAGCGAGAGGAACTGAGCGGTCATAACGCTCCGAAACGGCACCGTGTAGCCGAGGCCGCGGCAGAGAATCCCGAGTCTCAGGATCCGGCAGAAGATTGCCCCGGCCCTGAGCCCCACGGGGAGGAGGAGGGCAGTGACGTTGACCTCTCCAAGGTAGGCCCACGTCTCGGGGGTGATGGTCGCCGCGAGGAGGCCTGCGAGAGCCGCGCCGCTGACCAGGAGCGAGAGCGCGATCCAGCGCCGGCTCCTCATGCCCGTTCCCCGCCCCCCTGCGGATCACCTGTTCCGTGGAGCACCGTGGGGAAGAGGACGCAGACCATGATTACGTTTCCTCCCTTCAGATCTCATCCCCGGTGCCGGGCGAGACCGAAGAGTTCTCCAATCCTCGTGATCACAAAGGTCGTCGCCGCAAGAACGACCATCAAGGCGATGATCCTGAACGCGAGGGCGTGCCTCTCGAACGGGAGGGTCAAGTTCATCCTGCGGTTGCTTTCCAGCAGAATCGCCAGGAGGAATGCGCCCTTCCGGTCGGTGGTGACTGCATACGCGCCTTCCGGATCAGGTCGGAGATCACGTCGAGGTCACGGGAGCAGGGTGATACAGACGGAGCCGTCAAGCCTCCTGACCCGGCCCAGCGCATCCGGGTCGAGGGCATCGTCGATGCAGCCCCGGGAAATGCCGTATTTCCTGATTAAGTCCTGAAGAAAAGGATCATGCGTGGGAGAGCGACATAGGTGGTAAAAAAGGGTATCCGCCCGGGGAGTAGGTGGAGCGGGATCTGGCGCGCGGCATGAAGAGTTTAGAGATAGGAGTGGTGATATCGCTCTCATGGACGGCAGGGCACCGGGCCGTGCCGCGTCCCCTCCGACTCCGGGCACGCAGACCGGAGTCGCTCCCCCCGATCCCGGTTGGACGTGCAGTCCGGAGTTCGGGGAGGCGTCACCGTGACCGGATCTCCTGCGCCACCTTCCGGCCGAGTTCGTAGGCCCGGGCGATCTCGTCGCTGTCCGGCCGGTAATTCACCTGAAATCCGCCGTCGATCACCTCGATCCCGGCAGCCTTCAGGGCATCATTCGCCTGGGCGACCGCACCGCCCATGCCGCCGTGCGACCCGAACGCGCACCCGATCTTCTTCGTTCCAAGACGACCGGGTCGAAGCCCGCGGAGGTAACTGAGGAACCCGGCCACCGTGGGGAGGACCTCGTCCTGGAGCGTCGGCGACCCGACGAGGACCGCCTTCGAGTCGAGGATATCCGTGACGATCTCGCTCCGGTGCGTCCCCTCGTAGCGGCCGTCGGCGAGGAGGCAGACCCGGACATCGGCACCTTCGGCCATGACACCCTCGGCGATCGCCTTTGCCAGCATCGTGGTCGATCCGTGCATAGTGTCGTAGACGATCGTGACTTTGTCCTTCGAGACTCCCAGACTCCAGTCGGTGTAGGCCTTGAGGATATCCCCGACATGCGACCGCCAGATGATCCCATGGCTCGGTGCGATCATCCGGATATCGATCCCGAGACCCCCGACCTCGTCGAGTTTCTTTAAGACCTTCGGTGCGAGCGGTATGATGAGGTTCGCAAAGAACTTCTGTGCATGCCCAAGCGCCGCGTCCCTTCCGAGTTCGTCGTCAAACCGGGCGGCGCTTGCAATGTGCTGGCCGAAGGCGTCGTTCGGGAAGAGGATAGCGTCCTCGGTGAGGTAGGTGAACATTGAGTCGGGCCAGTGGAGCATCGGCGCCTCAAGGAACGTGAGCGTCTTCCCGCCAAGGTCGAGGGTATCCCCGGTCTTCACGACCCGGATGTTCCAGCCGCTGGTGTCGTAGTGGCGGGCGAGGCCGGCGCGAGCCCTCTCCGTGCAGTAGATCGGGAGATCGGGCATCCGCCGGACGAACGCGGGCAGGGTCCCGGAGTGGTCCTTCTCGATGTGGTTCACGACAAGGTAGTCTATCGCGCCGGGGTCGCAGACTGCTCCGACTCTGCCAAGGACCTCGTTCTCAAACCCGGCATACGCGCCGTCGATCAGCGCCGTCTTCTCACCCCGGACGAGGTAGGCGTTATACGTCGTTCCCGGGAGGGTGTAGCCGTGGTACTCCCGGAGATTCCAGTCGATAGCCCCGACCCAGTGGACGCCGGGGGCGAGTTGTGTGGCCATCATTTTCATCCCTCAAATAGTTCGTTGTATTGCGAACGTTCTATTGTATCCGAACATTTGATATATCTTCCTTTCGATCTTATTCTATGGAAGACGGGATCACCGGCAGGGGCAGGACCGGGCGGCTGAAGCCGGACCGGGAGATAGACCTCTACTCGACGCCGGGCGGGACACGGGCAGTCGGAAGCCCGGTCCGGCGGGCGATCCTTGCAGCACTCCGTGAACGCGAGTACACGTTCGAGGAGATCGTCGTCCTCGCCGGACGGGCCAAGTCGACGGTCTCGGTACACCTCCGGGACCTCGTGGCAGCAGGTGTGGTCGGGTCCCGGGCCGATCCGGAAGACTCCCGGAAGAAGATCTTCTTCCTCACCGGCGACCTCGTCGCGAGCCTCTCGCCGGAGGAACGGGTGGTCGATGACCTCGCCGCCTACGCGGGGGCATACCGGACCGGGTCCGGCGACCCGAACGCGTTCTACCGGCTGGCCTTCCGGACAATCCGGGTCTCGCTCATGCAGGAAGGGGTTCTCATTGACCCGCTCCTCACCCGGGCCGGGGAGCGGATCGGCGAGGAACTCTACCCGGCGGTTGCCGACCCGGAGACCGGAGAGTTCTGTGCGAAGATAGCACGGTTCTGGGAGGAGCATCGCCTCGGCCGGGTCGAGGTCGCGGAAACGGAACCGCTCGTCCTCCTTGTCTACGACTGCTTTGAGTGCGCCGACCTGCCCGTAACAGGAAAACCCGCGTGCGCGTTTGACACAGGGATCCTCCGGGCGCTCTTCTCCCGCCACTACGGCCGGCCGACGGCGGCGGTCGAGACCCGGTGCTACTCGATGGGGTTTGACCACTGCCGGTTTGAGATTGCCGTGGAGGACGAACCATCGGAACGGTGAGGGTTCACAGAGAACAGGGATACAAAAAACGGCGTTCGGATGCGATAGCCGGGAATCGAACCCGGGCTAGAGGCTTGGGAAGCCCCTGTCCTACCGCTAGACTACTATCGCATCGGTACCATTACATGTTGACCCGCAAGGAGATAAAGATTCGGCTCACGCCGTCTCCGGGAGATACCGCTGCAGGGTGAACGTGACCGCGGCCCCCTCCTCCGGGTGGCCGGGGACCCGATCGCCCACCCGGACACTTCCCCCGTAGCGTTCCACAAGCATCCGGGCGATGTAGAGGCCGAGACCCTTCCCGCTCTTCTTCGTCTCCCCGCGCCGATAGCGTTCGAAGATGCGCGGTTTTGCGGCGTCGGGAATCCCGGGGCCGTTGTCGGCAACCGTCACCGCGACCATATCGCCCTCCTCCCGGACGCTGATGATGATCGCGACCTCCGGCCCCCCGAACTTCCTGGCATTGCCGACGAGGTTTGCAAAGACCTCGCTGATGAGGTCGTCGGCAAGGACCGTTGCATCCGCTCCATCGCAGGTGATGCGGGCATCCGTGTGATACCTGCAGACCTCCCGGATCGCCGGCCCGAGCCTCACGGGGCCGAGGTCCCCCGAGCCGGATTTGAGCCTGCGGATCGTCGAGACGTTCCGGATGATCTCGCTGCTCTGGTAGACGGCCGCAAGCGACTTCCGGACAACCGCTCCGTCCGACGAATCGGCGGACTCGAGATACATCTGCAGGTAGCCCATCGCTGCAGTGTTCGCGTTGTTGATGTCGTGGGTGAGGATATCGACATAGAGGTTGACCTCAGTGGCAGCCGCAGTCGCCTCCTCAAGGTAACGCTTCGCAGAGGTGAGCGCCTCCTCCAGATCCTCCTGGAGCATCCCCTTCACGACCGCATTGCCGAGTTCATTCCCGATGCCGAGAAGAATCTCACGCTCGCTCCGGGGAACCGTCTTCCCCGTCCTGCTCCCGATCCCGATCCACCCCACCGGCCCATCATCGCCGGGGATGGATACCACGGCAAGAACCCGGACCCCGGAGCCGGGATACCTCTCCTCGAAGTCCTCAATGCAGCGCACCTCGCCCGGCGAAACGAAGTCCCGCCAGAAGGAACTGTCCCGGGGCACCGTCGCCGGCAGGGGCAGGTCAGCCCCTTCCCGCGCGCGGAGGATCGCCGTATCGCTCCCGGGGGGTATCAGGTAGAACGCCCCGATGTCGAACCCGAGCAGGGCAACAGTCTTTGCAAGCGAAACCCGGAGGAGGTCATCGAGCCTGCGGGACGCGGTCGCGGCGGCGACGACCTCGTTGACGACCGTGAGATACCGGTGCTCCTCACGCATCCTTTTTTCCGCCCGACGCCGTTCGGTGACATCCCGGATGGAGAGGACCAATCGCTCTGGAGCGTCGCCATCCCTTGGGAGGTGGGTGGCCGAGACCTCCGCAGGCCACTCGCTGCCATCAAGCCTGCAAAAGATGCACTCAGCCGGCGCAGGCGTCTCACCGGAGAGGACCCGATCCCGGTAGGCCCGGGCAACCTCACGGGAGCCCTCCGCAATCAGGTCTTCAGGATTCCGCCCGACCAGGTCTTCCGGCCCGGCCCCGCCGAAGAGCCGGACTGCGGCCGTATTCGTCTCCACAATCCTTCTCCCCGGATCGGTGAGAATGATCCCGACGTCCGCGGTGTTGAGGATGACCCGGTAGGTCTCCTCCGAACGCCGGAGCTGGTTCTCCGCACGCTTCTGCTCTGCCGTCCCGGTGATCGCCACGCAGACCAGGTCCTGGTCGGTGAGCGGGTTCGCCGAGAGAAGGACCGGGCAGGGTTCCCCGTCCCGTCCGGTGAGGGTGCAGTCCAGGCTCTCAATCCTCTTCACCTTCTGAACTCCCGCATACGTGGGCCAGATCGAGGCCACACCCGCCGACGGGATCGCGTCCCCGGGATACCCGAGCATCTCAGCGCACCTCCGGTTCATCTCCTCGATCTTCCCGGTCGCAGGCGAGAAGAGGAAGAGTCCCGCACCGGACGTCTCGAATATCCCGCGGTACCGGTTCTCCCGTGCCTGCAGGCGGGCGGAGAGTTGTGACACGACAGCCGCGACGACAAAGAATAACACAGCCCGGAGCAGGGCGTTTGCAACCTCGAGTGCACCGGCAGAGGAGAGGGTGAGGACCTCCGCGATGTAGCCCGCGGCAAGCAGACCGGCAAAGACGATGCCCCGGTCGGGATAGCGATAGGACACAAGAACGATCGGGATATAGAAGAGGTGGGAGCAGACCACAAATATTCCTGCGGAGAGGCAGTATGCCGTGATGCCAAATGCAAGCAGGGTGGAGACGACGATCCCGCAGGTGAGAAGATATGCCTTTGCAGAAGCATTCGCGGGACGGCAGCCCTGGCAATCTCCCATTATACATAGGAATCGCTCTAAAACATGATAAAGCCCCAGGCGTTGCACCGTCTCTTGAACTGTGCGTGCAGCCGATACCCTTAAGCCGTCTTCCGGCGACTGGTACTGCAGCACTGCATGTGCTGGCTATGGTAAGTCCGACGTGCTCCCGGAAGCACTGCCTGCAAAGGCTTGGGATTACAGAGATTAGTCAGTAAAAAGACTCTTTTCTGGACTTAACATAGCATACTTAACGGAGGTGTATGAATGGCAAGAATGTACGCTCGGCGTCGCGGAACCAGCAGTTCCGTCCGACCCTACCGGAAGGAAGCACCCGAGTGGTCCAACACGAACGTAACGGAGATCGAGAAGATCATTGTCGATCTCCGCAAAGACGGCATGTCAACCAGCCAGATTGGCCTTGCGTTGCGGGACAGGTATGCTGTTCCTGACGTCAAGCTTGCCACCGGCAAGCGCGTAACCGAGATCCTCCGCGAGAAGGGCCTTGAAGCAGAGATTCCCGAAGATCTCCGGAATCTGATGCAGAAGGCTCTCGGGATGAGGAAGCACCTGGCGGAGAACAAGAAGGACGTGCACAACGCCCGCCAGCTCCAGATCGCCGAGTCCAAGGTGCGCAGATTGGTCAAGTACTACGTCGGGTCCGGACGGCTGCCGAAAGGCTGGACCTACAAACCGGAGACCGCGGAGATCCTGCTCTCCCGCTGAGGACCCATGTCGCTTGACGCCGCTGCTGCAGGTCTCGCCGACCACCTGCTCACGCAGGAGTTTGTGGAGGTGCTCGCGCACCACGATGCAGACGGCATAGCCGCTGCATCCATCCTCTGCCACGCCATGTTCCGCGAGGGCATGCAGTTCCGGCTGAGGATCCGCTCAGGCATCACCACAGCAGACGTCCCCGACGACAGCAGCGTGCTTCTCTGCGACTTTGGATCATCACTTCCGGATCTTTCCGGCGACGTGATGGTGGTGGACCACCACCTGCCCCACTTCAAAGGCGACCACCACGTCAACCCGCGCCTCGAGGGAATCGACGGCGACCGGAACCTCTCAGCGGCCGGTGCGGCCTACCTCGTCGCACAGCGTATGGGGGACAACCGCGACCTCGCAGGGCTTGCGCTCCTCGGCATCCTCGGTGACGGCCAGGATCTCGAAGGGCCGAACCGGGAGATCGTGAGCGAAGGCATCGCGAACGGGTTCATCACACCTCGCCGCGGCCTCCGTCTCGCGGGGAGGGGCCTTGTGGAGCAACTCGCCCTCGCCGTCAACCCCTATCTCACCGGGTTCTCGGGCGATCCCGAGACGGCAAGGACGCTCGTGGCAGCGGTCACCGACGAGGACGATCTGGATACGGAGGCTCTCCTCTCGCGCATCGTCCTTGCGACCGCCCCGAAGGCGTCCCTCCCCGCACTCTGCGGGATCTGGGGAACCACCTACAGCCTCGGGCGGGAGGTGATCGACGAGGCCTTAAACCTCGCCGCCGTTGTCGACGCCTGCGGCAAGGCAGGATGCGGTGATCTCGGTGCATCACTCTGCCTCCGCTCCACCCACGCGCTCCAGGAAGCCTGGGAGATCACCGCCCGCTACCGGCAGGCGGTCATCACCGGCATCCGGGGCGTGCGCCGCCTCGACGAGCGCGTCGCCCTCTTTGCGGTGGATGACGGGACGGTAACCAGCGACGTCGCGGATGCACTCGCAAACGATTTCGTCCAGGACGGCCCCGTCTTTGTCATCGGAGAGAGAGGGGACCAGTATTTTATATCGGCACGCTGCCCTCCGGGGATCGACCTCGATCTCGAGGCGCTGATGCGGAGGGCCGCGGAGGCATGCGGCGGCCAGGGTGGCGGGCATCACCGGAGGGCCGGAGCCCGGATCGGCGCCGACCAGGTGGACCGGTTCAGGCAGGAACTCCAGGAGGCGGTGCCCGCATGATCCGGATCGAGGGCACGATCGAGACCCCGCACAACCATCCCGGCTGTGTGGCGGCGGCACTCGAACCCGACAACCTCACCCTGATCAGGACCAACCCAATCGAGGGTGGGGTGCGGGCCGAGATCGACGGGACCAGACTCCGGTCGATCATCGCCTCGGTGGACGACTACCTCATGAACCTGGCGATAGCGGAGGAGGTATGCACCTGCGCTTCAAAACAACGGCAGATCCGGAGTGATGTAGCCTCATCAGGGCTGAAAAAGAGATAACCAGAAAGAAGTGATACCATGGCAAGGAAGAAACAGGTTGGAAGAAGGGTGGAAGGCTGGAAGGCCAAGAAGTGGTACCGTGTCTTCGTACCCGACGCCTTCGGCAAAGTTGAGATCGGCGATACCATCTCGGCCGACCCCGCGAACATGGTCGGCCGGGTTATGACCGCGACGCTCGGCGAAGTTGTGCAGGACTACTCAAAGTCCCACATCAAGATGAAGTTCAAGATCAACAACGTGGCCGGCGACGCCGCGTACACGGAGTTTGTCGGGCACGAAGTGACCCGGGACTACCTCCGGTCGATGGTCAAGCGGCGGGCATCCCGCATCGACACCGTCCACCCGATCGTCAGCAAGGACGGTAAACTCCTGCGGGTGACGGTCGTCTGCCTCACCCTCTCGAGGGCCGAGCAGAGCCAGGTCCACGCCGTGCGGCAGGCAATCTCGCAGGCTCTCGCCGCAAAGGCAGCGGAAAACGACTTTGAGACCCTGGTCAAGGATATCGTCTCCGGCGACATGGCCCGGGACGTCTTCAAGGTCGCAAAGGAGATCTACCCGATCCGCCGGGTCGAGATCACCAAGTCCAAACTGGAGCAGATAGCGACCGTATAAGGCCGGTTGCTCCCTCAATTTTACATTTTTCCCCGTCTTACCTCATCTCGCCATACCGCAGACGGTGACGGCACGAAGGGTATATCACCTACGACCGGATATACCACCGCCGGAATGCGCCAGGAGGTGAAGATGGTGACGGTCAAAGAGCGGCATGCAGAGATAGGAGAGGCAAAACAGGTTGTGCCGAACCAGGCGCCCCCACAAAAGCAGCAGAAGATCGCCCGGGGAATCATCAGGAGGATGCTCGTCGAGTTCCACCGGGAGTGGACCGATCTCCGGAGCACGGAAGGCGGCGGGACTGGAGTTCTCACCGCGAACGCGCTGCTGGACCGACACTCGCACCATATCTACGATGCCGTATGCGACGTGGAGGCGGTCGTCGGCGACGACCTCGCGGTGGAGATCCGATGCCTCTCGGTCGAAATGATCAAGGCGACGAATATCCTCATCATGATCGGCTGCGAGGAGGAGTGCTACCGGCGCGGGGACGCCCTCGCGAAGGAGGCGCTCCGCCAGGCGGAGCGGTGCCTGGCGTTGCAGAGAGTGGCCGATACAGCCCGGTGAGCAGCCTCTTTCCTGCACACCGGGAAGAGTAATCAGGTTCGCGATCTCACCTGTTCTCGATGATTGCTGACAAGGTGCTATTCCTGGTTCTGGACGGGATATCCGACCGTCCCTGTGAAGCGCTGAACGGATTGACCCCACTCGCGGCCGCAAAAACCCCGGTCCTCGATCGGATCGCGGCCGAGGGCATATGCGGCATCATGGACTCCGTTTCCCCGGGGATCCGTCCGGGTTCCGATACCTCCCACCTCGCCCTGCTTGGCTATCCCCCGCAGGAGTACTACACCGGCCGGGGCCCACTCGAGGCTGAGGGGACCGGGATCCACATGACCGCCGGGATGATCGGCTTTCGGTGCAACTTCGCCACGGTCGACGCTGACGGTCTCGTCACCGACCGCCGGGCCGGCCGGATCTCCGGGACCGCGCCGCTCGCGGAGGCGATCCGGGAAGGTGTGGACCTCTCACCTCTCGGCCTCGAGTTCAGGTTCGAGTCAGGCGCCGGCCACCGGGCGGCCCTCGCTCTTGTGGGAGAAGGCCTCGGGGATAAGATCTCCTCGAACGACCCGAAGAAAGAGGGGGCAAGACCGCTCCCCATCCGGCCCTGCACCGACGATCCGGCGGATGCAAAGACGGCTGCTGCCTGCAACGAGTTCATCCGCCAGTCCGCAAAGATCCTCTACGAACACCCGATAAACGTCCGGCGGATGGAAGAGGGGCTCCCGCCGGGAAATCTCCTCCTGATCCGGGGGGCCGGGAAAATGGGCAAATTCCCTCAATTTGAGGAGCGCTACAGCCTTTCCGGGAGCGTCATCTCCGCTGCCACGCTCATATCCGGGATCGGGAAGGTCGTGGGGCTCGAGCATATCCCGGTGCCGGGGACAACCGGGTCGGTCGATTCCGATCTCAACGCCAAGGTACGGGCGGCACTCGGAGAACTTGACCGGAAGGACTTCGTCCTGATGAACATCAAGGGCGCAGACGAGGCCGGCCACGACGGAAAGGGGATCCAGAAACGAGACTTCATCGAGGTTATCGACACGGCGCTCGAACCGCTGCTCGATCTATCCAACACCCTGATCGTCGTCTGTGCCGATCACAGCACCCCCTGCTCAATCAAGGATCACAGCGCCGATCCGGTGCCGGTCGTCATCCGGGGTCCCGGAGTCAGGGTGGACCGGAACGTCCGGTTCGATGAAATTTCGTGTGCCGAGGGCGGTCTCCACCGTATTCGCGGCGGCGATCTCATGCCGATTGCCCTGGATCTAATTAACAAGAGTCATAAGTATGGCGCATGAAGATTATACCAGGTAAATGGAATCGACGGAAGACCACGACTGGATCAGGGCCTGTGCCCTTCCAGATCGCACCGAACTCCAGGAGAGGACGCTCAAGACCGGGCAGGATATCGTCATCGGTGAGAGATGCCGGATCGATTACGGTCTTTCGGGCAACGACGTCGTGATATGTGAGTTCTGCAAGATCAACGGCAATATCATTGCTACCAGCGATGTCCGGATAGACAACTGGTGTGAGGTCAGCGGCGATGTCGTCGTGGAGGAGGACGCCTACCTCGGCGAGGGCGTGAAGATCCAGGGGAAACTGGTCGTCGGAGGAGACCTCGATATCGGGGACAATGTCCAGATCGAGCGCGGGTTTGAGGCGAAAGGCTGGATCTCGATCAGGAACCCGATGCCGGTCATCATATACATCGTGATGTACCTGGTGGCCGTCCTCGGGATCGAGAAGGAGGACGAACTGGATTCCGTCCTCCAGAAACTCTTCGGCGATGAGGAGAGACCCGGCGCCACCCCGTTGATGATCCCGGCCGGCGCCGTCCTCAACATGCAGACCTTCTCGGTCCCGGAGAGGATGGCCGTCGGGTCGGGGTGCCGGCTGCACGGGAACATCCGTGCCGGCTCGATCGCGGTCAGGGAGGAGACGACGATATTCGGGAGCCTGCATGCACGGGAAGGCGCGAGCGTCGCGAGAGGTTCAGTCATTCACGGCGACGTCCAGAGCGACGGCGACGTGGCGATCGAGCAGGAGGTGCATATCCTCGGGAACGTCTCCTGCCGGAGCCTCACCCTGCACGAGGACGCTCGTGTGGACGGGGTCATCCGGGCGCCCGGGGGGCTCAAAATAGAGAGGCGAGCAGCATGAAGGTTGCAGATATCCTTGAGGTCGACGGGTGCCGGCTGGTTGAACCGTCGTTTGCGGAACTGACAGAAGATTCCTGTACGGCCCTGCTCTTCCAGGCCGTAGCGGACGAAGCCCGTCTCCTGGTGGACGATGATGAGGAGCCGCTCGCACTCGCGCTGCACGGTGACGGGGGCTGGCAGGCCGCATCGTTCCTCTTTCGGGATCCGACGCTTGCCGCCATCGAGTGCTTTGAAGCCGTCGGCGGCGATCTCTACCAGGAGAGCCGGGAGGTCTGGCTCTCGGCGGTCCGCGAGTATTACAGTATGGAACTCCAGGCAACCGTCCTCCCCGCCCTCGAAGACCTGCGTCCCGACCGGGAGGGGATGATTCGCGATCTCGTCAGGGAGGTCTGGGGCGACCGTGCGGGAACCCTCTGTCTCGACTGTTGCTGCGGGTCGGGCGTCGGCACCGCGGCTCTCCGGGCGGGCGGAGTACGGGCGCTTGCCTACGACAACGACCCCGGACTCCTCGCACTCGGCCTCTCGAAGGGGCGTCTCGTCGCAGAAGACACCATGTGCATCGACGCACGCGAGGCTTCCCGCTACATCGCGCCGGTGCCACTCGGGGCCGCGTTCATGGCCGGGGAGATCTACTCCTACAACACCGACCTCTGGAGGCCGATCATCACCGATCTCCTCAATCTCACCGATGAAGCGCTGATCACCCTCGGCACCGAGGCCGAGGCGGGCCTGGTTGAAGGCTGGTGCGCCGGAGAGGGGTGGGATGCCGAGGTCTTCGAGAACCAGCGCGATCCCATCTACGACCGGTGGTACTGTGTCGCACGGCGGGCCTGATCCCGGCCGGCGACCGGGCTAATATATAAGGCGGAGTACCGCCAACATTTTTTCCCGCAATTGTGAAGCATCAGCCGCAGACCGGGGCCCTGCGGCATTGCTCTCAGGTGTAATCTCCATGAATACAGCCAAACGGATTTATAACGTCTTATTTATCTCGGTCTTCGCCACCATGCTCGGGCTTGGTGTCGTCAGCCCTCTCCTCCCCATATACGCGGAAAACCTGGGTGCGACCGGCATCTGGCTCGGTATCATCTTCTCAGCCTTCGCGCTCTCCCGGTCGGTCTTCATGCCCATCATCGGGCGGATATCGGACCGGCGGGGGAGGAAGTGGATCATCCTCATCGGCATGTTTGCCTACGCGGCCCTCTCGCTCACCTACCTCATCGCCGGCGATGTTTACTCCCTCACGGTCGTCCGCTTCGCGCACGGGGTTGCGTCCGCGATGGTCGTCCCGATAGCCATGGCCTACATCGCAGACCTCTCGGAGAAGGGAAAGGAGGGGAGCCAGATGGGGAACTTTTCCATATCGATGTTCCTCGGTCTCGGGATGGGGCCGCTGCTTGGCGGGTTCTTAAACGACGCGTTCGGGATGCCATCGGTCTTCTACGTCATGGCCGCGCTCTCGGCGTTTGCCACGCTCCTCGTCGCCATCTCCCTCCCGGAGGCGAAACCGGGCATGCTCACCCTCCCGGACGGACAACCCATCCCGATGCGGGAGATCTTCAGATTGCCAGTCATGCGAGGGGTTCTGATATTCACCCTCATCAGCGCCCTCGGTCGCGGAGGCATGATGGTCTTCATCCCGGTCTTTGGACCATTCATCGCGATCAGCCCGACTGAAGTGGGGATCATCCTCTCCGTGAACACCTTCCTGATGGCGTTCCTCCAGGTGCCGGTCGGGAGGCTCACCGACACCGGGAACAAGGTTGCCCTGATCGTGATAGGGTCTGCGATAGCGGCGGTGGCGCTTGCGGTAATCCCTCTCTCCGGGTCGTTCTGGCCACTGCTCGTGATCACCTCCATCATCGGCGTCGGTGGCGCCATCCAGCAGCCGTCGATCATGGCCCTGACGGTCGATGCAGGCCGGTCCATCGGGATGGGAACCTCAATGGGCGCCTATAACACGACCTTCGGGATAGGTATGATCGTCGCTCCACTGATCGGGGGTGTTTTCATGGACTATATCGGCATTGACGCCGTCTTCTATGTGGGTGGGGCGATAAGCCTTCTGGCGACCGCGGTCTTTGCGGTGATGATGCAGAGGAACGCCCGTCATGACGCCGGCAGAGATATACCGGAGTCTGGATAGATGGCCCGGGAGGGACCACCCTCTCCAATAAAACCCTACGACTGCTCCTTCTCCTCGGCGCACTCGAGTTCCGCGACGACCTCGGCCGCGTCGTCCATCCGCCGGACGAGATCCTTGATCTCGATCAGGCGCTCGGCGCCGATGAAGTGCTCGGCCATCACCCGGGCCATATCGGTGAGTTCGATACGCCCCGCCCGCCGCCGGACCAGCCCGTAGTCGAGGAGCGTCGGCAGGGCGGGCTCCAGCGTCCCGACCATCGAGTGAGTCATACGGATGACCTGCTGCTCGTCGCCGTTAGAGACAATAGCGTTCGCGACGAACTCCTCCGTGCTCTGCTCCATGTCGTACTCGGGAGCCACCTCCTCCATCTCGCCCCGCAGGAGGCCGACGGCGACCTCTTCCTCGGTTTTCCCGGACGTCCGGGAGTAGGACCCGCCGGGCTCCGCCATGATGACCACACGGCCGAGGTCGTGGAAGTCCGGCCGGCCTGCCCGGCCCATCATCTGGTGGAACTCCTGGACACTGAGCCACTGGATGCCCATCGCGAGGGCGTCGAAGATCACCTGGGACGCCGGGAAATCGACGCCGGCCGCAAGCGCCGCCGTGGTCACGACGGCGGCAATCTCGCCGTTCGCGAACCGCCGCTCCACGTCCCGGCGCTCCTGGGAGGTCAGCCCCGCGTGATAGGGGGCGGCCTTCTTCCCGAGCGCGTCGGCGATGACGTGGCAGCGGGCCCGGGAGTTCGTGAAGACGATCGTCTGGCCCCGATAGCCCTTCGACGACCGCACCTTGTACTCCTCGGCGACCATCTGCTTGATGAACCCGATCTTTTTGGACCGCTCAACGAAGATGAGATGCCGCTCGAGCGGGACCGGCCGGTCTGCGTAGCGGACCAGGTTTGCCCTGAGTTTCTCCGCAAGCAGCCCCGGCATCCCGATCGTGGCCGAGAGGTAGAGGAACTGGGCGTCGGGAGCGACGTGCTTGAGCCGGGCGATCAGCCCGTCGAGGCGGTGACCACGCTCGGGGTCCTCGAGCATCTGGACCTCGTCGATGACGACGGTCCCGATATCCTTGAGCGTTCGCCCGGTCCGGAGAGCATGGTCGATCCCCTCGTAGGTCCCCACCACGACTGGAGCGTTGACGTCCCGGTCCCCCGCCGGACGGGTCTCGGGGAGGTTGAGGCGGCTCACCCCGGTCTGCAGGGTGACCCGGACAAGGTGGCCGTAGCGGTCACGGAACCGCTGGTACTTCTGGTTCGCGAGCGCGACCAGCGGAACCAGGAAGAGCACCCTCCCCCGGCCTTCGAGGAAGTTCTTCATCCCGGCCATCTCCCCGATGAAGGTCTTGCCGCTCGCGGTGGCGGAGACGACGAGGAGGTGCTGCCCCTCCAAAAGCCCGTCCTGGACGGCGAGCTGCTGGACGGGCATCAGGTACTCGACCCCGGCAGCCTTCGCAAACGCGGGAGGCAGCGGCAGATCGGTGATATGAGCCGTCTTCTGGACCTCGTGTGCCTCAAGCCGGTCAAAGAGTGTCCGCGTCCGGTCGGGATGATCGGGCCCCACCGACGCCAGCACCCGGTCGAGATCCCGGACCTGGACGAGGAGTTTCTCAAGATGCACGAGCACCGAACCACCGAACTTGCCCAGGTAGCCGAGCTCCCGGCGCATCTCGCGCTTCGCGCAGTCCATGCAGATCCACTCTCCGCCGTAGCGGACACCGGTAGTCTTATCGACGGGAACAAACCGGTCCTCGAGCTGGCAGAACCGGCAGATGTTGATCCTTGATGACGAGATCTGGAGGTCCGCAAGGAACGACTCAAACTCCGGGCTCTTCGCCGCAAGGAGGACGGAAGACCGGCGCAGCAGCGTGATGAGATCCCGGGTCGGGGTGGGCTTGAGTTGCTTGCCCCGCCTGCGCATCTTGAAGTTCTTGGGCCGCCGGCCCTTCGGGGTCGCAGTCAGGTCGACAAAACCCGAGCCCTCGACACGGCCGCCTTCAACAAACAACAGCTTGTATGTGCCTTTCTGGGGCTGGACGATAACCTTCATGGTGCGATCAGGTCGTGGATCGTGTAGGTGAGCCCCACCGTCTCCAGTCGCTTGAGAAAATCGGTAAACTCCTCATCAACGATAAGTATTGCGCACTCCCGACCATGGAACGCCGCCTCGATGACGCCCTCCCGGGAGCCGAAGAACATATCCGGTTCGATATTCGCCTTTTTGAGGGCCACGTAAGATTCGAGGCCGACGGCGCCCACCATCTCGACATTCTGGATAGCCTCCCGGAGAAGATCGATGCTGACCTGCCTTGAGCCGCCCCGCTCGACCCGCGGCACCTTGCAGACATGGATAAGCCCTTCAGCGTGCTCGATGATCCCGTTCAACTGGGCAACACCGAGATCCTCCCCGGGCCCTGCGTCCATGGTCGCCCTGCCTGTTGCGCTCTGCTCCTCTTTCGTCGCATACAGCCATCCATCCTGCATGAAGACGCCGACGGTATCCCCCTTCTGGATCTCGTCACGGGCGATAGCCGTCCAGACCGCCACCTGCTGGATGATGTCCCGGTTGACATGGCGGGCATAGGATTCAAGCGCCTCGGCGTGCCGCAGAACCCACTCGATCCCGCCCTTTGTCACCTCATACCGGCCGCGGCCGTGAGCGGTGACCAGTCCTTCGTCCACCATCTCCCGGATGTACTCGGAGACAGCCTGGGGTGTCACGCCGAGTTTCCCGGCGATCTCCTGCTGGCGGATGGCAGGCTGGTGTTCGGCGATCTCTACGAGGATCTGGAACCGGGTAGCCTCCCGTTTGCTGCGCAGGATGACATAAAGGGGATCGTCAGTGAGGTCGGTCAAGCAACACCATTCCCTGCCCTTTCACGTCGAGACCGGGGATCCGTTTTGCCAGCCCCTTGATGAAGGTCGGACTGACGCCGTATTTCCGGGATATATCGCCGATCGAGGTGGTGCCCGCTGCAATCTCCTGTTCGACCGAGTCAACGATCGTACGGAGGCCCTCGTCGTTTGAGATGGCAATGTGCAGCAGGTCCCCGATATCGCCCATGGAACACTGAAAACTGGCCCGGAATTTGCTGTATGTTGTCCGGTATTCCTTCGTCGGTTTCTCTCCGGGCTTGGGCATCCGCCACTGCTCTTCGATCAGGTTTCCCTTCTTGAGGATGGAGAGACACTCGGTCGCCACCGAGGTCTCGACGTATGCTCCCAGTTCCTCCTCGGTAAGCCAGGCTTTGTTTAAGAGCTCGTAGATCTTTTTATAATCGGCATTATTGAACGTTATAAGAAGAGGAACCAGTTCAACTGGATCATTAAGAATTTTAATATGTCCCGTCAATGCGATACCCTATTGTTATATCGTTGTATAACTCCATAAATTTTTGCTGAAATTTCAATGCGTACACGTGGCACCATTATCATCCGGGGCATCGTCCAGGGGGTCGGATTTCGCCCCTTTGTCTATGCAAAGGCCCGGGAATTCGGAATCACCGGGACCGTCAAAAACCTCGGGAGCGAAGTGGAGATCAATGCATTTGGGGACCGTTTTGAGGAGTTCCTGGCGGCTGTTTCCAGAGGAACACCGTTATCTCACATAGATTCCGTAGATGTCCGGAATTTGCATGGCAACCCACCCGATACGTTCAACATCCTTGAGAGTGGTTCCGGAAGCCTCTCGGGGTTCATCCCGACGGATGTTGCCATATGTGACGACTGCATCGCCGACATTCTCACACCGGGTGGGCGATATGAGGGCTACTGGGCCACATCCTGCGTCAACTGCGGCCCACGATACAGCATCATCAATACTACCCCTTACGACCGGGAGCGGACGTCGATGACGGAGTTCCCGGCCTGCGCCGCCTGCGAGAGCGAGTACACCGACCCGTCGTGCCGGCGCCATCATGCGCAGACGATCGCCTGTGCGGCCTGCGGGCCGCGTCTCGCCCTTCTCAGGACCGATGGAACGCCGGTAGCGGCAGATCCCATCCGGGAAACGGCGGCGCTCCTCGATGCCGGCTCGATAGTCGCGATCCGTGGGATTGGTGGATTCCATATCGCCTGCACCGAAGAGGCGGCCCCTGAGTTGAAGCGCCGCCTGGGCCGGACGGAACAGCCGCTCGCGGTGATGGCGACCCCTGCGGAGGTGGAGCGGATCGCGGTCGTCTCTGGCGAAGAGCGGGCGATCCTCAACTCCCGGGAACGGCCGATCGTCGTGCTCGATAAGCGGGACCCCGCTTCCCTCCCGGGGATCTCAAACCTCCACACCATCGGGTGCATGCTCCCCTACACCGGGCTGCACCACCTCCTCTTTGCAGAACTCGCCCACCCGCTCCTCATCATGACGAGCGCGAACCTGCCGGGCTACCCGATGACCACCGATCTCGCAACCGCTCTCGAGCGACTTCCCGGGCAGGTGGATTATATCCTCACTCACGACCGCCGGATCGTCAACCGGTGCGACGACTCAGTCGTCCGGGACGGCTACATCATCCGGCTCTCCCGTGGTCTCGCCCCGAAGCGGGAGGCGATCGATCTCGGCAAAGGGTGCATCCTCGGCGTCGGCCCGGAACTGAACGCGAACATCTCCATCTACAAGAACGGCTTCTGCATCACCTCCCCGCATGTCGGAAACGTCAGGAACCCCCAGACGCTCGCCTACCTGCAGGAGACGACGGAGAGGCTCGGCACCCTCACCGGCGCACGCTATGACCGGATCGTCCACGACCTCCACCCGCAGTTCCTCTCGACCCGCTACGCGAGGGAGGTTGCCGAAGCGACCGGGGCGGAGCTCCTCGCCGTCCAGCACCACCGGGCACACATCGCCGCCGCGACCCGGGAGGAGTGCGTCGGGATCGCTATCGACGGGGTGGGTTACGGCGATGACGCAACGATCTGGGGTGGCGAGGTATTTGCGGGGAAGGTGCCCCACCTCGACCGGGTCGCCCACCTCGAGGTCGTCCCGATGCCGGGCGGCGACCTCGCCACCCGGTTCCCGGAACGGATGCTCTACGGCATCCTCCCCACCGCCGAAGTCCGGGATCTCCTTGCATCGCGAGGGTGGAGCGATATCGAACTTGCGGTCCTCGTCCGGCAGGTGGAGCGGGGCTTAAACGTCGCCGCGACCTCGAGCACGGGGAGGGTGCTGGATGCCGCCGCAGCCCTCCTCGGGATCTGCCGGGAGCGGACCTACGACGGCGAGCCGGCGATGAAACTCGAGTCGGCGGCGCATGCCGGGAAGGCCTCGGCCTGGGATCTCGAGTTTCTCCGCGACGGTGATTGCGAGGTCCTCTCGACCCGTTCCCTCCTCGCGGAGGCCTTCCGGCGGGCCGCAGCCGGGGAGCGGGCCGAAGATCTCGCCGCATCGCTCCAGCACAACCTCGCCCGTGGCGTCGCCGCGATGGCCGTCCGGGCGGCAGAAGAGCGGGGGATCCCCCGGGTAGCGCTCTCGGGCGGGGTGGCGTACAACAAGGCGATCCGGGAGACGATCCGGGAGGCGGTCCGTGCCGCCGGGCTCGAGTTCGTTATTAACCGGGAGTATCCCCTCGGGGACGGGTGCATCAGCTTCGGGCAGGTGGTGTACGGGGGGAGTGTGGAGGAGTAAGGAGGGCGGGTTCGGCTGCCCCGGACGATGGGTACTGGTGGAGGAACTCCCTTCGACCATCGGCATCAGGCTCCTCCGCCATCACGGCGTCGGACGGGTGGGGACGGTCCGCCGATTGCGCACATCCCGGGAGGCGGCGCCGATCGCGACGTTTTGCCCCCGAAGGAGACGGTTCCGGCCTCCACGCCTCCTGCAGGGGAGATGCGATTAGAGTACGGGTTGCATGATTAGTACGTCGCGGTGGCCGTAAAAGAGATATAGTAATTCTCGAAATTCCTCAACGATACGCTATGAGACTGATTGGAATCGCAACAATTATCATGGTGGTCGTGGCGCTGCTGACCCCGGCCGTCGGAGCACAGGAGATAGAGAACGGCAACTACGTCGTGACCCCCGGGGAGACGACGTTCAAGGAGAGACTACTGCTCACGTCGACGAACGTCGGCGGCATCGTCATGCCGATGAACGCCGGCAGCATCAAACAGGGCGGGTCGGACTTGTACTCGTTCAACGTTCCCGTAGGCACGACGGAGCGCACCGTCGATCTGAACTGGGGCAATCCGTCCAACTCGCTTCGTCTGACGATTTTCACGCCGATCGCCACGCTCGGGCCGTACTACGACTCGGCCGACGGCACCGTGAACGGGAGGATATGCTTGAACATAAAGCACTCCTCCGGTGCGTTGCACCCCGGAACGTGGTACTTCGAGGTCTACGGCGACCGCGTGACCGGGACCCAGGGCTACACGTTCGTCTGGTGGTGAATAGCAAAACGTTGAACACTTCTTCCGGCGATCATTCAGTATGATGCGGTGGAGTCGGATCTTCTCCCTTCTTTTCGTCGCTGTGGTCCTCGCAAAGCTTGCACTCCCGGGCCACGGTAACCGCCGGTTACGAGATCGAACCGGGGAAGTACTCCAGCGAGGTACACGACCTCACTGGCGAGAGGTATGACTTCGAGAAGAACATACTCTGGGACTTGCCGCTCTGGGCGGTGCTACCCTATGTCATGCTCACATTCTTCCCCGTGTGCTTCTTCCCCGGCGAATTTGTTTACTTTCTCTTCCTAACGTTCGGCTACCGACGGGTGACACAGCGCACAATTCTCGACGACGACCTCCGGCGTGACCTCTACCGGCAGATCGCCGCCTATCCGGGCATCGAGACCGGGGAACTCAACGAGCTTACGGGTGTCTCGCGAAGTCGGCTCCGGTATCACCTCGCCATGCTCGCCAGGGAAGGAAAGGTGGCCACCGTCTGTCACCGGGGCCGCTACGGGCACTTCGCAAGGAACCAGAGGCACACCGCGTTTGAACAGCGCATCCAGATCGTCCTACGGGAGGAAATTTCCCAGGTGATGCTCGGGCGTCTCCTCGAATCCATGGAGGTGGACCGGAACGATCTCTCGGAACGGCTTGGAATCTCCGGTCGGATAGCCTCGGATAGGATGCGGGAGTTCAAGGGAGACGGGATCGTCGTCACGGAGAGGGATGGACGGTTCGTCCGCTACCGGCTCTCCGAAGCTGCCCGGGAGTTCTTCGACAGGCATCCGGAAGCTCTCCGCCTCCCCGGCCATCCCGGCACGGAGAGTTATCCCGCCGAAATGGGTCGCGAGATCTCGTCGGGCTAAATTCCAGCGCGCGGGTCCGTATACCTGTCTTGCGGCCGTCACGCTCCGTCATCGAGATCCGATCTCGCATGAGAGGAAACCACTCGCAGTACCGCTTATCACGAACCCATCCCAAGAAAAGTCGTGGTTTTCACCTTCATCCCACCCATCGATGAGATAAGAAAATCCGGGTATAGGAGTGAGCTCGCATTTCCAATACCTTAACGTGAATTGTCCTGCCCTGCGTATGCAGGAGAGCGTTTCCGCACTGCGCTTCTCTCCCACAAAATGTAAATAACGAGCATGGTAAGGAGACCCCTATCGGGCTTAGTTGCCAAGGACCATCCCACTGCAGGGAAATAATACCACTGTAACAGGGAGCCAGATCAGAATACCCAGGAGAGATCTTTTAAGCCCCCAATTACACCACGAATGACTTCGAAACCACCTAATTCCCGCTGATACATCAGGTAGTTCCCAAAGGAGACAAAAACATCATGGGGCCAATATAAAGCCAGTTAACGACCGGATTTTGAATACCGTCTAGGTGAGGGAAAAAAGTACGTTCAACGAACCACAGAAGAACAATCCAGGCGATTGCCAATAGTACCCCGAGTACTGCTCCCCCTGCCCGGCTCGATTTTTCATTTGAATCGTTCTCCATTTGGTGTAGTGAAATCGTTCTATGGGCGAGGGTGTGCGTCAATTGTAGATAAGATGGCCGTTTACCCCCAGAAAATGATCCAGAACCCAAATCCAATCAGAATAATTCCGCTGGCGGCTTTAATGACATCCCGATATTCTCTGATTCTGCTTGACGAACCGTATCCCCCGAGGACTCCGACACCGACGAACGGCGTGAGCACCCCCGCCCCAAAAACGAGCAGAAGCGATAGATCCTGCACGGACCCCTCGATCAAGATTTTGCTCAGCAGGACGAGAATCATCGGTGCAGCACACGGGGCCTTGACAATCGAGAATATCATGCCCAGGACGAACAAGCCGACAAGGGTGGTCGAGTGCCGTTGTATAGCGGATCGGATATAACCGTCTGCAGAGAGCGGGAGCTGTATCAACCCAAGCAGGTTCAACCCGGTGAGTACCGTGATCAGTCCCGCCGCGACGGCGAGGTACGGGCCGAAGCCGCCGAGCGACATCCCCACCAACAGGAAGCAGCACCCCATGACGATGTACGCGGCGACCAGCCCCAGGCCGAATATCATGGAGTTAAGGAGGCTGCTTCTCAAGCCATTGCCCGATCCGGTGGTATACACCAGTATGAACCCGAGTATCGCCATCAGACAGGGTGAAAAGCCGGAGAAAAGACCTAGAGAATAGGCAAATGAGATGTTCCAGTTTATCGGCGGCGAGTCCGTTTCCGATTCGGCTCCGGATAACGATATCTCGATCGCCGCCCTGATGCTCTCCTCGGTGATCTCCTCTTTGGGAATTTTAATAGTGCCGTTCACGACCACGGCCGGCACATTGGTAAAGTCATATTGGAGCCACCGATCCCATCCATCCGGTGTATTGACGTCGATCCGTTCAGCAATCAGAACATCATCATAGGTTTTCTCAAAGCCGACGATAATAGAATCGGTCTGTTTACATGGGGGACATCCAGGTGCATGAAAATATTCGATGTGAATAGCAGATGCACTGGCACAGGGGATCAGACCAATGAGACCTACCACAACCGTGACGGCAACTATTACATTCATTAACCAGTGAGCCATGATATCAAGGCCATTTGCCTGAGATCAGTATGCTGGAAAGTACTCTCAGATCTGTGTTTCCATGTCTATACATTCATTCGGTTCCCAATCCGTCGATTACCAAGCTTATGCTCTCCGCTATGACAAGAGGGGGAAGCAACTGATGGTAGTTTCGTATCCTGCATGGAAAAAGCACAATATCACCTTCTCTTTCTCCGACGGAACTTCAGAAAGATCAATAATACTCCCAATACTCCGATGATACCTATTATGTACCCAAGTGCATTTTCGATCAGATAGCCCAAGACTATGATCAGCAGCGGTGGAGGTGGTCCACTGCGAATGGTCACGTTCAGAGATTTTTCCGCTTGGTTTCCGAGGTTATCGGTCGCTATGACCGTGATTTTGTTCTTCCCCGAAGAAACCGGTACAGGGCATGCGAACTCCATCCCGTTCCCACACGAAACCTCCCCTATTTCGCTCTGGATGACCACGCTCCGTATACCGGAAGGGGCATCGACCTCGCCATGAACCGTAACGTGAGGCGGAACGACGTCGATCCAGACTTCATCACCCTCTTTCGGGAAGGTGATGATGAGATTTATCTCCTCATCGCCGGGTACCGGGTTTATTGCAGGAAACGCAATGATCATCAGTACGGCAACAATCAGTACGGCAACAATCAAAGCTATGCGCATAGCCGATCCAATCCCAAAAATTGGTTGAGGATCAACCTCACGGCTATTTGAACGGGTCGAGAATCCCATTTCCATTCCAATCACCCCAACCAATGAAGTTCTTAGTTGATGGGCTCGGACCAGCGTTAAGAACAGAGTTCCTCATAATGAACATGTTTAACGGACTGCAACCCTCATGATGTTGATTCGTATATTTGTCGTGCATCGGGCTGACGGCAAGATCGCTGTACTGTCCACAGAATGAACTACCACTATATTCATCAAGGGCGCCATAGAGGTGGTATATCTCGTGCGCATAAACGCCAGATGGCGTTTGGGTAAGCGGAGTGTTAGGCAATCCTGGATACCAGTATGAAATCACGGCCATGTCTGCGTAACCCGTGCTAGTGCCTGTTGCATAACAGCCCTGATTGTCATGCGTTAGGTAGACAATCACGACCTGATCTGCTCCAGCCCAGCTTTTAATCGATCTTGCCATTTGCTCAGTAGCAGCGTAGCCCGTACCAGTGTAGCCGAGGTTTCTTGCTGCTGTTACCATCCATCCATTCGGGCCCCAGGAGCTGGAATGATCGCCCTGATTCTGTCCAGAAACAGTTACGGTCAAGAAACCGCCGTCGTTGACAAGGTTAGCGGCCGCAGGCGCTTGGTTGCGAATTGCCGTTGTCGCGGAGCTTAAGCCGCTCAATGCAGCATTCCGATTCGATTGGATCCAGGTTCCCTGAAAGCCTGAGACCGGGGTCGTGAAGTCCACGAATATATATAAATAGTAGGCTTTTCCAGTCGCGTGGGGTGCTGATTGCGATGAAGGGCTGACATACGATGAAGGGCTGACATAGAGAGAGCTACCTGTAGAGCTATCTATACGGCTATCAAGCGCAGAAGCTCCTGCGATACCGAGATGGCCGTCCTGAATAATTCTCGCAATTTGCTCTCTGTGCGCTCTGACGTATCGATCCACTTCATCAGCATTAAGTCCTAAAACAAGCCCCAACTCCTCTCCAAATTTGTCCAAGTTCGGTATTAGATAGTAACGATTGTCTACATCATAGTAATTGACCAACACCTGTTCTTCAAGAATTTGGGAATATTTCTTGACTTCCTCTTCAGATAAGCCCCACTTCAACTCTTCATTCCAAGAGCTCAGATAGCTTACCGTATCTTGGATAATCACTCTGTCATCGTGCTCCATCTCCATAGATTCTGCTTTTAGCAGTATCTCTAACGGTATCGGTTCCGGCGCGGGCACATCGACACCAACAATGAGGATTGGTCCCTCATCAATGTCGGTTGGACCCGCATATCTCCCATTACTTGCACTCACCACCGGCACCATCGCAATACTTATCAACAGTACAGCAAAGAGTACGGAAAATGCTCGCATTCCAATTTTTTCCATTCATGTGACTTTCTCCTGTAACATCCCCGGAGGCAAAGGAGAAAATCCATAAATATGTGAAATACAAATATCTCCCTAGCCTTCGGGCCGTGGAGGGTTCATCCTATCCGTGCAAGGGCGGGTGAACCTCCACCATGGTGCGAACGCTATTTTGAGCATCCGCATGGGAACATCAACGTTCCGATAATTATAGATTACGGCCATAGCGGCGACATGTCAGTCGGTCGTTTGCAAAAATGAGGGAATTCACCCGGGTGATGGGCGCAATTGCCGATGAAAAGGAGACATAGTTTTACGCTTACTCGAAAAAACGACTGCAATATCCGTAATCCGATCCTGATGACAGACGTGCGCTCCGGCAAGGAACGAGAACTATCATCCCATTTTCCTGATATTTCTCCCGTGCAAATGCGATATCTCCGGATCGAGATCCGCAAGCATGGCTCCCCTCGCAGAGCTCCGCCGACCGGTCATCCCGAGGAGCCCATCTCCATCTCTCCCCGATCTCATTCCTAGGACTTCTTGGAAGATTTTACTGTCATGGGGGAGAACCGGCATGGATGAGAATGGCCACCGGAAAGAGGAGAGGATTGTGGAGGGGACTAATGGTAATGTTTCGCATACCCTCCAGATCCCCCATCACAAAAAGCCAGCTACTGGGGCTCCGTAGGGATGTTATATCTGTCCGCCAAGAGGGCATACCCGCCGTCGGTGGTCTGGATGACCGAGACCGCCCTGCCTATCGCGAAGGTGACGTTCAGTTCAATGTCCCACTCCTGGAGTCCGCCGGGATCGAGCTTCACGACGTGGGGGACGCCTACCCAGTCGGAGAAGATCAAAAGCCGAGGTTCGCAATACCACGTAACAGGGGCGTATACATATCCTCCACCGGTCGTTTTGATGATCGGAACCGACGCATTGAGCGCTCTCTTCTCGAGCACATTCCCACCCGGATCAAGGACAACCTCCTCCAGCGGTCCCAGCATTATGTTGCTGTAGATGACAGTACTTTTGCTTTCTGGACCTTCGCTCATGAAGTGCACGTCGTGGTAGAGTGGCGGCGTGCCGAGTGTCGTATCCCAGAGTAAATCGCCTGTGGCATTCAGTCGGAGTATCCACACGTCAAAGCCGCCTCTGTCCGGAAGAGAGATCCGACTACCCACCAGGTAACCCCCGTCGGATGTCTGGACGATGATATCCTCAGAGGCCCTCCCGGTCGTCGGTCTGTAGATCTTCCTCCACTCTTCCGTCAGGTTCCGATCTTTCTTGAGTACCGGGAGATCTCCTCCGAAAGTTCCGACGACGACAACCCCGCCGTCGGTAGTCCCGGCGACCGACTCCAAGATGCCAGCCTCCGCACTCTGTACTTCGCTCTTCAGGAGGTTCCCTGTCAGGTCAAAGAGCGGGGTTCTGGAACTTTCGGTGCTGGAACCGCTGACCGCTACGATGGTGCCTATTGCTGTCTCGACAACAGAAGCCGAAGCTCCCTCTCCGATGACATTCCAGTCGACGGTACCGTTGCTGTTGAGTTTGAAAACTCCATAAGATCGACCACCGCGCCAGGGCCAGACCTCCCCACCGATAAGATATCCCCCGTCTGCAGTCTGGGTTATGGTCCTGGCAATATCATCTCCCCCGGTATCGATGACCGTCTGCCATTGTTCTGTACCCTCAGCATCGACCTTGAAGACCAGGATATCGCGGCCGATCTCGTCAGGAGGCATAAGGCACCCTGCCGTAAAGACCAGCAGAACACAGAACCCGATCACCAAGATGCCAATCTCTCTGGATGCAGTGGGTTTTGTGCTCACTTTTTTATCATTCCCTGTACCGCGTATTTCATCCTTTCGAACATTTTGTCCTTTTCATGGTCTTACGAGCCTAATAAAAAAAGGAGTTTTAGCCGTCCTCTGATCTATTCAGCCAGTCACGTACTTTACCACCCTTCCTTTCTCCGACGGACCTCCAGAAAGACCAATAATGCTCCCAATACTCCGATGATACCTATCTGCAGATCGAATCCCAGAGTTGCCCGGCCAGAGGGTTCCAGTTTCAGGTCGAGTTCGTTCGTCACGTCTTCGAAGATAATCTCGCGCTGGAGGGTGAGATAGCCCTCTTTCTGAACGCTGACGGTCTGCCTGCTCCCAAGTGCGTTTTCGATCAGATACCTGCCGTCTCTTCCGGTCGTGTTCGTCTCCGAGAAGTCTTTGCCGCCATCCAGCCAGAATACTGATTCAAATCGCACGGATACGTTGTGAATCGGATTGCCTTTGAGGTCTGTTACCCTGCCCGAAACGGTGATCGCTGGCGGCGGCGGGATGCCGATGCGGACGGTCACGTTCAGAGATTTTTCCGCTCGGTTTCCGAGGTTATCGGTCGCTATGACCGTGATTCTGTTCTTCCCCACAGAAACCGGTACAGAACATGCAAACTTCGTCCCGCTCCCACACGAAACCTCCCCTATTTCGCTTTGCACGATCACGCTCCGTATACCGGAAGGGGCATCGGTTTCGCCGATAACCGCAACGTGAGGCGGAACGACGTCGATCCAGACTTCATCACCCTCTTTCGGGGAGGTGATGGTGAGATTTATCGTCTCGCCGTCGGGCACCGGACTTTCAGGTTTGAAGACCTGAACATACTGTAGGAAACGCAATGATCACCATTGCGGCAACAATCAAAGCTATGCGCATGACCGACCCCATCCAAATTAAGCATCCGTACGGGGACGTCAACGTTTCGATGGTTATAGTTTATGGCCACCGTGGCGACGTATCAGTCAGCGATCTTTAAAAGCGGGGCGAGCCGTCCCAGCGATGTGCGCAACCGTACTGTAAATATCCACGAAAGAAAAGAAAAATTTAGCCGAAGAGGGCACCGAGACCGGCCATGCCGCTCTCTTCTTCCTCTTCCTTCTTCCCTTCTTCCTCAGCCTCTTCCTCGGCTGCGGGAGCGGCGGCTGCAGGGGCAGCGGCTGCCGCGGGTGCAGCGGCGACGGGCGCGACGGCGGCCTTGCTGATGGCCTCCTCGATGTTCACGTCCTCGAGTGCGGCGACAAGGGCCTTCACGCGGGCGTCCTGGACCTCGACACCGGCCGCGTTCAGGACAGCAGTCACATTCTCTTCAGTTACGTCTTTGCCTGCGTTGTGCAGGAGCAGTGCAGCGTAGATATACTCCATGTTGATTCACCTCAGTTGTTGAAATTATAGTTAGCCGAAGAGGGCGCCGAGACCGGCCATGCCACTCTCTTCCTCCTCTTCCTTCTTCTCCTCTTCCGCCTCTTCTTCCTCGGGCTTTGCCTCGGCTGCCGCCGGAGCTGCTGGCGCGGGTGCCGCAGCGGTCGCAGCCGTTGCCGCCTTCAGGGTCGCCTCATCGAGCTCAAAGCCCTGGCCCTGTGCCGCGAGCGCAACAGCCAGCATCTCGCGCTGTGCCCGCCCGATGATCAGGTCGACGATATCCTTCTCGTAGATGCTCGCCTCGACGCCCACGTTCCGGGCTTCCTGGACCGCCTTGCTGATGATGGCGCTGACGGTAAGCCTGGTCGGGATGACGGCATTGACCGAGAGGTTGAACGCCTGCTGGGCAGCGAGCACGATGTTGTTCGCGTAGGCTTCCTCATCGATTGCAAGCAAGTCCGGCGTGAAGACGGTGTTGCGGTAGTAGGCAGCCTGGAGGATGAGACCGACATCCATCGGCTTGATACCGAGCTTCACGAGCGCATCGGCAACCTTCTTATTGATGACCTCGCCACTCTTCACGACCGTCTTGGTCTCACGGATCTTGACCTTTCCGCCCTCAATGGCTGCGGGAATGCCCACCTGCTGAAGCTCGCCGACAATCGGGCCGGGCTTGAAGGTGGTCGGACCCTTCGGGACGACGATATCCTCCGGAGCAGTCTCACCGGGCTTCGCCGCCATCTTGGTCTTCGTCTTCTCAAGCAGCTTGAAGAGTTTGAAGGGGTTTTCGTTCGTGAAGATCAGGGCGCTCTGACCCTCGGCGTGCTCGTTTAAGGCCGCGACACTGCCGCCGAGCTCGTTTAAGGCGTGCTCGATCAGCGTGTTCCGGGCCATCTTCACCGTCGCCGTGCCGCGAAGGTTCCGCCGGATCTGCTGGACCTGCGAGGCAGGAATGCCATACATGTCCACAACACCGACGAGCGTGTGCCCCTCGATACCGCGCTTGATCGCCTCGACCTCTTCCTTCTTCCACCGGGGCAGGTGGTGCGTATAGAGTGCCATCAGATCACCCTCACTGCCGGGCCCATGGTCGTCTTCACATAGACCGAGTGGATATTCATTGTCCCGCTCTCCAGGACGGACTCGACCCTTCTGAGAACCGCATCGATATTCTCGGCGATCTCAGCGGGCTCCATGCCGGCCGACCCGACCTTCGCGTGGAAGACCTTCTTATCCTTCGTCCGGATCTTCACGGAACTTCTCAGACGCTGGACGATGGGCCTGATGTCCATCCCCTGCGGAACCGGCATCGGCATCCGTCCACGCGGACCAAGCCTGACACCAAGGTACCGGCCGACGAGAGGCATCATTGCCGTCTCAGCAAGGAAGAACTGGTACTCTTCCGCCATCTTACGCGCTTCCCGGGGTTCTCCCCCGAGCCGCTCGATCTCCTCAGGTCCGATGATAAGGTCCACATTCACCTCTTTTGCCTGCGTGGTGATGTCGCCCTTCCCGAGAACGGCGATCTTGACGTTGTCAAAACCGTTCGGGAGGAGAATCGTCTCATCGATACGATTCTTGGGCTGGGACATGTCAATGTTCCTGAGGTTGACGGTGATATCCACGCTCTCCTTGAACTTCCGTTCCGGAGCCTTCTCCAGTGCCGCATTCACGGCTTCCTGTATACTGGTTTTATCAACCATCCTTTGCCTCCATAGTACACGACCTCACGATCTTCTATGGTTGTCTGACATCTATGCGACGAGTACGCTGTCGTATGCACCGTCGTTGATGGCCTGGATCATCTCGCGGGGGCTCATACCCTCAACGGTGACGCCGACACTCACGCACGTTCCAACGACCTCTTTGACCGCTGATTTGACGTCGTACGAGAGCATGCCATCAAGTTTCATACGGGCGATACGGACAGCGGCCTCCAGCGGCAGGTTCCCTGCCACCTGAGTACCCGGCTCTGCGGAACCCTTGGTGATACCGGCCTCTTTCATAACGAGCGCCGTCGTGGGCGGAATGCCCACCTCAATCGTGAAGTTCCGCTTCTCGTCGACTGTGACCGTCACCGGCACCTGCATGCCGTTGAAGTCAGCTGTCTTTTTGTTGATCTCGTCGACGACAGCCTTCACGTTGATACCGAGAGGTCCGAGTGCGGGCCCGAGAGGCGGACCTGCAGTTGCCTTGCCGCCGGGTACCAATACCTCGACCGTTTCTGCCATACAAATTCACCAGCTTATTCCTCAGGGGAATAGTTGCCTGGGTTATCCAAGGTCAACGTGAGAGGATTTAAATATAGTGTCGGGCGGTTCTCCCCCTGAACCCCGGGATCGGGGCAAACCGGTGCGCCAGGCAAAAGGAATTACGACGCCAGCGGCATAACGCTCCCTGTCAGGGTGGGAAAAAGAGGAATGGAGGGGTATTTAACCAGTCTCGTCCGACCGTTCCACAACGCGGACGGAATCGCCGCGTACCGTGATCGGAATGGGGACCATACTCTCGTACAACTCGACCGTGATCTCTTCCTTCCCGGAATCGATCCGTTTTACGACCGCTTTCTCGCCCTTGAACGGGCCGGCGATGATCTCGACGATGGTGCCCTCGGTGATGCCGCTGACCACCGGTTTCGGGACCAGGAAATGTTCTACCTCAGAAAGCGCGGTCGAACCCTGCACCACCGCGCGCGCATGGGGGATCAGTTCCACCAGCTGTTCTATTCGGGCGATCGAGTCAGGACTCTCCACAAGGACGTAGCCTTTCAGTTCCTCGGGGACCATGACAGCCATGACATGGATGTCTTTTTGTTCCCTCGTCACCTTCTCGATGTTATCGGCTACCGTCCGTTCCTGCTTTGCGGTCGTCTTTATTGCATATACCCTGTTTGC
This sequence comes from Methanoculleus sp., assembly GCF_020696975.1. GTDB lineage: Archaea > Halobacteriota > Methanomicrobia > Methanomicrobiales > Methanoculleaceae > Methanoculleus. The sequence goes on from NZ_JAJGBK010000029.1 coordinate 192,856, forward strand.
GCTCTCAGCCATATCCATCATTTGGGCATTACCAGCAGGATCTCGTATATGATAAAGCCGACAAGGCCGATGAGCATGATCCCGGCAGCCGCCACGATCGCAATCTTGGAGAATTCGTCGCGGGTCGGCGTTCGCGCCAGTTTCAGCACGCGCCAGTACTTCTTGAAGAGCTCCTCTTCGATCTTGAACGACTTTACTTCGTCAAACTTCTCTTTATAATCCATCATACCGGCTCACTTCAGAAAGTCGATCTCAAATTGTTTCATCATGCGTGGCATACTCTTTTCGTTTCTCCCATATATTTGTGGTGACCGGACACCGGTAACGACAAGTAAGGTCCGCATTCTGCCCTGCATCTCGGGATCGACCTGGGCACCCCAGATGATGCGGGCATCGGGATCGATGCGGTCATAGACCTCCTGGATGACGGCCTCAGCCTCATACATGGTCATATCCGGCCCGCCGACAACATTGACGAGCGCCGCGCTCGCCCCGGAGATATCGACATCGAGCAGCGGGGAGCGCAGCGCCTTCTTGACCGAGTCGGCGGCTTTGTCCTCACTGTCACTCTCGCCCATCCCGATCATCGCGACGCCTCCGCGCTCCATGACGGTCCGGACATCGGCGAAGTCCAGGTTGACGAGCCCGGGCATCGTGATCAGTTCGGTGATGCCCTTGACCGCCCGCATCAGCACCTCGTCTGATACCTTGAAGGCGGCATGGAGCGGGAGACGGGGCACGACCTCGAGCAGGCGATCGTTCGGGACGACGATGACGGTATCGGCCACTTCACGGAGCCGTTCGAGGCCTGCCTCGGCATTCTGGGCGCGAATGGCGCCTTCGGCCGTGAACGGCAGGGTGACCACGGCGATGGTCAGGGCACCCTCCTCCCGGGCGGACTTCGCGACGACGGGTGCTGAGCCGGTGCCGGTGCCGCCACCAAGCCCGGTGGTGATAAAGACCATATCGCATCCCTCGACAGCATGCTTGATGTCGTCCTCGTTCTCAAGGGCCGCCTCTTCACCGACCTGCGGAATCGAGCCTGCACCAAGACCGCGGGTCCTCTGCCTCCCGATCAGGATACGTGTCTCAGCCCGGGTCCGAATAAGGTGCTGAGCATCGGTGTTAAGAGCGATCAGCCGCGCCCCGTTGATGCCTTCCTCCGCCATCCGGGTGACCGTGTTCGAACCGCCGCCCCCGCACCCGACGACTGCAATCTCAGTCCGGAGCTCCATGAGGACATCCTCAAGCTCTTTGTCGACCTCAGTGGGCTCAGCAAACCGCTGCTCCTCTCGTGCCCGTGAAAGTGCCTCTTCTACGATGGACTTCATGTATACCTCTCCAATCCCGGGATATGTATCCGTTTCACGCTGGTTGTCTGCACTGCATCGGGTGTGATCTTCCGCCCCTCGATCTCAACCGCTCTCCCGCCGGCAAGGATGGCATAGAGCGGCCCTCTCGGGACCCCGTGTCTGCGCGCTTTTTCGGGATCAAACCGCACCTTCCGGAGGATGAGGTGATCACCGTCGATAGCAGCGTCTTCACAGATAAGTAAGAGTTTTACGCACAGGGTAGTTATATCACTTGCGAGTTGAGAGGACCCGTCCTCAAAGCCGATAAAGGTCGATAGCACCTCTTTCGAACCTTTCGAGAGATGAACCACTGGCAATTTATCAAGAGATTCTAAAAACCTGACTTTATCAGATTTTACCGTTTCTTCGACCAGATCGGTGACTACCGGCACAGGAACGGGGTTTCCCAGGCCGGCAAGGCCGTGGATACGTATGCGTGATCCGGGGGCGATCTCTTCGGCAAGAGCCCGTACCCGGAGGTAGGTGGCCCATTCGAGGCGCGAGGCCTCAACGACCTCCGATTCGGAGAGGAGGAGCATCCCGGCGTCGTCGAGCAGCTTCTCGATCCGCCCGGCCTCGTCGGCGGGAAGCGATTTCCTGTCGATGTAGGCGGCAACGGCGCGGCTTGCCTCCCGCATCCGCCGGAGGCTGTCGGGGCTGATAGTACCGGTCTGCCGTGTCGGCACGATGTGGCCGAAGGCGCCCCGGGAGGAGAGAGCGATCCCGGTCTGCCGCACCGCGTAGTGGGTCCCACCAAACCCGATGAGGTTGATCGTCTCGGTCGGTGCCGCCGAGAGGATGCTCTCCGCCACCGCTCTCCCGGCTGCCGGATCGGCCCACTCGGCAGCAGTGGACCCGATCTCGACAAAGAACGACGGTGTCGAAAGCGCCGTCGGACCGTGATGCGTTACCTCGTAGGAGGCACGGTAGCCCTCCGGGGCCCGGGCGGCGAGGTTGCCGAGGACCGCGTGCATCCATCTAGGGGCTGCCGGCGCGAGCTCCCCCGGCTCGCCGCCGAGGTCGGCAGACCCGTAGTTGCCGGTCACATGCACGGTCAGGGCGGGCGTCGGCTGCACGCTCGAGTGCCGGGAGATGAAGATGATGAGGTCGGCATCGACCTCCCGGTCGATCCGGTCCTGGTAGATCAGCCGTCCGTCGACCTCGTGGAACGTCAGCGTATGATCCTCCGCGAGCGGCCATGAATTGCTCCCGGAGAGCAGAGCCAGGAGGTGGTTGCGGATATTTACCCCTGCGATATCCTGTTTTGAGTTAATCAGCACGATCCGCATCGGATATACGTGGGTCGGCGGCATGCTAAATGGTACTGCTTGACTGGCGCAATAGTAAATCCTATCACTCTACAGGCAAACCATGTGAGTACTATGGACGAAGAGAAGATACGGAAAGCATTCGAGGCGTATGGTATAACAAACGAGATCACCTGCCCGCAGGCCTTCGAGATCGCCGAGAAGTGCGGCATACCCCGGATGGATATCGCCCGCTACTGCAACCAGCGCGAACCGCGAATAAAGATACGGGGCTGCCAGCTGGGCTGCTTCAGATGAGCCTCTTTCTATCGGTCGTACCCGTCAGCGAGGCTGTGGAGACGGTGCGGAGACTCGCACCCCCGCCAGGGTGCGAGGAGGTTCCGCTCGAAGATGCCCTCTACCGGGTCCTTGCGCGGGACGTCGTTGCCGATATCGACATCCCGGGGTTTGACCGTTCGACGGTCGATGGCTACGCGGTCGCGGCGGCCGAGACCACCGGGGCTTCCGAGGCCATCCCGGCAATGCTCCAGTGCCGGGGCCGGATCGGGATGGGGAGCGCAGATGCCGGGAGGATCTCCCCGGGCTCGTGCCGGTACGTCCCCACCGGCGGCGCTCTCCCCGGAGGCGCGGACGCAGTCGTGATGATCGAGCATGCCGAGCAGATCGGGGACGACATCCTGATTCATCGCTCCGTGGCACCCGGTGAGAACGTGGTCTTCTGCGGCGAGGACTTTCAGGCCGGGAAGGTGGCACTTGAACGGGGCCGCGTTCTCTCGCCCCGGGAGATCGGCGTCGCCGCGGCGGTCGGTGCCGACCGGGTCTGCGTCACGAAGGTCCCAAAGGTCGGGATCATATCCACAGGCAACGAGCTCGTCCCCGTCGTCGAGACCCCGCGGCCGGGCGAAGTGCGGGACGCAAACTCCTACCTCGCCGGGGCCTTTGTGACGGGGCGGGGCTGCCATCCAGTTTACTTCGGGATCGTCAGAGACGACCGGGCGGTTTTGAGGCGGGCGGTCTCGTCGGCGCTTGAGAGGTGCGACGTGGTCCTGGTATCGGGGGGCTCCTCGAAGGACGAACGGGACAACACCGCGGCGGTCATCATGGAGCTCGGTGAGGTGCTGGTGCACGGGATCGCGATCGCGCCCGGTAAACCCACCATCATCGGCACCGCGCGGGGAAAACCGGTCATCGGGCTCCCCGGTCACCCGGCCTCGGCCTTTGTCGTGCTCGTCGCCGTCGTCGACCACCTGCTCGCGGCGATGCGCGGGACGACCGTTTTGCGGCAGACCGCCCGCGCACGACTGACGCAGAACATTCCTTCTACCCGCGGCCGGGAGGATTACGTCCGGGTCAGCGTGAGAGACGGGGAGGCGACGCCGGTCTTCGGGAAGTCGGGACTCCTCAACACCCTGGTGCAGAGCGAAGGCCTGGTACGGATCCCGGCATCGAGCGAGGGGTTCGAGGTGGGCAAGGAAGTGGAGGTGATCCTGTGGTGAAGCGTTACCTCTCGGTGATATCCCTTGCGGAGGCGCGGGCGCTCGTCGAACGCTCCTTTTCGCCGGTACCCGGGATCGTCCGCGTTCCGGTGACGACCGCCGTGGTCGGCAGGATCACTGCTGAACCCATATTCGCCCGGTTCTCGGTCCCCGCCATCCACATCTCTGCGATGGACGGGATCGCGGTGAGAAGCGCCGATACCCTCGGCGCAAGCGAGCAGCGCCCGGTGACCCTCCCGGATGCGGCGAGGGTCAATACGGGAAACATCATCCCACCCGACTACGATGCGGTGGTGATGATCGAGGACGTCTGGGTCGAGTCGAAGTCTGACGACTCCTCCCGCTGCGCTCCTATAAAACATCGCGACGGCGAGACCTACACTATCCGAAAATCGGTCAGCCCCTGGCAGCATGTCCGCCCGGTCGGGGAGGACATCGGTGAGTCGGAGATGATCCTCCCGAGCGGTCACCGGGTACGGCCGCATGATGTAGGAGCGCTCGCAAACTACGGGGTCACGGAGATCGCGGTCAAGAACATCCGGGCAGGCCTGATCCCAACCGGGAGCGAACTGGTGCCGGCCGGTGAGATGCCGCCGCCGGGGAAGGTGGTGGAGAGCAACACCCTGATGGCCGCGGCCGTCCTCGCTGAGGCGGGTGTGGAAGCGCACCGCTATCCTATCGTCCCGGACGACTACGATCTTATCCGGGACGCCGTCCGGCGCGGTGTCGCCGAGAACGATATCCTCCTCGTCTCGGCGGGGTCGTCCGCCGGGACCCGCGACTACACCGCCGAGATCATCCGGGATCTCGGGGAGGTCCTGGCACACGGCGTCGCCATCAAGCCCGGAAAGCCGGTGATCATCGGCAGGATCGAGGGAAAACCGGTGATCGGTCTCCCCGGCTATCCCCTTGCCGCGGCGACGGTGCTGCGCGAGCTCGTCCTGCCGTTTATCGCCCGCTACGGTCTCCCCGCCACCCGGCCCGAGCGGGTCGACGCCCGGCTCACCACAAGCCTTCACTCCGATATCGGGACCGACGAGTTTGTCCTCCTCTCGGTGGGAAGGATCGGTGAACACTGGGTGGCGGTGCCGCAGTCACGAGGCGCGGGGGTCCAGATGAGCATGGTCCGGGCGAACGGCTACCTGCAGATCCCGGCACAGAAGGAGGGCGCCGAGGCCGGGGAGACAATGAGCGTCCTGCTCACCGTCCCCCGCACGGAGGCAGAGGAGGCGGTCCTCGTCACCGGCAGCCACGACCCGGCCCTCGACCACCTTGCCGACCTTGTGCGGCCGCACGGCGTCGATATCCACTCCACCCATGTCGGGAGCATGGGCGGGGTGATCGCCCTCAAAAAGCAGGAGTGCCATGCAGCCCCGATGCACCTCCTCGCCCCCGACGGCACCTACAACACCCACTACCTGGAGCGGTATATGCCCGGCGCGGATCTCGCCCTTCTCTGCGTGGCGGAACGGCAGCAGGGGGTCATCTCCCGCGACGGGCTCTCATTCGAGGATCTGCCCGGCCGGACGTTCATCAACCGGCAGAAGGGGTCGGGGACCCGGATGCTCCTTGACCACCACCTGGCAATGCGGGGCATCGACCCGGCCCTCATCCCCGGCTACGGGCGCGAGGCGACGACGCACCTTGCAGTGGCGCTCGCGGTCAAGACCGGAGAGGCGGATGCGGGAATGGGGGTATACAGCGCGGCAAAGGCGCTCGGTCTTGCGTTCGTCCCGGTGGCGACGGAACGCTACGAGCTCGTGATGCACCGCGAGATGCTTGACGACCTCCGGATCGCGGCCCTCGTCGAGACCGTCTCCTCAGAGGCGTTCAAAGAGATCCTCAAGGGTCTCGGCGGCTACGAGACGGACGAGACGGGTGTCCTGCGCTGGTTGCGAGACTGACGGCCTCTTCGGGTCCGGCGCAGGCCCTCACCCCTTCTATCTTCCAGGTCAGGAGGCCATAGACCGGTCTTCCGGTCTTGAGCGCGACAGCAATCTCCGAGAGCGTGCCGTAGCCTCCCCCGACGGCGATGACCGCGTCGGCCGACTGGACGAGGATGACATTTCGCGCATGCCCCATGCCAGTGCGGATGACCACGTCGAGGTAAGGGTTACCGTCCCCGGTGTCCGGGAGGATGCCAACAGTCATACCGCCGGCCCCCTTTTGCGCCCCGCGAGACGGCCTCCATCACCCCACCGAGGCCGCCGCAACAGACGGTCCCGCCCGATTCAGCGATGAGCCGGCCAAGGGTTTCTGCTGTCCTGTATTCTTCCCCGGAGCAGTCCCCCCGCCCGATGACTGCGATCTGCATGGGAGAGGGCGGGGTTTCGAGAGATAAAGGGCCCGGGGGATTGGGCGGGGTGGAGAAAATCCCGATACGCTGGACCGTGCGAGGTGCGATGTTCCGGGAGAACGGAGCACGAGAAGGCCGAAGGCCTTTGAGGGGGGAGCATCCCCCCTCCCCTGTCCACATCACATACGCAGACACGTAACCCCCAGCTTCGGTTAACCAGTCTCCCGGAAGGTTTTCCCTGCTTGACCGTCTTCTCCCGGATGTCGCAAGTTGCACCTGCCGGCGCTCTCGCTCCTGCTCGGAACCAGACAGTGCCTCAAACCTCGGATGTCATCCGCCGCACCCTTCCGTCAGTCGTACAAAATGCTTTGTCCCCCAACAACAAACGGTACACCAGAGTGCTGAATATGAGGGATACAAGGTGAAAGAGGTCACCAGCAGTTATAACCCGCGGGAACTTGAGACGGAAGTCCAGGATCACTGGAAGCGGGAGAATACCTATGCACGCGTCCAGGCGCTGCGAAAGGATGGAAAAGCGTTCTTTTTCGTCGACGGGCCGCCCTACACCACCGGCCACATCCATCTCGGCACCGCCTGGAACAAGATCATAAAAGACGCCATCCTCCGCTACCACCGGATGCGGGGCAGCAACATCATCGAGCGGGCCGGCTACGACATGCACGGCCTCCCCATCGAGGTGAAAGTCGAGCACCAGCTCGGGTTCACCTCCAAGAAGGATATCGAGGAGTACGGCATCGCCGCGTTCATCGAGCAGTGCCGGACGTTTGCCGTGACGCACATGGAGATCATGAGCGACCAGTTCCGGAAGCTCGGTGTCTGGCTCGACTTCGACAACCCCTACCAGACCATTGATCCGGGCTACATCGAGTCCGCGTGGTGGGCGGTCCAGCGGGCGGACGAACGCGGTCTGCTCGAGCGCGGCCACCGGGTCGTGAACTGGTGTCCCCGGTGCGAGACGGCGATCGCCGATTCAGAAGTGGAGTACTGGGATGAGACCGACCCTTCCATCTTCGTCAAGTTCCCCGTCGTCGGGCGGGAGAACGAGTACCTGGTGATCTGGACGACGACACCCTGGACGCTTCCGGCAAACGTGGCGGTGGCGGTCAACGCCACCTTCACCTACGCACGGGTGCGGGCGAAGAAGGATGAAAGCGAGGAGATCCTCTGGATCGCCGAAGACCTCGTCGAGCCCGTCCTGAAGATGGGGCGTTACCAGGACTATACGGTCCTTGAGAAGGTCAGCGGGAGCGACCTTGTCGGAACGGAGTATGCATCGCCGCTTGCGGGCCAGGTGCCGCGCCAGGCGGAGATCCGGCACCGGGTCGTCGCGGCCGATTACGTCACGCTCGAGAATACCGGTCTCGTCCACATCGCCCCCGGGCACGGGTGGGACGACTACCTGGTCGGCATCCGGGAGGGGCTTGAGACATTCTGCCCGGTCGATGCCGGCGGGTGCTTCACCCCGGCGGCCGGGACGTTTGCGGATATGTACGTCCGGGACGCAAACGACTTCGTCATCGAAGCGCTCGGCGAATATCTCCTCGCCCGGCGGACGATCACCCACCGCTACGGCCACTGCTGGCGGTGCAAGACCCCTATCATCTACCGGGCAACGGCGCAGTGGTTCCTGAAGGCCACCGAGATCCGCGAACCGATGCTTGAGGAGATCGCGAAGGTGAAGTGGTACCCCGAGTGGGCGGGGAGCGCCCGGTTCCATGACTTCGTCAAGGAGTCGCGCGACTGGTGCATCTCCCGGCAGCGCTACTGGGGCATCCCCATCCCCATCTGGCACTGTGAAAAGTGTGACAGATATACCGTCGTCGGCACCGTCGCGGAACTCGAGGAACGGTCGGGGACGAAGATCGTCGATCCCCACCGCCCTTACGTCGACACCGTCACCATTCCGTGCTCCTGCGGCGGGGAGATGCGCCGGGTGGCCGACATCTTCGACGTCTGGTTCGACTCGGCCGTCGCGTCCTGGGCGACCCTCGGGTTCCCCCGGGAGCGCGAGGCCTTCGACCGCTACTGGCCGGCGGACTTCATCACCGAAGGGCAGGACCAGACCCGTGGCTGGTTCTACTCCCAGCTCGGGGCGAGCACCGTGGCGTTCGGCCGCGCGCCCTACAAGAGCGTCCTGATGCACGGGTTTGCTCTCGACGCCGAAGGGCGCAAGATGAGCAAGAGCCTCGGAAACGTCGTGACGCCTGAGGAGGTGATGAACCAGTTCGGTGTCGACGTCCTCCGGTTCTACGTCCTCTGGGCGAACGCCCCCTGGGACGACCTGAAGTTCAACTGGGAGAGCGTCAAGACCATCCACCGGACGCTCAACATCCTCTGGAACGTCTACCGGTTCCCGCTCCCGTACATGGTCCTCGACTCGTTTACGCCCGCGGCCGGAGACGACGGGCGGTGGGACGACTCGTTCGTCCGGGCGCATATCGCCGATATGCCGCAGGAGGACCGCTGGATCATCTCCCGGGTGAACTCACTTGCCCGGACGACGGCCGAAGACCTGCAGGAGTATCATCTCCATAAGGTGACGCGGGCGCTCGCGACCTTCATCCTCGAAGATCTCTCCCGCTGGTACGTGCAGCTCGTCCGGCCGAGGATGTGGCTTGAAGAAGACTCGCCGGAGAAGCGGTACGCCTACGAAACCTCCTACTACGTCCTGCGCCGCTTAATAGCGCTCCTTGCGCCGTTTACCCCCCACGTCACCGAGAAGATCTACGGAAACCTCCGCCTTGCAGGTGACCCGGAGAGCGTCCATATGCTCGACTGGCCGGAGGCAGACGACCTCCTGATCGATCAGGATCTCGAAGCCGACATGGAAGTCATCCGGGCGTTTGACGACGCGGTCGCCACCGCCCGGCAGGCCGGAAAGAGAAAACTGCGCTGGCCGGTCGGAGAGACCGTGGTCGTCACCGAGAGTGCTGGCGTGAAGACGGCTCTTGAGGACTTAAACGACCTTGCCCTGACCCGGGCGAACGCCCGGACGGTCAGTGTCGTTACCGGGACGTGGGACCGGATCCTCTGGCAGGCTGAGCCGGTGATGCGGGCGATCGGCCCGGAGTTCGGTAAGGAGGGGCCGAAGGTCAAGGCCCTGATAGAGGGAGCGGACGGCACCGCACTGAAGGCCGCGATCGAGCGGGACGGAAAGGCCGAACTCGATGGGTACGAGATTGCCGCGCGCCACGTCACCTTCGCCGAAGCCCTCCCGGAGGGGGTCTTTGCCGCCCCCATGAAGGACGCAACGGTCTACGTGGACGTCACCCTCACGCCGTCCCTCGAGGCTGAGGGCTACGCCCGCGAGGTGATCCGGCGGATCCAGGAGATGCGCCGCCAGCTGGACCTGAACGTCAACGACTTCATCGTCGCGGCCGTGGACGTCGCCGATGAGCGGGTAGCCTCGCTCATCGGGGAAGATGAGTGGGAGAAGGAGATCGCCGGCGAGGTCCGGGCGGCAGCCCTCACCATCCGGCGCGCTGACGGGAAGAAGCCCGCGGAGACCTTTGCGCTCGCGAAGGACTGGGACGTGGAAGGCGTGCAGATGCAGATGGGCATCTCACGCGCCGGTGAGTGACCGGATCAGGGCAGCCCCCTCAGCCGTCGAGAAGAGGGGGGTCTCCTCCGGTTCCCGGATGCAGGCCCGCACGGCCTGCACGGTCTTCCCGGTCATGGGGTTATACCCCTCTTTTATGCACTCTTCCCGGTAGAGGAGCGTCCCCCGCCGCTGCCAGGCAGGGGTTGCCGCCAGGTTGACACCCCGCTCGAACATCATCTCGTGCATCGCCTCGGACTGCATACCGCGGAGCGCCGCGGCGGCCTCCCGCGACGTCATCCCTTCCTTGACAAGCGCGTTCTGGCAGTAGGCGTTGATGTGGTTCCGCCACGCCTCGTTCTGCCGTGAGACAAGATACTCAACCGCAAACTCCCCGGTTGCCGGGATGATCCGGGCATCGAACGCAAGCGGTTCGGCGCACCCGAACTCGATCGTGAGTTTGCTTGCCGCAATCGCGGCCGTCACGGAGTCGATCTTCTCCACCCTCCCGGAGAACGGCAGCGTCTTGAAGTAGAGACTGATCTCGTCGGAGAAGGTGTAGGCGAACGTGGGAGATAGGCCGCTTTCGGTGAGGAGGTGGCGGCAGACCGACCGCATGCTCGCAGAGAAGGCGGGATCGAACGGTCTCTTGAGATCGAGCGTCCGGGCCAGACGGTGAAAGGCCCGGCCGTCGAGTCTGACAAAAACGGGGGGGAAGATGGTGAGGTTCGAGAAGATCTCACGGTCTTTGATATCCATATTTTATCAGCAAAGGAGCCCGGACAAGGCCGGATATCACGGTCACTCTTCTTTTGCCGGCGACCTGAAGATCCCGGGGATGTGGCGGACGATGACGATATCCCCGATGCTCTTTATGATGCGGAAAGGTATCTGCAGCCCTGCATACCCTTTTACCTCGCCGATCTCGGGGTTGAGTTCACCGACCGCAAGGGAGTCGATCTTTTTCTGGTCCACATCGATCACGACATCGTCGACATTTCCGACAAAGATGGCTCTATCGGTATAGACGCGCAGTCCGAACAGTTCTGTGACCTGTGTTCTCATCGGTATCCTCTGAAGGTATATTACTATAAATGATAAAAAGATACTCCTTTTCATGGAAGCGTCGCTACAGATCGGAAACCTGGCCGGGATCCCGGTCAAACTGCACTGGAGTTTCCTTCTCGTGATCCCCCTCTTTGCCTGGATCATCGGGAGCCAGATCCTGCTCACGACCGAGTTGATCGCAGTCCTCTTCGGTGTTCCGATCGACGTGACGCTGATTGCGGAGGGGTTCAATCCCTACATCCTCGGGATCGTCGTCTCGCTCGGCCTCTTTGTCGGCGTCTTCATCCACGAGCTGGCCCATTCCCTCATCGCGAGAGCAAGGGGGATCGAGATCCACAGCATCACGCTCCTCATCCTCGGCGGCGTCTCCCAGATGGAGGAGACGATGCCGGACCCGAAGGTGGAACTCCCGATGGCGCTCGCGGGCCCGCTCACGAGCCTCGCGGTCGGCGTGATCTCCAGCGCTCTGGTCTATGTCTTTGACGCTGTCATCGCCGACCCGGGCATCGCCGGCGTCCTGGTCTTCACCTTCGGCTATCTCGGGCTCTTGAACGTCCTGCTCTTCGGGTTCAACCTCCTTCCGGCGTTCCCCATGGACGGGGGGCGCGTGCTGCGGGCTTGGCTTGCACGGAGGATGCCGCTCGCCCGGGCGACCCGGATCGCCGCAGACGTTGGAAAGGCGTTTGCCGTCCTCTTCGGGATCGTCGGGCTCCTGCTCTTAAACCCCATCCTGATCATCATCGCCTTCTTCATCTACATCGGGGCGAACCAGGAGGCCACGTACCTGCGCTACAACATACTGCTGCAGGATGTCACGGTGGCGGATGCAATGAGCAGCCCGGTCACCACCGTAGAACAGACGATGCCCCTGCCGCGGGTGGTGGAGATGATGTACGAGACGAAGCACCTCGGCTTTCCCGTGGTGGAACGGGGCTCACTCGTCGGGATCATCGCGCTCGCCGACGTCCACAAGATCTCTCCGCACGACCGCGAGGCGATGCAGGTGCGGGACGTCATGACCCGGAACCCGGCCACCCTCCCGCCGTCGGCGCCGCTCATCGACGCGCTCCGGATCATATCGGGCATGGATATCGGGAGAATTCCGGTGGTCGCGAATGATGCCCTGGTCGGGATTGTGACCAGGACCGATGTGCTCCGGGTGATGGAACTGCGGGAAGAGGAGTAATCAGGAGGGGGGAGAGCAACTCGCCGACCGAAGGAAGCGTTAGAAGACCGAAGGTCTTCGACTGAGGAGGCCGGAGGCCGGGCGGGGTGGGGCTTATGAGAAGAGGTTAACGGGTGCTCCCTTATGGGGAGGGGGAGACCCCCTCCCCGATCCCCTCCCCCCATGGCGATATCCCCACGGTCCAGTGTACCGGGCTTTTCCATCGAGTAGGCTACTCCGGTATTCATAACCCTGAACAAATCCTCGCAGCCGGGCCTTAAGATCCACAAGGCTGCGGATACCTAGGATCGAGATCTCCAGTATCAGTTGAACCTATTCTCACGAGCATCAGACGGGACTGCCGGAGTTCAGCGCCACGGGGCACAAGCGTGAATCTCAAAAGAAGCAACAGCCAGCACAGGGCATCCCCGCCCTAAAACCTCATCACACCCTCAATCCCCGTCTCCCCCACGACCTCCCGGAACTCCTCAAGGCTCCTAAAAGGCCGGCGGGCGGCGATGGTTGCGGCCCTCTTCTTCCCGACGCCAGGGATCCACCGGAGCGCCGCGACCGGCAGGGTGTTGACCTCCACAGGGCAGGGGAGGGCCGTCACCGACCGCATCCCCCAGTCCACCACGACGGCGTCGAGGACGGTCTTTGCCGGGAGGGGGAGGGGAATCCCGACGAGGATTGGGTAAGAACCCATCTGCCGCCCGAAGGACGGTTTGCCGGGAACCTCGATGACGACATCCCGAAGGACGGTCCCGGCCGGAAAGACCCGGCGGAGCATCGGTTCGTCGAAGTGGGTCCGGGTCCACTCCTTGAAGGCCCGGAACCGGGCGTCGTGCTTCCCGAGGGTGTTCTCTCCATAGGCCGCCGTCCCCTCAAACGGCATCAGCTGCCGGATGTTCACCCGCCGTACCAGGAGCCCGGCGTCGAGGATCCGCTGGAGGAACGCCTCGTTCGCATCGAACGTCGCCGGCTTCTCCCCGGCAAGACCGACAATGAAGTTTAAGCCCGGCAGAAGCTCGGGTATGCCACCCGTCCGCTTTCCCCCGACATCGTTCACGATCTCGATCGCGCGGAAGACATCGTCCGGCATCGCCTTGAGGTTGTTTGCCGCAACCACCGCCGGATCGGCGGTCTCCATCCCGAAGGCCGCGATGTCTCCCGGGGTGTGCCCGGCAACGATCGCCTCGAGCGCCGCCCGCGCCGCATCCTCGTGCCGGGCGATGGTGCCCGGGTTGATGTTGTCGATGTGCAGGGTTGCCAGGTCAGGGGCCATACGCCGGATCGTGGAGAAGAGGTCATCAAGCACCTCCGGGCGCGGGACCGGGAACTCCCCGCCGGGGCTCTGGTAGGCGAGGAGGTCCGGCTGCCGGCCGAGCCTGAAATGGCGGGCACCTGCCGCATGGAGCGCCGCCACCTCCTCCGCGATCCCCTCGATGCTCCGGTAGTGCGGCAGACCGTAAAAGGGCTCGGTGCAGAAGGAGCAGCCGCCGACCGTCGCCCGCGAGCACCCGGTGGCGGTCTCGAGTTCGCACATAACATACGGGAACGCCGGGTGCTCTCTGATGATCCCGGCGCCTGCCACCGACCAGGGATCGGTCAGGGAGTAATCGCCCGCACCGGCAGGCTCCCCGCCCGAGAGCCAGGAATCCAGTGCGACCGCCGGCGAGCCCGAGAGCGTGACGTCAAACCCACCAATCGCCTGCCGGATCGCTTTCCTCCCGCCCCCGGGAGCGTAGCCGAAAGCGATCGGCCCGCCGATCGCAGTGGTCGGTTTCCGCAGCAGGGTTCCGAGCTGCTGGACCTCCGTCAGGGTCGCGGGTTTTCCCCCGATATAGGCACCGGGCACGGTCAGTCCCGCGATCATCACCACGAGATCGCCCCGGCCGGATCCTGTGGCGAGAGCCGGGTCGGCCCGGACCTGGTCGATGGTGACGTAACAGGGAGCGTAACCATGATTGGCGAGGACGCCGGCGACCTCTCTCACGTAGGGAGAGATGTAGGGCGCAACACCGAGGCATGCAGGCTCGTCGACGTAACCGTCGATGATGAGGGCGCTAGAGGTCATACCCGATCAGGCGGAGCAGTTCTCCTGCCCAGTAAAGTTTTCCCCGCTTGACCGGGTCGACGTCCCGGTCGGAGAGATCGAACCCGATGATCCGGATCCCTGCCGCACCGAGTTCGTCGGCGGCAAAGACCGCCCGGTCACCGTCGGTGAACCCGCCGAAGTTGTGGACATGGGCAAGGGGGGCCGCCTGGGTGGTGGCGACGAGCGGGCCCGGAAGGCGCGGGATCCAGTGGCGGAGAAGCGGGATATTGTCGCCGTGAGCGTGCACGATCATCACCGTCCCCTGGCGTGAGAGGTCGATGAAGAGATCGGTCGCCCCGTCAAGGTCGGTGAAGACGGCATCCGGCCGAATGCCGTGGTCCACGAGCACCCCGGCGGCCGCATCGGCGGCGAGCACCGTCCCCTCGATCCGGTCGACTTCATCCGGGAGAGAGGGAGCGTTCCCGCAGACCGTCACCATTCTTCCCCGGATAAGGGCTTCAAGCAGTCCGAGATCGTCCCGGTCCGCGAGACTCCCGAGTAGCCGGGCCGCCTCCTCATCAGCCTCGCGCTCGAACCCGAAATACTCAAGAATTGCGGTATAGTGAGGTTCCCAGTCTGAAAACCTCATTGCTGGTCCTCGTTATCAAGGCCGACAATGCTGGAGAACCGTTTCAGGATCGGGTCGATGATCAGAGCAAGCAGACCTTCCTTCTCCTTCACCATCGAGAAGTAACTGAGCGGGATCATGGCGGCCGCCATCGTGGCGTGCCCGCCTGCCTCACCGATAGGGCCGAAGGCCTCGGCCATCACGTTGCCGAGGTGGAGCCTGATATCCTTGTTCCGGGCTGATATGATGATGTTCTGGTCGCTGATGCCGTAGACCAGCGCCGTATTCACACCCTCAAGGTGGATCAGCATATCAGCCGCCTGGGGGAGGGCGTCACGGTTCCTGATATAACCGACGTTGGAGAAGAGATACCCGCTCTTGATCCGCCGGTTCCGGATGGCGCTCCCGATGATATCGACGGTCTCCTGGGATATGGAGGGGGAGGTGATCTTGTCGAGGAGGTCCGAGTCGGTCAGGGGGAGGAGGAAGGCTGCGTAGTTGAGGTCCTGGGGGGTGACGTTTCTCTTGAAATCCCTTGTATCTGCCCTGATACCGTAGAGAAGCGCGGTCGCGACCGTTTTGCTCACCGGGATATCGAGTTCCATCAGGTACTGCGTCAGGATGCTCGCCGTGGCACCGACCCCCGGCCTGATATCGATGAAGTCGGCGATCGTGGTAGGATGTTCGCCGTTTTTGTGGTGATCGATGATGATATTGACCCGGGTGGTCTTGGGGAGTTCGTTGTTCACGCCGGGCCCGGAGGAGTCGACCAGGGCAATGTAGTTGCACTCATCGAGGATCTGGGGGGTGAGCCGCTCCAGTTTGATATCGAGGAGGTTAATGAACGCCCGGTTCTCCTGGTGCCCTATATCCCCTTCATAGACGATGCGGCAGTTGAGTTTGTTGTGGCTCGCATGCCGGGCAATCATCGAGAGCGCCATGGCACTCGAGATCGAGTCGGGATCGGGGTTTAAGTGGGTGACGATGCAGAGCGTCCCCTCCCAGGAGGCAAGCATATCATAGAGCCGCAGGGCGAGCCGTGAGGAGTGGAGTTTCCGGATGTGGTGGATGGCGGTCCGGGCCACCACCTCCTGCGGGTAGAGGACGATATCGGCGCCCTCCTGCTGGAGGAGATCGACGCTGACAGGGTCGGTGGCGCGCGCAATGACATATGTCGCCGGGTAGCGGTTCTTGATGGTCTTGAGCGCGGTCAGATTGGCTTCCCGGTCATTTGCGAGGATAAACGCGACCTCCGGGACCGGCAGACCGTCCATAAGGTTTGGATCCCGGATGTCGCCAACAAGCGCTTCGTATTTCTGATCCCGAAGATCCTCGACCCGCTTCTCGTCCTTATCGACGATGATGAGGTCTTCGTTCTCCTGCTCAAGTTCCTCCGCGACGTTATAGCCGGTGCTCCCGCAGCCAAGAATGATATATTTGATACGTTCCTTTGAAACGTTCTGAACCGCCTCAGGCATGCGTACAATGGTGTAACTTCTCATGGTATTAAGGGATTCCATTCCAGTGATTTTCGGGACAGGGCCGTAAGGTTTATACCCATTCCCGCACTATACTTCTAGGTCAGATGCGTGGGCCTGTAGCTTAGTTCGGCAGAGCGACGGACTCTTAATCCGTAGGCCAAGGGTTCAAATCCCTTCAGGCCCGTCGAACATTCATTTCTTCTTCATCGTTTGCATGTATCGATTCTCCGGTGACGACCGTCCGATCCTCGATCTCCTTGCAGAGCACGAACCCTCCATTGCAGGCGGGGCGCACGGCCATCGGGTCAACCCCCGTCGTTCTCCTCCCATGCCATTCTGTCTGACAGGAGGCCGCTCATTGCGATGGGAACGGGGTTCCGGAGGCACATATATGCCGCATATATATAAACCCTGCTCCGGCGGAAAACCCACACGGGCGTTGTGCGGGGAAGAGATTGCCGGGACTTCCCGGTTCCGCACCGCCCCGATGCAGGCGGGGCGGCAGTGTCGAAAAGAGAAGATTGGGGCACGCCGCATTCTGCGGACGCGCCGGGGTGACTATGCCTGACCCCTCTGGACGAGGTCGTCGAGGATCTTCTTGATATCGATCCAGAGAATGAGCCCGGAGGCCTGTCGGGCCTTCCCATCGACCTGCTTCCGGTCGTCCTCGTCCTTTGCGAGTTTGATGATCCCCTTGACGAAGGCGTGGACCCCGGAAGAGATCCCCTCGTCCATCAACTCGATATCCTCCTCGGCCACCTGGATGACGCTGTGAACGTCGTCCACGATGATGCCGAGGTTCGACCCCCCGGTCGCCTCGGCAACCAGAACGATGATCTTCTGGTTGTCTCCCGATGTTCCCGGGATCTGGATCAACCGTTTCAGGTCGATGACCGTGGTGATCTCGCCCCGGAGGTTCATGATCCCGGCGATATAGTCCTGCGCCCGGGGGATGTGGGTGATGGGCATCATCTCCACGATCTCCCGGGCGAGCTGGATGTCCATCGCGTACAACTCCCGTCCCAGCCCGAACTCGACGACGTCGATCATGCTCGGCCTCACTCGAACCGGAACACCGCGACCCTCTCGCGGAGCTGGTGGGCCATCCGCTGGATCTCGTTTGCGGCGCTCGCGACCTCCTCGGTCGAGGCGGACGACTCCTCGGCGAGCGCAGCGAGGCTCTCCGTGCCTCTCTCGCTCTCCTGGACCAGGGCGAAGACCTCCTCGACGCTCTTCGTGACCGCCGTCGTCTCGTCGGCCTGGCTCTCGGTCGCACGAGAGATGTCGGCGATGCCGCTGACGGAGGCGTTGACATCGGCAACCATCTTGTTGAGGGCCGTGAGAGTCTTGTTCACGCTCTCGATCCCGCTGAGGATCTCGATGTGGGCACCCCGCATCGCCTCGGCGGTCTTCCCGCTGCTTGCAGTCACCCCGCCGATCACCTCCTCGATCTGCCGGGTCGCGCTCTTCGACTCCCCGGCGAGGTTCCGGACCTCGCCCGCGACGACCGCAAACCCGCGGCCGTGCTCCCCGGCCCGGGCGGCCTCGATCGCGGCGTTCAGGGCAAGGAGGTTGGTCTGGTTCGCGATATCGGTGATGAGCTTCACGATGTGGCTGATGTCCTGCATCTTCGCGTTCAGGTCCGTGATCTCCGCGACGGCCTGCTCGGAGATCCGCTGCACCGCCTGCATCTTCGCGCCTGCTTCGTTGCCGAGCCCGGTGGCGGCCTCACCGGCCTTCGCGACGTTCAGGGCGCGATCCCGGACCTCCTGCGCGGTGCTTGCAATCTCCTCGACGCTCGCCGAGAGGTCGCCGACCTTCTTGGTGACCTGGTCGAGCCGCTTGATCTGCTCTTTCGCCCCGTCCGAAGAGTTCTGCGCGGTGTTCGCCACCTGCTGGGAGGCCCGGGCGATCTCGTCGGCCCCCTTCCCGACATCGACGATGGCGTGCTCGAGGGCATCCGCCTGGTCGAGGATATGCCGGAAAAAATCCGTTAAGGCTGCGATCGTCTCATTCAGGCTCTTCTTGAGCCCACTGAGCGGATCGTCCGGATAGGTGACCGCAGGTTTCATCAGGTCGCCGGCAGCGAGAGCGTGGAGGCTTCCGGCGAGTTCGTCGATGCTCTTCTTGAGCCGCTCGTCAGCGGTCCGCTTCTCCGTGATGTCGTTATAGACCGTGAGTACTCTCGCAACGTCCCCGCTCTTATCAAGCAGGGGGATGTTATAGCGCTCGAGGATACGCGCACCGACCGGAAACTCGATGGTGGCTTCGCCCTTGCTGTCTTTGCGGCTCCGCACCGTGTCCGCAACGCTGTTCCCCGACTGCTGCAGGTACCTGAAATCCCGGACGGTGAGGCGGGCGCACTGCTCCTCGGAATAGCCGCTCAACTGCCGGAACGCCTTGTTGACAGCGCTTACGGTCAGGTCGGCGTTCCAGATGAGGATCGGCATCGGGTTCTCCTGGACGATCGCGTCGGACTGCTGGTGAAGCACCCGCATCTCTTCCATCTGCTCTTTCTGCTCGGTGATATCCTCGTATACGGCCATCACGCCCTCGACGTTGCCGGCTTCATCCGGGATCGGGACGTTGTAACGGACAAAGGAGTGAGTCCCGGTCGGAAGGGTAACCGTCACCTCCCCCGAGGTCGCCTGCTTTGTCCTGAAGACATCCGCCACATCCTCGCCGGACCGGTTGCCGATATAGTTGAAGTCCCTGAGGGTCATGGACTCGACTTTTGCTCTATCGTAACCGGTAAATTTCAGGAACGCCTTGTTTACCGCGCTGATACGGAGGTTCCGGTCCCAGATAACGGTGGGCATCGGGTTTTCCTGAAAGATGGTCTCTGTCTGCTGTCGACTCCCCTCCACCGGGGTGGAGAGCTCGTTGCTCGATTCCTGTTCGCCTGATATCATAGTCTACCTCCTGCATGACTCCGTAAGCATGCTGTGAACTCTACCAGAGCCGGGGACGCTGAACTGATTTTGCCGCAAACCAGAGGCGTCACATGAGCCGACCGGATTGAACGGAAACCACGGTCGAGGATCTCCATCACGGTGCGTGGCAGGCCCTCTTCTCCGCCGTCAGCAGAGTTCTGATCCCCACAGGGGATCGCATCACCTCGTTTTCGCCGTTAATGCTGATTTGGCCCAGTAAATCTATTTAAAATTGACCATATGCCATGCAAATTCGCCGGGCAGCCTGGAAAAATTTATTTGTAAGGGTTTCTAAATCCAAGAAGGTACCAGAGAATCTGCCCTATGGTCAACAATTTCACAGATAGCAACACATCAGAGGTTCTCTACATCCTTAAGGAGCACCCTGAAGGGCTGAGTATTACCGACCTCGCGGCCCTGACATCGCTGAACAGGAACACCGTCTCGAAGTACCTGGGAATCCTCCAACGCCAGGGGTCGGTCGACATACGCCGGGTCGGCGCGGCAAGGATCTATCTCCCGACCCGGCGCATCCCGGTCGCAGCCATCCGCCGGTTCTGCTCATCGAACCTTATCGTCATCGACCACAACCTGGAGATCCTGGAGGTTTCCGGTACGCTCACGGCCCTCATCGGGACAACACCGGAGACTCTCATCGGTAAGCCAATCTATGTCATGTTTCCCGGCCGCGACCCCTCCGACGAGCTCATTTCCCTGCTCAGGAGAGCGCTCCGGGGGGAAGAGGGAACCTTCCTCTGGCACCTGCCGGTTGCCGGAGGAGCGACCTGCCGCATCTCCCTGATCCCCGCCGTGCTCGAGTCAGGACGGCCGGCGGTCTCACTCGTCATTGAGAAGTTCCCGGTGGAGAAAAGCCCGGAGGAAGCGCATCCACTCGAGGCACTCCGCGAGGAGGCCCTCAGGGAGGACCAGACCGAAGGCATCGTCCGTGTCTCTCCGGACGGGTACGTCAGGTGGACCAACGAAGTCTACTGCCGGATCTCGGGAAAGACCCGGGAGGAGAATGCCGGGCGTCCATTTCGCCCTCCCTATACCGCAGGCGGCGGTGCAGCATGGAGAGAGTTTGTCCGGAGCCTCACGCCGAATAGCCCGACCGCAACGATCGACTGCGAACTGGTTGTGCCGGCTGAAGGCGTTCGGTGGTACCGGTGGAAGGGGCGGGCTCTCTGCAACGCCGACGGCAGGGTTTTCGAGTACCAGTTCCTTTGTTTTGCTATCCACGAATGCAGGATGATCGAGGATTCCCTGCGTCGAGATCAACTGCGTCTCGAAGAGCAGTTGAACAAGCGAACCGCCGCGCTCAGGGAGAGCGAGGAGCGATTCAGGGCGATCTTCGAGGAGTCCCCCCTGGGAATAGCGTTCTGCGATATGAACGGCACTCTGGTCCGCATGAACAGGATGTTCCTTGGCATCCTCGGTATCCAGAACAGGAAGGACATCGAAGGACGGAGCCTCTCTGCAAACCTGGATATCCCCTCCGAGACCTTATCGCGCCTGCAGAAGGGAGAAGTTGTCAGGTTTACTGTCCCGTCCTCGTGGAAGCAGAACCCGTGTTTCGACAGGGGTACGTCGGGGGGCACGGAGAGGATCTACCTGGAGGGTGCGGCGTCGCCGATACCCGGAGAAGACGGCGCTCCTTCCGGGTTCGTTCTGCACCTCTGCGACGTGACCGGAAGAGAAGAGGCAGCGGCTGCCACGCGGGAGGCCCGGTTGCGCACCCGGGATCTTCTTGATATACTGACCGAGGGCGTCGTCTATCTCGGAGCTGACGGCAGAGTCATCGACGCCAACCCCGCCGCCGAACGCATACTCGGCCATGCATCTTCGGAGATGCGGGGGAGAACCTGCAGTGAATTCCGCGAGCGGGTTATCGATAAGGACGGCTCGGAGTGCCCGGAAGACCGGTTCCCGCACATCAGAGCCCTGACAGCCGGTATACCCGAGAGGAGTATCCTCAACGTCTTCAACCCCCGGGAGAAGAGACGCCGCTGGCTCGACATCCTTGCCGTCCCCCGGTTCCGGCCCGGCGAGGAAGAACCGTTCCAGGCCGTCGTCGTCTTTTCCGACATCACCGGGCAGAGGGAGAGGGAGAAGATGCACAGCGAGACCGAGAGGCGATACAGGACGCTGACCGAATCGCTGCCTGACGTCACCTTCCTGCTCGACCAGGAGGGACACGTGCTCTACGTCAACTCGCTGGGAGTGCGGATGCTGCACCGCACTTCGGAAGAGATCATCGGAAGAGAAGTTTCCGATCTCTTCCCGGGTGACCCGGGCGCGGAATATCGCCGGAACGTCGCGTCGGTCGCCGCTACCGGTGTGATCAAAGACAACATAAGCCGGCTGCAGTTGCCCGGCGGCGAGGTCTGGTACGATACGCGGCTCATCCCGGTCAGGGCAGAGGACGGCACCTGCCGGTACGTCATGGGTATCGCCCGTGACGTCACGGCACGGATGCGGGCTGAGGAGACCTCGCGTAAGAACGCAGAGCGGTTCCGGAGCGTCTTTGAGGAGTCCCCCATAGGGATAGCGATCTGCGATCCCGCCGGGCTGCCGCTCCACGCCAACCGGGCCTGTCTCGAACTCTTCGGGATCGCCCGTGCCGGCGATCTCCGGGGGACCAACCTCCTGCAGATCTACCGGGAGACCGAGAACGGCGACGCGCAGTTACCCGATGGGGCCGGGGCCTCGTTCGAGTGCCGCGTCGACTTCGACCTGATTCGCAAGCGGGATCTTCTTCCGACGGCCCGGACCGGGTCCATCCACATCAGCGGTGTCATCAGCCCGCTCGGGCCGCCGGAAGGCGGGTCGCCGGAGGGCTACCTGCTCCAGATGCTCGATGTTACCGACCGGGTTCTGGCCGAGGGAGCGCTCCGGGAGTCCCACGACATGCTGGCCGGGATCGCCCGGCACCTGCCCGACGCCATGTTCGCGATCGACCGGAAGGGAGCCGTTACGATATGGAACCTGGCGATGGAGGCATTGACCGGGATCCCCGCAGAGGAGATGCTCGGCAAAGGAGGGCACGAGTATGCGCTTCCGTTCTACGGGGAGAGGATACCGATGCTTGTGGACAAGGTATTAAACCCCGAGGAGACGCTCCGGAACCGGTATCGCTCCGTCACATATGCCGAAGAGAACGATATCACCGCAGAGACCGTGCTGTCGCCCAACAGCTTCAATCCGCCACGGCTGTGGTGGGTGAAGGCCGCCCCGCTCTATGACGGCCAGGGGAAGATCGCCGGCGCCATCGAGTCGATACGGGATATCACCGAGCAGAGACGGGGCGAGGAGATCCTGAAGAGGGAGAGGAGTTTCACGAGCACGCTCTCTGGGGTACTCTAACATACTGCCGACCTCGATACGAACGACTGTTAACACGCCCGGTGCTGGTGCAAAGAGGAAGAAAGTGACCGGATTCGCGTTCCGGCCCTTCCCGGGAGAATGGCCGGCAGTTGCATGAATGTTCGCGAGCAGGGCGTACGGGTGGTGCAGCCCCCGACCTCCCCTGCACGGCTTGCACACAGATGCCCCCTACGGGATGACATCCTGGTAAACAGTCAATATCTCAACGACATTCCCGTTTTCGTCCATGATGGGGGCGCTGAGGCGGGTCATGGTGCGGGCTCCCTGCGGGAGGTCGAGAGTGACTTTCTCAACGACGGTCCGCCTTGACCGGACTACATCCGCAATCTTCCCGGCGGTCCGATCCAGGGACTCAATGTCACGGAGACTCATCGACTCCGTGCAATCCTTCCTGCGGCCCGTCATCAGGGCAAACGCCGTATTCACCGCCCGGATACTCATCTCCGGGCTCCAGGCGACAACAAGCATGGAACCCCGGCAGGGCGCCCTCTCCATCTCTCGATCCGATTCAGGTCCCCGGGTATGCGGGGAGATCGCGTTGCAGCCCTCCTTCGCCGGGGTAAATGGTTCTTGACCCAACATACCTCACATCCATCAAGTTACGGGAGCAGACGAAGGCCCGATCTCACCGACTCCTCATCGTGCGTACTGCCACCCTAGCACCCCGTGTCGGCCGGTCCCGAACGATATGCCGGAAAGACACCAACCGGGCCACAAAGGATCAGTCTTCGGCCGGACACGTTTTAAGTCTCCGATCTGCCGGGCACCTTTGCCCGGTAAAGGATCACCCGGAAGTGCCGGGTTCAGGGACCGATCCGGACCGTCCGGGAAATACGGAGAATAAAAGATGTGTATCCCGAACCAGCCCCGGTCACCGCCCGATCTTCAAAAGCATCTCTTCGAGCGTCGGGTAGTGCGACTCAATCCGCTCGATCGTCGCGCCGTCGGCCGCAAGCGCCGCGGTCGTCCGGTTCAACTCCTCGATGGAGCGTGCCTCGGCGAGGTACCGGCCTTCGCAGGCGGCGTAGTCGACCGATGTCGCGAACGCCGCCGGGTCGGACGCCCGGAAGAAGATCTGGTAGGTGATCGAGCCGAAGATCTCCCTGAGTTCCGGCATGGTGCCTTTCGCCACCACTCTGCCCCGGCGGAGGATCAGCACGAGGTCGCAGGCCTCCTCCACCTGAAAGAGGTTGTGGGCCGAGAAGATCACGGTCTTCCCCCGGTTGCGGAGACCTTTGACATAGTCGAGCACCGACCGCGACGTCATGGGGTCGAGGCCGGAGGTGGGTTCGTCGTATATGAGCAGCCCGGGATCGTGCATCAGGGATCGTGCAATCGCCACCTTCCGCTTCATCCCCTTCGAGAGTTCCCCGATCTTCTTCCCATCCGGCTCGAGCGCAAGTTCCGCGAGGAGGTCGTCGCGCCGCGTCCGGATGACGGCTCTCGGGAGGCCATAGATCTCGCCGAAGAACGTCAGGTACGTATCCGTGGTCATCGTCTCGTAGAGCCGCGACTCTTCGGGGAGATAGCCCAGGTTCTGCTTCAGGTCGAGCGGCCTTCTGGCGACATCGATCCCGTCGATGACGAGGCTTCCTGCCGTCGGGGAGATAAGACCGGCCATGATCTTTAAGAGCGTCGTTTTTCCGGCGCCGTTGTGCCCGATCACCCCGAGTATCCGCGCGTCGTCGAGATCGAACGTGACCCCGTCGAGGGCAGGGAAGTCGCCGTACTGTTTGACAAGGGAGCGGGCCGTGATCATTTCGTATCCCCCTTATGTATCCGATGCCTACTAATATGTTGCTGCACAGAGATATGATTCTCTAACGCCTTGTGGGATAAACATGAGTCTTGCCTCCTCCATCCGGACGATCGCCGTCTGGGAGATGAACAGGTCGATGACCACGATGGGGAGAAACGTCCTCCCTCTCGCGGCAGGGCTGCTCATCCTCCTGGTTCTGGTTACGGCATTTGCGGCCCAGAGCGGCGTCCATATGCAGGACGGCATCTACCGCATCGGTATCGACGACTCCGATGTCGCCCGGGTCGTCGCCCCGGACAGCCGTTTTACCATCTACCTTGACAATGGTCCGGCTCTCCTGGAGAACCGGGCCGCGTATGACGTCATCATCC
This sequence comes from Methanoculleus sp., assembly GCF_020696975.1. Lineage (GTDB taxonomy): Archaea > Halobacteriota > Methanomicrobia > Methanomicrobiales > Methanoculleaceae > Methanoculleus. Next base: position 217,654 of record NZ_JAJGBK010000029.1, read on the forward strand.
TGCAGGGCGAGGTCTACGCCGCAGACACGGATAAGGGAAGGGCCGCCTTAAAAGCGCTCGAGCGGGACTACGCCGCCTACGTCTCCTACGTGGCCGCCGGGGAGCCCGATCTCTTCGCAGGCTACCCGCTCTGGATCGATCAGGAGTATGTAAAGAGCGAGATTGACTTCCTCGCGACCCAGAGCGGGCAGCAGGTCGGTGCCCCGGCAGATGCCCGGGAACCCCCGGCCCCCTCCAGCCCGGTCGAGGCCGCGACCCCCCCGTCATCCGCCACGCCGGTCTCCGAGGACGAACTCAGAGAGCACCTCCGCGAGGCGGGGAGCGATCACCCGCTCAACCGCTACACCGGTATCCTCTCGGCCGGCTCTGCAACGGACGGGCTCCGGACACCAGCGGAACTCTCGCCGCCGCTCCCGTACGACGCACTCATCCTGGTCTTCGTCTTCATATTCCCCCTCTACTTCACCTCCCAGTTCTTCATGATGAGCGTGATGAACGAGCGGGTGGGAAGGGCGGGAGAGGCCCTCCTCTCCACCCCCATCCGGCCGAGCGCGATCATCATCGGTAAAGCCCTCCCCTACCTCGGGATCATGCTCCTCATTTCTGCCGCGATCACGCTCTTTGTCGGGGCACCGCTCACCATCCTCCTCCCGCTCATCCCGGTCATCCTCTTCTTCCTCGCAAACGCCCTGATCATCGGCATGGCCGCCAGGAGTTTCAAGGAACTCTCGTTCGTCTCGATATTCTTCTCGACCCTCGCCACATCGTACCTCTTCTTCCCGACGGTCTTTGCAAACACGCACGTGATAAGCATCATCTCCCCCCTCACACTCGTCGTCCTCGATATCCAGGGCGAAGGGTTCACCGCCATGGAATACATCTACTCGACGGCGCTCTTCTTTGCGACAAGCGCCATCCTCTTCTACGTCGGCACCATTAACTTCCGCGAGGAACGCCTTTTTTCAGAAAAACCCCTCACATCGAGGTTCGCGGACTTCATCTCCGGCGGGATCGCCCGCGACCACCCGCATATCTCACTCTTCCTCCTTGCCGCCTTCACGATACCCTTCGTCTTCATGGCGCAGATGATGACACTCGTCCTCTTCTTCAACATCCCGATGCCGCTCTCTCTCGTCCTCCTGACCGTCTCGGCGGCGTTCATCGAGGAGTTTGCGAAGTCAATCGGGATCTACGCGGTAGCGCGGGAGCGCCCGGGGTTCCTGACGCCAAAGAACCTGATCCTTGGAGCGATCGCCATCGGCCTCGGGTTCCTTGCGGGGGAGAAACTCCTCCTCTTTGCCACGCTCGCCCAGATCACCGAGTCGATCTTCGGGAGCGTCCTCTTCCTCTCTCTCCAGGTGCTCTGGATGCCGCTCCTCCTCCACATTGCGGGAGTGCTGATCACCGGGGGCTTCCTCCTCTTCTGGGGACGGCGCGCCTATGTGCCCGGCCTCGTCGCGGCGAGTGTGGTGCATAGCCTCTACAACCTCTACTTCCTCACGGGGGGGCTGCTGTGAACGCCCGCCATGTCGGCATCATCGCAAAGAAAGAGTTCATGGGGCTCTCATCGGAGAAGACGATCGTCTTTGCCATTCTCCTGCAGGTCTTCATCGCGATGTTCTCCTCATTCTTGATGGTGGGGCTCACCGCCATGTACGATCCCGAGGCAATCGAGGGTTACTCCACGGTCACCTACGGCATCGGCTACACCGGGGCGGAATCAGCCCTCATCGACGAGTTCGCGAAACGGGACGACCTCGTCCTTCACCGGATGGACCTCCCCGCGGCGCTTGCGGCGCTTAAGGATCGGCAGATTGCGGCGGTGGTCCATGTCCCGGATACGCCGCCGGACGCCGAAGGGCCGGTCACGGTCACGCTCTACCTCATCCAGAACGACCTGCAGTCGAGCGTCATCAACGTGAAGTTAAAAGAGGTCTTCCAGAGTTACGAGAAGGAACTCCGGGAGGTCCGGGCCGACCGAATGGTTGCCTTCCCCGTCGGGCTGAACTTCCCCGAGTCCGGCGGCGGCGAGAACTTCTTTGAGTTCGTCTACGGTCTCCTCATCCCCCTGCTCGTCCTCCTCCCGGCGATCGTCTCGGCTGCCCTGATCATCGATCTCATCACCGAGGAGTACCAGCGCCAGACCCTTGAGACGCTCATCTCGACCCCGATCACGTACACCGAGATGATCTGGGGGAAGATCGCTACCTGCGGGGTCCTGGTCCCGGTCCAGGCCGGAGCCTGGCTCCTCCTCCTCGGGTTCAACGGCATCGCGGTCGAGAACCCTGCCGCAATCCTCCTCCACATCTCGGCCGGTGGGCTCTTCCTCATCCTTCTTGCAACCCTCGTCGCGCTCCATTACCGCGAGCGGACAAGCGCCCAGTTCGTCTTCTCGACGGCCCTCGTGGTGGTCTTCCTCTTTGTCATGGCCGTCCCCTACAACCCCTTAAACCTCATGGTAAGGCTCGCGGTGGATACCGCCGGTCCCACCCACTGGTTGATCCTCGTGCTGGTCGCGGGCGCGGCGGCACTCCTCGGATGGATAACGACGGCCTACGCACGGCGGATCGGAGAAGCCGCCCCGCAAGCCCGGTGAGCGGGAGACAACCCCGACTGGACCGGCAGGGCTTCGGGCAGAGCCATCGTGGTGCCGAGATCCATGCGGGATAAATTATATATCGCCAGTTATGCAATTCTGCCCATCGATGACCCACCTCCGCTACCTCAATACCACCTGTGCAGTCTGCGGTGAGTCCTGCCGGTTCACCATCCCCGAGGCCGCCAGCAGTGTTGGGTCGCGGGACCTCGACACCCGTCCCGCCGAGCCCCTGCGATCCACCATCTACGCATGGGTGAAACGGTGCCCGTCCTGCGGCTACTGCGCCCCCGACCCGGGCAAAGCCCGGAGGGGGGCGGCCGACGTGGTGAAACTCCCCCGTTACCGCTGGCAGCTGGACTCCCGCAAATTCCCCAGGATTGCGAACACCTTCCTCTGCTGGTCGATCATCCAGGAGGAACTCGGCATTCCCGCCCAGGCCGCGTGGGCGTCCCTCCACGCTGCCTGGATCTGCGACGACGAAGGCGATGACGTGCCCGCCCGGATCTGCAGAACGCGTGCCGCCGACCTCCTGCGGCGGGCGTGGGAGCAGGGTGAACGCCTGACCTCACAGCCAGGGGGGGATGAGGCGCTCCTCGTGGACCTGCTCCGCAGGGCAGGCAGGCTCCGGGAGGCCCGCGCCGTTGTCGTGGAGGGACTGGAGCAGAACCCGCAGTCCCTCATCGCAGACATCATGCGGCTCCAGGACAGGCTGATCGCCGCGAGAGACCGGGGCGTCCACACGGTCGCCGAAGCCCGGCGGTTCAAGCAGCCGACGCTGCTCTGACCAGACAGAGCCTCACCATTTGTATACTGCGTTGCAGATACTGTATCATGGATATCACGATCTTCTCCCCGGGCATCTACACCTACGGCGCCATGCTGATCGGCGGCGTCCTCCGTGATGCGGGACATAAGGTCACCCTCACCCGGACGCCCGATGCCCCACCCGGTTCAATCCTGCTCGCGAGCCTCTTCTCGACCCAGCATCTCCTCGACCCTGCGATCAGGGATCTGGTCAGGACCCACCGCGAGCGGGGCGGGACGGTCTACGTCGGGGGACCGGTCTCGGCCGCGCCGGAGATCGTGCTCGGGGAGCTCGCCCCCGATGCGGTGGTCGTCGGCGAGGGCGAGGAGACGGTGGTCCGTCTCGTCGAGGAGGGTGTCTCGGAGACCCTCCCCGGCATCGCCTACCTCGACGGCGCTCGATCGGTCGTGACCCCACCCGCTCCCCCGGCGCCGATCGATCGGCCGATTCCCCTGATCCCGGAGGATATCGGGAGCCAGAGTGTCCGGGGTGCGAGCGCCTACATCGAGACCCACCGGGGGTGCATCGGGGGATGCACCTTCTGCCAGGTGCCCCGGTTCTTCGGGAGGAAGGTCCGGAGCAGGACGCTTGCGAGCATCATCGAGGAGGTGAAGGCTTTTTCGGCACACGGGGCCACAAGGCTCTCGGTCTCCGGCGGAACCGGGTCGCTCTACGGTTCACAGGACGGAAAGATGGACCCAGAGGCCTTCATCGGCCTTCTCCGGGGAATGGCGGAGGTGATGGGGCCAAAGAACGTCTCCTCCCCGGACATCCGCGTCGACTGCATCACCGACGAGATCCTGGACGCCATCCGGCAGTACACCATCGGGTGGGTCTTTTTCGGAATCGAGTCGGGGAGCGATCGGGTGCTCCGGCAGATGGGCAAAGGCGCGACCGTCCGACAGGTCAAGGAGGCGGTGGAACGGTGCCGGGAGCACGGTCTCCGGGTTGCAGGAAGTTTCATCGTCGGATACCCGGGCGAGACGGAGCGGGACTACGAGGCGACGAAAGACCTTATCGCCGCGCTCTCTCTCGACGACGTCTTCATAAGCAGCGCCGAACCCATTCCGGGGACGCCGCTCGCCGACCTCGCGATCAGGACATCTCGCGACAGGAACCCGGCCTTTGCGCCGCACACCGGCGAGTACCGTGCGCTTGGTCTCACCGAGGGGGAGGCCCGGTGCTTTGACCTGATGATGCATGCCGATATGTATCGACCGCAGATCCGGCTCGTGACTGATGAGGTCTATGCCGCGTACCTCGCCGAGGCAAAGAAGCAGGGGCAGGACATCAGGGCGGCGACCGAACTGATCCTCCGGTACGCCCGGATCCGGTGAGAAGGTCCGGGCCGGCAGCCTCTCTTCTCTTTGTTGAAATCCCGGATCCCGCCCGGTTCTCCCGAACGGGAAACCCTTAAGTATCCTCGATCCTCTACTCCCCCCTGCCTTGAAGGGATACCCCTTCGCAGGTGAACGAGTTAGAGGGAGATACGATGGCAGAAAGACAGGCAGGATCGGTGCTGGAGACCCGGCCGAGATTGGAAGAGAGGATTGACCTGATGCGCGCACGCGACGTCAGGGATTTCAGGGTAGAGAACCCGGAAGGGGAGCACATCGGTGACCTCACCGATGTCGCGATCGACCGCGACAGCGGCTGCATCGCATACGGAGTGCTCTCCCATGGCGGGATCCTGGGATTCGGCGAGAAACACTTCGCCATTCCCTGGGAGGCGATCCGCACCCGCCCGGGGGAGCGGGTCGCTATCGTGGATACGGATAAGCGGACACTGGACAACGCTTCCGGGTTTACCCGGGACAGGATGCCCCGTGAAGGGGACTGGAGCCTGATACGGACACCTCCCCCGGTGCGCGGGACAACGGAACCCTCAACCCCGGTAACAGAGAGAGAACGCCCGCCGTCGGCGGTGGGGGCTGCGGCGGCAGGCGCAGCAGTTACAGGGGCGGCAGTTACCGGCGCAACAGCCACAGGCGCAACGGCATCGGAGGAGCCCAAACCTGCGGCCAGAGAGAGTTATGTCCCGGTGCCGCCCCCTGTCCAGACGGTCGCACCCGGCTGGGGGGGAGAGCAGAGGGCGCATACGGCCGAGGAGCGGGCGGAGGCGTTCCCCCGCGAAACCGTCGTCGAAGAAGTCAGGAGAGAGCGCCCGGTCGAGACGAAAGCCCCACCCCGGGAGGTCGTCGTGGAGGAGGTCCGAAGAGAGAGACCGGCAGAGATGGAGACCCGGCCGGTGACCGAGGTCGAACGATCCCTTACGACGCCGGGACCGACCCCCGGGCGTCTTTCCGCGGCCGACCTGCAGGTCTACCTCAAGGGTATGGACTACCCGGCGGGCAGGGAGGACCTGGTCACCCATGCCCGGAGGAACAATGCTCCGGAGAGCGTGACCACGGTGCTTGAGGGGTTCAGCGACCGGACCTACCGATCAGCCGCCGAGGTGAGCGAGGAGTTCGGAAGGGAGAGCCGCGGCGAACGGCCACGAGAGATGGAGCCACAACGCTACCCGGAGACCGGCGCGGGAGAGCGCCCCGAGGCCCGGAGGACGGTACCGTCCCGCGCGCGCCTTTCCGCGGCCGACCTGCAGACCTACCTCAAGGGCATGGACTATCCGGCAGGGAGGCAGGACCTGGCTGCCCATGCGCGGAGGAACAACGCACCGGAGAGTGTGATCACGGCGATCGAGGGGTTCAGTGACCGCACCTACCAGTCCGCCGCCGACGTAAGCGTCGAGTTCGGGAGGGAGAGCCGCGGCGAGCACCCGGGAGGGATGGAGACACGACAATACCCGGAGACCGGCGTGCGGGAAACCCGGCACGAGGAGCCGGTCCGAACGGAGACTGTCACCCGGGAGCAACCCGAGACCCGGAGGACGGTGCCGTCCCACGTGCGTCTTTCCGCGGCCGACCTGCAGACCTACCTCAAGGGTATAGATTACCCGGCAGGGAGGGAGGATCTCGTCGCTCACGCGCGGAGGAACAACGCCCCGGAGAGCGTGGTTTCGGTGCTCGAACAGTTCAGCGACCGGACCTACCGGTCAGCCGCCGAAGTGAGCGAGGAGTTTGGCAACGTCAGGTGACGGGAGAGAACCCGCGGGTCCGGGTGAGTGGAGCTGAACAGCCCTCCCACCCCCCTCCGCAGACGTTTTTCGCCCCGAAGTTTCTCCCGCCAGCATTCGAGGAAATCTTAAATAGTCACCACTTGCATCGCCCGCTCTGCGCGAAGGTGAAGATCGCCTTCGGAAGTATACCAGAGAGGTGGTGGTTGCAATGGCTGAAACGATTCTGGAGCGGCAGATGCGCAGGACGGAGGGGCAGGAGTACTTCTCGTCCGAGGATATCGTGGGAAAGCGGGTGAAGAACCCGGAGGGCTATGACCTCGGTGAGATCTCAAGCCTCCGGGTCGGCCTGCCCATGGGGAGAGTGGCATACGCGATACTCAGGACCGGGGGCATGTTCGGTCTCGGGTCGAAACACTTCGCGATCCCGATCGAGGCCATGATCTACCGGCCGGGGGACGACGTCTTTGTGGTAAACATCAGCAAGTACAAACTCGATAACGAGCCCGGATTCGCGGAAGGCGAGTGGCCAAGGGAGGCGAACTGGGGCCTGATCGAGTCGACCCGGCCCATGGGTCCCCCAAGCCAGGAGGAGGCCCGGGCCGTGACCCGGATGGAGCCCCCGCCCCGCGAGGTCGTCACGACGGAGCGGGTGGAGGTCCGCGAGACGACCGGTCGCACGGGGATACCGATAACGGCCGAGGAGGTCGAGGGCAGGACCGCGGCGACCGGGAGGCCGGTGACGGAGACCCGGCCCGCAGAGGCCGTCACGACTGAACAAAGAGCGGTCCGGGAGAGGGTGGTTGAAGAGACCCGGCCGGTGACGGAGGTCGAACGGCCCGTTACGACGCCGGGACCGGCCCTCGCCCACCTCTCTGCGGCCGACCTGCAGGTCTACCTCAAGGGTATGGATTACCCTGCAGGCAGGCAGGACCTCGTCACCCATGCCCGGGGGAACAATGCTCCGGAGAGTGTGATCACGGTGCTTGAGGGGTTCAGCGACCGCACCTACCGGTCGGCCGCCGAGGTGAGCGAGGAGTTCGGAAGGGTCAAGTAATCACCGCCGTCTCCGGGCCGGGCGCCCCGGTTCGCTCCTGCTTAGAGGGTAAGCCGGGTCTGCACCGTTTCCCGCCCGCCGAACGTGAGGTAGCGTCCGGCTGCCTTCCCCCGTATTCCAGCCCGGGTAAGGTCGGCGGGCCCGGTGAACGGCCTATCTTTACGTAGCGAGAGGATCCGGTCCGCCCCTTTCGGCCCGATCCCGGGCACCCGGAGGAGGTCGCGGCGTGGAGCGAGGTTGACGTTCACCGGCCGATCATCGTCTGCAAGAACCTCCTTTGGATCGCGGTTCGAGAGAAAACCCTCTTCGTTGAGAGCTGTCCGGAGTTCGTCGGGCGTAACACTGTAGTCACGGAGCAGGTAGTCGGCCTGGTACCACCGCCGCGCCCGCCACGCCGGGGTATCGGGGTGCGACGCGAGAGGAGTCCCGGAGAGGGCGTGGAACGCGGCGAAGTAGACACGGGACGGGCGAACCCGCCGATACTGGTCGGCGAGGCAGGAGAGGATCTCCGCATCGGTCTCATCCGCCGCCCCGACGACAATCTGGGTGGTGTGTCCGCCGGGCTTCTCCTCCGCGACCCAGGCCTGGCGTTTCAGGATATCCTGACGGTAGTCCTTCACCCCGGCGAGGCAGCCGAGCCGGTCGGGGGACGTCGCCTCCAGGTTGATGCTGATCCGGTCTGCCACGCGGGCAGCGTCGTGGATATCCGCCCGGGCGGCGCCGGGGAGGACCTTCAGGTGAAGGTAGCCGCCGTAGCCCCGTTGCCGCAGGATCTCCCCTGTCTCGACGATATCATGCATCACGTAATCGACGTCCCGCGCGATGCCGGAACTCAGGAAGAGCCCGCCGACGAGCCCTTCCCGCCAGAGGCCAAGGAAAGTCGTGGCAAGTTCCTCGGGGGAGAACGAGAGCTGCTCCCGCTGCAGGCGGACGGCACAGTAGGCGCAGTCGTAGGCGCAGGTGCCATGCAGGAGCACCTTGAGCATCCGTCCGCACCCGCCCGCCCGGCGGTTGTAGTTGATGACAGCAGGAGCAGCCGAGAGGAGCCTGATGCATTCCCCGGGGCTGCAGAGGTCGAACCGACCGGCAGCGGTGAGACGGGTGAGCTTCTGCTCGTGCGTCGACATACCGGAAGCATCGACTCGCGGAATAAAGAGCCTGGTGCGCGGGGGGTGAAAGTGTTTGAGAAGAGGCGGGCCGGTCAACTACGATACTCGAGGGCGGATGGGAAGAACGAGAGCCCATAAATACCCCATTTAATAAAAATTTATCCCATTTCTGCGCATTTACCCGGACGGAGGAACTCCCGGTCGAGGAGACCGGAACCTCCCGTGAGACTTCACCCCTTCGGGGAAAGAAATATGATATGCGCCGCACCCTGTCACCGCAAGGAGGGACAAAGAAACGGAGAATCGACCTGAGTACGACGCAGTCGTTGTCGGGGGCGGGCCCGCCGGGAGCACCGCAGCCTACCTGCTCGCCGGGTTCGGGTACCGGGTGGCGCTCCTTGAGAAGGGGGCGTATCCGCGAAATAAGGTCTGCGGAGGCTGCCTCAGCCAGAAGTCCATCAGGTTCCTCGACCGAGTCTTCAGCCTGCCGGTTACTGCCCTCAGAAAGGAGGGGCTGCTCGACTCCGCCGGGACGGGGTATGCCCTCTACATCGGAAGCAGCCGGATCCTTGCCGGAGACCTTCAGGAGCCGTTCTACTTCACCCGGCGGGAACGCTACGACACCCATCTCTCCCGAAGGGCGGCAGAAGCCGGTGCCGAAGTCTATGAAGGCGTGGAGGTTACCGCAATCGACCATGCCACCCGCACTATCGCGACATCGGACGGCGACCGTTACGCCGCCCGGGTCATCATCGGGGCCGATGGGATCCACAGCCGGGTCCGGCACTCCCTCCCGGCGGGCGTCGTCGACCCGGAACGGTGGGGCAGGAACCTCGGCTGGGCCCTGGAACTCAGGATTCCGCGAGAAGAGGCGGAGGCACGCGCAGATCGGGACGGGGCGATCCGCCTTGACGCCGGTCTTGCGACACCGCATCTTGTCCTTACCGCCTGCCCCTGGGGTTACGGGTGGGTCTTCCCAAACCAGGAGGCGATCATCGTGGGTATCGGGGGGCTGCTGCAGAAGAACGGGAAAGGTCTCCCCGACCGTTTCAGGGCGTTCCTGAAAAACCTCGGTCTCTCAGCGTTCTTGGACCAAAAGCCGGTGGGATACCCCCTGCCATTCGGCAATTACATCCCCTCCCCGGCCCATGAGGGGACGGTCCTCGTCGGGGATGCAGCCGGATTCGCAAGCCCCATCCTCGGCGAGGGGATCTTCTATGCCCACCGGACCGCGGAACTTGCCGCCCACGCCGTCGACCGCCACCTCACCTCCGGCGCACCCCTCACCGGGACCTACACCACCCTCCTCAACCGCCGCCTCATCCCCGAACTGCAGGCGGAGATGGCACTGCGGGATTTCGTTTACCGTTGCCTGGACGCCCGGATGCATATCCCCCTCGCGGCCTTCATGAAGGCGACGAATACCCGGGTCATCGATGCCGTGCAGGGGCTTCGTTCGTTCCGCGGGTTCCGTCGTGATGACGAACTCCACACCGCCGTCTGGTGAGACTCCCGGCGAATACTCTTATCAGCCCATGCGTCCAGAACGCCGCGGTCATGGACGCTCCTCACTCTCTCGTCCTCTACGAGGTCAACACCCGCATTCGGCTCCGGCGCTTTGCCCGGGATATGGGGCGCTTCCGCGCCACGCTCGATGACATCCCCGATACATGGATCGCGGGACTCGCCTCCTGCGGGTTTGACTGGGTCTACCTGATGGGGGTCTGGAGGACCGGGGAGGCGGGGCGCAGGGTCTCCCGCTCAAACGAGGGGTGGCTCCGCGGTTACCGGGACCTGCTCCCCGATCTCGGGGATGAGGATATCTGCGGCTCCCCCTTTGCCATAACCGGATACTCGCTCCACCCCGACCTCGGGGAGGCAGGGGCGCTTGCCCGGTTCCGCGACCGCCTGCACCATGAGGGGCTCCTCCTCATGCTCGACTTCGTCCCGAACCACACCGCACCCGACCACCCCTGGGTGCAGGACCACCCGGACTACTACATCCACGGCACGGAGGAGGACCTCGCCCGCGAGCCGGAGAACTTCATCCTGGTGGACCTCCCCGGGGATCCGGCCGTCTTCGCCCACGGCCGGGACCCCTACACCGGCGGCTGGCCGGATACCCTGCAGCTCGACTACGGCAACCCGGCCCTCATGGAGACGATGATCGCCGAAGTGCGGGAGATCGCAGGGCGGTGCGACGGCGTCCGGTGCGATATGGCGATGCTCGTCCTCCCGGAGGTCTTCCGGCAGACATGGGGGAGGGATATGGAGCCCTTCTGGCCGGGAGTTATCGAGAAAGTCAAACGCGAGCGCCCGGACTTTGCCTTCATGGCGGAGGCCTACTGGGATCTCGAATGGACGCTTCAGCAGCAGGGGTTTGACTACACCTACGACAAACGGCTCTATGACCGGTTGCGGGAGGGAGGGGGGCGGGCAGTCCAGGAACATCTCCGGGCAGACTTCGAATACCAGCAAAAGTCCGTCCGGTTCCTCGAGAACCACGACGAGGACCGGGCGGCAGCAGCCTTCCCCCCCGACCGGCACCGGGCCGCCGCCGTCCTCACCTATCTCTCCCCTGGCCTGCGGTTCTTTCACCAGGGGCAGTTTACGGGGCGAAAGAAGCCGGTCCCCGTCCATCTCTGTCGGGAGCCGGATGAGCCGGCCGATCCAGCCGTAGAAGAGTTCTACAGGGGGCTCTCTGCGTGCCTCCGCATCCCGGCGTTCCGGGACGGAGCGTGGCGGCTCCTCGACTGCGCCCCGGCCTGGGAGGAGAACCCTTCCCACGACGGTTACATTGCCTTCACCCGGGAGAGGGAGGAAGAGCGCTATATCGTCGTCGCCAACTACACGCCGGACCGGGGCCAGTGTTACGTCCGGCTCCCATGGGACGGGTTCGCAGGAAAGACCGTCCGGCTCCGTGATCTCATGGGGCCGGCAGAATACGAAAGGGATGAAGGCAGCCTCCTCTCTCCCGGGCTCTACCTGGATATGCCGGGATGGGGCTACCATGTATTCGAGGTCGTTGGGAAATGAGGGGGACCGCTTTCCTTCAGGCCGACGGGGGAAGATCCTGTACCGGGAACTGGACCTCGGTCAGGAGTTCCTCCTCCGCCACCTCGGCCGGGTCGTTGACATAGAGCTCCCGCGAGGGGCCGGCGATGAGAAGACGGTGCTCGCCCATGTAGGCGAAGAGCCGCTCGTACGCCTTCCCCACCCCGTGGTAGGGGCCCGTGTGGAGGACCGAGACGAACCGGCCGCCCGGGAGGGTCCGGACCTCAACACCGGTCCCATCCAGGCTGACGGGGCCGACAACCGGGATCGCCACCTCGATATCGGCATCCGTCTCCCGGTACTCCTCATCGTGACAGATGAACATGACCGGCCCGGCCACCTTTGCAGTGGGCTGTCGCCCGTCTTCTGGAAATATGTGGGCACAGAGCCCACCGATCATTCTCGGGATCGCTTCCTGGTAGACACCCCGCTCCCGGCGGGAAAGCACCCGCAGGGATGGGATCTTCTTGATGACTGGTTCGGTGATTGACATACGGAATCCTCCGTTCAGGGGGTCCTGCACTCGCAGGGCTTCTGCGATCGCATGCAGCCGCTCGATCTCCTTCTCGGTTGCAGCAAGACGCTGTGCAAAGATATCCCCGATTGTCCGGGCGTCTCCACGTTCCCGTGCCGCAAGTATGGTCTCGACCTCGGCAAGGCCGAACCCGAGCCGGAGCAGGTGTCCGATCTGGAGGCCACGCTCAACCTGGGTGACGGCATAGTAGCGGTACCCCGTGCAGATGTCGCGTGCCGCCGGGACGAGGAGCCCCTTCTCATCGTAGAGACGGAGCGCTTTCTGCGAGAGCCGGGTGATCCGCGAGAACGTGCCGATAGGGATCTGATCGACTGGCATGGACTACATCCACCTGTTGGCGTCGCCGGGTAATAGACGGTCGGAGTCTCCCCCGGGGGAGAGTTCCCGTCAGGCCTGACGGACTCCGGTTGGACGGCGCCCGGCGTCAACCTTACGGAACTCTCGGGGGAGGAGATGGGCCGCGGCCGGGAGGAGAGAATGATTGCCCCTCAGCGGGGGCATACCGGGCCGTCACCACTTCTGGATAAGAGAGACGAGCATCTTTCTGACCTGGGCGGTCAGTTCGCAGTCAGGGTTGATCTCAAGCGCCTTGTCGGCACACGCAAGCGCGTGGCGGTACATGCCGAGGTGGTAGAGGACACTGCACTTCATGCTCCATCCGGCGGCATACCGCGGATCGAGCGAGAGCACCTGGTCAAAGCATTCGAGCGCCTTGCGGTACTCCCCGAGCGCGTAGAGGGCACCGCCCTTCAGGCTCCAGACCCGGACATTCCCGGGGTCTTCAGCGATGGCGTGGTCGTAGCAGGTGACGGCCTCCTCATGCTGGTGCTGGAGGAAACGGGCGTAGCCGAGATCGGTCCAGGCCGCCACGAAATGCGGATCGATCGAGAGCACCCGTTCGTAGCAGGCGATCGCCTCGTCCAGCTGGCGCATCGCGACGAAGATGCCGCTCCGGTTGTACCAGGCGACGGCAGAGTCCGGGTTGAGTTCCACGGCACGGTCGTAGCAGACGAGCGCCTCCTCCAGCCGGTTGCGGCGCCGGTGCAGCATTCCCCGGGAGACCCAGGCCGGAGCAAACCCCGGGTCGATCTCGAGCGCCTTCTCCCAGCAGGCCAGAGCATCCTGGTCCCGGCCGAGAAGATCGAGAAAGACACCCTTGTTGTTCCACATCTTTGCGTTTGCCGGATCGTCCTCGAGAACCCGGTCAAAGCAGCCTATAGCCTCGCTGAACCGCCCCTGCTGGGCGAGGGAGACAGCTTTTCTGCTCACTGCAGTATCTGTGTCCGGTCTCTCCCGGTCCTCGGGATCACCCTTTCCGAAGAGTCTTCCTGTAATGCTCATTCCAGTGCTCCCCCCGTGGTCACGCAACTGGTAGCGGGCATACAATATAACGGTTCCCCTGGTCCCGATAGCAAATGAGCAAGAAAAACACCTCAGGGCATCCTACCGGACGGCGTGGTGTCGTACCCCCGGGATCACCTGCGCCACCCGCCCGGCACCCCCCTCGCGGCGAAGCTCGGTATGCACCCGGGCATGGCAGATGCCGCAGAGGGTGAGCAGGTTTTCCGGGTCGTCGTGGGTGGGGTCGCGGTCGAGATGGTGGACATGAAGGTCATCGCTCCCACCGCAGATGACGCACTGCTGCCCGTCACGTTCGAGGATCACGTCACGGATCTCTTTCCATCCCCGCAGGGCGTACTTCTCCTGCGCCCGGATCTGGATTGCGAACCGTTCGCAGTAGACGCGGCCCGGGGTCCGGACGGCAAACGGGCACTGGCAGCAGAGCCGGCGAAAGCCGTTCAGGTCGGGACGGTCACCGCAGAGAGGGGAGCGGGAGCGGTCGAACGCGTCCAGGCGCAGCTGAAGGTAGGTGCTCACTATCGGAAAACGATTGGTTGTAAAACAAGATAAGGGCTTAGAGTACTTCATCACACCGAGCAAGGGGTGCCGGAGCAGGTGTTTTGGGGCGTCACCTCTTCTTCTCCTCACGGTATGGGATCGGGACGTAGGCGACCGAGGGGCGGCGGACCATCGCCTGGGGAAAGAGATCCATCAGCCGGTAGATCGCGGCAGGCACACCGGGGGTGACGGGGAGGCCAAGGTCCCGGGCCTGCTCGAAGGTGATCGGGTAGTCATGGGTCCATGTTCCTTCTGTGAGCAGGCGCCCGAGGCGTTCTGCCCGATCGGGCTCCATCCGGTTCCGAAGCAGACCGACGACGAACTCCCTCATCTGGTTCTGGGCCTTCGCCGCGATATCGACTAAGATGAAGGTCTCGTCCTCGATCTCCTCCGGTGGCTTCAGGCGCGGGACCCGCAAGATCGAGGCCGCCGGATAGTCGCCAATCCGGGGGTCTACCGGACCGAGCACGGCGTTCTCGTCCATCATCACCTCGTCGGCGGCGAGGCAGAGGAGCGTTCCCCCCGACATGGCGTAATGAGGGACGAATATCGTCACCTTCCCCTTATGACGCTGGAGCGCCATCGCGATCTGCTCGGACGAGAGGACCAGGCCGCCGGGGGTGTGGATGATGAAGTCGATCGGCATCTCAGGGGAGGTGAGCCGGATCGCCCGGAGGACCTCTTCGGAGTCGTTGATGTCGATGTAGCGGTAGAACGGGATACCAAGGAAGGCGATCCGCTCCTGCCGGTGAATGAGGGCGATGACCCGGGTCCGGCGCTCGGCTTCGATCTCCCGGATCGCCCGCAGACGGCGGGCCCGGGTCATCTGCTGCTGGACGACCGGCACCGCAAAGAGGAGGAGGAGCACGACGGCGAGAAGCAGAATCCAGATATCGGGCATGCCGGGAACGTAGTGCGCGGCCCGTATAAAGCTGGTGCACCCACAACCCGGCAAAAGATCTCCTCTTCAGAGGGTCATACTGCCCACCCATGTCGGGTCAGGGAGAGAGGAACTCGTCGATCAATGCCTGCCGGGTCCGGCCCCCTTCAAGCGTCGAGAGCCTGACCCCGATGAGCCGGACGGGCTCGCCGTTGAGGAACGGGAGGAGCAGCCCGGATGCAGCCTGCCGGATCGTCTCCGGGTCACTGGTGAACCGCGGGAGCGTCCGGGACCGGGTGTGCGTCTGAAACCCGCGATACCTGACCTTGACGGTGACGGTCCGGCACCGGAGACCGCCGGCCCGGAGGGTTTCCGCGACATCATCGGCAAGCCCGGCAAGGGTCCCGGCGATGACGGACGGATCAGCGGTATCCTCATCAAACGTCGTCTCCCGGGAGACGGACTTGCACCCCTCCCGGCCCCGCACCTCACGGTCGTCGATGCCCCGGGCGAGCCGGTGGAGCACGATACCCGATCGGCCGAACCGGGCGATGAGATCCTGGACGTCGCGGCGCGCGAGGTCGCCGGCGGTCAGGATACCCATCTGCCGGAGGTCTTCGCCGGTCTTCTTCCCGACGCCGGGGATCTTTCCCACCGGCAGGGGGGCGAGGAATGCCGCGACCTCGCCCGGGGGGATGACCGTCAGTCCGTCGGGTTTCTGGTAGTCGGAGGCAATCTTTGCCACGGCCTTGCCCGGGGCGACCCCGACCGAACAGGTGAGCCCCGTCTCTTCCCGGATCTCCCGCTTGATTGCTGCGGCAAGGGCCTCCGCCGCCGGGAAACTCCCGGCATCGCTGACGTCGAGGTAGGCCTCATCGATGCTCACCTGTTCGATACGGCCGGTGTGCCGGGCGAGGATCGCCATGATTTCTTCAGAAACCCCGGCATAGAACGGGTGATCCACCCGGAGGTAGACGCCGTGGGGACAGAGGTCGTATGCCCGGGAGATGGGCATCCCGGAATGCACCCCATACCGGCGGGCTTCATAGGAGCAGGTACTCACGACCCCGCGACCCGTCCCCCCCTTCGGGTCGGCTCCCACGATCACCGGTTTCCCGGCAAGGGACGGGTCGCGGCGCACCTCCACGGAGGCGAAGAAGCTGTCCATGTCCACGTGCAGGACAATACGGCCGCCGGTTATCATTCTACGATTCCTCTCCGGTCTCCTGTGGAAGTGTTGGAGGCCCGACGATTTAGGGGGTTTGGTGAGGCTGTGGGGGGAGAACGTGCAGGGCTGGAAGAGGGGTTGCACGGGTGCCGGGTATGGGCCCGGGAGCGGTTTCCTCCGATCATACCGGCAATGACCATGTAAAAGCCCGAAAACGGATTTCGAGGAGGTATCGCCTTTTGTGGAGCGACGCTCCGGAGAACGACGTCTTGAAAGGACGGAGTTCGAGCACCGAAGGTGCGAGGCGCGAACGCAGTGAGCGTGAGCACCGTTAGGTGCGAGGGGGGCTGACGGGAAGTGCGAACGAAGCGAGCTTGAGCACCGGAGGTGCGAGGTGCGATGTTCCAGGGGAACGGAGCACGAGAAGGCCGCCGGAGGCCTTTGAGGGGGAAGCATCCTCCCTCCTCTGTCTCCACGAAACAGATATTATACCTGTAACCCCCACCCCACCCGCGCTTCGCGCTCCTCCCCCGCCCCGCGGGGCGGGGGCAGTGCGTGGCGATACTCCCACGGTCCACTGTATGGGGCGGTTTTCACGGATCTAACGTGTCCAGTGGTTGTATGAAGCCGTTTTCGGGCTTTAACCTCGTGTTTTACACTTGCTTCGATCCCTGGAAGCCCCCGGCATGGAGCATCTCTGCAACATGGATTTCGCCCGACACCACCCGGGCCCACCCCATCCCTCGCGCGCTCACCCGGGGTCGGGATAGACGATTCAAGGGCAGGGACACCAGAGGATGCGATAATTCGCGACAGAATAGCAAATTTTGTGATACGAACTTGCGGCCTCATAATACGTGGGCGAGTGAGAACCACTCGCTCCACCTTCTCCATCTGATCGGCAGGAATGTTTGCGATCGTTGGATGTGAGGACGTGCAAATAAAAGGGGTAATGGAGTTGGTTTACCGGGCCGGGATGATGAGCGAACGCTCGCCGGCGGGCATGAACTCGCGGATTGCACCCTTCGCGAACTCGCGGCGGGGCTCGGAGAAGTCGAACCGCAGGGCCGGGTCGGCGAAGCAGACCTTCACGAGCGGGCTGTAGCAGAACGCGTCGCCGCGCCCGTAGTGGGAACTGCCGACGATAGCGGCGTACTCGCCCTGGTGACCGACGTTCATCGCGTAGTTCGGGTAGTTCGGGCCACGCAGTTCTCCCATCAGACCGCGGTCGGACTCCATGGAGAGCGAGTTCGCGGAACCGCACTGGTCCTGGAGGTCGTAGCCGAAGAAGCCGAGACGCGACCATCCGTCCTTGTGCAGGAGCATGGAGAGATACCAGGCGTTCAGACCGGCGTTGGAGTTTCCGGTCGCGATGGCGGTCGTCAGACCGGACGCGGCGGCGATGACACCGGCACGCTGGGACCCGCCGAAGTGGTCCTCCATCATGGTCGGGTACTGCTCGTACTGCTCCATGGCGTTGAGGGTGACCTCGGTTGCCATGTCGTTGACGATCTCCTGGGTCGGCTTGATCTTGTCGCTCGGGCTCGGGTTCTTCCAGTCGACCTTGTACTTGTCCTTGATGTAGTCCATACCGTAGTAGGTGAACTCGTCGAGGATGTTGTCGGTGTAGGCTGCAGTCGCGTACTGAGTGAATCCGACACCGCCGGACATGTAGGAGCCGAGCCAGATCTGGTCGTAGAGCATGGTTCCGGCGCCGACGACCTCAAGGGCAGCCTTCGCGGGGTCGTTGGGGTACTTCCGGTTCGCCTGGACGATATCCGAGAAGAGACCGAACTTGATGCCACCGGGCTCGTTCGGGCCACGGGCACGCCGGGCGGGCAGGAGTGAACCCATATGGACGAC
>NZ_JAJGBK010000004.1 GCF_020696975.1 Methanoculleus sp.
CCTCCCCCAAAGGCGATACCCCCACGGTCCAGCGTATGGGCATTTTTGACAATATCTAACGTTTCCTTACCCCCAGTCCAGCCTACTAGGCTACATCATCGCTTCGATTGACCCAATAACCATAACAATAATCTTAGTTAGCGCTCTCTCACGCTCACCTACCTACGGCACTCACATCTCCGATACATTCCCCTCCGGGTGTCTCCAGACTCTCCCATCTCACTCATCACCCGCCGGAGCGCCGCTCTCCCCCACGCCACCTATAAATACCCGGACACGGCAGATACCCTCACCGAGGGGGAAGCACAGTGAGAAGCGAACTCGAGGAAGAGATCGGGAAACTCTCCTCCCTCGCGCGGGAGCGCGGTGCGGAGGTGCAGCGGATTGCTACCCACGACGTCGTCGTCGCGGAATGGGTCCGGTTCAAGTGCCGGTTCGGGTGCAAGGGCTACGGGAAGCACATGTCCTGCCCGCCCTATGCCCCCACCGTCGCCGAACCCAACCGGCTGCTCGCCGAGTACAGCACCGCCCTCCTGCTGCGGTTCGAGGGCGTGCCGGGACGCCCCAACCTGAAACCCGACGAAATCCCGCTTGACTTCCACCCGTTCTTCCGCGACCTCATCCTCTGGGTGAACTCGACGATCCACCTTCTTGAAAAGACGGCCTTCTACGACGATTTCCCGAAGGCGTTCGGGTTCGGGGGATACCCCTGCATCTACTGCGAACACCTGCACTGCGTCGCCGAGGAGCACGAGGGTGTCGTCGACGAGAGCATCCGGAGGCTCTGCTGGCACATGGACCTCGTCCGGCCGACGATGGAGGGGGCCGGGAACGACGTCTTTTCCACCGCACGGAAGGCCGGGTGGGACCTGCACGTCATCCCTGCCGGAACCTCGAGTACGGCAAGATCGAGCACGGCAACATCACGTCGGTAGGCCTCGTCCTCATCGAGTGATGCCCTCAGTCGTCCCGAAGGCCCTGGATGAACTCCTCAGTCATGCGGCAGGCATCATCATCCCTGATCTGGACCGGCGGGTGCTTCATGAAGTAGGCGGATGGGGAGGTCAGCACGCCGCCGATGCCCCTATCAAGGGCAAGTCTGCAGCACCGGATGGCGTCGATGACGATCCCGGCAGAGTTGGGCGAGTCCTCGACGGAGAGGCGGAGGTCAATGTGCATGGGGACGTCCCCAAAGAGGCGCCCCTCCATCCTGAGGAAACAGACCTTGTTGTCCTTCTGCCAGCAGACGTAATCACTCGGGCCGATATGGATGTCGTCGTCATCGAGCGGCTCTTCAAGAACCGACTGCACCGCTTCGGTTTTTGACTCCCGCTTTGAGGCCAGGCGGCTGCGGTTCAGCATGTTCAGAAAGTCCGTGTTGCCGCCGGTATTCAACTGGTAGGTCCGGTCCAGTCTCACCCCCCGTCGCCGGAAGAGGTCGGCAAGGACCCGGTGGGTGATCGTCGCGCCGAGCTGGGCCTTGACGTCGTCGCCGATGACCGGGAGGCCCTTCTCGCGAAACCGCTCCGCCCAGGCGGGCTCGCTTGCAATGAAGACCGGCATGTTGTTGATGAGGCCGACCCCCGCCTCCAGCGCACACCCGGCGTAGAACCGTGCGGCCTCCTCGGACCCCACCGGGAGGTAGTTGAGCAGCATCTCGGCACCCGAGTCCTCGAGCACCCGGACGACGTCCTCGCGCGACGCCTCCTCCTCGTCGGCAAGCATGAACCTGGACTCCTCCCGATATCCCTGCATATGCTCGGGAAAGCCATCCAGCACCCGCCCCATCCGGACGGTCACCCCGGTCCGGGGCATATTGGGACAGAAGACCGTGGTGCAGTTTGGCGGGGAGAGTATGGCCTCTGAGACATCCTTCCCGACCTTCCTTGCATCGATATCGAACGCTGCGGCCACTTCAATATCAGACGGCAGGTAGCCGCCGAGGTCCCAGTGCATCAGTCCGGTCGCATCCTTCTCGCTTCTTCCCCGGTAGTACTCGACTCCCTGGAGCAGCGAACTGGCACAGTTTCCGACACCAACAATTGCAATCCTGATCGAGTCCACGACAGCCTCCCAATAGATTCGGTATACCACCTGACGCACCATCAGGGAAGACACAACTGTGGAGGCAGTTGCGTTTTCGACTATAATGCCGAGCGGGAAATATAAGGGTATGCTTTGAGAAGCGCCGGGGGTTCATGTGCCAGGCTGCCGGAGAAGACCATGATGATGCAGGCATCCCACCTGCCCCCCGGGGCCCGCGTGAGTTCTCCACAGGAGAAGAGGGACCGGCCACAACCATTTTCCTCTCCACATCCCACATCAGCACCGTCCAGATTCAGGAGGTCAGAGACCATGGTCAATGTTGAACATGCACTCATCGGGGAAGCACTCGTCGGCGAAGGGCCGGAGGTTGCCCACATCGATCTTGTCATCGAGAAGAAGGGGGGCAGCGTGGAGCAGGCCTTCGTCACGGCGCTCTCCTTGCCTGCACGGGGCTACATGCCGCTCCTTGCCGTCCTCACCCCGAACCTCCCCGCACGGCCCGCGACGCTGATGGTCAATAAGATCACCATCAAAACCGCAAACCAGGCGCTCCTGATATTCGGCCCCGCACAGGCCGCCGTCGCGAAGGCGGTGATTGACAGCGTCGCGGAAGGTATCATACCGGAAGTGGAGGCCGACGGCCTGCTGATCATCGCCTCGGTCTTCATCGGGTGGGACGCGGCGGACAGGAAGAAGATCTACGACTGGAACTACGAGGCGACGAAGACCGCCATCCGCCGGGCGATGACGGGCGAGCCGACGATGAGCGAGGTGCTCGCTCAAAAGGACACGGCGAAGCATCCCTTCGCGTGATGCGGCGGGGAGGCCCCCGTTACGCCAGCAGGAGGAGGAGGCATAACCGTACGCGCCAGGGACGAAGGATACAACACAGTTTTTCCATTTTTAGAAGGATTCCTCTTTGAGCACGTTGGGGATCACGCCGCCAGCCTGTCGCCAGGTGCATGCCCGTCATGACGGTGGCGGCAAGGAGCGGTAAGGCGATGACCAGGACCATCGGCACCTTCACGAGCAGGAGGGAATAAGCGTTACCCTTGAGCCCAGCGAAGAGCTCTGCGGATAAGGTTCAGAGCGTTTGCGAGATACATCTCTTTTACCTCGAGCCGCCGCAGGAGCATGGCCTCCTCAGAGAGGAAGAGGCTTTTTAAGTGACGGATATCCGTCTTCGGGGAGTAATAGAGATAGACCGGGATGCCTGCGAGGACGACCAGGGCCCCCGCAACTTTATCGAAGGTTGTGGTTGAGAAGAGGAGAAAGAGGCAGATCGCGATCCCTGCGAGGGGGAGAATGTGCTGGCCGCGGAGGTTGGTAGCGCGGTCGCTGCGGAGAACGATGAGGGAAAAACAGGTAAGCAGGAACGAGAGCGCGAGGTTGAGGACAGCGAACGATATCAGCCCGGACAGGTTCCCGATGTTGGAGAGGACGAACGCAAGCACCCCCTGGACGATGAGGACCACGTACGGCGTTCCGTAGCGCGGGTGAACCTTCGCAAACGCACGAGGGAAGAGGCCGTCAATCGCCATCGCATATGCGAGCCGTGCGCTGCCGAGCATCCCCGACTCGTCTGACCCCGCGACCGAAAAGAGAGCGCCGACCGTCATGATGAGCGCTCCTATCGACCCGAAGAGGATGGTGCCGGCCGTGACGAGCGGCACGGTGCTCTGTTCGAGTATGGTCCAGTTGACGAGCCCGAAGAGCACGAAGTTCGTCGAGAGGTAAAAGAGAGCGACAATCAGTATCCCGCTGGTGATGGCGCGGGGGATGGCCTTCTGCGGGTCCTGCACCTCGCCGGCCGGGAGCGTCCCCATCTCGAACCCGGCATAAGCCCAGAAGATCAAAACCAGAGCATGGGAGATGTTCTCGAGTCCGAGCGGGAGCAGCGGGGTGTAGTTCCCGATGAACATCTCCGGCCGGAGGATGAAGACACCGAACCCCGCTATGATCAGGAGGAGCAGGGGGAAGAGTTTGATGAGCGTCAGGACGTCGTTCAGTCTCCCTGCGGCCCGGACGCCGACGATGTTGACGAGCGTCAGGGAGACGACGAAGGCTGCTCTCACGGTGACTCCTGCAGCCGGAGTGAGGGGGACGAGCGTCTGGAGATAGTTCGTAAATGCGATTGCAAAGACCGGAAGTGCGAGGAGTTCCGCGACCCACATGCTCCAGCCGGCAAGAAAACCGTAAAAATCATCGAACGCCTCCGAAACGTAGGCGAACGGCCCGCCAACCCGGGGGACGTAGTAACTGCAGTAGGCAAAGACCATTGCGATGGTTACGGCAAAGAGGCCGGCCACCACCCAGAGAACGATCGAGAACGGGCCGACCAGGCCGGCCGTGAGTGCCGAGGCTATGTAGATATCAGCACCGACGATCGCCCCGACAATGATGCTGGTCAGGTCAAACTGCGAGAGCCCCCGCTGTAGTCCCATCGTAGCAGGGGGAGGAGGCAGTAGCGGGGATAAATATTCCGCGTCAATCTATTGGGGGCATATCGCCGGGTATTGACGCCGGATGCTCATGAAGGCGGAGCAGCACCCCGATCCCCTCTAGCGGGGAAATGCTGGCGCTTCCCGTGAAACAGCGGGTAAATTCATGCAGGTCTGCTGAATGGGTGAAAAACTCAAAGAAGAAGTATTCCAGTGCGCCGACCGGGACTCGAACCCGGGTTTAGGCGTTGGCAACGCCTAGTGATAACCACTACACTATCGGCGCACGCGTGTGCTCTCGCACCTGTGTGCCTTACAACATGGCACTCGCTGGTTAATAAACCTATTGGAGCCAGCCAGGGTTCAGGTAGTGCCGTCCCTGGTGGTTCCCCGCAACCGGGCTGGATTCAAGCGCTGTGCATCATTTTTGAGGTGGCGACCGCGCATCCACCGCGCGCTTACTGCCGCCCGTGGCGAAGTGCGGCTGTAATGTTCCGGTTTGCCAGTATCCAGAGCCCTGGAGTCAGGATCAGGATGAAGACGACCATGGTGTATGCGAAGACCTCGGCAGTCATGAGCAGGAAGTTGAAGACGCCGTGCAGGACCATGCCGAGGACAAGCCCCTCGAGCACGATCCGGGAGCGCCGTTCGGGGGCCGAGAACTTGGCCCGGCCAAGAGCGTATCCCCAGGCGCTGGCAAAAAGCGCGTGCCCGGGGACCGAGAAGATCGCCCGGACAGCGATTGTGCCGAGGGCCAGCTCCGGCGACGTCACGTAGGCCGCAAAGACGTAGAGGACATTCTCAAGCGAGGCGAGCCCGAGGGCGGCGGCGGCGGCGTAGACGATGCCGTCCATCGGTTCGTCGAACTCCCTGTCCCGGTAGGCGAACCGGCGCACGACCGCAAACTTGCCGTACTCCTCGACAATGGGCGCGACAACTGCGCCCATGATCAGGGGAGACACGATGAAGAGGCCGAAGAACCCCTCGACAAAAGCCACGGGAAACGTGACGAGGACGCCGAGGAGGAAGATCTTCACGATCAGGGCCGCCGGCTCAGGTTCATATCTATCTCTGCGGTAGAAATACCACGCCCAGAAGATCCCCGGCCCCAGCGCCAGGGCAAGGATCACCAGCGGCTCGATATCGACCATGCTGATCGGGATCCATGGTTTCAGAGAGGAAGAGTCTTTCCGTCAGATAGGCCGGGCCGGCGAAGCGATTCCCGGTCTTGCCCGGAATTGGGGAGCCGTGACCGGGGAAAGCCGCGCATTGGGCACGGGGTTCCCGATCGGGGCACCCTTCTTCAAAAAGAGGTTATTCGGGGAGGAGATGATACTCCGGGGCGAGCCCTTCGAGCACCAGCAGCCCGTAGTATCGGAAGAACGTGACGAACGGAACCGCGATCAGGAGCGCGACAGGGATGGCGATGATGAGGTAGGGTATGAGGAGGACGAGGAGCAGCACGTAGTTGGCCATGAGCGCGGCAAGGAGCACGATCCCGATGAGGACAAAGGGTATTGCGATGACCAGCAGGGCAAGGACGACCAGAACCGCCTGCACAATCCCGGCGACGAGGCCCAGAATGAGCCGGGTGACGACGTAGACGACAGACTGCCAGATGTTTGCCGATATTGTCTCGATAAGCCGCTGCCAGCCCTCGATGACGCCGCAGTCCTCATGGATCATGATCGGGACGACGAAGTCGTTGGTCAGGAGGAAGACAATCCCGAAGAGGAGGGCTGCGACCAGGACGAACGGGATGAACACCAGGATGAGTGCAGCACCGCCGACACCCGACCCGCCGAGTCCGACGAGCATGATGATAAGCGCCACCATGGCGAGGATCAGGACCAGCGTGAGGGCGACCTGGAAGACGAAGAGCCGCACCCCTTTTCCGAGCCGTTTTCCAAAGAACGGTCTGATATGGATGTCATCCTTTCGAAGCATATCGACGAAGACGAACTGCATCACCGTGCCGATGATCCACCAGATGATAGCGATCGCAAGCACGACAATGAAGAGCGCCACAATGAGCGGCGCAATAGCGGGGAGGGACTCCATAACACCAGGCGGGAGGTCACCATCTCCAAAGTTATATCCAGAGGTGCTCGGGAAGCTTATGCCCCCTCCTACAAAGAGCGCGATCACCGCCAGGCGGAGCCAGACACCCCACCTGATCGGCCAGAGCAGACTTTTCGTGCGCTGGAGGGCGCCTTCGAGCCTGCTGAATGCATACATCTCATCAGCCATATTTCTCACGAAGAAAAGGATCTTCCTGCCATTAAAACCTTCTTTTGATAAACAGGGTGCAGCAATCCGGATCCCGGGCATATACCAACGGGTGCCGGGGAAATTGGATTTTTCAACACCTTAATCTATTCCGTTCACCACACTATAGAACGAATGATCCCTCTCATGCTTGACCTGACGGGCAGGAGGGTGCTCATCTTCGGGGGAGGCGACATCGGTGCCCGGAAGGCCGCGTATTTCGAGCATGAGGCGGAGGTGACGGTGGTCAGCCGTGCGTTCTCGCCGCACCTTGACGGTCTCGTGATAGAGCGGCAGGAGGCCGACCTCTCGTCCCTCACGGATGGGGCGCTCCGGGACCTCCTCGAGGGTGCGTTCCTTGCGGTAGCCGCGACCCCGGACCCGGGGCTCAACAACCGCATCGGGAGGCTGTGCGCCGGGGCGGGGGTCCTCTTCAACAACGCCGCCGGGGAGCCAGGGGATGTAATCATCCCTTCGGTCGTCCGGGGCAGCCGCTACCTGGTCGCGATCAGCACCCGCGGAAAGAGCCCTGCCGTCGCCCGCTACCTTCGCATGAGGCTTGAAACGGAGTACGCGGATCTCGACCGGATGATCGACCTGCAGGACGAGGTGCGCTCGATGCTTAAAGAAACCGAACCGGTGCAGGCCGAGCGGTCCCGCATCCTCTGGAGTATCCTCTCGGACGACGAGATCTGGGGAGCGCTTGCCGCCGACTACGACCGGGCGCGCGAACTGGCAATCAAGAGGTACCTGCATGCCTGAACCGCTCACGACACCGCTCGCGCTCGCGGGCATCAGCCACCACACCGCAGACATCGCCACGCTCGAGGCGTTCCGGTTCCCCGACGAGGCGGCATTCCTCCACGATGCGCGGGAGCGGTTCCGGGGCGCCCTCCTGCTCCAGACCTGCAACCGGGTCGAGATCCTGGTGCAGGGCGACGCGCGGAGCCTTGAAGGGTTCCTGCAGGAGCAGGGCAGGAGCGGCTTTGTGGTTCTCGAGGGCGAGGCCGTGCCCCGCCATCTCCTGGAACTGGCCGCCGGCATCGACTCCCTGGTCGTCGGCGAAGACCAGATCCTCGGGCAGCTCAAACGGGCGTTCGCGGCCGCAGAGGAGGCGGGGACCGCGAGCAGTCTCATCGGGCTCTGTGTCAACAAGGCGGTGCACGTGGGGGTCAGGGTCCGGCGCCAGACGCGGATCAACCAAGGAGCGGTCTCGATCGGTTCTGCCGCCGTGACGCTTGCGGAGAAACTCCTCGGCACCCTCCGCGACCGGCACATCCTGGTCGTCGGGAGCGGGGAGATAGGGGTGCTCGTGGCGCAGGCACTCTCGGCGAAAGGCCTCACGGCCATCTACGTCGCGAACAGGACCTATGACAGAGCGGTGATGCTTGCGGATAAGATCGGCGGGCGGGCGGTCAACTTCAAGGACCTCTACCGCTATGTCGCACTCTCCGATGTCGTCATCTCCTGCACCGCCGCGCCGCACCCGGTCATCCGGACCGAAGACCTCCGGGGGGTGATGGAGGAGCGACTCTGGCCGCTCGACACCCATCCCCGTCACCTGGTCCTCATCGACATCGCCCAGCCCCGTGACGTCGAGGAAGGGGTGCGGTCGATCGAGGGCGTACACCTCTTCACGATCGACGACCTCCGGAGCATCAACGACGCCGCCATGGACTCCCGGAGGGGCGAGGCTGACCGGGCACGGGAGATCATCGACGAGGAGGTCGGCCACTTCATCCGGCTCCTCCGGCGGACGGCAGCCGACGAGACGCTCGCCCTCCTCTACACCTGGGCTGAGTCAATCCGGGTGCGTGAACGTGACCGGGCGCTTGCCCGCCTTGGGGAGAAGGACGGCAGGACGGCTGAGGTCATCGATGACCTCTGCCGGGCGCTCACGAAGAAACTCCTCTCGGATGCAACCGCATCCATCCGGACGAGCGCGGAGCGCGGCGATATAGCAGCAGCAGAAGCCCTGATGAGGGCAATTACCCGTGGAGAACCATGTTTCCAGAACGAAGAATGAGGCGGATGCGGCGGCGTATCGTCCAGCCGCTCCTCCGCGAGACGGAACTTCGAAAGACCGACCTCATTATGCCGGTCTTCGTGGACGAATCGATCAGCGAACCGTTTCCGATCGCCTCGATGCCGGGACAGTCCCGGTATCCGGTAGACGGTGTCGCCGACTACTGCGAGCGCCTCTGGAACGCCGGCATCCGGGCTGTGATCCTCTTTGGGATTCCGGCAGCGAAAGACAGCGTGGCAACGGAGGCATATGCAGCGGAAGGCGTCGTCCAGCGGGCCGTCCGGAGCATCAAGGAGCGGTTGGCGGAGATGGTCGTCGTGACCGATGTCTGCGCCTGCGAGTACACCGACCACGGCCACTGCGGGATCGTCGGGGAGACCTCTGAGGGTCCGGATCTATTAAACGACCCCTCACTTGACCTGATGGCGCAGATAGCCGTCTCCCATGCCGAGAGCGGCGCGGACATCGTCGCGCCGTCGTGCATGCTTGATGGGATGGTGCGAGCGATCCGGCAGGCGCTCGATGCCGCCGGATACCAGGACGTCCTGATTATGTCTTACTCCTCCAAGTTTGCAAGCGCCCTTTATGGGCCGTTTCGTGACGCAGCGGACTCGGGGTTCTCGTTCGGCGACCGGACGACCTACCAGATCAACCCGGGCAACGCCCGGGAGGCGGTGATGGAGTCGGAGCTCGACGCGGCCGAAGGGGCGGATATCCTGATGGTCAAACCGGCCGGAGTCTACCTCGACATCCTTGCGGCCGTGACAGAGTTCGGGCTGCCGGTCGCGGCCTACCAGGTCAGCGGTGAGTACGCGATGATCAAGGCTGCGGCAGAGCGCGGGTGGCTGAACGAGCGGGCCGTCGCTCTCGAGACCCTCACCGCCATCAAACGGGCCGGGGCCGACCTGATCATCACCTACTTTGCAGAAGATGCGGCGAGGTGGCTCGATGAAGAGCACTGATCTTTTCGCACGGGCAAAGACCCTGATGCCGGGCGGCGTCAGCAGCCCTGTCAGGGCGATCAAACCCTACCCGTTCTACGTGGAGCGTGCGGCGGGCTCCCGCCTTGCGACCGTCGACGGGACCGAATTGGTCGACTGCTGCCTCGGCTACGGCCCCCTCATCCTCGGCCACGCCCACCCGGAGGTCCGGGAGGCGATCGAGCGCCAGCTCGAGAAGGGGTGGCTCTACGGCACCCCGACGCCGCTCGAACTTGACCTTGCGGGGATGATCACCGGCGACCACCCCGCAGTGGACATGGTCCGGTTCGTCTCGTCAGGCTCGGAGGCGACGATGGCCGCGATCCGGCTCGCCCGCGGCTACACGGGCAAGCAGGACATCATCAAGATCGAGGGCGGTTTCCACGGCGCCCACGATGCGGTCCTGGTCAAGGCCGGGTCAGGGGCGACCACGCTCGGGGTGCCCGACTCCGCGGGCGTCCTCGCGGACCTTGTGGCGCATACCCGGCAGGTCCCCTACAACGATCCCGAGGCGCTGGAGGACCTCCTCGCCGGGAACGGCGATGTTGCCGCGTTCATCCTCGAGCCGATCATGGGGAATATCGGCCCGGTCCTCCCGGACGACGGCTATCTCGCCGATGTCCGGGAGATCACCGCCGCCCACGACGTCCTCCTCATCCTCGACGAGGTTATCACCGGCTACCGGGTCGGGATCGGCGGCGCGGAGGTACTCTACGGGGTAAAACCGGATCTCGCCACGTTCGGCAAGATCATCGGCGGCGGTCTCCCCATCGGGGCGTTCGGGGGGCGGCGCGATATCATGGAACTGGTCGCCCCTGCAGGACCGGTCTACCAGGCCGGAACCTTCAGCGGCAACCCGGCGAGCCTCGCGGCGGGGTATGCGACCCTCCGCCACCTCCACGAGCACCCGGATGTCTACCGGCGGCTCGACGAGGCCACGCGGGCGATCGGAGAGGTCGCCGAGGATGCACACCGCGGCTCGTTCGTCAGGATGGGCTCGCTCTTCAAGCACTTCTTCCGGGACGCAGCCCCGCGGGACTACCGGGAGGTCAAGGAGTGTGACACGGAGGCGTTCTCGCGGTTCTGGAAGGCGATGCTTGATGCCGGGATCTTCCTCCCGCCGTCGCAGTTCGAGACGAACTTCCTCTCTGCAGCGCACACGACACAGGATATCGAACAGATAGCAGACGCATACGGATCATGTCTCTTCGCATAGGCACACGGGGAAGCGCTCTTGCGCTTGCACAGACGAACAAGGTGGCCGGCATCCTCGCCGGCCAGGGTATCGAGGTAGAGGTCGTCACGATCACGACCGAGGGCGATACCGCGACCGGCGTCCCGCTCCACGCCATCGGCGGGCAGGGGGTCTTCGTCCGGGCGCTCGACGACGCGATCCTCCGCGGCGAGATCGACGCCGCGGTACACAGCATGAAGGATATCCCCGCAGCCCGACCGGCGGGACTCACCTGCTGTGCGGTGCTTGAGCGGGACTCGCCTGCCGATTTCCTCGCGCACGAGGGTTCCCTTGATACAGTCCGCGTCGTCGGGTCATCGAGCACCCGGCGCCGCGCCCAGCTCCTCCGCGACGACCCGACGCTTGAGGTGAAGCAGCTCCGCGGGAACGTCGATACCCGGATACGGAAGCTCCGTGAGGGACAGTACGACGCCATCGTCCTCGCGGAGGCGGGCCTCCAGCGCCTCGGGCTCACGCTCTCCGGCGAGCCCCTCCCGACCGACCGGTTCGTCCCGTCCCCGAACCAGGGGACCATCGCGGTCGTCTGCCGGGACGACCCGGCCGTCGCCGGGGCCTTTACGGCCCTCGATCACGCGCCCACCCGTCTCGACGTGGAGATCGAGCGTGCGGTCATGGAGGAGGTCGGCGGCGGGTGCTTCACCCCGCAGGGGATCTACTGCCGGGACGGGAACCTGATAGCCGAGGTGCTCGCGCTCGACGGCTCTCGGTGGGAGCGGATTGAGCGACGGATCGCGACGATCGACGAAGCCCGGGAGTGCGGGCGGGCGCTGCGCCGGCAGGCGGGCGGCCTGATCCGGGAGGCATATGCGGCACTGGGGATAAAACCATGACAGGAAAAGCATATCTTGTGGGGTCCGGCCCGGGCGGGCTCGGCCTCCTGACGATGAAGGCCCGCGAGGTGATCGACGCGGCGGACGTGATCCTCTACGACCAGCTCCCCGGCGAGGAGATCCTCGCGACGCTCCCGGAGGACGCCGAACTCGTCGACTGCGGGAAGTACGGCGGCAACCACACCATGGAGCAGGACGAGATCGAGGCGCTGATGGTCGAGCGGGTGAAGGCAGGGAAGACGGTCGTGCGCCTGAAAGGCGGTGACCCCTTCCTCTTCGGCCGCGGCGGCGAAGAGGTCGAGACCCTCCGGGAGCACGGGATCTCCGTCGAGGTGGTGCCCGGGGTGACGAGCGCCATCGCCGTCCCGGAGATGGTCGGGATCCCGGTCACCCACCGGAAGTACGCGTCGCAGGTGACGTTCATCACCGGCCACGAGGACCCGACGAAGCCCGAGTCCGCCCTCGACTGGGAGGTCCTCTCGCGGCTGAAGGGGACCCTTGTCATCCTGATGGGCGTAAAGAACCTCCCCGCCATCGCGGCGGCCCTCACGGCGAATGGGAAGGACCCCGCAACCCCGGTGGCAATCATCGAGCGGGGGCTCCGGCCCGACCAGCGCGTGACGGTCGGGACGCTTGCGGATATCGCCGGGAAAGCCCGCGCCGCAGGCGTCCGGCCCCCGGCGGTGATCGTGATTGGAGGGGTGGTAGAGTTGTATGAGGGGGCTTGAGGGGTGAGGAGCGGGGGGTTTCTCTTCCCCTGTGTCGGTGTGGTTCCTTTTTTTTGACGCTTGTTATGTCATGTTGCGACGAACTGGTCCGTTAAAACAAAGAATAGCCAGATACACTGGACCGTGGTGGCTATTGCCCTTGGGGGAGGGGCTGACGGGGAGGGGGGCTTGCCCCCCTCTCCTGTCTCCACACCTAAAACGGCTGTTCCATGGAGACTCGTTAATATGAAGAAATGGTCACTTCAGTAACAGATCTAGGAAATCAAGAGGTTTTTGAGGATCCTGTCTGCAAGATGATGCCTGAAACCCCCACCCCACCCGCGCTTCGCGCTCCTCACTCGCACCTGCGGTGCTCGAACTCTGCTCCTACGGAGCATCGTCCCCCACACCCCAGGGGCGGGGGCAGTGCGTGGCGATACCCCCACGAAAGCCGTGCCTGGGGTCTATTTGATCGATAAACATGCTCATCTAAAGAGTGCGTAACGTAAGCGTTCGCACACGTGACGATTCACCTGCTTCACAATGCAGGCCAATCTCCTTGGCGCGCCACCTCCCCGCCAACCGGAATACTCTTTTCTCTCCACATGCGTATTCTCATACAAGGATTACCATGCGGAGTGAGACGGTAAAGAAAGGCTATCAGCGTGCCCCGAACCGGGCGCTGCTCAGGTCGCTCGGCGTGACCGACCGGGAGATGGACCAGCCCTTCATCGGTATAGCAAACGCGTATAACACGGTCGTCCCCGGGCACACCCACCTCCGGTCGCTCTCGCAGAAGGTGCAGGAGGGTGTCGCGGCCGCGGGCGGCGTGGCGTTCGAGTTCGGGACCATCGGGATCTGCGACGGGATCGCGATGGGCCACGAGGGGATGCGCTACTCCCTCCCCTCGCGGGAGAACATCGCCGACGCCGTTGAGTTGATGGTCGAGGCGCACCGGTTCGACGGTCTCGTCTGCGTTGGGACCTGCGACAAGATCGTCCCCGGCATGCTGATGGCGGCGGTCCGGTGCAATATCCCGACGATCGTCGTCACCGGCGGACCCATGCTCCCCGGCTACGCGGCGGGCCGCGAACTCTCGCTCATCGACGTCTTTGAAGGCGTGGGCCGTTTCGCCGCCGGGACGATGAATGAGGAGGAACTCGGGGAACTCGAGTGTGCGGCGATGCCCGGGTGCGGGAGCTGCCAGGGGCTTTATACCGCAAACACGATGGCGTGCGTGACCGAGGCACTCGGCCTCTCCCTCCCGGGGACTGCCGCCACCCCCGCGGTCGACGCGGCAAAACTCCGCATAGCCCGGGAGAGCGGGGAGCGGGCGGTCGCCCTCGTCCGGGAAGGTATCCTCCCGCGGGATATCGTCACAAGGACAGGCCTTAAGAACGCCATCCGTGTTGACATGGCACTCGGCGGGTCGTCAAACACAGTCCTCCACCTGATGGCCGTCGCCCGGGAGGCAGGCGTCCCCCTCGACCTTGAGACCTTCAACACCGTCGCCGAGGAGACCCCGCACATTTGCCACATGCAGCCCGGGGGACCGCACTCGATGCTCGCTCTCTACCGGGCGGGCGGTATCCCCGCCATCCTGAAGATGCTTGAGGGGTACCTCGATGACGCCCCGACGGTCTCGGGACGCTCGATCCTTGATATAGCGAAAACCGCCCGGGTCGCCGACCCGGAGGTGATCAGGACGACCGATGCCCCGGTCAGCCCCGCCGGCGGCCTCAAGGTTCTCAGGGGAACGCTCGCCCCCGACGGCGCCGTCGTCAAGTGCGCCGCGGTCACGGAGGCGATGTGGCGCCACCGGGGCCCGGCACGGGTCTTTGATGGGGAGACAGCCGCAATGGAGGCGATCCTCCACCGCGAGATCGCGGAAGGCGACGTTGTCGTGATCCGCTACGAGGGCCCGCGGGGGGGACCCGGGATGCCCGAGATGCTCTCACCGACGTCAGCGCTGATGGGTCTCGGCTACGCCCGGGTCGCCCTGGTGACCGACGGGCGTTTCTCGGGCGGCACCCGGGGTCCGTGCATCGGGCATATCGCCCCTGAAGCCGCGATCGGCGGGCCGATTGCCCTTGTCGAGGACGGTGACGAGATTGTGATCGACCTCTACGAAAAACGCCTCGATCTCGCCGTCGAGAGAGCGACCCTCGAGGAGCGGCGGCAGGCATGGAAACCGCCGGCCCGGCGCCTGACCGGAGTGCTCGCCCGGTATGCGCAGACCGTCGAACAGGCGAACCTCGGTGCCGTCCAGAGGTAACCCCTTTTTTGCCGGGCAGGGCGGAATGGTTCGTATCTTCTCATCCGGGGAGAGCGCATACTCTTCACCGGCGTCAGGGCGCCCGACGTCAATTTGGTCTCGTTGACAAATTTCTCATGTTAGATAATTATACCCGAACGCCATGATGTACGCGTACCCTGCACCCCCAAACAGCACATTGATGCACAGAGGTGCTCCGGTGCGCCCGGCGCAATTTCTGGCAGGAGAACGTTTTTTTCCCCGGCTCATCATCCGGCAGCATCCAGGCGTATATATTTTTAAACCCCTGGGCATAACTCCCTCCTAAGGCGCACCCGTCCGAGACGGTCGCCCAATCACTTACGGAGCTTATGATGATACAGAAGTTTCTTGAGGGCAACACGCGTTTCCGGGAAGAAGATTTTGCAAAGGATCCCGAGCATTACGGCCCGCTTGCGTCAAGCCAGCACCCGGTGGTTCTCTGGATAGGGTGCTCCGACTCGCGTGTGGACCCGGAACGCATCACCGGTGCAAAGGCCGGTGAGATCTTCGTCCAGCGCAACATCGGCAACATCGTCCCGGTTCACGACTGGAACTTCGCGACCGTGCTCGAGTACGCGCTCAACCATCTCAAAGTCGAAGACATCGTCATCTGCGGGCACTCTGACTGCGGCGCCATAAAGGGGCTCGACCACGAGAGCACGGACGCATATGTCCCCCTCTGGCTCAACAACGCGCAGGAGGCGAAACGCCGTGTCGACGGCAGGATACAGGTCCCGAAGACCCCTGAAGAAGAGAAGATCCGGCGGCGGCTCATCGAGATCGAGAACGTCGGCCTGCAGCTTGAGCACATCCGCACCTATCCGCCGGTCAAGGCTGCCGAAAAAGATGGGCGGGTCCGGCTTCACGGCCTTTACTTCGACCTGGCGACAGGAGAGTTGAAGAAGATATTCTAAGACTCTTCAAGTGCATAATCAATCTCTTCTTTTATCAGATCGAGCGAGACCCTCCCGATTGACGTGAGTCTGCCGTTGACCAGGATGATCGGGATAGGGGGGTGGCGCTCCTCGATGAGCTCTCGGATGCGGTCGGGCATCTCGTCGTCGAGCAGGATTGTCTTCACCTCGACCTTATCCCCGTATTCGTCGAGGAGCTCGTCGCGCAGGGCGCCGATGGCGTCCATCAGATTATTTGACGGATAGCAGGTCTCAAGGCCGCAGGATCGCGTCTCGTCGCAGGGAAACGGCCCACATTCGGACTCCATAAACCCGACAATCTCAACAGTCACTTCTGCCATGCATCATCGGTGGGGGATTCGAGATATATTAGCCTTCGTCTCGGGGAGCAAGCACCGCACGCGATGCCGCCCGGACATTGTCTTCAGCCCCCTCGATCGTTTCGACGTCCCGGGCCCGGTCGAGGTCGCCGATCAGCACCGGCAGAGCGGGACGGATGCCCAGGTTCCTCATGAAAGCATCAACCACACGTGTCACGCAGACAAACGGTTCGGTCCCCCGCCGTCCTGCGACCGCGACAAGAAAGCCACGGGCGTTCACCTCGCTTCCGAGCACCTTCTCCCGAGCATGGAGCCACTGGCAGCGGTCCATCACTGCCTTGAGGGGTGCGGGGACGGTGCCGGTGTAGACCGGGGTGCAGACAACGAGGACCAAAGCCGCTTCAAGCGCCCGGATGACCAGGGGCATATCGTCCTCAACCGGGCAGTAACCGTAGTCGTAGCAGACATAGCAGCCGACACACGGCCTGATATCCATCTCCTGCAGGAAGAAGACCCGGGAGGAGAGACCGGCCTGAGTGGCCTCGTCATCGCACCACGACGCGATTTTTGCGGAGTTCCCGAACCGGCGCGGACTCCCCTGCAGGATGACGACATCCACTGTGCCGGTGCCCGGAAGCGGCCGGGTGAAGACCCGTGGCCGGGTGTAGGCCCCGGGACGAGAGACAACGTCGTGCGCGAGCCGGGCAAAGACAATCTCCGCCGCCTTCCTGGTATCGAAGAGGGAGCCCCGGGGTGCACTCTCGTAGGAGTTGATCGCGTAGGTGTAGACCGTCTCCGTGCCATGGAGGACCTCGACGGTGTACCTGATCATGCCCGGATAAATGCTGCCCAGGTTATCAGATGTAAGCCTGATGGTAAACGTCCCCTCAGGCGTCTCGACCGCTTTGGTCTTCTCCGCCGCGCTCTCACCCCGCGCGTCACCAGGCATTCAACACACTTCAACATTTCGGGTAGCCAGAAGCCCGCCGTTTCGGGTTTCCGGCGGGGTTGCAGAGGCAGGCGCATGATCCGTCATTAGCGTTAATAAGGAATCTGATCCACATGGTATGGTAATTCATGAAGGCGGTTCTGGGTCTTGAAGACGGAACATTTGTTGTAGGGAATGGTTTTGGCGTTGAAGGAACATGTTCCGGCGAGCTCGTCTTCACGACGCAGATGACCGGTTACATGGAGGCATTGACTGACCCCAGTTATGCCGGACAGATCTTGATGTTCACGTATCCCCTCATCGGGAATTATGGTGTGGATCTTCAGAACTTTGAGAGTCCGGAGGTTCATGCGCGGGGCTGCGTGGCGCGTGAGATCGCCGCAACCCCCACGATGCAACCCTCGGTTGCCGAATTCTTTGAAGAAAAAGGTCTTTTTGGGATATCGGGCGTCGATACCCGCAGCCTGACAATAAAGACCCGGACGGTCGGGGCACTCCGGGCATCCCTCATCGTTGGGAGCGACGACGGTGAAGAAGCAGTCCGGCTCGCCCGGGCCGCCCCCCCGATCAGCGACGCCGACCTCATCGGAAGTGTCTCCTGCCCTGAACCCTACCGGATCAGCGGCTCCGGCAAACGGATTGCCGTCATCGATCTCGGAGTAAAGCGGCACATTCTTGCAAGCCTAAGAGCCCGTGGCGCCGACATCCACGTCTTCCCGCACACCGCCACACCGGACGAGGTGATGACGGCAGAGCCCGAAGCCCTCTTTATCAGCAACGGTCCCGGCGACCCGCGGAGGGCAACCCACGCCATCCGGTGCGTCCGGGATCTGGCCGGCGAGGTGCCGGTCATCGGCATCTGCATGGGCATCCAGGTGGCCGCGCTTGCGCTCGGCGCCGAGACCTACAAGATGAAGTTCGGGCATAGGGGGACGAACCAGCCGGTCCGCTACCGGGACGGGAGCATCTACATCACGACGCAGAACCACGGGTTTGCTGTGGACGAGGAGACGCTTCCCGAGGGATGCACCGTCTCGTACCGGAACGTGAACGACGGTTCGGTCGAGGGGTTCGAGGATAAAGACCTCAACATCACCTGCGTCCAGTTCCACCCGGAGGCGCACGGCGGACCCCGGGATACGGAGATGCACTTCTTTGACCGCGTCTATAGGGAGATCTAAGCATGCCGAAGAAATCTCATATTAAAAAAGTCATCATCATCGGTTCCGGCCCCATCCAGATCGGGCAGGCGGCCGAGTTCGACTTCTCGGGGTCGCAGGCCTGCCGGGCGCTGCGGGAAGAGGGGGTCGAGGTCGTCCTCGTCAACTCCAACCCCGCAACGATCCAGACCGACCCCGATACCGCGGACGTCATCTACATCGAGCCATTGAAGGCCGAACTCATCGCAAAGATCATCGCAAAAGAGAAGCCGGACGGGATCCTGAGCGGTATGGGCGGCCAGACCGGCCTCAACATGACCGCGGAACTCGCGGAGATGGGGGCCCTTGAGGGCGTGGAGATCCTCGGGACGCCGCTTGAAGCGATCTACCGGGGCGAAGACCGGGAGCAGTTCCGGGACCTGATGAACGCCATCGGCGAGCCCGTCCCCCGGAGCATGATTCTTGAGAACATGAACCAGATCGACGAGGCGATCCGCGAGGTCGGCCTCCCGGCAATCATCAGGCCGGCGTATACCCTGGGCGGCTCCGGCGGCGGCGTGGCGCACACACCCGAGGAGATGCGGCGGATCTGCGAGCTCGGTCTCGCCCGCTCCCGGATCCACCAGGTGCTCGTGGAGGAGAGCGTCGCCGGTTGGAAGGAGATCGAGTTCGAGGTGATGCGGGACGCTTCCGATACCTGTATCATCGTCTGCGGCATGGAGAACGTCGACCCGATGGGCATCCACACCGGCGAGAGCGTCGTCGTCGCCCCCATCCTCACCCTGCGGGACGACGAGTTCCAGATGCTCCGGACCGCCGCAATACGGATCATCCGGGCGCTCGACGTCCAGGGCGGCTGCAACATCCAGTTCGCCTACAAAGACTGCGACTACCGGATCATCGAGGTAAACCCCCGGGTCTCCCGGTCCTCGGCGCTCGCGTCCAAGGCGACCGGCTATCCGATCGCCCGGGTGGCGGCAAAGATAGCGATCGGGCTCCGGCTCGACGAGATCATGAACCCCGTGACCGGTGTCACCCCGGCATCCTTCGAGCCCGCGATCGATTATGTGGTGGTGAAGGTGCCCCGGTGGCCGTTTGACAAGTTCAAGTCGGCCGACCGGACGCTCACGACAGCGATGAAGAGCACGGGTGAAGTGATGGCGATCGGGCGGACGGCCGAGGAGGCGTTCAAAAAGGCGCTCAGGTCGCTCGATAACGACATGCAGCGGCACACGAGCCCAAGCGAGATCCGGATGATCCTCACGTCCCCAACGGACGAGCGGTTCGGGTGCCTCTTCGACGCCTTCCGGGAGGGATTCACGGTCGAGGAGGTTGCCGGCCTCACCTCCATCACGCCGTTCTTCCTTGAGAAGATCAAGAACATCGTGGACCTGGAACAAAAACTCGCGACCGCCTTTGAGCCCGGGGATATCAGGGCCGCGAAGCGCTGCGGCTTCTCGGACGAGGAACTACAGGCGCTGACGGGGGAGACCGCCGCTGAGATCGAGGCCCTCTCCGGAACGCCGACCTACAAGATGGTGGATACCTGCGCCGCGGAGTTCCCGGCGACGACGCCCTACTTCTACTCCACCTGGGAGGAGGGGTGCGAACTCGTCCGGGACGGGGCGAAGAAGGTGCTGATCCTCGGTTCCGGGCCGATACGGATCGGGCAGGGGATCGAGTTCGACTACTGCACCGTCCACGCGGTGATGGCGCTCCGCGAGGAAGAGGGGATCGAGGTCCATATCGTCAACAACAACCCCGAGACGGTCTCGACCGACGCCGATACCTCCGATCGGCTCTTCTTTGAGCCGATGCAGCTTGAGGACGTCGTGAACATCCTCAAAAAGGACGACTACTACGGCGTCATGGTCCAGTTCGGCGGCCAGAACTCGGTGAACCTGGCCGTCCCGCTGGAAGCGGAGATCAAACGGCTCGGTCTGGCGACGAAGATCCTCGGCACCTCACCCGACGCCATGGACGCGGCGGAAGACCGGGACCGGTTCAGCCAACTCCTCACCCGGCTCGGTATCCCGAGCCCGGCGAACTCTTCCGCCTACTCGGAGGATGAGGCGCGGGAGATGGCCCGGGCAATCGGCTACCCGGTCCTGGTCCGGCCGTCCTACGTCCTCGGCGGGCGGGCGATGGAACTCGTCCACGACGAGACCGAACTCGAGAGTTACATCAAAGAGGCCGTCCGGGTGAGCAGGAAACACCCGGTGCTGATCGACTCCTTCCTCCAGGGGGCCGTCGAGATCGACGTCGACGCGGTCTGTGACGGAACGGACGTCCTGATCGGCGGCATCATGGAGCATATCGAGTGGGCCGGGGTCCACTCCGGCGACTCGGCCTGCGTCATCCCGCCGCAGTCCCTTTCCCCCTCGGTGATTGCGCGGGTGCGGGACTACACGAAGAAGATTGCCCTCGGCCTCGGTGTCGTCGGGCTGATCAACATCCAGTACGCCGTCCAGAACGACATCGTCTACGTCCTCGAAGCAAACCCGCGTGCAAGCCGGACCGTGCCGTTCGTCGCGAAGGCGACGGGCATCGCCCTCGCGAAGCTCGCGGCAAAGGTGATGGTTGGGCGCAAACTTGCCGATATGGATATTGTCGAGCGCGAGATCGAGCACGTCGCGGTCAAAGAGGTGCTCCTGCCGTTCAACAAACTCCCCGGCGTCGACACCGTCCTCGGGCCGGAGATGAAGAGCACCGGCGAAGTGATGGGGATCGACTACGACTTCGGCCGCGCCTACTATAAGGCAAGCACCGCCGCGGACAATACCCTGCCGACGAGCGGGAACGTCTTCATATCGGTGACGGACGAACAGAAGGAGGAACTCCTCCCTATCGCCCGGAAACTTCGCGAGCTCGGCCTCTCGCTCTACGGCACGAGCGGGACGGTCGAGTTCCTGACCCAGAACGGCATCGGGGCAAACCTGGTCCGGAAGGTCCAGGAAGGATCCCCGAACGTCATCGACGTCATGCGTTCCGGGGGGATCCGGCTGATCATCAACACCCCGGCGGACAAGGCGTCGCGGCAGGACCACATCCAGATCATGCGGGCGGCCGTCGATTACGGCATCCCCTACATCACCACGCTCCAGGCGGCGCGGGCGGCGGCGATGGCGATCGACGCCATCAAGCGCGAAGAGATCACCATCGAGCCGCTCGGGCACTACCACGGGCTGGCGTAACCCGGAATTTATCAACCTTTTTTTATTCCAGTGTTGCCGTCTCCTTCAACCCACGCAAAGAGCGACGTGCCGAACGCGACCGGCCGAAGGGCGGGAGCGTGAGAAAACGCGAAGCGTTTTCGAGTTGCGACCGGCCGAAGGGCGGGAGCGTGAGCACCGTTAGGTGCGAGTGCGGGGCCGGAGTCTGAGAAGGCCGAAGGCCTTCGCTACCCCCTCATGGCAATATCCCCCCGGAATCCGTGCCTGGGACGCAACCGATGACTATCCTAAGAGAGTTTCAACAAGCCGAAAAAAAGAGAGGGTTAGGCGTTTCCGAGCCAGGCATCAACCTTGTCGCGGTTGGCGTCGACCCACTTCTGCGCGGCTTCCTCTTCGGACATACCGCCCGCTATGTCGGTCATGACCGAGGCGATATCCTCATTGGTCCACTGGAACCGCTCGATGATTCCATAGGCCGCCGGGTCGTCGGTTGCGAGATCCTGCCTCGCGAGGGTCACGATATCCTCGGCCCCGCCGTAGACACCCTTCGGGTCGTCGAGGAACTTGAGGTCGTAGCGGCCGAACTTCCAGTGCGGCGACCACCCGGTCACTGCGACCCACTTCTCATCGTTGATGGCGGCGCCCAGTTCAGTTGCCATACCGGCACTGCTGCTTGCGACCAGTTCATAATTGAGGCCGTATCCGTCGATTGCCTGCTCGGTCCGGGTCATGACACCCGCACCGGGCTCGATGCCGACGATCCTGCCGCCGAACTTATCGGAGACACCATTCATCTCATCGATCGAGTCGATGGTCACGTAGGTGGGGACGACGAGTCCAATACGTGCCGCTCCGGGGATGTTTTCGTTAACGTAATCGATCCGGTCGCCGTACTCCTCCCAGTAGTGCTCGTGGGTGTGGGGGAGCCACCCGGTCGTCGTGAAATCTACGTCGCCTTTGGCAAGCGCCTGGAAGAGCGGTCCGGCGTCAACCGCGACCAGTTCGACATCATATCCCGCTTCTTCAAAGACCTGCTTCATCACGTTGCTGCTCGCGATGGCACAGTCCCAGGTGACGTAGCCGATGCTGACTTCCTTCTTGGGCTCGGTTGCCTGTGTACCGGTGCAACCGGCAGAGAAGAGGCAGAGCATCAGGATAAGGCCCGTCAGTGCGAGCAGGGTTCCTTTCTTTTGCATAATTTCTTCACCATGTCGTTTCCTTACCGCGGGAAAGCGGTAAGATTGCATTCAGAGCCCGGCTATGTGGGGTTCCGGGTTCTCACGAACTGCCCGGGACGACGATTGTGCCGACAGCCCGGACATGAGCAGAGGCGGCAGCATGTGCCGCTCCTGGCGTGTTTGCACCCCAGGGCAAAAAGGCCAGATTTTGACCAGTCAACATATGACCCCAACCATATTTAGGTTTTACGGGTTTTATTTTGAGAAATGAGCCCGTTTAAAACCCAGATTGAAGGGATGTGCGGGCGGGAAACCGTTCGGAATGCGCCGACTATCCGCCATCTGTTGGGGCAGTATGACGGAGGATGCAGGGTGATGACCGGACAAATCGTTCCTCTCGAAAAGAGTATTGGGACAGGTCACCGGCTCTCATGCTGCGGCACAAGGTTCTGGGTGATCCGATCAAGGATGATCGCGATGATCACGATGGCAAGCCCTGCCTCAAATCCCATGCCGATATCCACCCGCTGGATACCCACAAGCACCTGGTAGCCGAGTCCTCGGGCACCGATCATCGATGCGATGACGGTCATGGAGAGGGCGAGCATGATGCACTGGTTCACTCCTGCCATGATGGTGGGGAGCGCAACCGGAAGTTGTACTTTCAGGAGTTTCTGCCGGGGTGTTGAGCCGAACGCGTCCGCAACCTCGATCAGTTCGGTCGGCACCTGCCGGATGCCGAGATTCGTGAGACGCAGTGCTGGCGGTATCGCGAAAACGACCGTTGCAATGATGCCCGGCACGTTCCCGATGCCAAAGAAGATCACGGCGGGGATGAGGTAGACGAACGAAGGCATGGTCTGCATGAAGTCAAGGAACGGCCTGAGTGCAGCGTTCAGGGGATCGCTTCGTGCAGCCGCGATCCCGAGTGGGAGCGATATCGCAAGCGCGAGCCCTGTCGATACGAGGACGAGCGCCAGGGTAAGCATGGCGAGGTCCCAGAGTTGCAGGTCCCAGATCAACAGCAGGCCAAGCGCGGTGAGCCCCGCCAGTTTGATATCCCGTCGGGTGACGAACCAGACCAGCACGCTCACGAGGAGGATCAGGACGGGTGCCGGCATGAGGGTCAGAAGGTCCTGCAACCCGTCGATGAGGAACCCGAGCCCTTCACTGACGCCGTCAAGCAGCCAGCCTAAGTACTGATCGATCCAGCCAACCAGCGCCTCAACGGCATCTCCCACGGGGAGTTTAGGCAGTTGCATTGATATCCTCCCCCTTTCTTGCCAGGGCAGCGAGGATGGCGCCGCGCGATATGACTCCTTTGAGCCTGCCGGTATCGTCCGCCACCGCCACCGGGTAGGGGCTCTGGACGATCAGCGAGATGATGTCGGAGAGCGATGCATCGGGAGCCACGATGGGAATGTCGGTGATGAGGATATCCGTTATCTGTTTTCCCTTCTTGACGGCTTCGACGGCGTCGTCGAGCGTCACCCGCCCACGGAGCAGGCGCTGGCGGGTGACCACGAATATCCCCGGGATGTCGTGCTCCTCCATGAGGTGCAGGGCCACCCGGGGTCCTGCGGTACACTGGGCAACCGGTTCGGCATGGCGCATTACATCGCTTGCCGAGAGAACCCTCGTGAGATCCACATCAGCGACAAACTTCTCGACGTAGGCGTTCTCGGGGTTCGTCAGGATCTCCTCCGGCGTGCCGATCTGTACAATTGCACCGTCTTTCATCAGGGCGATACGGTCACCGAGTTTCAGGGCCTCGTCGAGGTCGTGAGTGACGAAGATGATCGTCTTGCCGAGCCGTTGCTGGAGATCCAGCAGTTCATCCTGCATGTCCCGGCGAATGAGGGGATCAAGAGCGCTGAACGCCTCATCCATCAGGAGAATATCCGGATCGCTCGTGAGGGCCCGGGCAAGCCCGACACGCTGTTTCATGCCGCCGGAGAGCTCGCCGGGCATACTCGCCCCATAGCCGCCGAGCCCCACCATCTGGAGCACCTCTTCGGCCTTTTTGTGGCGCTCGTCTACCGGGATGCCCTGGATCTCAAGACCGAAGGCGACGTTGTCAAGGATTGTCCGGTGGGGGAGGAGAGCAAAACTCTGGAAGATCATGCCCAGCTTGCGTCGCCGGGTTGTTCGGAGTTCTTCCTGGCTCATCCCGACGATATTTTCACCGTCGATCCGTATCTCACCCTCAGTAGGGTCGATGAGCCGGTTGATGCAGCGCAGAAGCGTCGATTTCCCGCTTCCGGACAGCCCCATCAGGACGAACGTCTCACCCGGCATAACCTCAAACGAGACGCCATCGAGGGCCAGCGTCGCGCCAGTCTCTTTGTAGATCTCCTGTTTTGAGCGGCCGGACCGATGAAGCGCCAGCGCTTTCTCGGGATCCTCTCCAAATACCTTGGTCAGATCCCTGACACTGATTATTGGCTGTTGTGTTCTTGTGTTTTCTGTGGGTACATTCTCAAAAATGACAGAACCCTCCAGCTTGACGATTTCTATCTTATGCATTTTATAATTAGTGATTTTGATAAATTCACGTTATTCAGCCGAATTTTAATTTTCCGAGAAATTTGCGGCGCATTTCCGGATAGAATATTGTCGTGGCTGCTATCCAGTAATTAATTGACGTTTTGTTGATTATTCCCCATATAATCCTCATTTTTTTCAGATCACAATCTCCTACCCATCTGTTCGAACGTCCCGGTCGCGCGGAGGATCATCGGGGTTACGAAAGGTCTCCTGTGCCCCTCCGAGCCCTGGCTCTCCGGCACCTCCCGACCTCAATAAATCCCGGAAACGGTTCCGGCTCCCCCCGTGCGCCCATCAATACCATTTCTTTTATTGGGTGAAAGATCATACCAATGTAGATTACTCCAGACTGTCTTTCAGACAGAAACCAGGAACGCGGAGATCAATACCATGGAAAAGGGAAAAGTCGTCCTAGCATTTTCGGGAGGTCTCGACACCTCCATCTGTATCCCCCTCCTGCGCGAGC
Source organism: Methanoculleus sp. (assembly GCF_020696975.1). Lineage (GTDB taxonomy): Archaea > Halobacteriota > Methanomicrobia > Methanomicrobiales > Methanoculleaceae > Methanoculleus. The sequence continues at coordinate 25,557 of NZ_JAJGBK010000004.1, forward strand.
ACTACGGGTTTGACGAGATCGTCACCGTTGCAGTCGACGTGGGCCAGCCCGAGGAGGATATTACCCGGGCAACAGAGAAGGGCCAGATGCTTGCAGACAAGCACTACACCATCGATGCGAAGGAGAAGTTCGTATCTGACTGTATCTTCCCCTCGATAAAAGCAAACGGGTCATACGAGGGCTACCCGATGGGCACGGCGCTCGCCCGCCCGCTGATCGCCGAGGAGATCGTGAAGGTCGCAGAGAAGGAAGGCGCATCAAAGATCGCACACGGGTGCACCGGCAAAGGAAACGATCAGCTCCGGTTCGACTTCATCTTCCGGGCCGCCGGCTACGACATCGTTGCGCCGATGCGGGAGATGAACCTGACCCGTGAGTGGGAGATCTGCTACGCAGAGGAGCATAACGTCCCGGTGACCGTCGTAAAGGACAAGCCTTACAGCATCGACGAGAACTTCTGGAGCCGGAGCATCGAGGGCGGCAACCTCGAGGACCCGGCCTTCCACCCGCCGGAGGAGATCTATGCCTGGACGGTCTCCCCGAAGGATGCCCCCGACACCATGGAGGAGGTCCGGATCGAGTTCGAGAAGGGTATCCCGGTCGGCATCAACGGGAAGAGACTCCCCGGCATCGCCCTGATCAAGGAGTTGAACCGTATTGCCGGACGAAACGGGGTGGGCCGCAACGACATGATCGAGGACCGGATCCTCGGCCTGAAGGCCCGCGAGAACTACGAGCACCCGGCCGCAACCGTCCTCCTTGCGGCGCACCGGGACCTTGAGCACCTCGTTCTGACCCGCTCCGAACTCGCGTTCAAGCATATCGTCGACGACAGGTGGTCCGAACTCGCCTACATGGGACTCGTCCACGAACCGCTCTTCTACGCGCTGAACGCGTTCATCAACACGACGCAGGAACGGGTGAACGGCACCGTGGATGTCGGCCTCTACAAAGGCAGCGTCAGGGTGCTCGGCCGGAACTCGGATGCCGGGCTCTACTCGGACGATCTCGTCTCCTTCGACTCGACGACGATCGACCAGAACCACGCCGTCGGGTTCTCGAATTACTTCGGGCTGCAGGCTCGCCTGCTCAAAAACCGCAAGAAATGTTGAAGAGGTGCTTAAAGCACCTTCTTCCCTGCCTCTTTTCCCGGCGTGCACTCGAAGACGTCGGTGATCTTGATGACGATGAGCGATTTTGCCGGGTACTGGTGGCCCTTCGTCCTCACCTGGTCGCGGAACTTCTCGTAATCGGGGCCGGACGTCTTGATCTCTGTCGCGCCCTTCACCTGGAAGCAGCGCTTGGTCTCCTGGTCGTAGAAGTAGAGGGCCACAACAGGGTTCTCTTTGAGGTTGTCAAGCGTCTTTGCCATGTAGTTGTCCATGATCCAGATGGTATCGTCGCCGACGAGCTGGATCGACGCCATCGGCGCCACGTTCGGGACGCCGCTCTTTGATGCCGTGGCCATCGGCATGACTTTGGTTTTTGTAAATATCTCCTTAATATCGCCTGAAAGTCCAACCATACGATTTACCTCCCCCGGGGAGCGGAGCGGGCGCGGCGAGGCGCCGCAGCCTGTCCGGTAGTGTGGTTATCCGTGCTGTGCATATATAAGGGCTCTGCCGGAACCGGCAGTGCCGGCCGTTCGGCGGTGATACTACCAGATCTGCCTGAAGCGTCACAATCCACCCCGGGATTTCAGCAGATATCGCCACGGTCCGCTGTAGGTGCTTTTTTCTCGTCAACCTTGCCGGGCAGCTGCCAATCGCGTTTGACGCCTTACGGTCACTCCGTTCGCGACTTAAAGCCCAATACTTTCTCACGCTCCTGCACAGCAAAGATCGGAGCCCCTTCAAACTCCTGGCTTCGGACCGGGGCGCCAAACATCGCCCGAACACGTCCTGCTGGAGAAGCCGTACTGCCGTCCCGGGAACCGGATGAAGAGTTTTCTGGAGGATTTCCTCTCTCCCGGGGTCACTGGAACGGTCTGGAATCATGGAAAGGTATAAAGTGCGAGACGGGGAAAAGACTATTATGTGTGCCCGTTTTCTGGAGCGCTTTTTCAAACCTACCCCCCATATCGTCGAAAGCCCGCCTCCGCCGTCGATCTCCCACGGAGCGGGTGCCGGTGTTCCCGAGTACCGGGTGAAGCCTTATTTTATTGTGGCCTCTGTCGAGATGGGCAATACCACGACGAAGTGTATTCTGACCGGCACGAATCTCGAAACGGGCAGGTCCTACGTCATCAACAAGACCGTGACCATGAGCCGTGACGTCCGGCCACCGAAACCGGGCGAGACAGTCTTCGGGGCAACCCTAGACGGCACGGAACTGACCCGGGAATCGGTCACGGAACTGGTGCGCGATACCCTGATCCGGTGTCATAACGAGGCTCACCTGAGCATCAAGGACGATCTCGACTTCGTCGTCAGGAGCACCGGTGTCGTGGCGGCGATGGACTCCCCCGACCAGGTCGGGGACTTCATCATCGCGCTTGCAAACGGCTGCCTCGAAGCCGGTGTTCCCCCGCGGAAGATGACACCGCCGATGTCGATCGACAACCTCCCCCCGAAACTCCGGCAGTTCTCGTTCGCCGACCGTCTGGTCTTCGTCGGCGCGGTTGCCGGCGTCGTGCCGCCGGTCGGATGTACCGGCGTCGAGATGGTGGCAAACGAGATGGAAGGCGAGCTTGCGATGGCGGGGATCAAGGAAGGCGCCAAATGGACGCCGGTCGACTTCCGGAACCCCTGCATCTCGATCGACTTCGGGACCACACTCGACGGCCGGATCACGAGCGACGTCGCACCCGACAACCCGAACCCGTTCGCCCAGACGATCGGGAACTTCTGCGGGCTCGCGGGTGCCATACCGGACGCAATCGTCCGGGGCACGGGGCTTGTGAAGAATAGGACGGGGACAGCCCTCGACCTCTTCGGCGACCACAGCATCAAGGGCGCGTTCGGGGGCAGGAAACGCTCCGTCGTCGAGGATTACGTCAACCGCTGCCACGAGCACATCGACATCCGGATCGTCCCGCCCGACCGGACGAGGTTCGGCCGGGTCCCTGTCTGCGCCGACGTTGCCGACAAATCGGGCGTCGCCCTTATCGGGTGTGACTCCGGCGTCAACGGCAGCGAGATGCCTGCGCTCGAAGAGATCGGGCGCGAAATCCACGAGAAGCACGGCATGGGCATGCTGACCGAGGTCGTCGACCGTGTCTGCGCGAGGATGGCGCTCCGGCTCATCGATGTCGCCATCGAGAAGGGAATGGTCCCGCCGAACTCGTCGATCGGATTCACGGGGCGGGCGGCGATATCGGGGAGGAAGCCCGAGTACATTCTCGAGGGGATAACGGAGCGGAACCTCTACGACACACCAAATGACCATCTGGTCTTCGTGGACGACGGTCTTGCCCGAGGAGCAGCACTGATGGGGCGGTGCATGAACTCCCTCGGGAAACCGAAGGCCCCGCTCGGCGGGGTGCGGGGAGGGCCATGTATTATGTCCCGCCGGATCAAAATAGGAAAGTAGGATCTGGTAATAATGGCTGAAGAAGAACTGTTTGATCTACTTGTCCCCCCGGGCGTGCCCCGGAAGATGATCTACGATGTCGTCGAGAAGTACGACGTGGAAGTGGTGCGGCGGCCGCAGAAACTGTCGTTTGCAAACATGGACGGGGACGCGAGAGAACTGATTGCATTCCGCGGAAAGAGAGAGGTCGTCGAAGAGGTGCAGAATTACCTCTTTACGCAACTCAAAGAGTTCATCGCGGAATAGATACCTTTTTTTTGGATTCGTGCGCCGCGGGATCGTCGCGTACGGCATAACCCCGGGCTGAGTCATGTAAGCCGGGACGGTTGCAGGTGGACCGGTCAGACAGGGACTACCTGAGGTCATCCCGGCATTCTCCAGGATAGGCTCCCCCCGCCAGGAGACACTGTGACGCCCAGGTCGGGAAGAGCCCATAACCGATTGCACCCGTTGAATCCGAGGTGGAACGGTCGCGGGATGTTTAATCCGTCGCCGGCATCCCGCCGGCGATCAGCCTAACAAGGAGCGCCTTCTGTGCGTGGAGCCGGTTCTCAGCCTGGTCCCAGACGACGCTCTGCGGCCCTTCCATCACCTCGTCGGTGATCTCCTCGCCCCGGTGGGCGGGGAGGCAGTGCATCACGAGAGCGTCGTCTGATGCCTGCGCCAGAAGGCGGGAGTCTATCGTGTAGTTCTTGAGGGCCCGCAGGCGCTCCGCACGCTCCTGCTCATCACCCATCGAGACCCAGATATCGGTGTAGAGGACGTCCGCATCCCGGGCGGCCTCCGCAGGGTCCGTGACGACGCTGACCCTAGCGCCTCGCGCCCGTGCCAGATCAATGACCTCAACTTTTGGCTGGTAGCCATCGGGGCTTGCGACCACAATCTCCATCCCGGTCAGGGCCGAGGAGAGGATCCACGAGTTGCAGACGTTGTTGCCGTCCCCGACCCACGCGAGTTTCAGGTCGTGGAGATCGCCGAACCGCTCGCTCAAGGTCATGATGTCGGCCAGCACCTGGCAGGGGTGCAGCCGGTCCGAGAGGCCGTTGATGACCGGGACCGTCGAGTAGCGGGCGAACTCCTCGATGGTGGCGTGGCTGTAGGCACGGATCATCACCGCATCGACGTAGCGGGCAAGCACCCGCGCCGTATCCCGAACCTCCTCGCCCCGCCCGAGTTGCATATCCTGGGGGTTTAAGAAGAGCGCGTGGCCGCCGAGGTCGGTCATTCCCACCTCGAACGAGACACGGGTGCGGGTCGACGCCTTCTCAAAGATCATCCCGAGGCTCTTCCCGCCAAGAAACTCATGCGCAGCCCCTGCACTCTTCAGCCGCTTTAAGCGCATTGCGTCGGCGACGATGCTCTCCAGCTCAAACTCGTCGATATCGATGATCGAGAGAAAGTCCTTCTTCATGCAATCTCCCTCATATGCCGGCACCGCCTCTCGAGAACCGCCCGGGTGCCGATATCCTTGCGGTGGAAGACGCGGCCAGAGACGGACGCCGCCGCCTTCTCGGCGATCTCCTCGGCCTCTTCGAGCGTCTCCCCTCTCCCGACGAACGCGAGCGTCCGCGACGTCTGGGTGTAGAGCGTCCCGTCCCGCTCCTCGACGTTTGCGTAGTAGAGGAGAGCGTCACCATAGTCGCCGATGGCGAGAGGCTCATGGGTCATCGGGGCCTCCGGGTAGCCTTCGGGGACGAGGTACTTGCAGACCGTCGCCTTATGAGCAAACCGGACATGCGACGGCGAGAGGTCTCCCTCCGTGACATGACGGATGATCTCGGAGAAGTCCGTTTCCAGGAGCGAGAGGACGTTCATCGCCTCAGGGTCTCCGAACCGGGCGTTGAACTCGATGACCTTCGGGCCGTCGCGGGTGTTCATGAACTGGCCGTAGAGGATCCCCCGGTAGGGCGTCCCCTCAGCCTGCATGGCCGCGACTGTATCCTCCATGATCCGGAGCGCCTTCTCGTAGTCAGAACGTGCGACAAACGGGAGCATGTGGTCCGGCAGGGAGTACGAGCCCATCCCCCCGGTGTTCGGCCCCACATCACCCTCGTATGCACGTTTGTGGTCCTGGACGAGCGGCATGGGCACCAGGTGCTCGCCGTCGACGAACGCCTGAAGGGTGAACTCCTCGCCGATGAGCCGCTCTTCCAGCACGACGTCGCCCCCGATCTCCCGGGCATACTCGACAGCCCCCGCAGTATCGACATGCTCGCCCATGATCCGCACCCCCTTCCCGCCGGTAAGGCCGATGGGCTTGATAGCGAGGTCGCCGTCGTAGGTCTCGATGAACTGCCGTGCCTCCTCCGGGTCGTGGAAGACCCGGTAATCCGGGCATCCCGCAATCTCATGCCGCTCCATCAGGCGGCGGCAGAACGCCTTATCCGTCTCAAGCCGGGCCGCTGCACGGGTCGGCCCGAGAGATGGTATCCCCGCCGCTTCGAGGTGATCGACGATGCCCGCCTCAAGGGGCGCCTCTGGCCCGATGACCGCAACATCAACCGCATTCTCGGTGGCGAATTGTATTATCTCCGGGATATTGGTCTCTTTTTCAAGGAGCACCCGCTCCGCGAGCCGGGCAATCCCTGGATTCTTGCGTGCCATAACAGAAAATATTCTCACGCCGCTGTTGCAGGAAAGCGCCCTGGTGATCGCATGTTCCCTGCCACCACCACCTACAACGAGTACTTTCATATCCATCATATTCGTCTGCTCTTAAAAAAATGTTTATCCGTCCAGCAGCTCACTGACCCGCACAAGAGCAAGAAGCGACGCCCCTTTTTCTGCAAGCGCCTCATGGGCGCCCGCTTCCCGGTCAACGACGGTTACTACCCGGTCGACATGCGCCCCTGCGGCACGCAGTGCTGCAAGACCGTAGAGGGCGCTTCCCCCGGATGTGGTCACGTCTTCGACCAGCAGCACGCGCTTATCCTTCACGTCGCCGATGATCGCCCCGGCCTTGCCGTGGTCCTTCTCTGCCTTCCTGATGATCGCGTAGGGCCGACCGCTCGCGAGCGAGACGGCGACAGCAATCGGAACGGCACCGACGGCCACCCCGGCAACCATATCAAACTCATGGGCTTCGGCAATGGCTTCTCCGATTGCCGCAAGAATGGTAGGGTTTGTTGTTGCAGCCTTGATGTCGATGTAGTAGGTGCTCCGGGCTCCGGATGCAAGGACAAAGTCCCCGAACTCGATAGCCCCGCTCTCAAGCAACAGTGTCGCGATAGGGTTTACCATGGTACGTCTTTAACTCCGATGTAATAACCGATAATGTTCACTATCCGGTGAAGCAGCGGTGTCACGATGATGATCCAGACGGCAACGGGTAAGGTAATATTCTCCAACAACCACTGGGGGTAAACCAGGAGGATGAGCAGAAAGGAACCGATAACCAGGTCATACTGATCGGCCAGGAACCAGGACTCGCCCCGCTCCTTGCCCAGCCTCCGCTTCAGGAAGCTCTTGGCGAGATCGCCGAGGAGAGCACCCGACGCAAGCAGAGTCACGGAGAGAATGGTCTGATTCGGAAGCGCCGTCAGGCTGAACGAGGACCAGACCCAGATCTCGATGAGACCCACCAGTACTCCACTGAGGACGCCACCGAAGAATCCCCGGTAGGTCTTGCCGTCACCAAAGATCCTTCTCCCGTCGGTGAACGTCTTCCCAAGATCGATTGGGGTTCCTCCGCCGAAGAGTGCAGCCGCTGAGTTCGGCACGTACGCCGGAAGCATGATCCACAATGCCGCAAGCAACGACACGATCCAGTAGCCGATGTCCATATCCAGAAACGCCAATATCCATTACAATCAGTAAATATAAAGATTAAAGTGTCGAAATATGAGATAGAACTTCGATGGGCACGGTGAGAAAATGCTGATAAAAAAGACAAAGAGCCTCTGTCCAACGTGCGGCCGCATCCTCGACGCCGATATCGTTGAGGGAGAGGGGAAGGTCTGGCTGGTCCGTACCTGCCCAGAGCATGGCATGTACCGGGCCCTCTACTGGTCGGACGCAGAGATGTACCGGAGGTTCGACGCCTACGAGCGCATCGGACATGGCATCTCAAACCCGCAGAAGGCCTCGTCCCCTGCAGGGTGCCCGAATGACTGCGGCATCTGTCAGAACCACCGGTCAACCACGTTGCTCGCAAATATCGATCTGACGAACCGGTGCAACCTTAACTGTGACTTCTGCTTTGCGAATGCGCGGGCATGCGGTTTTGTCTACGAACCGACATTTGATCAGGTCGTGGATATGCTACGCATGCTGCGCGAGGAAAAGCCTGTGCCGGCGCCAGCGGTTCAATTTTCCGGCGGAGAACCGACATTGCGCGACGATCTCCCCGAACTCATCCGAAAGGCAAAGGAGATTGGGCTGTATCAGGTGCAGGTCGCGACAAACGGAATCAGACTCGCCCAGGAGCCCGACTACGCCAGACAGCTCAAGGAAGCAGGGCTCTCCACCGTCTACCTGCACTTCGACGGCATATCCCGCGAGACCAATCCAAAACTCGCAAGTGACCGGCGGGCCATCGAGAACTGCGAGAAGATCGGGTTAGGGATGGTGCTGGTGCCCACGGTCATCAAGGGCAAGAACGACCACGAGGTGGGCGCCATCATTCAATACGCCGCCGAGCACATCAGGACCATCCGGGGCGTCAACTTCCAGCCGGTGGCCTTCACCGGGGCGGCAAGCGAGGATGACGTCAGGGAAGAGCGGATCACCATCCCGGAACTTGCAGAGCGGATCGAGGAGCAGACAGATGGGGTGATCAAGAAGGAATACTTCTACCCCGTGCCCTGCGTCGTCCCGATCTCCGAACTCGTTGAGGAGTACACCGGCAAACCCCAGGTCACGTTCACCACGCACCAGCACTGTGGTGCGGCGACCTACGTCTTTATCACCGAGGAAGGGATGGTCCCGATAAATAAGATGGTCGACGTCGACGCCTTCTTTGAATCGGTCGAGAAGATGGGGGCGAAGCTCGCGAAAGGTGGGTCGCTCAATAAGTATGTGACCCTCGTCGAGGGCGTCAAGGACCTCTACGGCTCCACGCGGAAGGCGGAGCAGAAGAATACCGGAGAGTTCCTCAAACTGATCGGAAAGACGCTCGTAATGCAGAACTTCGAAGCTCTGCGCGAGTTCCACTGGAACGCTCTCTTCATCGGCACGATGCACTTCATGGACTGCTACAACTACGACCTCTCCAGGGTGGAGCGGTGCTGTATCCACTACGCGACACCCGACGGCCGCCTGATCCCGTTCTGCACCTACAACAGCGGTCCGGTCTACCGGGAGAAGGTCTGGAAAGCCTTCGCGCAGCCCAAAAAAGACGAGTAACGGCCCATCTTGACCGGGGGTGATCCCCCGGATGAACTTTTTTGCGCCATGATGCGGTTGCCCGGGATGGTATGCTGATGGCCGGACGGCTTACACCACGACCGATACATTTCAGCCATCGTTGCGCAGTTTCACGCTTCACGAGACGCACAGGGGCCGGGGCACCCGGTTATACCCCGGGAGTATCAGGGAAACGGCAGTTCATACCCTTCCTCTTTCCGCGCGACAAGGGCGGCAATGGCGAGGTCCTGTATGGCAAGCCCGGTGGAGTCGAATATCGTGATAGCGTCGGGACTCGATCGGCCTTTCTTCCCGATGACGACCTCGCCGAGGGTTCCTGCAATCCGGCCGGAGTCGTAGAGGCCGGTGCTGATCGGGACGTTCACTTCACCCGAGTGGATCGCCTGGCCGGGATCGTCGACGAAGACCTCTGCCATCAGCAGGAGGGCGGGGTCCAGTTCCTGTTTGCCAGGCGCATCCGCGCCGATCGCGTTGATGTGCGTCCCTTCGTGGATCCAGTCCGCCATCACGAGCGGTTTCGTCGACGGCGTCGTCGTGAGGAGGACGTCACAGTCAGAGGCGCGCTCGATCGAGACAGCCTGAGCGTCATACTCCGCGTAACGGGCTGCAAACGCCTCTGCACTCTTCTCAGTCCGGCTCCAGGCCAGGATCTTCTCGATCGTGAGCGTTGCAGCCGTCGCCTCGACGAGCGCCTCGGCCTGCCGTCCGGTTCCGATGACGCCGAGGGTGACGGACCGCCGGGGTGAAAGGTGCCTCGCGGCGATGGCTCCCGCCGCACCGGTACGCATTGCCGTAAGTTCGGTGGCGTTGACGATCGCCTCCGGCGTGCCGGTCTCCACATCGATGATCACCGTGAGGGCCATGACGGTGGGAAGACCCCGTGCCCGGTTATCAGGGTGGACATTGACGATCTTCACCCCGGCAATCTCAAGCGCCGGGAGGTAGGCAGGCATCGTCCGGAAATCCCCAGTCTGGACAAACGTCACATAGACCTTCGGCGGCATCTGGACGTTCCCTCTCCCGTGCTCAGCAAAGGCCGCCTCGATTGCCTGGTTTACCGTGGCATACGGCGGATATCCCGAGTGGACCGGATAATACTTCATCCGGCGACCGCCCCCCGGCAGGGCAACCTCTCGGTCCGTCGCGGAAGGGCTATGGCCGGCCGGAGTTCCGGTGTGGCAGTGAGATGCATGGAACCCATTCCATGCTTCAGAGAGATTAACCTGTGGGTGCAAAAGAGAAAGGGAGCTGCCCCATACTCACCGATCAGGCCGGCCCGTCCTGCATGCCCCGTATCGAGAGCCGGATCAGACCGAGGTTGGCGTCGGGCTTTGCGAGTATGCAGAGAAAGAGATCCCCGTAAGGTGCGATGATGAACTTCCCTGCCGGTGTCTCAAGGATCACCTGGGAGAGACGCCCCATCTCCATATCGGCCGTGATCCGGGTGCCGGCCCGGAGCAGGTCCTCGGCGACCGCGGCCACCTGCTCGAAGTCCGCTGAGCCGAGCGACTGAAGGGCAAACCCTTCGTGAAAGACCGAGACGGCAATGACGCCCGGCTGCCGGGCAACCTGCTCAAGACTCTCCGTGCTCATCGGCCCGGCCGGGGCAGCAGGCGTTGCACCGTCTCCGTTGACCAGATACCCTCTCCTCCGGGAGACCTCCCGGGCAGCCTCGGTCTCTCCGGCGGTGTACGCAACGAGTTCGTAATCGAGGGACGGCCGGCCAAGCAGGTACCTGTGGGCTTCATCTCCACCAAGCAGCAGATTGCCGTCGATGCTCTCGAACGCGGCCGCATACGGGCTCCCGCTCTGGACCAGGAGAAAACCGGTCCCCCCGGGGCCGTCGATACGCACTGCTCCCGTGAACCGGGGACTGATGGAGGCAAGGGCTGCGAGAGGCCCCTGCATCCGCCCGAGTGAGACGCCGTCGGGTAGCATCGTCTCACAGAGCAGCGGTTATCCGGTCCCGGTTCTTCTTCAGTTCGTATCGAATCCGCCCGACGTTGACGTTTGCGTCCGCCACGATGGCGATCAACTCGTCCTCGGAGAGCGGGGAGAGCAGGATGGGCCCATTCTCCAGTTCGACGAGCATCTGATACATCTCTCCCTTCCCGAGCTCGTTGCTCATGGCTTCAGACGTACCCATGCCGGTCGATGCCATGGCGCCCAGAGCCTCGACATCCACGTCCCCCGCAACGACGCTCTCGATCACAAAGCCGTCCCGTCCCGCCACGACCGCGGCGGTAACCCCGTCAAGTTTCAGAAACTCACCAAGGATCTGTTTAAGCATCCATATCACCTCACGCTCTTCTGAAGTTCGATCCGGAGGGGCATCCGCCCGATTGCATGGGTTGCGCACGATATGCAGGGGTCATACGCCCTGATGATCATCTCGATGCGGTTTGCCGCCCCGTCAGTCAACGCTCCGTTCTCCACCACCCGGCGCGCCATATCCTCCACGCCGCGGTCGATCGCGTAATTGTTCTGGCATGTCGCCACAATGAGATTGCACCGCTCGATGATGCCGGCCTCATTGACGGTATAATCGTGGATCAGGGTCCCCCGAGGAGCCTCGATGATCCCGACACCCCGCCGGTTCACGACCTTTCCAGCCGGAGTCCGGAGGTCTGTAGCGGTGATGCCGGGGTCCGAGAGAAGTTCCACTGCCCGCTCGCACGAGGCAACGAACTCGATGTAGCGTGCCAGGTGGTAGGCGAGCGCAGCCTGGGCGACGGTGCCGAACCGCTCTCGGTACTCTGCGAGGGCGGCGTCCGCGTCTTCCGTACCCATCCTCTCGACGATGTTGAGCCGGGCGAGCGGTCCGACCCGGTAGTAGTCTCCGCCTTTGAACCGGGCGAACTTCAGGTAGGACCAGTCCTCCGAGTATTCTTCGATGAAGTTCGTGTATTCCTGACTCGAGAACGAGCCGATCCGGCCCCCATCGGCCCTGAGCATCGCAACGGGACCCCCGTAGGTCGAATAGAGCCCGTGGTTGGTCATGCCCATAAACCCGGTCTTTACAGCCCCGACCTCCGTATCGACGCCGTCAAGGAGGTTACGGGCGATATCCCACCCTTCACGGGCGATCCCGAGCGCTTCCCCGGCCATAGCGGCCAGCTCCGATCTCTGACCCTCCTTGAGCGGCGCCGACATCCCCCCGGGGAGCGCATTTGCCGGGTGGATGGGTTTGCCGCCGACCGCTTCCGTCAGGCGCTGGCCGAACTTCCGGACCGCGATCGCCTTCTTTGCGATCTCAGGCGACTGGCGGGCAAGCCCGATGACGTTCCGCGTCTCCGCCGGTGCGTCATGGCCCAGGATGAAGTCCGGGGCCGCAAGCATGAAGAAGTGGAGGGCGTGGGAGTGGACGAACTGGCCGATGTTGAGGAGTTCCCGGAGTTTCCTCCCGGTCGCGGGCGGTTCAACGCCGAAGATCTGGTCGGTCGCCTTCGCCGCCGCCAGGTGATGCGCCGAAGGGCATATACCGCAGATGCGGGGTGTGATCCGGGGCGCTTCCTCGATCGCAGCGCCGACGAGGAACTTCTCAAACCCCCTGAGCTCAGCGACCTGGAAGTGGGCCGAGTCGACCCCTCCCTGTTCGTTGAGGTAGACCTTCACACCGGCATGCCCCTCAATCCGGGTCACCGGACTGATCGTGATCTCCTTCATCCGCTCCTCTCCTTAACAAGGTCCCGGATCTTTGAGTTCTCCTTGTCTTCCATGATCAGGCTCCCGATGGTGAAGGCGTACATCGTGTGGGCGACGTCGTAGAGCTCCTTCTCCACTTCTTTTGCGGGTTTATCGGTGAGATCCGAGATCCGCCGCACCATCATGCCGTGGATGTCGCGGCAGGGTTCTCGGAGGATATCGAGCGACGGGCCGTTGCACCCGTGGCACGGTATGTTGTTCTTCGGGCAGGCCGCGGCGCACCTGCCGAAGGTGACGCTTCCAAGACAGAGGTAACCCTGCCCAAGCAGACAATGCTCACGGTCGGGAACACCCTCATGCCGCCGGATAAGCGTCCAGTTCTCGACCGGCCCCATGGTTCGGTCGCACTCGGAACAGACGGATTTGCGCGAGAGTTCAAGGGTTTTACCTGCGACCATCGCCGGGATGATCTCCTTTAAGAACGCCTCTTTGGGCGGGCAACCCGTGATGTAGTAATCGACCTTCACAAGGTCGCCCACCGCAAACGCCCGGTAAAGGAACGGCGGCACGTCCGTCGGGATAACCCCGTCGGGTTTCGCCGTCTCCACCTCGCGGTAGACGCAGGAGAAGATGTCTTCGTTAGAACTCAGCATCGAGAGACCCGATATCCCCCCGTAGCAGGCGCAGGTTCCGAGCGCCACCAGCGTCTTTGACCGCTTCCGGATCTTCTCAAGGCGTTCGCGGTTCTCGACGTTGCGGACCGCCCCGGTGACGAACGCAATATCGATACCTTCAGGGGGCTCCTTTACATCCATGATCACCGGCGAGTAGACGATATCCGCCTCCGCGACGACATCAAGGAGCATCTCGTGGAGGTCGAGCACCGCGATCGTACACCCGGAGCATCCGGCCAGTTCCTCAATAGCGATCTTCATCATTCCGCCTCATTTCAGAACCAGTTTCTTCAAGCAGGCATTCGGGCCGGTGTGGACGATCTCCAGTTTGGCTTTCCTGCCGGTGATCTCCTCGATTGCGCCGACGACGTAGCCAAAGAGCGTCTGGCAGAGCGGGCCGCCCTGGTCGAGGCCGTTGCGCCGGAGCGTCTGACGAACGATGCAGTCGTGGAAGACGAGGTAGATGAAGGTCTCGCCGTTCTCCTCAATGATGAACGTCTCCTTATCCTCGGGCTTCCAGACCTCAAAGGAATACTGGCCGCGCAGCAGGTCGGAGAGCTCATGGAGGGCCCCCTCCACATCTTCACGTTTCTGGAAGTACTGGGCGACCTCGTGGCCGAACTTCTTACCGGCCCGATAGGTGACTGCGTTTGCGCCCCTGCCTGCGATCTCCTCAAGCGACCGGATAACGAGACCATTGAGTTTCATCACTCCATGGAGCGTCTGTTCCATCTCTTTGGGCCGCGGCGAACACTCAAGCGGAATCTCCTCGGCACGATAGACGAGATCAGAGTGAAAGGCCTCGTGCAGTTCGTCAATGTAACCTGCGCTCATCAGATCACCTTTCGGAGCATCTCACAGACCTTGATGTCGATGTAGTGTCTCCGGGCCGGGTAGATGCCGCGATGCTCGAGCGCCTGGGCCGGACAGATCTCGTGACAGGACAGGCACCCCATACAGTTATTCGGCCTGACCGGAACACTCACATTATCCTGGAGTTCGTACACGTGCATCGGGCAGTCTTTGACGCAGAGACCGCACCCGACGCACGCATCCTTATCCACACGTATATCCATTATGAGCCTCTGAATGTGATTATCACCTCCTGATATTAAAATATAGTTATATATATCTTAATCGACGCAAGAGGAATTATTATAGAGCAGAATTGGAGATATTGCGCATTTTCTTCACGTTTGTAGGCTATCCGGGAAAGAGTGTACCCCAATCGCACTGATACGTTCGATCCCTCGCCGGATGAGCCCTGGTCCGCCGGCATGTCACGCACCCGGCGCAATCAAAAAAAGACGGTTGCCGATGATCCTCGAACTTCAGGCTTTTGCCCGAAAGAGGACACGGGCCAGCCGATCGACGAACCCTTCCCGTGGCACGGGCGTCTGCTCTTCGATATACTCGATGCCGACTATATCGGCAGATATACGCTTAAAGGCCCGGGAAGCGTCGGACGACGGATACTTCGCCACGATCGGCGACCTGCCGGCAGACGCACGCCGAACGTTGGCATCTTCGGGTATGACCCCGAGGACCCGGACCCCGAGGAGCTTCTCCATCTGTGCGCGGTTAAACTCGTCCCCGCTACCGGCAACCCGGTTGATGATCGCCCCTTCGATGTGTCCGCCGACAGTCTCGGTCAGGATCTTCGTCTTTAAGGCGTCGACGATCGAGGAGATCTCGGGGTTTATGACAAGGATCACTCCATCGGCGATGGTCAGCGGGATGACGCCGTCCCTGCTGATCCCTGCAGGAGCATCCAGGATCAGGATATCGAACTCACTCACAAGGTCGGTCATGACGTCTTTTAACCGGTCCGGGTTCGATTGCTGGAAACCCTGCAGCGAGAGCCCGCACGGGACCACCTTCACGCCGAACGGTCCGTCGTAGATGGCATCCCTGACACGTGCTTTGCCTGCCAGCACCTCATGCAGGGTCACCGGCAGATCCTCAAGCCCGAGAATGAGGCCAAGGTTCGCCATCCCGACATCGGCATCCAGGATGCATGTCCTCTTCCCGTACCGGGCCAGCATCGGCCCCAGGTTGGCCGTGACCGTCGTCTTGCCGGTACCGCCTTTACCGGACGCAATTGTGTACACTTTTACCATGAAATCACTCGTTATTTAATTCACTCCAGGCTCACCGGCCTTATACCCAGTACTGCAGGGCATTCCGGGTATCCTGTTCCAGTGCGCTCATCAGTTCGGCGGAAAGATGCTCCGATGGGCGGACGATACCGACCACCGTCTCCCCGCGATAGGGTATGCCAAGGAGTTCTGCCCCGGTCTCGTCCTGCAGTCTGCCCTGGGTGTAGAGATAACTGTATCGGGCTGCCTCGTCCTCGCTGCCGGGCTTTGTCGAGCCGATCAGGAGACCGTCCGCGGTTGCCAGCGTGAAGGATGCAAGACCATACTTCTTCCCGATTGCCCCGATATACTCTTCCAGGCTTCCTATATCCCCGGGATCGATCTCACCGCGAGGTTTCGCGGGCTCGACGGGTGCCGGTTCTTCGTGAACCCCGGCAGCCCCGGAGACCTCACCGCGCAGCTGCCCGGTGAGTGCCGTGGAGATCCTCGAGAGGAAGTATAGGGTGCCGGCGAAACCGGCCACGACCGTTACTGTGATGATACCAAGGAAGACCTGGATAATGCCTGCTGAATCCATTCAACTACCCGCTCCTGCCAATTAAGTGTCTCCATCCTGGATGAGATGATCGAGATGAATTCGGCGGAGCATATCCTTGCAGTTTACCCTGAAACTGCTCACGAGTTGCTCAACATCCATCTCCTCCATATTCCGCATGAGGGTGTCAATCTCGCCATTCCCGGAGGGAGGCGCTGCAGCTGTCTCCTGTATGGGTTTCACCCCCGGCATAGGGATCCGGTGCTTCTCTGCGGGCGGTTTTTGAGGATGCTTCTGCGGGGGAGCCTCACCGGCCCTCTTCTTCCCGGCAGGCGGTTCCTTACCTTCCCGACCAGCCTTCGCTGGCGATAGCCTTTCCGGCCCTTTGGCATCGGGATCCGTGGTCGCAAACGGCCGGTTGAACTCCAGAGAGAGCCGGATCTGCTCAAATGTCAGGAGGTTTAACTCTGCGGCCGCTTCGCTCGTTTCGCCCTTCAACACCGCATCCAGTGCGCGCCTACCTTTTATGCCCCCATATTCGGCAAGCACCACCAGACCTTCATTCAGCACCAGGACGGCGCTCTCACTGCCAAGGACGATCGTGCAGATCCC
This sequence comes from Methanoculleus sp., assembly GCF_020696975.1. Taxonomy (GTDB): domain Archaea; phylum Halobacteriota; class Methanomicrobia; order Methanomicrobiales; family Methanoculleaceae; genus Methanoculleus. The sequence goes on from NZ_JAJGBK010000004.1 coordinate 42,017, forward strand.
GGTAAACCGTGTAGAGCCCATCTCTTCTATCAGGGCACAGGGTGCCGTGGACTTGAGAAGACGATGGAACTGACCTCGTGGCAGCTGCATACAAACAACTCAGCGCAGAGGTATGAAATAAACCTTGCTATTTATAACTTTTGAAATGATCCTGGTACCCACACACCCTGGTGCCTCATCTCCATATTTCTAACGGCATCGGCGGGCTTACAGGCCAATCTCCAGCAGGATCTTCCGGATCTCCTGCCCGGCAACCCGGATCCCTTCCTCGACCGTCGGGTCTATCTCCCGGCTGAATGCCCGGATCTCGCCCACCTCAATCCCGATGACCACAACGTCTGCGGCATACCCGAGCTCACGGGCTAACGCTACCGCCTCCCCGATCCCGATGTCGTGGAGCGCACATGCCGGGAGGCCCGAAGACGGGGGTGCCTCAAAGACACGGACGTCGCCGATATGCTCGCCGATGCCCATCATCGCATCGACGATCACGACCTTCTCGTAGCCTTCCATCAGGGGGATCAGGCCCAACCCCCCGGTGCCGCCGTCGATGCAATCGACCCCGGCGTACCTCCCTTTGAAGAGCCGCATCACCAGGATCCCTGCTCCATCGTTTCCCATGAGGGGATTTCCGCACCCGATGATACCAATCCGGTTCTTCTGCATGGTCTTCTTCCCTACCGATTATATCCAGCAAAGTACAAAATGATACTGAACATCCTTCGACCGCGAACTGTTAGTCCCGGGACCAGGACGTGAGGCGTATGATCCATATCGTACCAAAACCAACGGATACGCCGGACGACAACTCGACCGGCGCTGTTATACGAGAGCTGGAGAGAGCCGGTGCCCGATATTGTATCCTTGATCTCGGCGCAATCGACCCCCTCGACTCCGGGCTTGAGAACGAACTCATATGGGTCTGCGGAATCCGGCAGGACGGCCACCAGTTTGAGACCCTGAACGTGCTCTCGCTCAACAACCAGGTGATCAACACACCCGAGAGCATCGTTACCTGCGCATCGAAAGTGATGACATCCGCACTCCTTCTGCAGAATGGAGTGCGGACGCCGGAAACGGCCTACGTCCGAACAGAGGGACAGGCGCGGGACTTTCTCCTGCGGCACGGGAAGGTCGTCTATAAGCCGCTCTACGGGTATGACGGGAACGGTATCCGGCTCGTGACGAAACCGGGCGAACTCGGGCCGGGACCCTGGTACCTGCAGGAGTATGTCGAGAACGACCGGGATTTCCGCATCTTTGTCCTCGGTGGAGAGGCCGTCGGGGCGATAACCCGGGTATCCGATAGCCTGATGCATAACATCCACCAGGGTGGGATCGGTATGCCGGTCCCGATCGACGAGGAGATGCGCGCGATTGCCGAGGTCTCAGCCTCGGCGATCGGGATCGACTACTGCGGTGTCGATCTTCTCCGTGACAGAGAGGGCTACACGGTTCTTGAGGTGAACGGGACGCCGAACTGGCACTGCATGGCGGCGCCCATCCCGGCCCTGCTTGCCACCTACCTTATCGAGCGCGAGCGCGGGATGCGGGCCTGAGGAGAGCGCCGGGGGAGAGGGGGATCCCCCGGCGGCGGCTGTATCCATTCGGGGCGATACGCAGTTATCGGGCAGACTTATTGGAGATACTCAATCTCCTTTAAGGTCTTCTCTGCAAGTTCCTTCATCCGGGCAGAGATCCGTCCCGACGATGAGAACTCCACGTCTTTCATGGCGTTCGCCAGTTCCGTTCCGAGCACGAATATTGCGTATTTATGTTCCATTTTGCTTTTATGCACCTGAGAAGGCTCGATCTTCAGGGCATAATACTGCGAAAATTTTAACTCCGGATTACTCATCTCAAAAAAGTCTTTAATCTCCGTAAGGATCCCATGTAAGGCTATTAATTCTTCCTTGTGCATATTCTCTCCCAGAGATAAAAATAGTAAATATAAACATATATAAATTTGCACCCCCGATAACAATCATCCTATCTTTATAAGCCGGATGGAGAGGGGGCGCTTGATGATTCCCTTGAAGTCACGGGCCGCCACAAATTCGAGATTTCTTCCCCCGATCTGGTCGAGGAGTTTCTGGTCAACGATGCGGTCGACGATAAGCCCTTCAACGTCGTCGTTCAGGGTCTGGAGCGCACCCTCAAGTTCGGCTGCTTTGGACTCCCTGATGACGGTGAAATCCGGAGAGAGGAACCGCGCGATCTTTTTGTCCCGGACGTCGGCCATGTGCTCGCCGAGCGTCGAGGGGACCTTCTGGCCTCCCTCTTTCACGCTTTTCTGCTGTTCGGGGAGTTTGTCCACTTCCGTCTCAGGCACAGGGGCAGGGGCACGCGCCTCGGCCGTTCCTTCACCGGAGATGTGCTCAATGACTACCTCCACGGGCACTTTGTTCCGGAGTGCTTTGACGATCTCCTTGCGGCTCATCTCCTCAACGCTCTTTCCTCGCGGGCTGTATGCCACGAAGTCGATCTCGGCGACCTGGAGGAGCTCGCGGAGGATCAACTCCCCGCCCCGATCACCGTCGAGCAGGGTCGTCGCGGTCTTCTGCGAGCAGAGGTCGATGATGACACGCGGGATGTTGGTCCCCTCGACCGCAACGGCGTTCTTGATCCCGTAGCGGAGCAGGTTGATGACGTCGGCCCGCCCTTCGACGAGGATGATGGCATCGGAGGCCATGACGTTCGGGCCCGCATGCACCCTCTCCTCACCGAGATACTCGAGTTTCTCGATTCTAATGACTTCCCGGACCTCGTCCAGCAGGTCGTCGCTGTTGATCGTGCCTTCGTCGAAGTCTTCAAGGAGGAGCTCTTTCGCGCGCTCGACGATCTTGCGTCGCTTGGTCACCCGGATGTCCTCGATCCGGTCGACCTTCACGTGTGCCGTGCATGGCCCGACCCGGTCGATCATCTCAAGCGACGAGGCGAGAAGTGCGGTCTCCGCCCGGTCGAGCGAGGATGAGATGAGTATTTCGCCTTTCGTCTCGCCTCTCTTCGTCGTGATCTGGACGTCGATCCGGCCGACGCGGCCGGTCCTCTGTAAGTCGCGCAGATCGAGGTCTTCGCCGAGCAAACCTTCAGTCTGGCCGAAGATGGCACCGACCACGTCAGGTTTATCGACCACCCCCTCGATCTGCAGAGTAAGATGGATAAGGTACTTTGTGGTTTCTGATGAATACATGGAAATGTTGCCCCCTTTAGTGTAAGTTTGATCGCCGTACGCCGTGCAGGAATCAATGCGCGGGCATAGGGGTCAATTATATATCTAGGGTGCAATTACTTAAACCAGATGGCACCGCGAACATAAGGTATTTCAGGGCAAAAATCCAAAATCAAAGTTCAACACGCCCCGATTTTGATTTTCTTTCGGTTATATATTGCCCGGAATGATAATCATCCCGCTATTGCTCGATTCCCGTCCCCACCGGGTCAGGCACCGGAAGCGGAGAGGATTGCAAGGATTTCGGAACGCGATGTGCCGGCGATGGCCACGATCTTCGACGAAGAAGTGTGCCCGGCGATGATGCTTACATCGGCGCGGGGTATGCCGAACGTCTCTGCGACGAGGTCGATGATGGCGCGGTTCGCCTTCCCGCCGACAGCAGGTGCGGTCACCTGGCAGCGAACGCTCTTCCTCCACTCGTTATAACCTGCTGGAAATGACTGCCTTTTTGCCCCAGCCGTAACGTCGAGTGCTATGGTCACACCATGCGCGGTCTCGACAACAGCATCGGCATATGGTTCCATGAGAATAGCCCTTCTGATATAGGAATGTCGCCCGGCACTAACGATCCTGGATCACAGGCGGCTTCTGCCGGTCCTCACCCGATCGTACCCATATGCCAGGCGTGCCTGTCGCGCACCTGGGTTGTCCCATGGATCATATCAGGCATCTCGCCAGGCGATCACCCGGGGACCTATAAGATGCGCTATATCGGCCTTATATTATTTATTGTCCTGGGATAAAAATCCTTGCCCGGGGTACCATGCCGGGCATGCCTCCCCGTACTCTCCACAGGTGTAGGCGCGCTCACCGTGGACGATCACCACCTCCGGGAAGACCGCGTCGAACCCCTCAAACGGCGACCAGCCGCACTTTGCGTGGAGGGATGAAGGGTCGATCCGGGTGACTTCGTCCGGGTAGAGGGCGAAATCTGCCCGGTCGCCCGGCTCAAACCCTGCGCGCAGTATGCCGAGGATGGCGGCGGGCCGCCATGCCGTCTTCTCGATCACCGACGAGAGGGTGATCTGTCCCCGACGGTGCGCCGCCATCAGGAGCGGCACCATCGTCTCGACCCCGGGGATGCCGGAGGGAGCGGCATCAAACGGCAGTGCCTTCTCAGGAACCGTGTGCGGGGCGTGGTCCGAGGCGATGACGTCAATCCTATCCCAGCAGGACCAGAGACCGCGCCGGGTCTCTTCGTCACGAAGGGGCGGGTTCACCCGGGCGCGGGTGTCGTCCGGATCAAACATCTCGTGAGAGAGAAAGAGATGGTGGGGCGTCGCCTCCACCGTTCCGCGGGCGGCCCTGACCGAGGCGGCGGTGCTCAGGTGGCAGAAGTGGAGCCTCATTTCGGCCGGGGCAAGGGCCAGGACCGCCTGCACGGCGCGTGCCTCCCCCGCACCAGAGCGGGCGCGGTCGTGGTCGGCGAGCGTTGCCGGCACCGGGCCGGAGACCTCCTCGGCGTGGACCGTGGCAAGCCCCCCGAGGGCGTGGATGCGGTAAAACAGCTCCCGGAGGACCTCCGGGTCGAGTCCCTCGCCGTAACTTGACGGTGCGGCAAAGGTCTCCCCGAACGCCATCGCACCGGCATCCCGCATCCCGGCAAGATCGGCGTCCACGGTGACCCCCGCATTCACCGCAAACCCGCATACAGCCCCTTCTCCCGCCTCGCGGATACGTGCCCGGAGGAGTTCGGGAGTGGTGATGGGCGGGACGGTGTTCGGCTGGTCGACGACGACCGTCACCCCGCCGGCGACCGCACTCATCGTGCCCGTCCGCCAGTCTTCCTTCTCTGCCTGCACCCCACCCCGCATGTGGACGTGCATATCAACCGCTCCGGGAAGACAGGTATACCCGGTGCAGTCGATCGTCTCGCCGGCACGCACCGGTGCGCCGACGTGCCGGACGATTCCATCGGCGACGACGATGTCGGCCCGCCGGCCCGTCGGGAGCGTTACGTTCCGAAGCACCAGATCGGCGTTCACCTGCAGCATGCCTCCAGGTCGTCCCGGGTCGCGGAGTGCACTTCGACCATGTAGGCCGGGTGGTACCGCGTCTTTGATTCGCGGAGCCCGGCGACGCCCATGTCGCACTCCCGGTTGACGTAGCGGTAGCGGTCCCGGAGCCCCGCCGCCGTCTCGGTCGTGATCACCTTGTAGATGTTGCGGTAGGTCTCGGGAAGCGCTTTTTCAAAGTGGACGACCGCCATCGATGCATTGACCGGTCCGACAACCGATATCGCCCCGATGGTGCCGCCAATCCTGACGATCCACCCCTCAAGCCCGATGGCAAAGAAGTTATTCACGGCAAAGAGGATGGCCTCCTTTTCCGCGGCAAGGATGGGTTCTGAGTCGCAGTCCCGCCACTCGCACCAGACAACCAGGAACTCCCACACCTCGTTGATGTTCTCTTTTGTGATCGCCTCGACCGTGTACGCGTACTCTCGCCCGAATCGGTTGACCTGGCGCCGGATGGTGGCGTAACCTTTGCCGGCAAGTTCAGCGAGGTCTTCGGTATGGTAGATGTAATCGAAGAAGTCACGGTTCTCATGCAGCGGAAGGTTCGGGTAGAGTTCCTGGAGCCACGCTTTGTTTACCGGGTCGAGGACCCGCAACGGTATCTCACCCCCCTCCCTGAGCGCGAGGTCGATGACGTCTTCAAGCAGGTCCGGGTTTCTCGGGCCGATTGGCATGCGAAACGCCGTTACGCCGTCAATGGTGCTTGAGAGGACGATTGCGCCTTCCGCTTCCGTGAAACGGTAGTCTGCGTAGTGGTTCCAGCAGACCATATTTGCAAACGTGTTATCGCTATGCACCTGGGGAAACTGCCGGTAATGCTCAGAGAAGAGGTCGCGATCATCCAGGCTCACGGGTTTGAAGTCGGCAAATCTCAGCATGGCTCACCAATCTTCCGGGTACCACCGCATGGGCACATGCTCCTCCATTCTCCGGAACCCGAGCGCGGTATAGAACGTTTCGGTCCCGGGTTCGGCGATAAGGGCGACCCAGGTGACACCCGCAGTTTTACAGTAATCAAGCAGCGTTGATAAGATCATCGTTCCAACACCCCGGCCCCGATATCCGGGAAGGACGACCAGGTCCTGGATGTAACCGTCCGAGACCCCATCCGAGATCACCCTGCCCATGCCGACGGCTCTTTCGGCCGCAGGGTCGACGGCGACGGCGAACGCAAAACTCCCTGCGATGAGGGCGCCGAGGCCTGCAGGGTCCCATTCCTCGTTCCACCAGCCGCCCGCCCGGTAGAGGTCGGCGATCGTCTCAACGTCCCAGACGTTCACCAGGCGCACCTCGATGCCTGCTTCTTCCATCATTCACGCCTCTCCATAAGACTGCATAACAACGATGTATAAACCAGCAGGATCGAGGGGAGATGTAAAAAGGTATGGTCGTCTCCTAACAGACGCGCGGGACCGGGTCGCCGACCGGCGGTTCGATGAATCTTTCTCCGCCGATCGCGGTCCGCATGACCACGTGGGAGCCTTCGACGACTTCGCCGACGATTGCGGCGTCACGTCCGTAGGGATGCTTTCGGAGCGTCGCGAGAACAGTTTCGGCGTCGTCGGGCGCGACTCCCATGACGACTTTACCCTCGTTCGCCACCTCAAGGGGGTCGATCCCGAGCATCCCGGCGGCGCTCCGGACGCTCGTCCGGAAGGGAAGGTCTTCCTCCTCGATGACGACCCCGACACCGCTCTTTCTCGCCATCTCGTTGATGGCGTTCGCAAACCCGCCTCGTGTCGGGTCTTTCATGGCGTGGATATCCCCGGCTGCGAGCGCCTGCTCGACGAGCGGCCAGAGGGGGGCAACGTCGGAATGGATCTGGCCGCCGAAGTCGAACCCTTCGCGGTGGGCCATGATGGCGATGCCGTGGTCGCCGATGGTGCCGCTGACCAGGATCTTGTCGCCGACCGAGAGGCCGTTGTCCCGCACCACCCGCCCGGCGACGCCGATGCCGGCGGTGTTGATGATGATGGTGTCGAGCGCGCTCCGCTCAAGCACCTTGGTATCACCCGTGACGAGGTTTGCCCCGCACTCGTCGAGAGCGGCATCCATCGATGCGACGATCCGTTCGAGGTCGGCGACGTCGAAGCCTTCGGGGATGACCATGCCGCACGAGAGGGCGATCGGCCGGCCGCCCATCATCGCAAGGTCGTTGATGGTGCCGCAGACGGCGATACGCCCGATATCCCCGCCGGGGAAGAAGATCGGCGAGACCACATGGTTATCTGTCGTAAAAACGATATTCTGGCCGTTGAGCGGGATGACGGCCCCGTCGTCAAGCGATTCGAGCCCTATTCCGCCGGCGTTGTTGTGCTCGAGGTTGGTGATGACGCGCAGAAGCTCGCCCATCACCTCGCCGCCGGCGCCATGCATGAGGTTGACTTTCATTCTTCTTCGTCCACTTCTATCTCGATATTGGTGACCACAATCTCCATTCCTGCAACGATTTCCGGGAGTTTCCCGCACTGCGGGCAGACAAACCGCTCGCTCCCTTCGTAGCCGCAGGAGCAGCGGGTGCGTGCCTCGACGTCCCGGCACGAGAGTCGGGCGTTCGCGAAGAGCGGGTCGTCCTCGATGATGATATTGAAGAGGAACTCTACCTGCTCGGGATTCGCCATCGCCATCTTGCCGACGTCTACGGAGACGCACTTCACCTCTTTTCCGCTGTTCTCGACCGCGGCCCGGCGGGCGGTCGTGTAGATATCGTAGGCGATGCTGTACTCGTGCATCACTCCTCCATCGCAGCGTAGACCTGCCTGAAGACCTCGCGGGTCTCAAGCCCTTCCTCTCTGCTGAGGCGCTGGATGGCAAACCCGACGTGGACGAGCACGAACTCCCCGACCTTCACGTCGACGAGATCGAGCCTGACCTCCTGCTGCAGGTCGCCGAAGTCGACGACGCCGATGTTGCCCTCTTTTATCTCGAGTACCTCAGCGGGCATTGCAATACACATGACCTCTCTTCCTCTCCTGATCTTTCGTTTGAATGTCAAAAAAGGTTGACCATACTGCACAGGGGAATCCCGGGGGAGCGGCCGTTTTGACCGGTGCGATCCCCGTCCTCTCCGTATTTAGGTACCTAATAGATCGGTCCGGGCGGGTAAAAAGGTATGTCAGGGTCTCCCGTTCCGGCCCCTGGAGGGGCAGAGCGCGGGGTCGGCCGTGGGACGTCTCCGCCTCCAGTGCCGCCGGCCCGCGCCCTTCCGATGTTTGCACCAGGTGTGCCGATGTTAAACAGAGCCGGGTTGCCGGACTAGTGTGCCATGGTGAAACGCGCCGGAAGAATAAGGTACGGTTTGTGTCTGTCGGCATTAGAATCCGGGTTTTCGTCAACTGCAACCATTGGGCACGGATTTCCAGTGGATATCGCCATTGGGGGAACGACTGTCCACAGAACAGGAGTTCGAGAAACCCGAAGGGTTTCGCTGTGGGGCTGACGGGGAGTGCGAGCGAAGCGAGTTTGAGCACCGATAGGTGCGGAGGGGGCATGCCCCCCCTGTCCCCACCCCTCTGTATGGTGATATCCCCACGGTCCACTGTGCGGGGACCGCTTGGAAAAGTCGTATCCAATCCCTCTCAGATCTGTAATGAAGATTCGCAGATACGATTTATGCAAACCGATCGGGCAGAATCCAGCCGCCCTGGGCGTACAGACCCGCCTACCCTTCAACCTAACTGTGCTCGAACTCCGCTCCTCAAAGCCTGATGGCTTCTCAAACTTCGGTCCCGCACCTAATGGTGCTCATGCTCCGCTCCTCAAAGACCTCCGGTCTTCTTGAACTCCTGTCCTACGGACAATCGTTCGTTGGAACATCGCACCTGTCGGCCCGTCGCATTCAGAAACACCGCCTCTACCTCTGCCCGGGGGAGATCCCTGCCCCTGACACGCATCTGCCAGCGATGCGTCCGGACAGAGACCGGGGTGAGCGGCGCAAAGAGTTCCGCCGTCTCGGTCTCGGTGAAGTAGTGGGTGATGATGCCGTCACCCCTTCGAAAGGTCTGCGGCTCCGTCTCTGTCCCCTTCCCGGCGCGCATATCCTCGACGGAGAAGGCCCGGAAGAAGGCCGTACCCCCGTGTCCGAGCACCCGGAAGACCTCGGACGCCACGGCCCTCCGGCCCGAGAGGGGGAGGTGGCCGGCGATGTGGACCAGGAAGACCGCGTCAAACGTCCCCTCACGGAACGGCAGGCACCGCGCGTCGGCAACGGCGAGATGGACCGTTGCGGTCGCGGGATGCCGCCGGGCGAGGGTGAGGGCATGAGGGGAGATGTCGACCGCGGTCACGCGTGCCGACCGTCGGGCAAGGGCTGTGAGGGTCTTGCCGTTCCCGCAGCCGAGTTCCAGGACGGCGGCACCGGGAGGGATCTCCGGAAGCGGCGCCGGCACTCCGCCCCAGAGGTCTCCCCGCCTCCGGTAGTCCTCGTCCCAGGCCGATGAATGGGCAGTCACACCCTCAGAGGTCGGTGCCAGCAGAGGATAAGGGTTGGTGCTGCAGGTCCTTCTGCCGCACGAACCGGAGGGCCGCCGAGTTCATGCAGTAGCGCTGGTAGGTCGGCGGCGGCCCGTCGTCAAAGACATGGCCCAGATGGGCGTCGCATCGCCTGCAGAGCACCTCGGTCCGGCTCATGAAGAACCGGGTATCAAGGTCAGTTCTGATGTTCAAGTCCGAGACGGGCTTCCAGAAACTCGGCCAGCCCGTCCCCGACTCAAACTTCGTCTTCGAGGAGAAGAGGTGGTTGCCGCAGCAGACACAGACATACAGGCCGTCCTCCTTGCAGTCCCAGTATCGCCCGGTGAAAGCCGGTTCCGTACCATCTTTGCGGGCAATAGAGAACTCTTCCGGCGTCAGCTGACGCTGCCACTCATCGTCGGACTTGACGACTCGCTCGACCTCTTCAACCTCTCTTGTTACAGCGTTGCAGACCTTCACGGTCCCAACGGTCTCCGCAACATCTCCGCACATCACGGCTCCTCCGGTTCGGCCACCTTATCCGGAGAGCATGTAAACCTATCCTTCGGGTGGGGTCGGGGAGATGCCCGATAATATCAGGAGATGCCAAGATCCCGACCCGAATACGCTTCCGAATCAGTTATATAGCCTCCGGTCGATGAACCTTCATACAGGAGGTGCCTTTCACGAGGAAGAACTGCATGAGTCTTCTGCTCCTCGCCTGCATCATAGGCGTTATTGCCGTGGCAGGCTGCATGGAGACTTCCGGAGGACTGGAGGTGCCTGCACCGGAAGCGACGCCGACCGCCCATGCCACCTACTCCTCCACCGGACCGCAGCCGTCATTCTCAACCATCGTTACCGCGCCGGAGAAGCATTACCGCACCGACACGTCCTGTTACTGGGTTGTGACGGGGACGGTGACCAACACCGGCACGGTTCCCGGGAGAAACGTTGTCGTCCGGTTCATGCTCATCGATGATGAGACCGGTATGATCCGGTCGACCGAGACCATCCTCATCCCGCGATTCCAGGCGGGCGAGACAAAGATATTCACCGTCGATCCGCTCCCCGGTGACCCGGACCGCCAGTATCGTGCCGAGATCGCCGTCACGCGCGACATCCCATGAGGTTGCGGGTGAGCGGACGAAAACCAGCCAGCAGAACGCTACATACGAGGTAAGAAATGAAGATACTTGCAATTAACGGGAGTCCGCGGGGTCCGCGGAGCCAGACCCTCCGGCTTGTCCAGGCGGTCCTCGACGGGGCCAGGAGCGCCGGGGCCGATGTCGAACTTGTGGATGTCTGCAAACTCCAGATCGAGTACTGCAACGGGTGCCAGGTCTGCTACGAGCGGGGAACATGCGTCAAGGAGGACGATTTCCCCGAGTTATACCAGAAGATGCTTGCAAGCGACGGGATTGTGCTCGGGTCGCCCAACTACATCGACTCTATCACGGCCCAGACAAAGACCCTGCTTGACCGGATGGCGGACGCCATCCACTGCCAGATGTTCATCGGGAAGTACGGGTGCGCCGTCGCCACGGCAGGCGGGTCAAAAGCGGACGAGGTCGTGGCGTACCTCAACGATGTCCTCCAGACCCTGGGTGCAAACACCGTCGGCGGGATCGGCGTGATCCTCGGGCGAGACCCGGAGGCGGTCATCGTACCGGCCGAGGAGAGGGCCCGCGAACTCGGCAAACAACTCGTGAGGGCCATTGCGGAGAAGACAACCTACCCGGAGCAGGAGAGACTCCACGCCGAGAGGCTTGAATACATGCGGGCCCTGGTCCTGGCGAACAAGGACCGCTGGCACCACGAGTACGACTACTGGAAAGCAACCGGGCGGATACCTTAGAGTATCGCTCACCGGCGGATCTCGTCGAGGATCCGCTGCAGCCCCTCGTGCTCCTCCGGCCGCGCCCCTTCGGCCGCCAGGGTGAGCGCAGGAACAACTGCATCGCCCATATCGATCAGGGCCCGTTCAGCCCGCATTCTGACGACAAGAGCGCCATCCCCGAGTGCCCTGATGAGGGGCGCGATGGCTTCCTCTCCCCCTATCCGGGCGATAGACCTGACGGCATTTGTCCGTACCTCAATCGAAGGGTCGGAGAGCGCCCCGGCAAGCACCGGCAGTGCATCGGCACCGACCCGCTCCACCTCAGCCCACCGGTCCAGGGCCATGAGGAAGAGCGTCCTCTCTTCGCCGGTCTCCGGTTCCCAACCCGCTGCTTCCAGTGCTTCGGCGACCCCCGCCTTGAGTCTTACGTCGTCGGAACGCAGGGCACCGATCAGGTGACCTCGTACCGCGCCTCCGGGATCTTTCAGGGCCTCGAGCGCAGCGTATCGGACCCGATCATCCACATCGCTCAAGGCCAGAATTAGCGGTTCAATGGCGCAGTTATCCCCGATATAACCGAGTGACCGGGCTGCGGCAATCTGGACTGCCTCGTCCCTGTCCCGCAGCGCCAGCGTCAGCGGTTCTATCACCTGCCTGCTTCCTATGTAGCCCAGCGCTTCCGCCACGGCTGCCCGGACCTCGGTGTCGGGCTCCCTTCGCAGGGATTCACTCAGTATCCCGATAGCCCGTTTGTCCCCGATATTGCCCAGATTGCGGGCAGCAACGAGCCGAACAAACCTATCAGCATCGTTTAAGGCATCCATGAGCGGCGCGACCGCGGCCTCTCGCATCTCGCCAAGCACCCCGGCAGCAGCGGCCTGCATCGCCGGGTCGCCGTCTTTGAGCGCCATAATCAGCCCTTCAGCGGCAGGGCGCCCCATCTCGATAAGCCGGGTGGCAGCAGAGACCTGTGCCTCTACGGACCCGTCCTTGAGCGCAGTTATGAGTGTCTCAACCTCATGTCGGACCCGGCTATCGGAGGTGCTGCGCCGTACACGTGTAGCCCGCCGCCGCATGAGCACGGTTGCCGCTCGTTCCACAACATCCCGATCCTCGTCGCGCAGGGCGTATTCAAGCGACTCGTCCGCCTCCGCCGACCCGATCAGGGCGAGTGCATCAATTGCGGCGAGACGCCCATCCTTTCCGCCTTTCATCAGCACCGTGGAGAGCGGTTCAACGGCAGGATGCCCAAATCCCCCGAGAACCCGGGCAGCAACCACGCTGACCTCCCGGGCAGGATCCTCCAGGTGCCTGATGAGGAGCGGTATCGACCGGGGATTCCCGATAATCCCGATAGCCCGTGCCGCCGTCACCCGGACTGCCGGCACCGCATCATCCAGTGCCACTTCAAGCGGCTCAAACGCATCAGGGCCAAACGCCGCAACAGCCGCAGCCGCAGCCGACCGAACCGTGGGGTATCCATCACCGAACAGGCGTACGAGCGGGATAATCGCCCGCGCATCTCCGATCTGCCCGAGCGCACCGGCAGCGGCGATTCGGACATCCCGCTCAGGATCATCCAGCAACAGGATCAGCGCACCGACGCTGCTATCGTCACCAATCTCACCGAGCCCTTCAGCGGCGGCGATACGAACTGTGGAGTGCGGATCAGAGAGTGCCCGGATGAGGAACTCGATTGCCGGCTTGCCAAGGCTCCGTAACGCAGCAACCGCCGCAGCGCGGATCTCCTCGTCGTCATTCTGCAAAGCGTTGAGATACCGTTCGAGTGATGCCCTCTCCCGGATATCTCGTTCCGACGGTCCTGCAGGGAGTACCGGTTCAGGCAGAGCGACATCACTCGACTTTGCGGGTGCAGGAAGATTCTCGTTTGGGCACTCATCCTCATCGACCGCCTGCTCTTCTTCATTGGCCGGGACGAGCTGATCCAGTGAGACCGATCTTCGTGTTTCAATCCGGCTCTTTATGCCGGCCCATGTTTCCTCACCCCTCCGGCTTTCCTCCAGAAGTTTCTCAAGATCACCGGCATCAGTGGGTTCCTGAGCGACGGATTCCGGAATGGGTGCTTCTCCGCCAGTGGTGGGCTCTGCCGGTTCCACCTGTGCCGCTCGTGGAGATCTGCGGGGAGCAGGGTTTGGTGTCCGGGCCATCTTTCCGAAGTGCCCCTCAATCCGCTTCCGGGCGGCAAGCCCCTCTTCGAGTTCCCGGTTGTAGTCGGAGGTGTCTTTGTGTGCCGGTCCGGATCGTATGCTCTCCTTCTGACGTGCCCGGATATACTCCAGCGCAACCCCGGCCTGCTCACGAGCCGCAGCGTTCTCCGAATGCATCGCCATGTTCAGGGCGTCGAATGCAGGCTCCCCCAGCTGCCGCAACGCTTCGCACGCACCGGTGCGGACCCCCGAATACTCGACCTTCAGGGCCCGGATGAGCGCCGGAATAGCCGGCTTTCCCATCCGGACAAGTTCGCTCCACTGCTCTCTTGCAATCAGGAACTCCGCTCTCTCGAGATCGCTGTGCGGGATCCAGTCCAGCCGGTCGAGCGCCCAGGCCGCTTCCATCCGCACCGGATGCTGGGGATCGTTGAGGGCCCTGACCAGTGGAGGTTTCGCCCGGTCGTCACCAATCTCCCCGAGCGCCTCGATGACGCGTACCCGGACATCCATCTGCGGGTCATCCGCCGCCCGGATGAGTGCCGGGACGGCCCGGGGATCGCGAATCTTTCCGAGCGTCCGTGCCGACTCGCTCCGTATCCGGGGTTCTTTGCTGCCGAGGGCTTTGAGAAGGGCGGGGACGGCTGCGCCCTGGAGTTTTGCGAGTTCCGACCAGTCTTCCAGGAGGTAGTAATACTGCACCTTCTCCGCGAGATCGTCAGGCACCCACCGCAGTGCGGCGAGTGCGCTTGCTGCCTCTTTCCGAACCGATCGGTTGCTGTCGCGGAGCATTCGCGCAAGATACGGGACGGCCTTCCTGCCCGTCCCCCGGAGGGCAATCACGGCGGCACTCCGGATTGCCGGTTGTTCATTCTGCAGTGAGGGGAGCAGTGCCTCAAAGATCTCGTCGCCTGTTTCGGCGATTGCACGGCCCAGAGATGCCTGCAGGGGAGGGCTTGCCTGGACGATCAGGGCGAGAAGCAGCGGGATGGAGGAGGTGCCGGTCGATACAAACGCCTCTGCCATCCGGACCCGTGATGCGGGACCGGCATTCTCCAGGGCTTTGAGGAAGTCCGGAAGAATAGAGATCCCGAGGGCAGAAAGAGCGCGTGCCGCACCAGCACGGCTACGGCGGTCTTCATTATCCAGAGCCTCAATCAGCCCCTGATAATCCTTTTCCTGCTGGAACAACTTGATATTCATTCGGAATTTGTCAAAAAATGCCATACCTTTGCATCCATAAAGTGCATATCCAGAGTGCCCCGCTTGAACAGATCTCTGTGAATCCAGACAATATTTACTATTCACAGCCAATAAAACTTCCATTTTAAGACTGTCGAAGCGTTATGGCTGCAAACAGTTCAGTTCGGCCGGCTTATGCCCTTCTGCGGTCCGATCCGAATCTTTATCGGGGTGAGATCTGTATACGGGGCCCCTATGGTTAAGCTGGAAATCACCCGTCTGCCGGGCATTGTGCAGGAACTCGCGCCGGAGATGGAGGAATTGGTCTCCCGGTTGTACTCCTGGTATGTCGAACCCGGGCACCTGGTCTTTCCCGATGCGATGCAGGAGTGGGTGCAGGAGAAGTACGGCGATATCGAGGCGCAACAGATCGTCAGGGTGACCAACAACCAGACCGATGAGAGCACGCTGTTCAACTCTATCCGGGCACGCCGCCCGGTGCTGACCCCCCGGGCGGAGGAGACGCTTGAACTGCAGGCGCTCTCCGAGGGAGGGCCGTTCGCAAACCCGCTCGATGAGACGCCGGCCGACACGTTCGGGAGGATCGACGGCGACCACTGGATCACGGCAAGCAACATCGCGAAGTACGATTACCTCCACGCCCTCATCATCGCAAAGGAGAGCACCCCCTACGTCACGACAGAGCCGCAGGTGGCCGATATGATCAGCGTGGCCGTCAGGTGGTGCCAGGAGGCGCACCGCGCAAATCCCCGGGCAGTCTACCCCTTCCTCGTCTGGAACTCCCTCTGGCGTGCAGGGGCAAGCATCGTGCACAACCACGCCCAGATCCTGCTCACCCACCAACCATATACCGCGCCGGTTCGGATCGAGAGGACCCGGGACGAGTACCGGTGCCGTTACGGGAGCGAGTACTACGACGACCTCTTCAGGGCGCATACGGCCATCGGTCTCGGGCTCGTCTACAAGAATGCCCGGGTCATGGCGCACCTCACACCGAAGAAAGAGCACGAGGTCGTGATCATCGCAACGTTGCCGCACGACCTTGCTCCCGCGCTCGCAAAGGTGCTTGAGTGCTACCAGAACATCGGGGTGCAGAGTTACAATGCCGCGGTGTATATGCCCCCGCTCGGAGAGGAGGGGCATTACGTTGCGTGGCTGGTGGACCGGGGCGACCTCCACTCGCGGACATCGGACATCGGGGGAATGGAGCTCTACGCGGGGACGCCCGTCGTCGCGTCGGACCCATTCCGCCTGATGGAGCACCTTGCCGCCGTCATGCAGCCGTGAGCGGGCGGTCAGCAGAGGAGCGTGTCGTGGTTTGCGAGTTTCCGGTACGTCTCCTCCACCCGCTCTGCAACGCGGCTCCACTGGAAGTCGCCCTTAACCCTGTCGAACCCTTCCCGGCCCATGGCGAGCAGCTTCCCGGGGGAGCCCGCCACCTGAGCGAGGCCTTCGGCGATCGAGTCCGGGCGGGGCTGCACCTTGACCCCATCGGTCCCGTGCTTGATGTTCTCGGAGAGACCACCGACGTCGGAGGCGACCACGCACCTGCCGGCGCTCCACGCCTCGAGGAGGACAAGCCCGAAAGGCTCGTTCCTGCTCGGGATGGCAACGATATCGCTGGCATTGAGGAGCGGCACGTAATCGGCATCAGTGAGCCGCCCGAGGAAACGGACGGGGAGCGACCGGGCCCGCATCTCAAGGTCCGGGCGCATCTGTCCTTCCCCGATAAAGGCGAACTGGCTCTCGGGGTGCTCCCGGAGGAGATTGGGGGCTGCGTCCACGAGCATATCGGGCCCTTTCTGCCATGCAAGCCGTCCGACAAAGAGGATCAACGGGGAGTCGGGGTCAAATCCGTGGCGCTCTTTCACCTCCGCCGGGTCGACGTCCGCCTGGTAGTGGCCGGGCACGATGCCGTTCGGGACGACATCGATCTTCCAGTCGGGGATCTCGTAGAGGTTCATGGCCTCCCGGCGGAGGGTGGAGGAGACCGCCGTTATACGTTTGGCAATCGATCCCCCGTAGCGCTCGATCCGCGCAATCTCCGCAAAAGGCCACTTGCTGCTGAAACTGTTCCCGCTCCTGCCGAACTCCGTCGAGTGGTAGGTGAAGAGGGTCTCCCGCTCGCGGAGCCGGTGGAGCGCATCGACCACATGCCAGTCGTGGAAGTGCAGGAGGTCAAACGACGGTGTATCAAACTCACCGAACCGGCCGATCATCCCCCTGCTCATATCGGAGCAGTACCGGACGATATCCTCTCCCGCCGGCCGGCAGTAGTGATACTGGACTCCGTTAATCTCAACATCTCTTCCCTCACCCCGGGTAAAAAAGTGCACCTCATGGTGCCGTGCCAGCGTCTCGGCGAGGTTTGTCGCCGCACTTGCAAGCCCGCCGACCCGTTCGGCATACAATGACTCCCAGCAGAAAAATGCTATTTTCAGATGTTCCATACAATTCCTCTCATAAATTGCCCGGGGTTCGGCACCTGGACGGCCGAAACCATTTGTTCGGGCCGGAACGTCGGGTTCCGGTGATAGTCGATCTGGCCTGCCGGCCTTCAATTGCCGCGCTTCATATCCGCTCAAAGATGATATATCTTTCCGGGATTTTCAAAAATCGCCTGAAATCACCGGTTTTCACGGCACGGCCGGTGCACAGTCAGGAGGCGGGGCGCATCTCATGCAGGCGCTTTTTGAGGCGGTCGCTGTGCGAACCCATCCAGTAGAGTTTCCTGCAGGCAGGACACCACGAGAACTCCTTCCCCCGGGCTGACTGCGGGGCGTAACGTGCCTCCCGGATCTCCCGGGCGGTGGCCGGCCGGAGACGGGCGTTGCAGAGCGAGCAGCGGCTCATCCGGATCTCGGGCTCGATCAGCCCGAGGTCAGCGACCTGCCGGACCTGGTCCATGATCGCCTCGGATGCGATGTAGACCGCCTGCGCCCCGCCTCGCCGTGCAAGTTCCCGGTCCCGGGTCAGGAGGATCCGGTCGTCCTGGACGGCGATCTCGAGGAGGAGGGTATCCTCCCGCGTGCTCCCGGGAGCGAGGCTGTTTGCGCTCTTGGTGTCGTAACCCATGAACCGGAGGTAGCGGGTGAGCGTCCCGAGCATCCGGTCGGTGAGAAACTTCCGCGATTCACCTGATCTCTGAGACATACTCGATCCGTCCGCCGCACTCCGTGCAGGTATGGTCTTTGAGTCCCACCATGCGGGTCGCATACCCCGACCGCTCGATGGCGAGGCTGCCGCAGGTCGGACAGTAGGTGTTCTCGTAGGGGTGGCCCCCGACGTTGCCGAGATACGGGTAGTGGAGCCCCAGTTCTTTTGCACGATCGTAGATCTTCTCAAGCGTCCTGATCTCGGTCGGTCTTGCCTCCAGCATCTTGTAGTCGGGGTGGAACCGGGTGAAGTGCATCGGGGTATCGGGCCCGAGGTTCTCAAGCACCCACCCTATGAGCGCCTCCATCTCTTCCATCGAGTCGTTCTGCCCGGGGATGACCAGCGTGACCGTCTCGACATGCATGCCGAGTTCCTTTGCACGCGCCGTCGCGTCGAGGATCGGCTGCAGCCGCCCCCCGCAGACCTTCCGGTAGAAGGTGTCGGAGAACGATTTGATGTCGACGCGGAAGGCGTTGAGCATTCCCGCGAGCTCGCGGAGCCCCTCCTCGGTGATGTAGCCGTTCGTGACATAGACGGTCCCGAGTCCCTTCTCGCGCGCAAGCGTCCCCATTGCGAGCGGGTACTCGTGCCAGATGGTGGGCTCGTTGTACGTCCAGGCGATGCTTGCAGACCGGCTTGCAAGCGCCCGTTCCACGCCCTGCTCCGGGGGGAGGTTCCGGAGCGCCTCCATCTCCAGCGTCTGCTGGGAGATGTGCCAGTTCTGGCAGTGCTCGCAGTGGAAGTTGCACCCGATGCTCCCGAGTGAGTAGGAGAGGGTCCCGGGCAGGAAATGGTAGAGCGGCTTCTTCTCGATGGGGTCGACCGCTTCGGCGATGACCTTGCCGAAGGTGGCGGCATAGAGGGTGCCGCCGCGGTTGATGCGGACACCGCAGACCCCCTGTTTGCCCTCCCGTATGGTACACCGGTGAGCGCAGAGCGAGCAGTGGACGGTGTTCTCCTCCAGTTTCTGGTAGAGTCGCGCCTCGTGCATACGATCACGGTGTGAGGGGAACCATGTTATTTATCCCTGCGGTGCGGTCGGCCCTCGTCGTCATCATCGTACTCGACAATCAGCGCCCCATGATACCCGCAACGCTTGCAGCGGTAGAGACAGCCGGTATAACCGCCGGTAACCGCCCAGACGTCCATGGAGCCGCATACAGGACAGTGCAGCCTCTTCACAACAGGTATATGAGCGATATTAAGAATAATAATAGGGTAGAATGAAGAAGATCGTGATCTCTCTGGGCGGCTCGGTTCTGGTCCCTTCGCTCGAATCGAATAATATAAGCCGATATGTCTCTGTTCTCGGAAGGCTTGCCGAAAAATGCCGGATCTTTATTGTTGTCGGGGGCGGCGGGGAGGCACGCCGGTACATCCAGGTTGCCCGCGACCTCGGTGTCGGTGAGGCGGCGGCCGATGAACTCGGCATCCTGGTGACCCGGCTGAACGCGCGCCTTCTCGTGGCCGGGCTCGGGGATGCGGCCTACCCGCGCGTTGCAGAGGACTATACGGAGGCAAAGGAGTTCGCGGGGACCGGGAAGATCGTTGTCATGGGCGGGATCACCCCCGCGCAGACGACGGACGCGGTGTCTGCGGTCCTCGCGGAGAGCGTCGATGCCGACCTCCTGATCAACGCAACCTCGGTCGACGGCATCTACAGTGCCGACCCGAAGAAGGACGCCGCCGCAGTGAGGTACGAGCACCTCACGCCGGAGGAGCTCCTCGATATCATCAAGGGGTGCAGGATGGACGCAGGCGCCAATACGGTGCTCGATATCGTTGCCGGGAAGGTCGTCGAGCGTTCGAAGATCCCGCTCCTGGTGCTTGACGGCCGTGAACCGGAGAACCTCTACCGCGCGATCGCGGAGGGCGCCTACATCGGGACCACCGTGAGCGAAGAAGATACAATCCCCCTGCCGGCCTGAAGATCCCCCTATCGGTAACTATTTTTGCCTGCCTCGCCAACGTATAGTGGTACAGGGGCAGTAGGGTAGCCTGGTCCATCCTAGAGCGTTTGGGACGCTTTGACGGCAGTTCGAATCTGCCCTGCCCCATCAGTATGAACCGCGAGACCGCCTGCGAGGTCTACCGCCGTCTTCTTGCAGAATACCCGATCATCGACGACAGGCGCCACTTTCTTAACTTCCATAACTCCTACGAGACGCTGATCCTCACGATTCTCTCGGCGCAGACGACGGACCGTGCCGTCAACGCCGTCCGCGACGCCCTCTTCTCCCGCTATCCGACGCCCGAGGCCCTCGCCCGCGCGGAGCCCGATGAGGTGGAGCCGATCATCAAGACGATCGGGTTCCACCACGCGAAGGCCCGCTACATCGTCGGGACGGCAAGAAAGCTCGTCGCCGATTTCGGCGGCGAGGTCCCGCGGACGATGGAGGAACTGCGGTCGCTCCCCGGTGTGGGGAGAAAGACCGCAAACATCGTCCTATCCCATGCGTTCGGGATCAACGTCGGCATCGCCGTCGATACCCATGTCCGCCGGCTCTCAAAGAGGATAGGGTTCACCGAGAGCACGAACCCCGATATCATCGAGCGCGATCTGATGGCCCTCTTCCCCGAGGGAGTCTGGCGGGACATCAACTACCTCCTGATCCGCCACGGCCGCGCCGTCTGCACGGCCCAGAACCCGAAGCACGATGAGTGCGTTGTGGCGGACATTTGCCGGTATTACCGGGAGATGCAGGGTGGCGAGTAGGCTCCCCCGTGGCGGCTCCGGCCCGTGATGGCGGAGGGCTAAGACACAGGCCCCGGTCAGGCGCAGACGGGGAGCGGTGAGGGAGGAAGTCCGGTCACCAGTGCACGGAAACGGTGACCTACGAAGCATCGATTCGCCATCACCCTCCAACTCTGCGAGAGTATCTCGCGGCAACAAATGAGAATCATTATCCTGATACCCACGGTCTCTCCTGTGAGGAAAGGATGCACCGGAAGAGAGACCAATGCAGAATCAGTGCGCCACCGCATCCCGATCAGCGAGCGGCCCATCTAATCTTCGATACAGAGACAACCGGCCTCCCCCTGTACCAGAACGCACCAGGACGTGACGCGACGGCCTGGCCACGGCTGGTGCAGATCGCGTGGCTTCTCTACGACAGCGGCGAGCACATCACCCGGCAGGAGTGCTTCACCATCCTTCCGGACGGGTTCACGATCCCGCGGGATGCCGTGAGAGTTCACGGCATCACCACCGAGGCGGCGATTCGCTCCGGCATTCCTCTCCAGATCGTGCTCGATAAGTTCCGGGAGGCGGCGGCACAGAGCAGCATCGTTGTGGCTCATAATATGGCGTTCGACGGCGCGGTGGTCGCTGCCGAATGCGCAAGGAGTGGAGTGGAGAATCCGCTCTCTGGGATGCCGTCGGTCTGCACGATGGAGGCATCAGTCAGGGTCTGCGGGCTCCGACGACCAGGAGGGCTGAAGTGGCCGACGCTGACGGAACTGCACCGGACACTCTTTGGGTCAGTGTATCCCGGCGCCCATGGTGCTGGAAACGATGCCGCTGCGTGTGCCCGGTGTTTCTTTGAGTTGAAGCGCCGGGGGATCATCCAGTAGCGGCATTCTCTCTACAGTGCTTCTCGGGGATTTGAAAGGCTCTGACCAATAGGGAGGATTTTCGCTCCCATGAGATAGGGAAAGACCGGCCCGTATCAAGGACGTGCTCTCCCGGTCAAGTTTCATCCCCACGTGCATGGGGAACGCTAGTCGTCTTCGCCGCGCTTATACCGCCGGACCGGTTCATCCCCACGTGCATGGGGAACGCACCAGCCAAAGCGCCAGCAAATGGATTATCACCGGTTCATCCCCACGTGCATGGGGAACGCTCGCCGAACCCCGTGACGAAGGCCCTCGCCGACGGTTCATCCCCACGTGCATGGGGAACGCTCTCATCGCAGTACCGGATGTAGTACCGCGCCCGCGGTTCATCCCCACGTGCATGGGGAACGCCCGCTGATGTAGTCGGCTCCGAACTCGACCGGCGGTTCATCCCCACGTGCATGGGGAACGCTTGATACCGAGGCCACGAACCAGCGCGTCTCGCGGTTCATCCCCACGTGCATGGGGAACGCTACCTCAACAAAGCGATTTACGACCGCAAAGGCGGTTCATCCCCACGTGCATGGGGAACGCATGGACTGCCCTGATGCCCGGAGTTCCAGGGCCGGTTCATCCCCACGTGCATGGGGAACGCACGCCCACCGCCACCCCGACCCCGGGAGACTACGGTTCATCCCCACGTGCATGGGGAACGCGGCCGGATCTACACTGAGAAGGAGAAAGAGGACGGTTCATCCCCACGTGCATGGGGAACGCGAGTACCCCTCTGTGTTTTCGGTCGTGTACTGCGGTTCATCCCCACGTGCATGGGGAACGCCTATTGTAAGTGGTTTATCGAGAGAGGGGCACCGGTTCATCCCCACGTGC
>NZ_JAJGBK010000005.1 GCF_020696975.1 Methanoculleus sp.
ATCGACCGCGCCCGGTTCATCCCCACGTGCATGGGGAACGCTTGCGCTTCCGTCGGTCGCCGGAAACGGTAAACGGTTCATCCCCACGTGCATGGGGAACGCGGTCACCGGCCCGGCACCACTTCCGCACCGCCCGGTTCATCCCCACGTGCATGGGGAACGCCCGTTTAGGAGAGTCTGAACTGTTAACGGCTCCGGTTCATCCCCACGTGCATGGGGAACGCTATCATGAACCATAGCGACCTCCAGATGCGAGCGGTTCATCCCCACGCGATGGGGAACCCACATGATATTGTTCGTTTTCAGATATTTAATCGACTCAGCTCTATCGATGGCATGAAAAATGAGGGTGGAATATCTGAATCATCCGGAAAGTAAGGTACTCTACAGGAGAAGATGCTCGACACACATCCCATCCGATCCGGTTATGATCGGGCTTGCCGTAGCATACCCGGCAAGATGATTCCCTGCCACCCAACTTCCCTCCAGACACCCGGGACAATTCCTCCTTACCCTCAAAACACCCCCCCGATCAGATTGTGGGCGAGGGTATAACAGAACCAGGCCACGACCGCCGCGGCCGGGATCGTCAGGAACCAGGCGATGAGGATCTCGCGGACCACGCCCCACTTGACCGCCGAGTAGCCGCGGGTCGCGCCGACACCCATGATCGCGCCGGTTGTCGCATGGGTCGTCGAGACCGGGACGCCAAAGACGTTCATCAGCGATAAAACACCCCCGGCGGATGTCGATGCGGCAAACCCCTGGTAGGGTCGGATCCGGGTGATCCGGTTGGCCATCTTGTCGATGACCCGCCAGCCCCCGAGGAGGGTACCGGTGGAGATGGCAAGCGAAGAGACCAGTATCACCCAGAGCGGGACGGCGAACTCGGAGATCAGCCCGCCGGCAAGGAGCATGGCGGTGATGATCCCCATAGCGTTCTGGGCGTCGTTGCCGCCGTGACCGATCGCCTGGAGCGATCCCGAGAAGATCTGGAGATTTCGAAAGAGGCCTGTCAGGCGCCGCGGAGCATAGTTGCGGAAGACGTAAGCAACGGTGGTACCGAAGACGAACGCGACGATGAACCCGAGCATAGGGGAGACGACGATGAAGATGATGACACCAAGGATGCCGCTGATGTTCAAAAGTCCCGTTGCGATAGCGAGCGGGATGGCCACCGTCACCCCGATGAGTCCGCCAACGAGGAGGTTCCACGGCTTGAACTCGCCCCTCCGATGCGCAAATATCCCCGTGGCGACAGCACCAAGGGCGGCACCCGTAAGCCCATAAAAGGCCGTCTGCTCGACCATTGCAAGCGACGGCCAGATGACCGCTCCCGCGCCGGCACCTGCAATCCCGGCACCAAGCAGCCCCCCGATCAGGGCATGACTGCTCGATACAGGGATGCCGAGAAGAGATGTTGCAAGAACCCAGAGCACTCCGCCGACCAGGGCCATGAGGATCAGCGCCGGCGTAAGAAATGAGGGATCGACAATCCCCCTTCCGATGGTCGCCGCAATCGCCGTCGTGAAGAGGAGGGGGCCGAGGAGGTTGAAGACCCCTGAGAGGAGGACTGCCTGTAGAGGGGTTAAGGCCTTGGTCGCGACGATGGTTGCGATCGAGTTTGCAGCATCGTTCAAGCCGTTTGAGAAGTTGAAAAGAAGAGCCAGAACGATGCCAAGGATGATGATCGGATCCATGGCGGTCAGGAGTGTCTGATGGCTATGTCGCTCAAGACGTTTGCGACATCTTCGCACTTATCGGTCGCCATCTCCAGATTTTCGTAGATATCCTTGAGCTTGATGATGGTGATCGCATCGTTCGTCTTGAAGAGGTCCATGATGGCATGACCGAGGACGTTGTCCGCGACGTTCTCCAGCCGGTTCACCTCAATGCACCGCTCCTCGATCAGGCTCGGGTTCTTGATCGTCCGGATGCCGTTGACGGCTTTCTCGATCTCGACAACACTGAGCTGGATCAGTTTTGCAAGCTGGACCATCGAATCATCGGTCTCGGTGATCCCGTAGCTGTACATCTGTTGCGCGGTGCCGTCGATGTAGTCAAGAATATCGTCCAGCGCCGATGCGAGGCGGGAGATCTCTTCCGGTTCGAGTGGTGTGATGAACGTCCGGTTCAGCTGCTCGTAGATCTCGTGCGATATCTCATCGCCCTGGTGCTCGATCTGCTTCATCTGGCGGCACTGCTCTTTCACATCCTCGAAGTTTTCAACGAGGTCGACGAGCAGATCGGCCGCAGAGACGACAGTCGCGGCCATTCTATCGAAGAGATCGAAGAACACCTTATCCTGAGGAACTACCCAATCCTTGATGCCCACAATGATCGTTATAAGGTTTTTCAGTCAGGGACTATATAGCGATCGGTCATGTCGTCTCATCCGTGTAGCGGAATACGTTGAAATCGAGCCGATGGAGGGACCCGGCCCGCGCAGCAGCGGATCGGTCGAGTGTCGGGAGGAATGACACACGCTGCACTGACTTGCTCCCGCACAGCCGCCCGCCATCACTCCGGGGCCTTCGCGAGGCTGCCGCGGATGAAATCGAGGTCTGCCTCCTTTGCCGCGATCTCATAGAGCATCGTCCCGGGATTGGAGCAGCGCTTTGTGAACGGGAGCAGGATCCTCTTCTTCCGGATCTGGAGACCGACGAGCATGGGGGACGTCAGGAGCACCCGGATATCCTTGAAGACAAAGCCCGGCGGCATCTCGTAGTACTCCTTGCAGTGCTCTCGCACGTAGTCGTTCACCTGATCGGGGGTTACGCCCATGAGGATCACCTTCCCGCCAAGGTTGTTCACACAGCATGATGGCATAACCATATTGTTCGTTTTTATACGAATAAATCTTGCGTTGATCACGGAGCGGCACGACGAGACCCTGCATCCCCGGCATCCATCGGCGGAGACACGCCGATGCCATCCTCACCCGGGTTGCCGCGGTCATCCTGATCGCACTCGGCGCCGGTCTCGTTCTGCCGCTCAGGCGTCGATGAAGGGAAGGGCGGTCCGGAAGCCGGGTATTTCGCGGCGTTTTACCACCGGTTCACTTAATGTCTGCAGCAACCAATTATTCTTTACGTGATACGCGAACCGGCAGTCAAAAAATTCCTCTACTGGTGCGACCAGTGCAACGTCCCCCTCATCGGGCGCACCTGCGCCTGCAAGACGGGGGTTCGGGAGGTTCCGCTCCTGCAGCCGCACGACGTCCGCCCGGCCCTCGCGGCGGATATGGCCCTCATCCGGCGGCTTCTCACGGAGCAGTTCGGCGACGTCCCCCTGCCCCGCGTCGTGCTCTTAAACAAGACCGGAGGCGCCGACCGGGCCGACCTCGTGATCGTGCACGGCGAGCGGTTCGGCTGGCTCACGTTCGACCCGGTCATCCGCAGGTTCAGCCTGGATATCGCCCCCGAGGCGCTCCCATACATCCTGCCGCATGCGACCCGGGGGATCGTCGACCTCGAGGCCGAGCCCGCGGTGAGCGCCCATAAAGGACGCATCGGCGGGAAACGGTTCCCCCTGAAGAACCCCGTGCCCGACGGGACGGTCATCGTCGCCTACAGGAACCGGTTCGGCACCGGCGTCGTCAGGGACGGGCAGGTCCGGGTGAAGGAGCTCGCTCCCGTCACACCCCGGAACCGGCCCGACCCGGACTGGGATACGGTGATCGAGAAGAACCGCTACCACCTAAAGAACCTCGAGCGGAACGCGATCCGGACCATCAAGAAGCACATGAACGACCGGCCGTGCGTGAACGTCTCGTTCTCCGGCGGCAAGGACAGCACCGCCGTCCTCCATCTCGCCCGGAAGGCGGGGGTGGAGAAGGCGTTCTTCATCGATACCGGGATCGAACTCCCCGAGACCGTGGAGTTCGTGGCGTCTCAGGGCGTCGAGATCATCAGAAAGGGCGGCGACTTCTTCCAGGCGGTCGAGAAGGCGGGCCCCCCGGGGAAGGACCACCGCTGGTGCTGCAAGCTCTTAAAACTCCACCCCTTAAAGATCTACCTCGCCGATACCGGCCCCTGCGTCACCATCCAGGGGAACCGCTGGTACGAGTCCTGGAACCGGGCTGAACTCGATGAGACGAGCCAGAACCCGGCAAACCCCCTGCAGCTGAACGTCTCGCCGATCCGGAGCTGGCGGGCGCTCGAGGTCTTCCTCTACCTCTGGTGGCAGAAGGTCCCCATGAACCCGCTCTACGAGAAGGGGCTTGAGCGGATAGGCTGCTACCTCTGCCCGGCGGTGCTCGAGAGCGAGTACGAAGGCCTCCGGGAGATGCACCCGGAACTGACGGACCGCTGGGACGAATTCCTTATAAGGTGGGCGGAGAAGAATGGCCTGCCGGACGCCTACCATCGCTGGGGACTCTGGCGGTGGCGGGCGTTGCCCCCGAAGATGCGCGAGATCTGCAGGGACCGGGGCATCGCCGTGAACGAGGACTTCACCCTGCGTGAGGCGCCCATGAAGAAGAGAGTGGAGGTGGCAACGACGAAGACGATGAAGACCCGTGAGCCGGCACGGCCGGCAGAGATTGAGTTCACTCCCGATACGATACGGAAAGACTTCCCGATCCTCGGCGATATCGTTTATCTCGACAACGCGGCGACGAGTTTCTCACCGGAGCCGGTGGTGGAGGCGCTCGTCGAGTTCGAGCACCGTTACCGGGCTAACGTCGGGCGGGGCGTCCACCGGCTGACCCGGATCGCGACGCAGCGCTACTGGCACGCCCACGAGAAGGTGGCCCGGTTCATCGGCGGGGAGGCGGGGGTGACGGTCTTTACGAAGAACGCCACCGACGCGATCAACATGGTCGCGCAGGGGCTCTCCTGGGAACCGGGCGACCGCGTGGTGACCACCATCCTCGAACACCACTCAAACCTCCTCCCCTGGCGGGTGCTTGCAAAGCAGGGGGTCGCGGTCGACGTGATCGGGATTGATGCCGACTACTCGCTCGACCTTGCGGCGCTCGAGGAGACCCTGGCCCGGGGCGGCGTCCGGCTCGTCGCCGTCACCCACGCCTCGAACGTCCTCGGCGTGACGACGCCTGTGGCGGAGATCGCGGCGCTCTGCCGGGAGCACGGCGCCCTCCTCCTGGTGGACGGGGCGCAGTCGCTCCCGCACATGCCGGTGAACGTTACGGACCTGGGCTGCGATATCCTCTGCTTTGCGGGGCACAAGATGTTCGGGCCGACCGGGACCGGTGTCCTCTGGATGCGGGACCTGCTCTTCGAGCCGCCGACCCTCGGCGGAGGGATGGTCACGAGCGTGACCGCCGAAGGCTACGATCCGGCGGAGGGCTACCAGCGCTACGAGGCCGGGACCCCGAACGTCGGCGGCGGGATCGCGCTCGGCGTTGCCGTGGATTACCTCTCGGCGATCGGGATGGATAAGATCCACCGGCACGAAGAGCGCCTGACCGGCCGGCTGATCGAGGGACTCTCCGCGATAGACGGGGTGACGGTCTACGCCGGGAAAAACCCGGATGCCCGGATCGGGGTCGTCTCGTTCACCATCGACGGCGTTCACCCCCAGGAGGCCGCACAGATGCTCGACGAGGAGGCGGATATCATGGTGCGGTCGGGGCACCACTGCTGCCAGCCGCTGATGGAGCACCTCGGCCTCCCGGAGGGGACGGTGCGAGCGAGCATGGCGGCCTTCACGACCGAGCAGGAGATCGATCTCCTGATTGCGGCCGTCGACGAGATCTGCCGGGGACGGTGAGGGGTCTTCTCAAGCCACTAATCCCGCCGGGTCTTCGACGGCCTCAGGTTTCGGTAAGTGCTACTCGCAGCGTTCCGATCGGAATGGTTGTCCCCCAATACACGAGTCGGGGATGATTGGGCTTCTCGGGTACAAGAGTTTGAACACTGCCGGATATTATTTTAGGCACACGCAGTGATCGGAGCGAGAGAAAATCCCCATGCAGTGGACCGTGGGGGGTATCGCCATTGGGGGAGGGGCCGACGGGGAGGGGGGTGCAGCCCC
>NZ_JAJGBK010000009.1 GCF_020696975.1 Methanoculleus sp.
ATCGAAGAGTCATCAAAACCATCAACGAGAGGCATATGGAAGGTTATTTGCTGAAAGTACAAAGATCTTGCGGTTTTGGATATTCAGAGAGGGGTGATTTTTACTGCGGATGATCGGCCACAGGCATACCGGATAAAAATAGTTGGGGTCATTTTCATACGAAATAGAGGATATTTCGCAACTAAAAGGTAATGTCTCAGGATCTTTTACAGTTTGCCTTCATACCAGATTCACATAAAAAGTGATTCATATTCTATTCTAGGAAAAACATCTAATAAACCTCCATCGGTTGCATTAAATATCTGTACATCATTCTCACTTGCGATTTCACGTATGCACTTATATTGTCTCCACAATGTTACGTAATCTTGGAATTGCCCTTCTAAATCCCCCTGGAACCATTCATTATAGCCAGATTTTACCATGGCATGATTGTTTTCAGGATAAAAGTGAACACTCTTATTTACATGTAGAAGCCAATCGTGATCGCAACCAAGCAGATAAATTTCCTTAAACCCTAAATATAAAGCAACATATAGAGCCATTATGCTAACTGATTGAGGTCCAGGAATCATTCGCGAAATATCGATACTACGAGGGGTGTTTCTACCCCACAACCCCCCAAATTTTAAATAATAGACGTCCCTTTTTCTAAAACGCTCATGCATCTCATTCCGATTTTTGTCGGATATGCCGAAGAATAATTTTGCTTCTCCAGTATTCTTCTCAATCTCATCCATCCATTTTTGCCATGCACCTTCGGTGATGGGGAGGTGATAAGGAGCTATACAATAGTACTCCGGGTTGATTATTGTATAATCGGGATGGACAAAAAAATTACTGACAGCGATACAAATCTCATTTTGCAATAATTTCAAATTTTGACGTTTTATTGATGGACCTGTAGCAAGGATAAAACATCGCTCACCTTTACGAGTCTCTCTCAATGCGATGTTCTTTTTAAGGAGTGCTTTCCCCTGATTGTCACTACTAAATATCTGGCGGCACTCTTCCATAAAGTTGTACACCGGCGCCTGGAAGCCCTGGGGGACAAGCCAATATGCGACGTTTTCCTTGAAATTACTCATAGAGGCCAAGTTCCATTACTTATATCTGAGCTTTTTAATGGATGGTTGTTCGCTTTCATATACCCGTTTCACCCCATCCCCCATCGCTGCCTCAACAACTCTGATATCCCGCACCAACCGCATCAATCCCCCGGGTTCCACTGAGGCCGCGTGATCGCTCCCCCACATGGCACGGTCAAGGGTAATATGCCGCTCGACAAAGGACGCTCCAAGAACCACTGATGCAAGGGTGGTCTGCAGGCCAACTTCATGCCCTGAGTATCCAATAGGGCAGTTGAACTCCTGTTTCAACGTCAGGATCATGCGCAGGTTCAGCTCCTCAGGTTTGCAGGGGTAGGTACTGGTGCAGTGGGAGATGAGGAGCTGATCATTATCAAGAAGAGAGAGGGCATGCCGGATCTCATCCATCGTGGACATCCCGGTGGACAGGATCATAGGCCGACCCATCTCATTGATGTGTTTTAACAGGTCATCGTCGGTGAGGGATGCCGATGCAATCTTGTAGCAGGCCGGCTTGAACTGCTCGATGAAACCCACAGATGGTACATCCCAGCAGGAGGCAAACCAGGCAATACCCTTCTCACCGCAGTATCGGTCAATTTCTTTGTATTCTTCCGGGCCAAACTCGGTGCGTCTCTTATACTCGATATATGGAAGGCACCCCCAGGGCGTCTCCCGGGGAATCTCCCACTGATCTCGAGGCACACAGAGTTCAGGAGTTCGCTTCTGGAACTTGACCGCATCGCAACCGGCCAGCGCCGCTACATCGATGAGTTTTTTAGCGATCTCAAGATCGCCATTATGGTTGATCCCGATCTCCGCGATGATGTAGGTTGGATGGCCTTCACCTATAGATCGACCGCCGATCTCGATTACATCTGGCATATCTTATCCTCTTCCAATCGTTGTATAATTAGTTCAGTTAATTCCCGAATAGCTCCTTTACCGCCATGTGCCGAGAGAACAAGCCGTGCCGATGCTTTCACTTCAGGATATGCATCCCCCACGGCGACACCACATCCCACAGACCTCAGGCAGGGGAGGTCGTTGATATCATTCCCAACATAAATTATCCCGGATGGATTTATATTATTCTCCTTTAGCCATTCATTTAATACACTGACTTTATCTGATATCCCCTGTCGGCAGGGGATGCCAAGTTTTTCGCAGCGTGCCTGCACCACGGAATTTTTCTCGGTGGAGAGCACCAGTAGGGGTAGCCCTGACCTTTTCAGTCGGTCCAACCCCATTCCATCTCCTCTATCGCAGATGACCGCCTCTCTCCCATCCTGAAAGACTACCACCTTATTATCGGTGAACACGCCGTCAAAGTCCATGACCAGACCCGAGATGGGGCTTGGAAGCGCCTGAAGATTCTGGCGTCGTCTCTGATCTTGCATCAGCACCTCAGCAACCCTGAAGTCGATGGGTTCGTCAATCTCCCAGCGCCGTTCTGGAGGCGTTATGTGCATGACGGTCTTGCCGAAGAAGCGATGCTTCGCCTTCAGAAACCCTTCGGTGCGCATCACGTAGACTGCACCGGTCTCGATGTACTGCGGTTTCCTCTCCTGTCGCATCGGTCGTGCGTGTTTGTCATGGTTGATCTCGACTGCCTCGTTATTTTGGTCGTTTTTCCAGAGGAAGTAATGGAAAGGTGTTGCCGTGAAAGCGGAATCAGCATCCTCGTTGAGGAGGACATTGACAGTGCCGTCAATGTCCTCCGGAGAGGTCAGGGGTGAAGTACACTGGAGAAAAACGATGAGATCGGGCCGGTAGTTCTCGGTGGTCTTCAAGTAATCCAGTACGTGAAGGAGTGCAGTCTCCGATGATGCAGTGTCGCCGCTGATCTCTGCCGGGCGCCAGATGACCTCTGCACCGTACTGCCTTGAGACCGCGGTGATCTCAGGATCGTCAGTGGACACGATGATCCTAGTTATGGTTTTTGATTGCCGGGCAGACTCGATGGTATGGGCGATCAACGGTTTTCCAGCAAGCGGACAGACATTTTTGCGGGGGATGCCTTTGGAGCCCCCCCGGGCCGGGATGATTGCCAGTGAATTCATGTTTACTGCCTCCAAATCCTAATTCCCTATATAATCTCCAGCAGAAGTTACGTACCGGTCACAGATAAGATCCGGCTCGAGAATCATTATTTAGGTAAGAAGTGCTAAGTTATGAATGCGCTCTTATCCAATCGCGTATGTGGTAATATGACCAAACTGCGCTCTTTTTTGAGGAAAAAACAATCTCATCTATATATAACCTATGGTAGATTTCTGTGAGATATATGTAACTCCGTATTTTAGACGATGGGCTCTTCTCCTTTTGTATCTCGATCTCTCTTTTTTTCTGGAATAAAGCACAGATCTGTTCGTTTCCACCAATCAGCTTGAACCCAGCTAAATTCATTACAGATGATAGTGTACTCAGGGTAAAATGGTATAAGTGAGCATTCTGTAAAAACAACAGGAAATCCCCATAAGAACTATGAACCTTAAAAATGCCTGGAACTTCGACATAGAGATACCCATCATCGGTTAGCAATTTCGAAATTTCATTAAGGCTTTTTATCGGATGTGAGAAGTGTTCCAGAACATGGCTGAGTATTACTAAGTCAGCTGGGCCATAACGGGATAATGATGTCGCTTCTCCGCACTCTAGTACAAGCCCCTCTTCTTTTCCACGATTAAGGTATTCTTCCCCTAAATCACAGCCGAAGGTGAGCCAACCATTCCTCTTAAAAGGTATGAGGGCACCTCCTGCACCACAACCGATATCAAAAGCTTTTAATGACTTTTTGTCCCACCATAGAGTATGTGGTTTGACGAAATTGTATATTCTCTCTCCATGGTTAACCTGCTCTTTAAAGAAGGACTCGGGTGCTCTGGGCTCTCCTACATAGATTGAGCGATAGTCATCTTCATAAAATTTTTTCAAACTATCTTCCGTCATCCGCGGACTTGTCCACATCACACCACAATGCTCACAGAGGTGAGTATGGACTTCAAGGCCATATCTATCACGTGTGCCGATTAGTATGCCCTCGCCCTCACCACATAAGCAGGGGACATCTTCAAACGAGTATTCGTTATTCGCTATCTTACGTTTGAATGACTCAAGAGCTTGTTGTTGTGTAGCATTCAGTTGTTCTACCGATTCAGTCTGGTTGAACAATCTGGCTAACATCCAATACATCATTTTTTGCCTCGTTCTGCGTTTTATGTGAGGATATCTCAAAAGATACTTGGCGAGCAAAATCTTATCCTTTATGATTCTCTTCTGATGATTTGTATGATCGCATTCTTAGCTCATTGTGCAGACCAAGAAGGCATTTCCTCAAACTTAAGTTGAAAAGACAGTACCCTCGGGCAGATAACCTGTTTAAGGTTGGAATTGTACTCGCCCATGATGAAAAATCACCACTATTCAAGCCTGTGCTCTGCTCTATAGATACTGTGCCGTACTTCATGAATTATGCCTTATACCCCTATACCACCCAATCGTCTCCCTCAACCCGTCCTCAAAGCCCGTCTTCGCCCGGAACCCGAACTCCCGCTCCGCGCGCGAGACGTCCAGGCACCGCCGGGGCTGGCCGTCGGGCTTGGTCGTGTCCCAGACGATCTCGCCCGTAAACCCGGTGAGGTTCGCGATGAGGGTAGCAAGGTCGCGGATGGTGATCTCGAAGCCCGCCCCGAGGTTCACCGGGTCGGGCCTGTCATAGCGCTCGGCGGCGAGCGCGATCCCTTCCGCGGCGTCGTCGACGTAGAGGAACTCCCGCGATGCCGCCCCGGTCCCCCAGACCTCGACACTCTCCGCATCGGTTTCCACCGCCTCGACGAACTTCTTAATCAGGGCCGGGATGACGTGCGAACTCGCCGGGTCGAAGTTGTCCCCCGGTCCGTAGAGGTTCACCGGGAGGAGGTAGATGGCATCAAAGCCGTACTGCTGCCGGTAGGCCTGGGCCTGGACGAGGAGCATCTTCTTTGCGAGGCCGTAGGGTGCGTTGGTCTCCTCGGGATACCCCTCCCAGAGGTCCTCTTCCCGGAACGGGACCGGCGTGAACTTCGGGTAGGCGCAGATCGTCCCGACGGCGACGAACTTTGGCACGCCGGCCTGCCGCGCAGCCTCCATCAACTGGATCCCCATGACGGCGTTGTCGTAGAAGAGGGAGCCCGGGTTTGCCATGTTGTAGCCGATACCCCCGACCTTCGCCGCGAGGTGGATGACAAGGTCGACGCCCTCGACCGCGGCGATACAGTCCTCCCACCGCCGCAGGTCAAGGTCGCGGCTCCGCGGCACCCGGATATTCTCCTTCGTAAGTCCGTGCTGCTCAAGCGTCCGCACCAGGGAGGAGCCAAGGAACCCGGCCCCACCCGTGACGAGGACCTCCGTCCCGTCCTCAAACCTCATAGGATCTCACCGATTATGCTGCTACATTCTTTTACGCCGTCTCTCTTGAAGAGACCATCGATTTTATCGAAGTTCGCGCGAAGCCCCATCAGGCATTCGAGGTCATCCGCCCACGATCCGTCGAGGACGGCCTCCATAGAGACCTCCCTCCCGATCCCCATCTCCTCAACGCCGCCAATGAGATAGTCATCCTCGCAAAACCCATCCCTCCGGAAGAGGGCCATCGGGACACCGGCCTGGATAGCCTCGGCGATGGTGCTGTAGCCGGGCTTTGAGACGACGAGGTCACAGGCCGCAATCCAGTCCTGGGTCTCAGTCTCGCCGGGCGGGATCCTGATTGCACCCGGGATCTCGGCCCATGACGGGACAAAGAGGGTGCACCCGGTAAGAGCGGTTCTAAGGCCCCGGAAAACGTTGGGGCCAAGAGACTGCCCGCCGCCGAGATAGACGAGCGGCTCCCCGTCGGTAAGGCCGCACCGCCGCCGGATCTCCATCCGGTCCCGGGTCGCTGGCCGCGCCACGAGCCCCACCTCCCGCCGGTTGGAAAAGACGTCCATCGGTTCGTGGAGCGGGAGCAGAAGAGCGCCGTCTGCGGCACGGTAGGCCTCGGCAATCCGGTCGGTCAGTTCATTCTTCCCAAAGAGATGCGTGTAGATGAGATGCCAGGTGAAGTTCGAGACGCCGAGCGACGGAATCCCGAGTTCTTCGGCGGCGAGGAAGGGCTGCGGGACGATATCGGAGAGGACGAGATCGATCCCGCGGTCACGGAGGAGGGCCTTCTCGGCGGCGATGTAGTCATCCCAGGAGGTGATCCACTGCTCAACCGCTGAAAATGTCCTCTCCCCGTCCACGGCGGCACCGTTCATCACAACCCCGGGGTCATTTGGCCCCGGGATAACCTCGACGCCGGGAAGCGACCGGGCCATGAATTCCGCAGGTGAACCGGTCCTGACGACCACTTCAGCATGCAGGGCTTCCTGCAGTTCCCGGGCGAGAGCGATATCCCGGGCCGCGTGGCCGTAACCAAAGTCGCTTGAGTAGAAGCAGACCTTCGGCCGCCTCAATCCCTTGTCCACCACCGGTCCGGATACTTCCGGGCGAGGAACTCGTCCCCCTCGCCCGGGGGCTCAAGCCCGGCCTCCCTCAGGTCCGCATCGACCATGATCTTTGTTAAGTCGGTAAACGTCACGCAGGGCTTCCAGCCGAGTTTCTCGTGGGCCTTCCCGGCATCCGCGATGAGGTCCTCGACCTCGGTCGGCCGGAAGTACCGGGGATCGATCCGGACATGCTCCTCCCAGTCGAGGCCTGCGTATGAGAAAGCGGTCTCAAGGTACTCCCGGACCGAGTGGCTCTCCCCGGTCCCGATGACATAGTCATCAGGCTCTTCCTGCTGGAGGATTCTCCACATACACTCGACGTACTCCGGGGCAAACCCCCAGTCCCGCCGGGCATCCAGGTTCCCCATGTAGAGATATTTATCCTTCCCCGCAAGGATCCGGGCGATCCCGCGCGTGATCTTCCGTGTCACGAACGTCTCACCCCGCCGGGGGGACTCGTGGTTGAAGAGGATCCCGTTTGCGGCGAACATCTTATAGCCGTCGCGGTAGTTTCGCGTCATCCAGTAGGCGTACAGTTTAGCGCAGGCATAGGGGCTTCGCGGCCAGAAGGGCGTCGTCTCACTCTGCGGCGGCGGCGTCGCCCCGAACATCTCGCTGCTTGAGGCCTGGTAGAACTTCATCCCGTTCCCGCTCCGACGGATCATCTCAAGGAGTCGGGTCGTCCCGAGACCCGTGACGTTCCCGGTGTACTCCGGAGTATCGAAACTGACCCGCACATGGCTCTGGGCCCCGAGGTGGTAAACCTCGTCCGGTTTGATATTGTAGATGAGGTGGGAGATCTGCTCGTCGTCGGAGAGGTCGCCGTAATGAAGAAAGAGGCGTGCGCCTGCGTCGTGGGGGTCGGTATAGATATGGTCAAGCCGGGGAGTATTGATGGTCGATGCCCGCCGGATGATCCCGTGCACTTCGTAGCCCTTGTGGAGGAGGAACTCGGCAAGATACGAGCCGTCCTGCCCGGTGATGCCTGTTATTAAAGCTTTTTTAGATATATTGCTCACCTTCCCGTCTTTGACAATCAATAATTAGTTTGTACGCCCGCGATATATGAATATTGTATCGGGAATACCTGTGCAAAATGAAGTATTAGAAAGATTGAGGCAAACAGGGAACCACATTTGCATTCGAAGGCTCGAATGAGGCGATAGATCTCTACACGATTTGCGGATCCATCCCAACCGAACCATTTCTTAACCCACCTGCCGGGATAATCCATCGTGCCTCTCGGTGCTCATGCGGGAGGCAGGCGGTTCTTGAAACGTGCACCCGGGCCGTGGCGGGTCAGAACTCCAGCGGATATACCAGAACATGGTATCACCCCGTCCAACCGGCTCCCCAGGAGACAAAAGAACACAGCCACAACCCCACCCGGCCGTTAGGTACTAGTAGCCGGCAATCGATGAGATAACTATCATGCTCACCACCCTCATCCTCGACTTCGACGGCGTCATCGTCGAATCCCTCCCCTTAAAGACCGCGGCGTTCAAAAAGATCTTCTCTTTCGCCCCAGAGCACCTCGATGAGATCATCGCCTTTCACCTTGAGAACGGCGGGATGTCCCGGTACGACAAGTTCCGCCACATATACGCAAACATCCTCCACGAACCGCTCACCCCCAAGCAGGAGGAGCGGCTTGCGAGCGAGTACGTCGGGATGATCTTTGAATCCATGCTCACCGTCCCGTACACCAAAGGAGCAGAAGACCTTCTCCGGGACTGCTCCAGTGCGCTCCCGCTCTACATCGTCTCCGCAACCCCGGAGGGCGAGATGCACGAGATCGCCCGGCGCCGGGACCTCACGAAGTACTTCGTCCGGATCTACGGCTCGCCGAAGACGAAGGCCGAGTGCATCAGAGAGATCCTCAACGAGACCGGCGCCTCGCCCGAAGAGGCCCTCTTCGTCGGCGACGCCCCGAACGACTGGCAGGCGGCCTACGAGACAGGGGTTCGGTTTGTGGCGAGGATTCCGCCCGGTGACCCGAACCGGTTTGTCGGCCGGCCGGGGGTGGAGCGGATCGTGGAGAACCTTCATCAACTCCGGGAGTATTTACGGGAGAGCATATGCTCATCCCGATCTCGTACCCCCTGAACCGGGCAACCCCGCTCTACCCCGGAACGGAACCGCTCACGATCACCCCCACAAAGTCCTTTGAAGGGGGCGATGCGGAGGAAAAGAGCCTGATCGCCGTATCAAGCCACGCCGGGACGCATATCGACCTTCCCCGGCACTTCTGCCCTGGCGGGGGTTCGGTCAGTGCCCTCCTTGCGCCGGAGGCGATCTTTGAGCCCGCGCAGTGCATCGAGGTGCCGAAAGAGGGGGAAGAGCCGATCCGGATCCGCGATCTTCTCCCACAACTTGATAAAATCCGGTGCGCCCGTGCGCTCTTTATCCGGACCGGGAGCGGCCGGCTCCGGGAGAGCGACCCCGACACTTACGCGAGGGAGCACCCCTGGGTGCATCCCGAGGTGCCGGACTTCCTCTGTAAGGAGAACCCGGCCCTCAGGCTGTTCGGGATCGATACCATATCCATCGCGACACCGTCGCAGCCGGAGGAGGGGATGAACGTCCACCGCGAGTTCCTCTGCCGGTCCCCGCACATCTTCGTTCTCGAGGACGTGGACCTCTCCTACGACCGGCTGCTCGAGGGGGGCTGGACCCTGCGGGTCTATCCGGTGATCTTCGACGACCTCGAGGGGGTGCCGGTGGTTGCGCTCGCGGAGTTCGGATAACAGGCTGTTGCCGGGTTTTCGGCAGGAGTCCGCCTATAGACTGGCCGGACCGCCCCTTGCAATATATTCCTGCATGGCAGCGGAGAACGTCTTGAGAGCAGCAAGGTCGTGTTACAGAATTGCGTATACCTGCTTAAGATCCAGGTTCCAATATCGACGGCCGATTGGATGGACACCAGCATGGCATGGAGAACCATATTCTGCGTATCCCGGTTCTGCAGAAGTTGCTCCTCCGGGATGCGCTGGTATCGTCCCCAATCACCGAGCGCCTCCTCAAGTTCGCATATGATGGAGAACCCTCATTCTCCCACCCGGGCGAGGAGAACCCTGCTGTAAAGGTATTTCAGATCCAGGTATCTCGCTATCACGCCGGCCTCAAAGGCGATGCGCGTATCCTCGTCCCGGGCGACAAGAAGGCGCCCGGTCTTCACCACCTCATACTGGAACTCAACGGGTGCAGCGTCCAGGATACGGAGATCGATCTCGCGCCGCGGTGTGATGCACCGCTCCAGGTCGGATGCGAACCCCATGGCGCACTTATAGAGTTCATAGGGTTCCCTCTCCCCGGATACAAACTGCCCTATGTCGATATCGTTGAACTCGCCGTGACGGAGGAAGGAGCCGTAGAGATACCCGAGCAGGATCTCCTCCCTGCCGGCGAGGCACCGGCGGAGCGGGTCGATGATCCGCTCCCGGTCAGCATCGTCCACTTCTCCTCTCCCCTCACGAGCCGGCTGATCTTTGCACGGGGTTGTCCCCGTGTGGAACCGGACCTGTTAGCAAAAAATGGTGGCCCCTTCCGGCCAATTAATCCTTTCCCTATGAAATAACCTGCTATCCGGCGGCCCTGGACATCTGCCGGGGGGGAACTGGAAAACCATGAATCGGTCCTGTGGTTGCCGGACACCGGGAGATCGCGTGCACGAAAAGGTTGCCGTTCACGCCCCCGGCCCACATGCAGCACTCTTCCCGGCAAGAATATCCCGAAGCCGCTCCCTCCCAACAGGCTCCGGAATTCTCCTGCCCTCTTCGCTGGCGGCCTCAAGCCAGACGGAGACGGCAACCTTCACCTCGCGGAGCGCTTCCTCCTCGGTCTCGCCGAAGGCAGAGCACCCCGGAAGTTCCGGGACCACAGCGATGAATCCCTCGTCCTCATCGCTGTAGATTATCTCGATTGCATATCTATGTGGCATCCTCATCCTCCAGAAAATTATAGTCCTCAATCACTTTAAGCAGTTGACGTACTTGATAGGGTTTTGCTTTCCCGCCTACGCTCTGGAAGTTCAGGAGCTCCGCAACCCCTTGCCGCGCATAAACCCTGTGACTCCCCTTCCCGCCCCTGAAACGGAACCCGAATGCCTCTGCTGCACGGCAGAGGTCTTCGAATCGCACATTTTTCACGTTCCGCTTCAAGTTTTCGTAGACCTGCCTTCGCTCCATGCCCCGGACCCTCGCATAAAGTTTCTCCCGGGTCAGAGCGCTTAAGCATTCCTTTATGCCTCGGGGATCCCATCCGGGAGCCTGGATCTCGCTGCCGGAGATATTGGGGGGCCATACCTACAACGAAAACAGTAACCCCCGGATCAGGCCCTCCTCTATGTGCCGGGCAAACTTGTAGGCTCTACTCCCTCTAAAAAAGTGTTCAGTTCCCCGGCACCATCCGGCCGAGGTCCTCCTCGACCGTCGTGATCCCCTTGATCCCGAAGTTCTCGACGAGCACTTTCAGGATCCCGGGCGAGACGAAGGCCGGGAGGCGGGGGCCGAGGGTGATATCCCTGACACCGAGCGAGAGGAGGCTTAAGAGGACGAGTACCGCCTTCTGCTCATACCAGGCGATGTTGTAGGATATCGGGAGTTCGTTGATCCCGACGCCGAAAGCTTCCGCGAGGGCTTTTGCGATGACCACCAGGGAGTAGCAGTCGTTGCACTGGCCGGCGTCGAGGACGCGGGGGATGCCGCCGATATCCCCGAGACCGAGGCTGTTATAGCGGTACTTCGCGCAGCCGGCGGTGAGGATGATCGTGTCTGCCGGGAGGGCCTCTGCAAACCGGGTGTAGTAGTCCCGTCCGTTGTGCCGGCCGTCGCAGCCCGCCATCACGACGAACCGCCTGATTGCGCCGGACTTCACCGCACCGACGACCGCATCCGCGATGGCGAGGACCGGGGCGTGGGCGCACCCGGTGATGAGGTCGCCGCGGGAGATGTCCTCTGGGGGCTCACAACGCTTGGCGTGCTCGATCAGGGCCGAGAATTCCTTCTTTCCGTCCGGCGAATCCTCGATATGCTTTAACCCCGGATACCCGACAAGCCCCGTGGTGTAGACCCGGTCGCGGTAGGACTCCTTCGGGGGGACGAGGCAGTTCGTGGTGATGAGGACCGGGCCGTTGAACCGCTCGAACTCCTCTCGCTGGAAGGGCCAGGAGCCGCCGTAGTTCCCGACGAGGTGGCCGTACTTCTTGAGCTCCGGGTAGGCATGCGCCGGGAGCATCTCTCCGTGGGTGTAGACGTCGACGCCCGCTCCGCGGGTCTGTTCGAGGAGGTCGGCGAGGTCCTTGAGGTCGTGGCCGGTGACGAGGATGCCCGGGCGCGTTCCCGCCGCGGTGCTGACAGTCGTGATCACCGGCGTCCCGTAAGACGCGGTGTTCGCCGTATCGAGGAGAGCAAGGGTCTTCACGCCGACCTCGCCGCATTTGAGCACGCAGCCGACCATCTCTTCGGCGGAGAGGTCCTGCAGTGTGGCGGCGAGGCCTTCCTGCAGAAACGCCATGACCCCTTCGTCCTCATAGCCGAGGACGGCAGCGTGGTGCGAGTAGGCTGCCACGCCTTTGAGCCCGTAGACGAGAAGCTCGCGGAGCGACTGCAGGTCGGCATCCACGCTCTCCCGGGCGGCGGCGATCTCCTGTGCCTTTGCCGCGATCGCCGCGGGACTTGCCTGCACCCAG
Organism: Methanoculleus sp.; assembly: GCF_020696975.1. Taxonomy (GTDB): domain Archaea; phylum Halobacteriota; class Methanomicrobia; order Methanomicrobiales; family Methanoculleaceae; genus Methanoculleus. Next base: position 12,285 of record NZ_JAJGBK010000009.1, read on the forward strand.
GTGCAGGCATCGGGCTCCGCGCTCCCGGCGGGCGGGAGAGCGTCGCGGAGGCGGACGGCCTCGCCGATCGCGTCGCGGAATCGTGCGGGATCGAAGTTCACGTTGGTCAGGGTGGCAAAGAGGCACCCCGCGATGAACCTCCCGACCTCCGGGTTTCCGCCGCCATTCTTCATCGCCGCGAGGTTCCGGACCGAGAGGCCCTTGAGGGTGTAGATCAGGACGTCCTGGAGCCCCGCAGTCTCCTCGTCCTTGCCGCAGACGCCGCGTACGGTGCAGCCGAGTCCCTTTGCCGTCTCTTCACACTGGTTGCAGAACATTCACACTTCACTCCATAGTATCTTTTTGATACAAAGTATCAATTAGATACTCAGATATAAGTAGGAGGAGGTTTCTCTAATTATACCATGCAGGACGAGTGTACGGTCAATCAGACCGTCAAGTACCTCGGGAAGAAGTGGATGCTCCTGATCATCCTCGAACTCTACAAAGGAGAGAACTACACCCGGCGGTTCACCGAGGTGAAGGAGCGGCTCCCGGGGATAACGGCAAAGGTCCTCTCCGCCCGGCTGAAGGAACTGGAGGAGGAAGGCCTCGTCGAGAAGAGGGTGGAGGTCGGGACCGTTCCCGTCAGAAGCGAGTACACGCTCACCGCAAGCGGGCTTGAGATGGTCGGGGTGATCAAGGATATCAAGCGGTGGGCGCTCAAGTGGAAGATCGAGAACCTCGCGTGCGGGGCGCAGGACTGCCGGAGGTGCGTGCTGTAAGAGTTATGGAGTTGGCGCTGTACGCACAAAAATATGGGGCCGGGCCCTCTCCAGCAGGAGCCCGTGGGTCCCCTCAGATAATTCCCATCTCCGAGAGCCGCGTCGGCAGGTACTCCTTCGTCACGAAGTCGAGCCCCCGGCTCGCGAACGCCTGCTGTTCCGACTTCAGCTTCATATCGAGCTGCAGGTTGATCTGGTTACGCCAGTAGTCGGTTGCAAACCTCGGATCGGTCAGTTCAGCCTTTAAGGCGTTGATGTCCTGCTCGGAGAGGTGGTCGGCGGGGAGGTTGTAGTCGGCGATATCGGAGGGCTGCACCCCGATGAACTGCGCCTGGGGGGTCGCCAGGAGTTCCGACATATGGGCGCTCTTGATCGAGCCGTAGGCGACGCTCGCGTAGATCCGGTAGGACCAGGGGTCGCCGTCGGTGAAGACCACGACAGGAAGGTTGAGCGAGTCGTTGAGCCTTCGTAGGACCCGCCGTGTCGAGCGGGCCGGCTGCCCCTTGAGGTGGACCAGGATCGCCCCGTAGTCTTCATCGAACCCGTTCTCCATCAGACGGGCGTACATACCGCCGGTCTCGATGGCGATGACGAACTTCGCGTCGTGGTCGACGAACTCGAGGTTATCGACGTTGTTCGGGATGGGATAACCCGCCTCCCCGACGTCCTCCTGGCAGTGCATCTCTTTGACGCCCCGGCGGGTGGTCTCCCGGATCCGGAGAGGGCCGAAGATCGATGCGCCGTCCTCCTCCGGCCGGAGGTGGAACGCCTCTCGCTGCACCTCGGTGATGATCTCGAGATCCTCGATCAGGAGATTGCTCTCATCCTGGGCGGCGAACTTCCCCTTCTTCCAGCCCTCAGAGATGTAATACAACTCTCTCAAGGTCGACGACCGGTTCTCCACGAGTTGCTGCTTTAAGAACCAGATGACATAGGCCATCTTCAGGAGGTGCACCGCGCCTTTTTCAGTCGTCGCCGCCCGGGTGCTCTCCCGCTCGCCGTATTTCCAGACCTCGCTCTCGTCGTCGTATGCAATATTCTGTTTCGTCCGCGTCGGCAGCCGGATATAGGGCACGATGCCGTCCCGCATCTGGTCGTACCAGGTGCGGGCGATACCGACGAGCCGTTCCTTTGCCAGCGCATCCATCTCTTCCCTAGACATCGAGATCCACCACCACTTTCATGCCGTCCTCCACGCCGCGCAGATCAAGCGAACCGTCGCCCGAACCCGTGTAGGCGACCTGCCAGGCCGCGCCGGGAGCGAGCGTGCACCGCCAGACCTTGTTGTACTCCCCGCCGATATCGTCCACGAAGTCCGGCCGGGGCTCTGCATCCACCGCAGCGTCGCCGGAGAGGTTGTAGAGGACGAGGGTTACTTCCTTTGCCGTGTAGTTGTTCACGTCGATGCGGACCTTTCCGTCGCTCGTCCGCTTCTTCGCGACGACCTTTCGCATGATCTTCCCCTCGATCGGGGAGGTATCCACCAGGGGAAGCTCCACGATCTCGCTCACTTTCATGGCAATCGCGGGGATGACCGAGCATATCGCACGGGCACGGTCGTCCTGCTGCTTTTTTTTGTCCCGGCGGGAGAGGTAGGTCTTGAGTTCCCGCCCGAGTTCCTGGAGGACGAGGACGACCTCCCGCTCGATCTCCGGGATCGAGGCGACCGCGTCCTTGCTCTCGCTCGTGAAGGGGACGTTCGTGGACGCCACATGGACCATGACGAGTGCCGGGCCCATGGGGAGGCCCTGCTGCGAGAGGCCGTAACTCTTCCAGTTCACCTGCGTGACACAGTTCGTGATCGCGCAGGCGCCCTGCTGGTAGAGGAGCGGGACACGGTTTGCGAACCGGAATATCTGGGCGCTCCCTTCGGCGGGGATCTTGCCGCCGTAGCCTATCGCCGCCTCGATGATGAACGAGTGCCCCCCGTAGACCGCGCTCGGGCGGGTCCGGGCCTTGATGAAGTCGAGCTGAATCTCCTTCTCAAGCCCCTTGCAGATCAGGTCCTCCCCGATGGGGGAGAGGCACTGCTGCGCCGGCGGGGCCGGGACCTTCACGGCCTGCATGGCGTCGAGGAGGCTTTTCAATTCTTCGGATTCAAGTTTGTTCACCTTCCGGGTGGGCTTGAGGTTGGCGAGCGCGATCATCTCGTCCGCGGTCTTCTTGCCGACCCGGGAGAAACTGCCGATGAGGAACTCCTCAACGGTCCCGGTGCTCGCGGCCGCGATCCGCTTTAATGCCCCGAACTCGATCCCGTGCGGGTGGGGGAGGATGGACTTCGGGCACGGCGGGACCTCGCCACTCACCCGCTCGAAGACAGTCACCTCGCCGTCGATATCAGCCGTTATCCGGGCGTGCGGGTTGACGATCGCGGTGAGGCGGAGGTAGTCCACCAGCCGCTTCTTTGCGGCGAGAGTGCTCTTGAACTGGATCTCGATCCGGGTGCCATGCGTCCGGTCCCAGTCGATCTCCTCGTGGCTGACGATCTCCGGGTCGTTCGTCTCGGTCTTGATCATCAACTCAAACTGGTGAGCCCTCGCCTTCGCCCCCGTCCGGGAGGTGACCCGCGCCGGGGTGCCGGTGGTGAGCTGAGCATAAAGCACCGCCGCCGATATGCCAATACCCTGCTGCCCGCGGCTCTGCCGGATCTGGTGGAACCGGGACCCGTAGAGGAGTTTCCCGAAGACCAGGGGGACGTTCTCCGGCACGATCCCGGGGCCGTTGTCCTCGACGGTTATACGGTAGACCTCGGCGTCGACTTTTTTGATGCCGACAAAGATATCGGGGAGGACTTCCGCCTCCTCGCAGGCGTCGAGCGCATTATCCACCGCCTCCTTGATCGTGGTGATGATGCCCCGCGTCGGGGAGTCGAAGCCGAGCAGATGCTTGTTCTTCTCGAAGAACTCCGCGACGCTGATACTCCGCTGCTGTTTGGCGAGATCCTCAGCAAGCACCATGCCGTGCCACCTCGGCGATGGCGTCCGCCAGGCTCTGCTCCCGCTGCTCCCCGGAGTGGAGGTCCTTGAGGGTCACCGTGCCCGCCTCAACCTCGCGCTTTCCGAGAACCACGGCAAAGTCCGCGGTCTTTGCGGCGTGGGAGACCTGGGCGCCCATCCCCCGCTGCATCAGGTCGACCTCTGCCCGGATACCGGCGTCCCGGAAGGCCCGGGCGACCTCGAGAGCCCGCGCCCGTGCGTCGGGCGTGCAGACGACGCCGACAACGGGCTCGTGCGCGAGTTCGAAATCCCCGACCGAGACCATGACCCGGTCGAACCCTATCGCAAACCCGCAGGAGGCGACGTCGTCGCCGCCGAAGAGGTGGGCAAGCCGGTAGGTGCCGCCGCCGAGGATCTGGTTCTCCGCGCCGAGGTTCCTCGCGAACCCCTCAAAGACCATCCCGGTGTAGTAGTCGAGCCCCCGGGCGATCCCGAAGTCCGGCCGGTAGTTGATGTTCTGGGAGTCAAGGAGCGAGAACGTCTCCTCGATCCGGGCGCGATCCGGGACGTCGCCCGCGACCTCAAAGACCTCGGAGACGTCGCGGCATTCCGAGAGGGCCGCGAGCGGTTCGGCGAGGTGGGCAAGGTTCTTCTCCACAAGCGCCGCCTCAAGCCCCTCCGGATCGTGCTTGTCGAGGTATGCCATGATCGCCCGCTGGTCGCCGGGGGCGAGATCGGAGAGGAGATGCTTCATCGGCGCGAGGTGGCCGACATGGAGATCGAAGGTGACCCCGGTCGACCGGAGCGTGTCGTCGGCGAGCATGATCACCTCGGCATCGGCGAGTGCCGTGTCCGCACCGATGAGCTCGACGCCGAACTGCCAGAACTGCCGGTAGCGGCCTTTCTGGGGGCGCTCATAGCGGAAACAGTCGGCAAAGTAGCACCACCGGAGCGGTTTCGGGAGCACCTTGCCCTCGTTGACGTACATTCTGAGGACTGCTGCCGTCACCTCCGGCCGGAGCGTCATCTTTCTCCCGCCCTTGTCCTCAAAGACATACATCTCCTGGATGATCCCTTCGCCGGACTTCATCGTGAAGAGTTCCAGGTGCTCGAAGTCGGGCGTGCAGACCTCGCGGTATCCCCACCGGCGCGCCGCTCCTCGCATCCGCCGCTCGATCAGCCGCCGCCGTTCCATCTCGTCGGGTAAAAAGTCCCGTGTTCCCCGTGGTTTCTGAAGCATTCGGTAATCTCCTGAACTAAAGTCTCTTGTGTGAACCCTTATCATTTGTGCGCTCCGCCCTGCCGAAGAATCGCTCGGCCGTGCTCTCGCCGTGCCAGACGTTCTCCCGGTCGACCCGGCCCTGGAGGTAGAGGGCTAACAGGACCAGGCCGAGGCCGAGGTACTCCCAGGCTTCGGCGTACACGGTGACGGATAAACCGAGCAGGGCGAGCGCCGTGTAGGGAACCCCCCGGTATGCCGCCGTCCGGTAGCCGGGAAGGCCAGTCCGGTAGAATATCCGCAGGTCGCGCAGCCACAGGAAAACAGTGACGGCAACGCCGAACCCTGCAACGTAGGCAAGATAGGACATGAGATGAAGTAATATTATACTTCCACCCCTATTTTTGTTATCGAACTATGCTGCCGAATGCCACCATCAGGGACATCCTCCGGATGTATCGTAACGGCGAGGTATCAGAGGACGAGGCGGCGGGCGCCCTCGAAGGGCTCCGCATCGAGGTGATCGACGGGATGGCCCGGATCGACACCGGGCGGAGCGTGCGTTGCGGGATGCCGGAGGTGGTGCTCGCCGAAGGGAAGGAGCCGGAAGCCTTTGCCGAGATCATGCTCGCGCAGGTGAAGGCGGCCGGCCGGTGCGTCGGAACAAGGGTCTCGGCGGAGCACCTCGCGGCCCTGCAGGCCCGGCTGCCGCCGGAGGTCCGGATGGAGCACCGGAAGGCAGCGCGGGCGGTCATCCTCTCGACGGGGGATCGACCCGCCCCCCGGCGCGGAACCGTCGCCATCCTCACCGCAGGGACATCCGATATCCCTGTCGCCGAAGAGGCAAGGCTGATCGCCGAGGAGATGGGGTGCGAGGTCAGGACCGCATACGACGTCGGCGTGGCGGGGATCCACCGCCTCTTCTCGGCGCTCCGGGACCTGATCCCGGCCGACGTCTTCATCGTGGCTGCCGGCCGGGAGGGGACGCTCCCCGCGATCGTCGCAGGGCTCGTCGATCAACCGGTGATCGGCGTCCCCGTGAGCACCGGTTACGGCTACATGGGCGGCGGCGAGGCGGCGCTTGCAAGTATGCTCCAGGCCTGCTCGGTCCTGGCGGTCGTGAACATCGACGCCGGGTTCACGGCGGGCGCGTTTGCCGCACAGATCGCGCACGGGGGCGACCGGGCATGAGCAGGGGGTTCTACGTCGGACGGTTCCAGCCGTTTCATAACGGGCACCAATCGGTGCTGGAGCAGATAGCCTGCTCTTCCGACGAGATCGTCATCGGGGTGGGGAGCGCCCAGGTGTCCCATACCGTGGCGAACCCCTTCACGGCAGGAGAACGGGTGCTGATGCTCACCCGGTCCCTCGCCGACCTCGAATGTCCGTTCTATGTCATCCCTATCGAGGACGTCCAGCGCAACGCTCTCTGGGTCGCCCACGTCCGGGCAATGACCCCGCCGTTCGATACGGTCTACTCGGCAAACCCCCTCGTCGTCCAGCTCTTCACCGAGGCGGGGGTGAACGTCCGGTCGCCCGACATGCACGAGCGGCTGACACACTCCGGCACCGTTATCAGGCAGCGGATGCTCGACGGCGAGCCCTGGGAGCACCTGGTTCCCCCTGCCGTGGTGAACGTCATCCGGGAGGTCCATGGAGTAGAGCGGTTGCGGCAGATCGCGAGGAGCGACTGATGGACAAAACCCTGATGGGAACCGCCGTCATAATCAGGTGAGTCATGTTCAAGCAACTGCGAGACCTCTTCAGGCGAGCCGAACCGGAGGAAGAGATCCTTAAACTCTCCTTTGAGGAACTTCCCGCATGGCTGGATTCCCACGAGGAGGAGATCGGGCGCGAACTCTCCGATGCGACGGAGCCGTCAAGGGAGGCAATCAGGGGCGCTCTCGAACGTCTCAGGGAGATCGTCGCCCGTATGGAGACGGCGGAGGGCGATGAGGAGGTCCATCCCCGGCTCCGCGACATATCAAAGAAGGCACTTCCTCAGTTTACGAAGTCAATGGCCCAGATCCTCTCCCGCGAGCCCTCCGGCGACCCGGAGGCCTTCTACGCCACCGCAGCCGAGACCTTAAAGAGCGCGCTCCGGGCGGTGAAAGGGCAGGGGAAGTACCTCGCCGCCCTCTACCCGGACGATATGAAGGAGGTGCGCGCCGCCGTCAGGGATCTGGGACGGGAGATCAACACAATGACAGAGGCGATCACCCGCGCCCGGGCAGGCCGGCAGCAGGTGGAAGAGGCCCGGAAGTCGTATGGGTCCCTTGTCAGGATCCAGGAGGAGTACGCGGTCGCCTCCGGCCAGGTGCGGGAATGCGGGACGGCACTCGATGTGGCGGACAGGAAGATCAGGGAGACGGAAGAAGACCTGGCCGCCCTCAAACTGCGCCCGGATTACGCTAAAAAAGATGAGATTGAGGAGAAGATCCGGGAACTTGAGGTCATGGAAGAAGAGGTCGGGCGAGAGATTGCAACTCTCCGGATCCCCGCCATCCATGTCTTCAGAAAAGCCGAGAAGGTTGCGGGAAAGACCGGGAGCAGCACTGTGACCGCGACGATCGGCCGGGTCCTCGATGCGTACACAGGCAGTTCGCCGGATGACGAGGAGAACCAGGTCAGCCTGACCGAACGGGTGATGCCGGCGACGCTCGCCATGATCCGACAGGGTGACCTTGTTCTCAAGAACCAGGATGAGATCCGTCTCTTCTCAGACCCCGACACCCTGCCGGCCGGGCTGAGACGCGTCCTTGAGCGGGAGCGTGAAGTCCGGGAGCAGCGGGCGGCACTGCAGGACGCTCTGGCCGCACTCCCGGGAGTGGTCGAAGAGCAGCGCCTCGCGCTCGCGCTCTCGGAGCTGCGGCGGGAGCGCGAAGCAAAGGATGCGGCCCGCACCCGGGCGGAGAGCCAGCGGGAGACGGCGCAGGCTGAGTATGCCAGAGAACGCGAAAATCTCCGATCACGCACGAACGCTCTTGCCGGCCAGGATGTGGAGATGGCAATCCCCGATCTCCCGCCCCCGTCCACCTGACCGGGATATGCTAAACCCGCCAAAAAAGGAAACCCTGTTTATCCACCGCGTACAAACACTTGCTGAGAACAGCCAATGACAACAAACACTACCACACCAGAGTCAAACCCACGCCTCTGGATAGCGGTTCCTGCAGTCTCATTTTTGGGAATCGGGATCGAGCTGCTGCTCGCATCCGCCGGCTTTCCCCATGCAATCTGGGCAGGCGTCGCAGGATGCGTGATCGCCTCGTGCATCCTCTGTTACCAGGCGTATCTGAAACCTCGCAAGGATCTCGTCTCGCTCTTCACGCCGCTCTTTGCGCTTCTCATCCTGGTCATACCAAACGAGATCAGCTCAGGCGGCGTAATTGTGCAGACGATCTTCGCGGCAACGATCACCTTCCTTGCGGTGCGGGTAGAAAAAGTGTTTAATGCGCCGAAACGACAGGAGATAACAATGAAGCAGATGTTAAACGAATATATCGGCAGGATTGAGCCGCTCCTCGCCGTGATCGATGAAGAGACCGGCCATCAGGTCGCGCAGTCCCTGCTGACGTATAAGTTCGGGCTCTATGAGAACGCAGGAGAGAAGAGCACGGAGGCGCTTGCCCGGCTTGAGAGAATCACCCCGCATCCAGACGCGCTGGAACGCGCCCTCCTGATCCTCCGGGAGCGTGCCGGCAACTTCGCCGATTCCCGGGTGACGACCAACCCCAAGCATACCTTCACGGAGGCGGACTACGACGATCTCGCCATCCGCCTCCGGCCCGACCAGATCGAGGATCCTGCGGCCCTTGACCTCGACAACGCGCTGATCCTGCTCTACGCCGTCGGGATCGAGACCTCCCCCGATGATGAGCAGGCACTGGAGGAGCACCAGCGCTTTGTCATCCAGATCCTGGAGTCCTACAGGGAAAAACTGACTGCATGATAGAGCCTGACAGGAGGCAATCTCTTCCGGGGCTCATAACAATAGCGGCGCTCTTCGTGGCCGTGAATCTGCTGTAGAGCGGCCTCGAACGGATCGACCTCTTCTTCGCCGGACGGCCGGGAGGCGATGGGCGGCCCGGTCCGTCATGGTGCACGGTCCGGCCCCCCCTCCCGGCACCAGAAATCAGAGTGAGTCGAGGCTGATCCCGGTGAACTCGTCGGCGACCGCGTTGATGTCCTTCACGCCGAACGCGGTCTGGACCGTGGCGAGTTCGAGGTCGCGCGCCACGTCGCACATATAATCGATGATATCGACCGAGAGTTCCCGCCTCTGTTTGGACTTGCGGAGCTGGTCCACGAGGAACGTCATCCTCTCGGGAGATTCCATACGGAGCTTGGCGAGGCTCATCACGCACATGTAGATCCGGGTCAGGTTCCTGTCCGTTCCGGTGATGGTATCGAAGAAGTTCCGGAGGACCTGCGCCTGGTAGACCTCGCCGCTCATGGTGATCGAGTATTTCTCAATCCCCTATAAAAGGGTGCCGGTTCATGCTCATCCATGTAAACTCCCGGTTCGCGTTCAGGGGGGGGAACGGTGGGGTCCGGTCAGCTCCGGCTCACTTCCGGACGCTGACGATCTTGATGATATCGCCGTTCTTCAGTTCGTGGCTGTCCTTGATCCGCATCCCGGTCTTCGCATCGATGGCGTACAGGAACCCCTCACCGATATCGGTGTGGACCTGATAAGCAAGGTCGCGAGGGGTCGACCCGCGCTTCATGAGGAACGCATCGGGGAGCACCCGACCCTTACCGTCGGTGAGCTTGTGCTCGTCCTCGACCGGGAAGACGACGATCCGGTCAAGGAGGTTGAAGATCGCGGCATCCAGCGCCTTCTGGACACCGGTGCCCCCAAACGTCTGCATGAACTCCGCCACCTTCGCGAGCCCGGCACGCTGCGCGGCGCTGAGGTTTGCTCCAGGGCTCTCGGTGAAACCGCGGTCGCCGGGGAGGTAGCGGATGAACTTCCCTTCCGCAGCCATCCGGAGCGCGAGTTCACCTGCCGCGCTCGCAAAGACGACGTCATGCTCTGCGAGCCGGTCAAGGCACGCCTTCGGCGCCAGGTCGGCCTTGTTCCCGACGATCAGCATCGGTTTGCTGATCGTCATCAGTTCCCGGCAGAACCGGATCAGGTCCTCCTCCCCGGCGGTCCGCAGGTCGACGTCGGTCGCCTCGACGGCGTCGCGGACGTGCTCGAAGGTTATCCCGAGACCGGCAAAGACCTCGGCGATCGCGCCCGCAAGGGAGAAGTCCCTTGCCTGGGCCTGCCTCTGGAGCTTCGCCCAGTTCCGCGAGAGGATACCGTACATCCACATCGACATCTCGTACTGGAGGAACTCGATATCCTTCACCGGGTCGCGCGAGCCGATATCGATCGGATTCCCCTCCGCGTCCGTTGCCCCGCTGGCATCGACGATCTGGAGTATCGCGTCCGCCTGCCTGAGGTTATCGAGGAACTGGTTCCCGAGCCCCTTTCCCATGTGCGCCTCGGGGACAAGGCCCGCCACATCGATCAGCCCGATCGGAACAAACCTGACACCGTCCAGGCAGTTCTCGCACGGGACGCGCATCTCCTGACAGGGGCAGGCTGTCCGGACATACGCGACACCGTGATTGGCATCGATGGTCGTGAACGGGTAATTGGCAATCTCTACCTGGGCCAGGGTCGCTGCCCTGAAAAACGTCGATTTCCCGCAGTTTGGTTTTCCTGCAATGGCCAGTGTGATCATGAGAACTCCTACCGCACCGTTCGGTTGAGAGTAGTGTTGAGCTATACACCATTTATCACCTTCTTTCGCCGGTAGTGCGACCGCGGCCGTGCCGTTGTATCCGTCGTCGCCGGTACGTCCGCCATCCCAACTTCCGGCCCGGATGAACCGTCCGGCCCGGCGTTCGCCGGACCCGCTGCCACAAGCCGAGGCACCGCCTTCCCACTCCAGATCATCCGGCGCCGCCGAAACGGGGGATTGAATTAGGAGCGAGAACAACATGACTGTATGGGCTTCGTAACCAGAAATGCCTACTATTTCGATGCCCCGGGCGCCGAGAACACTCTCGACGCCGCCCGGTTCGCCGTCGAGAGGGCGCAGGAACTTGGCGTCCGAAAGATTGTGGTCGCGAGCTCGAGCGGCCAGACGGCGCTTGCCTTCCGGGACGCCATGGCAGGGAAGGATCTCGACCTGATCGTCGTCACCCACGCGGTCGGGTTCTCAAAGCCCGGTGAGTGGGAGTTCTCACCGGAGGCGGCCGAGACCCTCCGTGCCGATGGTGCAACGATCGTCACCGGGACGCACGCGCTCTCCGGGCTCGAACGCGCGATCTCCCGCTCGCCGAGACTCGGCGGGAGTTCCCGCACCGAAGCGATCGCCGAAGCGTTGCGGCGCACCGTCGCGGTCGGCCTGAAGGTCGCGGTGGAGTGCGCCCTCATCGCGGCGGACCAGGGTGCAGTCGGCGTCGATGAAGAGGTGATCGCGGTGGGGGGCACCATGAGCGGCGCGGATACCGTCTGCGTCATCCGCCCGGCACATACTGCGGCGTTCTTTGACCTGCAGGTGCGCGAGATCGTCGCCATGCCGAGGAACCGGTGACCATGACGCTTGAATCGGTCACGAATGCCGCCGGGCTCCTCCGGCAGCACCCGGTCCTCTGGTCGGTCGGCCTCGTCATGGGCGTCCTCGCGGTCCTCAACCTCGTCATCCCCGTATACGGCGGGACGTTCTACGCAGAGCCACTGGCACTCCTGCAGCTCCTCGTGGCGCCGTTTTTGGCCGGCGGGGTCTACGGCATGGTCAAGGAAGAGAGATTCTCCGCGGGAGAATTCTTGCAGTCCGGCAAGACTCACTACTTCCGGATACTCCTGCCCGCGCTGGTCATCTTCTTTGCAGTCATCCTGACGGTCTTTCTGCTCGCGATCCCGCTCGCGCTCCTCGGAGCCGGTGCCGCCGCGGGTATGGCGCCGCTCCTCTTCGGGGTGCTCGTCTCGATCGTCTTCTTCACGTTCTTCTACGATACCGTGGCGGTTTTTGAAGAGACGAATGTCTTTGAGTCGATCCGGCGGAGCATCGAGTTCGTCATGAACAACCTCGGCAGCGTCCTCATCTTCTACCTGGTAAACATCGCCGCCCTTGTGGTGCTCGGGTTTGCGGCACTCTTCGCCTGGACTGCGCTCCTTGTGAACAAACTCGAACCGCTCACCAGCATGAGCCCCGCCGAACTCGAGACGATGATGCCGCAGGATATCCTCGCTCTCATCGGGACCGAGGGGATCTGGATCACCGCGGCGGTCTATGCGGTCGTGATCATGCTCTTCTCGGCATTCCTGTATGCCTACAAGGCGAGTTTCTTCCGCAGCCATTCGGAAGGCGCGATCATGCAGCAGGGCGAGTACGACGAGAAGGGCCGGTGGTATAAGTACTGACGGGTGTCCGGTGGACACCGAATTCCTTTTTTAGCGCGTTGTTTGGGCGCTCAGGCTCTTCTGAATACTTGTTATCGCACCACGGGCATAGGCCCTATTGAGTTCTGCAGTCAACCGGGCCATACCTTCTCAAAACTGCACCGGGCACCCCTTCACGCCAGCAGATAGAGCAGCATCCCCGAGACGCCGCCGGAGAATGTCGCCGCGAGGTTGGTGCCCGAGTTCCCGATACTGCCGCGGTTCTCGAGCGTTGCGCCCACGAGGCTGTCGACGTTGGTGCCGACGAACCCTGCAATGACCGTGACGACGACCATCCAGGGATCGGCGACGCCCATAACCCACGCGACCGCGGCAACGATGACAGACGCAAGGATGGCCGCTGCCTCGCCCCGGAGAGTCACCCCGCCGTTCGTCCCCCGGGGGACCGGGCGGAGCGTCGTTATCAGGTAGGGCGTCTTTCCCGTGACCCCGATCTCACTTGCCGCGGTATCGGCGGCGGCGGAGGCGACGCTCCCCATGAAGAGCGCCACGAAGGCAGGATGCCCGGTCACACCGAAGAGGATGGCGGCGCCGGTCGCCACCAGACCGTTCGCAAAGACGTTGAAGTAGCCGCGCACACCCCCGTGCTCCTGGGCGACCCCGAGCTGCTCTTTATCGGCGTAGCGGTAGCGGGTAGCCCCGGCGCCGATGATGAAGAAGGTGAGCATGATCAGGAACCACCGGACGTCCGCAAAGACGATGAGGATGATGCCGATCATCGCCCCCGAGAAGAGCCCGCTGACGTCGGCCACTCTGAGCCGGTAGGATGTGTAGCCGAACCCGAACGCTATCGCGGCCGCAGCAGCGAGGATGGTCAGGTCGACCTCGAAGTTGATCTCCTCAAAGAGGAACATGGTCATCGCCACACCGAGCGCCTCGATCATCAGGGCGTCGTCCCGCCCCCGGAGAGCCGCCCGGAGGAGGACCGCGGCAACCACACCCATCACAACGACGAGCGGCGCGGTATACTGGAGGTAGAGCATCACCGCGAGCGATATGCCGATGGCGGCAATCAGGTGGGAGAGGTACGCTGCCTGCCTCTCCCCGACAATCCGGAACGCGAGCTCGCCGATCACGACGATGCCGAGCGTGCAGGTGAAGACGAACGTCGAGAGCCACCCGAGCCCGTAGAGCGCCGCAAGTGCGATGATCGAGAGCGAGACATACCGGGTGTCCCTGATAAGAAAGAGGACGAGCGAGAACGGTACGAGGAGGAGCGTGAGCAGCCATGCCGGCTGGAGCAGTGGGGCAAGGCCTATAAAGGCGAGGGTGAGCGCCGATGCCAGAACCAACCCCAGCGGCTTTATCATTCTAACATCATTGGCGGTGCAGGGAAAAAGCCTTTAGGATCCGGGCGCCTGCTGACTTTACCGCTTCTGACGGCGAAAGTCGAGAAAGTCCCGATCATGAGCGGCAATCCGCGCGCGGCACAGAGCACCCGGCAGCGCCAAAGCCCCGTCGAACAATATATTTCACAGGAAGAAGAGAGATCATACGCTGAAAATGTCGCCGTCACATCAACTACCCAAAAACTACGATATCGAAGAAGTGGAGAGGCGCTGGCAGAGTGCCTGGCGGGATGAGGACAATTACTTCGACCCCAACTCGCAAAAACCCCGGTTCATCATCGACACGCCGCCGCCGTACCCCACCGGCAACTTCCATATCGGAAACGCCTTAAACTGGTGCTATATCGACTTCATCGCGCGATACAAACGCATGCGCGGCTACAACGTCATGTTCCCGCAGGGGTGGGACTGCCACGGCCTTCCCACCGAGGTGAAGGTCGAGGAGACCTACGGGATCACCAAGAACGACGTACCGCGGGAGAAGTTTCGGGAGATGTGCCGCGACCTCACGCTCTCAAACATCGAGAAGATGCGGACGACGATGCGCCGGCTCGGGTTCTCCACCGACTGGAGCCACGAGTATATCACCATGCTCCCGGAGTACTACCGAAAGACCCAGGCGTCGTTCCTGCAGATGCTCAAAGCCGGCGACATCTACCAGAGCGAGCATCCGGTGAACTTCTGCACCCGGTGCGAGACGGCCATCGCCTTTGCCGAGGTCAACTACGCTCCCCGGACGACCAAACTCAATTACTTCGACTTCGACGGCGTCGAGATTGCCACCACCCGGCCGGAACTGCTCGCGGCCTGTGTTGCCGTGGCGGTCCACCCCGAAGACGAGCGCTACCGCGATCTTGCGGGGAAGAGACTCAAGGTCCCCATCTTCGGGCACCAGGTGCCGGTCATCGAGGACGTCGTGGTCGACCCGGAGTTCGGCAGCGGTGCGGTGATGATCTGTACGTTCGGCGACAAGACGGACGTCTACTGGTGGAAGCAGCACGGCCTTGACCTCCGCAAAGCGATCGACCGGCAGGGGGTCATGACCGCGACGGCGGCCCCGTACGAGGGGATGACGTCGGAGGACTGCAGGGAGGCGATCCTTCACGATATGCAGGAAGCGGGGATCCTGAAGCGGCAGGAGGAACTCGAACAGCGGGTGGGGACCTGCTGGCGGTGCAAGACCCCGATCGAGATCCTCTCGGAGCGCCAGTGGTTCGTGAAGGTTCACCAGGACCAGATCCTTGACCAGGCGAAAAAGATCTCCTGGACGCCGGAGCATATGTTCGCCCGGATGGAGAACTGGGCAAACTCGATGGAGTGGGACTGGTGCATCTCCCGGCAGCGGATCTTTGCGACCCCGATCCCTGTCTGGTTCTGCTCCACCTGCGGCGAGATGGTCCTCCCGGCCGAGGAAGATCTCCCGATCGACCCGACGGTCGATAAGCCGAAGACGCCCTGCCCGAAGTGCGGGGGATCGGAGTTCAACGGCGAGAAAGATGTCCTCGACACCTGGATGGACTCCTCGATATCGGTGCTCCACGTCACCGGGTGGGACGGGACCGGCAAACCCCCGCTCTTCCCGGCACAGATCCGCCCCCAGGGCCACGACATCATACGAACATGGGCGTTCTACACGATCCTCCGGGCGAACGCTCTGGTCGGCGGCCATCCCTGGGACGAGATCCTGGTCAACGGCATGGTGCTCGGGGAAGACGGGTTCAAGATGAGCAAGAGCCGCAATAACATCATCTCCCCCGAGGAGATTGTCGGGCAGTACGGTGCGGACGCGCTGCGGCAGTGGGGTGCCGGGGGTGCCGCAACCGGCTCGGACATCATGTTCAACTGGAACGACGTCGTCGCAGCGTCCCGTTTCCAGACCAAACTCTGGAACATCTTCCGGTTCGTCATGGGGCACCTGGACTCCGGGACGGAGAATCCGGCACCGGTGACAGAACTCACCGACCGGTGGCTGCTTGTCCGGCTCTCGGATACCGTCGCTGAGGTGACTGCCGCGATGGAAGGCTACCAGTTCGACCGGGCGCTCAGGGCGATCCGGGAGTTTGCCTGGAACACGCTCGCCGACGACTACATCGAGATCGCAAAGGGCCGCCTGTATGCCGAGGATGAGAGCAGTGCCAGCGCCTGCAGTGCACTCCGGACGACCGTGGACGTACTCTGCCGCCTCCTTGCCCCGATCATCCCGCACTTCGCGGAAGAGTCCTACCACAACCTCACCGGAAGAAGCGTGCACAAAGAGGCCTGGCCGGACTTTGCGTATGCCGACGATGAGGCGCGGCGCCACGGCGACCTCCTCGTGAAGACGGTCGCCGAACTCCGGCGCTACAAGCACGACAAAGGCATGGCGCTGAACGCGCCGCTCGGCCACGTCATGATCTACGCGCCGGAACCGGTCGATGACGCCGGCGATGCCGGGCGGGCGCTTGCCGCTGACGCCAGGTGGAGCACCGGCACGCCCCGGCTCGAAGAGGTCACGACCGGCGTGAACTTCAACATGGCGGTCATCGGCCCGGCGCTCAGAAAGCAGGCACGGGGATTCATGCAGGCCGTGGAGGCCCTCCCGCCAGACCTGCTCAAGAACCCGCCCGCAACCGTCACAGTCGACGGTGAGGATATCCCGGTCCCGCCAGACTCCTTCACGCCGAAGGTCGCCTACCAGGTGGCGGGAGAAGAGGTGGACGTCCTCACGCTCGGGGACGTGATTGTGACGATCGGGCACTCGTCCTGATCTCGCCCGCGATGAACTCCGCAACCTCATCCTTTTTTAGCAGCGCATCGACGATGACAAACCGCGCGGGGTCCCGGGCTGCAAGGTCCAGGTAGTTCTCCTGCACCCGCTCGAGAATCCCGGCATTTTCAAAATACTCTCTCTGTTTTGCAGGATCAAGCCTTGCGACGGCATCCTCAACCGGCAGGACCAGGAGGAACGTACGGTCGGGCCGGATCGACCACCCTTCATGGATCTGCCGGAGCCACTGGAGCGGGTCGGGGAGGACACCATCGAGGACGACTGGCTGGTAGGCAAACCGTGAGTCGGAGTAGCGGTCCGAGATGACGAGTCTTCCCGCATCCAGCGCCGGCCGGATCACCCCCTCGATATGCGCTGCGTGGTCGGCGCAGAAGAGCAGCGCCTCGGTGATCGGGTCCATCCGCTCGGCGATCGCCCGCCGCACCGAGGCGCCGACCCAGGTGGCGCCGGGCTCGCGCGTGAAGAGCGGGTCGAGGTCGGCGAGCAGTTCCCCGAGACTGGAGAGAAGCGTGCTCTTCCCGCTCCCGTCGATCCCCTCGATGGTGATCAGCACGGGTGTCCCCTCCGGACCCATTCGAGCGGCACCGTGCCGTGGTGGACGGCAGTTGCAATGATCGCCCCGTCAAACCCGATGTCGGTGAGGAGACGGATATCGTCGACCCCGGCGACGCCGCCCCCGTAGAGGAGGCGACCGGGATAACACGCCCGCATCTCCTCAAGTTCCTCCCGGATGAGGCCGCGCTCTGTCCCCACAGCCCCGATGTTGAGGATGATGCACCCCTCAAACGATAGAGTTGATGCGTGGCGCAGTATCTCCACCGGCCGGATGCCCCAGGGAAGCACCCGGCCCCCTTTGATATCGATACTGAGATAGCCGGCCCGGTATGCTGCGAGGTCCTCGATCGCTCTCGCCGCCGTCTCGGTCCCGACGACCGGCGTCACTCCCTCGACCGCCATGCATTCGCCTGGCGACCGGCAGCCCCGGTCAAGGTAACACCGTTCGACCAGGGCAGCGCAGCGCCGGACAAGGTCGTCCTGCGGGGTTCTGCCCTGGATACTCTCAAGATCCGCGATGTAGATATACCGCGGCTGCAGGGCGGATATATAGGCCTCCGGCTCGGCGGAAGGGGCCAACCCCCAGGTGAGGGGGCGGTAGCCGGCGCGCATCCCGGACTTCCCATGCACAACAAGACCGCCTGCCAGATCGACTGCAAGAATTAGTTCCATGTCCTCAACGCAATCACTATTAGGGTGAAGGATCATTAATTTCTATGCAATTACTCGTCAGTCCAAGCAGCATTGAGGAGGCAAAAAGCTCGCTTTCCGCTGACATCATCGACGTGAAAAAACCCTCAGAGGGGTCGCTGGGTGCGAATTTTCCCTGGATCATCCGGGGGATCAAGGAGATCGCCGGCGCCAAGCCTGTCAGTGCTGCAATCGGGGACAATGAGTATAAACCGGGAACGGCTGCTCTCTCTGCTTACGGTGCCGCACATGCAGGCGCTGATTATATCAAGGTCGGCCTGATGTTCGACGGGGCCGACCGTGCCCGCGACGTCATCGAGGCGGTGACAACGGCGGTGAAGCGGGAGTTTCCCGAGAAATACGTCGTCATCGCCGCATACGCCGATTTTGAGAGGATGGGCACGATCTCTCCGTTCGCCATCAGTCCGCTGGTTGCGGACGCCGGAGCGGATGTCGCCATGATCGACACAGGTATTAAAGACGGGAAGAGCCTCTTTGAGTTCATGGACGAGGAGACGCTGACCCGGTTCACCGAACGGAACCGTGAACTGGGACTACAGACGGCCCTTGCCGGTTCGCTGAAGTTCGAGGACCTCGATGCCTTAAAGCGGATCGACCCCGAGATCATCGGCGTCCGGGGGATGGTCTGCGGGGGCGACCGGTCCACCGCCGTCAGGGCCGAACTGGTCGAGAAAGCAATGATGATGATCAGGTGATGTATGTATACCGAGAAGATGAAACTGGAAACGACGTTCACATTTGATGATGTGCTGCTCGAGCCCGCCGAGTCATGGGTCGAGCCCGACGAGGCCGACGTCAGGTCGCGGTTCTCGCGCAACATCCCCCTGAATATCCCTCTCGTGAGCGCCGCCATGGACACGGTGACCGAGTCGCTGATGGCAATAACAATAGCCCGGGAGGGGGGTATCGGCGTCGTTCACCGGAATATGACCCCGGAACGTGAGGTCGCCGAAGTCCGGGTCGTCAAACAGGCCGAGGACCTGATCGAGCGTGAGGTCGTGGCGGTCGGCCCGGAATCCACCGTCACCGATGTCGAGCGGGTCATGAAACAGTACGGTATCGGCGGCGTCCCCATCATCGAGGACGACCGCGTGATCGGTATCGTCAGCCGCAGGGATATCAGGGCAATCCTGCCCAAGAAGGGCGAGGCGAAGATCACCGGGTACATGACCAAGAACCTGATCACGGCCTCCGAAGACATCACGGCGGAGAGTGCGCTCGAGACGATGTATGCAAACAAAGTCGAGCGCCTTCCCGTCGTGGACGGCGAAGGGCGCCTCGTCGGCATCATCACGATGCGGGACATCCTTGAAAAGAGGCAGTATCCCCGCGCGAACCGCGACGCGAACGGGAAACTCCGTGTCGCCGCCGCGGTCGGACCCTTCGACTTCAATCGGGCGATGATGCTCGTTGAGGCGGGTGTCGACGCCCTGGTGGTGGACTGTGCTCACGGCCACAACATGAACGTCGTGAACGCGGTCAAAGAGATCAAGGGGAGCGTCGCCGTCGATGTGGTGGCCGGGAACATCGCAACAAGGCAGGCGGCAGAAACCCTGGTCGATACCATCGACGGGCTGAAGGTCGGCATCGGACCGGGCTCCATCTGCACGACACGGATCGTCGCGGGCGTCGGCGTCCCGCAGGTATCGGCGATCGCAAATGTCGCAGAGGTGGCGCACAAGGCCGGAGTGCCGGTCATCGCGGACGGCGGGATCCGCTACTCCGGGGATATCGCGAAGGCAATCGCCGCAGGCGCGGACTGTATCATGGCGGGCAGCCTCTTTGCCGGCACCGACGAAGCGCCGGGAAGGGTTACGACGATCAAGGGCCGGCGCTACAAGCAGTACCGCGGGATGGGGTCGCTTGGTGTCATGAGCAGCGGTGAGTCGAGCGACCGTTACTTCCAGAAGAAGGAGATCGGGAGGACCAAGTTCGTTCCCGAGGGCGTCGAGGGGGTCACTCCCTATGTCGGCAGGGTCTCGGACGTCATCTACCAGCTCGTCGGCGGCCTGAAGTCAGCAATGGGCTATACAGGGTCAAAGACGATACCTGATCTGAAGAAGAACGGCAAATTCCTCAGGATCACGTCTGCGGGCTACGGCGAGAGCCATCCGCACAACATCATGATAACCGATGAGGCACCGAACTACCGCCTCTTCGAGTAACCTTTTTTATACCAAAAGCACTAACGTTTAGTAAACATGCTTGAGGGCAGTGAGGTTTCCCGCCTTCTTGATATTCTGGGAAACCGGAACAGGCGGCGAATAATAGAACTGCTGAGGCAGAAGCCGTGTTTTGTGACCGAGATATCAGAACGTCTGGTGATCAGTCCAAAAGCAGTGATAGAGCACCTGCAGTTGATGGAGCGCGAGGAACTCCTCGTCTCCTGCCAGGACGAGCGCAGGCGAAAGTATTACTATCTCTCGCATGACATCAATGTCATCGTAAACCTGCAGAAGCAGGACGGGGTTACGCTCCCCCTGGTTGAAGAGAACCAGAAGACAAGATTTACGAGAAACCTCGAGACATTCAGGAGAATGGTCCGGGTACGCGACGAACTTCTGGAAAATCTCGAACAACTGGAACGGGAGATCGAATCGAGGTTCACCGAGATCATGCGCACGAGGGGGAACTTCATCTCCGACGACGGCGATCTGGCGATCATCCTTGCCCTCTCTCACGCCGACCTGACGCTCGCTGAACTCGAAGAAGTGAGCAGCCTGCCCACGGATGAACTGAAACAGAGACTCGGCAACCTCATGTACACTGGAGTTGTCGAACGGACCAACAACCGATACAAGATACGTGGTACACATGGCGAATAATCCATACGACGAAATGTTCAGGAATATTGCGCGGTTAATGGAGAAGATCCTGAGCGATATGCCTCTCCATGACCCGAAGATCATCGGGTTCACCATCATCAGCGGGTCACCCGAAGGCGCACCCTATCTCGACCTGTCTGATGAGGAGGAAGAGTCCGAGTTTGAGGTGATCGAGGGGGACGACTGCATCTACATCACCGCAGCGGTGGATACCCGGGCACAGGGCGCTCCCTACGTCACGTTCCAGAAGGAATCCGTGACCCTCTGCGTCGGCGGTGAAGAGGAGACGGTCATCGATCTCGACTGCGAGATTGACGTCCCCCATAGTTTCTACAACGTGCAGCACGGCGTGATCGATGCCGTCTGCCGGAAGAAGAGCATGCCGGGCGAGATTGCCCGTTCGTAGGGTCAGGCCCGGGACTCAAACCCCTTTTTTTCCAGCCGGTTCCAAACGGTATAGTCGGCCGTCACCCATCTTCCGCTCCTGCCTGCTGCCCCCACCGGCGATAGCCTCTGGTGGGCCGCAACCCTGCTGCTCTCAGGCCGGGCAAGAGTTAAGTACCTCCTGCTTCATGCCCGGTGTGGGGAACATGACTGAGGCGGAACGAGTCCAACTGCCCGGGTATATACGCCTGTCC
Source organism: Methanoculleus sp. (assembly GCF_020696975.1). Lineage (GTDB taxonomy): Archaea > Halobacteriota > Methanomicrobia > Methanomicrobiales > Methanoculleaceae > Methanoculleus. The sequence goes on from NZ_JAJGBK010000009.1 coordinate 33,514, forward strand.
CGGAGCGGCGAACTGGAGGAGCGGATAGAGCAAGCGCACGAGGTGCTCCGCGACTGCGTCATCTGCCCCCAGGAATGCCACGTGAACCGGATTGAGGGGGAACAGGGGTTCTGCCGGACCGGCCTTTTGCCGCGAGTTTCGAGTTACAGCCCGCACTTCGGTGAAGAGCCTCCGCTCGTGGGGAAGAACGGGTCGGGGACGATATTCTTCGCAGGCTGCAATATGCGCTGTGAGTTTTGCCAGAACTTCGAGATCAGCCAGTGCGGGGTCGGCTACGCAGTCTCGTGCGAAGACCTTGCCGGAGTCATGCTCCGCCTGCAGGAACGCCGATGCCACAACATCAACTTCGTCTCTCCTTCGCACGTCGTCCCCCAGATCCTTCGTGCGGTCGCTCTCGCTGCCGATCGCGGCCTCAACCTCCCGCTGGTCTACAACAGCGGCGGCTACGACTCCGTGGAGACCCTCCGGCTCCTTGACGGCGTCATCGATATCTACATGCCGGACGCGAAGTACGGGCGGGACGATGTAGCGTGGGAACTCTCCCATGCCGCCGACTACACCGGCCGCATGCAGGCCGCCCTCGTGGAGATGCACCGGCAGGTCGGAGACCTGGAGGTCAGGGACGGGATTGCGGTGCGGGGGCTGATCATCAGGCACCTGGTGCTCCCCGGGAACCTCGCAAACAGCGAGATCGTGATGAAGTTCATCGCCGACGAGATATCGCGGGACTCTTACGTGAACATCATGGCCCAGTACCACCCGGCATGGAGAGCGGCCGAGGGGGGGAGGAGCCCGGCGCTTGCAGCACTCCAGCGCCCGGTCACCGCGCGGGAGTTTGCGTATGCCATTCAATGCGCAAAGGAGAACAGGCTCTCCCGCGGGTTCCCCTGAGAGACGGAACACAAAAGCATATTCACTCCGCCATCCAGAGGATGTGTGGTGCAGGAACAGGTGAAGGGAGAGTCAGAACTCCGGTACGCGGCAATAAGCGACACCGGGGGGAGGGAGCAGAACGAGGACGCTTACTGGATCGGCCGGGCGAACGGGTATCACATATTCGCCGTGGCGGACGGCCTTGGGGGGCATGCCCGCGGAGAGGTCGCGAGCGGGATGGCGATCCGGGCCCTCCGGGAGACCGCAGGCGAGTCTCTCTCCACGATGGAACTTCCTGCAGTGCTTGAACGCGCATTTCAGCGCGCAAACGCTGCAATATACGCCTATAATCAGGAGAACGCCCTGAACGCCGGAACAACCCTCTCGGTGGCTATCGTCGACGGGTCAGGCCGGTGCTGGATCGGCACGGTCGGCGACTGCAGGACCCATATCATCACCCCGTCGTCCGTCTGGCATACGCGTGACCAGAGTTACGTCCAGAGCCTGGTGGAATCGGGGGCAATCTCCCCGGCCGAGGCGATGCATCACCCGGGAAAGAACATCCTGACCCAGGCGCTCGGCCTCGCGACACGGGTGCGGGTCGATGTCGATGTGCAGGAGATTGCCGGGGCGGTCCTCGTGATCAGCTCGGACGGTCTCCACGACTACGTCCCGGAGAGCGCCATCCAGGCCATTGTTCTGGCCGGCGACCCCGACGAGGCCTGCCGGGGACTGGTCGATGCCGCCAAAGATGCCGCAAGCACCGACAACATCACGGTGATCGTCACGAGAGCGTGAGGGCGGTTCGGCCATCCGGGCAGGCGGATGCTACGATCCCCTTGAACAGCCTCCCCGGCGTTAAACCTCATCCGCTCCCGCATCACGGAGCGCCGCGAGGATTGCCGCGCGGACGCCTTCGGCCGCCTCGTCTCTCAGCGCTGCACGCAGCATCCCGACCGCCTCCCTGCCGCCGAGGTTTCCGAGGGAGGAGGCGGCACTCCGCCGCACAAACTCGTTCTCGTCGCCGAGCATGGCTCCAAGGTGCGTGACTGCACGCGAATCGCCGAGCAGCCCGAGCCCCTTTGCCGCCATGTAGCGGACATGGTCTTTCTCATCGCCAAGGATACTGACAAGGGGCGCATACGCCTCACGATCGCCAATCAGTCCAAGGGCCTCCGCCGCACGGTAACGCACTTTCCAGTCGCTGTTTCCGAGCAGGGCAATGCAGGCAGGTACGGCCGGTCTCCCGAGTTCTACGAGCCTGTGCGTCGCTTCGGCCCGGATCCGCTTGTCCGGGTCAGAGAGCCGATAGAGATGGGTTGTCAGGTCCTGTTCATCCATAATCCCGGTCATCAGGTGTCACATCCACGGGTGATAGCCGTGTATATCACGTTGAGAGGGATTTGCAATAAGCGTTGATCATTCGCCTCAAAGGGCGATAACCGACAGGAAAATGTTTCAGGCAGGTCCGGTGTCGCCTGCCCCGACAACTCACCATGACCACTCCCTTCCCGGCGCGGGTGACAGCCGGCGGAAAACGAAGTGAATGCAATCTCCACAGACGCCGGGATCCGCTGCAGGTTCGTATCCCGGTATCTCAGTTCCGTCGTCAGATCAGGATTCCACAGGTATATAACGTCAGACTTGCGAGAGCAAGAATACCGATCGCAATGATGAGCGTTCCCAGTTTGTTGAATACGGGATCACTCTCGATCCATTTTGCCAGAGCGTGCATGACACCGGATACTGCATCCACGTATATATATTTTATCCGAGAAATAAAATTAAATGTGAGTATATAACCATTTCCAATTCCAGAGGATAGTTTATTCGAGCGGTTTGGGATTTCCGGCAATCTCCCAGGCTTATCGGGGCGCAGGAGTCGTGCAACATCCGCACCGGGGATGCAGGATGCGCTCCGCTGCTTGCTGGAAGAATGGGAAAAATTGACGCCCAGGACGGAATTCGAATCCGTGTCGACGGCGTGACAGGCCGTCATGATAGGCCACTACACTACCTGGGCACTCTTTGTTGGTGGATCCCGCCTCCCGGATTCGAACCGGGGACATCGCGGTAGCCGCGCAGTTCGCCCGAGAGCGAAGACTATACTACAGCCGCGCACTCTACCAGTCTGAGTTAAGGCGGGTCTCTGCTCTAATAATGTTGTCACGAGCAGTTAATATAAGTTTCGCCTGCCCCACCCGGCACTGCACGGTCAGGACGTTATTCTATATATACAACCTCTGATAATGGATAGATATGAACCCTACAAACGCTAAAGCACCTGGGAACGCTGAAGCGTACTGTCTTCTTCACCGATAGCCGTGCGAAAAAGAACGTCACTGTTTTCGACACCACACTGCGCGACGGTGAACAAACACCGGGCATCTCGTTCACAATCGAGGAGAAGCTTGGTATTGCAGAGCAGCTCTCCAGCATAGGAGTACACGCCATCGAAGCGGGCTTTCCCGCATCCTCCGATGCCGAGCGCGAGATCGTCAAAGCCATCAAGGCCCTCGGGCTCTCGACACAGGTCTGCGGCCTTGCGCGGTCGCTCCGGGCCGACGTGGATGCATGCATCGACTGCGACGTCGATATGGTTCATGTCTTCATCCCGACGTCCGACATCCAGCGGGAGTACACCATTAAAAAGACCCGCGAACAGGTCCTTGATGCAACCGGCGATATCATCGCCTACGTCCGCGACCACCTCGGCCAGTGCATGTTCTCCGCGATGGACGCCACAAGGACCGACTGGGATTACCTGATAGAGGTCTTTCGCGTTGCGGTGGATGCCGGGGCCACAGTCATCAACGTCCCCGACACGGTCGGCGTGATCACCCCGGCAGCCATGAAACGGCTCATCACCCGGATCGACCGGGAGGTGAACTGCCCGATCGACGTCCACTGCCACAACGACTTCGGACTAGCGGTGGCAAACACCATCACGGCGGTCGAGGCCGGCGCCTCGCAGGTGCAGGTGACGGTGAACGGGATCGGGGAGCGGGCCGGGAACGCGGATCTCGCGCAGACGGTGATGGTCCTCTCGTCCATCCACGGGATCGATACCGGGATCCGGACGACGGGCCTCGTCGAGACCTCGCGGCTTGTTGCGCGCTACGCGGGGATGAGCATCCCCGCCACGCAGCCTGTCGTCGGCGAGAACGCCTTCGCCCACGAGAGCGGGATCCACTCCCACGGGGTGATCACCCGGTCGGATACGTTCGAGCCCGGGATCATGACCCCGGAGATGGTCGGTCACCGGCGCAGGCTCAAACTCGGCAAACACGCCGGGAGGCACGCGGTCAGGCAGATGCTCGCCGAGGTGCATATGGAGCCCACCGACCCGCAGCTCGACGAGATCGTGCTGAGAATGAAGGAGATTGCCGGCAAAGGCAAGCGGGTGACGGACGCAGACCTCTATGAGATTGCGGAGAGCGTCATGCAACTTGCGCCTGACGAGAAGACCCTGAAACTCCAGGACGTCGCCATCATGACCGGCAACCACGTCATCCCGACAGCAAGCGTCCGGGCGACCGTCGATGGCGTTGAGCACATCTTCTCAAGCGTCGGCAACGGCCCGGTGGACGCGGCGGTCCGGGCGATCCTCGGGATCATCCCGGCCCCGGTCCACCTCAAAGAGTTCAACATCGAGGCAATCTCCGGGGGCACCGATGCTCTCGGGCACGTCACCATCGCCGTCGAAGACGAGCGCGGCAGGGTCTTTGACGCCAGCGGCTCAAGCGACGACATCATCCTCGCATCGGTCGAGGCGGTGATCAACGCCATCAACCTCGTCTGCCGGACGCAGAAGAACGACCGCGAGCGGGAGGGGTGAATTCCCCCCTTTTGCGGTCTCGTCAGCATCCCATTCCAGCCACCTCACGCGAAGGAGAACTCCAGGCTGCCGACTGTTCCAGGATTTGGGTGAACAGTGTATGGGCATCAGGCCGGTGATGGGAACAGATGATATAGCCCCGGCGGGGATCTTTCCCGGAGCCAAAAAGAATTGATTAAGATTCAGGCAGCGCCGGGAGGCTGCTGCTTTCCTTCCAGTGCTCCCCTGATCTGCGAGGACAACTGCTCGAACCTGCCCTGCAGCGCCTTCTCCTGTTTCTCAAGCGACTTGACCCGGAGTTCGAGCGTCTCGACCCGCTCGTTCAGGGAAGCGAGGACCTGCTCCTTGCTCTTCTGCATCATGACGCTGCCGACGTTCATGAAGACCGCCGCATCCTCGGGGACGTCGGCCAGATCCTCGACCGCCCGCCGGGCTTCGCGGATCGTCAGTTCATACTGCGCTTTCTGTGAGACCACGGTCTGCAACTGCTGCTGCATCTGCTGGAGCATCGCCAGCTGGTTCTGTACTTTTGGTGGTATATTTTCCATATTCATCAACCCTCCCAGAGTGGGACGAAGATCGGTAACAATATTTCGGATGCGGACAGGGGCCACCCCGGCCCGATGCCCTTTCTCTACATGATAGGGGCGTAAAGCCCATAAAATGTGATGGTTCGGGGAAGAGAACCGCGCCGGTCCACTCTCAGCCCGTCAGGTTCCGGACGGGGCGGCGATCTCCCGCATCTCGATTGCTATGCTGATCAGCCGCAGCCAGGTGTTCAGGGCCGCGCGAAGCGCCGGTATGTCGCTTGCGGCCACATCGAGGACGAGCGTGTCCTCGCCCGCAAGTTGTACGCGGACGGACGACCGGTCCCCCACGTCGCCCATCTCCTGGCAGACGGAGAGGTAGAGGGCACGGGCATCGTCCGTCACGAACCGGAAGACTGCCGCGTGCTTCACGGGACGACCTCCAGCGTGTAACGCTTCCGCTGCGTTCCGTCAAAGACGATCCGGTGTTTCGGGAGGGTCTCGCCGGCGAAGACGGCGTTGACGTGATCCCTGAGCGCATCGTACACGGAGCGATCCGAGACGAAGAGACCGCGGGCAATCACCCCGGGCCGCTCCCCGACGGCAAACGACCGGACGGTGATCTCGGCTGCCAGCTCAGCATTAGAGAAGACCTGAATGAGATAAAAAGGGCCTGATCTGGAGATTATCAGAATCGAGTCGTCAAGGGAGAAGAGGTCACCCATACCCGCCTTGCCACGGGTGACATACTCTCCCTCGATCGCGAACGCAAGGTCCCGGGAGAGGGAGCGCACCTCGGGGAGTGGTTTGCGTGACGTCGTGACGACCGTCATCGAGCCTTCAGATCTTTTATTGCGGCGCCGCGTTCTTTGAAAAGGATGCGGTGTCCACAGTAGGGACAGCGGATATTGACGTCGATCTCCACTTTCTGTTTACATCGAGCGCACTTATAGGCAGCCACGACCGATTAGCCCTCCTTCTGCAGTGAACGCTCGATGCTCCGCACAGCGACACGCATTGCGGGAGTCTCGGGGACGTAACTACCGCCGGCAAACTTGAATCCGCACTTGCGGCAGGCCCAGATCCCCGTCCCTTCACGCTTGACCGCTGCCTGATCGCAGCGCGGGCAGGCGTGGCGCGCACGAGAGACCTTCTCGATCTGGTTGACTCTCTTCCGGATAAACCGGCCATACCGCGGGCCAAAACGCCCGGAACTTCCGACTACCCTGCCCTTGGCACTCTGTTTGCGACTTGCCATTTAGCGTACCTCTTGTATGTCCTCTAATTTTTGTGCTGTCGATTAATATACTTACTCACGACTTGCGTTCGATAATCCGGGTCTCCGCATTGCCCTTTGATATCTTGTTGATCAGGTCGTAGAACTCTTCCTGGATACCTGCCGGAATCCTGACGACAGCAATCCAGGAACCATCCTTCTGCCACTCGTTCTGCTCAAGGGTCACCGCGCTCTGGAGTTCTCCATATGCTCTCGCGGCATAGTCCGCCGGGATCTTCACGGCAATCCGGATCTCCTCAAACCGGATGGGGAGGATGGGTCGGAGTGCTTTGACCACCTCTTTGACCTGCTCCTCAACCGATTTGAAGGGGTCGATATTCACCCTCGCCTCTTCCATAGCAAGCTCGATGCGTTGCGGGGGGTGAGGGAAACCGGACTGCGGGTTGATGGCGTTTCGCGAGATGAACGTGATGACCCGGTTCCGTTTTTCTGCAATCAGATGGCGGCGCTGCTCGGAGGTGAGATGGATCTCGCCTTTCTGGATGATCCGGAGTGCTGCCGGTTCGAACTCGGTCGTCTTGAAGACCTTCAGGAGCGCCTCGTCGGAGGCACGCTCGGCATGGGCGGCGTTCGAAAAGATGGAGTCAGCTGCAACAGCGTCCTCCAGGTCGACGTCCTCCCCCTGCCGGATGCGCATGGCCTGGTCGGGGTCGACGAGCACTTCAAACCGTTCTCCGTAACTCTCAAGCCGCGCTACAACTGCCTGGTCCAGGGGTATCATACGGAGGTCACTCTTCGAACTGGTCGACGTAGGTCTTTACTTCGTCCCTCTCGAGCTTCCTAAACTCCCTGGTCGCAGTGGAGACGACACCGATCTCGATTGCGCTCACGTCCAGCTTCCCCTCAGTCGCGGCATGCAGGGCCTTGATACCGAGCTTGATGGCACCGGCGAAGTCCGCCTCCTCCTGGTACTCGTCCTCGAAGACCTTCATGACCGCAGGCCGGCCCGTGCCGATCCCGGTCGCCTTGTACTCAAGAAGCGTGCCGCTCGGGTCGGTCTCAAACAGCCTGGCCTCCCCGTCGCTGATCCCGGCGATCAGGAGAGCCGTCCCGTAAGGGCGTGCACCGCCGAACTGGGTGTAAGTCTGCATGTGATCGCAGAGTTTCTTGGCGAGGATCTCGACGTTGATCGGCTCGTTGTAGGAGACCCGGTTGATCTGGGACTCGACCCGCGCCCTATCCACAAGGGACCGCGCATCGCCGACGAGGCCGGAGGACGCCACACCGATATGCGTGTCGATCTTGAAGATCTTCTCGATGGATACCGGCTCAAGGAGACGGGATGTCACCCTTTTGTCGACGATCAGCACGACACCTTCGCTGCACTTGATTCCGACGGCTGTTGTGCCCCGCTTAACCGCTTCTCTGGCGTACTCAACCTGATAGAGCCTTCCATCCGGGCTGAAGACAGTGATCGCCCGGTCATATCCCATTTGATATTGTGGTTGCATTATCGTTCCTCCAAATCGGCTTCGGTGAAAAACAATGACTTCTGATGTTTAATACCCTTTTCGACCAAATCAACCTTTTGACGGGGATAGCGGTACACCGTAAAATAAGTTTCTCCGACCTGTGCTTCTCCGGCCTCAGAGAGGGGGCGGATCGGCCTCATCCGGCGCCGCAATGCATGTATGGTCCCGGAGGTGGCGACCGTCCGCAGTGCAGCCCGCTCATCGGCGATCGTGGTGATTGTTGCGAGAGCGGTGGCGATATCCTTCTCCGTTCCCCGCCGGCACCGGACCACGATATACCCCCCTTCGCAGAAGACCACCGCGGGCTGTGCAAGACCGACGGCCGCGTCTCCGAGAAGGGAGGTCGCGGCCTCGATGACCGAGAAGTAGGCCTGTCTCTGGTCCACGGCCACCCCATACGGGAGGATCCGTGCAAGGATGTAGCGCCGCTTTGCCCGCATCGCCGGCGGTCTCGGTTTCACGCGACCACCTTCACCGGCAGTTCCGGTTCGGTGAGCCGGCCGACAGAAGCGAGAGCGTCACTCACTTCCACCCCGGTCATCCCGAAGAGGGCGCAGAGGCTCCTGACCTCCCGGACCGACCGCTGCTCCATGATCGAGCGCGCATCCGACGATATCGTCAGCGGGAAGCCGTAGCGGCGCTGCAGCGAGAGGATATCCGCGTAACGCTGGAGCGCCTTCTGGCGTTTCGTCCCGCGGAACTGGATGATGGGGGCAAGCGAGATGTCCACCGCAACGCCACGATCCGCCGCCGTCCGTGCAGCAACGTGATCGAAGGCGTTTCGCCGGGCGGCATGGATGTTCCTGACGACGTTCACCTCGTTTACCGAGACGACGGCCCGGTTGAAGGAGATATCCCCGGCGTTGACAAAGACCACGTCGGCCCGCCGGACAGCGGGGTCGCGCACCCGTTTGATGACCTCTTTATGAGAGGCTGCATTGATAACGGCCCCCCTGAGGATCTTTATCCCGGAGGGTTGAGATCTGATCTCTCCGACGGCAACGATGCTATCGAACCCGAGCTCCGCCGCCTCGAGCGCCATGCGTGCAAGCGTCGAGTCACCGGCAGGATAGGGGTATACACTGGCATCTGTGATCTTCATCGTGGGCAGGCCGTATGTAAAAAAAAGGGTTATTTATTTCCCGCGGTTCGCGTGGGAACGGATGCTCGGGCGGGTCTTTTCGGTTCCACGTCCGCGCGTCCGCATTCCGCGCCCCTTCATGCCGGCAGAGGTCTTGCCGCGCTCTGCACGGCCGCGGTGAACCGGGTCGGCCAGCCACGCGAGGTTGCGGTCGCTCCGGATCGACGGGTGGTGACCGTCAACCATGATCACCTCGAACCACTTTGCCCGTCCGTCCTCCCCGACCCAGTAAGAGTTCAGGGCTTCCATGTTCGGGAACTTGCGGGATGCACGTTCCTCGGCCATGCGCTGCAGGCTCTTTGCCGGGGTCAGCCGGCGCATTCCCATGCGTGCGGTCCTGCGCCCGCGGATGTACCGGGGCTTCCTCCGGCCGCCGCGGCGGACCTTGACCCGCACGACGACGATTCCCTGCTTGGCCTTGTAGCCGAGCGAGCGAGCCCGGTCAATCCGGGTCGGGTGCTCCACGCGCACGATGCTCCCCTCGCGCCGCCATGTCTGGAGGCGCTCCCAGAGGAGACCTTTCACTTCGGACCTGTCAGGCCGCTTCCATGCCTCGCGAACGTAGGCATACATTGACTTTGCCATTCTTTTAATCACCTCAGGTTCAGCGTTTCCGCCACATTCCTTTCCGGGACGTATCCCGTGGTTCCTAACAGGTTGACGAGAGCACAAATAAAGGATTCCTTTTGCCCGCCTTCAGGGGGACTTAGACTCCCTTGCGCTTCTCAACGACGCGGATGGCCTCGATCCGGGTGACCGGGTACTGTCCGTTCTCGTCCTTCTCCGCCGACTTGACCATATCCCAGACGGTGAGGAGAGCAACGGAGACCCCGGTGAGCGCCTCCATCTCGACGCCCGTCCTCCCGTAGGACTTCACGCGGGCGGTCGCCTCGATGTAGCCGTCGCCCTCCTCGAAGTCGATGGTGATCCCCGCAAGCGGTATGGGATGGCACATGGGGATGATGCGCGGGGTCTCCTTCACCGCGAGGGTGGCCGCCACCCGTGCGGTCGCAAGCACGTTGCCCTTGACCGCGGTACCCTCCCGGATGGCCCGGAGGGTCTCGCCCCGCAGGTAGATCCTCCCGCTCGCAACCGCTTCCCGGGTGACCTCGGACTTTCCCGATATGTCCACCATCTGCGCGCGGTCGTTCTCAATATGGGTGAAGACCGGGCTCTCGCTCTGTTTGCCGGACTCGTTCATGTGTATCAGGAGATCGTTTCGTTTTTTCGGGGATAAAAGAGGGCGTCTTGGGGATGGTCACTCCGGCGCTCCGTGTCGGAAGAGTTCCTGTGGGATGCGGTCGAGCATATCGGTCGCGAGCATGCCGTTCGCTCGCTCCTCCGCGGCCCGCATCCCGGCCCTGCCGCAGACGTATGCCGCGATGCAGGCCGCCTCAAACGCGGGGAGCTGGCAGAAGAGCGCCCCGGCAACCCCGCCAAGCAGGTCGCCCGTCCCGCCGACGGTCATCGCGGGGGTTCCGGTCCGGTTGAACCTGACCCGTCTCCCGTCGGATATGACGTCGACCGGCCCTTTGAGCAGGACGGTCCCCGCCGTCGCGGCAGCCTTCACGCTCCGGCCCCGCGTGACGAGATCCGGCGGGAGTTCCGTCCCGGTCATCCGGGCAAACTCGCCCGCGTGCGGGGTGTAGATCGTCTCCTTGGCCACCGGCAGGGGACGAGCGAGCGCGTCGGCATCAAAGACCGCCCGCTTGGCAGCCTCCGCAATGGCGAGGACGACGTCGTGGCTCTCCTTCCCGAGGCCCATGCCGCAGACGACGACATCAGCCCGCTCGACGAGCGAGAGGATCGTCTCCAGGTGATCGCCCGTGATCGTCCTCCCCTCCAGGCGCTCGTAGATCAGGTCGGGCATGGGAATGTACGCAGGCGAGGCCACCCGGACGATGTCGGCCCCGGCGCGGAGCGCTCCCATCGCCGCGATGTAGGGCGCGCCCTGATAGGGCCCGCCCCCGACGACGAGAACCTCGCCGCCGGCGCCCTTGTGGGCCCCTTCTGCCCGTGCCGGGACGAGTGCAAGATCGCCGGGGCCGGTGTAGACCTCGGCCTCGAGCGGGATGCCGATATCCGCGACATCCGCGCCCTCGACCTTCGGCCGGTGGAACGATATGATCCGGTCCGCCCGGATTCCGGGGGTGGGGACGTCGACGGCGACGACCGGTGCGCCGCTCGCGTTCGCCCGGGCAACGAGGGTTGCAAACGGCTCCCGCACTGCGCCCGATATCCCGGTGCCGAGCATCGCGTCGACGATGACGTCGGCCGAGTCAAAGAGCGGCGTGAGCCGATCGACATCGGCGGCGCACCGGACCGGGCGGAGGGTGACGGAGCAGTGCCGGAGAAGGGACACCTGGGAGGCGGTCGATGAGGTCATCGAGCCGCAGTCGGGGTAGACGACGTCGACCGCATCGAGGTGCTGGAGATACCGGGCCGCCACCATTCCGTCGCCGCCGTTGTTCCCCCTCCCGCAGAGGACGAGGACGCGGGAGGGACTGCCGGCGAGGACGGCATCCGCGACGGCCCGCCCGGCGCTCTCCATCATCAGAAGCGACGGCTGCCCGAGCGCGACAGCGTTCCCTTCGACTGCACGCATCCTGCCGGCATCGATTATACCGGTCTCCAGAAACTCCCACATACTGTCTGGTGTCATTTATGGCCCTCCTGGAGCGTTGTCTGATTGGTGCTATGGCGTTTCTCTGATAGATATCTTTTGAAGACGCGACGGTTCGGAGCGCAACTGGCCAGAGGGCAGGTGTGCAGAGGGATGCTGATGACAGATGCACAATGCAGTCTTTCGATAAACAAGCTCTTTCACCCTAGAAAGTGCGGCTTACGCCTCATTTGACCGCATAAACCCATGCACGGATTTGCATCGGCTATCGCCACCCACTGCCCCCGCCCCTTGGAGGGGCGGGGAACGATGCTCCGTAGGAGCAGAGTTGGAGCACCGCTAGGTGCGAATGAGGAGGCCGGAGGCCGGGTGGGGTGGGGTTAGCGAGAAGTGTGGATCTTTGTGATTCCAGTACTGATCTGTGTAGGTTGAGACAGGGGAGGGGACAAGCCCCCTCCCCGCCAGCCCCTCCCCCAAAGGCGATACTCCCACGGTCCAGTGTACGGAGTTCATCATCGTTACAGTTGCTCCAGCATCCCAACCTATTACCAGCAGGCAACCTTTATTCCAAGACTCAAGCCCAAACCCTAACTTTCCATTACCTACCCGCCCAAACACCCCTCCGTCTCTCACACTCCCATGCTTTATTGACACCTCACGACGCACTACTATGGAGATGGGCCTCGAAACAGATGTGCGGAGAGCGGCAGACATCATCCTTGATGCGGACACGGTGACGATCGTCTCCCACATCGACGCCGACGGCATCAGCACGGAGTCGATCCTCGCGCAGGCACTCACCCGCGAGGGCATGCCGGTCGACTCCGTCTTCGTCCGCCAGCTCGAACCGATGGCGATGCGCCACGTCCGAAAGGACAGGTCGCTGAAACTCTTCACCGACCTCGGTGCCGGCCAGCAGGGTCTCCTTGAGGAGCACGGGCTCTCGGTGGACGAAGTCCTCATCCTCGACCACCACGTCAGCCAGCCCTGCGGCACGGCCTACCCCCAGGTGAACAGCCTCGATCACGGCGTCACCCGCATGAGCGCCGCCGGGATCGCTTATCTGGTTGCAAAGGCAATCGACCCGACAGGCACCGACCTTGCGAAACTCGCCGTCGTCGGGAACGTCGGGGACATGATGGCCAGAGAGAACTGCGGGCTGGTCGGCCCGGCGCGCGAGATCGTCCAGGACGGCGTGGAGTACGGCAATATCGTCGTGCAGGACCGGGACTTAAACTGCTACGGGACGTCCACCCGCCCGATCCACATCTGCCTGGGCTACTGTGACGATCCCTACATCGACGGGATCTCGAACAACCCAAACGCGGCGCTCCGGTTCCTTGAGAGGCTCGGTGTCGAACTGAAGAACCCACGGGGCGGATGGCTCGTCTGGGAGGAACTCCCGTTTGAGGACCGGCGCACGATCATCAGTGCCCTCGTCCAGCAGCTCATCGCACACGGGAGGGAAACCGACCGCTTGCTCGCCGAGACCTACATCTTCCCCGACGAGCCGGAACGGACACCGCTCCGGAACGCCTCTGAGTACGCCACCCTCTTGAACGCCTGCGGCCGGTGGGCAAAGCCCGGTATCGGGGGGAGGATCTGCCGCGGGGAGCGCGGGGACGCGTACCGTGATGCGGGGCACATGCTCAGCCATCACCGGACGATCATCCGCGACCTGCTCCAGTACATCCTTGATGCCGGGGTGACCGAGTTATCCCACCTCCAGTACATCCACACCGGCGACCGGTTCCCCGACACCATCGTCGGTATCGGGGCAGGGATGGCGCTCTCCAAGCTGAACTGGAAGAAACCCATGATGGTGCTCGCCGCGATGGTGGACGAGCCGGAGGTCACGAAGGTCTCGATGCGGACGAACGAGTGGGCGCTCGGCCAGGGGGTCGACCTTCAGGAAGCGCTCGTCGAGGCATCGGCAGCGGTGGGCGGCGCAGGCGGCGGGCACCGGATCGCCGCCGGGGCATTCATCCCCCGCGAGAGAGAGGAGGAATTTATTGATGGTGTCAACCGAATACTCAAGAGACAGTTCGCTTCGGCGAATCCGGACAATTGCTGACTTCCAGTTCGGTGCCGGGGCCGGAGTTGCGGTATTCCCCGACGAATGCACCTTCCAGTTCTCCACGACGGGGCGCATCCGTCAGGTGCGGCTCGGAAAGGAGAGGCTTGCAACCGTCAGGGCACAGGACGGCCGCCTGACCCTCGGGATCACCGGAGCGGCGCGGCTTTGCGCTCATCTTGCCCCCCCGGCCTACCGGGTGACGGTGCAGGAGGACGTGGCGCCGTTCGTCGCGGACGGGAAGAACGCGATGGCAAAGCACGTTCTCGCTGCCGACGAAGGCATCCGCCCCGGCGACGAGGTGCTGGTGGTGACCGCCGGCGACGTGCTCCTCGCCACCGGGGGAGCCCTGCTCTCCGGCCGGGAGATGCTGGCATTTAATTACGGTGTAGCGGTAAAAGTACGACAGGGAAGGGGATCAGAATGTTTCCAGGCAAGATAAACCCAAAAAAGATGAAGCAGATGATGAAGCAGATGGGCATGGAGATGGAGGAGATCGAGGGCGTTGAGAAGGTGGTTATCTACACGCCCGCGGGAAACTACGTCTTTGACGATGCCCAGGTCGTCGCGACGACGATGCAGGGGGTCACCACCTACCAGCTCACCGGGGAGGCCCGGTTCGAGGAGGCTATCCCGGAGATCCCCGACGACGACGTCGCTCTCGTCGCATCCCAGACCGGAGCGGCGGAAGAGGTTGCGAGAGCGGCGCTCATCGAGACCCGCGGTGATATCGCCGAGGCAATCCTGAAACTCTCGCAGCAATGATCGAGACGGGCGAACGTCTCCTGCTCGTCAGTGAGGACCGCGAGTACTTCGTAACGGCAGGCGAGGGCCAGTTCTCGACCGACCGCGGGATGATCGACCGCGGGGCGCTCGTGGGCATGAGCCCCGGAGACGAGATCCGGACCCACCTCAACGTCCCGTTCAGGGTCCTGCGTCCCCGGCCGACCGACTTCTTCGTTCATGCGAAACGGAGCGGAGCACCCATGCTCCCGAAGGATATCGGGATCGTCATCGCCTACACGGGGATGAACCGCGAGGACGCGGTCCTTGATTCCGGCACAGGGAGCGGAGTCGCCGCGATCTACTTTGGAAAGATCGCCCGCGAGGTGAAGACCTACGAGGTGCGCCCGGAGTTTGCCCGGCTCGCGGAGAAGAACGTCAGGGACGCCCGCCTCGATAACGTCGAGGTGGTCGCGGCCGATATGCTCGAAGCAACCGGCAAGTTCGATGTCGTCCACCTGGACCTCACGATAACCGCGGCACACGTGGAGCATGCCTTCTCGCTCCTTTTGCCCGGCGGCTACCTCGCCTGCTACACGCCGTTTCTCGAGCACACGTTCACCGCGCTCGATGCCGCAACGCCGCTCTTCCGCGACGTCCACTGTTACGAGTGCATGGAGCGGGAACTGACGCGCTCCGCCCGGGGAACCCGGCCGTCGACAAGGGTCGCCCACAGCGGCTACGTCACGATTGCACGAAAATAGAGAGTTAATACTCCTTCAGCGGGCGTTCCCACCCGGTGTAGCCGCAGTAGATACAGCAGTCGCCGCCGCATTGCCTGCACTTCTGTGCGGGCTGCGGCACCATCACCGTGCCTTTTTTGTTGCAGTACAGACAGCCAAGCCCATCGCAGTGGCAGCAGGTCTCAGGGGCGTATGTTTCCGGATCTTCCGACATGAACTCTCCTTCCCGTGTAGTGTTAGGAGGGGGAGATGAGAAAGGTTGTTGTGCATGGGATCGGAAAAAAGGTATTAGTGGATGTGCGGTGAACCATTATTCTTGAGAGAAGAGGGGCTTTCCCTGAACCCGGCGACGGTCCGGGACGAGCCGGCAGGAGACGGGCCCCGGAAGGTAGCCACACGATGTACCATATTATATCGATCCGCGATCTTGAACGAAAAGAACTCGATTACCTGCTGGACCGGGCGCAGGAGTTTGATACCGGGAACTACCAGCCCCGGATGCTTGAGGACAAACTTGCGGCGCTCCTCTTCTTCGAACCCAGCACCCGGACAAGGATGTCGTTTGCGACGGCCATGGCACGGCTCGGCGGACGGTCGATCAGCGTGGACTCCGTGGAGGCGAGTTCCATCGTCAAGGGGGAGACACTGGCCGACACCATCCGGGTGGTGAGCGGCTATGCAGACGCCATTGTCCTGCGCCACCCGAAGGAGGGGGCGGCGAGGCTCGCAAGCGAGTTCGCCTCGGTCCCGGTCATCAACGCAGGGGACGGCGCGGGGCAGCACCCAAGCCAGACACTCCTCGACCTCTACACCATCCGGCAGTCGATGCCGATCAAGGGGCTCGACGTCGGGCTATTAGGGGATCTCCGCTACGGCAGGACCGCGCACTCGCTGGCCCTCGCCCTCTCCCTCTACGGCGTCACGCTCCACACGATCGCGCCGGGAGGGCTCGAGATGCCGGCAAACATCACCCTCGAACTTCGGGAGCGCGGGATGGAGGTCGTCGAGCACGAGGATGTCGAGGAGGTGGTCCGGGACCTCGACGTC
The DNA here is from genome assembly GCF_020696975.1 of Methanoculleus sp. Lineage (GTDB taxonomy): Archaea > Halobacteriota > Methanomicrobia > Methanomicrobiales > Methanoculleaceae > Methanoculleus. Next base: position 49,872 of record NZ_JAJGBK010000009.1, read on the forward strand.
CTCTACGTTACGAGGATCCAGCGCGAGCGGTTCCCGGACTCGGCATCGTATTACAACGTCGCGTCCAGTTACCGGATAACACCCGACCTCCTTGCCGGCGTCCGGGATCACCTGATGATCCTCCACCCTCTCCCCCGCGCCGGGGAGATCGACCCGGCGGTAGATCAGACGCCGTATGCGCGCTACTTTGAGCAGGCGAGGAACGGTGTCCCCGTCAGGATGGCGCTCCTCCACGAGGTGATGAAGTGACCAGGAAAGACCCATCAGGCGGGCTGATCATCAGCCCGATCAAGAACGGCACCGTCATCGACCACATCACGGCCGGTGAGGCGTTAAACGTTCTGCGGATACTCGGCATCACCGGGTCGACGCGGGAGTGTCTGAGTATCGCTACGAACGTCAAAAGCAAGCGGATGGGGAGGAAGGATATCGTCAAGATCGAGAACCGCGAACTCTGCACGGAGGAGGTCGACCGGATCGCCCTGCTTGCGCCGCAGGCAAAGATCAACATCATCCGGGACTTCCAGGTCGTGGAGAAGAAGGGCGTGGAGATCCCGAAAGTCCTCAAAGGCGTGGTCAGGTGCCCGAACCCCGGCTGCATCACGAACGCAAACGAGCCTGTCGAGAGCACGTTCGAGGTGCTTCCAAAAGGGCTGCACTGCCTCTACTGCGACTGGCTGGTTAAGAACGATATCGCAAGCCACATCATCTGATCAGGCGCCCGTGCCGGTCGATCTCCCCCCGGCAGATCCGGGTGCTCGAGATCCGCCGGCCATCTTCGGCGAGGACGCACGAGATCTCGTGAAGATCCACTTTTTTTCGCCCCCGCTGCCGCCGGAGGTCGTTGATCTCCACGGCAACCGGGAAGGTCTCCTCGGAGACGACGAGGATATCGAAGTCCGTATCAAGGGCGCTGCCGTAGCGGTCGGTGAGCGGCTCGACCTTCCACGCTGCGGTATAACCGTGCTCGCGGACGAATGACGCAATGTTTTCCAGCCGTTCGCTGTAGGAGTGGACGGGGTGCACCTTTACGCCGGCAAACTCGTCGGTCGTCAGCCCGATGATCACCTCTCCGTCAGGCCCGGCGAGCTCAAAGGAACGGGCGAGGAGTTTCCGGTGCCCGGCATGCAGGGGATCGAACGTCCCCCCGACCATCACTTTCATCTGGAGGCGTTTGCCGTGAGGGGTTTTATGGGTAGTGGTTGGGGGCGGAAGAAGGGGGAAAGTCAAACGGCTGACGATAGAGAAACCCGTGCAGTTGGACCGTGGGGTATCGCCACGCACTGCCCCCGCCCTATGGTGTGGGGTGCGATGGGCCGCAGGGCCGGAGCATGAGCACCGCTAGGTGCAGAGGAGGAGGCCGAAGGCCGGGCGGGGTGGGGGTGACACAAGAAGTTTGGATCGTTGGGAGAGCAGTGCAAATCTGTGTGAGTTGAGACAGGGGAG
>NZ_JAJGBK010000010.1 GCF_020696975.1 Methanoculleus sp.
CTCTGGCAGGATCAACCAGAATTTGGAAGTAATGCACACTACTAAACTTGGGAGGAATTAGCGGTTACTGAACAAATTTCCGCATTGCCAATGCCAACGTCAGAACCAACCCGCGTCACGGCGCGGTCGTGTTGATTCTCCATCAAACAGGAAGACAATGTTTATCTTGTAACTATTTAAACATTTGCTTTCCTGCATCGGATTCGAGGCGAGAACCTCGAACCTTCATTCCCTTGATTACAGGCGAGTCGACCCGAACCAGGTCGAACCATTTCACCTGCGCAGGAAATAATGTTTGTTCTTCATTGCATATAAACATTATGCTCCTGCTTCAGGTCTCGAAGCAGAAATTCCCTGAGAATTTCTGCCCCCATACCCGGGCCCTGGCCAGAACGCAGAGTTGCGACCGGAACCCGGTTCACCCGTGCAGGACATAATGTTGCACTTACATGCATATAAACATTATGTTCCTGTGCTTGAACCAATCCCGGAGATTTACCTGAAATCTCCGGAACGGTGGCAGGATCGACCCGGGCGCATGCCCGATCGATCCACTCACCCATGTGGGGAACAATGTTGGAGGTGCTTGTATATAATGATTATTCTCGGGAGCGCCGGACCAGTATCGCAACTACCCCTTCTTACAGAACCCTGATCCCCATAACGGCCACCTGCACCATGCTCCAGAGCGCAAGAGTGGCCATCGTACCTGGTACAGACCGCTCAAACAGCCGGCGTGCATCCCGCGCAGAACTGATAAAACGCCACAGATAACAAGAGTTTTCTCACGGCCGCGCAAACAGAGAGGCACAACCAGGGGGAGAACCCCACACTCAGACGATCACCCATGCCCCGCTTCAACCTCAGCCCGTCGCTCATCGGCTGGTTCTTCTACCACGACTGCGAGCGCTACCTCCGCTACCATGCGACCCCGGAGCAGGAGCGCGCGGCGGCCGGCATCCCGGCAGTCACGGTTGCCCGGAGCCCGGTGACCCGGGCCCTCCTGGACGCGGGCATACGGTGGGAGGAGGAGGTGATCCGCACAAACCTCGCGGGTAGAGTGCGGCTCCCGGGCGGGACGGGCCCCCTCACCGACCGGTCGTTCTCCATCGAAGAGAGTTTCGACCTCCTCCCCCAACTCTCCCCGGGGGAGGCGATCTACCAGGCGACCATCCCGGTCTCGGTCCACTTCCTGAAGAGTTACGGCCTCGATCCGGGCGTATACCGGTTCTCCCCCTGCCGCCCCGATCTCATCAGACTGGGTGAAGGGGGCTGCGGCGCGCCGCCACTCCTCTCGGTCATCGACATCAAGGCAAGCGAGGAACTCAGCATCAGCCACCGGATCCAGGCCACCCTCTACGCGCTCATCCTCGATCACGCCCTCGACCTGCTCGGCATCGACCTCCCGGTCGACCTTGACCGCGCAGGGATCTGGCTCTCCGGCAGGGACGAGCCGGAACCCTTCGATCTCCACCTCAACATACGGGTGGTCGAGGAATTCCTCCGCCACCGCCTCCCGGGCATCCTGACCACCCCGCTGGAGAACGTGCCCTGGCATATCACCGCGCGGTGCGAGTCCTGCGAATTCTACCCGCACTGCCGGCACGAGGCGGAGACCTCGGCCTCCGTCTCCCAGATCCCCGGCCTCTCGTCCGTCGGGAGGCGCTACCTCCGCGAAGCCCCGTGGACTTCCGATCTCTCCATCAACACCCTCCCTGATCTCGCGCGGCTCCTTGCAGCCCCGGCAGGCGACCACTGCCTCGACGCCTGCGGGTCGCTCGCCGGCCAGGGCGACCGTCTCGGGGCAACCGTCCGGGCGCTCCAGACAGGAGAGGTCGTCCGGGGGACCGCGACCTCCCTTGCCCTCCCGGTCTACGAGGATATCAGCATCATCCTGACGCTCCAGAAAGACCCCGTCTTGGGCCAGATATACGCCCTCGGGTTCCGCCGGAGCAAGGGCAGGGCGGTCTACGAGACGCCCTCACGCGAAGCGGTCTACGTCGCCGAAAACCCCGACGACTGCACCCGGGTGCAGCGAGAGTTCATCCGCGCACTCGCCGCGGAACTTGCGGCCGTCGACGGGTACAACCCGGGCCGGGAACCGACCGACCAGAAGTCGGTGCAGACCTACGTCTACGACTCCTACGAAGAGGACCTCTTCACGCGGCTGCTTGATACCGCGATCCAGGACCCCGAAACCGCGGAGGATGCTTTGAGGTTGCGGTTCTACTACCAGGACCCCGGCATCGCCCTCCGGTCCAGCCACCCGAGCAAATCGGTCTCCTTCCCGCTCGTCGTCCTCACGCGGGAGATCCGGCGGCTGCTTGCCCTCCCCGTCCCGTTCACCCTCCGTCTCCCGGAGGTCCTCGCGGCCATCCCTTCCTCCCGTTTCGCGTATCAACTCAACCCGAACAGCCTCTTCTGGAACGAGCAGACCAACGCACTCAAGAGCGACGCCATCATCATGGCCTGGCACGGGAAGAGGCCGGAGGCGGCGGACTGGGTCGGGCAGGAGGTCTCGCGCCGCCTCCTCGCCGCGGGGAGCGTCCTCGACGGGCTCCGCGAACGCGTTCGGGACGGCCTCGTGCGGTGGCCGGAGAACTTCCGGTTCCCGCGCCCCTGGGATGCCGCGACACCGGAGGTATCGCGCCTCCTCTTCATCGCGGAGTACGAATCGACCCTGGGAGCCCGAAAGGTCCGGGAACTGCGAAGCAGGCCGCAGCCGGTCCGGGTCCGGGACGGCATCAGCATCCCGGTCAGGAAGAGCGAGGGGAACTTCTGGAAGGTGCTCGCGCCCCTCGACCTTGCAACCTTCGAGCAGTCGCAGGCGTTCAGTTACCTCCTGGTGCCGGACGGCGATGCGGGCGAAGAGGCGCAGCTCGCGTTTGACGACCTCCGCTACAGGAACAGCCCCAACCCCGGGAAGAGCGGGGTCTCCTTCGCCCGGGTCCGGGACACCATCGCCGACCGAAAGGCCGGGCAGATCAGGGGGCTTGTCCTGGAGGTGACGTATCCCCGGGAGCACCCGCCCTTCTCCGAGGGCGACCTCGCGGTGCTGCACCCCCGGTTCACCGACTTCGTCACGCCGCGGTACGTCGATCGCCTCCTTGCCCTGGACGAGCAGCCGGAGAACGCGTTCATCCGCCTCCTCCGCGACCCGCGGGGTTTCGCGGCACCGATCGCCGAGCCGGAAGGGGTCATCGCCGATGCAGCACGGCTCGCCCGGGATGCCGGGTTCACGCAGAGCCAGGAGAGAGCGTTCTCCCACGTGATGGCAAACCGGCTGACCCTCGTCTGGGGGCCGCCCGGGACCGGGAAGACGCATTTTCTCGCGAATGTCATCCTCTCGCTCGTCAAAGCCCGCAGAGCGCACGGGGAGCGGATCCGGGTTGGTGTCGCGGCGTTCACCCACGCGGCCGTCGAGAACCTGCTCGTCAAGGTGCAGGAGTCCGTCGGGGAGTTCGATCTCGTCGCAGGACTGCCCATCTACAAACTGAGGAGCATCCACACCCCCGGGGGGGAACGGAGCCTCGAGGTGCTGGCCCACGACCGGGCCGAGACCGTCGTCGGCTACCCGTCCCTCCTCCTCGGCGGGACGGTACACAGTTTCGCGAGACTGGAGAAATCCCTCCCGTCCCTTGACCTCCTGATCGTCGACGAAGCCTCGCAGATGCGGCCGGCGGAACTCGCGATGGTCCTCCCGCTGCTCGGCGCGGATGGACGGCTCGTCCTCGCGGGGGACGACCTGCAGCTCCCCCCGGTCGTCCAGGGGGCCTACCCGGTGCCGGAGGACGGCCTCCCCGGACTTGAAGACTCCGTCTTTGCGTACCTCCGGCACCGCGACGACCCCGATCGTCCCACCTACACCTGCCAGCTCCAGGAGAACTGGCGGATGAACCGGACCCTCTCACGGTTCGCGGCAGAGACCCTCTACGGCACCGGCTACGTCCCCGCGACCGATGCGATCGCAGCGCAGCGGATCGCCCTGACCCCGGGTTCGCCGGGGGAGGAGTGGGCCGGGTGGGTCCTCGACCCGGCATACCCGCTCGTCCTCTGCATCCTCGAGGGCGTCAGGACGACGGTGGAGAACCCGATCGAGGCGGGCCTGGTCGCCCGGCTGGCCGGGGAACTCCGGAAGCGGCTCATCGACCCCCGATCAGGCGGCCCCTATCCCGCGACGGATGACGGGGACTACCGCTTCTGGCGGCACGGGCTCTTCATCGTCAGCCCGCACCATGCCCAGATCGGCGCCATCCGGGGCCTTCTTGCCGGGATGCGGCCCTGGGCTTACCCGCCGTTCGTGGACACCGTCGATAAGATGCAGGGGCAGGAGGCGGAGTGTGCAATCGTCAGTTACGGGGTGAGCGACGTCGAGACCGCTCTCTCGGAGGCCGAGTTCATCTACAGCAAAAACCGTCTGAACGTCTCGCTGACCAGGAGCCGGGCAAAGTGCGTCGTCTTCCTGCCCCGGCCGCTGCTGGAGCCCCCGCTCGACCTTGTCCAGAACGAGGCAGCGGCGGCGGGGCTCACCCATATGCTCGACCTCCAGGAGTTCTGCCGGGCCCACGGGGATGTGCGGACGTTCGACATCGACAACGGGGCAGGGATCCGGCTCACGGTGATGCGGGCGCGGGAGGAAGAATAGAGAAGGGGTGCAACCACCAGTTACCACCCCCAAAACCGGGTATGTTTCCGGGCAACCGGAGTTCAGCTACCCCGGACCCATACACGGCTTTCCAGTGAGTATCGCGTCTGGGGGTGGGGCTGACGGGGAGTGCGATGCTCCGAAGGAGCGGAGCTTGAGCACCGTTAGGTGTGAGGTGCGATGCTCCGAAGGAGCGGAGCACGAGAAGGCCGAAGGCCTTTGAGGGGGAGACCTCCCGCCCAACCTATTTCCCCGTGTCTGACAAACCGGATACCGTGATCGGCAGCCTCGACCCCGACCAGAACGACCTCGAACAGCGAATCCTCAAAGAGACCCGGGCCCACGGGGCGACCCCGGAGACCATCGCCCTCTTTTGCGACCTCATCCTCTCGCACTTCCGCGCCCACGGCCGCGACCTCCCCTGGCGGCAGACCACCGACCCCTACCGGATCCTCGTCTCCGAGATCATGCTCCAGCAGACGCAAGTCGAGCGGGTCGCCGTGAAGTATAGCGAGTTCCTCGCCCGGTTCCCCGACTTCGAGACCCTTGCCCGCGCGCCGAAGAGCGAGGTGCTCCTCGCCTGGCAGGGCATGGGCTACAACCGCCGGGCAATCGCGCTCCAGAGGACCGCGGAGCGTGTCGTGGAGGAGTACGGCGGCCGGCTCCCGGCGGACGTCGAGACGCTCGCGACCTTCCCCGGCATAGGGAAGGCGACCGCGGCTGCCATTTGCGCATATGCCTTCAACATGCCGGTCGTCTACATCGAGACGAACATCCGGCGGGTCTTCATCCATTTCTTCTTCCAGGACCGCGAGGGGGTCCGGGACGACGAGATCCTCCCGCTCGTCGAGCGGGCGCTCCACCGTGAAAACCCGCGGGAGTGGTATAGCGCGTTAATGGACTACGGCACGGTCTTAAAAAAGCGAACCGCGAACCCGAACCGGCGGAGCGCGTCGTATACCCGGCAGAGCAGGTTCGAAGGCTCCGACCGGCAGGTCCGCGGAAGGCTGCTCGCGCTCATCCTCAAAGAGGGCTCGGTCACGGAGGCGGAGGCGGCAGCCCGGACCGGGGAAGACCCCGGCCGTGTAAGACGGATCCTCGCCGACCTCGCGCGGGAGGGGTTCGTCGCCGAGAGCGAGGGCACCTACACCTGCAGGTAAAGGTTGATACCCGGGGGGCGCCACTCCCGCGAGGCATGAAGATCGGCTACCCGTGCATCAACCGGAGCATCGGCTGCTCCTCAGGTCGCACGTTCCGGCTCGCCTCCTACTCCTGCGAGCGGCTGGAAGCGACCCTCAACGAGAACCTCCGCTGCCTTGACGCGATCCTCCGCTTCAACCTTGAAGCGGAGATCCTCTTCTTCCGGATCACCTCCGACCTCGTCCCGTTCGGGTCGCACCCGATCTGCACCGCCCCGTGGCAGGAGACCTTTGCCGGCGAGTTCTCGGATATCGGCCGGTTCATAAGAGAGCACAATATGCGGGTCTCCATGCACCCGGACCAGTTCGTCATCATCAACGCCAAAGACCCGGAGATTATCGGACGGAGCGTCGCGGAACTCCGCTACCACGCCGCGGTCCTCGACGCCATGCACCTTGACCGGACGGCGAAGATCCAGATCCACGTCGGCGGGGTCTACGGCGACCGGGAGGCCTCGATGGAGCGGTTCTCCCGCGAGTACTCGCGCCTCGACGAGAGCATCCTCCGCCGGCTGGTCGTCGAGAACGACGACTCCCGTTACACCCTGACCGACTGCCTCCGCATCCACGAGGAGACCGACATCCCGGTTCTCTTCGACGTCTTCCACCACACCGTCAACCACTCCGGGGAGGGGGTGGCCGAAGCGGTGGCGCGGTCCGGCGCGACCTGGCGGCCGGACGACGGCATCCCCATGATCGATTACAGCACCCAGATGCCCGGCGGGCGGAAGGGCCGGCATGCCGAGAGCCTGGATCCCGCGCTCTTTTCGCAGTTTCTCAGCCAGACCGCGCCGACGGATATCGACATCATGCTCGAGATCAAGGATAAAGAGAAGAGCGCTCTTGTTGCCGTCGGGATCGCCCGCGCCGACGGGCGGTTCCGCCTGCCGTAAGAGCGCGAAATCCGGTCAGGGCGCGACGATATCGATCGTCGGCGGGACAAGCGCGGAGGCGATGGCATGGCAGATGCCGTTCGTGCAGAACGCGTCGGCCTCGACGATCGGGACACTGTTGACGGTGATCCCCCGGTCGGACGACCGCAGGATGATGTCCGTCCCGATACTCGACCTGACGGCGGCGAGACCCCGGAGGTCTTCCGAGGTGAACTGTCCCGGCACCACATGGTAACTCATGATCAGGAGGAGCTTGTCCGCGTCCTGCCGGAGTTCATCCATCCGGTCCTTCTGCACCCTTGAGAACGCCTCGTCCGTCGGGACAAAGACCGTGAACGGGCCTCTCTCGCGGAGCATCGGTTCCATGCCCGCGATCCGGAGGAGTTCGAGAAACACGGTGAGGTTCTCAGAGTCTTCTAAGGTTTCGATGATGCTCTTCATACTGCTCCCCCACTCTCTGCCGGATTATTTATATATTCGCCCGGGGCTCATCCGGGATCGCCCGGGATCCACCCTATACGGCAGCCGTCCTGGCAACGGGGGGCAGGAGCAGCGTGTAGACCGCGTGGCAGATCCCGTTGGTGCACCAGGCATCGGACTCCACGACCGGGACGTTGTTGACCAGCACCCCCTCCGGTGCGATCTCCACGGTCAGGTCCTCTCCCTCAAGCGACCGCAGGGTCCGTATCCCGAGGAGGTCTATCATCGAATGCACCCCCGGGACGATGTGGTAGTTCAGGACATCGGTGAGCCGATCGGCGTTTCCCCGGATTGCGTCGAGTTCCGAGGGGGATACTGACCGGAACGCATCGTCGTTCGGGACAAAGAGCGTATACGGCCCTTCGGTGCTCAGCCTCCCTTCCAGGCCGGCCGCCTGCACGAGGTCCAGAAACGTGACAAACATTCCCGATTCCCGCAGAGTCTCAAGGATACTCTTCACACAAACCATCTCCCGCCGGGGGTGGAGGGGGTGGAGTATATAATACTACGGGTGGCTCCGCACGGCTCCGGGGGCCGGTCATCAGGAGCTGTCAGGCCGGGGCAGGCGCATTCCGGACTATATCGACCTCATCACCCGCGCCTCGACCGCACGCGGCAGGAGCACCCGGTCGATGATGTGGTAGATGCCGTTTGTGCAGTCGATGTCGGGCTGGACGATGGTGGCATTGTTCAGCCGTACCGCCCCGGGAGGCCCCGTGACGTCCAGATAATCCCCCTGGAGGGTCTCGATCGCCTCCATCTGTGCCAGCTCGTGCATGGTGAGTTTGCCCTGGACCACATGGTACTCGATCATCCATGCAAGCCGCTCCCGGTCATCCAGGACTGCGTCCAGCACCTCCCCGGGAAACCCCGAATACGCCTCGTTCGTCGGGAAGAACGCCGTATACTCCCCTTCCCCGCGGAGGGTGTCTGCCATCCCCCCGGCCTGCACCATCCGGACAGAGGTGCTCAACCGGTCGTCTTGCCGGGCGGTCTCAAAGATACTCTTCATGAATCATCCTCCAGATGGACTCCGGGATCCGTTTCAGGGATATATATAATTGCATCCATAATAACCCGGGACAGATAGGGGTTCCGGGAGCCGCTCCGGCGTACGAGATGGCCCCATAAGACCAATCCCCCCTCTCAGGCCGGGATGGCCTCCGCCTGCTCCGGGAGCAGGACGGTATCGATCGCGTGAATGACGCCGTTCGAGCAGTCGATGTCTCTGGAGACGACGTAAGCGTCGTCCACGTAGATCCGGTCGGCAGAGGCGTCAACCCGGATGCTGCTCCCCTGAAGGGTCTCTACCGATCCCCGCCCCATCAGGTCGTAGCCGGTCAGGCGCTCCGGCACAATGTGGGCGGTGAGGAGATCGGTGGCCCGCTCCTGGTCGCGCATGATATCTTCGAGAAAGTTCTCAGGGATGCCCGCAAACGCGCTGTCTGTCGGGGCAAAGACCGTGAACGGCCCCTCCACACTCAGGATGTTCGTGATCCCGGCAGCATCCATCGCCTTGAGGAATGTTGAAAAACGCCCGTCCTCCCGCAGGGCTGTGACGATGTTCGTCATGGCCAGCCCCATACCCGCCGCCGTATATAAGGATTGGCTCACCGGGCTCCGGGAGCACCCGGTAAAAAAAGATGGGATTGGCCGCGATCCCCCTCCAGGCTCACTTGCTCGCTGCCGAGTAGGCCTCAAACGCCTGCGAGAGGGTCACGAAGGGAACGCTGTCAAGGGCGTGGACGATGCCGTTATCCGCCTTCAGGTCTCCCTCGAGCACGACGGCCTCATCCACCTGCGTACCCTTCTCGGTCCGCCGGACCATGATGGAGTTCCCCTCGACGGTCTCGACGACATTCTTTCCAAGCAGTTCGTCGAGCGTGTACGCGTGCTTGCGGACCGTGAAGAAGTCGATGAGATGCGAGAGCATCTGCTTATCATTCAAGATCATCGACCGGTTCGGCTCAGGGATCGCGTCCCATGCCGAGTCGACCGGGGCGAAGAACGTCATCGGTCCCTCACCCTGCAGCATCGTATCCTCACCGAGGGTCTGAATGATCTCGACCAGCCGGCTGAACCTTCCATCACTCTTTAACGTCTCAAATATCTTCGCCATACCAGGCACCTTCCTGTAAGCGCCCTTCGTGGTATGTTATTCTATATATGGATTATTATATTGCAGAATTAATGGAATGAGGGAACAAAGAACCGTCCCTCCATGCCGGCCCGGTATGAAACCCGGAGAACGGTCACTCACCGGTCAGGTCGCCGATATACCGGTTGAGGAGTTCGAGCGCTTCCCACTCCCGGGGGCCGCCGCACTTCCGGGCGAGGCCGGCATGGTGCTCGATCAGCCGCCCGAGCCAGGGATCGCGGGTCTTGACGTAGCGCGTGGCATGGACCGTCGCGTCGACGATGCTGGCAAAGCCCCGATTCACCGGGTGCAGCCGGAGTTCGAGCACCTCCTCGTGCATCGGGACGAGCCGGACGGTGATCGCCTCCTCGCTCGACCGCTCGACGTCCGCGGCAAACGCGGCCCAGGCCTCCGCGTCGCGGAGACGGCAGACGACCCTCCCGTCGATCTCCTCCCGGACGAAGGCCCCGGGAGGGAGGTCTTCAAACGCTGTCCGGACGTAGATCACAGGGTCAAAGACGAAGTTCGCCACCACAAAACGGTCGCGGGCGACGTTTCTCGCCGTATGGCTCCCCCGGAAGAGTACCATGTGCAGGGAGCCGTTCCGGTTGATTATCCCCATCGGAGCAGCGTTCTGGCCGGTGGTCGCGATCACCTCGTTGATCCCCTCAGTCAGGAGTCCCACTGCCACCCCTCCCCGAGGGCCACGTAGATCCCGGCGATGGTGATATCGGCGATCGAGCCCGGGTTAATCCCCTCCCGGACGCACTCCGCATCGAACGCCCCAAGGTCCCGCCCTCCGGCGAGCACATCGGCCGCGCACCGCATCGTCCGCTCGGCCGTCTCCATCCCGTGCTTCTTTGCGATGAAGGTGTCCGGCTCGGTCGCAAGGAGGTCGAGGAACGCCGCGACGATCGCCTGTCGGCCGGGGCCGTGCGCGTGAAGCAGGTCCGCACACCGGCGAGTCAGGGCAAATCCGTTCGTCCACTCCCGGGCGACCATATCCCGGGGCGCCGAGTAGGCCATGATATCGGCGAGGGTCATCCCCCGCTCCCGGATCGCGGCGACCGAGGCCGGGTCGTTCACGTCCAGGTCGTCGCTCTTCCCCATCCGGACCTCCGTGAGGCCGAACGCCGCATAAAAATCGATTGCGTCCTCGATATCCGTCTCCGCGACGACCCGCCGCGCCCCCTCGATATCTCCCCCGAGGACAAGGGGAACCAGAAGGATGAACGCCCCGAAGTGGGTGTTTCCCCCGGAGTGGGCGTTCGTCGCCATGACCGCCTCGCGGATCAGGCTCCCGACCCGGCCGCCGGTCTTCTCGGCCGCATCAAAGACAGGCCGCGCAAGGATCGTCGAGGCGAGGAAGTGCTCAAGGCGGGTATCCGCGTAGTCATGGCACCGGTCCACGTTCCCGGGTTTCGGGTAGGCGCAGACCTCAAGCATCATCGCAAACTGCGCCCGTTCAGCTCGATTCGTCGGCGGATTCTTCTTCATCGAATATCCTGTGCATGATCTGGTCGGCGAGACGGTGCTTGCAGCGCATGTACTCCCGCGCCGGGAGGCCTTTGCTCTCAAGCGTCATGTTCCGGAACATGCAGGGCGAGCTGATCTTGCAGCACCAGGCAAGGCTCCCGAAACACGTGCTCCTCCCGTCGTCGAGCGGAGTTCCCTTCACCGCTTCCTGCTTGAGTTTCAGGTACTCGTCCCGGGAGAGCCCGATCTTCTGGAGGGCCGGGATGAGCGGACAGGCCTTCACCGGCATGCAGCAGAAGGCAAGCGCCCGGATATCGCCGCCGCGGCAGAGCTGTTTGGGGGCGTTGTACCAGCCGCTCTCTTCGGCGGACCGGGTGATGGCGGCATCGAGGCCGGCAAGCGTCCAGAGGTCCGACTGCCGGGCAAGCGAGACGAGGTCCGCCCCGTGGGAGAAGGCGTCCATCGCCTTATCAAACGTGGTGATGGAGTTGTTTGCTATCAGCGTCAGGGGAGAGGCGTTGCGGATCTGGCGGAGCCTCGCGTGCCCGAAGTCCATCAGGTCGACGTGGAGGATATCCGCCCCCGCCTTCCAGACGGTGCGGGCAAGACCGGCATCGTTTGCGACACCGGCACGCATCTTCACCGAGACGGTGACGTCCTCCGCTTTCAAGGCCCGGATGGTCTCGACGAGTTTTGCCGGGTTCTTGAGGAGGTACTCCCCGCACCCCGCCTCAAGCATCGCAGGCTGCCGGCAATGGGCGTCGATCTCGTAGACCACGCGGGCCTCAAACGCAGCGGCGACCTCGGCGTATGCAGCAGGCGTGCTCCCCCGGAGGTTGATGCCTGTGACAACGCCGCTCTGTTTCAGGGCATCGATCTCCCGCTCCAGCGCCTCGATGGGATCACCATACAGGAACTCGTTGCGGCCCTCCGCGGCCATCTTCCGGCTCGCGTCAAGGGTGGGGCCGTCGATGGAGTAGCCGCCGATGAAGGCGGCCCCGACATGAGCCGCCCGCTCAAGAACGTAGGCAGCATCCACAATCCCGGCCATGGATGCGATTGCCACCGGTGTTTTCACGACACGATCGTTTATGAGGAGCTCAAAACGATCATATGCTTCCATCATGATTCTTCAGGTGTTGGTGGTGAGAGAGGATATTGATTTGTATCCGCCCCGAGATCATACTCACCGTTGGAGCGGGTGAGCGCACAGCAGAGCCGGAAATCGTCGATGGGGATCCCGGGAGTGGTCCCGTAGTGCTCAAGCACCCTATCCCAGGGCATGAGGTATGCCTCCTTCGGCCTCCCCGCACCGAACCGGAACTCGACGGCAAGGAACCCCCGCCGCCCGGTCCTCCGGATGAAATCGGTGATCGAGTCGACCTGATGGACGTTGTTCTTGTCGGCGTGAAAGTGCTGGGAGAAGTAGAGTTTCTTGCTCGATATCGACTTGCACTCGATGGCAAGGTAGTAGCGGGGGTCGAGAGAGTCGACGAGGACGTCGACGTACTGGGTGTTGAACATGCTCTGCTTGAGCCGGTAGGCGAACCCCTGCATCTTGCGGCGAGCGAAAAACCGGTTGATGCAATGGGTGATCTCCCATTCGAAATTTGCCATCAGATAGATCTTGAACCCGGGCCTTAAAAACAATCGGTAATTATTTTAATAGCCTATCGTATTACCATGTAACATATGAGTATGAAAGGAATGTTACTGGTGGGGCACGGCAGCAAGCTCCCGTACAATAAGGAGCTGATCGAGACGACCGCGGCCCTCATCGCTGAGAAGTCCGACGACTACATCGTCAGGCCCGGGTTCATGAGCCTCAACACCCCGACGGTGGAGGAGCAGCTCGAGGCGTTCCGCAAGGAAGATATCGATATGCTCGTCGTCGTCCCGCTCTTCCTCGCGAAAGGCGTTCACATCAACCAGGACATCCCCGAGATCCTCGGCCTCCCCGCGGGGGAGCGGAAGGGCGAGTTCCGGCTCAACGGGAAGACGGTGCCGCTCGTCTACGCAAACCCCATCGGCAGCGACCCGCTGCTCGCGGAACTGATGCTGAAGAACGCCGCCGACGCCATCGCCGAACTGAAGCCCTGAAGACAATGCGGGTCCTGGTGCTGGATACCATACACGGCGGGGCGGACCTCGCCGCGGCGCTCCGGGATGCCGGCCACGAGGCGGACGCGGTGGACGTCTACCGCGGGAAGACCGGCATCCCCGTTGATGAGGCGCTCGTCCGCACCTACGACCTCGTCACCGCGCCGGTCCACCTCGACCCGGACCACCCGCTCATCCGGCGGCACGGTCCTGCGGTCTCGCACCACGAGGCGGTGCAGCGGATCCTCGGCGACCGGCTCCCGCATCCCTTCATCGAGATCACCGGGGCGCGGGGGAAGACCACCACCGGCCACGCCCTCGCGGCGCTCCTGCCGGGCCCGGGCATCCTCCATACATCGACCGGGACCTACCGCTACCCGGAGCGGGAACTGCTCTGGAAGAAGAGCATCACCCCCGCATCCCTGCTCCCGGCGGCCCGCGAGGCGGAACGGATCGGCGGCTGGCTGGTTGCGGAGGAGTCGCTCGGGGTCACCGGAGCCGGGGACGTGGCGGTCCTGACCTCGGCGGAGGACTATCCGATCGCGGCAGGGAAGAAACGGGCTATCACGGAGAAGTGCCGGCTGCTCTCCCGGGCCCGGACGGCCGTCCTCCCGCCGGGGATCGATCTTGCGGGAGGGATCAGGGCCGATGAGATCGTCTCGTTCGATGGGCCGGTCTGCCGCTACAACGGGTTCGGGGTCACCGGCACCTTCGCAAACCCGCTCTCTACCCTCGCGGGCTACCGGATGCCTCTCGCGCTTGCGGCCGCGACCGCCTGCGTCCTCGGGATCGATCCCTCCCCCCTTGCGGGGTTCTCCGCCCTCCCCGGCCGGATGGTGGCCCGGCGGGAAGGAGACCTCCTGATCGTCGATAACGCAAACAGCGGGACGAACATGGCGACCACAATTGAAGCCGCCCGCTACGCACGGGAACTCTCCGGCGGCGGCCCCCTGACCCTCGTCATCGGCGAGGAGGCCCGGGCGGTCTGCGAGGGGTTCTGTCCCGAGGATATCCGCCGGACGATCGCGGCCGTCAATCCGACGGCGACGGTCCCGGTCGGGGAAGGGCATCCAGCGGCGACGCTTGATGCCGGGCTTGATATCGCCCGGAGCATCACCCCGGCAGGGGCGATCATCCTCGCCGTCAAGACGTGGAGATGAGTATGGACTACATTCAACCAAGACCGAGTTCAATCGTCGCGGCGCTTTATACCGCCCGCGACCTGGGGGTGGACGTGGCGATCCTCCACGGCCCGTCGGGCTGCTCGTTCAAGCACGCCCGTCTCCTCGAGGAGGACGGCATGCGGGTGCTGACGACGTCGCTCGCCGACAATGAGTTCATCTTCGGTGGGCACGACCCCCTCGTGCGGGTCCTCCGCCACGCGGAGAAGGAGTTCTCGCCCCGGCGGATGGCAGTAGTCGGGACGTGCGTTGCGATGATCATCGGCGAGGACCTCCCGTCCGCAATACTGGATGCGGGGATAAAGACCCCGGCGATCGCCGTCGATATCCACGCCGGGTTCCGGGAGAACATCGACGGCGTGCTTGCGACCCTCGAACCCGCGGCCGATGCCGGATGGATCAGCGCCGACGAACTGGAGCGGCAACGCTCTCTTCTCGCAAAGGCCAACGAGGTCGAGCGGCTCCGTGGGGCGGCCTCCCGGACCTACATCGAGCCCTCCCGCGGCGACCTCAAGCACCTTGCAGCACAGCGGCTCGTGGAACTCGCGGATTCCGGCGCCACTGGGGTGGCGATCATGAACGCGAAGAAAGAGACCGCGTATATGTTCGCCGACGAACTCATCGCCCTCCACGACGCCTGCCCGGACGCCGCGATCACGTATGTGGCGAACCTCGACGACCGCGGCCTTCCGAAGGTCCGCGAGGACGCCGGGCGAATCCTCAAGGGTATGCGGGAGCAGGGTGTCGACCCCGAACTCCTCGGGGCGCTCGATGAGTACGGGGCGAACGGCCCCGCGATCGGGGAGCGCCTTCGCGAGACCAACCTGGACTTCGCCCTCATCGTCGGGGTTCCGCACGCCGTCCCGCCGGAGTATACGGAGGGCATCGAGGTCTTCTCGATCACGAACGGCCCCCGGCAGGTGGAGCCGCTCCGCGAGATGGGGCACCGGCACGTCATGGTCGAGATCGATCTGCACCCAAAGACCCTCGGCGTCCGCGATATCGTCGCAAGCGAGTTCGGGGCGGTCCTCCGGAGCATGCGATGAAGTCCTTCCTCGTCGCCGGCGACCGCTCCGGGAGCGGGAAGACGAGCATCACGCTCGCGCTCTCGGCCCTCCTCTCTGCAGGACGGGCCGTCCAGACCTTCAAGGTCGGGATGGACTACATCGACCCCTCCTACCTTGCCGGGGTGACGGGCCGGCCCTGCCGGAACCTGGACGGCTACGTCATGAGCCCGGAGGAGGTCCGGACGGTCTACGCCCACGGCTGCCGGGGAGCGGATATCGCCGTCGTCGAGGGGGTGCGGGGGCTCTTTGAGGGCGCGGAGGCGCTCACGGACCTCGGGAGCACCGCCGCGATCGCAAAGCAGCTCAACCTGCCGGTGGTTCTGGTCATCAACGCCCGGAGCATCACCCGGAGCGCGGCGGCGATCGTGAAGGGATTTTTAGCCTTCGATCCGGACGTCGATATCCGCGGGGTCATCCTGAATAACGTCACCGGGACCCGCCACCAGGAGAAGGCGGTCCGGGCGATCGAGCATTACTGCGGCATACCGGTCGTCGGCGCCATTCCCCGGATGGCGGAGATGGAACTTGCGATGCGCCACCTCGGCCTCGTCCCCTACCGGGAAGGGCAGGGCCACGAAGAATTCCTTGCGCGGATCGAGACGGTGAAGCGGATGATCGGCGAGCACGTCGATTGCGACGCCCTGCTCGGGCTCGCCCTTGAAGTCACGCCGCCAGCGGAGGAGAGCGGCGTGTATGCGGCGCACCCCGACCCGGATGTCCGGATCGGCGTCGCGCTGGATGAGGCCTTCAACTTCTACTACGCCGACCTCTTCGACGTGCTTTCGTCATGTGGGGCGAAGGTCGTCCCGTTCTCCCCGCTCCATGACCGGCTGCCGGAGGCTGACGGCTACATCCTCGGCGGCGGCTACCCGGAGCTCTTCGGCCCGGAACTCGAAGCGAACACCGCGATGCGGGAAGGACTTTTTGAGGTCTCGCGAAACGGCACCCCCATCTACGCGGAGTGCGGGGGGCTCATCTACCTCACCGACCGGATGGTCCTTGACCGGGGGTTCATGGACGCCGGCGAGGAGCGAGTTTACGACCTCGCCGGTGTCTTTTCAGGTGAGACCCGGATGCCGGGCCGCCGGATGCTCGGCTACGTCGTCGGGACGAGCGCTGCGGGAAGTCCCGTGGGCGAGGCGGTGTTCCGCGGCCACGAGTTTCACTATAGCAGCGTCCGCCTCGCGCCGGAGACCCGCTACGCTTACCGGCTGAGCCGGGGGAGCGGGATCCGGGACGGGCTTGACGGTGCGGTCCGGGACCGGACGGTCGGGAGTTACACCCACCTCCACCCGGTGACGAGCCGCGGGATGCTCGCCCACTTTGTGGACTGCTGCCGGGGCTGACGGGGCGCGGGCAGGGACATGGCCGTCTTGAGAGGCTCTCCATGCCCTGGCCGTGTACCGGTCGCCGTCGCGCCGCCGGGAGCATGAAACGCAAAACATACAAACGAATCGATACCACACTTGGTACATGATCATTTACCTTGACGGCAGATACGTCCCGGAAGAGGAGGCGAAGGTCTCGGTCTTTGACCACGGCCTCCTCTACGGCGACGGCGTTTTCGAGGGGATACGCGCCTATAACGGAAGGGTCTTCCGTCTTGACGAGCATCTCGCACGGCTCTACGACTCGGCAAAGACGATCGACCTTGCCGTTCCGATCACAAAAGAGGAGATGGCCGAGGCGATCAAGGAGACGCTCCGGAAGAACAACTTAAAGGACGCCTATATCCGCCCGATCGTCACCCGCGGCAGGGGCGACCTCGGCCTCGACCCCCGGAAGTGCCCGAAAGCGACCGTCATCGTCATCGCCGTCACCTGGGGCGCGATGTACGGCGACCTCTACGAGAAGGGACTCCGTGCAGTCTGCGTCTCCGTCCGGCGCACTCCCCCGGAGTCGATGCCGCCGAACGTCAAGAGCCTCAACTACTTAAACAACATCCTCGCGAAGATCGAGGCGAACTACCGCGGCGTCGACGAGGCGATCTTCTTCGACACCAAGGGCAACGTCTCCGAGGGCTCGGGGGACAACATCTTCGTCGTCAAGAACGGCACGATCATCACCCCGCCGACCTTAAACAACCTGCGCGGCGTCACCCGCCTGGTCGTGCTGGAACTCGCGGCCTCGATGGGGCTCACCATCGTCGAGCGGAACCTCGGCTACTTCGACCTCTACTCGGCCGACGAGGTCTTCGTCACGGGAACCGCGGCTGAAGTCGGGCCGATCCGCGAGATCGACGGCCGTATCATCGGGAACGGCAAGCCAGGCCCCATCACCCGCCAGCTGATGGCAGCCTACAAGGCCGCCACCCAGAAGGAAGGCACCCCGATCTACGAGTGAGAGGGACAGGGCCGGCCGGCCCGGACTCCCCGGCACAACTTTTTTATCTTCCGGCATCGAAGTTGTATGGCAACATTCCTCATGCTGCTATAGTGTAGGGGCCAATCATGTCGGCCTTTCACGCCGACGACTGGGGTTCAAATCCCCATAGCAGCATTCTGTTCTGAAACAGTTTTACAGTCTAATTGCCTTTGCAGCACATTCTAAAGCCAGCATACCAGATTGTGCAGTCGATTTCCATCCTCTCGCTCCGTGCCCCGCAATCCCGGAGATAGGGTCCAGGGAGCAGCACCGGGAGAGCGGGCGACCCGCAAGGACGTTACGACCGCGGCCGGATCCGTTTGTTATATCTTCATACAACAACCCTGCCACCATGTCTGCAAGCGCCGGATCCGCTCATTCCCCCACACTCGACACCATCAGAATGGTCGAGAACTTCATCCGGGAGCACAGCGGCGAATACCGCCGCCGGGCGCTCTGGGAACGCCTGCCGCGGAAGGTTATGTACCAGACGTTCAAGACAATCATCGAATACCTCCTGGAATCAAATAAGATCGCCATCGACGCACAGGGGAAGGTATGCTGGATCCATGATCCCGACCTTGTCCGGTGGTATCGGGCCCGCGAGGATCTGCGGATCAGATGAAGGCCGCGATCTATTTCGCAGACGCAAAGGTAAAGGAGGCCTTCGAAGCCCTGAAGGTCTCGCCCCACACGGGGGAACGAGAACTGGCCGCCCTGCTCGACAAAGCCATCACGGCAATATCCGCCAACGTGTTTTGCGGCACGCAGGTTCCGAAGAGGCAGATCCCGAAGATCTACCTGCAATGATACCCGCCGATAACGAACCTCTGGAAGTACAATCTCTCCCGGTCCTGGAGACTAATGTACACCGTGGCCAGCGATGGGGATACCATCGCGATCATCATCGAGTGGCTGGACCATACCGGCTATGATCGCCGGTTCGGGTACGGATAGCAGGCGTCCGGAGACAGCAGCGGGCTGGGGGGCCCCGGCTCAACCCCCCGGCCCGTCCGTTCACTCCGGTGCATGGCCGGAGCGCCGACCGTCCTATGAGGAATGAGATCTCGACGCGAAAGAACCTAAATACATGCACATACACATAAACAGTCATGGGAACCAGGACGATCAGCATCAGCGACGACGCATACGAGAGGCTCTCCCGGTTAAAAGGCCCCTCGAACATGAGTTTTTCCGAAGTGATCCTGAAGTATACCCCGAAAAAGAAGAAACTCTCCGAGATCCTCAAGGAGTTCGGGCCGAACCCCGCGCTGGCCGACTCGGTCGAGGAAGCCTCACGCGAGATGCGGAAGGCTTCGATGCGAGAGGTCGACTTCGATGCCGACGCTTGATACGTCTCTGCTCGTCGACCTGATCCGGCACGACCCGGAGGCGATGAAAACGCTTGAGGCGATGGAGCGAGAAAGGCTGCCCCTTGCGACCACGGCGATCAACATCCTCGAACTCTACCGGGGAGCCTACCTCTCGGGATCGGCACAGGAGAACATTCGGGCAGTCGAAGCAATCATCCAGGCGCTGATCGAACTTCCCGTCACGGACGAGACCTACCGGATCTTCGGCGCACTCGCTGCCGAACTTCGGGGAAACGGCAATCCAATCGGAGACTTCGACGAGGTGATCGCGGCAATCACGCTCGCAGGCGACGGCGAGATCGTCACCCGGGACCGCCACTTCACCCGGGTTCCCGGGCTGAACGTCAGGACGTATTGAGAATCCAGGCCGGCGGGGTCGTCCGGGCGCCCTGGAGCCCGGCGATCGTTCGCCACCCAATTCCGGATAGGGGCAGTGATCGCGGTTTTTATGGGAACGACGCCGGCCCGGTCCCGGTGTGCCCGAAGACCCGGTCCCAGAAGGGCTTAAGTCACTGCGGGCGATCGAACCAGTAGAATCATGTCCGCCGCAGAATCGACGAATGCAGCTGATAGAACCCGACATTCGATCGGGAGCTTCTTTAGCCGTATCGCTCCCGCAGCCATACTCTTCTTCCTCGCCCCGCTCGTTGCCGAGTTCCTGCTCGGCAACCTCGCCATCACCATGCTCCCCGCCCTTATCGTGCTGGCGCCGATGTACGGCGGTGGGGCGCTCCTGATCAGGGAGGTTGTCCGGCGGACCGGCAGAGGCTGGCCGGGGATGATCGTGCTGGCCCTTGCGTACGCCGTTCTGGAAGAAGGCATCATCACCCAGTCGCTCTTCAATCCCGGCTACCTCGGCGAAAACCTTCTCGACTACGGCTTTCTGCCGCCGCTCGGGAGCGCCCTCCCGTGGACGCTGTTCGTGCTCACCCTCCACACGGTCTGGAGCATCAGCGTGCCGATAGCGCTCGTCGAGGTCCTCTTCCCGGAACGCCGGACCACCCC
>NZ_JAJGBK010000011.1 GCF_020696975.1 Methanoculleus sp.
AGCACGACGGCGGGACGAAGATGACCCTGCAGCATGAAGGCATCCCGGCGGGGGAGTCGCTCGATATGACCGAAGCCGGGTGGAACGAGTCGCTGGACCGCCTTGCCTCTCTCCTGAACGAGCGGCAGCAAGGGTAGCCGGGGACCGGGTGAGCGTGCACCCCCATGGCTGACCTCCGGGTCCTCCTGCTCGGCATCGCCGTCGCGGGGGCGGCGGTCGTGATGCTGCGCTACCGGCGTGATATGCGTGCCGTCCGGGAGCGTATCGAGAGCCTTGGCAGCCGGGTGGTCCGGACCGGGTGCGGGCCGATCGAGTACGCCCGGTCCGGAGACGGCTACCCGGTTCTGGTCGTCCACGGCAACGCGGGCGGGTTCGACCAGGGGCTGCTGCTCGCCGGCTGGACCATCGGCCCGGCGTTCGAGGTCGTCGCGCCCTCACGGTTCGGCTACCTCGGCACGCCCATGCCTTCGCGCGCGAGCGTCGCTATGCAGGCGGACGCCTTCGCCTGTCTGCTCGATGCCCTCGCGATTGAGCGGGCCGCCGTCGTCGGCTACTCGGCAGGCTCCGCATCGGCGATCCAGTTCGCCATTTGCCACCTGGAGCGCGTCCCGGCGCTCGTCCTCGTCGAGCCTGTTGCGCCGGGGAAGGGGCCGGTCATGCCGAGACCCATCTTCACCGTCTTCTTCAGGCACGACTTCGTCTACTGGGCGACGGTCACCTTCTTTTACGGGATCGTCGCAGGACCGTGGGCCGGCGTGCAGGGCCGGCTCACCCCGGAAGGGAAGGCCCAGGTCAGGACTCTCCTCGCGAGCCTCCTCCCGGTCAGCGCCCGGGCCGACGGAAGCGCTTTTGACACATACGTCTCAACCCCCGGCCTGTTCAACGCCTCAGGAAGCGAGTATCCGTTCGAGGAGATCCGGGCCCCCACGCTGGTGGTCAGCGCCGTCGACGATCTGCTGGCGCTCCACGAGAATGCACGCGCCCTTGTGCGGAGGATCACCGGCGCCCGCCTCCTCGCCGTGCCGGGGGGCGGCCACATGCTTATCGGGCATCACGATGAAGTGCGGCAGGGGATCACGGAGTTCCTGCGGAGCGCCGTGGCTTTGCCGCCGAACCAGAAGGGGAATTAATGATGGGAAAAAAGATGCCGACACCGGCAGCCCCGGGCCGCTACGCGCCCGTGAACGGGCTTTCGATGTACTACGAGATCCATGGCGCCGGCCGGCCGCTGGTCCTCCTCCACGGCGCCTTCATGACGATCGAGGGATCATTTCAGCGGATGCTCCCCGCCCTTGCAGCGACCCGGCAGGTCGTCGCCGTCGAGCAGCAGGCCCACGGCCATACCGCCGATATCGACCGCCCGCTGACCTACGCGGGGATGGCGGCGGATACTGTCGCCCTCCTCCGGCACCTCGGGATCGAGCGGGCCGACATCTTCGGCTACAGCATGGGGGCCGCCATCGCCATTGAGATCGCCATCCGGCACCCCGACCTCGTGGGGAAGCTCGTCCTCGCCTCGCCGAGCTACACGAGAGAAGGGGCTTACCCCGAGATCTACGAGGGGGAAGAGAACCTGAAGCCCGAGGACCTGGCCGGCACCCCGTTCGCGGAAGAGTATGCCCGGACGGCGCCGAACCCGGATGCCTGGCCGGTTCTGATCGAGAAGGTAAAGCAGCTCGACCGGGAGTTCCGGGGCTGGACGGCCGAAGAGATCCGGTCGATCCGGGCGCCCACGCTCGTCATCATAGGTGACTCCGACGTCACCCGCCCCGAGCACGCGGTGGAGATCTTCCGGCTGCTCGGCGGCGGCGTGCCGGGGGATATCGTTGGCCTCCCGGCTCGCCGTCCTCCCCGGCACGACTCATATCACGCTCATCGACCGCACCGACTGGCTGCTCTCGATGATCGGGGAGTTCCTCGATGCGCCCGTGCCGGAGGCAGGGTGAGCAGTGGGCGGTCCGGGCCGGTTCCGTGCGCCTTACGCGCCGACGGCGTTCGGGAGGGCCACCGGCGAAAACCGCCCGCTTCGAGAGAGCAGCTGCAAAAAAGAGGGTTACATCCCTGCCCGGGAGAGGATGGTGTCGGCCACCTGTCCGGGACTTGTGAAGGGGAAGTCCTCCGGCTTTAAGAGAGTGCCCGCTTCACCGGCGGTCATCTCCACGTCGCCTGCCTTGCACCTGGTCGCTGCTCCCGCCGGGAATGCGGCAAGGAGGCCTTCGGGCGTTTTGATTGGGAATTTCGCGCCGGCGAGAGCGCCGACGATCTGTGCACGGATCTCTTCTTTCACGTTCATTTATTCTCCTCCGTCATTCTGGTGATCTCCCCGGCGGCCTTTGCCAGTGGGCAATCGTCGCTATGCTCTTTGCAGTTGAAGCAGGCGCTCTTCACTGCAGCCAGCGCCTGCCGAGCCTTCTCATCCGATACGGCCATTCCGGTGTAACGCCATTCGGGCATCTTCTCACCACTCATCCCGTTTGATGGTTAGAACAATATAGATGACTGTCACTAAACTATACGAGATGTCCGTGCTACAGTCTCATGACCATAAGAGACCCGAATCAGACCGGTCCGGCGAGGAGGGACTGGCCGATCGGAGAGAAGAGTGCTACAGCAGAGAGATCCAGGAGATCCAGTCCGAGATTGCGGGCCTCCGGAGCGAACTCCGGCGGTTCATCGAGCATGCGAACCGGCAGCACGTTGATGCGGCCCTCACCGGGCTTCGCAGGGAGTACGCGGATCTCTT
The DNA here is from genome assembly GCF_020696975.1 of Methanoculleus sp. Taxonomy (GTDB): domain Archaea; phylum Halobacteriota; class Methanomicrobia; order Methanomicrobiales; family Methanoculleaceae; genus Methanoculleus. The sequence continues at coordinate 2,744 of NZ_JAJGBK010000011.1, forward strand.
CATCGAACAGAACCTCTCCGAAGCGGATCAGAGGCTCCAGGAGCGGATGATCCGTGACTGCCCGATGCGCGAGAGGTGTTATGCCGCGTTCTACGAGTTCCTCAAGGCCTCCGCAGAGCATATCCGGGACGGCGAGGTGAGCGAAGAGGTCGTCCGGTCCTACCGCGACCGGCTCGCGACGATGCGCAAGGGGGGGAAACTGGAGACCTGCGCTACCTGCTTTACCGAGACGAACCGTCTCTTTGAGAAGCAGCTTGAACTGATGCGCTCGCTCGGGGTCTACCGGGAGAGCCGGGAGGCGTCTTCGTCCGTCATGGACCTCCCGGATGAGGTTCTGGTCCGCGACATCCTCGAGCCGCTTGCAAACAGGCACCGATTCCGGATCGTGCAGTCGCTTGCCACAGAGACGCAGACATTCTCGACCCTCTCGACCCTGACCGATCTCCGGGGGGGAAACCTGCTCTTCCACCTCAAAAAACTTCAGGACGCGGGGATGGTCCTGCAGCGGCACGAGCGGGGGGACTACATCATCACCGAGAAGGGATATAAGGCCCTCACGGGCATCGGCGCCATCTACGCCGCCCTCCGGCCGTAGGACCCCGCCCCTTCCCTTGACGCGATCGAACACGCCAGCATGAGCCAGCCTGGATCCGGATACATTTTTATTCCGCAAAGGTTAGGGTTGACCGGCGCGCCCCCATGAGACGGTCCCGGAGGCTGCCGGAATCGCGGTGAGGGGTGCAGTACAGCATCAGGAGGAGTTGAAGATGTCGGGTGAACTGATCGGTGAGTCGCGAGGGAAGATCATCGGCACGAGGGTCGTTGAGCTGCTCGAGACCAGCCCGAAGATCGAGACGACAGACCAATCGACCGGAAGACTGCTGGGTATCGAATCCCGGGACCTGTCGACCGCCTGGAGTGTGTGGGGCTCTCAAGACACCTTCCACGCAGAGGGCGTCGGCGTGGTCACGTCAAAGGATGGCGAGATGGCCATGTACACCGGAATGGGTATGGGAAAAGGAAGCGTTTGGAGCCCCGAAACCCTCTTTCATGGGCTGCTCTTCTTCCGCTCGTCCACCCCCGGATGGAGCCGCCTCAACGGGACCGCCGTTATAATCGAGTACACCGTCGACGCCGAAGGCAACAGCCATTCGAGGCTCTGGGAGTGGAAGGGAAGACCGGAATGAGCATGAGCCTCTCAGGGCTCGTATCGGGAGGGAGCGGCAACCTCTCCCACCCATCCTCTCGCCGGGATGCCTGCAGGACATCGTTCCCGTAGCGCGTCGCCCTCCCTGACGAGGAGTCCTGAACCCGGGCATACTGCCGTCACGCCCTGGGAGCGCCGTCGATGATCCTCGAACCATTCAGCCCGAAACGGCACTCCGCTCGGGAGGTTGCCGGTCTCATCTACGACACCGAGCCGGCGTATTTCCCTCTTGTCTTTGGCAGCGACCGCACGGGGGCTCTCCGGAAGATCGAGCGCCTGATCCGGGCGGGCGGCAACGTCTTCGGGCGCGAGAAGATCACCTGTGCCGTCCGGACAGGCAGGGTCATCGGGGTCCTGGTCATGCAGGCCCCGGATGCCCCCGGGCTCCTCCAGGAGTCTTTCGCCGTCGCCCGTGCGGCCGGCATCGCCACCGCCGTCCGGTTCCTCCTCACCGAGGTGCTGATCTTCGCGCCGCACTACCTGAAGAGGACCACGGAGCCCGCATACGAGATCTCCAGCCTCTCGGTCGTCCCGGCGGAGCGGGGCCGGGGGGTCGGCGCGGCTCTGCTCGAGGACGCCGCCCGAAAGGTCCGGTCCCGCGGAGGCGGGAGGATAGTCCTCTCCGTCATCGCCCCAAACCCCCCGGCGGTGCGGCTGTACGAAAGAGCAGGGTTTCGTATCGTATCTGCTCACAGGGCCTGGGTGCCGTTCCGGCCCCTCACCGTCCTGACCATGGTCTACGATACGGAAGAGACGGTTCCGTAGGGTAGGGCCGTGTGGGGAACGGTCCTCGCCGTTTCACGGCTGTCGCGCGGGCAACGGTGAAACGGCTCTGTCGAATATCCTCACCAGTTCCGCACCGTAGGACGCCGCATCCATCCGGGTAGCCACGCCCGGGGCCGCGTGCTCCCCGATCGCGCCCTGGATGGTGTTCGCCATGATCATGAGATCAAAATCGCCGAACTCCCCGCTCTCCTGCCCCTCCCGCAGTATGGTCCGGAGTTCGAGCAGCAGCGGTTCTGCATCATTGTCATCATTCAGCATATAGTAGGGAATGTTGTCGGGTGTCCGGGCGTTGAAGACGATCTCCACCAGGGCGACAAACCGCTCGGGATAGGTCTCCTGGTACTCGAGACTGGAGATGATGAAGAGGTGCAGTCTCTCGCGACAGTTCCTGCCGGCCTTCGTTCTCTCCAGCACGAACGACGCGTTGTCCTCGATCAGGGTCTGTATCGTCCGATTTATCAGGCCCATCCTGTCGCCGAAGTGATATGAGATCAGGGCGGTGCTGATCCCGGCCCGCTTTGCTATCTGCGCAAGGCTCGCCCTGACAAATCCGATCTCGTTTAATGTGACGATCGTGGCCTCGATGATCTGCGTCCGCCTTGCATCTGATATGAACGACTGCTCCTCGCCTCTGCTGCTCACGATCTTCTCCTCAGGAGTTGTCTTCGGGTGTCTCGTCTGCCTTCCCGAGCAGGCTCGCGATACCGATAGCGGCGAGGATCACGACTGTCACGGCGATACTTGCCGGGCTGATGCTCCCGAGCCGGTCGACGAGGGAGCCGTCGAGGACCGCGCTGCTCACGTGACCGACGGCAAGGATAACAACAATCACCAGCCGCAACGCCAGGATGACCGGGATCATGGTGATCGCCGCCCAGAGGAGATCCCACCCGCCCGGTCTCCGCATAACAAGCAGGCCCGCTGCCGCAAGGGCAAGGAGGCCGCCGATCACCATCAGGGCCGGCTGTATCCAGTTGTGCCACGTGAAGCCGGACGGGTAGAGATCGCCGTAGAAGAACCATGTCGCCCAGAGGACAAGCCCTCCGGCCGCCGCGCTGACGAGCGGCAGGATGGTCGTCACCCAGCCGGGCGCATCGTTGCAGAGTTGTTTTAACCGATTTTCATCATTCATGCAGTTCACCTTCCATTCGAATCTTCAATGCGGCCGCAGTGAGCAGCACGGCCACGCCGACGAAGAGGACCGTGTTGCCGATCAGTTTGTCGTGCAACGCCACATCCCCGAACGGCACCACGAGAAACGCGATCCACGCCCGGGTCAGGAGAGCACCCCCGGCAAGGGCAAGGGTATGGGCGGCGCTCCAGCCTTCGCGGTGCGACCATCGCCGGACGAGAAGTGCCAGGGCACCGACCAGAACGAGGTTCAGGGCAACGCCGGGCCAACCGCTCATGAATGCCGACGAAGCGCCCAGCAGTTCGAGCACCAGTTCTATGAAGGTCGGCACGCTCAGTGCGGCAAACGCCGCCGCCCCGACCGCCCACGGCCCGGGAACCGGCAGGTCGCCGGGCGGCTCCGACCGGCGCCTCATGGTGAACGCAAGGGCGATCAGGGCTGCGACGACGACGGCTGCCCCGAGCATCTGCGGCATCGAGGGCAGGAACCCGCTCTCCTCGGCCGTGCCCCGGAAGATGATCGCAGAGGCGAGGGCATAGAGAACCCCGGTGACGGCAAGGCCGGCGCGGCCGAGCCATGGTACCGTCCTCCGGCGAGGAACGAACGTCTCGACGATTGCTATGGGTGCACTGATGCTCCAGACGACATGGCCCAGGATGAACGCCAGTGCGGTGGTGCCGCTGATGCCGAGCGCCAGGTAGGTGGGGTCAGCCGTGCCGTGGTATGCCGGATCGAAGAGGCTGTGGTCGACCAGACCCGCCTGGAAGACGCCGAATGCAGCCGAGAGCAGGATGATCGCAGGCCAGCCACGGCCCGTGCGGCGGGCGGCCTCGCGGATAATGAGTGCGGCACCGCCATAGAGGGGCGCGAGAAGCCAGAGATCCAAGAGCATCTGCACAAGATCTCCGGTTACCGGGAGGTAGCCGATCAGGTACTCCGCGGTTACCGGTGCCAGGAGGAAGAGGCCGAGTGCGGGGGCGATCCGCTGCAGGAACCCTTCTTGCCGCGCTTCATGCATGCCTCCGGGGGATCTCATTGGCTGCTCCAGGCGATTTGATAACTCATTCAGTTTTCTGATCATACGTTCAATACTCTGGACCATAAAACTATCTGCCAGAGATTTCCCCTGCCTATCTCCGGGCGTGCCGTCAGTTCAAGTGTCCGGCCCCCGGTTTACGGCACAGGGCCGGCGGCGAGCGTGCCGGGAACGGTTCGATACCCCGATATCCAAAGAAAACAGAGAATATGCGTATGGAACCGACCGAGCATGAAATTTATCCCATGATGCTCTTTTCCACCTTCGAGGTCCGGGATATCGAGGCGTCCGTGGAGTGGTATACCCGGATTCTTGAATTCTTCCTCGTCTACAGGATGCAGGACCCCGGGGGGCGAACGCACCTTGCTCATCTCCGGCGGCTGAAGCACCAGGATATCCTCCTCGTGCCCCGCCGTAACGACCGCACCGAACCGTGCCCCGGCGCGACCACCACGCTCGCGTTCTCCGCCGGGGCGGTCGACCGGATCTCCGAACTCAACGCCTTCGCCGCACGGATCAGAGAGGCCGGGGCCGTCATCGAAGGCCCGGTCGACCGGCCCTGGAACACCCGCGACGTCGTTGTGCGCGACCCCGACGGCTACCGCCTGGTCTTCACCACGCCGGACTTTGCCCGGATGCGGGACTTCGAGGCGACGATGCGGGGTGTCCGGGAGGACCTTGATACCCGGGAGTGATTTCCGGGAGTTCCTCCGGACGGCGGTGCAGCAGGGGGAAGGTTTATCCGGAATTCCTGCGTTCTTGCACCTCAGTCCAGGGAGGCTCACCGTGAAGGGAATCTCAAAGATCATGATCGCCGTCATACTCGGGACGGCTCTGGTGGCGGCGGGCGGCCTTGCGCCCGCAGCCAGCCCGAACGGCACCGGCGACAGCCCGGCAATGGGAATTCACCGCACCCAGGGTCAGGCTCAGGTGGGCAACATCACCATCTTCTACGAGACCTTCGGCCCGGCCGACCGGGAGACGGTGCTGCTCATCGCGGGGGCCGGTGCGCAGATGACGATGTGGTCGGACGAACTCTGTGAAGAGCTGGCAGGACGCGGGTATCATGTCGTCCGTTTCGACAACCGTGACACCGGCCTCTCGACCCACCTCGATCACCTCGGCCGGCCCGATTGGGTGGAGTTCTTCACGGCGGTGAGCGAGGGGAGGACTCCACCGGTCCCCTACACGATCACCGATATGGCGAACGACTCTGTCGGTCTTCTTGATGCGCTCGACATCGAGAGGGCCCATATCGCCGGCGCATCGATGGGAGGAGTGATCGCCCAGCGGATCGCAATCCATCATCCCGAACGCGCGTGTTCGCTCACCCTCTTCTCCTCGGAGACGGGAAATCCCGAGATGCCCGGCCCGACTGAGGAGTTCCTGGCGCTTCCCCCGCCCCCGCCTGCAGGAAGCGACGTCGAGACGATCGTGGAGCACGAGGTGCTCGTGGCCGGGGCCCTCGGGAGTCCCGCGTATCCGACCGACGAGGAGGTGATTCGTGAGTATACTCTGTCCAACATCGAGCGCGGCGGCTACGACCCGATCGCACTGGAGCGGCATAGCGCCGCGGTCATGGCGGACGGCGACCGGCGCGAACTCTTAAAGAGGCTCAACCTCCCGACGGTCGTGCTCCACGGCGACGCGGACCCCCTGGTGCCCGTAGAGAACGGTTACGACCTTGCAGCGAACATTCCGGGTGCAGAACTCACCGTCGTCCCGGGCATGGGGCACGATATCCCGGTGCAGCTCGAGCCGGCCTTCGCCGACGCGATAACACGGGCGGCGACGAACGCGACCTGCGAGAGCAAACCGGCTCAGGACGGAACGATCCGGTGGACCCA
>NZ_JAJGBK010000015.1 GCF_020696975.1 Methanoculleus sp.
AACTGCCGCCGCTGCAAGATGAAGATCCCGCGCCAGGCGGACCTCGCCTGCGGCAACTGGGGCGTCATCGGCGACCAGGCTGGCAAGGCCACGTTCGTCGAGGTCTGCTCCGAGAAGGGTGCGAACCTCCTTGACGGTGCAGTGAAGGCCGGTGTCCTCAAGACCGGTGCTGCAAACCCGAAGGGTGTCGAGATCCGCGGCAAGGTCGAGAACGCGATGCTGAAGCTCGGCGACAAGTGGCGGGCACGCTACTTCGAGGACCTCGGCGAGGGCAAGGACCGCTTAAAGAAGATCATGGACGAGACTTCCCGGTGCATCAAGTGCTACGCCTGCATCGAGAACTGCCCGATCTGCTACTGCGTCGAGTGCAGCACGAAGAAGTCCTACCTGGTCACGCCCGGTCAGGTACCGCCGCCGTTCATGTTCCACCTGATCCGCTACGCCCACATCTCGGACTCGTGTATCAACTGCGGTCAGTGCGAGGAGAACTGCGCGATGGATATCCCGAACGCGCTCTTCATGCACGCCCTGCAGACCGACCTCCAGGAGATGTTCGGCTACACCCCCGGTGTGGACATGGAGCTCCCGGTCCTCGCGCTTGTCGAGGAGCAGACGGAGAGGAAGCGGCTCGCCGATACCGGCAGCGACCAGATCTTCAACATCTTTGAGTAAGGGAGATCGCTCCCTCTTTTTTTGGGCAGACGGCAACCGGCTGCTTCAGTGATGCCAAGATCCCGGCGTGCTCTTCACGTGAGCATGATAGTGCACGGCCGGGCGGCACGACGTTGATGGCGACGGCAGGCAGAGACCCGCCATACGGGAATGTTGAACTTGCAAAAAGAGGGAAGAGACCGGTTCACGGAACCGTGTGAGAGAGAGCCGGGATGGCACTCTGGTTCGCGAAGGTCTCCTCGTGGCCGTCCGGGAACTGGACTGTCGTCAACTCCGGGGAGAAGTCGGCTTCGACCAGCGGCGCAAACCAGTAGCGGTCGAGCGCCTCCTGCGCTCCGGTGAAGTCAAGTCCCGGCGTGGAGTAGACACTCCCCTCATCGGTGCTCTGGATACTCGCAAAACCCGGGACCGAGAAGACGGCGGCATCGCTCTCGGCCGAAGCCACCGTTACAGGAACCCCGCATGCATCCTCGAGCGCGGACTTCAGTTCCTGCTCCGGCTCGGCGATCTTGAAGAAGACAGCAATCCTCTCGAGCCACGAGAGGGTGTAGGTAAATGTGATGTCTGCATTCCCGTCCTCGTCCACGGCTATCAGAAGATTGTCTGCGCTGAAAGCCCCCGCCGGGGCTACTACAAGCATCAGGACCAGAAGGGAGGCGACCAGAATCCCGCGTTTCATTCTTGTACCTCGAACAACAGTATGCCGTTTGAATGGATAAACATTTGGAGGAAACCGGCCCTGCACACGATGGCCAGAAATGATGAGACCTTCACCGCATCACCGACAAACAAATGACCACACGAAGGATCTGGTGGGAAAACGCCCGGTCATTCAGCGATACCGGTCTGGAATGTGAGGGTTTGTACTCCATGCCGGCCCACTCACATCCGGGTGCGCCGGCGGTGCCGTATTGACCATAGGCCGCCTGTACCCGGATTGTATGTGACATACAATATATTGTCGCAAGGATTAAATACGCACGACCGGTATTGAACTCCCTTGCCGTGGGACATCCGTCCCACAACTCTGGAGACGTGATACACATGAGAGGAACTTCCACACAGATGGAGACGCGGAATATTATACGGGGGAGAGATATTGAAGATTACCGGGTCCGAAACCCTCAGGGCGAGGATCTCGGAAGCATCAAGGATGTCATGATCGATACCAACGAAGGCTGCATCGCCTACGCTGCCCTCTCGTTCGGCGGCATTATGGGGCTCGGCGACAAACTCTTCGCCATCCCCTGGGCGGCCCTTCAGTACAACCCGACCAATGACTCCTTCATCCTGGACGTGCCGAAGGAGCGGCTGGAGAACGCACCCGGGTTTGACAAAGGGAGCTGGCCGACGAGCGCCGAACGCGAGTGGCTCACCGGCATGTATAGCCACTACGGCTACACGCCCTACTGGGAGCGCCGTCCGGAGCGGTGATACCTCCCGAAACAGGGAAGAATCGGCCCCGGGTCGGCGCCTGTGCGCAGGTCCGGGGCTTGCGGCAGAAGCAAGGGTAATCCCGCTCACGCGGGCTGCCGATAGCCGCATCGCCGGATTGACCCGGCAGCCATCATTCTATTCCTCACACCACAGGGCAGTCATTACTCGATCAGGACCGGATCCGGGCCAGAAAGGGGCGATCCCCATATCCTGCATGCGCAAAAGACCCATACCGCCAGGGATCTCCGGGGTGCACCCGGCGGCAACTGCCGGAACGCAACGGCGAACAGTATATATGCCAATGCACGCATGCACTGGAGCACCGTAAATCTGCGGGAAACGGCCGGAAGGCAACAGGGAACCGGATGGTGAGGTGCAACCGCCCATGCGTCCAGGATAGCCCTCAAGCGCGAAATTCAGCCGTTCTCCGCTGCTCCGGAGGGATACCGGTATGATAAATGTCCTACCAGGAAGGAAGAAGACCATTCGGGAGATCGATGTGAGGGGTAAACGGGTGCTCGTCCGTGCCGACTTCAACGTGCCGCTCGATGAAGACGGCGCCATCGCCGACGACACCCGGATCCGGGCCAGCCTGCCGACGATACGCTACCTCTGCGAACGGGACGCGCGGGTCATCCTCTGCTCCCACCTGGACCGGCCCCCAGGTGAAGTCGTGGAGCGGTTACGCCTCGCCCTCGTGGCGAACCAGCTCTCCGTGCTCCTCGACCGGCCGGTCCTCGCGCTCCAGGACTGTATCGGGCCGGAAGTGGAGAGCACGGTCGCAGGAATGAGCGGCGGGGAGATCGTCCTCCTGGAGAACCTCCGGTTCCACCCGGAGGAGAGGGCAGACGACCCCGCCTTCGCAGAAAGCCTCGCCCGTCTCGCGGAGATCTATGTCAACGATGCCTTTGGAGCCTCTCACCGGGCCCATGCGTCGATTGTCGGCGTCCCGGAGCGCCTCCCGGCGGTTGCCGGGTTCCTGCTCGAAAAGGAGGTGAATACCTTTGCGGGTATCCTGCAGGACCCCGAACGGCCGTTCGCCGCCGTGATCGGCGGGGCCAAGGTGAGCGACAAACTGGAGGTTCTTGAGAACATCGTCTCCCGGGTGGACCTCCTTCTCATCGGCGGGGGCATGGCGGCAACTTTCCTTGCAAGCCGCGGGTATGGAACCGGGGCATCGCACGTCGAGACCGACCGTCTGGACGCCGTCAGGAGGCTTGAAGCGAAGGCAAAGGACCTCGGCGTCCGCCTCCTCCTGCCCCGGGACGTCGTCATCGCAAAGAGACTGGAAACGGGCGTCCCGTTCCGGGTTGCCGCCGCAACCGATATCCCCGACGGCCAGATCATCGCCGATATCGGGCCGGGGACTGCCGACGAGTTCTGCCGCGAACTTGCGGGTTCAAAAACCGTCATCTGGAACGGTCCGATGGGAGTCTTTGAGATCCCCGAGTTTGCCGAGGGGACGCGCCGGATTGCCGCGGCCCTCGCCAATCTTCGCGGCACCACGGTCGTCGGCGGCGGTTCGACCGCAGACGCGGTGACCCGGTTCGGGCTTGCCGAGGATTTGACCCACGTCTCGACAGGCGGCGGGGCCGCGCTCACGATGCTTGCCGGAAAACCGCTCCCGGGTGTTGAGGCGCTCGATGACGCAGAGGCGCCATGAAGCGCGTCGGCATCCTGACGAGCGGTGGTGACGCACCGGGGATGAACGCCTGCATCCGGGCGGTGGTGCGCACCGCGCTCGCACACGACCTTGCCATCGTCGGGATACGCCGGGGGTATACCGGGCTCATCAACGGCGATACGGTGCCGCTCGACCGGGGAGCGATCCGAAACACCATCCACCTGGGCGGTACCATCCTTGAGACCTCCCGAAACTCCGACTTCTACACAAAGGAGGGGCGGCTCAGAGCAGCGGCGGCCATCGCGCAGATGGGGCTTGACGGCATCGTCCTGATCGGCGGGGAGGGGACGTTTCACGGTGCAAGCCTCCTTGCCGCCGATGCAGATACGGCGGCGCTCGTCGGGGTGCCGGGGAGCATCGATAACGATGTTTACGGGACAGATTACTGCATCGGGTTCGATACTGCGGCGAACTGTGCGGTTGAGGCGATCGACCGCATACGCGACACGGCCCGGTCTCACGAGCGCCTCTTCTTCATCGAGGTGATGGGGCGTACCGCCGGGTTCCTCGCGCTCGAGAGCGGCATCGCCGGCGGCGCCGAAGAACTGGTCATCCCGGAAGAAGAGGTCTCGATCGACCGGATAAGCGACCGCATACGCCAGGGGTTCATCGTCGGGAAGAAGAGCGCGATCGTGGTGGTCGCGGAGGGGGATACGCCGGGCATCTCCTTTAAGATCGCACGGGAGGTCAGCGAACGCCTCAACTTCGACTCACGCGTCGTCGTCCTCGGCCATCTCCAGCGGGGCGGGCCGCCGACGCTGCGCGACCGGGTGCTCGGGAGTCTCCTCGGCGTCGCCGCCGTCGAGGCGCTGCTTGATGGCCGGAGCGGGTGCATGGTAGGAGAGGTCGGGGGAGCCCTTAAGTGCACACCGCTCGAGGAGACCTGGCAGAAGAAGAAACCGCTTGATGATGACTTGCGGCGGATATTTGTGTTCCTCTCGGAGTAGGCGCGAGAGGCTGTAAGGCCGGGCCGGACGAACGGGGAGCATCCCCCACGCATGTCGCGCTCCTCATGGTATAGAGGTGTGGGAGGAGCACTGTGGGGGGAGGCCCCCCGGGTCGGTCGTCTCTCTGCAAGGGAGAGGGCAGGACGTTGAAGTTACCCGGAGGTGAGGCTACTCTGGATGTCCGACCCGCTCAAAACGGGATGAACCGCTCAATACGCGGCCCACCCGGCGCTCGCTCTGTTGACGATGCGGTCTTGTTTTCCAGTTTCATGGTGACACACTCCACATTAAGGTTGATTAAGATATTCAGAGATCCTGACGTTATCTGTCCATGATGGCGACCATCCTGCCTTTCACGCCGCCCTGCTTCAGTTTCTCCAGGCCTTCCCCGATCTCTTCGAACCCGATCTCGGTGACGTCCGGCTTGAGATCGCCTGATGCCATCATCTGGTAGACGCTGGCGATATCGTCGACGTTACCGCCCTGGCTGCCGACGATCGTGACCTCTTTCGTGATCAGGGGCATCGTGTTGAGGGTGGTCTCCAGTTTTGCCATGCCGACCAGGACAACACGACCATTGACGCCGACCGCTTCCAGGGCGTCTGCGGTTGTCTGGCCCGCGCCGGCAAAGTCAACGATGACATCCAGATCGTGGTGCTCGGCGACCTCGCCGATCGTCGGGTATGCAGCCTTACATCCGAGTTCCATGGCCATATTGCGGGCGGCAGGGTTCCTTGATGCCGCGTAGACGTTGGCGCCCTTGAGGACGGCGACCCGGGTGCCGATCTGGCCCAGGCCTCCGATGCCGATGATGCCCATGTTTATGCCTGGCCCGGCACCGCCCGCCACGGCCACTGCGTGGTGGGACGTCATCCCCGCATCGGTAGCGGCGGCAGCGTAGGCAAAAGAAACGTTATCAGGGACCGGGACCAGCATCTCAGCCGGAGCGGTCGATTTGGTGGCGTACCCGCCGTCCCGACCGTATCCCCCACCATACCCGTCTTTGGTGGGCATGGGGCAGACGCCGACTCTATCTCCCACTTTGTAGCCGGTGACGCCTTCGCCGACCTCGGTGATGACGCCGGCATACTCGTGACCGATGATGAGCGGATACTTCATCAGCGCCAGCCATTTCTCATCTTCCAGTGCACCGACGTCCGAGTGGCAGAGCCCGCAGGCCTTCACGTCGAGTACGACGTAACCCGGTTTTGCAACCGGATCGGGTTTTTCAACCAGTCTCAACGGTTTATGCGTGTATGTAAATTCCCATCCTTTCATATTCACACTCTCCTTTTGAGACTCCATCCATTCCAGATGTGCAGTCTCACTTGAGCCAGCACCCTGAACTGCCATGATTCCCACCCGGTTGTCAGACCATCGCGTGATGATCCCCCGGCGGCCGGGTTCGAGCGAAGATGCTGGCCGCCCCTGCCGTTACCGAGGCGCACGGTCCAGTCCGTGCGCTCGTCCGGCAGGGTGTGTTCGTCTACTCTACCTTACCACGCCGCCCAGCCGGCGTCGGCGGGGACGACTGCGCCGTTGATCAGGCTTGCCTCGTCCGAGGCGAGGAAGAGGGCAAGGTTCGCGATCTCCTCGGGATAGCCCATACGCGGGTTGGCCTCAACACCGGCCGACGCGAGCGCCATACCCTCAGGATGGCTGTGGCTCGTCCGGGAGAGTTCCACCATCTCGGTTGCAACGTATCCCGGTGCGATGATGTTGGACCGGAGCCCCTTCCTGGCGTACATGAAGGCGGTGTTCTTCGCGAGCCCAAGAACCGCATGCTTGGACGCGGTGTACGCGGCCCCGCCACGGGAGCCAAAGGTGGCCGCAATGGATGCGACCGTGACGAACGCCCCCTTGTTAAGGCCATCGGCATTCCCGGGGTTCTTGAGCATCTCGGGGATAGCTGCCCGGAACATGTACATCGGGCCGTCCACGTTGACCGCGAAGACCTTCCTCCATGTCTCGTCGTCCACGTCGGCAACGGGGGCTACCTTATCCAGACTGCCCGCATTGTTGACGACGATATCAAGCTTTCCATACTGCTCCACGGCCATCTTCACGGCGCCTTTGACGTCCTCCTCCTTTGAGACGTCGCCAGCGACGGCGATCGCTTTTCCACCCGCTTGCGTGACCTCATCGATGACACCCTGCAGTTTCTCCTTTCTCCGCGCGATTGCAAGGACGGTGGCGCCTTCCTTCGCAAAGAGCTTCGTGATTGCCGCACCCATCCCGGAGCTGGCTCCGGTCACAATTGCTACTTTTCCTTCAAGTCTTCCCATGATGACTCCTCCCTGGTGTCCTGTTCAAACGGCGGTACTAGCAAGCCCGGCCCTTTTCGAGGCCGGTGATCCGGATGCCGCCGAACTGGCACCTGTTCTTGATGTTGAGCCCGATGAGAAGCGGGGTGATCTTCTCGATGATGCAGGCCCGTTCAAGCGCCCCGCAGTCGATGACCTTGACGCCGGGGATCTTCTCGATCAGGGGAGCCACGATGGCCTTTGCCTCCTTGTCGTTGCCGCAGATGAGACAGTCGCAGTCGATCGGCTCGCCGAGCTGCATGAACCAGGTCTGGGAGATGTTGTTGAAGGCGCAGATCACCTTCGCGTCCGGCAGGATCGACTGGGACCGCTCGGCGGCGGACCCCTCGGGGAGGTCGATGTACTTCGTTGCGGACCCGCCGATGCAGGACTCCAGCGGCCCGGTCGCATCCAGGAGCGGCTTTCCGGCTGCACCCTCCTTGATGGAGAGGAGCGTGTCCTTCTGCGCCGCGAGCGGCACCGTGAGGACCAGGACGTTGGCAGCCTTCGCCGCGTCGGGGTTCGCCATCGCCCGGACGTTCGTCGCGCCCGGGAGCAGTTCCTTTACCTTCTCCACGGCCGCCTGGGCCTTCTCGATCGTCCTCGAGCCGATGATGACATCTTCTCCCGCCTCGACAAATCGGGTCGCGATCCCGAGACCCTGTCCCCCCGTTCCACCAATTACTCCAATCGTTGTCATACGTAATTCACCTCGATTCGGTTACCAATCTGTTAGATTCGCGTTCATTGCACCGTTACATACAGGTGTAGCCGCCGTCGACAACCGTGGTTGTCCCTGTGGTGTAACTGGCTTCGTCACTCGCCAGGTAGACAGCAGCCGCATTCAACTCTCCGTCCCGCCCGTTCCGGTTCATGGGAACCATGGCCTTCACGTACGCCTTCCACTCCGGCGACTCGAGCGCGCTCTTCGTCAGCGGTGTCGGGAAGAACCCGGGGCAGATCGCGTTGACCGTGATGTTGTAAGGCGCCAGTTCGACCGCCATCTGACGGGTCACGTTGACGACGCCGCCCTTCGCCGCCTGGTAGCCAACCGTCGAGGCCGTGGCGCCGACAAGGCCGTACATCGAGGCCGTGTTGATGATACGCCCGTAGTTGTTCTTGACCATCACTTTCGCAAACTCGCGGGCTACCTTGAAGACGGCCGTGAGGTCCACAGCGATCGTGGCTTCCCAGCCATCGTCGGGATACTCCAGGAACGGCGCCATATGGGCGTTTCCTGCGTTGTTCAGCAGGATGTCCACTTTCCCGTACTCGGCGACGATCTGCTCGACCGCGTTCTTGACCGACTCGGTGCTCGTGACATCGCACTGGACCACCAGACAGCGGACACCGAGAGCCCGGATCTCTTCGGCAACCTCTTCAAGTTTTTCTTTTCTCCTGGCCATGATGGCCATGTCCGCACCCTGGCCCGCCAGGGCCTTTGCCATCTGCACGCCGATACCCGATGATGCGCCTGTTACGGCCGCAACCCGGCCGTGTAAGTCAAACATTGTCATAGTTGATCTCTCTGGACTCTTCCTGTTCGACGTTCTTCACTCCAGAATCACTGCAGGCTTGATCAGATCCTTTGGCTTCTCGTGCATCAGCAAGAGGGCCTCCTCGATATCCTCGAAGTTCGTGAACCGATGCGTGATCAGTCTGCTCGGGTCGACCCGACCGTACTTGACGAGGGCGACCAGCCGCTCCATCCGTGCCCTGCCACCGGGGCACAGTCCTCCCCGGATGGTTTTGTCGCCGAGACCGCCTCCCCACGCACCGAGCGGGATCGGGATCGATTCAGCATGCTCCATGACGTTTATGTTCCCGATCGTGCCGCCGGGCTGCAGGACTTCGACCGCCTGGCCGATGGTCTCGACACCGCCGCCGGCCGTGATCACGGCGTCCACACCCGCACCGTCCGTCAGGTCCATGATCTGACGGACGGTGTCGCCGTTGTGGTAGTCAATGATATCGGTCGCCCCGTACTCTCTCGCGACCTTGACCGCGTTCGGTCGGCTTCCTACGGCGAGGATCCGTGCGGCGCCGAGGAGGTGCGCCCCGGCCACGGCCATCAGCCCGACCGGCCCGATCCCGAAGACAGCAACCGTGGAGCCGAGCCTGACGTCGGCCAGTTCGGCACCATAGAAACCTGTGGTCATCATATCGCCGATCATGAGGGCCTGGTCCAGGCTCACCCCATCAGGGATCAGCGAGAGTTGAGCATCAGCGTCGTTGACGTGGAAATACTCTGCAAACACACCGTCCTTTGCCATGCAGAATGGCATGCCGGAGCACATTCCGTCACAGTGCTGGGCAAACCCCCGTTGCGAGGGGATACGCAGGTAGTTCGGCGTGATCGCAGGAACGATGACCCGGTCGCCGGGCTTGAAGTCCCTGACTTCGCTTCCCACCTCGTCGACGACGCCGACTGCTTCATGGCCTACAACACGGTCGGTGGGCATGAAATCGCCGATATCGCCCCAGATCATGTGTACCTCTGATGTGCATGGCGCAAGAGCGAGCGGCCGAAGAATAGCGTCCCTCGGTCCGACAACAGGTTTGCCCTTCTCAACCCATCCAATCTTACCTTTCCCAGTTCTTGCAAGGCCTTTCATTCGATCACCTGTATACAATGAGAAAAATGGTGTAACGTCACTTATAGTTTCGTTTTACCGATAATCACTAATATAGCCGATTTATATGTCCCAAGATGAGCCCCCATGCCCTCTCACCGCTGAATACCCACCCGGGATCCCGGCCACTATATATACCAATGCCGGGCACCACCGGTCCCGCGCAAATTGCTGAAAAATGGATCGTATGGAATCGATTATCGGTGGATATCCGCACCGGAGAGGGAGCCATTCCCGGTGCGGAGCTCTTCGGAGACGTCGATCATGATAGAGGCGAGCTCGCCGGAAGGCAGCTTGAAGAGGTAGTGCCAGATCCAGGCACCGTGTCCCTTCTGGTACTGAAGAGGCGGGAGGAAGACCGAACTTTCGCGGGAAAAGACCCGCTGCACGATCTCTAGCAACTCAGGTTCGGCAAGATCGGGGAAGACTTCCCAGACCCTCCGGCCGACCAGGTCCTCCTTCTTGATGCCGAGAATCTCCTCGGCCACCCGGTTGATATCGTTGAAGACGAACTCATCCCCATCGCGGCTCGATCCGTAGATTATCACGCCGTTGCAGGCGTTCTCGAAGAGCGAACGATACCGCGTCTCATTGAAGGTCAGCACTTTGCGCTCCCGCCGGTCCCTCGTGATGTCTTTGAAGAGGATGGCGAACTCGTCCGGGGGACCGCCGCTATCGGGGCGGATCGGGGTGAAGACCACGTTGAAGTATGCCACGCCGGACTTGATGCTCGCGATCCCCTCCCGCCTCATGCGGTCGAAGTCGCAGGCGAGTTCGATCTCGGCAACCCGCCCTGCACGGATCAGCGACTCGAGCGTTCCCGGGGAGCAGGCCAGGACGAAGATGCTCGCGGCGCTCATCTGCTCAAAGGTTCGCAGACCGAGGATCCGGAGGGAGGCGGGGTTGGCATCCAGTATGGTCCCGTCAGCGGAAAACACGATGATTCCGCTCGGGACCGTCTCAAAGAGGGTCGCGATCTTCCGCTCTGAGTTCTTCAGGGCAATCTCGGTCTTCTTCAGCGCGGTCATATCCCGGAGGCTGACCATGATCCCGGGGCGGCTGGCCGGCGAGACGATTGGCGCGAAGTCGACGAGAAAGATCCGGTCCGTTCGTTCATCGATGATCTGCATCTGATCGAGGTACGTCTCCGACCGGCTGAGCCGCTCGATGTTCCGCCGGACTGAGGGTTCGGAGAAGAGCGGCAGATCGAGATCAAAAAGCGGAACACCGACCAGATTACGGGACGGCTGGATGTTGAGGGTGGCGACAAAACTCCCGTTCACCATGAGGATCTGCAGGTCAGTATCGAGAATCACGAGTGCGTTCGGCAGGCGGTCGAAGACCTCCGGCAGGGGCAGGCGCTGCGACCGCCGGTAGAGTTTCTTCTGGCCGAACCGTTCCATGCAGACATCGCCGTTCGCGGCAAGGAGTTCGAGATACTTGGCAGCGGAGATGCGGGTGATGCCGAGTCCCCGGGCGACCGCCGTCACAGACATTCCCGTGGTCGCGTGCTCCTGGAGGAGATCGAGGATCCGGCCGAACTGCTCCTGATATCCGGTCGCGAAGTCCGTCATTCGTGTCAGATCGTCTCCTTTTGCACTCCCAAATACTTTTTGCCGGTCATGCTGTATATCGGCCAGGCCACGGGCATGACAATGGCTATACTGCCGCGCTCCTGATGCCGGAGGCAGATCGATCCTCACATATACAACGATTGAAGATACTGCACCTGTGGCGCGCTCGAACACGTGAGCACCATCGAGAAAGTTACCTCGCTCCTGATGAACGCGACATCAGGAAGACGTGCCAATTTAGTGGCGCCTGGAACACCGACCTAAATAAAGGCCAGGAGCGCGTCTGCCAGTACCGTCATTCGAACAGAATACCACGGAGGAACCCTTATGGGAAGAATGGAAAACAAAGTCTGTGTTATCACCGGATCCACCAGCGGCATCGGTGAAGCCTGCGCGAAGGACATGGCGGCCGAGGGCGGCAAGGTCGTCGTCTCCGGCCGAAACGAGAAAGAGGGCGCAAGAATTGTTAATGAGATAAAGGAAGCAGGGGGAGAGGCAATCTTCATACGTGCAGACGTCGCCGTCGAAGACGATATCAAGAACCTCATTGCGAAGACCGTCGAGGCCTTCGGGAGACTGGATGTCTTTGTCGCCAACTCCGGCGTCGGCAGCCTGGGTGACCCTCACGAAGTAGAGACAGAGGAGTGGGACAGAATTATTAATGTGAACCTGAAGGGAGTCTTCCTCTGCGACAAGTATGCCGTCCAGCAGATGCTGAAACAGGGTCACGGAGGAGCCATCGTGAACACCGGATCCATCCATAGTTTTGTCGCCAAGCAGGGCGTCACGGCATACGGCGCTGCCAAAGGGGGGGTCGCCATGCTGACCCGGACACTCGGGACCAGTTACGCGGCGCAGGGGATTCGCGCAAATTTCGTTGCACCCGGATATATTGACACCCCTCTGCTCGCGGCCCTTCCACCGGAAGCCTACGAGGAACTGAAAAAACTGCACCCGATCGGGCGCCTGGGCAAGCCGATGGAGGTCGCAAAGGCCGTCACGTTCCTGGCGAGCGATGACGCTTCGAACATAACCGGAACCAGCCTGCTTGTCGACGGCGGGTATACCGCAGTATAATCACCTGCGGCATCGGGCAGGACCTTATGAACCGCTGAATCCAGGGGACCCTCCCCGGGGTCCCTGGAAGCCTCTCGCCAGAAAGAGGGCCACAGAGGCGATCTCCCCGGCCTCCCCATACGCGGGTGTTCATGCCCATCAGGCATATGGCCGCGCCTCCCTCATTTGCCTCCTTGCCCTGCACCAATCTCGGTCTTGACGCCGCCTGGGGCAATGACGTTCGACCTGATGCCCTTCCGGGCATATGTATGCAACACTCTTCACGAGGCCGATCACCCCGTGTTTCGACACCGTGTATGCTGTCCCGGCCCGGCACACCTGAAGTCCGCCGGCGGTAACCCCGCCGATCAGAGAGGGATAGGGCGTCGAAAAAGTCAGAGGGTTCGAATAATGTGATCAGGAGGGGACCACCCTCCCTGCAGAAGGTTCCAGGACGACCTCCATAACGAGCAACTACACATTGCACCGCATAAATATTTCTCCATGCAGATCAGGATTAACTGCCACGTGTTTTGCAGAAGTTACGGAAGAAAAGGGGTTGAATGCAATAGCAGGTATGCTGAGGTTTTGATCCGACGAACTGTATGGGCAATTCCACCCTTTTTTTCTATACGACGCTCGATCAAGGAGATGGTGGACCGACCAAGCTCTGACAGAGAGCTGTACAACCGGTTCAGCGACAGCCGGGAAAGAACCGTTGTATCTCCCAGGGACGAAGATGGATCGGGAGAGCCTTTCCGGGGAATTAGATAGGCTTCTCCCGGTCCTGGCCAATCCCGCAACGAGGGGGCTGCATGGTAATGTGCGCCCCCTCCGCGGAATTATGCAGGTGCACCGTATTAGCAGGCGCGGCCTTTGTCGAGTCCGGTGATCCGGATGCCGCCGAACTGGCACTTGTTCTTGATGTTGAGCCCGATGAGAAGCGGGGTGATCTTCTCGATGATGCAGGCCCGTTCAAGCGCCCCGCAGTCGATGACCTTGACGCCGGGGATCTTCTCGATCAGGGGAGCCACGATGGCCT
>NZ_JAJGBK010000016.1 GCF_020696975.1 Methanoculleus sp.
AAAGATGGGGAATGATTGTTCATAACCCGGCGCCCTGAACCCTTCAAAGAGAGGCTGCTGCAGGAGATACGAAGCGTAGGCCACGGCGAGTACCAGGACGATGTACGCCGCCGTTACCGGGAGGAACCGCCTGCCGAGGGAGTTGCTCCTGATGAGAAGGTAGAGGACGGCGAGAGGGGAGGCGCCGACGAACGCGGCCATCCAGATGGTGGCGCTCACCGCGAGGCTGAACGGCGGATCGAACCCGGCCAGGACGAGTGCGCCGGGCTGGGTGAGAACCAGAAGGAGGAGGTTGATCAGGAGAAAGTCCGCCCCTGTGCGGCGTAAGAAGCCCATTGAAGTCTCGTGGGCCGCCGGACCTTAAACGCTTTTTGTTCCGCGCCCGGTCTCTGTTAAAAAGAGGAATCCAGGGATCTTAGAGCCCCAGTTTCGTCCGTTTCGCCTCGATATGCGCGAGCATCCCTTCCGCCGCCGCGACCGCGTCCGTCTCGACGTGGAGCACCCCGCCGGTGATGCCGGGGAGGTCCTCGGTGAGGAGTTTGACGAGGTCCGGCCCCCCGGTCACGGTCGGGACCGGGTTGACGTAGGTGTAGAGGCCGAGCGCGAGCGCAAACAGGGCGTCGATCGTCGCCTTCTGCTCCATGTACTCCGGAGCGGCGACGGCGACAGGGAGGTCCGGGAGCGGGACGCCGCCGAGGGCGTCAGAGACCGCGAAGAGGAGGTCGGCGCACCGCCCGGTGTCGGTGCAGGTCCCGAACCCGAGGACCGGCGGCACACCGAGCGCCGTGCAGAGGCCCGCGAGCCCCGGCCCGGCCTTCTCCTTTGCCTCAGGGGAACAGAGCCCGGCGACCTGGAGCCCGGCCACGCCGCACCCCATCCCCAGGACAAGGATGTCGCGAGCGATCAGGTTCTCCGCCACCGCGACGGTGTGGACATCCTGCCCGTAGTCCCGGAGGGTGGTGCAGGAGACGAGCCCCACAACGCCCCGGATGGTGCCGTCTTTTATCGCTGATAGAAGCGGGTCAAGGCTCCCGCCGAGCGCCTCGACGATGCTCTCCGTGGCAAACCCGACCACCGCCTCCCGCACGGGAAGACCCAGGATCGGCCTTACCTTCTCGCGCCGCTCCTGGAAGTTCTCGATCCCCATCTGGAGGAGCGCTGCTGCCTGCTCTTTTGCCTCCTCCGGGACGTACTCGAGCCTTTCCGTCCCGCCCTCGAAGACCACGACTTCGCTGACCGGGATCAGTTTGAAGTGGTACTTCTCGGCGTAGAGGGGGTCGAGCGGGAGCGAGCAGTTCATGTCGGCGGCAAAGACATCGACCGCCCCGGTGGCAAGCACCGCCTCCTGCATGATCCAGTTGCCCGTGTAGCCGTAGAAGACATTGTCCATCTCTCTTCTCTGGATCAGTTCCTGCCCGGTCTCGATGTTCGCGATGATCCGAAGACCCTTCGCCCCCACGGCTCGCGCCTTCTGTTGCCACTCGTCGGTGCGGGCGAGGTCGATGAGGGCGAACCCGAGGAAGGGCTCGTGACCGTTCGGGAGGACGTTGACATAGTCGGGGTCGAGGACCCCGAGGTCGACCCGCATGGGGTGCGGGCGGGGGATGCCGTAGAGGATGTCCTGGATGTATTCAAGCACGATCTCGCTCTGATAAGCCATCGCGACACCGAGGCGCATCGCCCGCATGGCATGGCTCGCGAACCACCCATCGACGTTCGTGAGCGTCGAGGCGGTATCGACGATTGTCTCCCCGTAGATCCCGCCCGGGAAGAGTTTGAGTTGCTTCCAGACCTCTTTTCGCTCCGGTGGAGCAAGCCGCTCAACGATCAGGCTCGGTTCGTAGGTGAACCGGTGGAAGTCCTCCTCGACGAAGTCGCAGAGCCGGAGGGCAATCTCCGCGTCGCTCCCGCTCGTGTCGATGCCGAGCCGTCCCGCAAACGTCCGGAGTTTCTCCGGCTCGGCGATCGAGAACGGGGTCTTCCCCTCCGCGGTCGCTCTGAGGGTCCGGACCGCCTGCGCTGCGTGGAAGTGGTAGTTCGATGCGCCCATGACATTCCGCAGCAGCATCATCCGCATCGCCATGCCGTCGGCGTTGAGCCCGCAGACGCCCCGCCAGTTCCGGCTGGCGTCGGCCCGGCAGGGGCCGTTCGAGCAGAAGTCGCATCGGGCGCCTCCCTGGCAGAAGGCGCACCGCCGGTCGGGGTCGTTCCCGAGGCCCTGGGCCTCGTAACGGTCCCAGACGTTGGACATGCCGTCCGCTTTGAGCCGCTTGTAGACGGTTCTTGCTGACTCGTGGTAGGATATCCTGTTGCTCTCCATGGTCATGGGGAGTGACATCTCTCACAATCATAAGTAGGTGTCGGCGCTCCGGCTTACTCGCCCTCAATGTAGCGTTTCAGCGCCACGGCGTTGTTTTGCTCCTCGTTTCTGGCGGCGTAGAGGAGGGTGACGGTTCCCTCGCTTGCCTCCTGCCGGAGCCTGGCAAGCACCTCCTCCTTTCCATCGAGTTCGGCCCGGTAGCGCCGGAAAAACTCTTCCCACCTCGCCGGGTCATGCCCGAACCAACGGCGCAGTTCGCTGCTCGGCGCAAGGTCTTTCTCCCACCGGTCGATCTTTGCCTCCGCCTTCGAGACCCCCCGCGGCCAGAGCCGGTCGACGAGGACCCGGGTGCCGTCGTCCTCCGAGGGTTCTTCGTAGACCCGTTTTGTGCGTATCATGGGCGGAGATACGCCAGCCCATCACTTAATCCTGCTCCCGGGAGAGCCTTGCGAAAAGTATATACTTCCGGTACCCCTCCCCCTGCGCCGTATGGCGAGATTGTCGAGACTCCTGATCATCACCCTGATGATAGGGTGTGTAGTTCTCTTCTCCGGGGCGGTCGCCCAGGAGTATGGGGGCGGCCCGACCCCGGTCATGACCATGGCCGTGGGCGAGACGAATGAGACGAACGTCACCATTGCATCGCCGGAGGCAAATGCCAGCGTCCCCGTCGGGAACGTGACGGTTGCGGTGAACCTGACGAACTTCACGCTGGTGGAACCGACCGGCCAGCCGAACATGCCAGGCGAGGGTCACCTGCACTACTACCTGGACGCCCCGGTGCCGACGAACGCGAGCGAACCCGCCATCCCGCCGACCGGCGGCTACGTCATCTCCACAAACCTCTCCCACACCTGGGAGAACGTGACGGCAGGCGAGCATAACCTCTCGGTCCAGGTGGTCAATAACGACCACACGCCGCTCATCCCGCTCGTGTTTGACATGGTCAACGTCACCGTCGGAGGGAATATGACAGGGAACGCGACGATGGTGAACATCACGGCACAGGATATTGCATTCAATACGGAGACGATCACGGTGCCGGCGGGAGCGAACGTGACGATGGTCTTTGACAACCAGGACAGCGTCCCCCACAACGTCGCGGTCTACGACAGTTCCCTCCGGTCGGAGGAGATCTTCGTGGGTGATATCATCACCGGGCCTGCCGAGATCACCTACACCTTCATGGCTCCGTCCGAGCCCGGGACCTATTACTTCCAGTGCGACGTCCACCCCTCGATGAACGGTGACTTCATCGTGGAATGATCCGGATTGGTACGTGGAAGAGGGGGGCGAGGCTCCCTTTCCTCTCCCTTCTTCGATAACCGGCGAGCGCCTTGTAGTGATGTTTGCCATCCTCGGACTGAGCCGAACCCATTTCGGAAGTTTTTTCAGGAATCCGGCATTTTTTGGGGAGGAAAGGGCGCCTTTACGAAAGGTATATAACATGGGTTTCTCATTCCTGCCCCGTATGCAGAGATTGCCAAGGCTCCTGATCATCACCCTGGTAGGGTGTTTGATGCTCTTTTCCGGGGCGGTCGCCCAGGAAGAGAACGCGAGCGACATCTCCAACGCGACAACAGAGCTTCAGACGGCGGAGGGAGTCCCGCCGGAGATCCTGCAGTATGCGGCCGACTGGCCGCTTCCGAACAGAGACTACGAGAATACACGCGCAACGACCAACGTATCGATCAGTAGTGAGAATGTGGACGACCTGGCCATCGCCTGGACGTTTGATATCAACGCCACCGGCACCTTCGGCGGCGCGAGCAGTAACCCCCTCATCGTAGGGGACACCGTCTACTTCCAGGACCTCTTTGCCGACACCTACGCCCTGAACCTTGCCGACGGTTCGGTGAAGTGGGAGAGGATTTATAACAACACCACCGTGACCGGGCCGAACGGGCCGGCGGTCGGGTGGGGCAAGGTCTTCGTGACGAACGACCCGTTCTCCATCGCAGCGCTGAACACATCGAGCGGAGAAGAACTCTGGTCGATGCAGCTCATCAACACCACGCCTCTTGAGGGAGAGATCATCGGCGAGGGTATCGACATCCAGCCTACGGTCTACAACGACCTCGTCTTCACCTCGACGGTCCCCGGCCGCGGTGACGTCTTCTACCAGGGCGGCGCTGTCGGGTTCCTCTACGCTCTCGACCAGGAGACCGGCGAGATTGTGTGGAACGTCAGCACGGTCGACGACCCGGTGGGTATCTGGGGCAACCCGGAGGTCAACAGCGGCGGCGGGGCCTGGTACACTCCGGCGGTGGATAAGGAGACCGGAATCACCTACTGGGCCATAGCGAACCCGGCGCCGTTCGCGGGGCTCCCGGAGTTCCCGAACGGCGAAAGTCGGCCCGGCCCGAACCTCTACACAAACACTCTGATGGCACTCGACCATGCGACCGGGAATATGTCCTGGTTCACGCAGGTCCTTGCACACGATCTCTTCGACCACGATCTCCAGATCGCGCCGATCCTCACCAACGCGAACATCAGCGGAGAGGACCAGAAGATTGTGATCAGCGGCGGGAAGATGGGCAGGGTCTATGCCTTCAACCGCGATACTGGCGCCATTCTCTGGATCGCCGTCGTGGGCAGGCACGAGAACGACCAGCTTGCGCGGCTGCCGCCCGGCAACACGACGGTCTACCCGGGAGCGCTCGGCGGTGTCGAGACCCCGATGGCCTACGCGAACAACACGGTCTACGCGCCCTACGTCGACCTCTACACCAACTGGACGCCGACGAGCTCGCTCTCCCTGGGCGTCGAGGGTGCACCCCAGGCGGAGATCCAGTCGGTCCCCGAGGGAACCGGCGGGCTTGTGGCTATTGAGGCAGATACCGGCAAGATCCTCTGGGACAGGAAACTTGACTCCATCAACGTGGGCGGTGCAACGGTCGTCAACGACCTGGTCTTCACGGCAACGTTCAACGGGACGATCTACGCCTTCGACGCTGTGACCGGCGAAGAGGTCTGGAACTTCACCGCTCCTGCGGGGATCAACGCCTGGCCTGCGGTCGCGAACGACACCATCATCTGGCCCTGCGGCGTCGGGGAGATGGCCCAGGTCATAGCCCTCCGTCCCGGTGGGATGGATGGCATGACGCCGACCCCGACGGCGACGATGAACGTGACCCCGGCAGCAACAGTGAACGTGACCCCGGCAGCAACAGTGAACGTGACCCCGGCAGCAACAGTGAACGTGACCCCGATGGCGACGATGAACGTGACCCCGATGGCGACGATGAACGTGACCCCGATGGCGACGATGAACGCGACACCGACAGCAACAGTGAACGTGACCCCGACAGCGACGATGAACGCGACACCAACAGCGACCCCGGCGGCTCCCGGCGCCGAGACGACGGTGGAGATCGCCGCCGATAACCTTGCCTTCGATACGGAGACGATCACGGTGCCGGGGGGGGCGAGCGTGACGATGGTCTTTGATAACCAGGACGGCGGCATCCCCCACAACGTCGCGGTCTACGACGGTCCTCTCCGGTCGGAGGCGATCTTCGTGGGCGATATCATCACCGGGCCCGCCGAGATCACCTACACCTTCACGGCACCGTCCGAGCCGGGAACCTATTACTTCCAGTGCGACATCCACCCCTCGATGAACGGCGACTTCATCGTGGAGTGATACAGGGAGCGGGGTTACCCCCTTCTTCTTCTTTTTCCCTTCGCGATTCCCGTGGTTCTTGTCCGCAGGGCATGCTCCGGTTGCGGTATGGGATCCTGCTGTCCGGGCGAACGTTTCGATGTCGTGGAAGACCGGAGTGAGCGAAGACGTGAATGCCCCTATGGGCAGCCCGGTCTCCGGCGCGGGGGGCAATCTATAAATAACATGTATGTTATGGCCTCTGCCATGAGGCCTAACCTAGTCCTTCTGGCGGCGCTTCTTATCGTGAGCGCCGGCATACTGGTCGCAGGATGCACCTCGCCGGGTGGAGACGGCATACAGCCGACTGAAACCCCGACCATGACGGAGACTGAGACAACCCCCACCACCATGGAGACGGATGTAACCCCGACAACCATCGAGACAGAGACAATCCCGACCACCATGGAGACAGACACAACCCCGATTGCCATCGAGACATAAACCGGCAGCGGGCACCAGAGATCGGTACTGATGTAGACCAAAAGAGGAGACCAGGGACATTACGGCCCTTCTCTCTTCCGATTTTTACAGGATTCCATCGAAAGGAGGCGGAGGGATTCGCACCGAGACCGGCACTCCGCAGGAGAGAGTCCTTGCGCTCACATCGGTTATGACGCTCCTCTGGCTGGACGGAGGCGGCATACAGCATTTGGTGCTGCATTCCCTTTCCCTGCGAGCGGGTGCTCGTGAGCATTCACGTAACAGCGTCAAAAAAAGGTGGGTTAGTTCTTCTTCCTCGGCCAGAGGAAGAATGCCAGTGGAGCGAGGAGGGACGCATAGACGAGCGGTGCCGCCTGTGCCGTCGTCGGCATGGTGGTCATCTCCGTCGTCGCGTCTCCGGTCACGGTGACCGTGGGCGTGACGTTCATCTCCCCTCCGCTCGTGGAGTTGGTCTCCCCTCCGACTGTGCTGTTCGTCTCTTCGATGGGCGTCACGTTCGCCGATGTCGCAGTGATGGCAAAGGTGGAGAACCCGGGGATGATCGTCCGGAAGTGGTAGTTCTCGTCCTCCTCCCCGATGACGGTGGTCGCGAGGCTCTGCCAACTGCTGTTGACGTAGCGCATGAGCCTGACATCCTCTGCGGTCATGTTGCGCTCCTCAAGCCAATCAGCAGGGACGGTGAAGATCACCGTCGCGTTACTGACGGCCCGCGGGCTTGCCCAGTTGAGGTTGACATCAAAGTACTCGTAGACGTCACCGATGGGGGATTCCGCAGCAGAAGGCAGAGCGGTCTCCTTCACCGTCACCATCATCCTCGGGATAGCGTCGGCCGCCGTGACGGCAACGCTGCTGACCGAGGAGACGGGGATACCCGTGAAGGTGAACGTCTCCCCGCCTCTCAGGTTCTCGTGTATCCCCGCGAAGAAGGTGGGGCTGCTATCACCGCCGTCGCTACCCCCGCCGCCTGTCGATCCACCGCTGTTTCCAGGGTCGGTCGGGGTCGGGGTAGGTTCGGGTACGGCGCCGGTCGCGATGGTGACTGCCGCCATCCTCACCATGCTGCCTGCTGATGCCACCACATCTACAGACCCTTCTGCGAACGCTGCAAAGAGCCCGGCGCGATCGATCGAGCCCATGTCCTGGTCAGAAGACGACCAGTCAATCCTGACCCAGTCCATCGCGTTCTCGTGCTGGTCAAAGACCGTGGCAGTGAACTCCCGGGTCTCTCCGGGCGCCACCGTGGCTGTGGCGGGCTCGATCTCGATCTCGGCCGGGACCGGGAGCGAAGGCCCGATGGTCACGGAGGCAGAGCCCGAGGCCCCGTCCGCCGATACGGTGAGGGTCACCGTGCCTTCCTCGAGAGCGGTGAAGGTGCCGGACTCATCGATCGTCCCGACGGTCTCGTCGCTGCTCGTCCAGGTGCCATCATCGAGAGGTATGGGGTTGCCCTCATCGTCAATGGTGGCCGCGGTGAGCACCAGGGTGTTGTTGGCGGGGATGGTGAAACTGGACGGATTGACCATGATCCGCGTAAGCGCCATGGGCGCCGGCTGGATCGTCACTATCGCGGTCCCGGTCTCGTTGATCCCGGCAACCGTTGCGGTGATGGTTGTAGTGCCTTCCCCGAGAGCGGTGAAGACGCCGTCAGGTTCGATCGCGCCGACACTCGGGTCATCAGACGACCAGATCACCTCGCCGGACGTTACGTTGCCCTCCGGGTCATACGCGGTCACGCTGAACTGCCTGGTATCCCCGGCATTGACGGTGATCTCTGAAGGGGAGATCACGACCCCCGAGGACTCGTCGGTGACCGTCACATCCACTGTTCCGGTGGCGTTTTCGCCCGATGCGGTGATGGTTGTCGTTCCTGCAGCGAGAGCGCTGAAGGTGCCGTCAGCATCGATGGTCCCGACGGTCTCGTCGCTGCTCGTCCAGGTGGCGAGCACGGGGAGGCCGTTCTGGTCGAGAGCGGCGAAGGTTGCGGTGTCCTCAACGTTCAGGGTGATTGCCGCCGGTGTGACGGTGATGGTCGTTTCGGCCGGCTCTTCATCGCTGACCGTGATCGCCGCGGTCCCGGATACGTTGTCTGCAGTCGCGGTGACGTTCGCCGTTCCCGCGGCGAGAGCGGTGAAGGTGCCGTCAGCGTCGATGGTCCCGATGGTCTCGTCGCTGCTTGCCCAGGTAACCGCAACGTCCGAGATGACGTTGCCGGACCGGTCGAACGCGACGAAGTCAAAGAGCAGGTTGCCATCAACATTCAGGGTGGCTGCCGACGGCAGGACCTCGATCCTCGCGAGCGCCGATTCATCGCCGTTGACGGTGATGGTTGCTTCCGCGGATACGTTGCCTGCCGTCGCGGTGACGTTCGCTGTTCCGGCAGCGAGGGCGGTGAAGATGCCGTCCGCACCGATGGTCCCGACGGTCTCGTCGCTGCTTGTCCAGGTGACCTCATCGGCGGGCATGGGCTGGTCGTTCTGGTCGAAGACTGTCACCATGAATCGCTGGGTGTCGTTGGCCGCGAGGGTGGCCCGGGGCGGGTTGATCCTGATGCTCGTTGCGACCGAATCTTCCTCGGTCTCGGTCACGGTGACGGTCGCGGTTCCGGATACGTTGTCTGCCGTCGCGGTGACGTCTGTTGTTCCCGCCGCAAGGGCGGTGAAGATACCGTCACCGTCGATGGTCCCGACGGTCTCGTTGCTGCTTGCCCAGGTGACCGGAATGCCGGAGATGGTGTTGCCGTCCGCATCGCGGAGGGTTGCCGCGAACTCCTCCGTCTCATTGACCTGGAGAGTCGTGGCGGACGGTTCGATCTCGATGCTTTCCAGGGCTGGCACTTCCTCGGCGACGGTAACGGCTGCTTCCGCAGAGACGTTGTCTGCCGTTGCGGTAACGGTCGTTGTTCCAACTGCGAGAGCGGTGAAGACGCCTTCTGTATCGATCTCCCCGACGGTCGTGTTGCTGGACGTCCAGGTGACCGTGACATTGGTCATCTCGGCGCCGAACTGGTCGAGAACGGTTGCCCTGAATGTTTCAGTCTCGTTGATTGCGAGAGTGGCGGCCGACGGGTCGATCTCGATGCTCGTTAAGGCCGGTTCTTCGGAGCTGACCGTGACGGTCGCGGTCCCGGATACATCGCCTGCTGTTGCGGTGACATCCGCCGTGCCCTCGGCAGCGGCGGTGAAGACGCCGTCCGCACTGATCGTCCCGACGGTCTCGTCGCTGCTCGTCCAGCTGAACGTAACGCCGTCCATCTCGCTGCCGGTCTGGTCCAGAGCGGTTGCCTGGAACGCCTGGGTGGCGCCGGCCTCAAGGGTGGCCGTTGCCGGTGTGACCTCGATGGTCGTCAGTACGGGTTCGACCGGTGCTCCAGAAGGATTGTAGACGAACATGTAAAGGTTCGAGTTAGGACTGTGACCCCTCTGCCAGACGACCGTGTTGCCGCTGACGGTGGGGTAGAGCTGTTCGTCATTGGTGCTTTCGGGCGCGAATGCAAACATCTCCTCGCTCCCGGCGGAGATATCATAGATGTAAATGCTCCGCGGTCCGTCCCGCATGTCTTCCCAGACGACGATACGGTCGCTGATTGCCGGCGAGACCTGGTATCCGAGATCGTTGGTGATCCGCCGCTCCTCACCGGCCGGGTTGTCGAGATCGGTCATATAGATCTCAGCATTTGTGGTCCCGTGCCGGTAATCTTCCCAGGCGATGAGGCTCCCGGATAGCGAGGGCCAGGACTGAGGCGCGGTAATCGTGGATACCGGGCCGACTGCTGTTTCTGCCGCGATATCGTAGTACCAGATCCTCTCATCGTCTGATGCGTTAACCCAGGCGACATACCTCTCCGAAAGGGCGGGCCTGAACTCAGTCGGCACGCTTGAGAAGGGGATCGTCGTCCGCGCATCGGTCTCGATGGTATCCTTCACGGTCCCGGCGGCGATGTCGTAGAGGACGATGTTTGTCCTGCCACTACTGTCGTCGTACCAGGCGGCGTAGCCCCCGCGGACTGCAGGCAGCCACTGCTTGCCCAGATCGTCGGTGAGCTGTTTCTCTTCACCGGTAGAGGCATCATGAAGGTAGATGTCCCAGTCTCCGTTCCGGTCATCCTGCCAGACGATGTAGTCTCCCGAGATGGACGGCCTCTCCTGTGAAGCAGGATCACTCGTTACCCTCTCGCCGGTGTAACCGCCGAGCGACTCCCGGAATTGGTCTACGGTTCCGAGATAGATGTCTATGTCTCCGTTCCGGTCGTCTTCCCAGACGATCCTGTTGCCGTCGATATCAGGAAAGTTCTGCGCTCTGTCGAAGCCTCGGTATATGTGCTCCCCCGGCGCAGCCTCTACCGCCGTAACCGGCGATATCAACAGCCCGAAAATAACAACTGTGCACAATAGTGCCAGGTGCATGTGGTTAGTCATTCTTTCCCCCCTTGCTTGATTGCTCTCCACCCGCAAGACCGCCGATACATACCTCCCGGTATGCACAACGGGCTGGCTAAAGCAGGTGCTCGGCCGAGCACCCGGCAGGTGTACTGCAAATTCTAATTAAGACCCGGTTATAGGGCAACCGGTGAATGGGTGAATAGCAATATAAATATATATCCTTTACGGTGATTTATTCACAGAATTTTATAATAAAAATGGGTATTTCCCATGCACCATCACGAGCGCAGGTGTTCCGGGAGGGGTCCTCTCCACCATCCTGGATGAAGGGTGCGAATGAGAGGCCACGGGCATGTACTGCTCCTGAAGGCATTTTTACGCCCGTTATTTTTTCCGAAACTTCCTCTAGCAGACCGGAATATGCACCGGACCGGAGGAAGAAGATCGGCTGTGGCCGTTGTAATTGTATGACTGCCCGTACAGCAACGGGTGGTGGGGTCGAGCCGTCCCCGCCCCTTCCGGCGCCGTCGGACTCAACGATCTCGATCGTGGTCGTCCTGTCGGGCATACCGGTGTGTATGCGCAGGGACATGAACCTGACAGACTCGCGGCCCTCCGGCTCTCTTCTCTGAAAGTGAACCTCCTGCAGTCCGGACTGCTCCGGCGAGCTCCTCAAGGGCTGTATGCGGGCGTATAAGAGGTGAAGATGGACCGGGTTACGGAGATCCGGTGTTGGATTGGCGGGACGGAACCGGGAAGCGAGAACTTCACAATGGAGGCCCGAGCCGGACAGGGCACCTGATGACCATATGGAGCATGTCCATGATGCCGCAGGCCTTCACCGCAACCTGTAGGCGTGCTGGCGATGATCAATTGCTATCAGGTATACCGTTCTTTCTCTTTCGTCGGGAAGGAATATCAGCCGATAACGCTTTGCAATCCGGGTTGCTTTCTTACCGTGTAATGCACCTGAAAGCCAACCGCCTGTATTGAGAGGGTCCTGTTTCAGGCGTTGAAGTTTTTTTCCGAGTTCGGTTATTACTTCTTTGTTGCCTTTGACCTTTGAGAGGCTCTCGACAAATGTATCGGTCCTCCGGATCGCCCATTCCATCAGGACAGCTCGTCGAGCAGGTCGTCTATCGAAGATATCTCCCGGTATCGTCCGGCTGCGATGTCTTCTTCGCTTTTGCGTATCTGCGCCATTGTTTCGGGATTGCTGAGAATCTCAACGGTATCAAGAAGGGCGTCAAGATCTTCCCGCCGGACCATTGTCTCCTGTATCTTTTTGATTTCAAGATAGAGATCATCGATGGTGACAGCCGGAGTCATGAGTAGTAGTAATCGTCTGTTCAAATAAAATTATTCTGGAGGCGTGAGCGTACTCCTGATGGGGCAGTCGTGGCCGTCCTTGCGGGGATTGCGGGAGTGATGGTCCCTGGGATGCAGATGCCTGATGAGCCCAAAAACCGTCGTGGTGACGGTAACCCGGTCGAGGAAGACGATCATGTTCACGGTGCATGGTGGGACAACTATGGATCCTGTCTCGGAGCTCCGGTGTTGGATTGGCGGGACGGCACCGGGGAACGAGAACTTCACGATGGAGGCCCGGAGCGGGGCGACGACGAGCCGTAACGTCATAGAGGGGATGCGGCTCGTTGTCGTGAGAAGGTTTGTCGGGAATGTGGGCCGTGGATACTGGTTGATAAGATACTGCAGGGCGCTCTGTTCATCTCCGGTGCGGGCAGGATGAGAGAAACCCCTGCTCGCGGTCTGTTTTGATGCGTTTACGGTGGATGGTAGTCCCGCATGCCGTGGAGCCGGGGCCGGCTGAGAGATAGGAAGATCCCCGGGCATACCTCCCATTACAGCGGGAAGATCGCGTACTGGATGTACCAGAGATGCTGCACCACCGGTATCCAGAAGTGGTAGCCTTCCCAGCAGCTCGTTGCGAACCGGAAGTCGACGACGACCTCCCAGGCGAGCGGGAAGAAGATCAGCACCGGGACGGCGCAGGCGAGGAGGCGGGGACAAAGAAGGAGAAACTCACGGCAGGGAAAAGAGGGCGTGTGATATGTCAGTCTTCCCCTTCTGTATCTTCCCCGCTATCCCCTTCGTCCTCACACTCCAGTTCCTCGTCCTCCTCCATCCTCATAACATACCCAGCTATGGCGAGGATGAGCGGCACCCCGACCGGGACAGAAAGCCCCGCAGGCCCGTGGAGGAGCGGGCCGTACTGGAGGATACAGGAGAGGAGGTATGCAGCGGCACCACCGGCGACGAGGAGGACAATCGGTTTCTTGGTCCCGGTAATCCCATCATACCGGCAGTAGACGAGATACCCGGCGGCCGCGAGGAGGAGGACGGTGCCGAGAGCCCAGACGAGGATCGAGAGGGCCGACCGGCCGCCGATGACGCCGGATGTGACGTAGTCGAGGTCGTCGACAAGAGTGATGACGCTCGTCCCGAGGTAGGTCTGCTGGTAGCGGAGGAGGGGCGACTGGAGGCCGGCGCCGAGGCCTTCTTCCCCGACGAGATAGATGTTCGTCGGCAGGATAAGGGCGGCCGCGAGGAGGCAGAAAAGGATAGTTTGATTCTTTGTGAGCATTGTTCATCTCCATGTTACCCAATGGTTGCTGGACGGTTCACTGTTACTATCAGTATCTTAAAATCTCCTCTCATTTATTATTGAGCTTAATCGGATGTCGGGGAGACGAGATTTAGGGAACAGAGAATATTGCCGGGGTTGTTATACGATATGCACTTTTGGGAAAGTGTGCTCATAGTTGCCCCTGTGACTCTAGGTCCATCTATGCTTCTTCCCCCCTCTTGACAGAACGTTCTGGGATGACTCTCGCTATTTCCCCGGGACATAGAAAAAGCACGTTAGATACTCGCTCAGGTTAAGCGGCGAAATAAAAAAAATAGTTTAGTAGAATCTATCCAGGACGACCTGTTGAGATCCATCCTCGAAGTGAGCAACAACTACCACATGTTCCCCAGGGTTTATCTTGGCGTTGCTGATGAGTTGTGCACCAACATAGATCTTACTGCCATTGATTGCGCTGAAATTAGCACCATTGACTGACATGTTGAGCTCTGTCAGAGAAGCAACATCGCCACCACCCTGAATGGTAACTATAAGGTGTTGCGTAGTGTTAAGGGACGCCGTAACCCCAACTGTCTTCGTCGTATCAATATTCGATCCCATCCCAAACACAAACGCCGCGATAACCGCAGCGAGGATCACCGTGATCGCGACCATGAGGATGACGCCGATCACCGGTGAGACTGCATCTTCATTCTGCTTGAAGTTCAGCATAATCATTTCACCTTCTTTGACCTCATGCCCCTGATGAGGCAATCAGTTGACCTCAAGCCCCTGATGGGGCTATGGGTCGACGAGACTACCTATTTTATCATTATATATATACTTGTCGCAGTGATTCTTTCCGGAATGATTTAATAGTGTCAGACACGCCTGGGTGAAAGATCATTTCATGGCATAAAGGAGTTGTTGCAAAGAACAAACGGCCCGGGTTGGCTATTTTGGGGTTTATGCGAGTTCATCTACTCCAGAATATGGTAAAACGGCCCCGGATGAGCCCGGGGGGTGCGGCAGGTGGGAAGAATCCGGGCCCGTATCGGGCTCCGATTTTTTAATGTGCGCGACGGCTCGTTAGCACCGGAGCGGATGCACCGTCAGGTGCGACTCGTGACGGTTTGTTAGAGCCGGAGCGGGAGCACCGATAGGTGCGACTCGCGACGGTTCGTTAGCACCGGAACGGATGCACCGTCAGGTGCGACTCGTGACGGTTCGTTAGAGCCGGAGCGGATGCACCGATAGGTGCGACTCGCGACGGTTCGTTAGCACCGGAACGGATGCACCGTCAGGTGCGACTCGTGACGGTTCGTTAGAGCCGGAGCGGAAGCACCGATAGGTGCGACTCGTGACGGCTCGTTAGAGCCGGAGCGGAAGCACCGATAGGTGCGACTCGTGACGGCTCGTTAGAGCCGGAGCGGGAGAAGCCATCAGGCTTCGAGCAGGAGCATAAGCACCGCAAACCGCGAATTGCCCCTCCGGCGACCCCGGAAAGTCTCCGGGGAGTGCGGCCGCCCCCCGCACGACCGGATCAATAACCGCAGCCCGTCAACCCCCGAAACCTGCTCTCATCCCCTCCGGGCTCTTGCGGGAGGGCTGTGCGTCCGGACAGCATCCCCCGGATCCCGGGACAGGGCACCCGCACCCTTCGGTTTTCGACGCGGGGCACCCCGGCACGGGGCGCCCGGGCGAAAGGTATTTATTGTTCAAGTCCCCTTGAGGAGGGACCAGATCACCTCCCTTGATGGTCTCGATGCCTCTGGCGGAGAAGAAGAACCGGGTGGTTCTGAAAGTGTCTAGGCTCCTTCTCCCGGCAGGACATCCTGGCACAACCCCCTTTTCACCAAAGCGATAAAGGATATCTATACGAAAAGCAGAGATCGAACAGTTTGCCCGCCATGTCCTGGACGCCACAGATCATAGCAACGGGTGAGCAGGTCGCTTGAGGTGGTACACTCGTGTTCAGAGAAGCCGATGGAATTGAGAGGAGTCTGCCGTGATCCCCGACGATATCATACCGGCAGCCTTCGCCGTTGCCTCGTCGCCGAAGCGCTACGCCCTGCTCCTGGGTTCGGGAATATCGGGTGGAAAACTCCCCACCGGCAGGGAGATCACCCGCGACCTGATCCGGAGGACCGCCGCTCTCTCGATGGAGCGGATCGACGGCGACCCCCTGGATTGGTACCGGGAGAGGTACGGTGCCGAGCCGACATTCCCGGGCCTCTTTAAGACCCTAAAGGCCCGCGACGGCGACGAAGAGGCGATCCTCGACGGCTACTTCACCGTCGAGGACGAGGATGGGGAACGGGTCGCCCCCGGCCCGACACCCGCCCACCGGACGATCGCGGCGATGGTGAAGGAGGGGCTTATCGGGCTCATCGTCACCACGAACTTCGACGACCTCATGGAGCGGGCGCTCCGGGAGGAGGGGGTCCAGCCGGTGGTGATCACGGAACTGAGCGACCCGGAGATGATGTCCGTCTTCCCCGACCGGTGCCGGATCGTCAAGGTGAACGGGGACTACCCGAGCACCGACCTGCGGATGACTCCCGAAGACTTGAAGGACTACACCCCGAACATCAAGGATTACCTGCACAGGATCTTTGCGGAGTACGGGCTGATCGTCTGCGGCTGGTCGGCAAAGGACGATACGGGGCTTGTACGGATCCTCGCCGGGGAAGAACTCGAAGGGAGGGTCCGGAGGTACTCAACCCTCTGGTGCCGGCGCAAGGGCTCCGCACC
Source organism: Methanoculleus sp. (assembly GCF_020696975.1). Classification (GTDB taxonomy): domain Archaea; phylum Halobacteriota; class Methanomicrobia; order Methanomicrobiales; family Methanoculleaceae; genus Methanoculleus. The sequence continues at coordinate 16,152 of NZ_JAJGBK010000016.1, forward strand.
CATCCCCGCAGAGGTTGTACGGGCGCTCCACCCGTGGGAGATCGCGATCACAACCGCCGACGAGTTCTTCGCGGAACTCCGCTCCCGCATCGAGGTTCTGCGCCGCTACGACCACAGAGAGCCGCTGAGCGTTGCGACCGCGGTGCAGAAGGTCAAACGCATCCTGCGGGAGCAGCGGCCCGAACTCGTCCTCGCCGACCTCATCCACGAGGAGACCGACCGTGTCCTTGAGTCCGTCGCGGCCCGAGAGCGCTACCAGGCCGCCGGCACCGACCCCGGAGCCTGCTACCAGGCGATGGTCCGGGAACTGGAGGATACCACCGCACCGCTCGCGGCGATGGCTGCCACCGTGGCGTACTACGACGATACCTTCACCGACCTCATCACCGATATGCTTGTCCGGCTGATCAACATCCCTCCCGTCGCGCCGGAGACTGCCGAGGGGCTCCTCCGGTTGCGGTATTACCCGGCCCTCCTCGCTATCTACGCCGCCGGCATCGCCGCCGTCCGCGCCAGGCATTTCAACATGCTCGAAGCCATCGTCCGGAGGCCGAAGAGATACCGTTACGGCGGTCCGCTCCAGGAGACTGTCTCCATCTACGATCTCGCCAACATACCGACCATCCTCGGCCGCGACCCGGACTGGCTCACGGATCTTGCGCGAGAGCGGTTCGGGAGCGATGCGTCCTACCGGGATTACCCCTACCTTGCCCTGTACGCCATGCTGCAGGGCCTCTTCCCGAACCGCTACGCCTTCTATGAGTCTCTGGACATCTTCGAGTACGTATTCGGGCTTGCCTACCTTGCGGAGTTCGACGGCGACGAGATCCAGCCGGAAGCGTTCCGTTCATCGATGCCCCGACCCCTGCAGGCCCGGCACTGGTACCGGCGCTATGACGGCCTCCCGCTCAACCCGGCCGCCGTGCTTCCTCCCCTTCCCCTCCACATCGTTGCCTACCTTGCGGACGTCAGGCGGCGGGCCGCCGGCTCGGACTTCTTCGGCGGCGATCTCTCTGAGTTTGAACGGGCAAACAGGAGCTATGCAAAGGCGTTCGGGATCGAGTGCCCGGAGACGGGCATCGAGTTGCCGGAGCCCGGCGGGTAGTGCCTTCCGGCGTGCAGGCTCAATCGGTCTCTCCCCTGTAGCGACCTTATGGACCGGGAATATGAGAATTCGCCCGCTGCTGCCGGTCTCACCCCTGCCATCGCGGTAGCGTCAGGAGGTACTGCCGCACCATCTCCTCTGCTTTTTCGATAGGCATCTCAAGGTTTGCGGCCATCATCGGCGCGTACTTCCCGACCGCCCCTTCCCGCGTGAGATCGGGCTCGGTGAACCCCCCGTCCCGGTAGCAGTAGGTGCAGTACTCATGCGAGGGCGACCCGTCCGCCTCCGTCCCGGCGTCTTCGTCGCGGAGAAGGGGCATCCCGCAGCTTCCACAGAAGGCAACCTCCCTCCCGCACCACCTCTTCAGGCACGAGAGCTGCTCCTTTGTGAAACTCTCCGCCTTCTTTAGGGGTATCGCATACAACTGAGACATGATCGGCGCGCAAAACTTCGTCATATCATCGATGGTGATATTGGGTGCACTGAAAGCCCCGTCCTGGTAACAGTGCGTGCAGTAGTCCTTCGAGAGCGTGCCGTCCGCTTCCGTCCCGAAATCTTCCTCTTCGGTCATCGGCATCCCGCAGCTCTGGCACGATCGTCTTCCATCTCTCTCCATCTGAATTACTCCAGATAGATGAACGGGCCGCGGAGGGGATAAATATTCGTAAAAGAACTCTGGAGGAGGAACGGCCGCAACCGTGCTCCCGCCCCTCTACTCACCGCGGGGCGGGAACCGGATCGTCATCCTGCCGCTGGCGCCGGACTCGAGGACCGCATCGCGCTGAAGCGCCCGGGCGTAACCGGCGAGGTAGGGGCCGGCCACCCGGACGTCCGCGAAGGTCTCGCGGATCGCCGCTGCTGCATCGGCGCCGACGGTGAGGGTCACGCTCCCATCGGCTCCCTCCGTGAGCTCACAGGGGATCCCCCACGTCAGGAGGAGCCCTTCCATCAGGGTGGGAGGGTCGAACCGCTCCTCGGTGCGTGCGAGGAGGGCCGCCCCATCCTCTGCGCCGAGCCGGTCTGCGATGACGGTGACCTGCTGTGAGGTCTCCGCAGAGGCGTCTGTAAGGAGCCTCTGCACGAGCGGCCCCGTGACGTCGTGCCGCCGCAGAGACCGGGCTACTTTGATCAGCTGCCAATCCCGGGCAAACGAGGTTCCGGCGCGCATCTCACCCTCTCAGGATACCGTAGGTCATCGCGCAGAGGCCGAGGATCACCACGATGCGGGAGAAGAATGCCGACCAGGCGATGATGAAGGCATCAGGCGTGAAGATGCTCACGAGATCCGCAAACGTGATTCCCACAACCAGCGTGAAAAGCCCGTAGATGAAGAGGAGCAGGGTCGGCTGCCTCACGATCCGGTAGGCGTTGTAGATGACGGCGATGAGAAGCGCCCCTAAAAGAAGCGTCACGATCGCAAGCATCTGCTGCATGGTCTCTATCTCCAATCCGCTCATGTCTGTTCCTTGACCTTTCTGACCGATATGATCGTCTGGATATCCTTCACCCCCGGAAGGCTGGAGAGGGGAATAAGCACGTTCCGCTTCAGTTCGGATATGTTCTGCACCCGGACCTTGACAAAGAAGTCCCCGGGCTCCAGCACCTCGTAGAGTTCAAGGATGCTCGGGAGGTCCCGCATGAACTCTTCGACCTCTGGCTTCCCGTCCGGGTGGACCCGGACGTTGAGGAAGGCAACCAGAGTATGCTCGAAGCACTTCTGGTTGATGACGATCGTGAACCGCTCGAGGATACCAGCGTTCTTCAGTTTCTCGATCCGTTTGAAAACCGTCGACGGTGCGATGCCCAGCATCGAGCCGAGCTCTGCCATGGAGATTCGCCCGTCTCTCTGCAGCTCCCGAAGTATCGCATCGTCGATCTCATCCATTCTAACATTTGTTACAGATTCTTAGTTATTAAACCTCCGCATTTGATTTAAACGATCTTATGGCAATTTTCCAATTATGTTGGAAAATTCTGGCGATATGAGAGTTTTGCCGGGATTATATCCGGTGATGAAAGGATGTTGTTTTGAAGAGGAATATGAAATAACCTTTCAAGGTTTGCCGGGATGGTGAAACAATTTTTCCAAGTCACCGAATGATCTTTCCCCCCGGGTTGACGATCCGGAGCGACCCCGGGCCGCCTGAAGCTTCCCGGATGGCCGTATCAATGAACGTTCGGGCCGCAGTAAACGCAGGGCGCGCGGACATTCCCCGGGCAAGGTGCGCGGCGAGCGCCGCAGAGAAACAGCACCCGGAACCGTGCACTGAATAGGGATAGCGCTCTCCCGATAGCGGCATCACTCCATCCCGGTCGACCAGAAGGTCGATCGCCGTGCCACCGGAGAGATGCCCCCCCTTCACCACCACGGCCCGGGTGCCGAGGTCGAGGATCCGCCGGCCGGCCTTTTCCATATCCTCGACGGTCGCGACCCGCATCTTTGCCAGCACCTCCGCCTCCGGAAGGTTCGGGGTGACGACCTCCGCCCGGGGGATGAGGATCTCGACAAGGTCCTTGATTGCGTCATCTGCAAGCAGCCGGTAGCCCGACGTCGAGACCATCACCGGGTCGATGACGAGGGGCGCTCCCTCGGGCAGGGCCTCCGCGACGGCCCGGATGTTCGGGGCGTTCCCGAGCATCCCCGTCTTCCACGCCCCGATGGCAAAGCCGTCTGCGACCGCCTCTATCTGGGCCTGCACCGCCTCAGGAGGGAGCATCCAGGTTCCCCGCACCTCGCGGGTGTTCTGGGCCGTGACCGCTGTAATGACCGTCAGCCCAAAGACCCCGAGCGCCGTGAACGTCTTTAAGTCCGCCTGGATGCCCGCTCCCCCGCCGGAGTCGGAACCGGCGATGGAACATGCCGCAATCATCTCCGTATCCGCCATTATTCAACGTTCGGCGCAGATCCGCTTGAACGTTTGCCTCTCCTCCCGCCACTCCTTTTATCTCGTTCTGCACCGACCACTCATACAATGGATGTAGAAGAGATCAGCCGCCGACACCTCGCTGCCGGCACTCCTGACGACGAGATTGTGCGCCTTCTCGCAAAAGATATCCTTACAGTCAAGCATAGCCGCGTATCCCCCGCCTACGCCGAGGCGTTCGCCCGTGCGGTCCTCGCTGAAGCGAAGAACTCGACCGATCTCTCCGGCGACCTCTTCGCCTACGAGCCCTCCGGCTCGACGATGGGTGAATTCGGCGTCGGCTCAAGAGGGTCTGGTGACTTCTTCGCCCACCGGCAGCTCGCCCGGATCATCGGGCGGACGGCAGCCGCGGTCGGCGTCGACGAGATGGACGATGCCGGAGCCGTCCGCGCCCATGGCGACTACATCATCACCACCGTCGACGGGATGCACTCCCGCCTCTCCGACTTCCCCTTCCTCGCCGGGTTCCACGTCACCCGGGCGACGCTCCGGGACGTCTACGTCATGGGAGCAAAGCCCGTCGCCCTCCTCTCCGATATCCACGTCGCCGACGACGGCGACGTCGCGAAGATATTCGACTACACGGCGGGAGTCTCCGCCGTCGGCGAGGCGATGGGCGTCCCGCTCGTCACCGGCTCCACCCTCCGCATCGGCGGGGACATGGTCCTCGGCTCCCGGATGACCGGGTGCGTCGGCGCCGTCGGGGTCGCCCGGCACCTCACCGCCCGAAGACAGATCACCCCCGGCGACGTCCTTCTCATGACCGAGGGGGCCGGCGGCGGGACGATCGCCACCGCCGCGATCTACTCCGGGTTCCCCGAGGTTGTCGAGGAGACGATCAACCTCCACTTCCTCAAAGCCTGCGAGGCGCTCCTTGCGAGCAGCGTCCTTAACGGCATCCACGCCATGACCGACGTCACGAACGGCGGTCTCAGAGGCGACGCCTACGAGATGGCCGAGACCGCCGGCTGCCGGATCGTGATTGTTGAGGACGAACTCCGCACGCTTGTGCAGCCAAAGGTCCTTGAGATGCTCGACGCCCTTGAGATCGATTACCTCGGCGTATCCCTCGACGCTCTCCTGGTCGTCGCGCCGCCCGAGGTCGCGCCCGAGATCCGGCGGGTCGTCGAGTCTGCGGGCGTCGCGATGAAAGAGGTCGGCTACGTCGAGGAGGGGAAACCCGAGTCGGTCCTCTCGGTCGACGGCGAGATCCGGGACTTCACGCCCCGGTTCCGGGAGTCGGCCTACACCCCGGTCAAGAAGGTCGTGGACGAGGATAAAAGGGATTTTGAGGAGATGAAGGCCGGGGTTGAGCGGGCGGCGGAAGCGGCGCTTGAGAAGAAGCTCCGGATTCTCGCCCGGCTCCGGTCTTCATTGTGAAGGGAGCGGATGTATTTTCGATCGGTGGAGGATTATTTATCCTTTTTAAAAAGAGGATTACCGTAAGAGATCGTAGATTTGCTCTTTCGTCATACCCTCAAATTCTGCGACGTCGGTGACGATAGTGTTCAGTGTGGCTATGCTAAGTTCGTCATGAAGAGGTATGGTAACCCGGAGCCGTTTATCTCCAACAACTTTGCGCATCTGGACGTGACTCCCGACCTGTCGGAGAAAAGAAAATCCAAGTTTTTCAAGGACTTTAATTGTCTTAAACCCACTAACAACCGGGTGTCGCGGCAATGATATCAACCTTGTATTCGAAATTTGATGGGATCGGGCTCTCCTGTTCGGGAGTCCCTGATTTATACCGGGTTACAATGGTGATCCGTTCCCCCGCTTCGAGTTCTTCCGTGTAATGGAGCGACGTTGCTTCCAGAATATTGTCGATGAGCTCGCCAACGCTTTTACCCTGGGTATAGATGGCATTTTCAGGTGCATGTGCGCTGGCGCTCCACCATCCATCAGCATAAGTTACTTCAAATGTGACCAGCATGACGTTACACCCCTGTATAACTGGGATATTGGTTTTTCCAGAGATAAGGTTAATGGGAAGACGGTTATCACACAGGCATACAATCTTCCCACTAATCGTTCACGCAAAAACGCAGTCTCGATCTGCGGTCGGGTCGTTCGCCCCCTCTCCCGGGTGGAGCCGACACCCCGGCTGCGGCAACCGGCTGGCCGAGCAGTTCGGGGCGCCGGTCTGCCGCAGGGTACGACGTAACCTAATCCTCCGGTTTCTTCCCGGCAGCACAGACGTTGTAGGCGAGGTAGGGGAGTTTATCCTCGACGAACGGCTCCACCTTCCTCGCGATGTTAAAGACCGGGTCCGCGAGGTTCAAGTGCGCGAACGAGCACCGGCTGACAGAGACGCTCTCGAACCCGGCCTCCTTAAAGAGCCCGGCAATCTCGACGTTGGTGTAGTAGTGCTCGTCGAAGTCCCCGACACCCACCTTCTTCAGGCCGACCTTCTCCCCCACCTGGTAGATGACGGGGACAAGGCTCGTAAGGACCGTTCGCGAGAGGGTGCAGACGGCGATCCGGCCGCCGGGCTTTAAGACCCGGTAGCACTCCCGGAGCATCCCCTCCGGGTCCGGGACGTAACTGAAGGCGAGCAGGCTCGCGAGAGCGTCGAAGGTGGCGTCCTTGAACGGGAGGACGTCGGCCGTCCCGACGCAGAACCCGCTCTCCGGACAGCGCTGCCGCCCGTGCCGGACCATCCCCGGGCTGATATCGAGGCCCACTGCCCGGCCGCCCTCGGCGACGTAGCGTTGCACAAAGAGCCCGGTCCCGCACCCGAGGTCGAGGAGGAACCCGCCCTTCGGGAGTTCCCTCATCACATGGTCGGAGATGTGTCCATGGTAATACTTTCCGCGGTGGCCATCATAGCGGTCGTCGTAGATATCCGCGACCTCATCATAGTGCTGCTGTACTTTCTTCACTGAACACCTCCCGGGCAATCCGGGCAAGTAGTGCATTGATCTGCACAAAGTCGTTTGCGTTATGGCAGAGGCGGTGGTCCGCGTCGGCGAGCGCGATGGCAAGGGCCGGGTGGTTGTAGTCGCGCCGGATCACCTGCCGGAGCTCGCCGACGACTTCCTGCGCCGAGAGTCCGTACTCGATCATCAGCGACTCGGCGACCCGGCGGGCGGCGGCGAAGTTGCCGGCGCGGAGTGCGTCGAACGCGGATGTTGCCACATTGAATGTCTCGGAGCGCGAGACCTCTGCAAGGTCAAGGTCCTTATCAGACCCGGCGGCGATCTGCAGGTAGGTGATCGCCCGCCGCAGGTCGCCCTGTGCCGCATGGACGATCAGGTCGAGATCGTCGTCCGGGATCGTGGCCCCCTCCGCGGCGAGGATCTCCTGAAGACGGGCGCGGACGACCCCGCTCTCAAGCGGGGCGAAGAAGAGCGGCAGGCAGCGCGACGCGATGGCGGGGATGATCGCCGACGGCCGGGCAGTGACGATGATGAACCGGCAGGTGGCGCTGTAGCGCTCCATCGTTCGCCGCAGTGCCTGCTGTGCCTCGAACGTCAGGCCCTCGGCGTCCTCAAAGACCATCAGTTTGAAATCGGCATCGAGCGGGCGCATCGAGGCGTACCACTTCACGATCTGCTTGAAGTTGACGATCAGGCTCCGGTCTTTGCGGTAGACCAGGGCGAACCGCTCGTCCGTCTCAAGAGCGCTCTTTCCCCTTCCAAGGAGGTCAGCGGCGCTGAGGATGGTTGTGTTTGCCTCCCAGGTCTCGCCGTAAAGTCGTTTTGCCAGGCATTCGACGGCCACGGTCTTCCCCGTGCCGTGCGGGCCGGAGATGAGCATGTGGGGCACGCTCCGCTTATCCGCAAACGACATGAGGTGACGGACGACCTCGTCCTGCCCGACGATCTCCTCGCACCCCCCGGGCCGGTAGACCTCACTCCAGAGCATGGCTCAAGTTCTCTCTCATCTCATCTATTGCCGCCCGGAGGAGATAGGTATTATCGAGCGAGGCGATCAGGCGCTCACCCTCCCCGGGCTCGAGGGTGGTGCACGCCGCGGTGATCGCGGGGATAGCGCGTGTCACCTCGTCGACGATCGTGAGGTTCGCCGTGCGGGCGGTCCGGGAGAGCGGGTTTAAGTCAATGGTTATCACCGTCTTACCCATCTTTCGGAGCGCCGCGCAGCGGTCCCCGTCCTCGAGCGGGACGAGGACGAGATCGGCGTCACCGATACCTTCCGGAAGGCTGAGGGCACGGTCGTGGGAGAGCGGGACGATCCGCTCCGCGTTCCCGGAG
>NZ_JAJGBK010000020.1 GCF_020696975.1 Methanoculleus sp.
GGGGCGGGCCCGGGATCTGGAACCGGGTCGGGAGTGGGAGCCGGCACGGTGTTCATGCTCCGGATCCCCGTCACCATCGCCCGTTCCCGGGTCTGGCTCACGTACCGGAACGCCTCATCGGATGTGCCTTTCGTCACCAGCACGATGATTGTGCCGCTGCCGCTTCTCCCGGTCCTCCCCTTTCGCTGGATGCTCCGGATCTCTGAAGGGACGGCCTCGTAAAAGATCACCATATCGGTCGAGGGGACATCGAGCCCTTCCTCGCCCACCGAGGTTGCGATCAGGCACTTGAACTCACCCTCCCGGAACCGGGCGAGGCTCGCGATCTGCTCCTTCTGCGAGAGCCCCCGCTCCGCGTCCCGTGAGGCCTGGCCGACGAACCGCTCGCAGGCGATCCCGCCTGCGGTGAGCGTATCGACGAGCGTCTGAACGGTGTCGCGGTAGGTGGCAAATACGATGATCCGGCTGTCGGGGTGCGCGGCAAGCTGCGCCCGCACCAGCTCGCGGACGATTGAAGCCTTGGGGTGGAGTTCCTCCTTCCAGTTGCCGGCGACCTCGACGAGGTGCTGGTAGGCAGGATCGCCGACGAGGCGTTTGCTTGCCTTGCTCGCTGCGCTCGACGCCCCTTCCGCGCCAAGCCGGGCGAGGTAGAGTTTGAGCGCCTCGCTGCCTTGCGTCTCGGCAAGCGAGATGGCGTGGCGGAGTTTCATGCACTCCGCGTGCAGGGATGCCGCGATGAATGCCGAAGGGTCCCGTGTTCGTATACGCTGCTGGATCTGGGCGTTCAGGGCGTTTAACGCCTTCATCGAGAGTTTGTCAGGTTTCGGGACGCGGAAGTTGAGGTTCGCGAGCCGGGTGAGGCGCGACTCCACGAGTCCCCTGAGAACAACGAGCGCTGCCTGCAGTTCTTCGGGCAGATAGACGTCGACGTACTGGATATCGCGCTCGTGGATGTAGGGGCGAACATCCTCGTCGGTCTCGATCCGTGTCTCGACCGCCTCGATGTGGAGGTTCGTGCAGACCTCCTGCACCTTCATCTGGTCCCCTCCGGGAGAGGCGGTCATCGCGAGCAAGAGGGGCTTTTCTGCCGAGGTGCAGTAGTGCCCGGCAAGGAAGACGTAGGCGTAGTTTCCTACCCCCCGGTGGCACTCGTCCACGACCAGCAGCACGACGTCGGCGAGGCTGTATCTCCCCGCGAGGCAGTCGTTCTTGATCACCTGCGGAGTGGCGAAACAGATCCGGCATGCCGCCCAGGCCCTGGCCCGCTCTTCGGGGGGGGTGTCCCCGGTGAACATCGCAAAATCCGATTCCTGCGGCTCGGAACCTTCCTGGAAGAGCAGGAACTGCTTGAAAAAACGGAGATGCTGCTCAACCAGGGGTTTGGTGGGCGCGAGCATCAGCACCTTTCCCCGGTGGGAAAGGAGGCGGGATGCCGCGACCAGGAGGGCGACGGCCGTCTTCCCGAGGCCGGTCGGGAGGACGACCATCGTATTCGCGTCAAGCGCCCGAAGCGCAATCGAGAGCTGGTATCGCCGCTCCTCAATACTCTGTGGCCGGATCAGCGGGTGGGAGACGTAGTTCATACCCTGATTTCACGCAATGTGGCGGTGCCGGTGATGAGTGCGGAGAGGATCTCCGGCAGCCGCTCGATCGGCACCCGGATCTGCTCCATGCTGTCGCGGTCCCTGACAGTCACAGTGTTGTCCTCAAGCGTATCGTAGTCGACCGTGACGGCAAAGGGTGTCCCTACCTCGTCCTGCCTCCGGTAACGCCGGCCGATAGCCCCGGAATCGTCATACTGGGCGAGTATGCGGCATTTCGTAAGCTGCTCAGTGATCGTCTGCGCGATGGTATCGAGGCCGTCCCGGGTCATAAGCGGGAAGACCGCGACCTGGATCGGTGCGACCGCCGGCGGGAGCCGGAGGACTTTCCGGATCTCGCCCTCGACCTCTTCCTCGGCGTAACTGTGCTCAAGCGCGACGTAGATCATACGGTCGATCCCGTATGACGGCTCGATAACATGGGGCATCACCTCTTCCCCGCGGACCTCCACCTCCTCCTCACGGATCTGGTAGAGGTCGCCGGGGATGAAGAACTCCTCGCCGTCGACGGTGACGCGGGCGCCCTCTTCTCCCGGCTCCGAGGTGGCCAGGGCATCCGCGATTGCCTTCGCCTTGCCGCGGAACCGGGGACCGAGCACGCCCATGTCCGCGACGATCCGCCGCTTCATAACCCGTTTTGGCTCGTCGTAGGGGATGAAGACCGTCATGGAGGTGCCGGAGTGCCCGGCGTGCGACCGCAGATCGTAGTTGGTGCGGTCGGCGATGCCGACGATCTCGACCCACCCGAAGCGGTCGGAGTAGACCTCGGCGTCCCAGCAGTCGGTCGCGTAATGCGCCCGCTCGTCCGTCAGGTGCTGGCGGAACCGGAGTTTTGCCGGGTCCACGCCGATGGCGGTCAGGAGCTGGTGCGTGAGCGCAATGTAGTAGGCAACGTACTCGTTCGCGACGAGGCCCTCGTCCACGGCTGCGCGCATCGTGATCGCGGCCGGCTCCTGGCCGTCAAGCTGCCGCGCGATGGTGAGGAGGGGCACTTCGTACTCTGCGTAACGGTGGAAGGCAGGGTGGTCCTTCTCGTTCGGGTTGACGAAGATCTCGGCCTCTGCCTGGGAGAACTCCCGCAGCCGGATCATGCCCTGGCGGGGGGAGATCTCGTTTCTGTAGGACTTCCCGATCTGGACGGCGCCGAAGGGAAGCTTGTCCCGGTAGAAGCGCAGGAGACGGGGAAAGTCGGTGAAGATGCCCTGGGCGGTCTCGGGACGCAGATAGCCCTTCCGCTGCGATCCCGGACCGATGGTGGTCTCGAACATCAGGTTGAACGCAAAGACCCCCGCCTCACCCAGGCGTTCCTTGCATGAGGGGCAGGGCAGCTCGTAGAGCACTGCCTGGAGCGCCTCCGATGAGAGCGTACCTGCATTCTCGACGCCGTTCTCTTCTGCAATATGATCTGCACGGAGGTATTCGCCGCAGTGCGGGCACTGCACCATCTTATCGGCAAACTCTTTCACATGACCGGATGCGACGAAGATTGCTTCGTTTCCAACTGTGGGGCATTCGATCTCGTAGTAGCCTTCCTGGAAGACGTAGAACGATCGCCAGAGGTTCTCGACGTTCCTCTTCATCATCGCTCCGAGCGGCCCGTAATCGATGAAACCGGCAACAGATCCGTATATCTCGGACGAAGGCCAGACAAAACCACGTCTTCTGGCCACTTCCATGACTTTTTCGTAAATATCGCTCGTCTCCGCCATAGTCCTGCAATATACTTGAGCGCCCGTGCTAATAAAGAATGGTTCTCCTCCTGCAGGAGATCACAAATCTTTTAAAATTGGGCTGAAAGAGGGGACTTTTTTTCCGCAGTCGGTGATATCCCGGAAGATATGGTTACATCCACAAAAATGATCTTTCTCAACTGACAGATTATATGGTAAACTTTAAATGCTAGCGGTTGTAATGTAGGGAACGTTACGCCCCTATGAGGGGATAAGTTATATATACTCTTGGTCGTCATGGATGACCCTCCAGAACCAGACGGTGGAATACAGAATAGAGAGACACGGACATGGCAGAAGATACCCGCAAGCAGCAGCTCCTTGAGCTGTTCACGACCATCACGAACAAGAAGACGATCGTTGAGCCGATGAGGAAGGTTCACGGTACGCTCCGGGATCGGGACGCCGTTGAGCGCGAGATTGCCCTGATCATGCGTGAGATCCTCGATCAGGGATATTTCAAGACCAAACTTGCCCCACGGCAGCTTGCAAGGCTCGTGGTCGCGTACTACGACGGCAAGAACGATACGGAGATCGCGAGGGCGCTCGGTGATGAGAAGCTGAGCAAGACCGTGGCACGTGCCCGGGTCCGGCTCAAACTCTTCAGGGAACTCGACTTCAAGATGCCGTTCGACCAGGGAACGATGACGGAGCTTCTTGATTCGGGAAAGACCATGAAGGAGATCAGCGAGGAACTTGACGTGAGCCCCTCCACACTTCGTGAGTACCGCCATGTGATCGAGCAGCAGAGAGACACCATTCTGGAACCGTACCTGGAACGGATCAGGGATGTGATGGAGGACCGTGACCTCTCCGAACAGATGACCCGTGGTGTCGCGAACGACGGTCTTAGCGAGGCGATCGACATCGCCGAAGCGATTGATATGGGGGAGTTCTAAACTCCCGCTCCACCTTCTGTAGCCCTACTGAACATTTTTTAGTATCGAGAATCGATCTCTTCTCCATGAGGTTGACCTGGCTTGGCCACGCATGTTTCTGTCTTGAAGGATCGCAGACGATTCTCATTGATCCCTTCATCCCGGAGGGTTCGCTCCCCGTGGAGCCCGATATTGTTGCCGTGACGCATGCCCACGCGGATCACATGGGTGTTGCAGTGCAGTTAAAGAAGAAGACGGTTGCCGTCAACGAGGTGGCGAAGTACCTGGCGTCAAAGGGCGTTCCGGCCGAATCGATGAACATCGGCGGCAGCATCACGCTCGACGGCGTCCGGTTCACGATGACGCCCGCGCTCCACTCGTCTTGGCTTGAGGATGAAGGCATGGGCTTTTACGGCGGCACCGCAGCAGGGTTCGTCATCACGATGGACGGTATCCGCGTCTATCACGCCGGTGATACGGCGCTTTTTTCGGATATGCAGCTCGTTCGGGATCTCTACCGGCCGGACGTGGCGCTCCTACCCGTCGGCGGCCGCTTCACGATGGGGATCGAGGAGGCGATGATCGCGGCCCGGTACATCGGAGCGCGGCTGGCAATCCCGATGCACTATGATACGTTCCCCGCCATCCAGCAGGATGTCCAGGCCTTCAAGCAGGCCCTTGAGCGGACGACGCCGATCAAGGTCAGGATTCTCGCCCCTGGCGAGAGCATCGAGCTCGGTCCTGAAGTATCAGAGGAGTGAGGGCCGGGAGCCCTTCCTACTCCGGCCTTCCCTGGAGCACCTGAGCGGGCGGAGTCACGGTGAGCGTATGCCAGACAGTTTTCCAGCAGTCCCGGCCGGGTCTCCGCTGGATCCTGCACAAGGTATATGTGGTCTCAAGCACGGAGTGGAGCCTCACCGGCACCCGGTGAGAATACCCACTATGAGGTGATGGGAGTGGAAGAGAAGATGTTTACCCCCGGCGGCATAGAGCGTCTCCAGGCCACAAGCGATCGGGAGAACGTCCCGTATCCCCGCGGGGACGGGAAGGTCAAACTGGTGAACTCCGGCTGGCTGGCTGACCACCTCGACGATAGCAACCTGACGATCATCGACGTCCAGCCGGATGTTCACGATTACATTCAGGAGCATATCCCCGGTGCTGTCTACCTGACCGAAGGGGTCCTGCGGGTATCCAACCGCGGCTTTCCAACCGCATACAGCCCGAACGCCTGTATCCAGGAATCGTTCCGGCGTGCGGGCCTTGAGGCTGGCTCTCCGGCCGTCGTCTATACCTCCAAAGGCGCATTCTCCGGCCGGGGCGACGGGCTTGCACAGACGATGATGGCCTATACCCTGGCAAAGTACGGGCACGACACCGTGTATCTCCTCGATGGGGGGCTTGATGCATGGAAGAGTGAAGGTCTTGAGCTCTCGCAGGAATACCCCACTGTTGAGCCGTCCAGTTTTGTCGTCGGGGTTCGCGACGACTACTCCATCGGCTACGAGGAGTTCCTGCGGGTCAAGGACAACGATGACGTAATTGTGCTCGACGCACGTCCGAAAAATGTCTACGAGGGGCGGGGACCCTGGCGGGTGGCGGGGCATATCCCCGGTGCTATCAGCCTGCCCTGGAGAAGCCTGATGGATGACGGGAACCCGGCGCGGTTCCGATCGAACGATGAACTCGATATGATCCTCGAAGATCACGGCGTCGATCGGAGCAAGACCGTCATCTGTACGTGCGGGACCGGTCGGGAGGCTACAAATGAGTTCGTCCTCTTAAAGTGGCTCTACCTCTACCCGAACGTCCGGCTCTATGAGGGTTCGTTCACGGAATGGGTTACACGCCCGGATAGTCCGGTCGTAGAAGGACCGGAACCACGAGAACGGAGAGTAGAGACGGCCCCCGCACGGTAGTCGGTGAGCGACCGGGCAACCGGTCAAAACCTTTATTTCACCTCAATCGGAAATGGAAATTTATAAATATTTGTCAGTACTAAATGGACCTAGAGAGATCTGGGTCCACGCAAGACACTTCCCCCCTTGACGTCGTCTTTTCGTGTATCCTCTTCTCTCTAAACCGCATTTATTCTGAAATTGATCTGACCGCCAGGCAGGTCTTCCTCTCCGCGCTTTGCCACCCTCGCAATCGACATCTCTCACGCATACCGACCGCTGAGTTCTCTTCGCATGTCGCGGCATACGCCGTCCATACCCGGATGGTGGTGCTCCTCGGCTTCGCGGACCATTGCTTGAGTTAAGATCCGGCCCGTGACGGCAGATCACCTGTATCTGCGTCGCATGCAGACATGCCGCAACATATCCCGGTGAAGATGCCGCGTATATATACTCGCACCGTAGATCGGGGTAGACCATACGCCTCTGCCGAATGTATATACCCTAACGGCGTCAACGCCTACTGATTCATGGAGATCAGAAAGATCCAGATCACCGGAGGCTCGTCGTACATCGTATCCCTGCCAAAACAGTGGATCAAGTCTGAGAATATCCAGAAGAACGATCCTGTGGGGCTGATTGTGCAGCCTGACGGTTCGCTCCTGATCACCCCGAAGATAGGCAGAGAGTCGATACAGCGGACCCGGGTCTTTGAGGTCGGGGCCACAACGGACCGCCCTTACCTTCTTCGCCTCCTTGTCGGGGCATACATCGCGGGATTCACGACTATCCGCCTAGAATCGAAGGAACGGCTGTCACCGTTCATCCGACAGCTGGTCAGGGAGTTCACGCAGATGGCGATCGGGCAGGAAGTGGTCGGAGAGACGGATACCTCGGTGACAATCAGAGATCTCCTCAACCCTGCCGAGATGCCGTTTGAGAACACCATCAAAAGGATGCATCTTTTGGCGCGGGGCATGCAGCAGGACGCGATGACCGCCATACGAGGAAGGGATGCGGCTCTCGCAAAGGACGTCGTCGTGCGGGATACGGAAGTGGACCGGCTGCACTGGCTCGTTGCGCGGCAGGATAATCTTATCCTGACCGATGCCATGCTCTCGCGCCGGATGAACATCCTGCCAAACCAGGCGGCGCATTACTTGCAGGTCAGCAGGATCATCGAGCGGATAGCTGACCACGCTACCCGGGTGGCGCAGAACGCTCCTGCCCTGATCGACCGCGAGATCGAGGCGGCGATGCTCGACCTCATGGACGAGGCGAGCACACTTGCCCTCGAGATCTTCTCGCGGAGCATGGAAGCGTTCCATACAGGCGATATCAGGAAGGCAAACGAGACGCTCCAGACGGTGCGCGACCTCGAGGAGAAGACCCGGGAGATCAATGCCCGGGCGCTCCGGTTGGAAGCGGTGGCGGCGATCCTCCTGGTGCAGATCGCAGAGAGTATCCGGCGGATCGGAGAATACTCCGGGGACATCTCCGAGAGCGTCATCAACTACGCCGTGGGAGAGGGAATCTGAGGGGCCCGGGTGATCCCTTTTTTTTGAGTGGACCGCAAATCCTCTCAGGACGCACTCTCTTGCTGGTACTTCCATGGGCACCTTCATTTCGCTCTTCGTTCTCATCATCGTCTTCCTCCTGATCGCGGTCCGAAAGGTGGGGAGCATTACCTTCCGCATCTGGCATGTGATGGCCCTTGGTGCGATCGCCGTCCTGGTGACGGGAGCGATCACCCCGGAGGATGCGCTTGCATCCATCAACCTTGACGTGATGCTCTTCCTCTTCTTCATGTTCGTGATCGGAGAGGCGCTCGCCAAGAGCGGCTACCTCTACCATCTCTCCCATCATCTCTTTGCCCGGGCAGAATCCGTCCGGCACCTGGTCCTTCTCATCCTCATCGGCGGCGGCGCACTCTCTGCGCTCCTGATGAACGATACGCTCGCGGTTGTCGGCACCCCCCTGATGCTCTACTTTGCCCGGCGGCACGGCATCTCCCCGAAACTTCTGCTTTTCGCACTCGCGTTTGCAGTCACGACGGGAAGCGTTGCAAGCCCCATCGGGAACCCACAGAACCTTCTTGTCGCGCTCGCGGGCGGTATCGAGAACCCGTTTATCACATTCCCTCTCTACCTGGCCATCCCCACGGTGATCTCTCTTCTGCTCGCTTTCTGGTTTCTCTGCCGGGCGTTCCCGGGTGACCTTAACGCCACCGCCCCGCTGGTTCACCGCGAGGAGGAGATCCTTGACCCTGCCCTTGCAGCCCTCGCCCGCCTCTCGCTCATCCTGCTCGTTCTCCTGATCGGGGCTAAAATCGTTGCGGCCATGCTTATCCCCGATCTCGATATCCGGCTGACATGGATCGCGGTCGTTGCGGCGCTTCCGGTCCTTCTTGGAAGCAGGCGGCGGATTGAGATCCTTTGTCGGATCGACTGGCCGACGCTGGCCTTCTTCGCCGGCCTCTTCGTCCTTATGGCGAGCGTCTGGCAGTCCGGGTTCTTCCAGCCGCTCATCGAGGGGAGTTCCCTGGACCTCACCGCCGTCCCGGTCATTGTTGTGATGGGCGTCATTATCTCCCAGTCTGTATCGAACGTTCCCTTCGTTGCCCTCTCCCTCCCCGTCCTCTCACATCTCGGGACCTCCACGGTGAGCATGATGGCGCTTGCGGCCGGCAGCACCATCGCCGGGAATATGCTGATCCTCGGGGCGGCAAGCAACGTCATCATCATCCAGGGTGCGGAGAAGGGCGGCGAGACGCTGACGTTCTGGGAGTTCGCCCGGATCGGCATCCCGCTCACGCTTGCCCAGGCGGCGGTCTACGTGCTCTTCCTCTCCCTCCTCCCGGCATGAGGGGTTCAGGGGCGGGAGGACTCCATAGACCCCGGTTCCGCCCCGAGGTTCAGGTAGATTGAGCCGAACCTGACCGAAGCGACGGCGGCATGCTCGAAGGGCGGGGCAAAAACCTCGAGCACCTGCCCTCTGTGGTGCGTCTCTTCGGCAATCCCAAGGGCGAGGACGAAGTTCTCGGGGTCGTTGAAGGAGACCAGCCTTCCGGCGACCTCGCGCGGGTTCTTCATGTCGGGTAATCTGCCCTGGAGCCCGAGCCCGGAAAGCGGGATCTCCTGCCGCCTGCCTTCAGCAAAATACGCCGCGAAACACTCTTCGCGGTAGCGCCGCCGGCCGATTGCAGTCCGTGCGACGGCCGCAGATGCTACGGGGATCCGGTGGATCACCATCGCGGGGTGCCGGGAAAAGTTCGCAAGAAGTCGTTCGAGTTCCCGGCCGTGCTGGAGGGCGACGATGCGGGTAGGAAGGAGGAGATCGATCATCTGAACCTGGAACTCGATCCCCGCCCCGCCATAGATGATCCCGGGTGAGTCGATGACGGTGACGCCGGCCGAGAGTTCGGCAGCTCTCTCGGCAAGGCGCTTTGCCCCTGTCAGCATCTGGATGAAGTGGCCGCCTGGAGAGGTTGAACCGACGAACCGGAGATAGGGCCGGCCGGGCGGTTCCGGCGTGCCGGGATAGAGGATCATCCCCTCGGTCGTCGGCGGACCGATCCGGGACTGCCCGGTGTCGCAGTCGACGTATGCTGTCCGCGTATGCGCTGCAGTCCTCTCGACGAGGTAGCGGCAGAACGTTGACTTCCCGCTGTCCGTCGCCCCGATAACGTATACGCGCTCGGGGGTGTCCGCCCGCAAAAGCGCCGCGGCGAGTTCCTCCCATCCTTTCCCGATGCTGATCATAAGGCCTCTTACGAGGGTATTATGGCTCATAGTTATAGTGCCTGACGTAACATTCTCGGAACCCTGTCCCCCGGATCCCTGCTGCCTGCAGGTGCTGGAGAGAGGCTTTATCTGGAGTGCCTGCCACTCGCAGGCATGAACGGAACGGCAGCCACCACAGAACCGGTGCCTGCGGCCCTCGGCAGGACGTTTCCCACCCTTATGGGCACGTCTCTCTCCGGCAGGGTCGTCACCCTTCCCGACGATGCAGAAGGCGATCTCTCGCTCATCGTCCTCGTCTTTCTCGAGTCCGCATGGCCGATGACGGAGTCATGGAGCGGCCCCTTTGCCGGGGCGTTCACGGAAAACCCCCGGGTGACGACCTACCTGGTATCGGTCGTCGGCGACGGCCTCATCGGGAGGTCTCTTGCAGAGCGTATCCACGAGGGGCTGCGGGGCAGTGTCCCCCTCGCGAAGCACAACCTGGTGCTGACCGTCCCCGGGGACTTCGAGCGGTGCCGGCGGGCCTACGGGATCGACGATCCCTCCCTCGCCTACATCTACCTCGTGGACGAAGATGGCATCATCCGCTGGATGGAGAGAGGGACCACCACGCCGGAGGGGCTTCGTGGTCTGCTGGATACGGCACAGACAATGCTCGAACCGCTCCTGGAGTGATGCGCGGCGCACCCCGGGGACTACTTCTCGGGGTGCCGCGGCATGACGGCCGCGATGAGAGCAAGCAGGGGGCCGATCACGATCCCGGCCCAGGTGGCGAGACCCAGGAGACCGAGCGCTGCCATGCCGACCCGCTCCCCGGCTCCGATCCGCGCCCGCAAGGCCACCCGAAGTGCCCCGATCCCGAGGAGGATGGGTATGAGCGCGAGGAGAAGGGTCAGGAGGAGGGCGGCGCCGGGGTCCGTTTCCACGGCCGCAATAGCCGTCTGCAGCAGCGTCATGCCGCCGCTCCCGATGAAGAGGAGGCCTGCGGCCGCCCCGAGGAGAGCGAAGGGGGAGAGCGGCCGGTGCCGCCGGAGTAGCAGCCCGACTCCTGCGGCGAGGACGGCGATCATCGGTGCGAGGATCAGAAGGAGAGGCTGCCCCTCGTGACGGTGGATGATCACGGCGTCGATCGGGATCCGGATCCACTCAACAACGGTGTAGGTCTCGACAGAACCGAGCGCAAGAGCATAGTTCCCTCCCTCCCCCGGGGTGTAGACCGCGAGGGTGTAGTCCCCGGTTGCCGGTGCGGGCATATCGATCCGGGCGAGTGGATAGACTCTCGACGGCGTAAACGGCTCATACTCCGGTTGTCCGGGGAGTCTCCCCGGCACTGCCAGCGCACCGGCGCCCTCCGGGACCCCGACGTCCTGCGGGACCCTGCCCGAACTCTCGATGCCCGGTCCCGCGAGCACCATCCCGGGCGCAAACTCTCCCGCATGCGTGACCTGGAGCGTTGCGTGTATCCTCTCCCCTTCCTCCATGTGAAACCGGTAGTACCGGGCTGCAACCCCCCCGGGCAATGTATCGTAGATCACCCACGACTTTTCAGGGTCCTCGATGACGAACGCCGCACCCGGCGAGGACCCGTCCCGGGCGAAGAGGGGGACGTGGGCAAGAGCAGGTGTTGCGGTGAGGAGCATGGCGAGAAGAGCGACGGTCACCAGACGGGAGCCGGGTACCATGCTACCCTCCCGGGCTCCGGGGGTCCATAATGGTTCCGCACCCCCGGGTATCCGACCCTCCCCGGGCACCGTCCGGGCCCAAAAAAAATTACATTAGAGGTTCTTTAAGGCAACAATATCAGTCACGCCGGTCAGTTTCCAGATGTTCGAGCGCTCCTCGGAGGCAATCGACTCGAGCGGTTCTTCGGGTTTATGGCCCAGCGCCGCAAGGATATTCTGTGAGAGGTTGTGCGCCCTGATCATACTCACGAACTTCTCCCTGATGATCTTCTTCTCGATCGCATCCTCAAGTTGCACCAGGTAGCCCTGCATGGTCACGAAGGTATAGCAGGAAAGATCGCTTGAATACTTCTCGATCTCGACGGAGACATACGGGTGCTGCCGGAAGAGGTCGTTCTTTCTGCCGTACTTGGTCGCCAGGAAGTAGAGAAACTTTCCGTCGAAGACGTACAGGAACGGGGCGATATAGGGATACTTAGCACCCTGGAATGCAATGCGACTGATAAATCCTTCTTCAATGAGTTTGTCGTACTCCGTTTTATCCATATTTGGAATCTTCACAATCTCCATCGGTATCCTCATATTCCGGTAACCTGCGAGGGTTCATATATGTTTCCACAGGAGGTCGGACTTTCTCTCAAGAACGAGAAAAACTCCGAAAATCCAGAGGCTTATGAAAATTGCCACTTTAGTGCCGGGAAGATGGACTGCATGCTTTCCCGGGAGAGGTCTCCCTTTCTCTCTCCCATAATCCCCTACCCTGATCCGGGTGGTTTGGGCAGGTTTCTCCTCAACTCCCGCTCCTGGCCCCGGCCCCCTGAAGCAGTATCCCTGCTGGCGGGTATGCCGGCCGTGGCTGGCGGAGATCTGACGGCACCGGAAACGGTTTCACCGGAGAGCCTCTTTTTCTAAATGAATAATATAATAATATTTATATTCTGTCACCAAAAGAAAAATGGGCATGAGCAAGCCCTATGCGAACGCTCTAATTCTCCTTGGAATTGCCGTATCCACGGCATTCTTCCTCCTGGTGCCAGCCGTTGCCAGCCCCGTGCAAGGGCTCGCGGCGCTGAAATCCGGTGAGTTGCTCCAGTCCCCGCTCAGCGATCTTCTGTCGGCGGAAGTGGGGTTTGGATCTTCCGGCCTTCCATATGATGAGGGTGCCCCTGACCTGACCGCCGATACCGAGCCGGTAGCATCTGCTGAACCGGAGAATCCCAGCCAGCCCGCCGATCCGGTTTCCAGGGCCGACGCGCCTGCGGGTGGGGCCGGCAGTGACGACGAAGAACTGGCAGGGTTAATCGACGCCAACAGCGTCCCCCTGGTGAGACTCTCGATGGAGCATGCCCATGCTCTCTACCTGCAGGATGCGGGTGCCGCCTCTGCCGCAGCGGGCGACCTGCATGCGCTCTCTGACAGGCTTCTTGACGAGGTGCAGCCGCTTCAGGTCTCCCCGGAACAGCAGCCCGTCAAGGATGAGTTCGTCCGGTCGCTCCTGGCCTACTCATCGGCAAGCGAGACGCTTGTCAACTCAACGGATGCCGGGACAGATTCTGTCCAGACTGCCTTCAGGGATCTGGATATAGCGTCGGAAAGCCTTGAGACGGTGAGCCAGCAGGCTGTCGAGGTGCAACCGGCCAGCATGGGTCTCTCCACGATGAGCGCCACCAGCCTGGCGGCAGATGCGCCCGCGGTTCTAGCCGAGACCTACCCGGTCCCGGTCGCACCGCCAGAGGAGGCATTGCCCCTTGGCGAGCGCTACACCTACGACGACCCATCAGGTGAGAACATGGTATCGCTGATCGCGGCGTCCACCCGGAACGCAACAGCATTCGAGGAGGTCTCGATCAACGCGACCCCGGTCCCGACCAACGCGTCTCCGGCAAGAGTCGAGGCCGGTGATGGGCGAATGTTCCTCCTTGTCGCCATCCAGTCGACCAATCTCGGGCACAAGGGTGACTCTGACCTCTACACCATCGAGACTCCCGGACGGGAGGCGTTCACCCTCGAGTATCAGGGAGTGACGTTTGAATCCCTTGAGGTCCCGCCCTTCACCTCGCTTGGAGAGTCGTCCGGCAAAAAGCCGCTCGAGCGGTATGAGTCCACGGACGGCTACCTCTACTTTGATGTCCCTGCCACCTTTGATGTCTCCGGTGCGATCCTCAGGGCGGATCTCGGGGATGCCGGAACTCCTGCCTGGGATCTCGGGAGAGAACTCGGTGAGGAGCCCGACGATGCGGTTGCGGTCTAACCCGCACCACCCTTTTTTCTGCCGTTAAAGGGAGAGCAGTTCCACGTCCCGGGTCACCGTATCCAGCACGGCGATGGTGGGCCTGCCGGTCAGGTAACCGCAGGCCTCTCCGGGATTAACGACCAGCGTCCCCCCCAGGGTTCGGACCTCCGTCTGGTGGGTATGGCCGTGAACCACAACGTCGAAGGCCTTCCGCCCGATGAGCGCCTGCAGGAGTTCCCGATCATCGCCATGCAGCAGCCCGATCGTCATACCGCCGGCGGTGACCGCAGCAAACCCTCCCCGGAGGTCGAGGTGCTCGTGCTCGGCAAACCGTGCAGAAAGGAGATGGTGGTCTCCGTCGTTATTCCCGAGAACTCCAATCATGGGCGATTGCAGGTCGGCAAACCGGGGAATGACAAACGGTGAGACATAATCCCCCGCGTGAAGCGTCAGGTCTACCCGCTCGCTGTTCAGCTGCCTTATGGCCGCATCCACTACCTGGAGATTGTCATGGGTGTCGGAGAGGATCCCGATGCGCATATGCATCTCCTGACCGCCATCACCATATAATTGACTGTGGGCCTTCTGCATGACCGTCTGCCGGGCGCTCCGGGAGGTAGGCTCCCGGCTTTCCAGTACGCGCTTTCTGGCACAATATCTCCAGGATATCCCGAAGATTCCAGTATTTCCGGGTTTTTTGATCGAAAATTTTTATTCATCGATTGTCTGATACTGGAATAGGAGTCTGCTCTCAAGGCTGCACCGGGTCTGAGGCTTGATCCGGGCCCGGTGCATCGAGAGCCTGGAAGTAATTGATGGAGATACAACATGTGGGCGTATGTCAAACGTTCTGACGGCAAAACAGAAGAGCGAGAGTTTCCTGCAGGGGTGTATATCGAGATCGGCGATATCCTTGAGGACGGCTCGGTTATCATCGATCTCCCGTATACTGACGATCTCGATGACGATGCGGAATCCCCGGACCTCTATGACGACTGAGACTGGCGGCAGAGTGCGGGAGGGCGCCGTCCCTCCGGACTATCGCCGGAACGGGCCGGCAGCACGGCGCATCGGCTGAACGTTTGCCCCTTCCATCTCACCAAGGGCAAACGCGAACCTTGACCGGATGGTCGGGGGAAGGTCGCTTTCTGGAATTGATACAAAGCCGTATGCTCCGTAGAACCCGACAAGGTTCCGGACCGAGTGCATGTACAGGGTATCATGCTGGCACGCCTCGACGAGTGCATCCATTGCCCTCCGGGCGTATCCTCTTCCCCGGAACCGGAGCGGAGTGAAGACGCCGTCAACCTCGTAGCCGTCCGGGTGCCGCCGGCACCGGGCGACAGAGACGAGGGTCCCGTCCGCGAAGACCCCGAATACCCGGTCCGTCTCCGGATCCGCCTTCAACTGGTGATAGTCAAGCCAGATCTCCTCGGCGAGAGGGAACTCCTCCCTTCGCAGTTCCCGGGTTTCTATCTTGAGGCTAATCGGGATTGCCAGCACCAGCACCGGTGACCTTACGCATCCTGCGACCGCACTCGTGACGCTCCCGAGCGGGGCGCTCCCTGCGGCATCGCGTTTTCCGATGCGCGGGATGACGACTGCGGAGGCGTTGATCTCGTCTGCTACGGCACAGATGGTCCGTGCCGGGTCTCCGGTCCGCACCAGCACGTGGACCTCACGTTCTGTGGGTAAGAGGTCCTTACGGAGGAGAGCGAGCCGGTCGCCTGCTTCCTGCTCCGTCCCGGCATGCCCCGGTTCGATGACGTGCAGGAGCACCGCTGTTCCGTCTCCCGCACGATCTTTCAGGACAGAACGGACCTCCGGCGCCGTTGCCATAAGATCGGTCGGCACCAGCAGGTTTTCAAAGAGCGGCGGCCTGCCCCCTCCTGATTGCGGAACGATCAGGAGATGCACGAGCCGGGTGTCCCGGAGCACGGCGGCCGCGACGTTCCCGGAGAAGAGGTTTCGGAGCAGACCCTGATCCCGGACCCCCATCGCGATCAGGCCGGTGCCCGTATCAGCGGCTGCCCGGAGTATCCTCTCCGGGACATCCGTCCCGTCGTCTTCCGCGACCACGACCGTTACCATGAGGCCCTGCTGCTGCATTGATTCCTGCATCCGGCGGATCAGGCTCTCGTCGGGTGGAGGACCGGCCGATCGCCGGGCGTGAAAGAGAACGACCTCGCGGAGACCCGGGATCTCGGTGATTCGCTCTGTCATGACCATGGAGGCGGCAGAGAAGTCTGTCGGAATGAGCACTTTCGTGAACACCACTCTCACCTCAGACTATCCGGTAACCCTCCGGCGGTACATGGATCACGAACGTCGCCCCCTCACCGGGTGTCCCCGTCTCCCGGATTGTCATGCCGGTGATGGAGAGGATCTCCCGAACAAGGAAGAGCCCGAGCCCGCCGCCGGCGCCGATGCCGTACGCAAAGATCTTCTCTTTCTCCGTCTCGGGAATGCCCACACCGTCATCTTCGACGTAGATCGAGAGCCCGTCATCCCGGATCTGGTAGGTGATGACGATCTTTGAAACGGTCTTCCCGTGGCGGACAGCGTTCTCGATCAGGTTGGAGAAGACCTGATCGAGCATCGGGTCGGCGAAGACCTCGAGCCGCTCCACCCAGGAGCGGACCGAGATCCCGGGGAGCAGCAGGCGTGACGTCACATCCTGGATTACCCTCTGCAGGGGCTGCCAGCCCGGTGGCTGGAGACCGAGGTCCTGGTAGTCCCGGGTGATCTCCGCGCGGCGCTGCACGAGCCGGGCGTCCTCGGAGAGGCTGTCCAGGTACCGGCGAACGGCGGGGTCATCGAACTGCTGCTTTCCCTCGGTTATCCGGGCAAGGAGCCCCGAGACCGCTGCCATCAGGTCGTTCCGGGTGAGGCGCCCCAGCATGTTCAGTCTGGTGTTAGCCTCACGGAGCGCGTCTTCAGCGTTCTTCCGGGCGGTGATATCGATGATGGTCAGGACGACCCGTCCACCGGGGAGCCGGCCTCCTGATATGAGCACCTGCACGGCAGCCCCGTTGACGTTCCGGAGGGTCGTCTCATACCCGTACACAGCCTCATCCCGATCAATCCTCGCCTTGAACTCGTCCCGGGTTTCGGGATCGTCGAGGAACCGGGTGACGGGCTCTCCGATCATGTCGCGTATCGTGGAGCCGAGGAGGGTGGCACCCACGTAGTTAACCTCCTCGATGCGCGGCCCGGCCTCGTCCGGTGCAATGATGAACGTCCCCGCCTCCG
Source organism: Methanoculleus sp. (assembly GCF_020696975.1). Classification (GTDB taxonomy): domain Archaea; phylum Halobacteriota; class Methanomicrobia; order Methanomicrobiales; family Methanoculleaceae; genus Methanoculleus. Next base: position 17,018 of record NZ_JAJGBK010000020.1, read on the forward strand.
AGTGATCGAAGATACCACGGTAGCGTTCTTCCTGTTCCCGCAACCGGCGAGAGAGGAGTGATACGACGGCGCCGATGGCGACGAAGACTGCCACCCGCGAGAAGACGGCGACGAGCAGTTCTGTTCCTCCCCGGGCGAAGGGCAGGGTCATCACCAGGTATCCCGAGCTCAGAACGAGTGAGAAGACGATGCCGTGGCGGGGAAACCAGTAGGCGGCAAGCACGATTGGAAGGTACATCAGGTGCGGAAGGACGGTCGTGATGCCGGTCAAAAGTCCGACGGCGTTTGCGGCGAAGACGATAATGACTGATGCCGCAAGCAGGAGGAGGCGGGCATCATCTCCTGCCATTCTCGCGGACCGGCGCTGCCAGGGGATCAGACTCTTCGCCCCCCGTTGTAGATTCGGGGTGCAAACGGCCTTTGGGTGGTCCTGACCGGAGATGCTGCTCTACGGCATGTTCTCTGCATGGTTCCTATAAGGCGCTTTGGTTTCCGGGCCTTAAAATAGATCTGATCGCCGGGGCGGCGTATCCGGCGCCGGTGCTCTCCGTCCGCTCCTGCCGCGGGGGATCGAGGCCATGCAAAGGCATATGCCTCCCGTTCTGCTAAATACTGATCAGGGAAACCCATGAAGATCTCACTCCTCCAGGTGAACACGGTTGTCGGTGATCTCGCCGGCAATGCCGACCGGATAGCGGCCGGCGTCGCGGAGGCGTCTCGTTACCGGCCGGACCTGATAGTCACCCCGGAGCTCTCCCTCCCCGGCTGCCCGCCCCGGGACCTGCTTCTTCAGACGGGATTCATTAGGAGGAGTCTCGCTGTTCTGGACGACCTGGCTGCCGATCTCTCCGGAGCGCCACCGGTGCTTGTCGGTTTTCCGGAGCCAAACCTCTCCGGCACCGGCAGACCGCTCTTCAACGCTGCCGCTCTCCTCCGGGATGGGGAGGTGGGGGAGATATTCCGAAAAACCTGCCTCTCGACGGGTGTCCTCGATGATGGCAGCTATTTTGAGCCGGCGGCCGGGGACTCCCGTATCCTCCGCCTCGGCGGGAAGGTGGTCGGGGTCTCTATCGGGGAGGAGGTCTGGCGCGGCGGCCCGGTGCCGGAGGTGATCGTGAACCTCTCCGTATCGCCGTTTGCCGCAGGTGTCCAGCGCCTGCGGGAGGAGACGCTCTCCCGGGTCGCGAAGGACCATCACGTCGCAATCGCTATGGTCAACCTCGTCGGCGGCAACGACGACCTGGTCTTTGATGGCCGGAGTTCGGCCTTCAGTGCCGACGGGGCCCTGGTAGCCCGCGGTGCGGCATTCGCTGAAGATATCGTGAACGTCAATCTCGCCGTCCCCGCTCCGCAGAGAGTCACTCCCGACGACCCGATGCCCGAATCGGAGATCTGGCGGGCGCTGGTGCTCGGCACCCGCGACTATGTCCATAAGTGCGGCTTTGAGTCGGTCCACCTCGGGCTCTCCGGGGGGATTGACTCCTCGCTCGTAGCCGCAGTCGCCACCCGGGCGCTCGGCCCGGAGAACGTCCTCGGTGTGCTCCTCCCCTCCCCCTACACCTCCCTAGAAAGCATCGAGGATGCCCGGGAACTTGCAGAGAATCTCGGTATTCGGATAGAGTGCATCCCCATCACCCCGATGATGGAGGCGTTTAACGGGGCCCTTCGGGATATCTTTGCCGGCAGGCCCCACGACACCACCGAGGAGAACCTGCAGGCCAGGATCCGGGGGGCGGTCCTGATGGCCCTCTCGAACAAGTTCTGTTCCATGCTCCTCTCCACCGGGAACAAGTCGGAGGCCGCGGTCGGCTACTGCACCCTGTATGGGGATATGGCGGGGGGGCTCTCCGTGATCGCCGACGTCCCGAAGGGGATGGTCTACCGTATCAGCCGGTGGCTGAACAGGGAGCGCCCCATCATCCCCGAACGGGTACTGACGAAACCCCCCTCTGCGGAGCTCCGGCCCGGCCAGATTGACCAGGAAAGCCTCCCCCCCTACGACCTCCTCGACGCGATCCTCTACCGTCACATTGACCGTTATGAGTCGCCCGAAGAGATCATCGCCGCTGGATACCCTGCGGCAACCGTCAATCAGGTCCTCCGGATGGTCCGATCGGCGGAGTTCAAGCGCCGGCAGGCTCCCCCCGCGCTCAGGGTGACCGGGCGGGCCTTCGGCACCGACTGGCATATGCCGATCGCCGCGAGGCCCTGGTGGCGCTGATGACAACACCCCTCACCGCCGACCTGCTCGATATCTATGGCGCCCTCTCTGCGGCCTTCGGCCACCAGCACTGGTGGCCGGCAGAGACGGCGTTTGAGACGATGATAGGCGCGATCCTCGCCCAGAACGTCTCCTGGACGAACGCGGCGCAGGCTGTCCGTAACCTCGAAGGCGCCGGGATGCTTGACCCGCACCTGCTTGCCGCCGCCGATGCCGCCGATATCGCCCGTCTGATCATCCCTTCACGGTACTACAACCAGAAGGCGGAGCGGATCCGGGAGTTTTCCCGGGTCTACGTCACGGAGTTTGGCGCCGATCCTGCGGTGATGGCGGCCGTCGAGACCGGGGCCCTGCGCGAGCGCCTGCTCGCCCTCCGGGGTCTCGGGAAGGAGACGGTGGACTCCATACTGCTGTATGCCTGCAAAAAGCCGGTCTTCGTCGTCGACGCCTACACCCGGCGGATATTCTCGCGTTACGGCCTCCTGCCTGAGGAGGCGTCTTATGACCGGACGCAGCTCCTCTTCTCGGAGAACCTCGCTCCTGATGTGGAACTCTTCAACGATTACCACGCGCAGATCGTTCGTCTGGGAAACAACGTCTGCAAAAAGTCCCCGCTCTGTGATCGCTGTCCCATCCGGGAGGTCCGCGGCTCGCTTCGGTGCGCCGGCGCCCGGGCGTGACGATACGATCACTTTTTTCGGTAGATGTTCAGCCCGATCTTGATCTCCTCGTGCTCCGGCACCGAGACGTTACCTTCGGTTGAGGCGATCGTTATCGACTTTCCGCTCTTTGATTCGCCGAACTCTCTTTTGAGGTCCACGCGTATGGTGAGGATGTCTCCCTCGACTGCCATATCGATGTTCTTCATGCTTATCAATCGCATGCCCGGAAAGATATGCACTTTGATCGGTCAGGCAGGTGTATATGCGGTTGCCGGGGTGGTCGGGAAAGAGCCGGCCGAACGATGCGGTGGCAAAGCAATCTGGCCTTACGCTGAACCCGCGCCCACGGGCAGACCCGGGCGGGTGACGATTATTGAGGCCGGTCCCACTGGAGCCACGATCCGGCTATTACGGGTTAAGTAGCTCTGATTCACCTTAACCAAGAAAGCAATCATTAAATAATTGGCTCTCATTCCCTTAATTTAGGTATGACAGGCAAAATCAAGCGTATGATTGATATAATCATCGAGAAACGGTCGAACGGAAACGAAGTATTAAAGAACACGACCCGGACAAAGTTGATCATCAAGGGGTACAATCCGGATCGCTGGACATTGCAGTCCGAGGACGACCCGGCAAAGATTGCAGAACTCAAGCAGATCGCCCGCGATATGGGCATTGAGCTCTAGGAGGTTTTTTATGAGTGTTACTACCGCTTCTACAACGGCATCATCGATCGAACAGGCTGTCGACGATATTAGAGAGCAGTGCAACGGAATCTCCCCAAAGATGGTGCTCTTCTTTGCCTCCTCACGGTATGATCCGGTGTTGATCAGCAGAGCGATGCATGACGCCTTTTCGGAGGCGCAGGTCCTCGGCTGCTCGACTGCCGGGGAGATCATCAGCGGCCGGGTCATGAAAGACTCGATCGTGGCGATGGCGTTCGACGAGCGCACCATCGAAGGTATTGCATGCAGTCTCGTCTCCGACGTCACCTCCCCGGATTCGCTTGCAGATGCAGTCCGGGAGCTTGAAGACGAGATCGGTACCCCGCTTGACGAACTCGATTTCCAGCAATACGTGGGAATCATTCTGATCGACGGGTTGAGCGGTTCGGAGGAGCGGGTGATGGACAGGCTCGGGGATCTCACCGACGTGACGTTCATCGGCGGATCTGCAGGTGACGATCTCAAGTTCCAATCAACCCACGTCTACCTGGACGGGAAGGCATACACCAACGCGGCCGTGCTTGCCCTTTTAAAGCCCGTCGGCGAGTTCGATATCATCAAGACCCAGAGTTTCAAACCCCTGGAGATCACCCTTGTGCCGACAAAAGTGAACGAAGATCGCCGGGAGGTCATGGAATTCAACGACATGCCCGCACCCCTCGCCTACGCCCGGGCGCTCGGTGTCTCCGTCGAGGAAGCGCCAAAGAGGTTCATGCACAACCCTGTCGGGCTCGTGACCGGCGATGACTTCTTCGTCCGGAGTCCCCGGCAGATCGAAGGCGACAGCATCCTCTTCTACTGCATGGTCAAGGAAGGGATGGAACTCGCGCTGCTGGAGTCGACGGACATCGTCGCGGACACCAGGAGAGCCGTCGACGAGAAGGTCCGACAACTGGGCGGGGCCTCTGCCCTCATCAACTTCCACTGTATCCTGCGGGCGCTGGAACTCGAGGAGAAGGGGCAGGATGGGGCATATGGCTCGCTCTTCACTGATATCCCGACGATCGGGTTCTCCACCTACGGCGAGGAGTACATCGGGCATATCAACCAGACCTCGACGATGTTGATCTTCAAATAACCTCTTTTTGGACAATAACAAACACTATCCCGGTTCTCAGCCAACAGCGTAATAGCAGTATCGGGTTTTGTGACGCAATGGATGCAAAACATAGTGTTCTTGAGAAATTCTTTGGATATACGTCATTCCTCCCCCACCAGGAGGGGATCATCGATGCCGTCCTTTCCGGGCGGGACGTCCTTGCCGTCATGGCGACTGGGGGTGGGAAGTCCCTCTGCTACCAGCTCCCGGCCCTGGTCTTCGGAGGGCTTACGGTCGTTGTCTCGCCGCTCATCGCCCTGATGAAGGACCAGGTCGACAGCCTCCGGGCAAACGGCGTCCCGGCGGCGACGATCAACAGTTCACTTGGCTACGGGGAACGGCGGATCATCGAACGGGTGATCCTCGAAGGCCGTATCCGGATCCTCTACGTCTCTCCCGAGCGGGCCGTCCAGCCGTTCTTTCTCTCGCTTCTCTCACAGGCAAACGTCCGGCTCATCGCGATCGACGAGGCGCACTGCATCTCCATGTGGGGGCACAACTTCCGGCCCGAATACCGCCGGCTCCGGGTGCTCAAGGAGCGGTTTCCCGCGGTTCCCGTCATCGCCCTGACCGCGACAGCCATCCCCACCGTCCAGGACGACATCGCGGGCGAGCTCGCTCTCTCGAACCCGGCCCGGTTCGTCGGGAGTTTCAACCGCAAAAACCTCACCTACCGGGTGGTGCCGAAGGCCCACTACTTCCAGAGGCTTGTTGCCTACTTAAGCGAGCACCGGGACGATGCCGGTATCATCTACTGCTTCTCGCAGAAGGCAACGGAAGACCTCGCGGCAAAACTCCAGAGCAAAGGCTTCTCAGCCCTCCCCTACCATGCCGGCCTTTCTGATGCCGTTCGTGCGGAGCACCAGGAGGCCTTCTCCCACGGCGACGCCACGATCATCTGCGCCACCGTCGCCTTCGGCATGGGCATCGATAAGCCCGACGTCCGGTTCGTCATTCATACTGACCTCCCGAAGGATCTCGAGTCCTACTACCAGGAGACCGGCAGAGCGGGCAGAGACGGGGAGCCGGCCGACTGCATCCTCTTCTACAGCCGGGGCGACTACGGCACGATCAGGTATCTCATCGAGAAGGAGTGCGCCGATGCGGGTCATAAGGACGTCGCCTACCGTAAAGCAGGGGCGATGCTCGACTACTGCGAGACGACCGGATGCCGGAGGAAGTTCCTGCTCACCTACTTCGGCGAGGCCTATTCAGAGGAGCGGTGCGGGGGGTGCGACCGGTGCGAGACGCCGGTGAAGGTCTTTGACGGGACGGCTGTTGCGTCCACGATCATTGCCTGCACACGTGAGGTAGGTGAGCGGTTCGGGGCAGGCTACATCGCCGACGTGCTGACCGGGTCGAGGAGCGGAAGGATCCGCGAGAACGGGCACGACACCCTCCCCGCCTATAACTCCGGTGGGGGCTACACCCGCGACCAGTGGCTGCTCTTCATCCAGGATATGGTCCAAAGAGGGTTCATCACATCGACCGGTGGCCGCTACCCGGTCCTCGTGTTAAACGATCGGAGCCGGGCTGTCCTTGCAGGTGATCTTGTGGTCCCGCTCACAGAACCGCAGCCGGAGGGTATCCTCGCCCCGGAAGTCGAGGACGACTACGACGAGGCTCTTTTCGCGAGGCTCCGCCGGCTCCGGAAGATCCTCGCCGACCTCGATCACGTGCCGCCGTTCGTCGTCTTCCCCGACCGTAGCCTCAAGGAGATGGCGAAGCGCTATCCCCGCACCGGTGTCGAGTTCCTCCGGATCCACGGCGTCAGCGAGGCGAAACTGCAACGCTACGGCAGGAAATTCCTCGATGCCATCGATAAGCACTGTACCGAGCAGGGGATCGGATCGAACCGCCGTTGCTGATGAGTTCTGATCCGGGTTCAAATTCCGGTACGGTGCCGCCGATCATTCTCAACTCGATGCGTTAATGAGCATGGAGCACCAATGCGAAATGTATCGGCACTATGCGGCTCATATCATGGAACGTGGATCTCTTCCGCTCCGGTTTAAAGAGCGTGGAGAAGAAAGTTGAAGCAGTCTGCCAGCACTCGCCGGATATCGTCGCCTTCCAGGAGGTGACGGACCGGGCTCTGCCGCTTTTCCGGGAGGAACTGGAGAATTACGGGTTGATCTACTCCGTTGACAGCCTTGCCCTGGTGGAGATTGCGCGGGTGGCCTACATGGCCGAGCGGTTGAACGAGCTCCGCGCGAGAAACGCGAACGATCCTTTCCAGTTCGCGTACAGCGTCTCCCGGCTCTCGGAGCAGTGCTCGCCGGCCGGCGAAGCAAAGGACTTCGGATGCCTGATAGCCAGCAGGTATCCCCTGACCCCCCTTAACCCGCTCGACTTCGACATCCCGTGGAAGCAGCGGGCGGTCTCTGCCGTCATCAGCGCACCCAGAGGCGAGTTCGAACTCCACAACGTCCACGTGCCCACGGCGATAGGTGGCCGGAGGAACGAGATCGTCAAGGCAGAGACGCTGGTCGGGATATACCGGCGCCTTGCCGCGAGGTCCATGAGACCGCGGATCCTCTGCGGAGACCTTCACATCCCGGAGGCGGAACTCTCCGACGGGACAGTCGTTCCCTTCTACAAGGATATCCTCCCGAACGAGAACTATACCACTGGGGTCTCCGAGACTGACGAGTATCTCGGCCGCCCGAGAAAGTGGTGGTACAACGCTGAGATGAATGTCCTTTCCGGCCTTGAAGAGTACGACCTCCCCGACATCTTCCGGAAGCTGCACGGTTACCGGGCGAGGGAGTACAGCTGGTGTCCTGACCGCGGGCCCGAGGACGTCCCGAAGTGCAAGCGCTACGATCACATCTTTGGGTCCATGCGCCTGAACCCGACGGCATGCTGGTACCTGCATGACCTGCGAGGGCAGGGATTGAGCGACCACTCCGCCGTCGTGGCGGACTTTGAGCCGTGATTGTCCGGCGCCTGAAACCCCCCGCCCCCTTCTGCCGGCACCTTACCCGATCCGATCCCGGGTATGCCTGGACGATCGGTCCTGGCGCACTCTGCCCCGTACGAGCGGCATGGCGTTGGGTCACAGCCCCGGGGGCTGCTACCGGAGCCGTTTTCCAGCAGGAGACTTATAAACCTGCAGTTGAGAGAATATAGTGGTGAAGACTGATGGTTGCACTTACTGAAGAGATGAAGATGGCGTTTCGGACGATGAAGGCCTTCCCGGTCGCCACGGCCTCAAAGGACGGGTGGCCGAACGTGGTGCCGATCGGGTTCGTCGAGCTCGTCGATGATGAGACGATCTGGATTGCGGACAACTTCATGAAGAAGACGCTGGCAAACGTCCAGGAGAACCCGAAGGTCTCCATCTACGTCTGGGGGCCCGAGACGAAGGGCTGCTTCCAGGTCAAGGGCGACGTCGAGATCAGGACCAGCGGGCCGGAGTTTGAGAAGATGCAGTTTACCGTCCACTCGAAGATGGCGAAGGCTCCGGCAAAGAGTCTCCTCATCATGAAGATCCGCGAGGTCTACGAGTGTTCTCCCGGCGCAAAGGCCGGGGAGAAGATCCTTTAACTTTTTTCTGCGGGATCTCTGTCGGGATCTGCCATGGGCAGTATCCACGGCCTTCTCCCAGGTTCTCTTGTGCCGCAGGCGACTACCCACCCACAGATTTCCGTTGGCTATTGCCACTGGGGGAGGCGGATCGCGGGGAGGGGGGAGCATCCCCCTCCCCTATCTCCACTCCTAAACTGATGTCTACAACCCCACCCCACCCGGCCTTCGGCCTCCTCAGTCGCACCTAGCGGTGCTCAAACTCCTGCCGTTCCGGCAGTCGCAACTCGCACCTGCGGTGCTCGAACTCTGCTCCTCGAAACCCTGCGGGTTTCTCGAACTCCGTCCTTTCAGGACGTCGTTCTCCGGAGCATCGTTCCCCACACCTCGGGGCGGGGGCAGTGCATGGCGATATCCCCACGGTCCACTGTACGGGACTTTTCACGAACCCAAACGGTTCTGGCGATCACCTAAAGAGGCCAGGATCAACCAACCATCTTCCATACGTTCGCGCACCGCCTCGTGGATAGCCCGCCTCCCGGTTCCGCACATTTTTCCCGCACCGGAGCCAACGCTTCATCCGGAAACGGTGAAAAATGAAGATTACTGCAGTTGTGGGAAGCCCACGGGGGATGAGAAGCAGGACAAGAAGGCTTGCAGGCTTCGTGCTTGCCGGGGCCAAAGACGCCGGGGCCGAGGTCGACATCATCGAGATCGCCGATCTGCGGATCACCCCCTGCACGGCCTGCGAGAGCTGCAGCCTGGACGGGAAGTGCGTCTTTGCCGACGATCTCTCCGTCGCATACGACCGGATGCTGGATGCCGACGGGCTGGTGCTCGCCTCGCCGGTCTACGTCGACAGCGTCAGCGGCCAGATGAAGATCTTCATCGACCGGCTGGCGGACGCGATGCACTACCAGGCCTTCGCCGGGAAATACGGCTGCAGTGTGGCGACCACCGGGGTCTCGGGAGGCGACGCGGTCGCCGGCTACCTGAACCACGTGCTCAACTACTTCGGGGTGACGACGGTCGGGGGGATGAGCGTCGCACTCGATGACGATGCGGAGGCGCTCGACCGGGCGGAAGACGCGGCACGCGAGCTCGGGAGGCGGCTCGTCCGCGCCATCGACGAACGGCCGCAGTACCCGGACCAGGAGGCCGAGATGGCAGAGAACCGGGAGTACTTTGCCGGTATAGTGCGGACGAACCGCGACTGGCGGCCGGACGAATACGAGCGGTGGGTCCGGGCGGGCTGGATCAGGGAGGAGTGAGACGGCGGCTGTGATGATCTCAAGCACTATCGTTATCGAGTTCACGAGTCTGAGCGTCGCGGTGGTGGAGTGTTTTGGGCATAGGCGAACTCAAAAACCTCGCGGCCCCGGAAGAGCGTGTGGCCGTAGCGCCAAACTACGTAGCTGCTATAGGGAAAGAAGAAGACGAGCGACATGAAGATTATTGAAACTTTCAGATTGTTCTTGAAGTTGTCCCAAAACGCTGTTGCCGGAAGAGGGACACCTTCGCGCCTGATGGTGCTCGAGCTCCGGCCCTTCAGCCCTTCGGCACTCTCGAAGACCTTCGGTCTTCTCACGGTCGCTTCCGCTCACGCTTCGAAGATTATAGCATGCTCCTAAGAATTACGATCATCTGCTGGCATGAGAGCCAATGCGATGTAACACAGCCCGATGACCGGCATCAGTATGAGCAAGTAAATAATCTCCAGTCCGGAGATAACAGCCCATGACGTCCGGAGCGGGAACAGAACAGCGCGAACTACGGCGTAACAACTGAAGACTGCGTAGATACTGATCAATGCCGGGATAATCATAACAACAGTGGCTGCAATCCGTTTTGACGCGGAATATGCCCCGAAAAAACCCACGGAGGTTATCGGGAGAAGCACGAGAGGAATATACAGGAATTCCATTATATACATTCCTCCAGAAATCATGACAAGTGGTCCTATGACGGTGATAACGATCAGGACGATGGTATGGGGAATTCCGAGGTACCATTTCTTTGATCTGTTCTGGATATTCTTCAGGACCAGAACTGTTCCCGCCAGGGATACGAAGCCGAAAGCAGTCGGAACAAGACCCCAGAACCAATTCATATTTGGCGGGACAGGTAGAGGGGGTCCCAATAAGACCAGAAGATAAAAGTTTACAAAGAAAAAGTAGATCGCTGAACTGCACAACAGCGGGATGGCGAGATTGTTCCTCATAACGTGCTCCTTAAATAATTGGATGCTTTTCAATCGGTAAGATTTATCGATCTATCGGATTTGTTGAATCCCCACCAGTTGGTTCTCGAAAGTCACACTCATGGGGCACTCCGAGACACGGCTTCCCCCCGGGTATCGCACCTGGTGGTGCGCAGGCCACCACGGTCCACTGTCGGGAGACATGCCGAGGGAAAAGGCCGATCCCGGGGACAAACCGGGTCAGCACCGCCCTCATCGGGGCAGGGAAAGACCGGAACAGGGTTTCAACAGAGCGGAGCTATCCGCTTCTTGAAGGGTGAAATGGCTGGAAATTGCCAAATTTGAAAAACTGCACAAAATCGTGAGCGCCGGGAGGGAGATTTGAACTCCCGAGGTGCCAGGCACCAGTGGCTTTCAAGGCCACCGCCTTCCCGGACTAGACTATCCCGGCTCGCCTTAACCTATTGGTCGTGGGACAAAAAAAGGTTGTTCATCCCCGTCGGGCGAGGACGACTACAACAAGCCCGAGGAGTGCCAGGGCCACCGGGAGTGGTGCAGCCTGGGCGGGGGTGGGGGTCGCGTCCCCGAAGAGAGCGGGCGCAGCCTGGCTCACCCTGACCGATTCGGCGTTCGCGGCCGAGATCTGGACCGTTCCGCTGTCGTTGTAACTCATGGGATAGACCTTGACATAGACCACGCCTCCCCGCGCCGCAAACTCTGCGGTCTCGGGTTCGAGCAGGCCTTTGTTGTTCACTTTATGGAACCGCTCATCCTCGTCGATGTACTCGACCACCCAGTCGATCCCGGCCGAGGTCGCGATCGTCACCGTGCCGCTCCGGGTATCGATCTCAAAGTATGCCGGGGCGGATCGTGTGGCGGGAGCACTGGCGGATATCCCCGGGGTCTCCGTGGGAGTCGGCGCACCGCTTACCACAAAGTCCCGGGTATCGATGTAGCCCCTGGTATCGGCGAAGGTGACCTTGTATGAGCCTCCGCTGGAGATGGGCACCGCCGTGCCGAATCCGCCGTTTGCATCAGTGCTGATGAACTCCGGCCCATAGACGATGAAACCGTCATGCTCTACCTGGATCTGCACGCCCGAACTGCCGATGCCGCTGACCGCCCCCTGGAGGTCGAGATATCCGTCGAAGTCCTGGTTGAGCGGGGAGTTCACCGTGAGACTTCCGGACCGGTCGACCAGGGTGACGATCTGCCGGATGGTCGAACTGCCGCCGAAGGTGGTCTGCGTGGGATCGATGAGCTCAATCGTGTACAATCCTGCAGCAAGACCGCTGGTCTCGAACGTCGCGGAGAACGACCCGTCCTGCTGCACGACGATCGTCTTGCGGTCCACTTCGCGCTTCGAGTGCTGGGCATAGTACAGGACAACCTCCGTGCTGAACCCGGGGTTGAGCGAAGGTTTTGTGAGCCCTTTCGTGATCGTGGTGCCCGTGACCTCGAGCGGTTCGCCGACGTTCACTGTCTGTGGAGCACTGATTGCGACGTACGCAGCTGATGCCGTACCAACAAGCAGCATCGCAGCGATGACCGTCAGCCATGCGATCCTTTTCATACCAGTACATCAACGAATATGAGGTATAATGCTATCCAAATCAATCGAGAAGCCGCTGGCGTCCTGGCGGGGGAAAGACCGTTACGATGGGCAGATCCTCGATACGCTGACGATAATCTTTCGGAGCGGCGGATGCTCCTGGAACCGGTGCCGTATGTGCGGCTACCGGCACGAACGCTACCTGGCCCTCCCCCGGGATGAGCTCGCCGACCGGCTGATCCGCCAGGTCCGCTGGGTGAAAGAGAACTTCCGGGACGAGGATTACCAGATGCTGAAGATCTTCACGTCAGGGAGTTTCTTCGATCCCGATGAGGTCCCCCTCGCCGCCCGGCGCGCAGTTGCGGAGGCGTTCCGGGGCAAACTCGTGATCGCCGAGACGCGGCCCGAATACGTCGACGCGGAGGCGCTCCGGGAGTTTCGGGAGGGTATCGATACCGGCGCCTGGTCTAGACCGCTCTCTATCGCCGTGGGCCTTGAGACCACGAACGACGCCATCCGGGAGAAAAGCATCGACAAAGGGTTCACATATGCCGACTTTCTCAGTGCCGCAGAGGTTGCACACACTGCAGGTGCCGGCGTCAAGGCCTACCTCTTGATGAAGCCGCCGTTCCTGACCGAGCGCGAGGCGCGTGACGACATGGTGCGCTCCATTAAGGACGTCGCTTCTATCGCGGACAGCATCTCCATGAACCTCTGCACCGTCCAGAGCAGGACCGAGGTCGAGCGCCTCTGGAACCAGCACGCCTATCGCCCGCCGTACCTCTGGAGCGTCCTTGACGTGCTGATCGGCTCCCCGGTGCATGTCCTCTGCGACCCTGTCGGCGGCGGGCAGGTCCGGGGGCCTCACAACTGCGGCGCCTGCGACGCCCCGATCGTGAAAGGGATCGGCGACTACTCGCTGACCGGGGATGTGGGGCTCCTGCGTGCCCTTGCGGAGACGGAGTGCGGGTGCAAAGAAGAGTGGGAGTTTGTGCTGGACCGGGAAGAGCCGTTCTGTATGCCGCTCACCCGCTAACACTTCTCCTGTTCTTCGAGTTGCTCACAGAGCAGCGGGAGGAACGTCCCGGCGTCGCTGACGACGCCGATGGCCTGCGTTGTGCCCCGGTCCATCAGTTTCGTCACCGATGCCGGGTTGATATCGACGCAGACGGTCTTGACGTACGAGGGAAGGCAGTTCCCGACGGCGATGGAGTGGAGGAGTGTTCCTACCATCAGCACCATCCCGACATCATGGATGTGGTGGCGCATGGCGTCCTGCGCTACGACGACATCCGTGATTGTATCGGGAAGCGGTCCGTCGTCACGGATGGAGCCGGCAAGCACGAACGGGATGCCCTTCTTCACGCATTCATACATGATCCCGCCGGTGACGACCCCCTGGTCGACCGCGTTCTTGATGGACCCGGCACGCATGATCTCGCTGATAGCGCGGATGTGGTGCTTGTGCCCGCCGGTGATGAGTGTGCCTGTCTTGACGTCCATCCCGAGCGACGTGCCGAAGAGGTTGGACTCGATATCGTGGGTGGCAAGCGCATTTCCTGCGAAGAGCACGTCGATATAGCCTTCGTGGATCATCCTGGCAAGGGCGTCGGCCGCTCCTGTGTGCACGATTGCCGGGCCGCCGACGAGCGCGATCTTCCCTCCCTTCTTCTTCAGCTTCAGGATCTCGCGGGCAATCTTTTCGATGATCGCCTCGCTCGGCCGTTCTGAAGAGACGGTGCCGTGCATGAACTCGAACGTGCTTACCTTCCGTGGCCGCTCGGGGTAGACTACCCGAACCCCTGCCTCGCTGACGACGACGGCGTCGCCGGCCTTGATCTTCGAGATCGGGGTGCAGAACGCCCGTTTTGCCTTCTCATCGACGACGATATGGCAATCCATCTCGATGCGCTCGACGGGCAGCCACTCATCCTGGTATTTCACGAAGGTCGGGTGGTTGGTCGTCGAGTAGAAGCCCTTGGGAAGGATCCGGTCGCCCTCTGCCGGTACGAGGGTGACGTCGTCGATCTCGGGGGAGCGTGCGCCGAGCCGGTGCAGCTCGGAGAGGATGGCGTCGAGCTGCCATTCGGTTGGTGCGGCCACCCGGAGCCGCGCATAACTTGTGTCCGTCTTCTGCTTCCCGACATTGAACGTGAGGATCTCGAATTCTCCCCCCATATCCATGATCCTGTCAAACACCAGGGTCATGATGCCTGAGTCGATGATATGGCCCTCTAGTTCGATTTCCCGGCAGCAATCCATGTATAGGGGTTGGTGATAGTCCGATAATACAGTTTCCCCGCATGTCTGCTCCCCCGGAACGCCACCTCTGCCACCGGTCTGCGACGACATTCCCCCCGGGGAGTATCGCCGTCCATTGTCTCCATTGGCGCAACGGCCGGCGGGTTGAATGAGCGCTACATCCGCGGTGCCGAGGGGGTGGGTTTTGAGAAGACCAAACGCCCTGGGTGAGATAACGGGACTTCTGCCATCAAATGGGGGAGATGCGGCGGTGCAGTGATTCCGGTAACGGTGTTATGGAGCCGGGCGCACCCCGGGTTTTATTCACTCCGCTTCCGGCAGAGGTACCCTTGCACCAGCGCCAGTTCCTCGCGCGTGTTGATGTTGAAGACGAGCCTCTGGTCGTGCAGGAGGAGCCGCAGTTCTTCCTCCGGGCCGTCGAGGCCTCCGGCCGTCAGGATGTTGATCCCGGCGGGGCAGGCCGGGATGCCGTCGATCACTTCCATATACTGCGTGCGGCAGCCGTGCTCTCGATAGAGCTCGCGGGGGACCCACGTGGAGCATGCCGGCACTCCTGCCCGGGACCAGGCGTCCTCGACGCCGGTGATGATCTCGGGCGCAAGGCAGGGGAGGTCGGATACGCAGGTAAAGAAGGGTGTTCCAGCCTCCGCGAGATCTATTGCCGCTGCACGGATATCCTCGACGTAACCGAGCCCTTCGGCCTCATACAGGGTGATCCCCTGTGCCCGGCACCAGTTCTTGGTGAACGGTGTCTTGTGCGAGGCGACCACGACCACATCGTGCCCCGCGGATGCGAAGGCGTCGATGACATACGAGAGCATCGGCTTAGCACAGATCGTGACCAGCGGCTTTTCGCCCATTCGGAGCCGCGATCCCTCTCCCCCGGCCATGATCAGGGCAAGCATGCTTCGAGCGCCTCGATGAGTTGTCTGTTCTCCTCGTGAGTCCGTACGGCCACCCGAATGTGGCGGGGAAGCCCGAACGACCGGCAGTCGCGGACGAGGATGCCGCGCGAGAAGAGCCGGTCGACAAGCACCTCCGCTTCCAGCGGGACCTCTATTAAGATATAATTTGCAGACGCAGGCTCATAGGTGAGGCCAAGTTCCTTCAGCCGGCCGGAGAGCCAGTCTCGCTCCATGGCGATTCTCTCCCGCGACTCTTCGAGTCTGTCATAGTGCCGGAAGGCCTCGATCGCGAACGACTCGGCGAACGCGTTGACCGTCCAGGGGAGGCGGACCGTCTCTATCCTCTCGATGAGTTCGGGCGTGCCGAACCCGTAGCCGAACCTGATGCCCGGCACAGCGAAGCTCTTTGTCAGGGAGCGCAGGACAAAGAGGTTCTCGTGCGAGACGTCGGCAAGGCTCTGACGCGGATCGGCGAGTTCGATGAAGGCTTCATCGAGGAAGAGGCAGGCTCCCTCTCCGGCGATTCCGTCAAGCAACTGGAGAACTTCCGGACGGGTATAAAGCCTTCCTGTAGGGTTGTTCGGATTGCAGAGGAACCGGACCGCTGCCCCACTCTCGCAGGTGACACACTGCGCACCGGCCAGCATGACTGCCATCTCGTACTCGGCAAACGTCGGCGGTTTGATGCAGGCGGCATCCCCATCCCCGAGCATGGCAAGACAGAACGCGCGGATCAGTTCGACGGATCCGTTGCCGACGGCGACCTCTGTCGCATCATGCCCGAACGTCCTGCCGATCACCTCTCTGAGCATCTCATACCGGTCGTCCGGGTAGTCTTTCAGCGTCGAAGGGTCCGGCATCCAGGGTATTTCCGGGGGGTAAGGATTAATATTAGCGCTAAAATCGAGTAATTCGCCTCTTGCCCGGTTGTGATGCCAGCGCACCCGACCGCCATGTTCCATCCTTCTGGGGAGGTTATCTCTCATATCTGTGGCAACTCTTTGAGGATACGTTGTCGGCTGCTATCCATAAAACCGTTATGTCGGGCAGCATTCCGTTTCAAAAGGTATTTATACCATACGGGTAGTATTATGGCTTATCTGATGCAGTCAGACAAAAAGATTGCGATTGTCTGACAAATGGCTGACTTCAGGCTGCCAAATGTCAGATATGAGTGATTGAGATGATGGATCGGATAACTATCAGATTGCCCCGGCAGCAGGTTGAGATGCTCGAGAGGCTGGTGGAGGCTGGCGAGTTCCCTACAGTATCGGAGGCTGTGCGGTACTCGGTCAGGGCGCTTCTTGAAAGGCATGGAAACCGTGTTCTACGCGAGGCCGACCAGATTTCATTCCAAGTTTAGGAGGTATGCAATGCAGACGATCATCAACGAGGCGTTGAAACACGCAGAACGTGAAAAGTACCTGAAGACGGACTCGGTTGAGGAAGACGATATCCTCGGCCAGCCACGGATTGTCATCGTAGGATGTGGTGGTGCAGGCAACAACACCATCAACCGCCTGTACCATATGCAGGTGAGCGGCGCGGAGACGATTGCGATCAATACGGACAAGCAGCACCTGGACATGATCCAGGCTGACAAGAGGGTGCTTGTCGGCAAATCGCTTACAAAAGGCCTTGGAGCCGGTGGGTTTCCGGACGTCGGCAGACGGGCGGCCGAGATGGCCCGGCCGACCCTTGAAGGTCTGCTCGCGGACGCTGACCTTGTCTTCATAACTGCCGGTATGGGTGGGGGCACCGGTACCGGAACCGCTCCGGTCGTCGCTCAGATCGCAAAAGAGCAGGGAGCGATCGTCGTCGGCATGGTCAGTTACCCGTTCCAGGTCGAGAAGGCACGGCTTCTCCGGGCAGAAGAGGGGCTTGAAGCGCTCTCCGCCTCTGCCGACTCGGTGATTGTGCTCGACAACAACCGTCTCATCAAGTACGTGCCGAACCTCCCGCTCGGCCAGGCATTCTCGGTCATGGACCAGCTCATCGCGGAGACCGTCAAGGGCATCAGCGAGACGATCACGGAGCCTTCGCTCATTAACATCGACTACGCAGACGTGCGTGCCATCATGAGCAAGGGTGGGGTCGCCGTGATGCTCGTCGGCGAGAGCAAACAGCAGAACAAGGCTGAGAGCGTCGTCCACGAGTGCCTCAACCACCCCCTGCTGGACATCGACTACCGGGGAGCGACAGGGAGCCTCATCCACATCACGGGCGGCAACGACCTGACCCTCCAGGACGCCGAAGAGATAGCAAGTTCACTGACCTACGAACTCGACCCCCATGCAGACGTCATCTGGGGAGCGCGGGTGAACAGCGATTACGAAGGAAGAGTTCGCGTCATGGCGGTCATGACCGGGGTTAAAAGTGCACAGATCCTCGGAAGCCACCGTGCCTACGAACCGGTGCCGCAGCGGTCCAGCGCACCTACCGGCAGGCGCATGGTCAGGGATGAAACGAGCGGGCATCTTATCGACTTCCTCTAATCCCCCCTATACTCTCTTTATATCTTTTCGCGTGGAATCGGTTCCCGGCAGCCTGCCCTCCGGCCCTCTACGAAATACTTAATAGTACAGATGACGTTTGAATTATAGACGTTCTTGTATAATCCCTCCAGCACGGGGTGTATTGTGCAGGGCGCAGAACCTGCGGGTCTGCGGTTGCCAAGTACCGGGGTTGAACACATGAGCAGACAGATGAATGACGGTCTCGATTGCGAGTCCGAGAAACGTCTTTTCTTGTGGAGTAGCCGCTACATAAGCCTCCGGTATCCCTGCAGCGCATGGAGCGGTCCTGCTGGTGGGGTATGAGACAGGTACCGAATATGAGGATTGGTAGAGAATGTTGAACGATCTGATTGAGAAGAGAAAAAAAGTCCTTGCGGAGTCTGAACAGCACAAAGACCGGCGCAACGAATTGAACGCGCTCGCCAGCAAAAACGCCCGGGAACGCAACGCCTTAAACACCCAGACCCGCGAATTCGTCGAGGAGGCGCAGCAGCATAAAGAGCAGCGGGATAAGATCAACGAGGACGTTCAGGCGCTGAAAGACCAGAGGAACGAGTACAACGACAAGGCCAACGCGCTCTTCGATGAGATAGAGGCCTTCAAGAAGGAGCACGGCAACCTCCGGAACCGGGGCATCAAGGAACTGCAGAAGCAGATCGAGCACCTGGAGTTCAAGCAGCAGACCGAGGTCTACAGCACCGACAAAGAGCGCGAACTGATCGAGAAGATCAAGCAGTTGAAGGCGGCGGCAAAGGATCAGGAGGCCGAGTTCGAGCAGAACAAGGAGATGCGGACGAAACTCACTGACGCGCGCGAGTTTCGGAGGCTGGCTTCCGAGATCCACAAGGAGGTCACCGAGAAGGCTGAGGCGGCCCAGCAGCACCACGACCTGATGGTGGAGGCATACCGGAAAGCCGATAAGTCTCGTGAGGAGGCTGACCTAGCCCACCAGCAGTTTGTTGAAGCCCAGGAGGCGGCGGATGAAGAGCACAAGCAGTTCATTGCCTGCCAGAAGGAACTCCGGGATTATGACAAGGTGATCTCGGGTCTGCGGAAGAAGACCAAGAAGACCAAAGTCACCAAGGAACAGAAGGCCGTCCGGAAAGAGGCGGAGCGCGTCTTCCAGCAGTTCCGTGACGGTGAGAAGATCACGACCGACGATCTGCTCCTGCTTCAGCGTGCAAAACTCATTTAATACTTTTTTCCACCTTCGCTGCAAATTATTTAATAGATCTGAGGCGATGTTCTATTGCATGGCAAAGGAGCGGACGCTTGTCCTCTGTGTCGATCGTGATGACGATCTCGGGTTTAAAGCCCGGGTTGAAGGTCCCATCGTAGGCAGAGAGGCATGCCTCCATGCGGCAACGTCCCTTGGTCTGGCCGACTCTGAAGACTCCGACGTCAACGCGATCTTCGAGACGATCAAACTCTATGACGAACTTGTCGGGAGGGGGGAAGAGGTTGCCGTCGCTGTCATATGCGGTAACCACATGAACCTGCTCGACGGGGACCGGCGGATAGCCTCCAGTCTCGACGCGATTCTCATGGCTACGAATGTCACCAACTGTATTCTGGTGACGGACGGCGCTGAGGACGAGTATGTCCTTCCGATCATCCAGTCCCGGGTGCCGGTCAGCAGCGTGCGGAGGGTCGTGGTCAACCAGATGCCGAACCTCGAAGGGACGTACTATATCCTCAAGCGGCTCCTGGATGACCCGAAGGTCTCAAAGCTCGTGCTCGTGCCGCTTGGTCTTGCCATGCTCCTCTACGCAGTGGGATACCTGCTGGGATACCCCGAAGGCGCAACCATCGTCGTTGTCGGTGTCGTCGGCACCTACCTGCTCTTCAAGGGCATGGGGATCGACGAGGTCTTCGGTTACCTGATCGGATCGCTACGAACGTCGCTGCATGGCGGCAGATTCACCTTCGTCTCGTACATCACTGCAATACTGCTGGGGATCGTCGGGGTTATCCTCGGGCTGACGAGTCTTTTAGAATACTATACCTCTTTCGGTCTCTTCTTCCAGATCCTGGCGTTTATATACGGCGCCATTGCCTGGTTCACTGCCGCCGGCCTCGTCGCATCGGTGGGAAAGATCATCGATGTCTTCTTAAACGAACGAGAGGCGATCCGGCGGGTGGTCGCCCTGCCGTTCTTTGTGCTTGCCATAGGAGCCATCGCCTACGGGGCAAGCATCTACATCCTCTCGATCAGCGAGATCCCCGGATTCCCGATCGCGGACGATGTCGGTGTGAGATACATCATCTTCGCCACCATCGGTGGACTCTTCTGCGCCTTCCTCGGCGTCTACCTCCAGTCGCTCCTCGGGCGGTGGGGGGATGAGCGTGAGCTGGTTGCGCTGAAGAGAGGGGCATGAGTCAACCCCTTATTTCTCAACGACGTAGCGGATGAAGCGTTTCGGCCCGATACTGACGATATTAAGGAGCATCGCAAGGATATGGATGGGGCTCAGGCGGTACTTTCCCATCTCGCGGTACCGCCGCAGCGATGCAATGATGGGGCGGTCAACCTGGACGAGCCTCCGCGAGGGCTGGTACGATCTCGTACTGCACGGGCTCCCGGCCACAAACGCAGCCGGGAAGTGAGCCGCGGTCATACCGCTGCCTCTCCAGAAAGATTGTATTCCCTACAGGCTGTTTTGAGAATGCCGATGTCCCGTCAAGGACGCTCTAACGCTGTACTCGGGATACCTACAGGTAACGCCGGGATGTCGCCTCCGCAGGCCGACGCACAGATGACCGTTCTCCAGGGTTAAGCGAAGTATCCAAGACCCTCGGGGAAGTCACTGATATTCTCGTAGTGTCTGGTATCCTGCGGGGTGATGATGGTGAGCGAGGGAATAGTCACGCCGAACCGGTGTGCAGGGAACCAGTATGACCCCTGCCCGTAGTCTTCCGACGCGTTGTCCACGTATACTTCGATGCGGGCGAGATCGAGACGCTCAACCCTTGCGTCGTTGAAGTTCAGTACATTCAGCGCCTTCTGTTTCAGGTCGGCTTTTCCAAGGAGGAGTACGAGGAGACCGATGCCCCCGTCGATCGTATAGTTCATGGTGATGAGGGCATCCCCCTTCTCCAGCTGGATGGTGACATCTTTGACCGTGATGTAACTGTATCGCCCCTCCCCTCCTGCCGCTACAGGAACGATGAGAGCGGAGATCAGCATCAGCACCATGCCGAGCGTCACCCATTTCATACTACAATAATTATAGAAGGGGTCATAAAACCTTTATGGTCAATCCTGGGCCTGAGAGGCATTATACGAGAATATCGCCCGGATCGCCCTCAAAAGGACGGGTTTTAGGGTACCCTTGCAACCTGTAGCGCGGCAGCGGGTATCCCGGTGTGGTTTAGGACGGCCTGAACTGGACGAGGAGCGGGGGAAAACCGCTCGCCGTCGTCTTCAAAAGCACGTTAAAATTGGTGATGTAAGATCTCACTTTGCATGAGCGAGAACGATCTCGATACTTGAGACGTTCGTCTTCCCCGTATCGGTGTCAATCATCTCGGTCGATGTGAAGATCTCTTTCTTGTTCACGTTCTCTAAGAATCGGTTGAGTGCGATCTCTGCCGTATCGACTGCGCGTGAGATCGCCTTCCCCCGGGCCTTGATCGCGACCTCCTCTGCTCCGTTGTTGAACTGGGTGACCACCGCGAGCACGTAATTCATGACTGGTTTGTTTCCAACGAATACTGTGTTATCCTTTATCATTAGCCCACCTCGTCTAAAGATACTTCCTCGAGTATATCAGTTCTGCGTTGAGGACGGATGCGCCTGCAGCCCCACGGATGGTGTTGTGCCCGAGCGCAACGAACCGCAACCCTTCCCGAATTCTCCCGACAGAGACGGTCATGCCCCGCCCCCGGTTACGGTCAAGCCGTGGCTGCGGACGGTCATTCTGGTCGAGGAGCTCAATTGCCTTTGCCGGCTGTAAGGGTAGATTGCTTAAGGGTGACTTAAAGGTTGCGTAAACTTTTTTCACCTCATCGACTGGCTCCTTCACGTCGACCCAGACTGCAATGGTGTGCCCGTCGATGACGGGAACTCGGTGACAGCTCGCGCTCACGCGGAACGGAGCTGGGATCACCTCGGAGCCGTTGAACGTTCCCATGATCTTGATCGTCTCCGTCTCTATCTTCTCCTCCTCGGAGCCGATGTAGGGGACAACGTTGTCGTAGATGTCCATGGCGGAGACGCCGCTAAACCCGCCTCCCGAGATTGCCTGCATGGTTGCGGCACGAACATCGTGGAACTCGAACGATCTGAGGGGTGCAAGGGCCAGTGCAAGGACGATCGTGGAGCAGTTCGGGTTGGTCACAATGAACCCCCCACGCCCGCGGTCCCGCTGGACGTCGATCAGCCCCAGGTGATCCGGGTTGACCTCAGGGATCACCAGCGGGACGTCGGGGTCCATGCGATGCGACCGGGCGTTGCTGCAGACACCGATGCCTGCGTCGGCGATCGCGGTCTCAAGAGGCGTTGCCACATCCGCGGGCAGTGCCGAGAAGACAAGGTCACAGTCTTTGACGCTCTCGACGGTTGTGGGAGTGACGACAATATCACTGACGCTCTCCGGGTACGGCGCATCCAGGCGCCAGTTGACCACCCTGCCATACGGTTTTCCTGCACTCCGTTCAGAAGCGGTGAGAGCCTTGAGATGAAACCAGGGATGATCCGCTAAAAGCTGAACGAAGCGCTGTCCCACCGCACCTGTGGCACCAAGCACTCCTACATTAATCATAGACAAAATATCTGTAGTGTAGGTGGTATTAAAAGAGATGGTTTTTTATTCCATCGATATTGCTTCAGACGGGCACTCGTCGACGCAGGTCTCGCAATCGACGCAGAGATCGACGTCTATCTTTGCCTTGCCGTCTTCCATCTGAATCGCGGAAGCCGGACAGATGTCCACACAGGTCTCACAGGCGGTACACTTCTCAATATCAACAATTGCTGGCACTTTTTCTCCTCCAAATTACGCTACGAGTATATCAACATAATTTACAAGGGTATCAAAAATAAGTTTTGCTTCTCCAGATGGAACGGGCGCACCACTCACAGTCCAAGGACTTCCTGCATGGAGTGGATGCGTGGCTCCTTTCCGGAGACCCACCGGGCGGCCCGGACCGCGCCCTGCGCGAAGATTGCCCGGTCGTAGGCCCTATGAGAGATCTCGATGCACTCAAAGTTTCCTGCGAAGAGGACCGCATGATCGCCGACGATATCGCCGCCGCGGATGACGTGCACCCCGATCTCATCCTTCCGCTCGGTCTCGCCGACGCGGCCGTAGGCTTTCTCGCGGTTCCCGAGTTCCTGGTCAAGGATCTCGAGGATGGTCTTTGCCGTGCCGCTCGGGGCATCCTTCTTGTGGCGGTGGTGGGCCTCGGTGACCTCGATATCGTAGTCGCCAAGCTCGCGGGCGGCCTCCCGCACGAGTTTCCAGAAGATATTGACGCCGACAGAGAAGTTGCTCGATATCACCGCGGGGACGTTTCCTTCGACGGCGGCCCGGATTGCTTCCCGCTGTTCGGGGGAGAACCCTGTCGTCCCGACGATGAGCGCCACGTTGTTCCTGGCTGCCGCCTTGATGTTCTCGACCGCAGCGGCGGCAACGGTGAAGTCGATGAGGACGTCGGGCTTCTTCTCTTTCAGGAACTCATCGATCCGGTCAGCAACGACCACTTCCTTCCCAAAGATCGCCCCTTCCCGTATGTCGATGCCACCAACGAGTTCCATATCCGGGGCTTCAACGACGATCCGGCCGATGTTGGTCCCCATGCGGCCCAGGGCCCCGGCGATGACGACTTTAATCATAGTTTGCCAGCACCTTTCTCAGTTGTTCCGTCTTCTGTCCGTCCAATTCGTCGAGCGGGAGCCGCACGGGACCCGCGGCCATGCCGAGGAGTTCCACTGCTTTCTTCACGGGGATGGGGTTTGTGTCAATAAACATCGCCCGCATAAGGGGAGCGAGCTCGTAGTGCAGGTCATCTGCGCGGGCAAGGTCGCCTGCCCGGAAGGCTTCGTACATCTGCACCATCCGGCCGGGGTCGACGTTTGCGGCAACCGAGATCACGCCCGCTCCCCCCAGGGCAAGGACGGGGAGTGTCATGGCATCGTCCCCGGAGAGCACGATGAAGTCCTCGTCCCGGGTCTCTTCGATGATGCGGGAGATCTGGGTGATGTCGCCGCTGGCCTCCTTGATCCCGACGATGTTCGGGTGTCTCGCCAGTTCCGCCACCAGGTCGGGCTGGAGGTTCTGCCCCGTCCGGCCGGGGACGTTGTAGAGGATGATCGGGAGATCAAGGTCGGCGAGGCTCGTGAAATGCTTGATGAGCCCGGAGCGGTTCGGCTTGTTGTAGTACGGGCTGATGACGAGAGCCCCGTCGGCACCCACATCCTTTGCCGACCGGGTCAGGCGGATCGCCTCGGCGGTGTTGTTCGACCCGGTCCCGGCGAGCACCGGCACCCGTCCGTTGACAACCTCGACGGCCTCTCCGATCACCTGTTCGTGCTCCTCGAACGTGAGCGTCGCGGACTCCCCGGTCGACCCGCAGGGCACGATACCGTGGACTCCACGTTGAAGCAATGACTCAATGTTGGACCGTAATCCTTCAAGATCGAGACTCGACCCGGAGTCCCGGTGAAAAGGAGTAATGATTGCCGGAAGGATTCCCTCAAACATATAGTGAGGTTTACCGCTTCCTGGTATTTATCTTTCTTGAGATGTATCCGGCGACCCTGTTCCGGACGTACTTGCTCTCGATTACGGCAACTTCGGAGACAGCGTGTTTGTTCTCTTCAAAGTCTCCGCTGAACCGATCACGGTGCTTGACGATGAGTTCCTCGCCGAGGTTCTTGATATACGATGGTTTAATTCCCATGTGGACCTTCCCTTACAATTGTGCATAGGTAATGCGATTTGACAGTTTAAGAATATTTTGTGCGACCATGACCGGATCCTCCGCAAAGACCCGGATCATCGGCTCGATTCCCATGGCCCCCCGGTCGTAGATGACGTCGGGCACGCCTTCCTTACAGCAGGAGGCGATACCCCAGTCCATCGTCTCCACACCCGGCGGCTCTTTTGCCCGGTCAAAGGAGCAGACCTCGAAGAGGAGGTTTTCGAGCTCCGGGAGGAGCGCCTCGGAGAAGCGGATGTTTGCCGCGCTCCGGACGCGGGAGTCAAAGCGCATGGCCGTGAGAACGGTCCGGGCTACGTTGCTGCTTGCGCCGAACGCGATCTTCCCGACGGGGTGGACCGTATCGCCGAGCCTCACGATCCGGCCGAGGATTCCGGCCACGTCGTCCTTGCTCCGCGCGTCGGGCAGGGCGTAGACGATGTTCATTCCGACCTCCGGGATGAGCCGGGCGTCCATCCGTTCGGCAAGGAGCATTACCGCCTCGTTCAGGCGGTCGATCACCCTCCCGCGCTCTTCGTCTGTCATGGTCGTACCCCTCAATCCTCGCGCCATATATGGGTTATGCTCAGGCGAGATCGAGCTCGCCACGAACCTCCGTGAGCCCGTCTATTGCGAGGCGGTAGAACGTCTCCGTCTCCATAAGAGCCTCGATCATCCGGATCCTCTGCCGCTCGCACCCGGCGGCAAACGACTTCTCCTTGAACTTCTTCTTCACCGTCCGGGGCGTGACCTCGCCGATCGCCCCGCCCTTCACCAGGGCGCAGGCGATGATCAGGCCCGAGACGCTGTCCGCCGCCTGGAGCGCGATCTCGACCGGGCGTTCGTAATCGGAGGTGAGCATATGGTTGTGGCGTCTGACAATCTCCGCGATCTCCTCTGAGACGCCGTTCTCGACGAGGATCCGGGCGCCTTCGATGCCGTGCCGGTCCATATCTCCGCCGACGAGGTCGTAGTCGATGTCGTGCAGAAGGCCGATGATCTCCCACGTCGGAGCATCCTCGCCGAGGTGCTCTGCGACCTTCTTCATGATCGCCGCCGTGGCATGGCTGTGTACGATATGCGACGGCGACGCCACGTAGCGCCGGAGCAAGGCCAGTGCCTCGTCTCTCTCCATGCGGGAAGGGTTATCGACCGCGGGGTATAAGGTTGTGGGTCTTCTGCATCGGCCCGGAAGCCAGGCCGGGGATAGAGATATACCTGCTCGTATCCCACCTCTGTGCATGAATCTACGGGTCCTTGAGGTGCTGGCCGCGCTCGGATGCCTTGTACTGTTTATCCTGCTGCTGGTAATGCTGCCCGGGCTGATGGCGGGGATGGAAGGGTTGTCGTATGTCATGGCGCTGGTCGTCTTTATCGCCGTGCTCAGCACCGCGGGTTATATGATCGACAAAGTGACCGCCTGAGCGGTCCCGGTCAGTATCTTTTCGTTGAGCAACTTCTTCGTGCGGCACATTCTTAGAATGTCAACTCCTCCATAGGTGGAGTCGCAGACCGCACCCTGCGGGTTGGGGCGGTCTCCTCATTTCAGCTGCGTACCCACGTAGGTCTCCGGCACCTGGATCTTTACGTGGTAGGCATCGATGCACCGGGTATTGATGACGAAGTAGTAGTCGCGATATCCCTCGTAGAACGTGCTCGTCCACTGTTCCTTCCTGCGGTCGGGCTCGTCCTTCATCCCCCTGAAGTCGGGGAAGTTGAGGGTGAAGATCCGGACGAACCGGTTGGGGTCCTGTGCGTCCATGACCTGGCAGTTGAAGAACGGGATCTCGTCGTTTGATGTCGTGACGTCGGAGTAGTCGAGCCGCCAGATGGGGGATGGGACCCGGACGATCCCGGTCGTCCCCGAATACTGCCCGTCGATCGTCGCGTAGGTCACCCACCGGGTGGTGCCGGGCATGGTCCCCGGCGGCGGGGTGGTCAGGTTCCGGTGGACCGTCTCTCCGGTCGGGACCTGATAGGTCGCGGGGTCGACAAACTTGATCCCCTGCGGCTTCCCGTCCCAGGTGGGGACCGGGGTGGGGGTCGGCACCGTGGTCGCGGGGGGCACCGTGGGCGTCCACGCCGGGGTAAGCGTCGGCTCCGGCTCTTCGGTGCCCCATGGTCCCGGGAGTTCGCCGGTCGCCGCCGGCTTGATCACCAGGGCTACCAGGAGGACGACCGCGATAGCCAGAACAACGTATATGAAATCCTGTTTCTCAGCCATACTCTGTTCCTGCCTCTCTTAAGATAAGTCCCGTCTGTGCGGCCCTGCCCTGTCCTTTACCCTCCGTAGCGGGGGGACCGGGGGATAAATTCCGCGGAGAAATATTATTTCCCCATTCCGGCGCATAACGGAACCTATTTTTCTCTTCCATTAGGTTTGCACTTCCGGATAAAAATACTTGTCTAAAGTCTCACGAGGCCGACAAATGCCTCCTTATGTCGATTCATTCCTCAAATAACACTGTGAAAAACCTTCATTAGATTAGATAGTTTATTATACTAGTTAATGCATATACTTCAAAGAACCGTATTGATCTGGATGAATGTTTCATCCAGGCTCGGTAAATGGAGGAAACGTTTTATGAGTAAAATGGTGAGAAATGAAGATGCGTTCACCGGTCTTGAAGCCGCGATCGTCCTGATCGCGTTCATCGTCGTGGCCGCAGTCTTCTCGTACGTCATTCTCGGCGCCGGGTTCTTCACAACCCAGAAGAGCCAGGAAGTCGTCCACACCGGTGTGGCTCAGACGAGCTCGACGCTCGAGATATCCGGGCCGGTCATCGCTCAGGCATCGAGTACGGCCAACCTCGGCAATGTACAGTTCTACCTGCAGATTGCGGCCGGCGGAACGTCGGTCGACATGAGGAAAGTAACCTACACGGTAGCGACAACGGAGCACATCGTAACCTACGTCGATCAGGATGGTACCGGTACCCACAAGGTAATACGGACCCCGGTCGGGCAACAGGTCACCGACGACCATATGCTCGAGAAGCACGAGATGGTCATGATCACGATCCCGCTGACCGGGGCCGATGAGTTTGTGGGTGATAATATACTCACGCCGAACACCCCGTTCAACATCGATATCAAGCCGGATATCGGTGCCGCACTCGGGATGACGAAGGTCGTGCCCCCGTCGTTGCTTAAAGACCGCAGCTACGAGCTGTACTGAGGTGATGAAACATGAGATCTTTAATCAAGCATGATGATGCATTCACCGGGCTCGAGGCCGCGATCGTGTTGATCGCGTTCATCGTCGTGGCCGCGGTGTTCTCATACGTGGTGCTCGGCGCCGGCTTCTTCACGACCCAGAAGAGTCAGGAAGTCGTCCACACAGGTGTACAGCAGGCAAGTTCCAGCATGGAGGTTATCGGTAACGTCTACGGCGTAGCGACGACCGCATCGGAAAACCTGGCGTATGTCCAGTTCACCGTCGGCAACACGGCCGGCGGCACCGCGCTTGACGTCAGCAAGATGGTTGTCTCCTACCTCGATGGAGAGACAAGGTCCGCGGATGTTGAATTCGTGGACGATGAAGATGGCGATACCCTGAAGGAAACGTTGAAATCGGCATCGGCATCCATGGATGGAACTGCTGGCAATATGGGTAAGTGGGGTATCATCGAGAAGGTCAACGCAAACGACAACGATGTCCTTGAACCCGGCGAGCAGTTCGTCATCGGGGTCTCGACGCCGACGACCCTGACGGCAAACACGCCGTTCTCGGTTAACCTGCAGCCCTCCGTGGGTGCGGTCTTCGCACTGCAGAAGACTCTCCCGCCGGCGCTCCACAGGGTGAACATTCTCTACTAATCTCTTTTTTTCTCAGGGTTCCAATACCGGACGACTCGACCCGGCAGCGGCAACCCACGCAGGGTAGATAGACAACGCCCCTCCACTGTACGCGTTGTGATTGTCACGGCATCCGCCGTTGCAAGGAGATTATCTGGGCGGGGTTTTTCTCATTTTATCATGGTTTCCATGCGGGGGGAGGAGTTTAAGCATCGTTAGGCGCAGGGATCACAAAGTCCGGTCGATGAGTCCAGGGAGCCCCCTTCGCACCTGACGGTGTTCGAGTTCCAGGCCGTCCTGTTCGTCGCACTTCGCAGCCTCGCGTCTTTCCTGTGGGGTCGTGAAACCGTTCTTAAATTGCCTTGTGATTGAAGATCTGGATAGTAAGGCATTCCGGAGTGTTGGGCGTTCCCCGCCCGTTCGCTGATATGACTTCCATCGGGAATCGGCGAGCGGGGACGGCTGGCGGTTGGCCGGGGGTTTCAAAAAATTCAAAGAATTTCGAGATGCGAATGTAGTGAGCGTGAGCACAAAAGGCGCGAGGACGCGATCGGGGGGCGCACCCTGCGGAACGGCGGGTGCATGAGCACCGCACCTCGCGGTGGGGTGCCCCCTCTCCCCCGAGGGCACATCATCTACCGTTTCTGTCGATAACCATTATTTTGCGTCGTGAGGAGTCAGGGTGAGCTTGGACGATCCCCCTTCGCGTTTTCGCGATTTCAGGCAAAAAAGAATGCGTTAGAGATTTTCCAGCCCTGAAACTCCGATACAGTTCTGGTAGAGCGTCTCGACGAGGGGTATCCAGAGCGGATAGCCGTTGAACTTCGCCACGGAGTAGAAAAAGACCATCATCAACTGCCACGCGAACGGCACGGCGACGAGGAGGAGCAGGACTGCTGCAATCCAGGTGTCCGGGATGCCGAACCGTTTCCTTGCCACGATGAGGATGAGGGTCACGGCAAGCAGTACGAATGTGATCTGCGTGAAGAACATTGTGTAACCGGCATACAGGCCGTCGTAGGGCTGGATAAGCATCATGGCGACAAGCAGCGCCGGAGCGGAGACAGCAACGACGGCGATCTGCCACAACGTCCTCCGCTTCGGGTCAATAGTCCCGTTCAGGCGCGATATGGCGTAGACCCCGAGCAGCCCTGCGGGAAGGTAGAAGGGAGCGAGGTAGCGGATGTCCGGGACGATGCCGTGGCTGGCGTTCAGCCCCGGAAGGCTCCGGGCATAGGCGACCCAGACGGCGCAGGCTATGGCGACGAGGAAGGCCGCCACCGCGAGATGTGGTGGGCGCTCGCCCCTCCGGCAGTCCAGGTAGAGCACCGGGAGCAGGACGAGCGCAAGGACAATCAGCGGCGAGACCGCGACGAGGCTCATGTTCCCGGATGCTGGGGCAAAGAGGATGCCGAAGATATCGCCGGGCAGGGTTGAGAACGATGGGGAGAAGTGGTTCGCAAGAACCGAGAGGAACCCTGATAAACCTCCCGACGGCGCCGGCACCGACTGGACGACACCGTTTACCGCCTCGCCCGCACCGATGATCTCCTCTCCTGAGGCACCGGCGAGGAGCCGCTTCTCGTAGACGTAGAATGCGGGCACCAGGGGATTCCCGGTCACGAGGGCGTTGTTTACGAGGAGCGGGAGGGCCCCCGCGAGCGTGGCAAGGGGTGCGCAGAGCACCCTTATCGCTTCTATCAGGGGCTGCTCCAGGAGGCCGCGGGAGATCTGGAGCCCGATGTAGTAGAGCGCGGCAACGACGAAGACCGTAAACCCGACCTCCGGCCTCGCCCACGCGAGCAGCCCGATGAACGCAAACCCGAGGGCGGCATCTCTGAGGCCTCCGTACCGGATGTGGCGCACCAGAAAGAGGATGACCGCCGCGGTCATTGCTATCAGCAGTATATGGTCCTTTGCGTTCGATGCCCAGAAGACATAGGATGAACAGGAGATGCAGGCGATCGTCCCGAAGATTGAGAACCAGGTATCCTCGAAGAGGATCCTGCAGGTGAGGTGGATCATCACCGCAAGCGCGGCAAAAAGAAGGTGATTGGTGAAGATCACCGCTGCGGTCTCCACGGGTGCATCCGGGGCTGTGAGCGGCCACGGGTAGTAGAGGGCAAGGTTTGCGAGCAGTCCTAAGAATGCCGCGCCGATGATAAGCCAGGTCCACCGGACCCCGCGCCACCGGGCGTACTCCGGCCGATAGGCGTCGACCAGCACTGCCATCGCGACCGGGAGTATCGACCAGAGGAATATGATGACCAGCCTGAACTGGTCGCCGAAGAGCCCGAAGAGCCAGAGGGCGGGAAGCGAGAGGACGGGGAGCATCATCGTATAGCCGAGGAGGTTATGGCGTGCCTGGAAGTAGGGCCCCGGCGTCCCATTCAGGAATGTGCCGTACTTCCCCTCGTTCACGATGATCTGGTGTCCCTCACCAAGTTGGTGAAGCTGGTTGACTGTGATCCACTCGTCGTTCAAGAAGAGCGCCGGATTCGAGAACGTCATGGTGAAGAAGAGCGCGAAGAGGAAGATGAGCACCGGTATGAGGTTCCTGTTCAAAAAACAGGATATCTGACCCTGCTCTGGAGGACTCTGATTGTTGCTCTCCTGATCTTGCTGAACCTTCTTTGTTGACTTTTGTCGTTGCGAACTCATTATAACCGCCCGGATAACGTGTACGAGGAGTAAATCTACTGTTCAGTATTTTAGGATCCGCTAATTTTAATATCTTCTCAAATACTTCCTTTTACAAATGCGGAATGTATATATTGTATATTGGGTTGCAGTCCGGGGCGGCATCCATCTCCCCCAAAGAACGCTGGAACCCTGGACTCGATGCCGATAGGCGGCGTCCGAAGCGCGAGAGACTCCTGGTTTAATGCCAGGCTACATCCTTTCACCACATCAGCATCAGTTTTGATGCACCCAATTGAAGTGAATACTTTCTGCTAGCCGGGGATGCATGCGTTGCTTTCGCAAGTGGTACGGTTGCACCGACCCCGGGGAGACCGGCAGCGAATAGTGCGCCCCGGCACATGCCCGGGAGATGCAGTTGGGCCCGAACCGGGGAGGCTAACTCTGGCTTCAACAAACAATGGTCAATAAGGGCCCCGCCCGCTCTCCTGCCGGATACCTTTGAGTGGTGCGTGGCCGGGCCCCGGGCCATATTCGAGCGTTCATGAGTTTTTAAACCCAACAGGCTGCACAGAACAAACGGAAGCTGCCAAGACGCCAGGAAAAACATTATCCACATAAGAAAACTTTATAGTCAATGACATAGATATAATCTGATATTATGGTGGGGGTAGATCAGGCTCAGATTGATAAAATACTCTCCGGCGCATCCTCAGAGGACCCGGAGGCCCGTCTCGATACACTTGAGAGGGAGCTGGACTTTGTCAAGACCTCGATCAAGCGGCTGCTCATAGATCTCAGAGAGCGGATGAACGAACTGGACAATCCGTTCACGAGCGCCGCCGCATCCTACTCGGCAAACCGGTTCGAGCCGCCGGATGTTGCCGGGGATGCCGCGGATGAGGATTCGGTACCGGACGATACAGCCGATATAGTTGGTCCGGAGATTGGTGCAGGAGAGGAAGTCGCCGGCCTCGTCGACGGCCTCTTCCCGGCCGACCTCGGAACGGCTTTCCCCCCTGCGGGCGGCGCGATCGCTTTAGCGCAGGAGAAACCCGCGGGAAAACTCAAACTCCAGATGGTCCACCGGCTTTTTGCGTGGGTGAACCAGGGGTGCGGCAAGTATGGGCACGAGCGCATGATAATCATGATCGATGCCTACCGATCGATGGGCTATATCAACGAGGACGTCTCCGAGCAGATCCGGGAGATCATGCGGATGGTTCCCGAGACCCGCAGAGACGTCGC
Organism: Methanoculleus sp.; assembly: GCF_020696975.1. Classification (GTDB taxonomy): domain Archaea; phylum Halobacteriota; class Methanomicrobia; order Methanomicrobiales; family Methanoculleaceae; genus Methanoculleus. Next base: position 49,298 of record NZ_JAJGBK010000020.1, read on the forward strand.
GGAGATCGGCCCAAACGAGTTTGTCTCAGAACTCTATGTCTTAAACCGGATCCTGGATCCCGACGATGCAACGCTTGATAGGGACATGATCGAAGTGATGATGCTTGCTCACCGCCGCCCGGGAGAGCAAGGCGTCGGGGCACCTTCGCGGGAACGGGATGCCGGTGACACCTGGATCGAGTTGCTGGACAGGATATGATGGATGTCGAGTGAAACCTTCACCACAGCGATGTTCCTCATCGCTGCCATCATCTCGGCCGGGGTGCTTGTTAACGCAACGTTTCCGGTAATCTACACTCTCTCCAGCACGATATCGTCGTCGTCCCATAACGTAGACGAGCGGCTGAGCACAGACGTGAAGATCATCACGACGTATGCCAGCGATGGGGGCAACAATGCCAGCATATGGATAAAAAACATTGGTACCGGCCGGATCGCCGATGCCGACATCCGGCAGGCCGATGTCTTCCTCGGGCCCCTGAACAACTTTGTCAGGCTCGACCTGATATCAGGCCCGCCGCAATCGGAGAACCAGTGGAGTTACACGATCATCAAGGACACCAACAACTACTGGGACCCCGGCGAGACACTCCATATCAGCGCAAAGACCGAGATCCCGGCGAAAAAGGGGGTCGTCTACTTCCAGTTTGTCCTCCCCACAGGGCTCTCCCGGTCGACTACGTTCACCGCGAGTGATTAACCATGGGCGCAGGGTCTCTCGTCGCGTCTGCCATCGGCATCCTCCTCCTGGTTTTCACGGCCTACGTCCTGATCGGCGGCACCCTTGCCACCACGGAGGTGATGGTCGAGGCGCAGGGCAACCTCATTGTGCACCAGGAAGCCCGTATGCGAACCGCAATCGAGATCCAGAACATGACAATCGACGACCGGACCCTCTATGTCGAGGTGAAGAACACCGGTAGCGAGCCGATCGTCGATATCCCGGCTACCGACGTCTTCCTTCTGAACGAGGGAGTCCCGGCCCATATCCCCTATGGCATCGCCGGGTGGGACTGGGAGAACATAGACCCTGACGACATCCATCCGGGCGAACTCGACCCCGGTGAAACCCTCAATATCTCGGTTGAATTCGGGGAAACCCGTCCCGGGTGGGTCCAGATCGTCACCCCGAACGGGGTCACCAGTTCAGCATACATAAACTCAGGTGAATGACAATGAACACGAGCGAAGACGCAGATAGTGGTATCCTCGAGAAGCCCGACATTCTCTCGACCGGGAACACCGAGCTCGACAAGAAGATTGCCGACGGCCTCCCGCTTTCGTCGCTCACCCTCATCGAGGGCGAGAACGACACCGGCAAGAGCGTGCTCACCCAGCAGATCATCTGGGGAGCCTTAAAGCAGGGGTTCAACGTCGACCTCTTCTCGACCGAGAACACGAGCAAGAGTTTCCTCTCCCAGATGGAGTCGATGAGCCTTGATATCTCCGACTACTTTGCCTGGGGCTACCTCCGTGTCTTTCCCATGCACGTCGTCGGGTTCGAGTGGACGAAGGACAAGATGCAGGGAACACTTGAGCGGATGATTCACTACATGGAGCAGAGCAAAGCGCAGGTGATCGTCATCGACTCGCTCACCCTCTTCACCGAGTACGCCAAGCAGGACACGGTCCTCACCTTCTTCACCAACTGCAAGAACCTCGTCGATCACGGCAAGACCATCCTGATCACCCTGCACACCTACGCCTTCGTCGAGGACTCCCTTGTCCGGATCCGCTCGATCTGCGACGCTCACCTCTTCATGAAGAAGGCGCTCGTCGGGGGCAAGTATGTCATGATGCTCGAGGTCGTCAAGGTCCGCGGCGCGCGAAAGACCACAGGAAACATCATCAGCTTCGAGGTCCACCCCGGGTACGGCATCAAGATCATCCCTGTCTCGGTTGCGAAGGTGTAAGAGATGGGATCGGCGCTGGAAGCAACGGTAACCCTCCCCTTCGAGCCCGAGTTCATCGATGAAGGGAACGACTGCTACAACAACGTGGAGTCCTGCGCGCTCTACCGGATGCTCCCGGCAAACGCCCGGGACTACGTCAAGGCGAGTCCTCACCTTCTTGAGTATCTCCATATCCTGCCGGTCAACACCGTCGGGATCCCGCTCTTCCTCTCGGAACTGAAGCGGGATTTAAAATCGATGGAGAACCCGAACATCATCTACCCGGTGAACGAGACAACGTTCATCCACATCTTCCCGGACCCGGACGATGTCCGGAACTGGTACATCCCGATCGAACCGGCGTTCCTCCACTCCGTAAAAGAGATCCTCCCGGTGATCGAAGCGAAGTTGATCGACATGATCGACGCCCTCGAGGAGGAGCCCGTGACCGAGAAGGCACGTATCGAGGTGCTCAAAAACTTCATCCGGCAGCTCGTGTATGTCCAGCAGCCGGGTGAGGTGATCGATGAGTCCCTGCTGGCCGGTGGGACGGCAAAAGACTGGAAAAACCGGATCAAAACTTTCCTCACCTCCGATATCGGTGCGCCGGCAAAACCGAAGACCTCTGGCCGCCCCGAACTTGCAGATGGGCGGCTCATCCTCTCGCAACAGGAGTACAAGGCGCTTGAGTATATGTTGGTCCGCGACAAGATCGAGATGGGGACCCTCAAACCGTTTCTCTCCGACAGGTATATCGAAGATATCACCTGCGACGGCGTCGGGCCGATCTTCATCGAGCATAAGATCTTTAAGGGTTTAAAATCGGTTGTCGGATTCCGTGACTCAGCGGAACTCGATGCCTTCGTCATCAAACTTGCCGAGCGGATCAAACGGCCGTTGACCTACCGGAGCCCCATCGTGGACGCGACCCTCCCCGACGGCTCGCGTATCAACATCGTTTACGGGACCGAGATCAGCAAGCACGGGAGCAACTTCACCATCCGTAAGGTAAACGAGGTCCCCCTGAGCATCCTGCAGATCATCGAGAGCGGGGCATGCAACTACATGATGGCCGCCTACCTCTGGATCTGCCTTGAGTACGGCATGTCGATATTCGTCTCCGGCGAGACCGCGAGCGGCAAGACGACGACCTTAAACGCCCTCACGACCTTCCTCCCGCCCGAGAACAAGATCGTCACCATCGAGGATACCCCGGAACTGACGGTCCCCCACAGGAACTGGACCCGCGAGGTCGCGAAAGCCAAGGGGAAGGGCGAAGGCGAAGGAGCCGAAGTCACCATGTTCGACCTCCTGAAATCCGCCCTCCGTCAGCGTCCGAACCGGATCCTGGTCGGTGAGATTCGTGGTGTGGAAGGCTCCGTCGCCTTCTCCGCAATGCAGACCGGCCACCCTGTCATGAGCACTTTCCACGCTGCGTCGGTCGAGAAACTGATCCAGCGTCTCTGTGGTGACCCGATCAATATCCCCAAGACCTACGTCGACAACTTAAACCTGGTCATCATCCAGAGCGCCGTAAAACTCCCCCAGGGAGAGACCGTCCGGCGGATGCTCAGCGTCAACGAGCTCGTGGGCTATGACCCCGAGACCCAGGGATTCTCCTTCATGGCGACATTCATCTGGGACCCGGCGACCGACACCTTCACCTTCACCGGGAAAGGGAGCAGTTACCTCCTTGAGAACAAGATCGCAACGATGCTCGGTATCCCTGAACACCGGCGGCCCGAAATCTATGACGAGGTCGAGAAACGGGCCAAAATCCTCGAACGGCTTCATAAGGCAGGGTACACCCAGTTCTGGGACCTCTTCCACATGACCACGAAGATCAAGAAGCAAGGGTTGCTCAATATCGAGGTGTGACGGTGTTTGAGGATGTTACCGAACGGTTGCGGTCGGCGAACCAGGGGAAGATGCCGTTTGAGGAGCAGGTCGAGGCTCTCTACGATCTCCGGTCTTACATCCTCGAGAACAAGAAGATGGAGCAGGACCTGCTCTTTATGTACACCTACATGGCCGCGATCACCACGGCATCCGTAACCCGGCCTGAGATCTTCCAGTTCACTTCAGAACGGTTCGAGTACATCCCCTCGCGCTACATCGCAAAGGTGCAGCGTCTGGTCGGCGGATGGGGCCATAGTTATGCCAGTGGCCTCCGGGCAATCGCTGAGAGGTGTCGGAACGGCACCCTCCAGAGCATGCTCAACCGCTACGCAAACGCTATCGACTCCGGTGTCCCTGATGATGACTTCATCGGCACGGAACTCTCGAGTATCAGGAGTATCTACCGGAACACGTTCGAACAGGGGATCGAGCTCCTGAAGAAGTGGGGCGACGCCTACATCGCAATGCTTCTCTCGGCCGCACTCGTTGCCATCATCCTCATGATATCGGTGGCCATTTACGCTCCCGAAGGGATAGAAGCGACACTGAACACTTCCTACTTCATCATCCTCGTGATATCGGTCTTCGGCCTCGTGATCATGTACCGCGCCGTTCCCGACGACCCACGCACGCACGGGCTCGCCGATATCTGCTCAAAGGAGCAGGGTATCATCAGGAGGCTTGAACGCCTGGTCGTCCCGATCGTCGCCGCAATCACGCTTGTGCTCATCCTCCTTGGTGTCAACGCCGGTATCATCTTCCTGCTTGCCGGCCTGCTCCTGATGCCCCTCGGGATCATCGGCTACATCGACGACGCGAACGTTGTCAACCGCGACAACGATTTCGCAACATTCATCCGGAGTCTCGGGTCGGTGATGGGTGGCAAGGGCATCACCACCGGCGACGCGCTTCAGGAGGTGGACCGAAAGTCGCTCCCCTATCTCGAGCCGTTCATCAACTCGGTCTCATCGAAACTGAACCTCGGGCTCGATGAGGCCGGGAGCTGGAAGAAGTTCATCGGCGAGACCGGCAGTTACCTGATCTACAAGTACATGAACATCTTCCGCGACGCAGTGACCCTCGGCGGGTCTCCTGATGCGATCGGGAAGATCGTCGGTTCGTCGATGCTTGAGCAGGTGCTGCTCAGAAGAAAGCGCGACATGATGGTGAAGGGGTTCGTCGTCCTGCTGGTGCCGATGCACGCGGCTATGATCGGGATATTTGTCTTCCTCTTTGAGATCCTTCTCGCCATGTCCTATGCGGTGAAGGAAGTGATGGATCACTTTGCAGAGACTTCGGCAGCGCTCACGGGAGGTTCATCCACGATCGGCGGTTCTTCGATAGGTTCCTTAAACATCTTCGTAAACTTCCCGGAAGACACGATGCGGACCTACGTGGTAACGATCCTCTTAATGCTGACCGTTGCAAACATGCTTGCAGGAAAGATTGTCATGGGCGGTGACCGGTACCTGTACTACTTCTTTGCAAGCCTGCTCTGTGTCGCCACCGGGTTCATCTACATCGTTGCACCGATCGTCGTGAACGCATTCTTCACCATTCCAGCATTTGTGGGGGTGTAATATGAGAGAAAACATACGTCGTCCGCTCCTGTTCCTGATCACTGTCGGTACAGGCTCCCTGATCATCATCGTCGATGCCTCCATCGAGGTTATCGTCGCAGGCACCGTACTCGCGGGATTTCTCGCGCTCGTCGTCACCGGGGCGCTCAATCTTGCTGAACTAAGACCATCCAGACTGCGCTCCGCGCTGCGGGAGGGAAGGAAGGAAAAAGCATCAGTTGAGGTATCTGAAACGAAAAAACCTGATGCAACGGCACAAAAACCATCCCTCGTTCAGAAACTCGCAGCCACCGAGATCAATCTGCCCGGCATGCTTGGCACCTTCGTAGCATCGATTCGGGAGACGATCACGCATGCCCGCGCTCCAGAGGGCGAAAAGCAAAGGCGGATCGCAAAGGTCGATGCCATGCTCGATCAGGCTGTCGATGGCACGGTCCCCGAACAGGCCGCAAAGGATACCGGGGGTACGGTCGATCCCCTCGCCTCGCTTGCGGATCTCGATTTCGACTCTCTGGAGGACCTCGACCTCGACGGCGAATCATCCGGCCCCGGGATGGCGTTTGAGTCCGATGGACTTTCCCTCCTCTCCGGGGAAGAGGCAGACGCGGTATCGGAGATCCTCAAGACGCACCAGGACGACCTTGATGACCTCAACCTGACGGCCGGCATCGACTTCTCTGGAGACGCGGGCGATGATTCCCGCCACGATGGCCCGCCCGCGACGCTTCCGTCGATAGCCGCTGACGCTCCCGGGCTGCCCGAAGGCGAAAAACCGGATATGAGTCTGCTGCTCGATGAGGACCTCTCCGCACTCGATGGTCTGGATCTCGATGAGATCCAGATCGAGGGCGAGGAGCATGAGGAGGCCGATGCAAAAGAGCCTGTTCTCGACGAGACGATCCTTGAGGAGCTGGAGGAGAAGCCGGAGGAAGACTTTGACATGGTCTCCTTCGCGTCCGGCGGCGCTGTTGACGACGACCTGATCGCTGAACTCAAGTCCGAGGTAAAGCAGAAGAAGTTTGTGGAGGACATCAGCCTGGTTCGCGAGTTGAAGGGAGAAAAATACCTTGCAAAAGACCTTGCAGCGGAACTTGAGGATGTCCTCGTGGCGATGAAATCATAATGATAGTCTACGACGGAATAATGCTACAGGGGTGAAGATGAAATCGGTTCCGGTAAAAGTCGAGCATGAAGGCAAATGGGTTCCGACGACGATGGGCATCGGTGAGGATCGTATCCGCATCGATGCTCCTCTTGGTTGCGAGATTCCCTATAAATCCATGGTCGACCTTGAAGAGAAGAAGAACCAGGTGATGATCGCCACCGGTGTGAATGCGGAGAAGATTTACCGGATTGCATCGGTTGAGAAGGTTCTCTCGGTCTTAAAGAAGTTCGTCATCACACAATGCAGCGCCTACCGGTTAAACGCTTTCTTCATGTCGCCTGCAATCCGCGGGGGGGTGCTCGTTCAGGATGCCCGGTGGGATAAAGGAGTCATTGCCGTCATGAAGACCGGCATCTGGTTCGTCAGCCAGGATACCCAGGTCTGCATCCCTCTTGATGATGTGGCCGACATCGAACTCACATCCCGGGAGATCCAGGAGAAGAACCTTGATGTCGTGAAGATCGACCACCTCGTCGAGAACGAGGTCGTGACGAGTTTTGTTCTCTGCCCGTTGACGACACTCCAGGTCCTCTACAACTTCCTCAAAGAGGCGACGCATGACTATGAGGTCAATGAGGAGATCGATCCCCTGACCGGGCAGGTGGCCATGCTGGTCTACAGCGGAATGGATTCGGGTGCAATCGAGAACATGCTTCAACTCTCTCACAAAGACCTCGACGCCGTCTATGAACAACTCCTCAGCAAGGGCTTTGCCGAGGTACTCTACGTCAGAAAAGAGGTGCAGTTGACGGCGAAAGGGGTCAGATACATCTCTAATGCAATGAAATCCTCAACGGGTTAATGAAACTACTTATTCAGAATAATAAAAACTATATACCCTTTTCTCCAAATAATCAATGAGTGGTGTTCGATGGGGAAAATCCTGATCGTCGATGATACAATGTTTATGAGAACACTGTTGAAGAATATCCTCTTCTCCGGCGGGCACGACATCGTTGGTGAGGCGGCGGACGGAACGGAGGCTCTTGCCAAATACCAGGAATTGAAGCCCGACCTCGTCACGATGGACGTCGTCATGCCGAAGATGAATGGGATCGAGGCGCTCAAGGCCATCAAGGCTGCCGACCCGTCTGCAAAGGTCATTATGTGCACGGCAGTCGGCCAGGAACAGATGGTCAAACTTGCCGTCAAGAGCGGGGCGAGAGGTTACATCGTCAAACCGTTCCAGGCTCCAAAGGTTCTTGAAGAAGTCAAAAACGTCCTCAGTGCGTGACCATGATACGGGTTCTGATCGTCGACGACTCACTCTTTATCCGGACCATCCTACGGGATATGCTCAAAGGCAGTCCGGACATCGAGATTGTCGGGACGGCAGTCAACGGCATCGATGCCCTTGCAAAGATATCGGATCTAAGACCCGACGTCATTACCCTCGACATCGAGATGCCCAGGATGGGCGGTCTCGCGGTACTCGAAGCGCTCAAAGAGAGAAGTTCCCGGCCGAAGGTGATCGTCCTGAGCACGCTGACGTCCCGGCAGGCCGACATGACCCACCGTGCGCTCCGTCTTGGAGCAGACGACTTTATGCTCAAGCCGAGGGATGTCCCGAACGTCAGAGGGATTGAGAGAGAACTCGTCCAGAAGATCCGAAATCTGTTCTCACTTCCTGAATTCGTGAAATCTCCGGTGCCCCGGAGGAAAGAGGCCGATACGGTTGTGCTGATAGGTTCGTCGGCAGGAGGGCCCCCGATGCTCGATACGCTTCTCTCCGCACTCCCGGCAGACCTGCCGGCAGCGGTCGTCGTCACCCAGCACATGCCCGAGGGGTTCACCGCATCGCTTGCCGAGCGCCTGAACCGCGTCTCGCCCCTGCCGGTGAAGGAGACCGCCAACGGAGACACCCTGCAGAAAGGGGTGGTCCTGGTATCAAAAGCCGGGCACCACACCGTGATCTCGGGGGAATATGCAGGTGTCGGGAGAAACTACGGACGGATTGTCCATTCGACGGCCCCCCCTCTCCATGCGGTCCGGCCTGCCGTCGACAAGACCTTCACCTCCGCAGCGCACGTCTTCGGTCCGCGTACCGTCTCGGTGATCCTCTCGGGGATGGGAAGCGACGGTGGCGAGGGAACACTCGCAGTGAAGGCTGCAGGTGGCACCACGATGGTCTGCGCCGAAGAGGATTGTCTCGTATACGGGATGGCGCGGTCTGCCCTTGCCAGGGACTGTGTCGATAAGGTGGTTCCACTCAGGGGCTTAGCACACGAGATCGCGAGAGCTGTCAGTCGGTTTGAGGTCAACCATGTTTGACGAAGAGGTATACCGGAAGTTGTTCGTTGAGGAGTCGCGGGAGAACCACGAGAACATCGTGAATAATCTTCTTGCTCTAGAGAGCGGAGAAGATCAGCAGACTGCCATTGATGAGATCTTCCGGTCTGCGCATACGCTTAAGGGAATGTCCGCATCGATGGGCTTTGATGCAATGGAGCACCTCTGCCACTCAATGGAAGACATCTTCTCGCTCATCCGCAATGGCCAGCAGGAGGTGAATGCATCTCTCACTGACCTTCTGCTGACCTGCACCGATACGATTGAGGGAATGCTGGACGCTATCGAAGCGGGAGGAACACCGTCGGATGCGCAGTCCGCGAACCTGGTGCAGGAACTCCGGGCATTTATAGAAGATAGCCCGGATGAACAGGAAGTGCCCGGAGAGGAGGTGCCTGTGAAACCGGCAGAAGAGTCCGATGGACGTCCGGCCTACACATTGTCAATCGCTGTCGACCCGTCCTGCACCATGAAGGATGTCCGGGCCATGCTGCTTCTGCAGAACCTCGAAGAGCTCGGGACGATCCTCTCGACAACCCCCTCCCGTGAACTCGTTGAGGACGGGAAGTTCGACGGATCGTTTGAGGTCCTCATCGAGAGCGAAGCAGGAGAGGATGCGCTCAGGACCGTCGCTTCAGGCACTGAGATCTCTCTTCTTGGTCTCTCTCCTCTGTCTTCAACGACGGCAGGGGCGAAAACCCCAACGCCCGGGCCGACTCCGGTATGCCAGGGGGACTCTCCGGTAGAACCCCGGGCAGAACTGCCGTCACCGCAGGTGCAAAGGCCAGTGAAGAGTGAGAAGAGCCGGGAGATCAAGAATATCCGGGTTGACATCCAGCGACTCGACCGGATGATGAATCTGGTCGAGGACCTGGTCATCAACCGTGGACGGCTTGAGCAGATCGCAAATAAGCACGGCATCAAGGAGTTCGACGAGGCGCTGAACATGGTCGGCCGTTCGGTCTCCGATCTCCAGAACCTCATGATGGGGATCCGGATGATGCCGCTCGAACGCATCTTCAATCGCCTTCCCCGGGTCGTGCGGGATGTGGCGAACCACGACGGAAAGGAGGTCGAGTTTGTCATCGAGGGTGGTGAGACCGAACTTGACCGGAGCATGATGGACGGTCTCTCCGACCCGCTCCTGCACATCATCCGAAACGCTGTGAACCACGGTATAGAGACACCTGATGTCCGCGAAGCCGGTGGAAAACCGCCGAAAGGGCTGCTGCGACTGACGGCACGCAGGGATAAGGATAACGTCATCATCGAGATTGAAGACGATGGTGCCGGCATCAACCCCGAAAAACTCCGGAAGAAGGCCGTTGAGAGGGATCTCATGACGCCGGAGGCAGCCGCGACCGCAACCAAAGAAGAACTCGTCAACCTGCTCTTCGAGCCGGGGTTCAGCACGGCTGAGACCATCACCGACATCAGCGGCAGGGGTGTTGGGCTTGATGTGGTCAAAAAGACGATTGAATCCCTCAAAGGAACGATCAAAGTCGAGTCCGAGATGGGCAGGGGGACGAAATTCGAACTGGTCCTCCCCCCGACGATGGCAATCATCGATGTCATGATGGTGCAGATCAACGGGATGCGGTGCGCTATTCCCATTAGCAACGTCGTCGAGGTGGCGCAGACGAGGCCGGAGGCAGTTCACCGGATCGGCAACAGTGAGGCGATCCTGCTTCGTGACCAGATCCTTCCCATGCACCGCCTGGAGGATATGTTCGGCCAGGCGCAGAAGAGCGATACGCTGGTTGTGCTGCAGAATAACGGTAAAAAATGCTGTATCGTCGTTGACACCGTGGACGGCCAGCAGGAGGTTGTGGTCAAACCGCTCTCCCGGCTTGCCGGCAACTGCCGCGGGATAAGCGGGATTACCATCCCCGGAGATGGCGACGTTGTTCCGGTACTCGACGTAAACACAATGGTTTAAGTGAGGTTTTTCATGGAACTTGATCCGATTCAGAAAGATGCACTTGCAGAATTCGGTAACATTGGTGCAGCCCATGCGGCGACAACCCTTTCGCAGATGTTGATGAGCCCTATCGAGATGACGGTGCCGGAGGTGCAGGCCGTTGATATCGCCGAGATGCATAATTGCATCAGTAACGAGATCTCGGCAATGGTCGTCTTCCAGATCCAGGGAGAGGTCATGGACGGGGGTTATATCGTCGTCAGCATGCCCCGGGAAACCATCATTCAATTGACGAACCAGATGCTCGGCACCACCGATGCCGACCGCGAGATCAACGAGATGGACCAGAGTGCCGCAATCGAGATCGGGAATATCATGATATCGGCATTCCTGGATGCGACCGCTGAGTTGCTCGGTATCGTTATGCTGCCGTCCCCGCCGGCACTGGCCATCGATATGGGGCATGCGGCGTTTGAGTCCATTGTTGCACAGATGGCCGGCGATGTGAACGATGTTCTGATCTTCAACACGGAACTCACAAGTAAGGCGCCTCCCGTCTACGGGAGCATCTACATGCTTCCGAACCCCGACCTCATGCAACAGTTATCCTCCATGCTGGAGCGCCTGATGGAGCCGCTCACGTAGTCAACCTCCGGGATAGCATGGATAACAACTTTTTCGATGAGGAGAAGGGGGTAATCCTCGGTCTTGGTGAATACCGGGTAGGAACGTGCCCGATGGGAACGATCGGGCTTGGCTCCTGCATCGCGCTCATTCTGCACGACCGGTGTAGATCCCTTGCCGGGTTCGCCCACATTATGCTCCCGGAGAGCCGCGGAAAGATCGACCGGCCCGGCAAGTTTGCGGACACCGCCACAAGCACCCTCCTTGAGGAGATGGAGAGGCTCGGGAGCACGAGATTCTCGATTAGCGCAAGTGTTGTCGGCGGTGCGAGCATGTTCGAATATTCAGCAAATTCACTGAATATCGGCGAGAGAAACGCCGCAGCCGTCAAAGACCTGCTTCACAAACTGGGTATCCGGATTGAGCACGAAGAGACCGGCGGAAAGGTTGGACGGTCCGTATACTACTGGCCGGAGGGAAAGGGCCGCCTCTTCATTAAGAGAGCTGACGGGACATGCACCGAAATCTGATCCTCTTTATTGTTGCGGCCTTCCTCCTCATTCCTGCCTCGTCGGCTCTCTATGTCGAGGAGCCCGATTTTTATACGGGTATTGCATCGGCCGGAGTAAAAGACATAACGAACGGCCTGTATGGGGATGTCATCTTTGCAACCGACTACGGCATCTCCATCTACACGGCAAACGGCACCTGGTATTCTGTCAATCCAAGGCACCCGGGAGAGACGGCCTACGGCGAGTTCGTTCACCTCGACGCTATGGTGACCGCGATCGCCCTCGATGCAGGGGGTTACCTCTGGATCGGGTATCCGAACGGGCTGCAGGTCGGAGACGAGACAGGATACCGGATCATCTCCGATCAGGCTTTTCTTAAGAACCGCAACATCAACTGCATAACACGGTGGGGGGACGAGATGTGGATCGCCACCGGGCGGGCAGGCCTCCATCGCTACCACGACGGCAACTGGACGTGGTACAAGCCGTTCGGGCCCGAAGGCCTTGAGTGCCATACCGTCGTGAGCATGGCGGTCGATGCCGCGAGCGATGCTCTCGTCATCGGATCCGAGAAGGAAGGCATCCAGGTAATCAAGAACCGGTCTGGGGAGATCTGTTTTGAGCAGGTTGCCTACCACGGTGAACCGGTTCGGGGAATCTCTGATGTGCGGATAAACCCGTTCGGGGGCGTATACCTCTTCAACCATACGACGGTTCTTGGGTATACACCTGATGGAGAAGTCGTCCCGGTCCTCGGTGCCGGGAACCTGAGTGCGTTCCCGGTCACGATCAACGATCTCGCGGCAACGCCCGGGGGGATGCTCCTCGTCGCATCCACAAACGGGATATACGGATGGAACGGCTCGAGTGTCACCCTGCATGTTACGTCGGGAGATGGGATTCGCTCGAACGCCGTCAAGAAACTCTTCGTCGATGCCAGCGGAAGATGCTGGTTTGTTGTCCCCAGAAACGTGGGCTACATCCCGCTGATAGCGGGCTCACCCTCCCTTGATCTCTCCGCCGTTTCGACGCAGACGCCGGAAGTGCTGGAGACCACCCTGCCCCGGACCCCGGCGCCGGAGGTGACACCCGGAGAGTCTCAGGAGGTGCTTGAGAATGCGTGGGCGTCTCTTGTGGGATGGTTCGGATCGGTGGTCGGCCGGGTGAGCGGGGAATGAGACCCGGATCGGGAAATGGCTTCGATCATCCCTGACGTGGATCCCCACGGTCCACGGTATTGGGCTTTTGCCTCGCTTCTAAGGTGTAACTGTTTGTAAATGGCAGGTGTAATACACCTGCACCCCTTTACGACTTCGAGATCTCCGCGTAGTAATAGTCCCCGGCGGCGATCTGCTCCCTGTCCAGGAACGATCCCGGTTTGTTGATCCGCGGCCTCCCGCTCTTGTCCCGGCGGAAGGTGATCCCGAGCTCGTGAAGGAACCGGTTCATGCCCGGCGCCATATCGAACGGCCCTGCAGCCTTGCCGTGGATGCCCGGCTCGCCCTCGAAGACCAGGATCCGGTCGCTGATCATATCGATGACGTAGATGTCGTGGTCGATCACGAGGGTGCTCGCGTCGCGCCCTTCGGCGTGCTTCCGGATCATGCGTGAGATCTTCACCCGCTGCTCCACATCGAGGTGGGCGCTCGGTTCGTCCAGGATATAGAGGTCGGCGTCGCGGGAGAGGCAGATCGCGATCGCCACGCGTTGGAGTTCCCCGCCGGAGAGCGTGTTCACCGGCGCCTGCAGGAGTTGCGAAAGGGAGAGGGGCTCTAAGATCTCGTGCTGGTAGTACGATGTGTCGAACTTCGTCGTCGTCTGCCGGAGGACTTCCTCGACGGTCGCCTCTGTGTCGCCTTTGATATACTGCGGCTTATACGAGATCCGCACCCGGGTATCCATCGCCCCAGTATCGGGCTCGAGCACCCCGGCAAGGAGCTGGGCGAACGTGCTCTTCCCGATACCGTTCGCCCCGAGGACCCCGAGGACCTCGCCGCTCCGGATCTCCCCGCCGTCGACGGTGAGCGAGAACTGTTCAAAGCGTTTCGCCATCGCCGGGAACTCAAGCAGCACCTCCCGGTCCGCGTCGGCGGCGTGGGCCCGGGTCTCGAACGTCACCGCATACGTCCTGAACCTGACGTTCTCCTCCGGGAGGAAGCCTTCCAGGTACTGGTTAATCCCCACCCGGACGCCCTTCGGGTGAGTGATGACACCGAAGACCGCCGGTTCACCGTAGGCGATATGCACGGTGTCGGCAAGCATGTCGAGGATGGCGAGGTCGTGCTCGACGATCACGACCGGCCGCTCCAGGGCGAGTTCCCGGATCAGGTTCGCCGCGGCCATCCGCTGGTAGACATCGAGATACGGCGTGATCTCGTCAAGGAAGTAGAAGTCGGCGTCGCGGGCGAGGCAGGCGGTGATCGCCACCCGCTGGAGTTCGCCGCCGGAGAGGGTTCCGATCGGCCGGTCGATGACCGCCGCAAGTGAGAGCCGGTCGATGTAATAGTCGAGTTTCCCGCGCTCATCGGTGGTCGCGAGGAGGTCGCGCACCGACCCGGTGAAGACCTTCGGGATCTGGTCGATGTACTGCGGTTTTACGGCGACTTTGACGTTCTTCTGCGAGAGCACCTGGAGGTAGTCGAAGAGTTCGGTCCCCTGGTAGAGGTCGAGGACATCCTTCCAGGAGACCTCGGCGTCGGTCCTTCCCAGGTTCGGGACGAGCGTGCCCGAGAGGATCTTCACCGACGTGCTCTTGCCGATACCGTTCGGACCCAGAATCCCGGTGACCTTCCCCTCGACGGGGATCGGGAGACCGTAGAGGACGAAGCCGTTTCTGCCGTAGCGGTGGGTCGGCTGGTCGAGCTGTTCGGGGAGGTTGACGATATCGAGGGCCTCGAACGGGCACTTCTTGACGCAGATGCCGCATCCGACACAGAGTTCCTCGGATATGACTGCTTTCTGGTCTTCACCGATGATGACGGTCTCGTCACCGGTTCGGACACGCGGACAGTAAAGGATGCACTCGGTGCCGCACTTGACAGGGTGGCACCGATCACGGTGTACAACAGCAATACGCATGAGAGATCACAGAACGGTGGTGGTTAAGAGGATCGTCCAGGTCATGAACCAGAGCGCGAACGTCATGAAACTCTGGTAGAACCAGTCCTTGCCGGTCAGTTCCATGTAGTCGACCCGGATAAGCATGAAGATGTGTTTCTGGAAGACGACGCCTGCCATCAGGAGAAGGATGCCGATGATAGCGTTTTGCTGGAGCCCGGTTGCCGGGTCAGGGGTGCCGGAGAGATAGAACGAGAGCCCTCCGGTCAGAATGCCCATGAGACAGGCTACAAGCGTCCGTTTTATCCGATCTCTGTGCTCGACCTGTTTCTCGGCACGTGTCCGGGGCCGTGTCTTTTCAACCTCTGCTGCTACCGCATTCTCGCTCATCGTGACACCAGTGTTACGCCATTCCGGGAAGGGAGGTCTCCTTGGGACGGCGACCCGAGAGAATAACAGGCTCCCGGCCGCCCCCCCGGATCGACGGAATTACTACATTATAGGGTGTTCTCCGGTTATAAAGGTAGGTACCTCCGACCCTGCGGAACCGGAGGCCCGGCAGATCGGGATGATTCGTGACGAATTTCATGTGGGGATACGGCAGAGGAGGCGGAGGCAGGAGGTTGTCGGGAAGTTGGGGTTTCAGGGTCAGTCGCGCTTGTATATCGCGTATAAGGTGCTCCGACTTCTTCTCACTCTCGAACTCCCGGATCAAAAACCCGATAAACCCGGGCCTCACTCGATCTTATACCGCAGGATTGCTGCGGCTCCGCCGAGGGCCGAAAGACGCTCTCCCGGCTCGAACTCGGTGCTCATCACGACGACCGATGCGTTGACGCGCTCGGCCTCCCTGACGACGCGCGTAGCCTCTTCGTCACGGAGCAGGGTGTCGGAGACCAGGACCGTCTCCGCCGCACCGTAGGCAACCGCTTTACGGACCTCGTCGATGCCGTAGGCGACGGGACCGTCGGTCGCGATCCGGTGCAGGACCTCGTCCATCAGCCTGACCTCCCGGGCAAGGTGAAGATCGCCGAGCAGTCGCTCCAGAATCCCCTGCCCGATCACCTCCTGGACGGCGCCGCGCCCGATGCGTCGTGTCTCGGCAACGACCATCCGCTCAGCAAGGTCGGGTACACGGGATTTTGCGTAGGTCACGAACTCGTCCTTCACGAACCCCGGACCCGCGACGACAATGGGGCCGGTGACCGCGGCGATCGCCTCGAGCGTCTTCTCGAAGAGCGCGGACCGGGTGCCGGCGTCCGCACCCTTGCTGCTTCCGGCCGTGACGGTGGTCACCCACTCCGGGCCGAACTGGCGCAGACGGTAGACCTGCGTCTCCCCTTCCTCGACGCTCACGACGTGGACCACGCCGTATGCGGAGGCATCGACGGCCCGCCGGACCCTCTCGCAGTCGACGTTCCGCCACTGCTTGATGACCGAGATCTCGAATCCGGGCTCGACGTTGAGGGTGTGGTGCGCGGTGACGTCCACACCGCTCTCGATGACGCCAGCGATGCGGAGGCGATTCGTGTGCTGGTGAAACTCCACCTTCTCGACCCGGATCCCGAGCCGGACCGGTCTCTTTTCCGCCTTTTCAGGCCGGAGTTTATCGGTTGCCGCCTCAACGCTCCGAAAAGTCGTCGCAAAGACGAGATCCCCCGGCCCGACCAGGTGGGAGAGGTGCCAGAGGTCGTCGAGTGTCTCTGCAAAGAGGCGTATCTCGCCGAACTGCTTCCGGAGTTCCTTGACTTCAGCCTTCATGATTCCACGATGTCGGAGCCGCCCGGCGGGACGAATGCTGCGACCGCCTCGGTATTCAGGGCGGTCTTGAGGCCTTTCCACTCGTCCTCCGAGAGTCTCTCCCTGAGTGCCCGGACAACCTTCTTTGCTGTATCGTTCGGCTCGAACTGCCCGGGACGGAGTTCCACCCATACCTTCGCACGTCCGGTGACGGCCCCGGGCGGGCCGCCGATGACGGCGACTTCGGGCGCTATCGCAAGACCGATCGCCACTCCGAGCGGGACGTTTCGGAAGTACTGCCGTTCTCCCCTGACGATGAAGGCTCCGCGGGCCACGTACTCGCCGGACTCGGCCGTCTTGCTCACCTGGTCGGGGCGGGCGGCGTAGACGTCCGCCGTGAAGTGCCCGGCCTTCCAGGCGTTGGAGTAGGATGCGGCGAACTGCACGGCCTCGTCCAGGTGTTCGGTCGTGCCCTTCACGATGACGACACTCCCGCCGTGGACGTCGGCGTGGACGAAGAGGTCTCCGCCTTCCATATACTTCTTGACGAGCTCCTCGTTCTGGGAGGCGTCCCGGCCCCCGATGACGAGGATGCCATCGGAGGTCGTGAACCAGCGGAACCGGTGGTACCACCGCTTCTTCTGGAGGGCGAGATTCCGTTTCGTCCGGGGCTTCTCGGGGACCATCCGCTCCATCGCCGCGAGTGCGCCTGTCTTCTTCTTCTTGAACTTCTTTATCTGGTCGTAGTAGCGGCCGATGTTCTGCTCGATCGTCTCATGGACGTAGACCTTCACCCGCTCGCCCGATAGATCGAGGTCCACCGCCGCCTCCGCGGGGTGGACCGCCCGGACCATCTTTGCCGTCGGGTTATCGCCGTTCGACTTGAGGACCCGTTCGATCTCCTGCCAGGATCGGGTCTTGCTCGCCTCATCAAGCGTCGTTATGATCCCGGTGACTGCAGTGTAGTTCTCGTAGAGCACTTCCACGATACGCCCATACCGCTCAATCTTCTTCTCAAAGCCTTTGATCGCCTCTGCCTGGCGCCGGCGGATCACCTCCGCCTGGGAGAGGCGCGGTGTCTCGGCCGCAGCCCCCTCCTTCTCGGTCGCCACCTTCGGGTAGAACGCATCCAACGCCTCACTGAACGTCGCAAACCGCTCGCGGACCTCCTCGCCGGCCAGCACCACCGGCCAGCACCCGGACGACGTTATCACCGGCTCCCGGCGCCCGGCGACATCGGCCATCAGCCGTTCGAGCGCTTCGCGGACGGCTTCTGCGTCCACCTCCGCGGCCGCGGCACTCTTCTCGACGCCCGCGATCCTGCAGACCTCCTCGGCATACGCACCGCCGAGCATGCACCCGACGGCAAGCGTCCGGACGATGTCGCGGTCGGACCCGGCGAGCATCTTCTGGAACTCAACAGGAGGAAGTGCCGAGCAGTCGGAGCCCTCGAAGGCGTAGACTGCCCCCGGGACCACCTCCCTGGTCTTGAACCGGTGGTGCCAGAGGGGTTTGATGATCGTATACCCTTCGTCGCAGAGGACCGCGTTCCCCTCATCGAAGAGTTCGAATATCAGGTGGTAGGTTGTATCCCGTTTCCCGACATCGATGCTTATCGTGCGCTCAAGCCCGAGCTGGCGGATGCCGAGCACCTTCCCGCCATCGAGGTGCTTTCGGAGCAGCATCGCAAAACTCGGTGGGTTCTTTGGGGGTGTCGGGAACTCCGCGGTGAAGTGAGCACGCCGTCCTGTCTCGACGAGCAGCTGATACTTTGCCCGGTCTTCACCGTTCAGCCTGATCCCGAGGGTCTTTGCGTCGAACTGGTAGATCTTGCCGACCCAGAGCGGAAGGCGATCGGCAGCCTCCGCTACCAGCGCCCGAAGATCGACCCCGCTCATTCCCTGTAATGTTGCCATTGGTTCCAGAATACATTCGGTCCGGTACCTAAAGAAGGGTACGGGCAGGTGATGCAGGTTCTTGATCCGGTGGGGAGCGGGCGGAGGAGCGAGGGTTGGGATAGTGAGTCTGGGCCCGCCGCACCCGGTAACTTGCAGAGTGCACTCTGAACTTATCAAGACGTTTCAAGTGCATCCTTCATTACCAGTGCTTATGTTCACAGACTGCTTGCACCCCGGAGACCAATGGCATGTTTGGTTGTGACCGGTAGGAGTGAACTTAGTGCTAGATATTCAAGCATCGAAAGCCCGAACTGTAATAGACGGTGCATTCAAAGCGTGGGAAAAACCCGATGCACTGGACCGTGGGAGTATCGCCCTAAGGGGGGTGGGGACAGGGGAGGGGGGGTGCTCCCCCCTCCTCGTCAGCCCCTCCCCTGCGTGGCGATATCCACCGGGAATCTGTGTTCGGGGATGTGCAACCGCAGGAGCGTAAAAGTCCGGCCAGGGCTACCCCACGCCCCACAGCATCTCAAAGATGCACACTAACGTAGAATAGTCTTCAAAAAAAGCAAAACCCTAAGAGCAGAGGAGAATTACTCCTCGGACTCTTTCGTCTCTTCCGTCTCAGCGGGCTCTTCGGCCTCAACGACCTCAGGCGCCGCCTCTGGCTTGGCCGGGCGCGAGATCGTCTCCTTCATGACGACGTCGTTGATATCGGGGTAGTATTCAAATATCTCGCGGACGAGGGTGCCCCGCCAGACCATCCAGCGCCGGTCGTATGTAATCGCGGGGGGAAGCGCCAGTTCGACCACGCCGTCGGTGATGCTGATGCCGATGTCGGTCCGGCCCGAGTAGAGCTTAATGAGACCCTTGATCTGTTCCACCGGGTCCTCGACCTTCTCGATGATCGCGTAGGAGTAGTTCAGGGTCTTTCCGGCAAGCGGGTGGTTGAAGTCGACGACCGCACGCCTTCCGATGACGTCAACAACAACGCCCTCGCGCCCTTCAACCTCGATCCGCGTCCCGCGCTTCGGCTTCTCGCGGAACTGCGCGACCGGGACGGACCGGACGTTCTCGTCATCGTGTGCCCCGAACGCTTTCTCGGGCGGGACGTCAACCTCTCCCTCAGCGCCGACGTCCTTTCCAATCAGCTCGTCCTCAAGGCCGACGATGATGTGGTGGCTCCCCAGGCGGACGGTGACCGGACCGTACTCCGCCCGCGGGTTGTAGAGCCCCTCTTCCTTTGCCTTCTCCTCATCTGTTGTATCGAAGATATTCTCATCGAAGCGGCCGGTATACCTGAGCCTGATAAAATCTCCTTCCTGAAGTGCCATTCCATTCACCTTGGATAGCAGATTGCGTTGCGGTCCCCGGCACGCTTCCCGTGCCGGCCCGCCGCATGCCTGCGTCTCGTTGTTCTAGTTTATTTGGATGGAATGGTATTTATAGTGTTTACCGGGCCGCCCCGGGGGACACATGGCTGCCTTGTATGGGGCGGCCTTTCGCCGCTGTTGTCTCACAGGCACGGCTGCCAATCTCCGGGCATGTCCGGCGCACCCCTGAGACCCCCGCCCAAACGTTGAAGTATGCCCCGGATGGAGGGTAGGCGGGCAGGATCATGGACGAGGTGCAGCAGCAGGCTGAGGGTGTCTCGTATGCACCCTCCCCTCCAGAAGAGTTCTGCGGCAGACAGGAAGAGCGTGAGCGGCTCACGGTCCTCCTCTCGCAGGCAGGGGAACGCGGACAGGTCGTGATGATCTCCGGCCCGCCCGGCATCGGGAAGAGTTCACTCTTGAGCTGGCTCGCATACGAGGTGCAGGAACGCCCCGGCGGTCTCCGGTCTCCTGCTCTCAAAGGAGAGGTCTTTGACCTCCCGGGGATGATCTTTTCTGCATTTCGGGACCTGTTGAAAGACCTGCGGAGGCATACTGCGTCCACGAGGTTCGGAGAGACCCTCGGTGTCGAGAGGATCAAGGAAGCGGTCCGGTACGCCGATGATGTGCTCGAGAAGTATGTCGCCCCGGTCGAGCCGGTCGGCCTCCTCTCAAAGTCCGGAGAGGAGATCATCGGCATATTCGCTCGTTCGCCTGAGGTCGGGTATGACCGGGTGTGCCAGGCATTCCTCGAACTGCTCCAGGAACTCGGGAGACTGATGAGCGGGACCGGTCGTATCGGGACGATTCTGCTGGACGACGTCCATCTTGCCTCAAGCCTTGATCGCCGCCTCCTCCTGGACATCATGCGCGACCTCCCGCCAGGCATCATCCTTGCCTTCACCTGCCGGGCAGAGGATGGGGCCTGCCCCGGATACCCGGCGATGCAGGAGGAACTCCGGGATCTCGGTTTTTCCGAGGTGCGCCTCTCCGGCATGCGGGGGGATGAGATCCGTGAGATGGCAGAGAGGCGGTTCGATCTCTTTGTCAGCGAAGCAGCCGCCGATCTCCTCGAAGGTACCTCGGGCGACCCATTCAGCCTCATGGCCTGCTTCAACGCTCTGAGCCGACGGGGCCTCGACCCCTCTCCCGAGAACATCGCAACCATCCTCGCCGGTGCAAAGAGTCCGGCAGAGATCGCCTTTGCCGGGCTCACCGGGTCCGGGAGGACGTGGGCAAAAGAACTCTCTATCCTGAGCCCCCCGTTCCCGGTCCCGGTCGTGGCCTGTATGCTCGGTCTCCAGGGAACGAGCGCTACTGACCGGCTGCGGGAGAGCAGCGTATTCCGGAGGCTTCCGGGCGGGGAGTACGCCTTCGCCCATCCTCTCCTGCAGGAGCACTGCAGGCGCGAACTCCCTGCCGACGCACGAGCGGCGCTCAATGCCCGCGCGGCAGACTGCTTTGAGCGGTCCATGCACCGCCTCCCCGGCAGGCTGCACACACTTCTCTCGCTTGCCTGCCACTTCTTCCACGCGCGGGAGTACGGGAAAGCAGCGGACCTGAACCTGGAGCTCGGGCTCCGGTTCTACCATCGTGAGGATTACGATACTGCGCTGGTGCTCACGGAACGGGCGATCACCGCTGCCGGGCATCTTGCGGACGACACCCTCCTTGCCGCCGCAGAGCAGCAGAGAGACCTGGTCCGGCAGAAGGTCTCCGGGCCGGGACGGGCCGGCCGGTGAGGATTTATCACGCTTCCGGAGAGACGGTTTGACTCGACTGATATGCTCGAAGTAGAAGCAAAGTTTGCGGTTCCGGGTCTTGAGGAGATCAGGGGCCGGCTTGACCGGCGGGGAGTGCGGATGGCCAGCAGGCAGCAGGAGCGCGACGTCTACTACAACGCTCCTCACCGTGATTTCGGAGAGACCGATGAAGCATTAAGGGTCAGGTATGACGACACCGGGTTTACCGTGACATATAAAGGGCCCAAGGTCCGCGTCGGGAGCGCGAAGGCCCGTGAGGAGTTCAACCTCGTAGTGGCCTCGGGGAAGACCCTTGAGGAGATCCTCTCCCGTCTCGGTTTCCGCCGGGCTGCCACGGTATCTAAAGTGCGGGAGTTCTACGAGATGGGGGACGTGACGGTGACACTCGACGACGTCGACGGCCTTGGGAAGTTCATCGAGATCGAGATCCTGACTGAAGAGGAAACAAGCGACGCTGCCGACCGGATCGGAATGATTGCAAAAGAATTGGGTGTAGACGGTCCACCGATCTACACCTCGTATCTGGAGATGCTGTTATCTAAACAGCAATAAGGTCGATATGGATATCTTTTGGCTCCGTCCCAAAGTGGATGAGAGCGCCATACCCTTCTGAGGCGGGCCCGGGGTTAACGACGGTGACCCCGTCGACCTCGGTGATGCCCCGTGCCTCGTGGATATGGGCACAGCAGACCAGGTCGAACCGGGTCATGTGCTTCCGAATGCTCTGGCTCCCGACGTGATTCTCGCCGACAGCGTCCAGCGCTTCGTACGGCGGGGCATGGCTGATCAGGACGTTGTGAACGTTCTTGTCCATGTGGTTGACAATCCGGGTGAGTTTACCATCAATCTCGTCTTCCATCATCTCAAACGGTGTGTCGAAGGGCGTCTTATTCGAGCCCCCGAGACCTGCGAGCGTAATCTTGCCGAGTGCGATCCACGAGTCATGCAGACAGACCGCATCAGAACGCTCGAGCACGTCGATGATCTCGCGGGGATCACAGTTGCCGGGGATTGCGAAACACGGTACTTCAAAGTTGGAGAGCACCGAATCTACAGGCTCAAGTGGACCGAAATTGGTGATGTCGCCTGCAATGATGACTGCATCGTAGTCGTAGCTGAGAAAAGCGTCAAGCTTTCCGTAGTTACCGTGCAGATCTGCTAAGAGTAGCACATCCGTCATGCACTATAGATGAGAAGTGCGTCTAAAAAACCTTATCTCATGATCCATCCATGAGCCGGTTATTCTGCCGCCGAGCGCCAGTTTGCCAAGAACTTTTTCCGTTTCCGGGAGAAGCCGGCGGGGCCGGGCGTTTGAGAGCGGGGTCCCGGGCAGCGGCATGAAATAGTGGATGTGCGCCTTCCCGTGCCGGGTCACCTGCCGCACGAGGTCGAGCGTTGCGCGCTGATCGTCGTCGCTCTCAAACGGCAGCCCCAGGATGAAGTCGACAATCGGCACGAGCCCGCTCTCCCGGCAGAGATCGACGGCACGGATGACGTCCTCAACAGTATGCCCCCGGTGCAGCCGGCGAAGCACCTCATCACTCCCCGACTGGGCCCCGAAGTGCAGACGGGTGTTGGCGCAGTAGTCGAGGATGAGCTCGATGGACTGTTGCGAGACGCATTCAGGGCGCACCTCGCCGGGAAACGTCCCAAAGTAGATCTGGCCGTTGAGGCTCTGGAGGAGACGTTCTACCCGATCAAGCCGCAGATGAACCCCGTCCGAGCCGTAGGCAAAGGCGTTCGGGGTGACGAACCTGATATCACGGTAGCGTGAGGCATACCGGGCAATCTCGTCGACGGAGCGGTGGCGCATGCACCTCCCGAAGAGACGGGGCGTCTGGCAGTAGCCGCAGGAGAACGGGCATCCCCGGGTGATCTCGATGAACCCCTTGATATGCGAGAAGGGCGGGTGACCGTCAAGAAGAACGGTATGGCGGGCGGGGGTATACCCGGCGGCGGTTGCGACACCCGGGGGCGGGTCCCTCCCCTCCTCGATCGCGGCAAGGAGGGCAGGGAGCGTGTACTCGCCCTCTCCGACGACGACATAATCGGCATACCGCGCCACCTCCTCGTAGCATGCGGAGGGGTGAGGGCCCCCCGCGATCGTTATGCAGTCCGCTTCCGCGATCTCGTCACGATACAGGCGCTCATTGATGGAGTTTATGCTGTAGATGGTGACATCGTGAAGCGGTCTGTCAGTGACCTCAAGGTGATAGCCGTAGCCCTCGCACGCCGCGGAGAGGGCAGCGAGGGAGTTGTTTGCCTGGGATATGGCTCGCCAGTTAACGTTCATAGGTGCGAAAGGTTCTTGCCTGCCGTCCCGTCCGGGAATCGGGGCCGGCAGAAGCAGTTTCGGTGTTGATTCTCCCGCGGAGCCGGGGAACGATTGGCTCTGCAGGGCATTCTATATACCGTCTCTGTAAAGAACAAGATTAATCTGACGATGCCGACGAAGTATTAGGAGACACATGAAGATCACCGATTTCATGCGGATCTTTTCGAGTGAACGTCGAATTGAGGTTCTTGATGCACTCATGCGGCAGGAGACCAAGGATGAGATTAAGAAGCATATACCATCCTCAACCTACGCTTTCACAGTCAATTACCTCAAGAAAGTGGGTTTTGTAAGAGAGGCTGACGGTGACGTTTCGCTGACCGATAGGGGACATGCCAACCTCGTCATATTTGAGAGATTCAAAGAGAGCATCAATACTCTCAGGCTGCTCTACAAAGCCTTTCCAGACCATTCTATTGCTTTTCCTGACGAGTTTGCTCTCCGTCTCTGTGAGATCTGCGATGCCGAGGTTATCGTCTCGGAGCCGTCCGACATCTTAAAGCCACACCGGGTATTTACCGACTACCTGAAGAATACCCGGGAGATTTACGGTGTCTCGCCAATCCTCTTCCCTGATTATCCTGAGTTCTTCCAGGGTCTGGCAGAGAGCGTCGATACGATCTCACTTGTGGTCACGCAGGATGTCTTCGATATTGTCTCGACCTACCCGCTCGGGAACTACGATAACCTTGAGATATACCTCGCTCCAAAATCCCCCGGGATCGCCGCCACTGTTACGGATACGTTCCTCTCGATCGGGTTCTTCTACAAATCGGGAAGTTACGATTTCACGCGCGACCTCATCGCAGTGTCTCCTGAGGCGATAAAATTTGGAAAGGATCTTATCCACTACTACAGGACACAATCCCGCAGGATTGTATAGCCTGTATAGAGAATCCATTCCCCATCGACGAGCGCGTTCCGAAACATCTCGAACCGGTTGCAGTAGGCGATGATGTAGAAGGTGCTGTGAACCGAACTGATGAGCAGAACGTCGATACCGGCAATAAAACCTGAGAAATACGCGCCGATAACTGCCAGGTGGGCGACCAGGCTGAGGCCGAGCAGCAGGGCGGTGACCTGAGTCCGGGAGAGGACTGTCGGGATGGTCAGGATACCTGCCACTTTATCTTTATCAACATCGCGAACGTCGTAGATGACGGTGTTGACAAAGCTTTTGCAGAAGAAGAAGAGGCAGACCAGCATGACCGGCATACTGATGGTGCCGAGGAATATCAGGATGCCGAGCGACCAGGTGAGAGCGACGATACAGTTCTTTATCCCCCTGCTGCCTTTCAGCCGGTACCCGCCGATTCCTTTTGTATAGAGGTATGCGACGAGGAACGGCACAAGAAGGGCGGGGTTCGGGTAGAGGGCGAATGCACCGATTGTGGCGATGACTGCTGTCACCAGGAGCGCTTTTTTGAACCGACTTCCACGCTTCTCATCCTCCTTATTCTCCACACCACGATCGAACGCATAGGCCGCGTATGCAATGAGCGCCGCGGCGGCAAATTCAGTGAGCGGTACATGGTCACCGAGGAATCCATACGCAAACTGCAGTTTGAGGGCTCCTGAAAGCGTAACCACAAGTATCGAGATGATTAGGCCTTGTGCTTGCATATTGTATACAACCCACAAGGGGAAAATATTACATTCTGATGGAAATTGTACAGTACTATTGTACAGATTCAATCCTGCTGTAATTTCTCAAAATACCTGTATTCTTTCGGCGAAACCGTAAGAAAGCAATTTATATTGGTTATTTTAATGTATATCACGGGGAAACAGATGCATCAGTCCGGGACGGCGAGTATGAATTGCAACGGGATCGGACAGCAGAAACCGAAACGAGAGCAGGTAGCCGAGATGCTGCTTTACCGTGACAGTTGCTGTTCTCAGAACGGTGTCCGCGCTACGGTATCCGCCCGGGATCTCCTGGCGTTGCTGGTTGGCTGCCAGGGGGATGGAATCGTGGTGATTAGCCCGGATCAGACTGTGGCCTGGATGAACAAGGCCATGGAAGATCTCTTCGGGGTGAGCGAATACGAAACCATCGGCATGAATGCCGTGGAGTTCATCTCTCTCTGCATCTCCCCAAATCTCGTGAACGGTGAGGATTTAAAAGCCGAATTCATCAGTTCCTGTTTTTTTTGTGAAAATATCCCGACAAGGCAGTACTGCATATCCCGTACTCCGGCTGAAAGGGTCTGGGTGGAGTACTCAAGCACCGTGATCCCCACCGGGGTGAGCCGGGGCGCGCGCCTGGACATCTATCACACCGCCGTGGACTCCAGCCGGCTGGAGGCGAGCTGTCAGGAGTACCGACAACGGTATGAACTTCTGACGGCTCTCTCTTCGGATCTCGTCGTATCCCTCGATCTCGACCTTACGATAACATCGGTGAGCCCCTCGGTGAAGCACCTCCTCGGGCACAACCCTGACAATCTGGCAGGCAAACACCTCTCTTCCATAATGACCCGGGATTCTGTTGCTGAACTCCAGAAAGCCTGTTTCCTGGATCGCGTCTCCAGAGGATCGGCGGGGCGCTCCGATCCGGCCGGGGGAGCGCGCATAGTGGAGGCGAACCTCACCGACGTGCGGGGCCGGCAGGTAGCCGTGACCTTCGGATTTTCGTTGGTCAGGGACTGTGGAGGCAATTTCACCGGGATTATCGCGGTTGCAAAGCAGAAAGCCGACGATAACCACAGCGATGACTCCGTATGGCGGGAAGTCTCCTCACAGATCGATCAAAACATCGAGCAGCTCGCATGCCTTGGCGACCGCATCAGAAACCCGCTCGCTGTCATCGTCGGTCTTGCAGACCTGGAGGGTGATGAGGCCGCCCGAAAGATCGCCGGGCAGGCCCGGGTTATTGACGGGATCATTACAGAGCTGGATAGAGGGTACGTAGCGTCGCTGAGTGCCAGGCAGTTTCTGAGGAAGCACTATCACCTGGGAGACGGTACCGACCTGCAGGACGGCACCTCTCACCCCCCATGAGGGTCGTTTGCACCGGTCGTCCTAACGGTCCGCAAGAATATCACGATGGGCTGAGCGGGGACTTATCGGCTGCAATCCTGCTGTCAGTGCACTCGCAGCCAGAGATGCAGGTTGCGATAACCGGCATCGAGGAGGTTGCTCTCCGGGCTCTCTTCCGGCGGCGTCTCCTTGTGGAGAAGGAACTCGATCCTGTTTGCATCCGGATCCATGATCCGGAAGGAGTAGGGCTGCTCCACGGTCTGGTTGTGCGGCACCGTGACGGAGAACCGGTCAAGAAGCGTCGCTGAGATGACTGTCGACTGATTTGCTGCGCTGTCATACCTGCTCTCTACGGCAAACGTCTCCACAGTGTAGGTGATATCCCGGTACTCGTGGTTCCCGATCCCGATGATGACCGTCTGGGGTACTCCGGCCATGAACTCGGTCGGGTAATCGGCTGCCTTCCCTTTGGGGCCGAGAATATAGAACTCGGTGAATTTCTCTCCTTCCTTTGGGCTCACGACAATGAGTATCGTCGTCGCGGCGGCCACAAGGAGGGCGGCAGCAAGGACGATGCTCAAGACCCGCTCGGCAGGGGATGGAGAGGTGCTGGAAGAATTGCCTTTTGTCGAGGAGAAATGTGTTTGGCCCGGGGCTATGAGATGGACCTCTTCAGCACGCTTATTCTTTTGAGACTGCACGGTAAGGCCGATGGCGCGATTGAATGCCGCGAGCATGAGGGGAATGGGAGCGGGCCGGACACCGCCGGGCGCATAACTGAGCATGAGGCCGGAAAGCGGCGTGATGGCTATCAAGACTCCGTACGCAAGCAGGATGGCGCGAGGGTCGGGGGGATGGACGAGATGGCCCATAGCGGCTTTTACCAGCATTCTGTTACCCCATAAAAAGGCATGCTATAAATAGGTTCCCGGTGCAGAAACCCCTGCTACGTTTTCACCACGGGAACGGACGAGGCGCCCGGAAACAGGGTTTACTTTCAGCGCTTCAATGCTGACTGCAGTCTGAAGAAAAAATCAGCAGGTTTTAATTAAAGTGCGACCAATGCCCCATAAGATGCCCCGGGAAGACAGGGACGATCAGGCTTTCACCGGTCTCGAAGCAGCCATTGTCTTCATCGCCTTCGTTGTTGTTGCATCGGTCTTCGCGTACGTCGTGCTTGGAGCGGGCATGTTTGCGTCGCAAAAGAGCCAGGAGGTGATGCATGCTGGCCTTGAGAAAGCCGGATCCGCCCTTCGTCCAGGATACGCGGTCATCGCAAAGCTGGACAACGATCAGGGCCTCGTTGTGTCTGTAGAGTTCGATCTTGAGGTCACGACCGATCTCGCCGCAATTGATATGAGGAGCATGACCTACACCGTCGCCACAAAAGAGGCCCTTGTCACGCTTCCTCCGGGTGACGACCGCATAACTGATATAGAATGGCGTTACCCCAAAGATGGTGGAAACCTCCTGGAAGCCGGCGAAGTCGTCAAGGTGAAACTGGATTTAAAAGGGATGGGCATTGGGCGGGGGGATACGTTTACGATCGGTATGAACGCCGCGGAAGGGGCGGCCGCCTCACTGACCAGGACCATTCCCGCAGGCATTGAGAAGAATGTCTACATCGAACTCTTCTGATGCTTCCGGCCTGCCGGATGCCGGGTTCACCGGGCTCGAGGCGGCAATCGTGCTGATTGCCTTTGTAGTGGTCGCTGCCGTCTTTGCCTATATCGCCCTTGCGATGGGTCTCTTCTTCTCGGAGGAAAGCCAGTCTACCGTTCACCAGGGCATCCGGCAGGCCGGCTCGGCCTGTATGGTGTCCGGTAGTATCCATGGCGTCAGCGAGGCTCCCTATAACTATATCGACTCCGTCATCATCCCGATCAAGCTCACCGTCGGCGGCGAACCGATCGATATGACCACAGTCTCCGTCCGTTTTGTTGGCCGTAACCACATGATAGAAATTGACCGGAATGATCCTCTTGTTTCTGTAAATCCCAAAAGAAATCGATGGAGCATCCAGGAACGGTTGAACGGCGACTCCGATCTGCTCCTCGAAGCCGGGGAAGAGTATGTGTTGAACATTACGCTGGAAAACAGAAAGGACTGCGCCCCATACAGATCGTTTGCCATCGAGATCAAACCGGCGGGGCGGGCGGCGCTCCGTGTGGAAAGGACTGTCCCGGGTAGTATCAGCCAGCTGACCCGTCTGGACTGAGGTTATTCGGTATCCAGGAGTTTCCGGTGCCTGACCACCCCCATGACCCCGATGGCACCCACCGCTGCAAGCAGCAGGTAATCCTCCGGCCCTGCCCCGGCCATCAGGATGCTCTCAGGGATACCGGTCACCCAGGCGTAGAGAGAGGCAATGGCGAGGATTCCAAGGAGCGGAGTGGCGGCGCGAATGAGCCCGTGGGCAGCCCCGGAGAGATCGGGGCAGAAGCCCCGGCATGCCGTGAGGGCAATACCTGCCGATGCAGCGAGGAATATCCACTCCGAGAGGGAAGAGACTTCAGCGAGAATCGCGTTGCCGAAGTAGTTAGTGAACTCATAGGGCCGATACGAGCCAAGGAGCGGGAAGTACCAGGTTACGGGCACTGTCCACATCGCATCGAGGATCTGGTGGGAGAGTGCGCCTGCCGTGACGACGATGAGCGCAAACGATCCACGCTGTCTTTTGAGGGCAATGCCTGCGATAAGCAGGAGTGCAAGGAAGAGCAGGCCATGCCCGAATATTCGCCCGTAGTTGAGCGAGTCCGCAAGAAGGATATGCCCCACCGGCTTGTCGAGCAGGTCGGGAAGGACGGCCCCGAGAGCAGAGAAGCCGATGAACCGCCGATCACCCAGGCGTTCGGCGATCACGAGGCCCAGGATGAGGCCGACAAAGAGGTGGCAGGCGATGAACATTCTTCATGAGTTCGACACTGGTTGATTATAATCCTGTGGTTGGGGGTATTCGCAACCGATATGACTTGTGAAAACCGATGCTTCTCCATCAACCGGCAGGAAAATAGTCATGGTAAGACTGGACAGACTGGAGATCCTCATCATCTTCGCCTCCTTCCTCATCGGCAGTGTTGCGGGCTGGTGGAGCCGTATCCACTGGGGAAACGATCTGATCACCGTCGTATCGACGCTTCTCGGGACCGTCTTTGGCTACTTCATCATCATAACCGCTCTCCGGGCTGCGGGTCACCCGGTCGAATAACTCGCGTGGAAGGGGCACTCCTCTCTCAGGCATTCGCGGTTGATATCGCTGAACTCACACCGCATTGCTTCCCCTAACGGGAGAGCCACGCCGAACCGCTCGGCAAGGAAGGTGACCGCCGTCCGGATCGCAAGCCACGAGTCGCGTTTGCAGCACCGGGGACCGCCGTGCCGGGCGATCGCCATCAGGCTTCGTGCGGTCATCTGGTTCGAGACCGACCACTCCTGCTTCTTCAGGGGCGTCGACCCGGTGATCAGGCTCACGAAGATACCGGTCCCGACCGCCGCTCCACAGGTGCCGTGGGTGCCGCAGAATCCTCCCATGACCACATTGGCTCTCGCACGCGCCTGCCGGAGCAGCGCCCCTTTTCGCCCCGGCTCCCCCTGATGGTTACAGTATGCGGCGATGAGGCTAGCGGGCACAAGGAAGTGGTGCTCCGGCCCATGCATCCTGATCGCCGGATGACGCATCAGGGTATGGGCGATGGCAAGCGGGTCCTCGAGCGTTGTCGTGATGCAGAACTCTTCGATGAGATCGAGCGCCTCCAGGCTGTGGCACCGGTCGCAGACAAAGTGTCCGGCTTCGCAGGCCGCCGTGGTGCTCCGGGTCTCACCACAGACGGCGCACACCATATCCCCGGGCTCCTCGCTGTACACAAGATCTCTTCCGCAGATGAGGCATCCTGCCTTATGCTCCATGCCATAGGGTGCGTCGCAGTATCCCATAAGCCTGCGGCCGGGATCAGGGGACGGCGGATTGGCCGGGATCTGGCGAGGCACGATCCGGATCAACCCCGCGACCGGCCCCCGCTCCCCGCTCCTCCAGCACCCGCCCGCCTTCGATCGCGAGGACGCGGTCGGCGAGGGACAGGAGCGAAGGGCGGTGGGTGACAAGGATGGTTGTCCGGTCCCGGACGAGAGCCTGGAGCGTCTGCCGGATCTGATCCTCGGTCTGCATATCGAGCGCCGATGTGGGTTCGTCGAGGATCAGGATGGGCGCGTCCTTCAGGAACGCCCGGGCGATGGCGACCCTCTGGCGCTGACCGACGGAGAGCTGGGTCCCGCGTTCCCCGACGATCGTCCCGTATCCCTCCGGGAACTGCAGGATGTCATCGTGAATCTGCGCTTTTTGAGCTGCTACGATGACCTCATCAAGGGTCGCCTCGGGCCTGCTGTAGCGGATGTTCTCCTCGATGGTGGTGTGAAAGAGGAAGAGGTCCTGCGAGACGAGCGATACTTGCCGCCGCAGCCACCGGGGATCGAGGATTGAGAGGTCGTGTCCGTCGAGCGTGATCGTCCCTTTCTGAGGCGAGAACGCCCGGAGGATCAGGTTGATGAGCGTCGTCTTCCCGGCACCGGTCCGCCCGACGACGGCGACCACCTCCCCGGGATGGGCGACGAAGTTCGCGTCCGAGAGGACCGGTTCCGATTCCGCGTAGCCGAACGTGACACCCGAGAACTCGATCCGTCCCTGCACCGTGGGGGGGACAATCCCGCCGGTGCCGGAGACTGTGCCCGGCTCGCCGTGCATACGGAAGAGGTCGCGCAACCGTGCGGCGGATGTCACCGCGGGCTGCATGACGACAGGGAAGGCGAAGAAGGTGTTGACGGTGGGAGCGAACGTCACGATATAGACAGCGAACGCGACAAAATCCCCGACAGTCATAGCACCGGCGATCACTTCAGTCCCGCCGAACCAGAAGACGGCAATCAGCATAAGCGACATCGTGCCGATCCTGAAGTACTCAGAGAACGCCGAGAGCATGGTGTTCCGGATCCGGGCATCGACCATGTTCCGGAGCGTCCCGGATACTTTGCGCACCTCCCGGTCCTCCGCGGCATGTGATTTCACGGTGTCGATGCCGGAGATCACCTCCTGCAGGTCCCGCGAGACGTAGGCCTGCCGCTCGCGCTCCCGGTGGGTGGCGGCACGGATCCTCCTGATGAAGACGGCGTTGACCAGCAGGTAGAGGGGAATAAAGGCGACGACGACGAGGGTCAACTTGAGGTTTAAGATGCAGAGGATGGCGAAGGTGAAGATGACATAGAGGGCGTTTGCGATGATCTGGGGGAGGTACTGGGAGATAGTATACTGCAGGATCTGGACGTCGTCGGAGAGGCGGGACATGATGTAGCCGGTCTGCTGCGACTTGAAGTACGAGAGCGGGAAACTTAAGACGTGCTCGACAAGAGCGGTCTGGAGATTGAAGGCGTAGCCTTCCCGGAACCGGGCGGTCCAGTAGTTCCGCAAGAGATCCATGCCGCCGGTGAAGAACCCGAGTACCAGGAGGGCGGCGATCAGGGTGTTGAGCGACGAGAGGATCCCTCCGGCCCCTGCAAGGAGGGTATCGGTGGCCGGGGTCTCCCCGAGCAGGATGTTGTCGATGAAGAACTTGATGCTGAGTGGGAGCACGGTCTTTGCGGCCGAGACGAGAGCAGTCGCTGCGAGGGCCAGCACGCCCACGCTCCAGATGGGCCGGGCGAACCGGAGGAAGAAGCCAAGGTCGGAGAACTGGAGGTCTCTCCTTGTCTTCACCGGCTGGCGCATGATATCCCGGGTGAAGGCGACGGTACGTCGACAGTAGTCAGTGATGCTCATGGTATACCGGTCCGGTTAAGGAGCAGCGAGTCTGAGGCCGGATTCCGGAGGGCCGCCACCCGGTCTCCCGCCACGTCTCCGTTCCAGTTCCATAACCTCCTCGCGTATAATACCTCTGCTCTGGAGGCGGGGGTAAACCGAAACGGATAATATCCGGCGAAATGAGATCGACGCATGGTATCGCGTGCCGTAGCCAGACGCTTCTACGGGGCGGTTGTGGGAGCGGCGGTGATCGGTGCAGCCTCACTCCTTGGTCTCCTGAAGGTCCTCCCCGGGTCGTTTGAAATAGTGGCGTTCCTCTTTTGCGGAGGGCTCATTGCCGGGCTTCTCACCCCGGGCTCGGTGAAGGACGGAGCCATCACCGGCGCCGTCTGCGGGGTGCTCGTGGCCCTGCTTGCAGCCTCTACGATAACCCTCATGAGCCTGGTGGAGAACAACCCGCAGTATCCCCCGTTCTGGATGACTTTCCTCTTCTACGCCCTCATCCTCACGGCGCTCCTCCTCCCCTACAGCGCCGTCGGCGGAGCGGGCGGGACGGCGGTGCGAAACGGCATCGGGAGAGGAGGCACTGCCGACGGCCACGGACGGGGCCGGTGGCTCGGGATCGGCATCGGGACGGCCGTCATCGCCGGTTCGGCTCTCGTGCTCGTCTTTATCGCCCCGTTCGTCGTGATCGTTCCGCTCGCCGGCGGATTCATCGCAGGATATTCCGCCGGGACCCGGCCGGAAGACGGCCTCGAGGCCGGGCTTGTCGCGGCGCTCTTCGGGACCGGTCTTTTCTTGCTCCCGATGCTCTGGACGGCGTCCCATGGAACGGGGTTCGCCGCCGGGCTTGCCGGGATGGTCGCCATCGCGCTGGGACTGCTCTTTCCGCTCCTCGGGACCGCCGGGGGGGTTGCCGGCGCGGTTGTGCGGCAGAGTTTCGGGAAAAGAGCAGGACAAGAACTTGAAAGGGCCTGAGGATTAAGGGGAGGCTCCTTTCACCCCCCGTAAAATATGCTCGCGATCTTGTAGAGGTCCATATCCACCGTCTTGAGGTTCGCCACCGCCTCCTCGATCGGGACCGCGACGATATCGTCCCCCCGGAGCGCGACCATCTTCCCGAAGTCTTTCTCCTTGATGAGGTTCGCGGCTGCCACCCCGAACCGGGTCGCGAGCACCCGGTCGTGCGCCGTCGGCGATCCCCCGCGCTGGACGTGCCCGAGCACCGTCACCCGCACCTCCATGTCGAGCCTTTTTTCGAGTTCGTCGCGCAGGTAGTTCCCGACGCCGCCGAGCGTCACGTGGCCGAACTCGTCCGTCCTGCCCGACCGGGTGATTGCGCCCTCCATCTCCTTCGGCTGGGCGCCCTCCGCGACCACGACGATGCTGAACTTCTTTCCCCGCTCGTAGCGCGCCCGGAGGTGGTGGGTGACCTCGTCGAGGTCGAACGGGATCTCCGGTATGAGGATCTCGTCGGCCCCGCCCGCGATCCCGGCCATGGTTGCGATCCACCCCGCGTGCCGGCCCATCACCTCCACCACCATAATCCGGTGGTGCGACTCCGCCGTTGTATGAAGCCGGTCGATCGCCTCCGTGACGGTCGCGACGGCGGTATCGAACCCGAAGGTGTAGTCGGTCGCACCGACATCGTTGTCGATGGTCTTTGGTACCCCTACGACCGGAATGCCCATCTGCGAGAGTTTGTTTGCGACACCGAGGGTATCCTCGCCGCCGATCGCAACGATCGCATCGATCCCGAACTTCCTGATGTTGTCGCGCAGCCGCTGGACGTCCGCCTCACTCTTGAAGGGGTTCGTCCGCGACGTCCCGAGGATCGTCCCGCCCTTCGGGAGGATGCCGGTTACCGAGTAATCGGTGAGCGGCTCGACGTTTCCGGCCACGAGGCCGAGCCATCCGTCCCGGATCCCGATCGTGTCGAACCCGTGCTTCGCCCCTGTCCGCACGACCGCCCGGATCACCGCGTTCAGACCCGGGCAGTCCCCTCCTCCCGTGAGGACGCCGACCGTCGTCATCCTAACACCTCCCTCCCATGCAGATCCTGTTTGCCTCCGCTACACTCGCATCGTCGAGAGTGATCGCCGAAATCGCGTTGCAGAACCGGACCGCCTCCTCGAGCGGCCGCTGGTGGATGTTCCTGCCGGTCGCGTTCCCGACCGTACCGCCGATGTGGATCTGATCGTGGAGCTGTTGCAGGAACTCCTGCATATCGGCATGCGACCCGCCCGCACAGACGACACCGGTCCTGCCCGCGGCCGCCACCGCCTCCCGGAGCAGGGCGGGATCGATCGACCCGCCCACCTTCGGCGGATTCACCTTCGCAAAGTCGCTCCCGAGGGTCGCTGCGACACCCGCTGCGCCCGCGATCAGGTGCGGGTCACGCTCGTCCTTGACCGCCTTGCCGCGGGGATACATCCAGAGAACGGTGATGAGGCCGTTTGCGTGCGCATGGTTGACGATCTGGGCCGCCTGGTAGAGCATCATCGGCTCGTACTCGCTCCCCAGGTAGACCGTGTAGCCGACGCCGAGGATCGACAGCCCCGTCTCGTCCCGGAGATCGACGGCCTGCCGGACGTGGTGAAGTTCCGAACTGAGGGGGTCACGCTGGGCGGTCCCGACCAGGTTGGTCTTTGAGTTGAGTTTGACAAGGTACGGCACGTCACGGTAGTCAGCACCGTACCGCGCTATCATCCCGAGTTGCGTCGCAAAGACCCCGATCCTCGCGCGGCTCGCTATCCGGAAGAGGTGCTCGGGGTCGGCGTCTTCGGGATGGATACCCTCGCCAAAGAAGTCGTCATTGAGATGCTCGATCTTCTGGTCCCCGGCAAAGAGCATCAGCCTCCCGGTGCCATGGGTGATCGCACTGTAGTTCTCCCGGTACCTCTCCTGCTCCTCGGCGGGCACATCGAGAGGGATCCTGATATCGGGTGCAGGTGGCATACCCCTCCTCCCCATCCCCACATACTTAAGTGTTGCTGGAGTCCCGGGAGAATGGGGCTGGATGCGGTAAGCCGGACACGAGCCGGTTCATGTTTCCCGGCGAAGATTTGGCAGAACTTCTTTTCCAAGCGATGACTCCGGTGGACCGGGCAGTGTATTAATGGAAACCATGTTCGGAATCGAAGTGCGTTTCAGAACGTTTATTTTGCTCTCCGTCAGAATCATTCGTAGATTACCTGGCGCTGTTCTTCCGGCTGAGAAATAGTGCCGCATGATGATTCAGGGATAGCCAAATGGACGTTCTGTTAATCCTTATCGACTGGTTTCCATACCTTCTCTCAGGCATTGCCACAACTCTCGGTCTTGTTCTGAGTGCTCTGGGCCTCGGCCTCCTTCTCGGTCTGCCCATGGCGCTCGGCCAGGTGTACGGCTCCCGGCCGGTGCGCTGGGTCATTGGAATATACGTCTGGTTCTTCAGGGGTCTTCCCATCCTTGTTCTGCTCTTCCTCTTCTGGTTCGGCATATTTCCCATGCTCGGGCTCGGTGCTCTCCCGGCATTCGCGGTCGGGGCTGTGGTACTGGGCCTCCGCGGGGCGGCATACCAGTCCCAGATCTTCAGGGGAGCCGTCCAGTCGATCGGGGAAGGCCAGATGATAGCGGCGCGCTCCCTCGGGATGAGCAGGCTCACCGCCATCCGTTCTGTCATTCTCCCGCAGGCGATGCGGATCGCTCTTCCGGGGTGGTCGAACGAGTACCCCAACATCCTGACCGATTCAGCGGTCTGCTACGCGATTGGGGTCGCTGAACTGCTCACCATTACGTCGCGGATGGTCACGCAGACCCATATTACGATGCCGATCTACCTCGCTGCGGCGGGGATCTTCATCATCTTGAACTACGGGGGCCTCAAAGTCCTGCACGGGCTGGAGAAGAGGATAGCAATCCCGGGATTTGGATCCGGAGCAGTATAACATGAACAACGATATTGTGCTGAGAGTCGAGGACATACACAAGTCCTTCGGGGATAACGAGGTGTTGCGTGGGGTCTCGTTTGACGTCCGGAGAGGTGAGACGAAGGTCTTCATCGGCCCCTCGGGGACAGGGAAGAGCACGCTTCTCCGGTGCATCAACCAGTTGACGCCGCCTGACCGGGGAAGGGTCTGGCTTGACGGAGAGGAGGTCACCAACTCGGGAGCCCGGATCAACTACTTCCGACAGAAGATCGGGATGGTCTTTCAGAACTTCTTCCTCTTTGACCACCTCACCGCGTTAAAGAACGTCGAACTGGCGCTCTTGAAGGTCAGAGGCATGGGAAAAGCGGAGGCGCGCGAAAAAGCGCTCAACGAACTCCGGCAGGTGGGGATGGAAGACTGGGCCGACCATTACCCGGCCGAGCTCTCGGGCGGCCAGGCCCAGCGGGTATCCATCGCCCGGGCGCTCGCCATGGACCCGGACGTCATCCTCTTTGACGAACCGACGTCTGCGCTCGACCCCGAGCTGACCCGGGAGGTGTTGGAAGTCATGAAGAAACTGGCCGGGGAGGGGATGACCATGCTCGTCGTCACCCACGAGATGGGGTTTGCCTGCTCGGTTGCAAACGAAGTGCTCTTCATGGAGAATGGTGTGGTGGCCGAACAGGGGACGCCTGACCAACTCCTGCATGACCCGCAGTACACCCGGATGAAGGACTTCATCGGCCGGATCGACTCACGCCTGGGAGACTGAGGAGCGGTATGGATCTAGCGGCCTTTACGTTCGACATCCTCCTCCCGGCGCTGATGCAGGGGCTGATCATAACCCTGCAGTTGATTGCATGCTCCGCTCCGTTCGGCCTCGCGTTCGGAATCGCCATTGCGGTGGGAAGACAGTACGGCGGCGGTGCCATATCATGGCTCTGTAAGACGTTCGTCTTTCTCATCAAGGGCACGCCGCTACTCCTCCTCCTCTTCATTCTCTACTTCGGGTTCCCGGCGATCGGGATAACCTTCACGGCGTTCACGGCATCGGTGGTCGGGTTCATCCTCTGTAACGCGGCGTACAACGCTGAGTACATCCGGGGTGCGCTCATATCGATCAAGGATGGTCAGATGATCGCCGCCCAGGCGCTCGGGATGACCCGGTGGCAGGCGATCCGGCACGTGGTCCTGCCCCAGGCGCTCCGCCGCGCGATCCCGGGACTCTCGAACGAGTTCATCTACCTGATCAAGTACTCGTCGCTCGCCTACATGATCACGGTGATCGAGCTCTCCGGGGCGGGGAAACTGGTGGCAACGAAGTACTTCCTTTATACGGAGTCGTTTGCAGCCGTCGGCATCGTCTATCTCGTGCTGGTGACGATCACGACTGTCGCGGTCAATATCCTGGAGAAGCGTGTGGCCATCCCCGGAACGACCCGGGGCACCACCGCGGCTCAGT
Source organism: Methanoculleus sp. (assembly GCF_020696975.1). Taxonomy (GTDB): domain Archaea; phylum Halobacteriota; class Methanomicrobia; order Methanomicrobiales; family Methanoculleaceae; genus Methanoculleus. The sequence continues at coordinate 87,489 of NZ_JAJGBK010000020.1, forward strand.
TGTAATTTTTAAAGAGGGACCGTTGGAGTTCCGGGATGGTCTCAAGCAGCCCCACTCTTTGGGCGCGATATCCGCTGGAGATCCGTGCCAGAGTTTATCCAACGAAATGGGGCATGGTATGCGAAAAGCGCAAATGCGGTTGCAAAAACCGTGAGAGATCGTCAAGCTTTGAGTTGTGCTCACTCCCACCCGCTCACCCGCACTACTTGTAACAGGTGCAAAAGCCCCCCCCTCATCCTATCGCCGGTGCGAATGCCGGTGATGGATATCGGGCTGGTGCGGGTGCTCGTGGAAGATCTCGGTATGGGCGTGCATGTGAGAGTGCTCGCCGCTCGCCGAGAACGGCGGGTCGCCGGCCGCGTGGGTGTGGTCGTGGTGAAGGTCGTCGTGGCGGTGCCTGTGCTCGTGGACGATTTTTGGGTGCCGGTGGGGGTGGGTATGCTCCTCGGAGATCAGCAGCCACGCCCCGAGTGCCATGATGGGTAACGCGACGTAGAACGCGCTCGTCGGGAGTTCGGCAAAGAGCAGGAGCGAGAAGAAGACGCCGAAGAACGGGGAGACGGCAAGGAGCGAGCCTGCCCGTGCGGCGCCGATACCCCGGAGGGCGAGGAGGAAGAGGATGCTTGTCAGGCCGCCGTAGCAGAGGAACCCGACGATCATAGCGGCAGCGGCCGTGACCGGTGCCGGGAGAGCCTCGCCGGCGGCGAGCGCGGCGAGGAACGTGACGGTGCCGGAGCCGATCCCCTTTACGGAGATGACGATAAGGGGGTCTTTCGCCGAGAGCCGCTGCCCGAGGTTGTTGTCGACGGCCCAGAAGAGGCAGGTGAGCAGGATGCCGAGCGCCGGGAGCGAGAGGCCGAGACCGGCTGCCGGGTCATAGGTGAGGATGATGCATGAGGCGGTGATACACCCGAGCGCGACCCAGACCCGACGGCTCACCCACTCGCCGACGACCGCTGCGGCGATCAGCGTCGTCGCTACGGCCTCGAAGTTCAGGAGGAGGGCCGCCGTCGCTGCCGCCGTCCCCGGGAGGCTGAAGATCAGGGTGACCGGCGCGAGGACCCCGCCAAAGAGGGTCACGCCGATGAGCCAGGGGATGTCATTCCTTCCTGGCGGCGCCTCCATGTTGCTCCGCCGGGTGCCTGACGCGGTCCCGAAGAGGGAGAAGAGCAGGGCGCCCGAACCGCTCCCGAGCGAGACCAGCGCGGCGAGCGCGAGCGGCCCGGCACCATCGATGAGGAGTTTGGTGAACGGGGCGCTCCCGCCGATGAGGATTGCCGTTAAGAGCGCACAGATGACGGGTGCCCGGTAGCGGGCAAGAGTGGCTCCGTGGTCTATGCCGGCGGGTTTACGGGGATACAGAAGAAGGGCCTCCGGATGAATTGAAAGTTTGAAAAATTGGGGGATAGATCGTCCCCGATCAGCTCAGGTTGTGCTTCACTTTGAGTTCTTCCCAGTACGGGTCGGCCTGCAGTTCCGCGATCCCCTCGTTCATGAGCGCAAGGAGTGCGGTATCCTCCTTCCGGATGGCGACACCGAACTGCTCCTGCTCCTGCGTCTCGACGGACCCGATGGTCTTCAGCGCCTTGCCCCTGATGATGTCCTGCAGGGAGACGTCATCGTACATGACTGCGTCGACCCTGCCGATCTCGAGGTCGCTGACGGCAGCCACTGTGTCGGGGTAGTATTTCAGGTTGTCTTTGGGCAACTTCCCGGTCTCGATCAGGTTCTCCTCGATCCAGATGGCGGCAGTGCATCCCCGCTGCGCTCCGATGACCACCTTTCCGGCAAGGACATCATCAAGCGTCACGTTTGAGTCCTCGCGGGCCGCGACGTCCTGGTTGATTGACCAGTAGGGGTTGGTGAAGTTGACCGCTTCCTGCCGCTCAGGGGTGATCGACATCCCGGCATAGACCATATCGATCTTCCCTGCCTGGAGGGTGGGGATGATGGCGTCCCAGTCTACTGCCTGGAATGTTACTTTGATACCCTTCTTCTCGGCAATCCACTTCATGGAGTCGACATCAAATCCCTGGGCGTTGCCGTCCTTATCGACGTAACTGTAAGGCGGGTATGCACCGTCGATCCCGACGATGTAGGAATCTTTCAATTCTGCTCCACCGGTCTGTTCGGTTGTGCCGGTGCACCCTGCACCTGCGACTGCCAGCACTGCAACCATACAGGCGAGCAACGTAAGAATGCCCTGCGTTCTCATGGAGAAGGAGTTAGTTAGGTATGTAAAATGAACCTTTTGATTTGGCTTTCGAGAACGGCCTGGTCCCGCAGAGAGCCATCATGAAGAGGCTCTCCTTTCATCGCTCTTTAGGTACTCCTTCCTGCTGTCTACGGACGATACCTTTTTATTCCATATTCTCCTTCAGGGGCCGCCTCCCGAGATGGGGCGCGGATTTGGTGGTGAGAAGGTATGAGAGGCATGAAAGAATCCGCCACAGGCGGAATGTCAAAGGCCGCCGGGGCCCTGCAGGGGCTTGACCCACGGCTCATCGAGCAGATCTCCTCCAGGATCAAGTTCCCTGCATCGAAGGATAGTCTTATCGCCCAGGCAAAGGACAGCGGAGCGTCTCAGGGCATCCTTGACATGCTGAACCAGTTCGAGGACAAGCAGTACAACAGTCCGGATGACATCAAGTCCGAGATCCAGAGGATTCAGGGAAAATAATCTTTTTTTTTAGCCCCGGGGACCCGGGTAACTCTTCCGCTACGAGTGCCACGCCGGAGACAGGGTGCCCGGGTCCGGGCAGAAGCCGTGGCAGCCGGTATCGGCATCATGAGCCTGGATATCTCCGGGGTCGTCCGCCAGTTATATCTGGTTCCTGGATGCATGGCGTTGCATGCTCATCGTCGGACATCGTGGCGCGAAGGGCGTCGAGCCGGAGAACACTCTCCGGGCACTGCAAAGCGGCATGGCGTGTGCCGACCTCGTCGAGGTCGACGTGCGCCTCACAAGGGACGGCATTCCTGTTATAATGCATGACGCAACGGTCGACCGGACGACCGACGGATCCGGACCGGTCAAAGGCTACACCCTTGATGAGTTAAAACGGCTGGATGCGGGTGAAGGCGAGACTGTTCCGACACTCCATGAGGTTCTCGATCTGACCCATGGTCAGACGGGGCTCGTCGTGGAGATCAAGGAACCCGGGACTGAAGCCATCATCGCCTCGGGGCTCATGGACCTCATGCCGGAACGGCTCATTCTAGTCTCGTTTCATCCTGAAAGCGTCGCGATGGCAAAGAAACTCTTCCCCGGGGTGCAGGCCGGCCTCATCTACTCACAGGAAACCAGCGATCCTGTTGGGCTCGCGAGTCCGGTGCAGGCGGACCTCATCCTCCCGCGGTGGGACCGGGTCTCGCGTGAGGTGGTGGAACGGGCGCATGATGCCGGGCTGCTCGTCATCCCCTGGGTCCTGAATGAAGAGGGCGCCATTCAGGAAGCAGCCCGGCTTGGTGTTGACGGTTTCGCGAGCGACGACCCCTGCGTTGCACGGCAGTGCCTGGAGGGGAGGAACGCGGAGTCTCGTGTCCCGGCAGGGTGACGGACCGGTCAGATGAGCGTTCCCGGCAGGTGCTTGAGGAGCCACGCCTTCACCTCGACGTAGAGGCTTTCCGCCACCTCGTCAAGGGTGTGGCCCGCTCCTTCGTAGATGACCAGCCGCCGGGGCTCCTGAGCGCGCCGGTAGACATCCTCTGAAGAGTGGTGAGAGACGACCGTGTCGGCATCCCCGTGAACCAGTAGGATTGCCGCACGGCCGGCGAGATTTTTGACCGGTTCGGTTCCGGCGACCTGGGAGGAGATGGCGACGACGGCCCTGACTGCCGGATCGCTTGCTGCTGCCTGGATCACCACTGCTCCCCCGAGCGAGTGCCCGATCAGTCCGATGGCCGTCATACCCTGGCTCTCGAGGTAGCGTATGCCGAGGATCGTATCGACGGTCGATTCCACGAGATTGGTCGGGTGCCGGTAGCGTACCCGGAGCGTGCTGATCCGGTCGTTTCGGAGGTCCTGCGCCAGCCGCGGGTAGAGTCTCCGGGCGGGGGTATCAAACCCACCGCCGACGCCGCCCACCATGACGACGCCGCTTCTGGCACCCTTTGCCTCGCAGTAACGGCAGGTGGTCGTTCCGCGGTCGGTCTCAATCTCTACGAGATCATAAGCCTTGCCGGCCTCCGGCACTCTTCTCACGTTCGTGGGGTGTACCTCGATCCTCGTTGCGTCCACTTCAATCGCAGCCGTCCCAAGCATAGTGGGGCAATAGATACTGTCCCTATTTGTCCCTTGCGGCGTGGAGCCCGGGAGCGATCGGAACGGTGGGAGCCCTATGCGATCCATGAGAGTGGCAGCCCTGCGCACCGTGGATGGCGTGATGTCGCCAATCGGTGCAGAAAGTACATTACTATTGGTTACCAATTATAAACAGTAATGAATAAAACCAGCCACAAATTCTTCCAGCAGGTTGGCGAATCTCGACCGGTATCCGGTGCACATGTGCCCGCTGCACCTCTCGATACCGGGGAGTCCGATGCCGACCTCCTCGACGCCTACTCCCGGGCTGTCATCCAGGTCGTTCGTTCTGTGGGACCCGCGGTCGTGAGCGTGGTTGTGGGGAAGAATCCCCGGGGCCGGCACGGCGAGCAGACGGGAGCAGGTTCAGGCGTGGTCGTGGCGCCGGAAGGCTACATCATGACCAACAACCATGTGGTGCAGGGGGCAGGGAGGATTGAGGTCCGTACGTCGGATGGGACCACTATTCTGGCACGCCTCGCCGGGGCCGACCCCGCGACCGATCTCGCCGTGCTCCGTGTGGATACCGGCGGGCTGCCGTACGCATCGTTTGGGGACTCCGGGTCTCTCTCGGTAGGCCAGCTCGCTATAGCCATCGGCAACCCGCTTGGTTTTGACTCAACCGTCTCGACGGGAGTTCTGAGCGCTCTCGGGCGGGCGTTCCGGAGCCGGGACGGCCGCCTGATCGAGAACATCATCCAGCACACCGCTCCCCTGAACCCCGGCAACTCCGGCGGTCCGCTGGTTGACTCGCGCGGCCGGGTCATCGGCATCAACACAGCCATCATTCCGATGGCCCAGAGTCTCTGCTTCTCGATCCCCTCAAACACCGCTGCCTGGGTCCTTCCGCAGCTGGTCGCCGACGGCAGGGTGCGGCGCGGGTACCTCGGCATCGCCGGTCAGTCCCGGCCGCTTGAGCGTTCGCTCATCACGGTGCTCGGGCTTACCGCAAACCAGGCGGTTGAGGTCGTCTCGGTGAGCAGGGCAAGCCCCGCCGGTCGGGCAGGGCTCCGCCCGGGAGACCTCATCATAGCGATCAACGAGACCGACGTCGCGTGCGTGGACGACCTGCACCGGTTCCTCACCACCTGGCCGATTGCGGAGCCGGCGACCCTGACGCTTATTCGCGGAGGACGGCGGATCACGCTCCCGATCGTCCCGGCGGAAGCTGTCGCGTGCCCTGCAACCGGATGAGACGAGGGGCGGTTATGGGATCCACGTGATCCGGGGTTCCCGCCGCTCTGCTTTCGGCAGCAGGGGGGCGGGATAACCGAAGATCAGTGGTGCCACTATCTGGTGGTCGTCGGGGATCTTCAGTGCCGCGCGGAAGTCGGGGTTCTGCTCGATGAGGGCCGCAGAACCGATCCAGCAACTCCCGATGCCGAGCGCCCAGGCGGCAAGCATCATGTTCTCCGCGCAGAGGGTGCAGTCCAGAACACTCGATACGGTCTCCCGTGCGCCGAGGACCAGGACCAGCACCGGGGCGTTGTAGAAGATGCTGTACTCCGGATCTTTGAGCGCCGCAAGGAACTCTTCGGTCCCCGGGCGGGCCTCCTCGCCGATCTTCTCTGCCAGGATCGGCTTACAGTAGTCGGAGACCCGCCGCATCAGGTCTCTGTCCCTCACGACCACGAACTGCCAGGGCTGAAGTCCAAGAGCAGTCGGCGCCTGGATGCCCGCAGCGATGATCGCCCGGATGGCCTCATCAGAGACTTCCCGGTCGATGTAGTTCCTGACACTCCGGCGTTCCCGGATCACGGAGAGGATCTCGACTGGTTCCATATCCCTCATCATGGACTCCCGTATGACCCGCTGGCAATATTTATGTCTTGAGGGGGGCCGTACGGATCTCTCCCTCACCGAAGGATGGAGAACGCGGTGCACTCCCCTGAATACTCCTCCGGGATGACCTGCACATCCTCGACCCGGGCCGTTGTCGGACCACGGCGGCAGAACTCTATCATCCGTTGCACCTGCTCCTCGTCACCCTCAAAGACCGCTTCCACGCGGCCGTCGGGGAGGTTCCTGACCCAGCCGGTGATATCTGCCGCCCGGGCTTTGTCCTCTACGGCCCACCGAAACCCGACACCCTGTACCTCCCCGCTGATGAACAGATGCGTTCTCACTGCCATATACCAGAGATCGCCGCGGCAGAACTTATCCGTACTCAATCCCCCTTCCGGACACCGCATCGGGGGATGATCCTCCAGGAGACCGGGAATCTCACCGAAAGGCCCCCGGATATTGGAAAACCTGACTGCATGGCCGGAAGTCGGATGGAACTGTTTTTATCCCCGCGGACTCAAAATCACTAAAGTGACTACATTCCAGCGCGGGAGGGATATGACAGACTCACATCAAGACCGGGAGCTCTGTGATCGTGGAGTGCTCGATGCTCTCGACGACGGGCTTCTCGTGGCAAACAGCGATCGTAAGATTCTCTGGTACAATCCGGCTCTCGCGCGGATCCTTGCCATCCAGCAGGAAGATATCACCGGGATGGATCTGTGCACTCTCTTCAGCAGGTACCTTGTACCGATCCTCGACGACGATGCCTCCGCGCTGCTGCTTCGACAGGCCCTGGAGAACGGGGCGAGCCTGCCTGCCCATCCCTGCCGTGTCCGGGCACCTGACGGCACCCGGCACTGGATCTCGATATCGGATATGCCGTCCCCGGCTTCCACCGGAGGTCGGCTCATCCAGATCCGGGACGTCACCGGAGACCTGGATGCGCACCACTTCAGGGCCGCGCTCGATCAGTCGCCGGTGGTTGTCTTTGCGCAGGATGAGGACCTTCGCTACATCTGGTCGTATAACCAGCAGCTGGGGCCCCCGGATGCGTCCATCATCGGCATGCGGGATGATGAGGTCTTTCCTGATGATACCGGGCTCCTTACCTCGCTTAAGCGCCGGGTCCTCGATACAGGAGAGACCGTGCGGGCGGCGGTGCCCATCACCGTCACAGGCGATCCCCGCGTCAGGGATCTGACGTTAAAGCCACTCCGGGATGCCGGAGGCCGGATCGTCGGTGTTACCGGGACAGCCCTCGATGTGACCGAACGAAATCGGGTAGAGAATGCGCTCCGGGAGAAGACGTGTGAGTTGAAGAAACGGATGGATGAACTCCGGTGCCTGTACACCATCACGCATCTTGTGGAAACGCCGGGGATGACACTCGACGGGCTCCTGCAGGCGGTTGCCGGCACCCTTCCCTCGGGCTGGCTGTACCCGGAGAATACCGCAGTCCGGATCCGGGTCGACGACCGCGAGTACCGGTGGGGTGACCCTGGAGAGACCCCCTGGAAGCAGAGTAGCCCGATCATTGTCTGTGGGGAGCAGCTTGGCGAGGTTGAGGTCAGTTACCTCGCAGAGGCACCGGAGGCGGGGGAAGAGCCGTTTCTGCCGGAAGAGCAGATGTTGCTTGACGCTGTCGCGGAGCGGCTCGGCCGGATCATCGAACGGCTGCGGGCCGAAGCGGCGCTCCAGAAGAGCGAGGAGAAGTTCCGGGGGATCGCCCAGCGGAGTTTTGACCTCATCGTCACATCGTACCTGGTCGGTGGGTTGAACTATGTCTCGCCGGCGACGGGACGGATACTCGGATACTCTCCTGAGGAGATGGTCGGGACAGCCTGGGAGGAGTATATCCTCCCTTCAAGCCTTCCGGCATGGGAGGAAGGACGGTGGAAGGTACTCCGGGGCGAGCAGGTCGAAGGGCTCAAGATTGAAGGCAGGCGAAAGGACGAGGAGACCGTCATACTGGAACTGAACGTCTCTCCGATCATTGAGATGAGAAAGATCGTGGGGTTTCAGGCCGTCGGGAGAGATATATCCGAGCGGATCCTGTATGAGCGGCTCCGGGAGCAGGCCTTTGATATGACCGAGCGAAACATCGCGCAGTTTGCCGTTCTTGCCGACCACGTCCGCCACCCGCTCCAGGTGATCATGGGGGTTGCGGACCTGCTCGACGACGAGGAAGCCGCAGAGAAACTCCGGGAGCAGGTCCGGAGGATCAACGCCCGGATCAGTTATCTCGACCGGGAGTGGATTGAATCGCGGAAGATCCGTGAGTTCCTGAAAAGGTACGAACTCTGAGAGGCAAGAGACCCGCGCTACCGCCGCTGGCGCTTCTCGCGGGGGCTACGGACTGCCGGCATGGCCTCACGGATGGCAGCAAGCGTCTCCGGGAGCAGAGTGCCTTTCTTCCCGATGACGTCCGCTCTCCGGATGGTGGAAGCGTGGGCGGTCAGGGCGTAACTCTCGGTGAAGAGGTCGAGCCCGCCCCGGGCAAAGTCGTCGAGCGAGATCGGGATCGAGGGAGCGTCGGACGACGGATTGCTTGACACCGGACAGATGAGCAGGTCCCCGTTCTCTGCAGAAATGATCACCACCGGGCGCACTTTCCGTTCGCCGAGACCTCCTATGCGCACGGGGGCCAAGACGACGTCTCCACTGATATACTGCCCCATGTGCATACAGGTTGGTTGCAGAACCGATAAGTGGATTGATCCGGGTTGTAGCGTGCGGCTCGAGGTTAGCGTTCTCCTCCTTTATTCGGGCTGTGAACTGAACCGTTACCTTCAATAATGATCCCACGCGTCGGCTTAAGGAGAGCCTGGTTGTATCCAATGGAAACCAACAAAGCCTCGTTTGGGTTTGAGGCAACGTCTACAAAATAGTAAATGGGGGGATTCAGGCCCCCTCCGTTGCACCATTACGATGCCTGTTTGTTTGCGTTTCTGTTCTGTTTCTGGTGCTCTTCACGGAACTCCTTCTGGTTCTTCACCTTCTCTTTTGCATTCCCGGCATGTCCGTTATGGTTGCCGAACTCTCCCTTCTGCCCGTTGCCCGGATTGATCGCGGATATGGCACCATTGCCGATCACGGTCAGGTTACCGTCGCTGGCGGCGGGGTCGAGATCTGCTCGCCGGTATTTGAGGATGAGCGTGCCGCCGTCCTTCATGCAGAAGTTGATCCTCTCGGGCGTTGCGTTTCCGATCCTGAACTCCGAGGGGTCAGGTGTTGTCATGTTTGTGCGGTCGGTCCGGGCGAATCCGAGCCATTCCGCAAGGTTGACAAAGACGGTCGAGACGCCGTTGCCCTTCTCATTCAGGGTCTTTGGGACGACCTTCATCTCTGCAGGCTGGCGATTCACGGTCACGTTCAGGGTGTCGTAGGCGGCAGCACCCGTGAGATTGTCTGCAACCTTCACGGTGACGGCGTAGGTTCCGGCGGTAACGTAGGTGTGGGTGGCCTGTATGGTGCCATTGTGGCCGTCGTCCGGCACGATCTCCGCCTCAGTCGTTCCTGTGCTCCAGTTGATGGAGGCGGAGATGTTCATCGCATCGAAAGAATCCGTCCCGTTGAATGTAGCGAGGATGGTGATCGGCTCCCCGGCGAGTATGGTGCGGTCGCTCCCTGCATCGACCGTGAGAGCGGCCTGCACGGCAGGGATCGCCACAGCGAGGGCGATTAAGAGGGAGAAGACCCGGATCGTAGTATTACGCTTCATGAGTGATCGAGCTCCGGTAGATACTGGCCATTCTCTCTATTTGACCGCATTGAGCTTCCCGGTTCAACCGATCGCCCGGGCACTGATCCCGGCAATCACGATGCCTGCGCTCGTCAGCACTGCCCCGGCGGCCGGGGTGAGGATGATACCGATACCGGAGAGCGTGCCGCGGCAAGTGAGATGGCAACGGCGCTGGAGCCGGCTCGGGACGATAAACCGGCGCCGCAGGTCCTCGAGGCGTGGTGCTGCTGCGATGTTCCTGAAAACGGAACTCGAACTCTGGCTGCCCTGGGGCCGATGGCTCTCCGGCGGCTTCTGCCGGATCGCCTCCGCACGTTGCGCCCCGGGCTGCCGTCTGGTTCCCCCGTACCTGTGGTTCCCTATCCGCCCCTCCCCGTCAAACTTCTCACTGCGCCCCGGGGGCCATCCTCATCGGTCTCGCCCCGCGCGAAGCGCTCCCGGAGCACGCCCGTCACCGTATGGTGGCCGTTGTCCCGGTACAGGTGCATGCATCTGTCCATGGTGGGGGATGCAGATTTCCGGAATGAGGCTATACCGGCTACAGCGGCATAGGAGAATCTCAGGCACCTTCCCACAGTTCAGGACGGCCGGAAGTATACTGTTGCAGGAAGCGTCCGCCACCGGAGAGACACGAATGCCCTCCAGAGGAAATGAACAGGTTTATAAATTCAGGGGAATAGCATACTGCTTGTAGTCAGGCAAACCTGCCCCCAGAAGTGGCATATCGGGCAAATTCCTCTAAATGCTGCTTTGATCTGTTCGAGCACGATGGGAACATTTTATCTACATATGGTATAAAAATCCCCTAATAGTAATGGAAGGTGGCCCTGTCCGATGCACGAATACACACCCGAACATGGCGGTATCACGGCGCTCTCCGGCATACTTGATGCGCTTGACGAAGGACTGCTCGTTATCGGTCCAGATAATCGGGTGGCCTGCATCAACAGGTATCTCCAGGGTCTACTTGGCATCGATCGGGATGCGCTCAGCGGCACCGATGCGGATAGGCTCATCCGCCGGATCCTGGTCCCCCTGATCTCCGACGAATCCTCTCGGGCGGAGGTTCTGGCGTCTCTCTCCAGCCACTCCCCGACCGATGATATGCCATGCACAATACACTCGCCTGCCGGGGACAAGCGGGTTTGTTGCTCGTGCAGGATCGTCGATGAAGGGCCTCTCCGGGGTATGCGGGTCATCCGCCTGTCTCCCGAGCCCTCCGGCCACCGGGGAGATACAGTCTCCGGCACCTCAGGGCAGAGGCAGATAGACGAGATTGTGCAGCAGAACGAGAACTGGTATCGGTTCCTCGTTGAGAACCTCAATGAAGGCATCGGGCTGATCGACAGGGAGGGTATCGCGGTCTTTGCCAACCAGAGGATAGCCGATATCCTTGGCTACCCGGTCGCCGAGATGATCGGGATGCCTGTCTCTGCGGTCGTTGATGACGAGGGGGCCCGGTGCATGGCAGAGTACCTGCGGAACCTGGATACATCCCCGCATGAGGTTTTTGAGATCGATCTCATCCGCAAGGACGGTGGCCGTATCCACACGCTGATGGCGACCACCCCGGTCCTTGACGCCGGAGGCGCCCCTCTGGGGTTCCTTGCCGGGGTCCAGGACATCACCCCTCTGAAACGGATGGAGATGCAGCTCCGGGAGAGCGAGGAGAAGTACCGATCGCTCGTCGAACTCTCCGCCGAAGCGACCCTGATCCATCGCGATAGAAAGATCGTATTCGTCAACCCCGCCGGGCTGAGGCTGCTCGGTGCTTCGCGCCCGGAGGAGGTTCTCGGGAAAGCTATCCTTGATATCGTCCACCCGGAGGCCCGGGACACCATCCGGTCCTTCAGTGCGCGGGACCTGCAAGGGGAGGAGACGCCTCTTGCCGAACTGGAGGTTGTCAGGCTTGACGGGAAGACGGTCCCCATCGAGGGGAGGGGTACACGGACGTTCTTTGAGGGGCGGCCTGCGGTTCAGGTCGTTATGCGGGATATCACCCATCGAAAGCAGGCGGAGGAACGGCTGCAGGCGAGCAACCGGCACCTTCTGCTGTTAAACAAGATCATCGGTGCATCAGCATCAGCCCGAACACCCGGCGAACTCCTGGAGACGGCGCTTGACCAGACACTTGACCTCCTCGGCTACGATAGCGGCGCCATCTACCGTCTCGATCCTGGACTGAGTGAGGCAACCCTTGAGTGCCGGCGAGACATGCCGGACGCGTGCCAAAACTCGGTTGAGGCCATTCTGGGAGTCTCGTTCGCCGAGACCCTCACCACCGGTTTGCCCTGCTACCTTGAACAGGACAGAGCCCCGGATCCTTCGGGATCTCGCCTCCTGCGGGAACTCGGGTTTGCGGCACTTGCCTGCATCCCGCTCGTTGTCGAGTCCGCTGTCGTCGGGGCGCTCCTTGTCGGGAGCAGGGCCCGGGGCTCCTTCTCTGCCGAGGAGCGTGCGCTCCTTGAGGCGGTCTGCCGGGAGATCGGGGGCGGCATCCTGCGGGGGATGCTCTACCAGAGACTTGAGGCGGCAAACCGGGAGGCGAACCTCTACCTCGACATCCTCACCCACGATATCCGGAACGCTGACAATGTGGCGAACATCTACGCCGACCTCCTCATCGAAGAACTCGACGGGGAACCGGCCCGGCACGCCCGGAAACTGAAAGACGGGATCAAGAAGAGCATCGAGATCACCGCAAATGTCGCCACTATCCGCAAGATCCACGAGACCCGTGCCGGACTTGCGCCCCTTGACCTCCACGACGTAATCCGGGACGAGATTGCTCACTATCCCGATCTCAGCATCCGGTACAACGGGCTGCCGCTGAAGGTCCTCGCCGACGATCTCCTGTCGGAGGTCTTCACAAACCTCTTCGGCAATGCCGCAAAGCATGGTGGGCAGGGCATCGAGGTCGCTGTGGATATCGAAGACCTGGACCGGAGCACCATCCTTGTCACCGTTGCCGACAACGGTCCTGGTATCCCCGACAATGCGAAAGAGGCGATATTCTTCCGTTTCGAGCGGGAGGGCGGCAGGCAGGGAAGCCAGGGTCTCGGCCTCTCGATCTGCCGGATGCTCACTGTGCGTTACGGAGGGAGGATCTGGGTCGAGGACCGTGTCCCGGGCCGCCCGGAGATGGGTGCGGCGTTCCGGTTCACGCTCCGGAAGGCCGACCAGGATAGGGGAGCGTAATCCGTCCGGGGAGTCTTTCCTGCCCCCGGGTCTCCGGCTGGCCAAAACGATAGGATTTAATTCCCCTGTCATGGAAAATATAGCCATGCACAAGATTGTTTTGCCTCTCTTTGTCTGTATCCTCCTCTCCGCCGGCTGCCTCACCGCAAGCGAGTCCCCGGCAGAGACGGAGATCGCGCTGATCACCCCGGTCGACGAGATCTCTCTATTCGATGGCCAGGCGACCTACGCCGGGCTCATCGGGAATGAGACCCCGCAGATCCGGACGAACTACAGCGCGGGCTGCGTCGTCATCCCGCCCGGAAACGCGACGCCCCCGCACCGACTGCTCGGAAGTACCGAGCTCGTCCACGTGATCGCCGGCGTGGCGGAGATCCGCTGCGACAACGAGACGGTGACCGCCCGCGAAGGGGAGACCGTCCTCCTCCCGGAAGGAGTGCTGCAGTCGATAGCCTCGGTCGGAGATGTTGATCTCTGCTACCTCACCGTCACCCAGCCCCCCTTCTCAGCGGATATCGAGATCGCAGGGGACAACCTTGACGCACTTGATATCACGACGGACGGTACACCGATCGTCGTAGCCGATCCCCACGAAGGGATCGAGTGGGACCTCGAGTCCGGCGTGGCGGTCTTCACTCTCATAAATCCGGTACTGATGAACGAGACGGAGATCCCGATCGACTACAGCGTTGCCTACGTGGAACTCCTCCCGGGCGGCTATCTCGGCTATGACGGAATCCGCGGCTCATCGGATCTCCTCTACGTGATCGAGGGGGAGATTGAGGTCGCCACACCCGGCGGAAGTACAATCCGGGTCCCTGCCGGGAGTGCTGCGTATGTTCTCCCCGGCCAGGTGAAAGAGACCCGAAACACCGCGAACTCGACGACAACGATCCTCTCGTTCATCGATCCGGCATGGACACCGGAGAAGACCGGCCTCTTTGAGTGAGGTGCTTCTCCTTTTTCTGCCGGCCGGCGCCTCAACTGCCGGTGTCCGGCCGGCCTATCCTGAGGGCGTTCGCGATCACCGCGAGCGAGAGTCCCATGTCCCCGAACGCCACCGCCATCCAGAGGGTGACGAGACCGACGACGGCGAGTCCGGCGATGCCGAGTTTCACAACGAGTGCTGCCGCGACGTTCTGCCGGATGACCGAGACCGTCTTCTCCGAGAGGGCCACGAGGTAGGCGACCCGGGATACGTTGTCCTCCATCACGACGATATCGGCCGCCTCGATCGCGACATCCGACCCGATGGCCCCCATCGCGACCCCGACGTTCGCCCTGGCAAGCGCCGGCGCGTCGTTTACGCCGTCGCCGACCATCACGACGAGCCCGTAGCGGTCCATCAGTCGCTCGACCATCGTCACCTTCTCCTCGGGGAGGAGCCCGGCATGACACTCGTCGATCCCGATGCGGCGGGCCACCGCTTCCCCGACGCGCTCGTTGTCCCCGGTGAGCATCACCGTACGAATCCCCCGTGACCGAAGGTTGGTCACGGCCGTTTGGGCGTCCTCCTTAATGACGTCCGCGAGAGTGATGAGCCCGATGGCCGTCGTATCGGTACCGGCGAGGACGACCGTCTTTCCCTCGCGCTCCAGGCGGTCATACGCTGCCCGCCATCCGCTGTCCCCGACGTCTGCAAAGAGAGTCTCGTTCCCAAGGAGATAGGTCTCGCCGCCGATCACTCCCTGAACGCCCCTGCCGGTGATCGAGATAAACTCTTCCACATCCCGGAGGGCGGCGCCCTCCTCCTCCGCCCGACGCCGAACCGCCTCTGCGATAGGGTGGCCGGAACGGGACTCAAGCGACGTGGCGATCGCGAGCACCTCCGCCGCCGGGACTCCGAAGCCGACCACATCGTCCACCTCAAGCCTCCCGGTTGTGAGCGTCCCGGTCTTGTCAAAGACGACCACCTTTGCAAGCCCCACGGCCTCGAGAGCGTCCCGGCCCTTGATAAGCACCCCGTTATGCGCCGCAGTCGTGATCCCCGAGACCATCGAGACCGGGGTGGATATGGCAAGCGCACAGGGGCAGGAGATGACAAGGAGGATCAGCGCCCGGTAGAACGCCTCAAGGAACGGGACGCCGAAGGCGAGCGGCGGGACCACGATGAGGAGGGCGGCGAGGAGGATGACCGCCGGGGTGTAGTAGCGGGAGAATCGTTCAATGAACGCTTCGGTTGCGGAGGTGTGGGCCTGGGCCTCCGCGACCAGCGCCACGACCCGGGCTATCGTGCTCTCCTCCTCGGGCTTCGTCACCCTGACCTCGAGGTAGCCTTCCACGTTCCGGGTCCCGGCATAGACCCCGTCGCCGACACCCTTTGCCACGGGGACGCTCTCGCCGGTGATCGCGGCCTGGCCGACGGAGGATGCGCCGGCGATGACGACGCCGTCGAGCGGGACGGTGTCGCCCGGTCTCGTGACCACCGTCTCGCCGACGCCGACCTCGCTGACGGGGACGGTCGTCTCCCCGCCGTCCCGCCGGACCCGGGCCGTCTGCGGCGCGATCTCAAGAAGCGAGGCTATCGAGCGCTCCGCCCTCCCGGCAGCGTACTCCTCCAGGAACTCGGCGATGGCGTAGAGGTAGAGGACGGTCGCGCCTTCTGCGGGGTTGCCGGTCAGGAACGCCCCCGCCGCCGCAATGGATATCAGCACGGCGATGCTGAACTGGAGCCGTATGAGAGCGAGAAATCCGGCTCTCAGGACCTCGTAGCCGGATATGACCGCGGCGGCGAGGAGCAGAACCGTGCCCGCAAGGGGGTATGGGGTGAGATACTCGACGAGTATCCCGGCGAGGAGGAGGATGCCTGATATTGCGAAGACCGCAACCTCCCGCCGGCCGACGATCGGTCCGTGAACCTCACAGACGCCGGCCCGGCAGCGGGGGCAGGATGGGCATGCCTCATCAGCGGCCACGGCTCGCCTCCGGATACTTCCCCGCCGTCCGGGCATGGGTCGTAAGCATACTGCAGGAGGTATTTGCCATGCTCGGGATAAATATGGCGCTCCGACCATCCGCGCGCAGCCCCGGGGCGAGACTGCCCTTTCTTCAAATGGTAACCATTATAGTGAGATCCCTCAAATTATGGTGCGATTGCACCGGGTGGTTGCCCGGACCACCGGTGCACGGTTGTACCCGGGTGCGAGACCCCTTCCGGAGGTGGCGCCCCAAACGACAGGCGGGGCCAGACGCTGCCTCCCCTGCACCAACCATTCAGGACCGAAGCATGAGAGCACCCGACGTTGCCCGAGCACGGCAGAACGACCCTGACGCGTCTGTGTGTCCTGCCGGAGAGCGGAGAGCCTGTAGCGTCTGGATCTGCGGGCCGGGGGGCGAGCCCCTCTCCCTCCCGGAGCCCTGTCCTCTCCTCGCCGGGGTGATGCTCGAAGTCTGCCGGGGCTCCGGGTGGGTGGAGGCTCTCCACCCCGAGGACGCTGACGCAGTGCTTGCCGGATGGAGAGAGAGCCTTGCGGCCGGCACGCCGTGGAGGTGCACCTACCGCATCAGAGGCGAGGATGGGGAGTATCTCACCGTCGCAAGCAGGGGCGTTCCCGTCAGGGATGCGGCTGACAGGGTCCTCTTCTGGGTAGGGATCAGTCTTGATGCCACCGTCCGTGATGAGCCGCATCGCGAGGACCCTGCAATGCTCTCTGCCGTGAGCATTATGGAGCGATCAGGGGTACCGATCGACGAGATTCTCAGGGTCATCGCGGCCGTCCTTGCCGGCTGGCTCGACCTTGAGGAGGCTGGCATCCGGATCGCGTTCGAAGGCCGGGAGTACCGGTCGCCCGGTTACGTCGAGACCTCCCGGCGACAGGAGAGCCCGCTCCTGGTCCACGGCCGGACTGCCGGGAGGGTAGAGATCTGCTACCGGGAGGGTGAAGGATCATTCCTCGCCGACGGGCGTCCTCTGGCCGATGCAGTCGCCATCAGGCTCGGCCGGGTCATCGAGCAGGTGCAGCCGACTTCCGGCAGGGCCGATGAGGGTTACCGTCGCCTCTACGAACAGATGCTCGAGAGTTATACTCTCTACGAAGTGATCCGGGACGGCGCCGGGAACCCCGTTGATTACCGCATCCTTGAGTTGAACGAGAAGGCGGCCGATCTCTTTGGCCGCAGTCGGGAGGAACTGGTCGGCCGAAGGCTCTTCGACGTCTTTCCGGCGATTCGCGAGGGGGCACGCCTCCTCTACGGTGAGGTCGCCGATCAGGGTGTTCCTGTGCAACGGCGGCTGCAGGAGCCGAGGAGCGGGCGGTGGTACGACCTCTACATCTTCCGCCTGGAGGTCGGGAGGCTCGCTGTCGTCGGGCAGGAGATCACCGAGCAGAAGAGGGCGGAACGCGCCCTCCGGGAGAGCGAGGAGCGATTCCGGAAGATCGCCCAGCGGAGTTTCGATATGATCTTCATCTGCGACGCAGATCGGGGGATCACCTATATCTCCCCGGCTGTGGCAAGGATCCTCGGCTACACCCCGGAAGAGATGACCGGCCGCCGTTGCAGGGATTACCTCCTTGAGCGGGCTCTCCCCGGATGGCAGGAGGTGCGACGCCGGATCGCGCAAGGGGAGTCCGTTGAGGGGGTCCTGGTTGAGTTCTGCCGCAAGGACGGGACGGTTGCCGTCATCGAGATGAACTGTTCGCCCGTCGTCGAGGATGAAACAGTGATCGGCGTCCAGGTCGTCGGGCGTGATGTCTCGGATCGGAAACGCCACGAGGCCCTGCGGCTGCAGGCATTCGAGCAGATAGAGCAGAATATCGAGCAGTTTGCCGTCCTCGCGGACCACATCCGCCTGCCCCTGCAGGTGATCCTCGGCATGGCCGACCTGATCGAGGACGGACCGGCCTCGGAGAGGATCCGGGAGCAGGTGAAGCGTATCAACGGGATTGTGAAGCAGCTCGATGAGGGCTGGGTTGAATCACGCGAGATCCGGGAGTTCCTGCGGAGGAACGAGTTGGTCTGACTGAAGAGCGCTTTCAGCCTTTAGCAGGATATTCTCGCCCATAACCCCTTTAGGCTCTTTGTTTGCGGCGAGCGGCGATCAACGCCGGTATCTCTTCTGAGGTAATTTAAATAGTTGTTGTATCTAGCACTGTGAATAAAATTCGAGAAAGGTTCGTCGACGTCAGCGGCCGCGGCAGGCGCCCCGGTCTGGATGACGTTCTCTTGTAAGCGCCGAAAGAGTAAATAACGCACATGGGCAGTACCGATACGATCAGGAAGACCGGAGCCACCAGGAAGGGGGCACGGTTCGAGATCCGGGTGCCGAATGGGAGGTATCGGTTCGGGAACTGTTGATGGTGCCGGCCAACATATATATAATATGAATTGCACGCTTGCACTATGGTTAGCGAGGGTGCAACTCTTCGTAAATTACAGATTCTCGAATTGAAGATATTACTGGAGTTTAAGCGTATTTGTGAAAGACACAATCTCCAATACTTCTTGATCGGGGGTACACTTCTTGGCGCTGTTCGCCACCGGGGATTTGTTCCTTGGGACGATGATATTGATGTCGGGATGATGAGATCCGAGTATATCAAGTTCCTTAACGTCTGCAAAGACGAGTTGTCGCAGGAATATACCCTTCAAACATTCGAGACTGACAGGACATATGCTCACCCCTTTGCTAAAATTCGCCTGGTTGGTACCGAGTATCCTGAACCGAAGTACAAGGCCGTATCTGATCAGAGAGGCATCTGGATGGATATATTTCCATTTGATTCCACTCCAAGCAACCGTCTTCTAAGAGATATTCACCGGTTCAGGCTTATGACAATCATTCATATGTGCGAGATTAAGTACAATTATACGGTAGAACCTTCTACGCTGCTAAGAAGAGTGCTCTATTTGGGTTTGCGATGGTTTTCAAGACCATTCAGCAGAACCTGGCTTGAGAATCGAAGAGAGTACCTGTTTCAGAAGTACAACAGAGAAAATCCGGGCTCGTATATCTACAGTACGCTCTGTTGTTTCCCATCGGAAGCATTCGAACAATTTGTGGAGCTAGAGTTTGAGGGTATCAAATTTCCAGTCCCGGCAGGCTACACTGACTGTCTTACGTGCGCCTTTGGGGACTATATGAGTATACCTCCCAAAAACAAACGTATCAGACACACGCCGCATGCGCCGAATTTTGGAAAATATGCTGACATCTGTTCTGTTGACGAGATACGGGACTAAATATAATTTAGCGAGATTGATTATAACGTATGCACGCTTGATTGAACCTATGGAATCCTCTAACTGATGCGTCTATGTGATGGTATCCACGTATTTTCTCATTATTCGGATGATCTCCTTCTGCACTGTCTCAGATCTGGAGTTCGCGTCTATTATCGGGATGTCTAATTGAGTGGCAAGTCTCCTGTATGCTACTACTTTTTCGGCTATCTTCTTATCATAATATACATCGCTCCTTCTCTTCCGTAACTGCTCCGGATCCGCGATTAGCAAGATAACAACTAATTTCGATGGCACTAACCGCAAAAACAATTTTCCTATCTTTGTAGAGATTATCTCTTTGTGATTAATCGATAGACCCAGATCAATAAGGGTATCAAAAACGAACCGGTCACAGATTATATTCTGACCAAGGATGTACCTGGGAATGTAGTATTTAAGTGTTAAATGTATTACGGTATCCAGCCATAACGATAGAGGATAAAAAAAACACAGGAATTTAGACTCCTCGAAATGGTGATAACTAACTTTTTCCCCATTCGGGGGCACTTCTACACTGGTGTACCCCATTGCCCTTGCATAAAGGAGAAGAGGAATCGATAGAAGATAACGAGAACCCAACCAGCAATACTTGTATTCTTGATCTTGCTGCCCGAATTTTGCAATGAGTTTTGTAATATGTGATGTCTTACCTGCTCCATCAGGTCCAATTATACAGATATTGTGCATTTTATCCCCTTTGACGTGCTTATCAATCGTATGACCTCTAGATTGTTTGCGGGTATTAAATGCCTTGCTATAGAATCATACATTCCTGCCGGGGTAAACGCTGCCGGGGTAAACGGATTTATGAGGGCTGCCAAGATTTATTGACCTCTGCTGAGGTTGTGGGTTTTGATCTGAAAGGGAAGCAGATTCTATCAAAAACAGTTAACCATTCCTATTTTTTTGTGAATCGTACATCGGAGGGTAAATTTGGCTGACGCTTTAAACCTGGAATAAAGTGCAGTTTTCAAGGAGGCTATACTGCTCCGATCGCTTCAGTGCCAGGGAATGGCTCTTCAGATCGCTCTCTCATTTAATGGAGGCACCGAAATCGTTAATACATCTATCGGGCATATCAGGGCATGGTCGGGATAAATGCTCTCATCTCCTCTGGAATGTCAGATCACCGCATAAAATTTTCTGATATTCAAAATACGATGTTGCATTACCCTAAATACCAGGCAAATACGCTGTTCGAAGATGACTGCCTTCTTATTGGGTCGACAGCATACGATCAGTATCCCATAACCTGTTTTGAAAGCCCCGGATCTTTCATTCTCCTTGAAGGTATAATATACAACATCGATGATGCGACAATTAAAAACAATCTTTTTGCCATCGCAGATCTTGTTCCGGAAAGAGCAACGGTTTCAGAGACGATAGCCAGATTTTTAACTCATGCCGATGGCGAGTTCATTGTCCTGATCTACGACAAACCGACAAAGCTTCTTTGTGTCTTCAATGATGCGCTGGGAAGGTTGCCGTTCTTCTGGTACAGGGATGATGCGGTTCTGGTATTCTCTCGCGAGATGAAATTTATGTACCCCTTTGTGAGACCAATAGCATTCAACAGGCTGGCGCTCATGGAGTATCTTCTTTATGAATTCCCCCTCGGTGAGAGGACACTTATTGAGGGCGTTGAAAGGCTGCTGCCGGCTACCGTAATGATGTATAGCGGATTGAGTCAGACTCTCTTAAAGGAACAGGTTCTACCTCTCACGTTTGAATTTGAGAAAGAAGACCGGAAGATATCCAAGGAAAATATCAAAGACCTCAAGCGATCTTTTCTCGCGGGTCTCCGGAGCAGGGTCTCAAAACTGGGTCCCAGAAGGTCCCTTATCTCGCTGAGCGGGGGCCTGGACTCGAGGGCGACGCTGGCAGGATTGATTGCGCAGGGAGTTAAACCCCGGGGGATAACCTATGATACGGCCCCGGAGGATGCCGGGGAACTGGGATACACTCAAAAAATTGCAGAAACCTTCGGTGTTTCGCTCACTCATTTCGCTCCCTCAAAGGATATGGATTATGAGGAGTATCTCCGTTATGTCGCACTGGTCGATGCAGGCCAATCTATAAACCTGGCAAACGTCGTGAACATCGAAGAACAGATCATGCTTCACGAGGGAAGCGATATTGTTCATTACACCGGACTGTATGGTGGGGAGTTATGCAGATATCTGAATGTGACGTCCGGCTTTGGCTCAGACGATGATCTGGCACAATTTCTCCTCACCACCCCGGATCAGTATGGGTATGCTCACCAAAAAGTCTGCGCGATGCTGCAGGCTTCAAAAGATGAGATCCAGGAACATATCCGGGAGCATATCGCTGCTTACCCGGAGAAGGATCTCTATGCCAAGTATCTCCATTTCAAGTTTGAGAAAGACTATAAGTGGGCTGGTCTGGGTGAGGATAGAAACCGATTTTTCTTCTGGACAGTTACACCGTTTTACTCCAGAGACTTTTTCTGGACAGCGTATACGATAGATGAGCGTAAAAAGGACACTCTCTTCTTCAGAGACTTTCTTTACTCGCTTGACCCCAGAACCTGCGCTGTGGGCTACTACAATACCGGAATGAGTCTTAAGAACCCTCTAACATTGTATATCTACAGGTTTGCAGAGAAGGGAGTGCGGACCCCATGGATAAGACAACTTGGATGGCAGGCATTGCATTTTAAAGAAAAATTCGGCGTTTCAAAGAGATTCAACCCGAAAAAGGAGGAAATTCGAGCCTTTGCGTTGAACCTGCTTGAGAGATCGAGCCTGATCCAGAGATACTTCTCTCTTGCCGCAACCCGGAATGTGATTCGTACCGAGGAGGAACTGGACAAACTGGAGAGAATACTGACCCTCTTTATATATATGGATATGATCGATCGCGGCAAGCCGGATTTCTAAATATCTTCGTATCGTTCTCTGCAATCCGTTTAATGGGAAATCCACTTTCCGGGCCGCTTTGAAACGGAAAGCCGGAAACCTATTGGGCTTGCCCGCCATCGTTCATCCCGGAACTTTTGTTCAGGACTACTTCGCAAATGAACTCGTTACAGATTCAGAGCGCCTGAGCGCCCTGCTTCCCCGGAATCCTGCAGAAGATGCTGATGTGTTCAAACCTGGATGGTCCAGCGATGGGTTTGACAGATTCGTTGGAGGTTATACTGAAAATTGGATTGCTGCAGCATACTGGTTACCATGCGGTCGAAACGAAGACAGAGGTTATGATCTGGGCAAAGTAACCCCCGGTGAGACTGCCTGACATAGCAATGTATAGAAACATTTATACATGCTGATGCGATGTGTCTTGTATCTCACCTGAAGCGATTACCATGTGCATACTCTGTTAGTCCGCATCTTTCAGAGACGAGGGGTCTCGTATCGTTGTCCCGGGCAATTGCATCGGGTCCTACGAGTGACTGCCTGAAAATGCGCCGTTGCTGTAACTGCAGGGTGATCGTTGCTTGATGCTGGCGTGCAGGGGCTCCTTGCCGTGTGAGTGTGGGTACTCCCTGGCAGGTGATATCGGAGCGTCAGAAGATATGGCGGGGATAAGTGTAGATCCACAAAACGAGAGAAAACAAGCCTTAAATGTAACGCATAGTCACAGGTGAATCCTCCAGTCGCTCTGTATCTTTTTGATCAGCATACGAATCCGCTAACACGTAAATGAGGTTGAAATCTTGAAGATCCCGGTGAGCAAGGCAATAATAGATGTACAATGGGCATTCATCAGTATTGCCACGGCATCACTGGCTCACTTCATCCTCAGGATCGTCCTCGGCAGGGAACTCGGGCCAGAAGGGCTTGGGGTGTACACCCTTGCCTTCACTATCTATCTCTTTGGGATGCAGTTTGCCGCGTTCGGGATTGGAACTGCGTTGACAAAATACGTTGCGGAGTTCCTCGATAATCACGTCGCTATAAGAAATTACGTTTCTTCAGGGATGGTTAGTTCGATCATTGTAGGCGCCCTGATGGGAGTTGCACTCTACTTTCTGGCTCCCTCTATTGCAGTATCTTTTTTCCGGATCCCTGAACTGGAGCCGTTGATCCAGCTGACCGCCCTCTGCTACCCCTTCATCGCCATCCAGAAGGCAGTGCTTGGGACACTGAATGGGTTCCGTAAAATGCATCTTTATGCGTTTCTGAACATCATTCAGAATGTCACCGTTGTCGTAGCATCTATTACTCTGGTGCTACTGGCAGGGATGGGTGTGATGGGGGCGGTGATCGGGTTTGTTGGCCCGACCATACTCATCGGCAGCGTATGTCCTGTTCTGATCCGTGACTGGATCCAGCTCGATGTATCTTTGAGCAATATCGCCGCCCTTCGTGCAACGACAGTTTTTGGGTTTTATGTCATGCTCGGAGATTCGATATCGTTTCTTAGCGGTCAGATTGACAGCATCATGATCGGGTACTATCTCAACCCGACTGAGGTAGGGATCTATGCTGTCGCTTTCCTCTTCACACAGATACTCACGCTCATACCTACGGCTGTTCAGGGAGTGACAGCACCGGTGACGGCGACGCTGTATGGGAAAAGGGATATCGAAGGTATAAGAAGGCTCTTTTACTCAACATTGAAGAAGAGTCTTCTCATTTCAGCAGGAATTGCAACGCTCATTGCTGTTTTTGGTCAATATGTCATTGTTCTTCTCTTTACCGAAGAGTATCTTATGTCGTATACCCCGCTGCTGATATTGCTGCCGGGGTATGCCGTCAATGCGTCTTTTGGTGCGGTTGGTGCCACACTGGCAAACATCGGAAAGGTGCATATTCCCTTCCGGATCAGCGCAGTCTCCGGGGCATTGAAGATCGTCCTGAACATCCTGCTCATCCCTCATCTCGGGATAAACGGAGCTGCTCTGACAACAGGGGTAGCCGCGGTAATAAGTTTCGGGATAAAGGTAGCAGTCGTTCACCACTATATCGGGGGTCATTGCAGTGGTTTAGATCAACGAGAACACGCATCCGATGAGTTAACTCCTTAATGTGTGCTTACCGGCAAGTACCTCCGGACAGGTGCCTGGGAGACATGAGGTCTTCTTTGCGGGGCGGTATGGCCCTGCTCTTTTTTAGGGTGATTCATCCAGCATACCTGCCATACTTACGAATATGAAGGAATCTTTGATACAGAGGCCGACCCAGCATCCTCTGGAGTGGGCCGTACCATACCTTTTTAGCGCTCACCCATCCCCTGTACCTTCCCCGTGAGGCAATAAATGACACTTTGCGCTCTCAAGGCCCGGGAGATGAGATGCACCGATGGTTTGCAGAGCGTGTTGAATACTGGACGATTTTGCCTTCTGGATAGCCCTCACGTCGAATAAATCTCAATATCGCGATTGTCATAGACTTTTGTACGAATTGACCGGTCGCTTCTGAACCAGGCATAATCTCCTGCAGTATACCGGCCGACTTCCCTGTATCCGGGAACTTCCTGGTACAAAAGTTCATCGAGATTCAGCAGAATGACATAACCCTGCTGATCAGGCTCTAGATTTATATCGGCAAATGTTCTATGAGAGGAGTTGTAACCGAAGTGATCGGGTATCTGGATCTCATTGTCGATTCCCCCATCATCAAATAGATCGTGGAACCTCTGGATCTGACTCACCGGGACAATCGTATTCTCACCAGTCCTTGCTTCATAATACCACTCAATTCCTTCAACTTCGTTATGCGTCAGAGCGGCATTTGTCACGAAGATATTTGGTGAATCAAACGTCCCGAAAAGACCAAGGCTCCACATACCTGTCAAAATGATGAGTACAAGTGCGGTTTGCCGGTTGAAAAACTTCGGCGCTGCAAATACTACAGAGAGGGAGAGCACAAACAACGGTACCTGGGCATAAAGCATGAAGTTTAAATTGGTCAGGCGGTCGGGTTGATGGGAAAACATAGGGTTCAGGAAGATGATTGCCTCAATGATCAGGAGTGCGATATAGAAGGCTGAAAAGAAGTACATGCGGTTCTTTACTGCTTGAGTGATCTTATCCTGCTTAAGGCGGATCAGAATTAGCGCGATGCCAATGATGATGAAGGGGATTAGATATCGGCCGTAATAGACGAATAGCAATTTCATCATGCTGGGAAGATCAATATTGATACGTGCTATCTTCTCTGTCGTCATAAGAAGGCTGGGTTCGGTTATCTTCAGAAGATAACTCTGAAAGTTTATCCTGAGACTGCCCATGAGGGCGTCACAGTAGACAAACCATGCAAGAAACCCCATGATGGAGATTGTGAGAGGATGTGCGGCACGCCAATAACGTTCGTGAATAAACCGGTTCAGTAGCCCTCCGGACAGTATTAAGGAGAGAAGGAGGGCAAACACGAAGAGAACGATGAACGGATGCATGAAAGGGACAAGAATTGTCGGGAGAATAAGCAGAATGGCATTCGAGAAACCGGCTTTATTGATGTAACGACTCAGAATGAAGATATATAGGGGCATATACGCGAAAAACAGGGCATGAGGGACGTTGAGAAAGTTGTAGGGGCCCAGGTAAAGAATGAATGAGGAGAGGATAGCGATATTCATCAAGTTCTTTCCCTTCAAGAAGAAACGGCAACAGAGATACAGTCCACCGACGAGGATGAATGAAAAGATAACCGGCATCACGAAGGCTGCACCGCTCACCGGGAGCCCCGACATCATTGAGAGAGCAGCACCAAGGATGAGGCTTCCCGGGTAGATGTTCCACTCATCATTGGTGAAACCTGTCTTGCTGATGTGGAGATACTCACCAATATACGACATGTCGTCTGCCCTGCCCATGGAGTAGTAGCCGAGCATGTAGGGAATCAGCAGGATGACTGCATGATTGAGAATAAGTAACAGAACTCCGAGTTTTTTCGCACGTTCCCGTCCCGAAAGGAGAGCGATAGAACTGATAAGGTAGCAGAGTATTGCGGCACTGTAAAATGATAGTGGGAGAACCGAGTAGATGTCCACAGCATAGCCTTGAGGCTGATGCGAGTACAGAATAAGGAGGTTATAGAGTATGAGGATGAACCCGAGAGTCAGGAGAAACTTTGGACATTTTCCATTTAAGAAAGGGTCTGATATCTTCATCGGAACCTGGTCTTCACTTCAAGCACGCAGCACAACCTGTTAGCGGGAATGCTTGTTCCTCCTCTTTGCAGATCTTTCGGGATTGCCGGTGGCAGGCGAACGAGAGCATGAGTTTGCTCGTAGCAGAGCCGTTCTGGCTCTCTCCTGGGAGATCTCATCCAGTTCTCATCCTAAAAACCGGGCATAGACGCCCATCGTCTCCTTTGCAATATTTGCCCATGTATACCGCTCCGCATACGCGAGGATTGCCTCCCGATCCCACTCCCGGTCCAGCGCGGTGAGGATCTTCTCTGCCAGATCATCAGGGTCGGCGGGCTCGACCAGCAGACCGTACTCGCCAGAGGTGATCACCTCCGGCACTCCGCCGACCCTGGTCCCCACAAAAGGCTTTCCGCATCCAAGGGCCTCGAACATGACCGTCGGGTTGCCTTCGTTGAGGCTCGGCAGGACAAAGAAGTCGCTGGCGTTCATCCAGAGGGTCAACTGATCCCCGGGGACAGACCCTAGCAGTTGCACATTCTCCTCCAGATGCGATCGGATGATCTGCTTTTGCAGACCTCTCCACTCCGGACCTGCCCCACCGATATAACAGAATGCATCATCCCGTTGGCTGCAGACCTGTTCCATCGCGTTGATTAAGTAATTGAAGCCCTTTCGCTTGATCAACCCTCCCAGTGTGAAGATGATCTTTCTCTCCTCCGGGAGGTTGAGCCGTTCCCGTGCGATGGCTGTCTCGATAGGATGGAAGGCT
The DNA here is from genome assembly GCF_020696975.1 of Methanoculleus sp. Taxonomy (GTDB): domain Archaea; phylum Halobacteriota; class Methanomicrobia; order Methanomicrobiales; family Methanoculleaceae; genus Methanoculleus. The sequence continues at coordinate 114,576 of NZ_JAJGBK010000020.1, forward strand.
GGAGAGAATCCGTTGGGAATCGCACGGACACATCTGTTGTAACGTTGTAGCACTGGGACGTCCTTCTTGTTCACCCTGATGAGGGCATCGGCACCAGACCAGGCCGTATTGATAAGAGGGTGATCCATGGTGACCTCCTGTTCAAACCAATCACCATTCTCGTGAATGGTGGTGACTACCGGCTTCCCGTATTTCTCCTTCAGTCTAACCCCTATATAGCCGGATGGCCAGGTGAAATGAGCATGAATAAGATCAAAGTGGAGACGGTGTTCCTTGATGGTTTGTTCCACCACCTGTAACCGGTTGTCGATCAGGATCTTACTCAGCCAGACGATTGGGATATAGATGCTTCGGGGATAATAGACTTCTACGTTGTCGTAAGAGTAGTCTTTACAGATCTTATCTTTCCCAAAACGACCATAGGATTGAAAGATTGGAGAAATGATCACGACCTTCTTGAAATAGTGACGCAACTCGGCAACAGGGTTTTTTACAAACGTATCCCCGGCAAATGAATCATCCTGATCTGGATAGGACGAAGTGAGAAGCAGGAGAGATTTATCCTTTAGAACCTCCAGCCGATCCGGTTTTGCGTACATTATCTCAATCTCCAGTGTCTGTCAATCCCCTCATGAGTCGGAACAACGATTTACTCTCCCTCACTACAAGTATTTAAATGAGGTGGTGAACGGAACACGCAACATGACTATTATTCCCTGTTATAACTCCCGTAGATCTTAGTGGGAAACAGATGCAGTCTGTATGCGATGGTTATCAGATGCTGTAGTCTACGGACGAGAGGATAATACGAATCGAATTCGGACTGTGCTCTCGGCTTAGAATTGATAATATTCTCGAATTCTTCAAGGCTGATGCCGAACCTGTTGCGGAGATACAGCATATCTGCCCTAACTGTATCATCATTGCATGCCGGCAGTTCAAGTTTCGCCAGAGCTTCGTCCCGGGTCATCTGGTTGGATCGAACGAACGCCGAATAATGAATTTTCCTTTTATCTATGCCAAACTTCTTCGGCAGCAAATATCCCTGAACAAACCGGGTATATATGGACTCATGGTGACCTGTACCGTAATCGATCCATCCCAGTTCTTTTTCGAGAAGTCTCTTTACATCCTCCTTAACATACGGCAGATAATACAAAGGCTTAATCTCTCGTATCCCCTTAAAAGCGAAGTAATACAGATAATCTTTAAGCAGCACATTCGGGAACGTCTCAAGAGTTACGTGGCCAAATCTATCATGAACGGATTTTAAGTATTTTCCATCGCCATAACTCCATCCCGGAGGCATTTTTCCTTCGGTTCTAAACGAACTGCCGACGAGAATGTACTTTATCCCGAACTGCGCAGCGCATTTATACAGCGATGCCGTTATGGCCAGATCTGGAGGCACTTCCAGATCCGGAACAGATGCTTTAAAGAAAGCTAATTCTAAATCAACGATCTCTTTCTCATCTAATTTTACAGTATACAGATCAACATTCAACCTGTTTACCGCATTTTGAATATTTTGGATGGATATCTCCGTGTCGCATCCATCATCTACATGCAGCACCAGCGGGTTAAGTCCGTATTTACATGCAATGTATAGAGTATAGATGCTATCTGTTCCTCCGCTAACCCCTATAAGGCAGTCATATTTTGCGGTTCTTTGACTCCGTTTTATACTGTCAACAATCTGCTGGAATCTCTGCTGTGTAGCCTCACTTAAGGGGAACTCCTGTTCGATGAGATCGTAGTTCTTGCACAGATTACATACTCCATCCGTATCGAAAGATATTCCCGGGATACTGTCGTCACAGACGCATCTTGTACAAACTCGTAGTTCGGTCATAATAACCCCCAATGCATATCAGTGTCGGAAGACCTCGCTTTCACTCCAACCCATGCGGGTCCTGGCAGTTTTAGCATCAAGAACCTTACAAAGGCCGTCAATGTTTTTTTGTGAGGAAGATCGATGATGGCATCCGTCACGGCGTAGAGATGCCTGCCCCCCCTCCGAAAACCACCTCCGTCGAGATTGGCGGCTTGCACTTTCATAAATCCATTGATCTCCCCGGACGTATCAGCAGCGTCACAGATCGTAAAAACCAGACTACGTGAGTGTGTGGCGCCCGGACCGGGCATAGGGCCTGATTGAACCTCTATCATCCTAAATCCTCAACACAATGGCAGTCACTGCCCCTGACAAAGTTTACCTGCTGGCCTCTCGCCAGATCGATCCACGCATCCGGAGGTGCGTTGTACCTTTTATTTAGTTCGATCAGGACCTCGCTGTTGCTGAGCGCTTTAAATATCAGACATAACTCTCCTTCCTGTAAATGTAACCCGGCTCGTTTCAGGAATATACCGGGATGCGCCCAGGTATTGATACGGGGGTTTTTCAGGACATGGTAGAATGCATCGAGATAGACATCTATATCCTGTGGAAATGAATGGAAAGCAAATATCGGGTAATCGACCTGTTCCAGGACATTATCTTCAACATCAAGAGTTCCGTCAGGGAGGACCTTCGCTTCGCACCCGGAAAGGATGAACAAATCGTACTGCTCTCGCGCTCTATCGATATCTTCCAGATAAGCCTGAAAATCATAACCCGGATTCCGGCGGATATGTTCAGTGAACGCAACCAGAGGAATGCCGAGTTCTGCCGCTCTTCTGCAGTAATCTGCGACTGAACCTTTACCATCGGTATAATCTGTATGAATATGCCATTCGCCGGACAACAGATACTGTGAGTATTTCTGCCAGACTTTCATAAAAATCCCACAGCAGTATTGTTGTTCTCGAGTCCTATGCCCCCCCAATAACGAAGGATCTTCGTCCCCCATTTAATCTGGAAACCAGGCACATCTTCGTTCAAAGCACGCTTAACAGCAGCATAAATGATATTGGCACCTGCAAACGTCGAAAGAACCATTGTGCCCTGAACTCTCGGGTTGGACTCCAACAATTTTGGGGTATTATGTTCGTCCATTTTGAACTGGAAACCGAACGCGTAGTTTAGTCCGGTTGCTTCACTAAGTTTTCGCGCATACGTGATGAGAGCCTCGTGATACTCGACCGTGCCGTGGAAGGTGATGCCTGATTGAATGAGGTCCCGCTTCCTTGGAACAATTGTATATTCCGGGGTTTTCAAGACATCGACAGTGTATTCTGCATTGGGGAGATACTCCATTACTATCAGAGGCGGAAAGTCGGATCCTAAAATCTCGTACAGACTCTTCATCTTCACGAACAACGACGTCGGTTTTTCCAAATAGAACATCTCTTTAAGATCACGGGATTCGTCGACTATACGTACGCCTCTCATCCCGTTGGAGAGCGGTGGTTTGACAACCACCGGTTTATCCGGCCATCCCAATTCCTTTGCAAAATCAGTCAGGGCCTCAAAATTGTTTACAAGACCGTATTTCGGAGTAGGCACACCTATCTGTTCTGCCAGCCTCATCAGTCTGTATTTGTCATTTGCGACAGAGATTGCAGATGCATCGGAGACAGCAACAGATGTTCCAATGTCGGAGAACGAAGATCTATTCTCTGCTAAAACGGGTAGTTCAAGGGTGTTTTGAGGGACTACGACGTCTACGCCCTCCTTTTGACAGATTGAGAGGAGTAGGTCCAGATAACCCGTGTCAGTTGGTCTTGGAATGCGGTAAAAACTGTCGCATAGGTATTTTCCAACGACCTCTTGCTTTATGTCTGTTCCGATTACCCTTACGTCTCTATTCTCGAAGTTTCCTTTTAGGGAATAGAGTGTACCTTTTATGCCGGGAGCCCCTGCGCCAGTCACAAGAACAGTCAAACCATCCATCGTACAACCTCAAAAGCCTCAGCGTATTCCGAACTACACTGGATTCCTCGAGTCTTCGCCAGGCCATAAATAAACTCTTTTGAAAAGTAGGGTTTACCCTTGATGAACTGGGATCGATAATTTGTCAGGATCTTACACTTCCTCTCGACCTGATGCTCATTGAGTTTGTTGAAACACTGTGTGTTAAATGTGACATGGTTCCAGGGTAATTCATAGCAGATAACACTCGACGTAGTCTTGAAGGCTCTGACCATCTCGTGTGCTACGACCTGATGATCTTGATGAAGATCGTTGAGAGACGGCCCAATCACAATATCAGGGTTGTACTGATTCCTGGTTTTGATCAAGTCCTCCAATATATCCTGACGATATTGGTGGAGATTCCGTACCTTGAAATCAAACACTTTGCAGTTTTCCGTTCTAAGATCGAGATCACGGGTTACATTGAGAAATTCTACCTTTAAGGTATCTTTTGGGAGGCCTTCAGGTAAGGAATCTTCAGCTGTGGAGAATGTGACCCAGAAGATCTCATGCCCCTCTTCTAAGAGTTTAATGATTGTTCCACCACACCCCAGTTCAGCATCGTCTGTGTGAGGAGACAATACTAATACCTTCATAACGACCTCCTAAATTGAAAAGTTATTCTGAAAATCGGGACGTTCTTTCATTATCCCTACGCTTCCGGGGAAATTCTCAACGAACCAGATCATGAAGGTCGTTATGTTCATCTTTTCGTGATTCAATCGATCCCGTTTATGTCGCCCTGCATTCCTGAGTTCTGGGTTCCGAAGCAACTCGATTGCCTTTTTGAGGGTATCATCATCACTTTCAGACGTCCAGAGCAATTCATATTGGTTCAAGTCACGGAATATACCACAATGCTTTGCCGTAGTGGATACATGAATGGCATGCGTTCCCAGGCTTGCCGCCTCTGACGCTGTCGTCCCTCCCTCGCCCACGTACAGTGTTGCATAATACAACAGGTCATGCAACTTCTCCGGGGAGATCCGGATCTGGTAGTGCTGCAACTCTGGTGGTACGGCCCCCTCTGAGGTGATCAGGACGCGCCCGTACCTTTCCAGCGCCTTCACGAGCCCGACCTTGTCGCGGACACCGCGCTGGCCGATGTCGTGGCTCGCCTGCCAGGCGACAAACCTGACGACAATAAACGTATCATTCTCGGTCAACCCTACTTCCGACAACACTGAGGGATCGGGCGTGAAGCAGGCGGAATGCAGGGCAGCCAGCTCCATATAACTGTCGAACCGGACCTGTTTTTCCCCAAGATCCTTGCGGAAGCAACTCGGTGTCATGATCACAGTGGAGAAAGGAACGTACAGAAGGTGTTCCCACGCGGCATGCTCGGTGTCATCGAAGATAACAGCAGGCACACCTAGAAACTTGGATGCATGCGCCGCCCTGATTGAGGAGAAGCCGAGAAGGATGTCGGGGCGGAAGTCCTTTACCGCCCGGTACATCTTTATGTCCATTATTGGGATATTGATCAGTTTCTGAAAAGGTGAGATCCCATAACTCCCGAGGTCAACGTAATCCAACCCGTACAACTGGAGCAGCTGAGTTGCCACATCTTTATGGCTTGCCGTAATTATGATCTCATGGCCTCTCTGTTTCATCTCCCGGATGAAATTCTTGAAGTAATGAACATGACCCGGATGGTTGATATCGACAACGATCCGCATACTACGTCTGCGCCCCCAGGTACTTTTCATAAAAGATCTTCGGGATGACGTTCATGGAGCAGGCCAGTCTGATAGGCCATTTCAAAGCCTTGATCAGTGGATAACTGGTAGGGTAGTCGAGGAAGGTCTTTGGAGGGAGAGAGAGAATTTCTCTGAACTCTTCTTCTGTAAATCCAATCTTCCCGAGAACGATCTCTGTAACCTCTGCATCCCCGCCCGGAGGAGTCTTCAGGATCTCAAGTGCTGCATCCCGGGTTAACTTCTCTGAACGCACTTCGGCAGATAACTGAATCTTCCGCTTATCTATCCCGAATTTCTTCCAGAGGAGATCGGTGATCACGAAACGTGTGTAAAGAGACTCGAAATGGTGCCCTCCACAGTCACTCCAGTCTACCTCGCGCCTGAGGATATCCTTCGTCTCCGCCTTACTATAGTTCATGTAGGCCAGGAGAGGGAGGGTCTTGATACCCTTAATGAGAGAAAAATCAACCATATTCCGGATTGTCAGGTTAGGGTAGGTTACAAGCGGAAGATGGCCATACCGCTCCTGTATGCTCCGGACATACCTCCCATCCATGTAACTCCACTTAAGAGGTTGTATGCCCTCAGTGCGGAAATTCATCCCATTAATGATCCATTTGACATTATTCTTTGCGGCCACGCGGTGGAGAACCGCATGGATGGCAAGATCTGTCGGGATCTCAACATCGGGAACTGATGCTTTCAGGAACGAGCGCTGGATATCGCTGAATTCTTTAAAGTCGACGGTAATCCACTCGAGATCAACCTCAAGTATTCTGATAGCGTTGTTGATATTGGCAATGGAGACTTCAGAATCCCACCCGTTGTCGAAGTGAACCGCAAGTGGACGCAATCCCAATCTCTTTGCCATGTACAGGCAGAAGGTGCTGTCCGTGCCTCCGCTGACACCTACTATGCAGTCATACTTCCGGAATTGACCATCTCTCTGTATCTTACCTACGATCTGGTCTAACTTCTGTTTTCCTTTATCATTAAGGGGAAACTGCTCATTCAGGCTGTCATGAATACGACAAAAATTGCAGACACCCCTCTCATCAAATCTGATATCAGGTATGGTTGCATCTGAAATGCATCGGGAGCAGATCTGATGGTTATCGTTGGAACTCATTCTGGATCACTGTGATAGATGGGTTTACCCGGCCATTTCAGGGTAGAGATGCTTAAAGTGGGGACAAGAAGACCAAATCTCATCATTGGCCTCCACTTATTTGCAACTCAGCCTGCATGTCAAACAGCATTGCGAAGAACAAGAACTGCATCCCCATCATAAGCATCAGGAATGACAGTGTCCCGTGCACGAAGAGTACCGAGTACCCCAACACGAACTTCTCCCAGAGCGTGACGAGCCCCCCGATGATCCCGAGCGGCGTGAGCACCGCCCCGGCGAAGTAAAAGAACGCAAGGGGATGAAAACCCATCTGGATGTACTTCGTCTTCAAGCGGAAGAGGAAGTTCCCAAGAAGGAGCTTCGAGACCCGGGGGATATAGGTCGAGTAGCGGATCTTCGACTTCTCCCGGCCATACCGGGCCGGGATCGCGACATCCTGCACCTTCATCCCATAGATATTGAGCCAGACCAGAAGATGGTTACAATAACCGTAGCCCTGGTAGATGCTGTTGAGAGGGATCTCAGAGAGGGCCTTTTTCGAGATTGCCGTGTAACCGTTCTGGGGGTCCATCATCTGCCAGTAACCCGAGGCGATCTTGGTGAGGAAGGTGAGGAGAGAGTTGCCGAGACTGCGCCACGCTGGCATCCCTATCCTGTAGGTCTCGTTGATAAGGCGGTTGCCCTTCGTGTAATCGGCTCGACCGTCGATGATTGGGTCAAGGAGGCCGGGCAGGTAAGCCGGATCCATCTGGTTATCGCCGGCCATCACTGCGGCAACATCCATTCCATCCTCGATTGCCCTCCGGTAGCCGGAAGTGATTGCTCCCCCAACACCCAGGTTTGGGTTGTGATGGATGGGAACAATCCTCGGATCGTGTCGAGCGTAGGCATCGATGATTGCCCCGGTCCGATCGGACGAACCGTCGTCCACCGCATAGATCCTGGTAATGTAGTCGGGGATGCCGTCGAGCGTCTCACCGATCAGATCTTCTTCGTTGTATGCCGGGACAACCACGGCAACCCGCCTCCCGCGATAGCAGGGCTCCTCAATTACACCGCCGGCTACCGTGACCGATTCTTCAGCCACAAATGAATGCGACAGGACCGCGCTTTCCGCATGAATTCGTGTCAACCCGGATTGCAAAGAATCACACCCGTAGACAGGCCCTTATCCTATAACATATCTGCTCGCCCGAATTTATTGAGCGAACCCATTCCGGGTCGCTTGAGCCGAAAGGGAGATGGATTTCTAGGAGCCTGGCCTGGTGCTACTGAGTCATCCATTTTATATATAATTTTCCATCAATTGAGCCCGGAGGCAATTGAGACAATCGATTCTAATATTCTGTATGTGCGTTTAATCAAAATTTAACCCGATTTAATTGCCTTTTTGGCGATCCTGGGCGAGAGGTGGACATTCGGGCGTAAGTGCATTTAATGATATTTAAGTATGTCCCTTATAGGTCACGCCCGGTTACAGCTGCATCTGGAATATTCTTGAAAAATTTTGACCATTCAGTGAAACATTATTGATTCTGCGAAGATCAACAGACCTTCAGGATTTTTTCCGAAATAGAGAGGCGTTGGTCATCCTGAATCATGTTTTGAGGAGTAGTCACAGTTTCCTTGACCTGCTATGCATGGAGTCCCGCCAGTAGACGACACATGCTTTGGTTGTGGTGCCAGGATACTTTGCCAGAACCTGGTCAATTTATTCTGAATATTCTGACGGTTCAAGTTAATAACGATGGTATCCGTCGCTGCATGGCAATTGATGAATGCGCGCGCCATGTCCTGCCGGCAGGCAGCAACCATCCCGGACGGAACTACTCTGGAGGACAGGGCTGCGCCATCCGGAATGGATCCAATGTTGAGAAGAGGCGCAACTCTGACAGTGTTAAGGAGCACGTGAGAGCATCTGCCGAATTTAAACTATTCATCAAGGTCCCTTCCCCTACACCCCGGAAGAGGGTTGGTCATTCTAACAAAAAAGTATATAACGGGGTTTAACGATTGGGTTCACCATGAAGAGCCTTATAATAGGCATGTTGCTGCATGGTGCGGTCATCGCCCCCCTCATCCCGGCAGCCGCGACCGCCACAGGCCCAGACGCCCGCGTCACGGTACCACCAGTCGATGATGTCAGGGAGTATAAGGGTCTTCATCCTGCCACCGTCGGGCCTGCTACAGGTTCAGGCCTCATGGTTGCCGCTCGCTACAGGTTTCATAGGCATGCAAGCACATTGGAGGTCAAGGTTCCGAGCGAGGCCCTTTTGCCCCTCGAACCCGGTACCGATTCCCACCATGCCCGGGGCATAGCGGGAGAAGATATCGTTGAAGTCGATTACCGCGAGGTTGGGGTCTGGACAACCTCATCCACTCCATACATCCCCTGATCTGCGAACCATGACGCCGAAGCCGCCGGGAACAAAGCCTCCCACTGGACCCGCTGTCCGTCTGAAAAGAGCTGCCGGGGAGTCCCGGGCAACCTCCCGTTCCGTCGAGGAGGTGCATGCGATCTTGGACGCTCCGCACGAAACCGACGAGTGGCTCCGGTCTCTGTCTGAAGGTGGAACCGAGACACGATCCGGAGGGTCCGGAGCAGTTATATCCAGGATCTCGGCCATAACAGCAACCCTGGCGTCCGGGACAGGCGGGAATAGGAGGATCTCACCACAGGCTGAAACTCACCTGGACACCGTTGCGTTGTCCGGGGACCTGCGACCTGAGAGATCTCTTCGGGTTCCTTTCTCCAGGGGAGGGAATATTGTCTCAGATTATCGCTTGCAGGGCCGAAAGGTCGTGATGCCAGGCGCAAAAAAATACTATGCTGCGGCTTTCCTCGCAATCTGGGTCATCATTGTTGCCTTTTTCATGGTTCTTAACCGTACTCTCGATCTTGAGATATTCTTTGTCCTCTCTCTCATGGGCTTCCTCGTCGTCGCGGTTCTGATTGACGGTGCTTTCTCGCAGCCTCGTTACATGCGCTACATCGGTTACCTCATTATGGTAGGAGTCGCCTGCTTTGCCTACATTGTCATGAATAAGATTCTGGAGATCCTTGCCATATGAACATCTGGGCTTCACGTTTTATCCTCACGGTCGCTGCCATCGCGGCGCTCCTCCTCCTTGCCAGTGAGGTAACCAGCCCGGCCCTCTACACTGCGTTGAATACTTCCACCGCCGCTCACGTCGATCCGGGAACTGTTCCAGGGCACCCGGGTAGTGACGTCAGCACTCTTATCAGCATGATGGATGCTCTCCTTGAACATACCGGGTCTCTCACCTTCATGATCAAACATAACGATTACAAGAGTGCTGAGCGCGACCTCGCCCACTACAGCGACCTCTCCAGGCAATTCGACCAGCTGGTTGTCACCCTTGATGTCTCCGGTACCGACATAGGCGAGTTCCAGCAGAGCAATCAGGAGAATTTCGCTTCCCTTGCGACCCTTTTACACGACGTCCGGCGATTTGAAGATCTCCAGCGGCTCGAGATCGAAGTCCGCGACGATGATGAGCAGCATGCAGCGATCGTCTACGAGAGCGAGACCCTCCGGCAGAAGATGCAGGAAGGATTTGCTACCTATGTAAGCCATGAAGCCGAAGTGACCGAGATCGGAGAAAAATACAGGCTGAATTTGACCCCATATCAGGAAAGCATCAGGAATTTTGTGGAGATCGCGAACGCCACGGAAGAACGATGGAACGAGACTCGCAAGAATACAAAATCGCCCCTCCTGATAGGGGTCATCCCCGGTAAAGGGCGCTATGGGGACACCCTTTCTATCACCGGGAGTTACGTCAATAGCACTCCCGGGACCCCCGTTGAGGTTTACGTCAACAGCAGAATTGCAGGAAACGCCACCCTTGACGAATTGGGCAATTATACATGTTCCTACCTGATCGGCAAAATTCCTGCCGGGCAGCACCTTGTCCATGCAACCTCGGGGCCAATCTACTCCGGGGTCGCGAGATTTCTCGTCCAACCTCAAAACACCACCATCACCCTCGCTGTCAGGGAACTGAATCGACCGACCATCATCTGCACCGGGAATCTTATGGCAGAGAATGGTCGGCCGGTCGCGGGTGCTCCCGTCATCCTCCGGATCGACGGCACCACCCTTATCGGGGTCGAGACAGACAGGAATGGCAATTACAGAAGAGAGGTCACCCTTTCCGCCGGGGAGCACGCTATCCGGGCGGAGTTTCACGCCGTGAACTATCCCTTGAACACCTCTGAGAGCCCGACGGCAACCGCTATCATACGAGGCCAGGAGTTGTCTCCTCTTCCGTTCGTAGCAGCGGTAGGGGCTGCGCTTGGGACCGGGTGGTACCTCCGGCGCCGCCTACCGGTGAAGAACCTCGTGGCGACAGGGCCCATGAAGATAGATTCGACGCCGGTGATCGAGACGACACCAGAAGTCGACCAGACAATCCCGTCGCATGTGGAGATCGCGGCTCTCCCCCCACGAGTTGCCGCGACCGTCCTCTTCCACACACTCCGTGCACGGCTCGGGCTCCCCGAGACAAAGACCCCACGGGATTGTGCCTGGCTTGTCCCGGCACATGCCGGGTTCTTCGAGCGCTACGAACGGATCCGTTACGCGGGAGAGATACCATCGGAGGAAGAGCTCCAGGCAATGGAACAGGAAGCTCTCGGGTGGGATGATGATGCAGCGTGAGACCTGGGCGATCCTCCTTGTCCTCCTCCTTGCTGGCGGGGTGATCTTTGTTCATGTCACCACCACCACCGAGGAGTACAGCCGCTACAACATTGGCTGGAACGGCACCTCGGATCTGGCCGCCGAGGAGGTCCGGGATCTCCGGGATCTCAGTCGCTATCCCGGGGCGACGCTTCTCATCCTCGCGCCCGATCAACCCTTCACCCCCGAAGATGTTGGATACCTGCGGATGTTCCTCGACGACGGCGGGCATGTCCTCATTGCCGACGAGGAGGGGACAGCAAACCCATTCCTTGAGGATCTCAGGAGCACCATGAGGGTCCGTCCGGGAAATTTCGTGAGTCTTGACCGGGATCGCGCTGATCCCGGGCTTTTTGTTGGACACATCGTCGAAAACGCGGGCCTCTTTACCGGCGTCGAGACCATCCTCCTCAACCGGCCGGCGGCGGTCGAGGGCGGCGACCCCCTCTTTGAGACCTCGGTCATGACCTGGGAAGATCTCGACCGCGACGGTCGGCCCGGCGGCCGGGAGACCTTTGGAACCGTAGTTGTCTGTGCACATGAAGGCAACCTCTCCGTGCTCGGGGATTCGAGCCTTTTCATCAACGCCATGCTCGAAGAGAATCCGAAATTCATTCAAGATCTCCAGCCACTTCTCATCGACGGCGCCCATAGCAGGATCGGGACCAGAAACTCGTTCATCAACACCCTGGTCTGGGCCCGGGAGACGCCGCTGGCCGCGTCTACCCTGGCTGCCCTGGCCGTCCTGCCGGTAGCCTGCTGGTTCGGGAGGAGAGAGAATGTCTGATAACAGCCTGACAGAACGTATAGAAACGATCACAAATGCTTATGAAGAGGTCTGGCAGATCACCCAGCAGGTAGTGGTCGCGAACCAGCCCCTCATCGAGGAGATCTTCATCAGCATGATCAGTGGGGGGCACCTCCTCATCGAGGGTGTCCCGGGAACAGCAAAGACCACCATCTGCAAGATAGTCGCACGACTGATGGATTACGAGTTCCGGCGCGTCCAGGGGGCCGTGGATCTCCAGCCGGCGGATATCGTCGGTGTCCGGATCTACGATCGAACGAAAAACGAGTTCGTCCTCCAGAAAGGCCCGATCTTCACGAACTTCCTGATGGTCGACGAGATCAATCGCCTGACTCCCAAGACCCAGAGCGCTCTTCTCGAGGCGATGAGCGAACGCCAGACTACGATCGACGGTACATCCTACCCGCTCAGTGAAGCCTACTTTGTCATCGCCACCCAGAACCCCTACGACGCTGAAGGCACTTTCCCACTCATCGAGGCCCAACGCGACCGGTTCATGTTCAGCACCACCCTTACCCACCTCGGCCCGGAGAGCGAACTCGAGATCCTCCGGCGGGAGCGGGCCGGGGAACTGGACTGGAAGGTTTACCAGGACCGGCTCGCTCCTATTCTCGGACCTGAGAGCATCAGTGCCATGGCCGCAACTGTCCGGGCGGTCAAGGTCGACGAGGTGATCCTTGCCTACATACGCGACGTTGTGCTCGCCACACGGTCCCATGGCGACGTCCAGCTTGGCGCGAGTTCCCGTGCCTCGATTGCTTTCCTCCGGGGCTCTATGGCCCGGGCGGCCCTGAACGGTCGGACCTATGTGATCCCCGACGATGTCCAGGCCCTGGCCCTGCCGGTGCTCCGGCACCGCATTATCCTCACCCGGGAAGCGGCGATCACCGGTGTTACTCCAGAGGCGGTCATCAATGAGATCATCAAGAGCGTTGGAGTGTCCTGACAATGTTCCGGCCGACCTGGAAGACCGGGGGAATCGCAGCCCTCGCCCTCGCCCTCACCGCTGTTGCCCTCCCCCTCGCGAACCCGGCAGCGGCTCTTGCGGCCGGCTCCCTCGGACTCTTCCTCCTCTGGCGGGGCTGGCGGTTCGAGCGCGATCTCGCTATTGTTGCCGCCTCCCTTGCCGTAGAGCGTGAAGTCGAGCCGAAACTCCTCCGGCAAGGAGCGATGGCGAGTATTAGAGTCCGGGCAGATCTCTCTGCTCCGCCCGGGCTCACGGTCCGGGTGCGTGATCTTCCCCCGGCGGTTGCGACGGGCGACCCCCCGCTCTCGCCGCCGGGGACGGTCGCGACCTACACGGTCTGGCTCATGGCCCCGGGGGGGACAACCTTTGGCGGAGTCATTGTCGAGGCAAGTGACGCCTACTTCTCCCGGGACCTCATCTGTCGCCACTACAACGCTCCACACCTCCAGGTCTTCCCGGGGGGGAGTTGGGGGGTCGGCAGGGGAAGAGGAGTTCGCGGAGAAGATACGCGGGTGGACAGGAAGGCTGCGCTTGCCGGACAGGATGTCCGCGGGTTCCGGCCCTACCGCTCGGGCGACGATCCCCGGCACGTGGACTGGAAGGTCACGGCCCGGCGCGGCACCCTCTACGTCAGAGAGATCGCAGGGCTTGAGGGTGGAATACCACTTATTGCCGTCGACCTCCCGACGACTCTGAACGGGGACCTGACGACCCTCGCCCGATTTACGATGACCGTCTACAGTGCGGCCGAAGAGGTGATTAACACTCATGGGAACTGTTCCCTCCTGATCATCACCAGCGGAGAGGTCGTCCGGTTCCTCCCCGGGGCACAGGATATCCGGGAGGTCGTTGCGATCCTCGGCAGCCTTGCCCCGGTTGAACCCCATGCTCCCCTTTACCGTGCGTCGGGATCCGCTGTCCTTATGGCCCGAATGCGTCGTCCTGCCATTGGGGCGGGACCAGAGGAGAGGGCGTACCATGAGAGACTCAGCGACATCATCTCGGCATTCGCGGCGGAGAACCCTGTGCCCTTTACGGTGGCAATACGGGAGGCGCTCTCCCGTGCCAACGCCGTTGAGATCCGGCTCTACTCCCTCCTCGTGACTGGCGACAGGAGTCATCTTGTCCAGCTGGCTAACGAAGCAAAGAGCCAGAAGATGCGGGTTGTCCTGAAGGCTCCCGTCGGTGCAAGTCCTCTTCCCGGGATTGATGCCATGGAGGTGCTCTGATGGCGACCGACCGGCGGTTCATCCTCCTCTGCACGGCCGAGGTCCTGGTCGTGGCGGCAGGCAACATCGTTGCCGCACTCATCCTGCAGATGATCGTCCTTGCCGCATTCATCGAGTATCGGCGGGGCTTCGCGACCTTCGCCGCCGCAACAATCGCCTTTTCCGGAGTCATTGCTGTCAGCAGCACCGTGTCCTTCCCCCTCCTTGCCCTTGCGGGCGCTCTCGGCTGCGGCTATCTTGCCCTCCTCCTCCAGGATTATCGGCTGGCCCGGTGGGCGGGAGGCGAAGCATGACGGGAAACAACCCTTTCCTGGGAGCATTTCTCCTCATCCTCGCCGCAGTAAGCCTCCTCGCCCTTGCGGGCGCGACCGGGCGGGGGGACATCACCACCGCGACGCTTGTCCTTGCGGGCGCAGGCTGCTTCATCGCCGGAGTCTTCCTCCTCGCGCTTCACAAGGGCGAGCCGATCGACCCTGAGATCACCGCCCTCCTCCCCGTCCAGGGGACCGTCAGCATCGCCACCCTCTGTGCAGACCTTGGGATCCAGGGCAATGCCTGGTTCGTCCCGGAGGCGGACGGGACCGTCGTCGAGGTCATCCCGGTCACCAGCACCTTTCCGGTGACGCCCAGGGGTGACTACTCCTATGTCACTGGCGAGAGTGGGTGCGCCGTCCGGATTGTCCCGGCATGCGCCCCGCTCCTCGCGCACCTCCGGGAGAAGCATGCCCTTGAGGTTCCCGAAAGAGAGTATGAGGGACTTCTTGCATGTGTAACAGAGGTCTGTGACGACATCCTCGAGATTGCCGGAAAGACGAAAGCGGTGCAGGACGGCGCAAACATCGTCGTCACCTTGAACGCCTACCGTCTCCTTCCCGGCTGCCGGGCTGTCAGGGAGGCCTCCCCGAAGTGCTGCACCATGGTCGGCTGCCCGATCTGCAGCCTGCTTGCGGCGATCACGGCGATAGGGGCCGGACAGCCGATGACTATCGAGCACACCGCCATCGACGAAACAACAAAGACCCTCCGGGTTATCCTGAGACCGGCCGGGGCCGAGAGGTCAGGCTCCGATAACTCGCATTGATCGGCTCCATCCCATGACTGCGGAGCCGGCCAGCGGTACCGAACCTTTTGAGAAAGAGCGTAGCCGGATTTAGAAAGGCTCTCTCTTTGACGGGTTCATCCGTTCGACGGACTTCATCGAGGAGAACACGATGGACCTCGCGGGTATCGATATACGCGGATCTGATGGTGAAGAAGGCCGTTTACAACCTCATCGGCAACGTCGTTGACCATGGCCTCTTTCTGCTCGCCAGAATCCGCAGGAACACCGGGATGGCGGTCCGGGGGACGGGATCTCTGGAGAGGAGCCGGTTACAGTTGTAAGGGCAGGCAGCCATCCCGTCCGTGCTGCGGTCAGTGATGGCCTCCTTCCCCTCGAAAGAGGTGAACGTGACCGGCACGTTCAGTGTGCTCGCCACGGCGAAAGACTGTAGGGTGCAATCGTCGCTGCCGCTTTGTCCTTCTCAGTCTATGGCGACACACCGGTCTTCCTCAGGCACGAGGGTATGGTCCCAACCCCCCTCTCCCCTAACCCGGTCCTGGCAAATATCAAAGCAATAGAGAGCGCCACCCGGGGGTCGTTACCTATCTCGACGGTCGCCGGACCTGTCCGAACCAGTTTGCGCTCTTTTGCCTCTTGCTCTCCATGTATGGAGAGCAGGGTTCACTATATTTCATAGCCCTTTCCAAAGGATCACACAGGTTACCCGTTCCCCGTGGTAAGGCTGTCCAGGTTATAGCTTCACTTCACCCCTGTCTTACCTGCATGGGCAACCGCAACCTTCAAGTGTTACGGTTCCAGGAATACCCTGCACTCTATATAGAACACTAGAGGTAACTGTCCTATGGTTGGGGGACCGGAGAAGGACATAACCGTCGACGTCGTTGGCCTCGGATACGTCGGCTACCCCCCGTCGATGCGTTCACTCAGGATACCAGAACAACCGGGTATGCCCTTGACGCGAACAAGATCGCCGGGATCAATGCGCAACCAGACAGCAACGTCATCGCCACCGTGGACCCGGCCAGGATTCGCGAGGCCGACACCGTACTCATCGCCGTCCCCGCCCTGGTGACGAAGGCAAAAGATCCCGACATCTCCTACGTCGTCTCGGCCGCCGAGACCGTCGCCGATATCGCTATCAAGGGACAGAACCAGGGCGGCAGGGTTATCCGGCATCCAGGGATCCTCATCCCGGGTCTGACCTCCAGAGAGAACGTCCCCGACACCCGGGCGAGCCCGGTCAGGAAGATAGTTCACGAACTCAAGGAGTCTGATACCGACATCTATGGCTACGACCGGCTCCCTTCACCCATCGAGATCGAGCGGCTCGGGGCGAAGCCGGCCGCCTTGCTTCGGGGAATCCGGGGCACGGTGGGCTCTATTACTGTTTATTCTCGACACAGCGCCTTTGCGTCGCTGAAACTTGATGCGTTGCCCACGAACCGCAACGGGGAGCCGATCGTTGTGGATATGATGGGGATGCCCCGGGGGAGCAACGGGAGGGTGTGGGAAGGATGCATGTACTGTACGTCGTAGAGAGGTTCAGTTAGGTGAGGTCGGTCTCCGGAGGGGGAATAAACGGTTATGATAGATGAGGAACAAGAAAAGAAGATCATCGTCACCGGGGGAGCGGGATTCATTGGTTCTGCTGTTATCCGTTACCTGATTAAACTGTCCAGTCACACAGTGATTAATCTTGACAAGTTAACCTACGCGGGCAATCTGGAATCGCTCAAAGAGGTTGAGCACAGCCCACGCTATCATTTCGAGCAGATAGACATCTGCGATCCGATTGGACTGCATAAGGTGCTTGAACGGTATCAACCGGATATTGTCATGCATCTTGCTGCAGAATCGCACGTAGATCGGTCTATTGACGGTCCTGCAGCATTTATTCAGACCAACATAATCGGAACCTATACCCTTCTCGAAGCATCCCGGAAGTACTGGGAAGGTCTCCCTCCGGAAAAACAGAACCAGTTCCGCTTCCACCACATCTCGACCGACGAAGTATACGGCGACCTGGGAGATGCCCAGGGACTTTTCACTGAAATCAGCCCGTACGCACCAAGTTCGCCCTATTCTGCAAGTAAGGCAAGTTCGGATCACCTTGTCAGGGCCTGGGTCCGGACATATGGACTGCCGGCAGTAGTAACGAACTGCTCCAACAATTACGGCCCGTACCAGTTCCCGGAAAAACTCATCCCACTCACGATTCTCAATGCCCTGGAGGGCAGGTCCTTGCCGATATATGGTAAAGGCGATCAGATTCGTGACTGGCTCTACGTCGAAGACCACGCTCGGGCCCTCTGCCTGGTGGCCACACAGGGGGAAGCTGGTGAGACCTACAACATCGGTGGGCGCAATGAAAAACGGAACCTCGAAGTCGTACAGATGATCTGCGAGTTACTCGAAGAACTGGCTCCCAATAAACCTGAGGGCATCAAGCATTATCACGACCTGATCACATTTGTGCAGGACCGACCCGGCCATGACAGACATTACGCTATCGATCCTACCAAAATACAGACTGAACTTGGCTGGGTTCCTGTGGAGACGTTTGAGACCGGTCTTCGCAAGACTGCTGAGTGGTATCTAGGGAACCAGACCTGGTGCAAGAGAGTTCAGGACGGCTCCTATCGAAGAGAGAGGCTGGGTGTCGGCATATGAAGGGCATCGTACTCGCCGGCGGCAGCGGAACCCGGCTCTATCCCATTACCCGGGGTATATCCAAGCATCTCCTGCCGATATATGACAAGCCCATGATCTACTACCCCTTATCGGTGCTGATGCTCGCAGAGATCCGGGATATCCTGATCATCACCACCCCGGAGGATCAAGACGGCTATATCCGGCTCCTCGGGGATGGGACCCAGTTCGGGATCAACCTGACGTACGCGATTCAGCCCAATCCCGACGGGCTGGCCCAGGCCTTCATCATCGGTGAGGAGTTTATCGGCAACGACCATGTGTGCCTGATCCTGGGGGACAACATCTTCTATGGCCTAAACTTTACTCCCCGGCTCAAGAAAGCCCGCAACCAAAATGTCGGTGCAACGGTGTTTGGATACCAGGTACAAAATCCAGAGCACTTCGGTGTTGTGACGTTCGATGAACAGATGAGGGTTCTTTCCATCGATGAGAAGCCGGCCTACCCCAGGTCGAACTATGCCGTTACCGGCCTCTACTTCTACGATAATGACGTCGTGAAGATTGCCAAACAGGTCAAGCCATCGGACCGTGGCGAACTCGAGATTACAAGCATTAACCAGGTGTACATGGAACGTGGCACCCTCAACGTAGAACTGCTCGGGCGAGGCTTCGCCTGGCTGGATACGGGCACCCATGACAGCCTGCTCGACGCCGCACAGTTCGTTGAGACCATAGAGAAGCGGCAGGGCTACAAGATAGCCTGCCTGGAGGAGATTGCCTGGCGCAACGGCTGGCTAACCGCCGAGCAGGTACGGGAACTCGCGCAACCTATAGCAAAGAACGGCTATGGATGTTATCTCCTCGAACTGCTGGGATTCGATGCGAGGAGGACAACATGATCCCGGTGACCAGGCCCCATCTCCCGGAGATGAGCAGGTACCTTGGATACATTGAACGCTGCTACCAGAATAACCAGCTTACGAACAACGGTCCCCTGGTGCAGGAGTTGAAGGCCCGCCTTGAAGACTACCTGGGTGTACAGAATCTCCTCCCGGTGGCCAACGGGACCCTTGCTCTCCAGATAGCCTATAAGGTTCTTGGCATCTCCAGGGTAGCCATCACCACGCCGTTCACATTCGTAGCGACGAGCAGTTCCCTCAAATGGGGGGGGATTGAGCCGGTCTATGCCGATATCGACGCGAGCAGCCTGAACTTGTCTCCTCAAAAGGCCGAGATGATCCTGGATCCTGAGGTTACAGCCCTGGTTCCGGTCCATGTATACGGAAATCCCTGTAATGTAGAAGCCTTCGACCGAATTGCAAAGGATCATGGCCTGAAGGTGATCTATGATGCTGCCCATGCTTTCGGCGTACGGTTAAACGGCAAAAGCGTTCTGCAGTGGGGTGACGCCGCCACGCTCAGTTTTCACGCGACGAAAGTGTTTCACACCGTTGAAGGCGGGGCAATAGTCTTTAAAAAGCGCGAGGACTACGAGCGGGCGTGCAGGCTCATCAACTTCGGTTACGAAGAGGGAGAGGTCGCCGATGAGGGGATAAATGCCAAAATGAGCGAGTTCCATGCTGCCATGGGGTTGTGCATGCTGGACGAGATCGATAGTGTTCTTCAGGAGCGGGAAGAGATTTATAAACGCTATTATGAGGCATTAAAGGATCATTTCGAGATACCCGTATGGAAAGAGGGCGCCACGCGGAACTATGCCTACTTCCCTGTGCTCTTTCCTTCGGAGGATGCGCTGCTCAAAACCCAGCAGCGTCTGAACGATGCGGGGATATTTCCAAGGCGGTACTTCTATCCTTCGCTGGATGCGCTGAATGGATACGCCCGGCCAGATAAAGGAAATCCCATCTCAAGGAGCAGAGCGGACAGAGTGCTCTGTCTTCCTCTATACTCAGCGCTTCCGTTAGAAGTCCAGGATAAAATCATTGAGATAACGGTCTCATCACAGAAACTCTATGCCAGGACGCCATCGGAGTTCTCCATGATGAGTTTGACGGGGGGATGATGCTCACCAGCGAGTTCAGGATCAGCCCCGATGTCACGAGCAGCAGCCCAAGGGTAAGTGCAGCAACCCCGCCGATGAAGACGATGTAGTGGAACTGGGCGGTGCGATAGTACTCGGAGTAGGTGTAGGTCTCTGCGCAGATCCCTGTGAGAGCGATGAGGAAGCCCGGAACGCTGAAGGAGAGGAGCGGCCGCTTATAGCCGATCAAACCGACGATTCGGGCGAGGACTCCAAAGCCGTGGGAGATGGGGTTCTTCTTGTGCTTGTGGGGAACGTCATAGGTAACCGAGATCGGGACTTCAGTCATCCGGAGGTTGATCGATGCGAAGTGAGCGATCATGTCCGATTCGATGGTGTAGCCCTCTGATGCGAAGTTCAGGTTATCGAGAGCCCGGCGGGAGAGCGCCCGGAAGCCAGATTGGGAGTCGGTCGTCACGAACTCCCCGTCTGTCGAGAGATTCGTGAACCCGTTGAGGACCTTCTGCCCGGCGACGCGATACTTCGGGATCTTTACCCCGGTGTCCAGGAACCGGGAGCCGATGACGAGGTCGGCCTCCCCCGCGAGCACCGGGGCCACGACGGCTGGAATCTCAGCGGGATCATGCTGGCCATCGCCGTCGAGCATCACAACGGCTTCGAAGCCAATCTCGCGAGCTCGGGCAAACCCGGCCGTCATCGCCTTCGCCTTGCCCCCGTTATCCAGCATCTCGATGACGTCCGCGCCCGCGAGCCGGGCGATCTCGGCGGTCCGGTCGGTCGAGCCGTCGTCGATGACGATGACCCGGTCGACGTGCTGCTGTGCCTGGAGGACGACCGATCCAATAACCAGCCCCTCGTTGTAAGCCGGGATGATGGCAGCGAGGGTCCGGGAGGCAATGGCCTGCTGCCATGGTTGCTTTCCAGAATCGCAGGAGGTTACGCCTGTATGAAGATGAGTTCTTTCTCTCCTGTTACTACCGTGCCTGACAATCTCTCCGGTCGTGCGGGCGGTAGGGGAGGCAGTTACGCAGGTGCTCATTGCGGCGGCTCCTGGCGTGGGAACATGAGAACCGGAGTCGAGCAAACTTCCTGCTCCTGGAATGCCCTAAGGTAGGGGGCGTGATCCCACACCCAAGCGGACTGAGTGTTGTTCTTACCTTCACCTGACCCCGGCAGGGCCACGCACGCCGGGTAAAACGGTATCCACACGGGTACCACGGAAACACACCCTAACGCAGGCCCGTATCCGACTGCGTCACTGCCCGCCTGGATGAGGCGAGCGGCCCCCGTCCTGATAGCGACTGCCGGACGGGGGATGGGTTCCTGGCACCTGGGCCTGATGCTACGGTGTTAATTGTACTATATAAACATTTCATTCGAGCTGCTTAAGAAGAAAACTGGGGGAGGCCCATATACCCGAGATATCTGCATATACTGCTGCTTAATGGAGTGATTTGCGTGTCCGGAACCGGGGCGACTTGTTTGAGTGGAACTATAATAGTTGTATATATCCTTTTCACAGCGTTATTGACCCGGGGATGTCGTGATTTGAATAATATTAAAAATCCAACCTTCTTAAAGAAAAATTATTTCATCTCCATGAATCAAGGGACGATCGGCGGGGAGTCTCAGTAAAGTTAGGGTGCTGATTACCCTGGTCGCCTTTTGCGAGGCAGCAGGGGTCCCTTCCGACCTGAACTATCGAGATTCATCACCGGCAGATAACGTGGAAATCGGGTGCGATGGCAGGAAATTCATCGAGAGGATCCCGACCTGCCGAGGGTATTCTGGTATTTCACAAAAGCAATCGCGATATGGAGTTTACTGCTGTTCTTCATGGATGTGCGCGCCACCATTGTCAGGAGAACTCCAGACCAGACCGGGAGTTTTGCCGGGTTGGTGGCCCCCACTGCAAGGAAAACGACAGGGACAGAATAACCCGGGTAGGACTCTTCTTCTTTTCCGAAGCGCTGCTCGGCCTGCAGCCAGGTTGCCGCGGTCATGGCGATCAGGACTGGACAGCAGTTGAAAGAGAAGGATCTTCGGGCTATCCTGAGACCGACGAACCCGGGAGGTCAGGCTCCGACGACTCGCGTTGGTCGGGTCTATCCCATGACGTGGTGCTGCGGATGGAAGCCACAAAGACTGCTCTCTCTGTATGAACTCCGGAACGCATAGGTTCAATTTTTTTCGTAGTTTACCATCGTTTTATCTCCCGTTCCCGCCCATACTCCTGCGTAGCGCGCCGAATGGACAGGCGGCTCTTGCCTGATGCAGGCACACCAATCCAGCGACTCACGCCGCGCGGAGTCCGGCACACGGGCAATTGCCGGATCAACGGCAGGTTTCCGGGGACTTCCCAAAAATGGCAGTTCCACAGCGATCGAAATCGTGCTTCCTCACTCGACGTGTAGACGCGTGTCACAGAAAACGTTAATAAGAGGATATCAAAGTCAGCAGTAGGCACCGCCGGACCGGGCGGGGTGTGGTGATATGATACGAACAGAGAGCCTCACGAAGGTGTACAACGGCAAGGCGGCCGTCGACGGCCTGGACCTTGAGGTCGGGGAAGGCGAGATATTCGGTTTCCTCGGCCCGAACGGAGCGGGGAAGAGCACGACGATCCTGATGCTCACCGGGATGATCGAGCCCACCGGCGGGCGGTGCCTGGTCGATGGGATCGAGGTCGCGAAAGACCCGCTGAAGGTGAAGGAGATCATCGGCTACCTCCCCGAAGACGTCGGGTTCTACGGGAACATGACCGGCGAGCAGAACCTGGACTATTTCGCCCGGTTCTACGGGATGGACGCGCGGGAGCGGAAAGAGCGGATCGCGAAACTCCTCGAACTCGTCCACCTCGACGGCGTTACCCAGAAGGCCGGCGAATACTCCCGCGGGATGAAGCAGCGGCTCGGGCTTGCCCAGGCGCTGATCAACGATCCGAAGGTGCTCTTCCTCGACGAACCGACGGCAAACCTCGATCCCGAGGGCGTCAGGGAGTACCGTGAACTCGTCGAGCACCTCGCCGGCGAGGGAAAGACGATCTTCGTCTCCTCACATATCCTCTCAGAAGTCAGGGAGGTCTGCCGGACCGTCGGGCTGCTTGCAAAGGGAAGACTCGTCGCGCAGGGGACGCTTGAGGAGGTCGCCCGGGCGCTTGCTCCCTCTGACGGTGATGCCGTCCGGATCGTCGTCGAGACCCGGGAGCGCCTGCCGGAACTCGAGGATCCCGAGATCATATCCGTCGAGCGGAACGGGACGCGGGCGGTCGTCCGGGCGAAGGCCGACATCCGCGACCGGCTCACGGAGACTCTCTTTCTGGAGGGGCTTCACGTGCGGGAGATGCGCATAGAAGAGCCGGATATCGAGGACGTCTTCATGGCGGCCTACCGGAGGTAAGAATGGCGGTCGATCGGTTACTCAACGTAGCACGAAAAGAGTTCTCGGATCACATCACCAGCAGGCGGTTCATCATCATCCTCGGCTTGCTTCTCGTGATATCGGCGATCAGCATCCACGACGGCATCGAGAACTACAACAACAGCCTTGAATCGTATAACGAGCAGCTCCAGCGTATGCAGGAGCTCGAAGACCCGTACACGAGCTGGATGCCCCAGAAACCCTCGATCATGTTCGTCTTCATATCGATGATGAGTTACATGACGATGCTCGGCGGCATCCTTGCCATTGCCATCGGGTTTGACCTGGTCTCAAAGGAGAAGGAGACACGGTCCTTGAAGTCGCTCCTCTCCCACCCGCTTTACAGGGACGAGATCATCAACGGCAAGGCCCTCGGGGGTGTTGGGGCTCTGGGGTTCGCCATGGCGCTCGCACTCGCCATCGCCCTCGGGCTGCTCCTCATCTTCTCGATCGTCCCGACACTGGAGGAGTTTGCCGCCATCCTGATCTTCGGGGCGGTCTCGCTCGGGTTCCTGCTCGCCTACTTCGCCGTCGCGCTCACGATGTCGACGGCTGCAAAAGAGAGCGGGAACGCGCTGATCTACACCCTGGTGATCTTCTTTGCGGTCTCCTCGCTCCTTCCCATGTTCGGGGCGATGGCCGCGGATGCCTTCGCTGGCGATCCCCCCGAGATGCCCGAGATGCCTCCCATGCCGAGAGAGGTCGTGCGGACCTCGAGCGGCGGAGGCTATTTCGTCAGCACCGCCTCGCAGAACGTGGTCTACGGCGGAGCCGACGACCCGGCATGGAGAGAGTATGAAGAGGAGATGCAGAACTACATAGATAAACGGCGGTTTATCAACGATATCTCGAACCTCCTCTCGCCGCAGATGAACTACTACACCGTCGCGATAGCGGTGACGAACCCGCAGATCATGGCGACGATGGATGCACCTGTGCCCTATGGTATGGCACCAGAGGAGAAGCCCGGTCTTGCCGAAGCCCTGGGCCGGGTCTGGATGAACATCGCCGCACTCATCGTCTTCCCGTCGGCCTTCTTCGCCGCGACCTACGTGAAGTTCATGCGGATGGATATCAGGTGAGGAGATGACCGGAAGAAAAATTTTTCTCATCCTTCTCCTTGCCGTGCTGATCGCCCCGGCGGCGGCAACCGGGGGCGGGACGATGCCGACAGAGATCCGGTGCGACTTCCCCGGCGAGATGATCGAGGCCGGTAACACCGCCGTCTTTGACCTTGCGGTCACGAATCGGGGGGAGACCGGGACGTGCCTCCTCAACTACTGGACCTTCCGGGGCACCGACAACTGGAAGATCCGGTTTGAGGACGGTGATCGCGAAGTCTATCGGATGCTGATCCCGGCCGGCGAGACGAAGACCGTCCGCCTGGTGGCCGAGACCTCCGGGCATGCTGCGGTCGGGGAGTATCCCATCCGGGTGGGCATCGGCAAGGGCACGATCTGGCTTTACGTCCAGGTCACAAAGACCCACAGCGGTGAGACCGGGACGCTTGAGGCCACTGTGGTCGATAAGGAAGGCAACGTCGTGAAGGGTGCCGACGTCGGCCTCTACGACGGCAACACCCGGATCGAGGGAATGCTCACGACCGCCGAGGGTAAGGTGAGCATCGGGGCCCCGATGGGCACCTACACCGTCACCGTCACCAAACCCGGGTACAGGCTCTGGGATAAGGAGGACGTCGAGGTCCGGATCGGCCGGACAACCGATCTCGGGATCGTGCCCCTTGACAAAGAGAACTTCTTTGCCGAACTCCGGGTGAAGTCCCCGTCCCGCGTAGCGGCGATCGGCTCAAACCCGCAGTACGAGATGATCCTGAAGAACGCCGGTAGAAACGACGATACCTACACACTCTCCGTCCTTGGCCTCCCCGAGCAGTGGTATGCCCGGTTCAAAGAGAGCCGCGAGACCGCCGAGGAGATATCGGAGATCTACATCCCTGCCGGTGAAGAGAAGTCTCTCTACCTTGACCTCATCCCGCCCTACTCGGTCGATATCGGGGAGTACAACCTCACGACGGTGATCGGCTCGGCCGCCCGGGAGTATGAGGAGAACCTGACGCTCCGGATCCGGGGGTCTTATGACATGCGGACGTATGCGAAGAGTTACCGCCACGAGATCAACCGCGGCGAGACCCTTACGTTCGATATGACGGTCTCGAACGCCGGCTCCGGAGGAGCGTTGACGAACATCGGCGTCAACATGAGCGCGCCCGAAGGGTGGCGGGTGACCGTCGACCCGGCATCGGTCGCGAGCCTTGAGCCCGGCGAGCGGGCGACGCTGCAGGTGACGGTAGTCCCGCCGGCCGACATCGTCGCCGGTGAGTACAAGATCGTCACCGCGGTGAAGAGCGACCAGGCCGAAGGGGAGGACGAGTACCGGATTGTGGTCAAGGAGCAGTCCTACGTCGCGGTGCTTGGCCTCCTGGTGATGGCGGGGGTCGCCGCGGGGCTCTGGTATATGTTCAAGAAGTACGGCCGGCGGTGAGGCAAGGTCTCCCGACTCTCTTTTTTAATCTGAACCGGGCCGCGCCCGGGAAACCATTATCGTACCCCGGCGCCATCTTCCGCCAGCATGACCGTCGTATGCATTGATACGAACCTCTTTCTTGAACTTTACGAGTCGAATGAGGATCCGATGGAGATCTTCCTTGATATCGGAGCGCTTAAGGAGCATCTCGTCTTTCCCGACATCATCATCGATGAGTTCCTCCGCAACCGTTCAAAAGTTCTTGACCGCATCGCCGATGGCGTGCGGAGGCGGGAGACCGAGGAGGTCCGCCTGCCGTCGATTATACGAGAAAATCCAAACGTTGCACCGCTGCAGCGTACCGGGGAGGAGTACAACCGGGCTGTTCGCACCCTCTATGATGACATCCAGGGGATGATTGCGGAGCCTTCTGCCGATTCGGTGGCCCGGGCATTCACCGAACTCTCCAAGGATCCGGTCGTGCGGGTTCTCCGCCGGACAGAAGAACTCGTCACCCGGGCTCAACGTCGGAAACTCCTTGGTAACCCCCCAAAGACAACAGGTACAGATACCGTTGGCGATGAACTCATCTGGGAGACACTTTTAGAAGATCTTAAGGAGGACCTGATCTTCGTCACCCGGGACCGGACATACCGCAACCACACCGCCTACCTCATGCAGGAGTACCAGGAGAGAACCGGTGGCAACCTTACGATCACCGACCGGATATCCGATGCCTTAAGGCTCACCGGAAGACCGCCGTCGCTGGCACTGGTCCGGTTCGAAGGCTGGGATGAAACGGGCCGATAAAGGGTCTTCGGCCTGTCACTCGATGTAGGAGAGGACCTTGCGCTTCACCGGCCCCTTGCTCGCGATGGTGCTGTAGGCCCATCGCGCAACCCTGCCGATGAGGTCCTCCCGGCTCACCTCTAAAAAGAGGTTGAGCGAGGGGTTGAACTTGGACTTGAAGAGGTTCAGGTTCTCGTTGTTCGCCCCGACGTTCTCCATCTGGCGGTAGCCCTCCTTCTTTGCCTGCTGGAGGAGCAACCACTGCAAGAACTCGTTCCCGGGCATCGCGGTCATCTTCGGGGCACCCATCCAGAGGGTTAAAGCCTTGTATTCCTGGGTCGCCTGCACGCCCGTCACGGCGCCGTCGTTGTCGTAGAGGTAGTAGAGCCCGAGTTCATCGGGATACGCCCGGTAGAGTTCCTCGAAGTAGGTGCGGCTGATCATCGGGATGTTCATCTCGGGGTCGCCGAACCGCTCCGCGACCGTGGAGTAGAAGACCGAGAGGTCGGTGCTCTTCTCGAAGTGGTAGCCGTTCTTCTCGACCTTTCGCAGTTTGGTCCGGAGGTTGGATGAGAAACTGTTCCAGATATCGTCGAGCGGCGAATCGAGGTCGATCAGATAGGTGAAATGGAGCCGGGCCTGGTACCCCTCTCTCAGGAACCGTCGAATATCGATGAAACCCGGAACCTGGATTATGGAGAGGTAGTTCGGTGCCAGGGCTGCAAACTCGCCTTCCAGGTCGTCACCAACCTGTTTGAGCATTGATTCCTTCTTGCTCTGCTTGGCGATATCGTAATGGCGGCCCATGACGAACCCGAGGTATGGCACCACCGACTGGAGAGGAGGTGGGGAGAGGAGGATGTTGATCCCGTGCGTCTGCCTCTGAAAAAGCGGCATGATGGCGATCAGACTGTTGCCCTTGAAGATCCCGTAAGGAAGAAATTGAAAGCCGGTATGCTTCTCTGTTATCTTCATGAACTCCCATTTATGGAAAAGGCGGCCGGAGATGCTTTCATCCACGAACGCGTCCCAGGCGTCCCCATCATCGATAAGCCCTATTGTCATGCTCTCACTCCCTGCTCCGGTTCGCCTGCAGGGTCGTGCGGATTATCCGTCCCCAACGATATATACGTTTCCCGGGAGGGGGGTGGCCCATGGCGGGTGCCGGATTTTGCGGGATGATAGCCGGCAGAGGCCCCGGCCCGGGAGACTTCATGGAATCACAACGTTCAAATTGCCGTGGACACCACATAAATTGCGTATTCATCTGCGGAAGCGAACGTTTGCCTCTCCACAGCGAGGATGAGTGAATAAAGATGCTCACGGATCGGGAACTGGAACGCTATCGGCGGCAGATTGCACTCTTCGGTGAAAAGGCCCAGGAACGGCTTGCGACTGCCCGGGTGCTCATCGTCGGGGCCGGCGGGCTCGGGTGCCCGGCCGCTCTCTACCTTGCCGCCGCCGGCATCGGGGAGATCCGGCTGGTCGACGGCGACGTCGTGGACCGGACCAACCTGAATCGGCAGGTGCTCCATGCTGATCGTGACATCGGGCGGGCGAAGGTCGAGTCGGCGGCCGGGAAACTCCGGACACAGAACCCGGAGATCAGGGTTACCGCCGTCCATGCTGCCGTCAACGACGATAACGCCGACGCGCTCGTGAATGGCGCCGACCTCATCATCGATGCTGCCGACAACTTCGCGGTGCGCTACACCCTCAACCGGGCAGCGCTTCGGAGCGGCGTGCCGCTCATCCATGGGGCGGTCAGGGGGTTTGACGGGCAGGCGACGACGATCATCCCCGGCCAGACGGCCTGCCTGGAATGCATTTTTCCAGTAGCCCCGCCCATCGAGGGCGTCACTCCCGTGATCGGCACCACGCCCGGGATCATCGGACTTATTCAGGCAAACGAGGCAATCAAGTATATCACCGGCACCGGCGACCTCCTAACCGACCGGCTTCTTATCTGGGACGGAAGGGCCGCCACCATGACGACTCTGGCGGTCGAGCGGCAGGAAGACTGCAACGCGTGCGGG
Source organism: Methanoculleus sp. (assembly GCF_020696975.1). Classification (GTDB taxonomy): domain Archaea; phylum Halobacteriota; class Methanomicrobia; order Methanomicrobiales; family Methanoculleaceae; genus Methanoculleus. The sequence continues at coordinate 143,414 of NZ_JAJGBK010000020.1, forward strand.
ATTGATCGGTGCTGAATCGAGGAGAAGTGAGATGCAGGTTCGAGTCAGGGCTTTTGCCCGGTTGCGGGAGGCCATCGGTGGTGACCTCATGCTTGAGGTTCCCACAGGAACGACGATGAGCCGGCTGCTTGCGGCAGTCGGGGAGACCTCGGAGCAGGCAAAAGAGGCGCTCTTTGAGGAGAACGGCGAACTCCGGGGGTATGTGATACTGATGCACAACGGCAGGCGCGTCCGGCGGTCGGAGGCCGCGACGCTCACCCTCGCTGACGGGGACGAGGTCGCACTCTTCCCGCCGGTGGCGGGCGGATGATGGAGGATTGGCAAGCATGATCAGCGTAACAAGAGACGATTTTGACGTGAACGCAGTCATCGACCGGGTCCGAAAGCCCGATATGGGCGCTCTGGTCACTTTCCTCGGCGTCGTTCGGGACGACGGCGGGATCGAGGAGATGGAACTCGAGGCCTACGAGGAGGTCGCGAAGAAGGAGTTCACAACGATCCGGGACGAAGCGTTTGCAAAATACCCTATAGCGGCCGTCGAGATCATCCACCGGATAGGAAGGCTCCGGGTCGGGGAGAACATCCTTCTCATCGTCGTCGGCGCCGGGCACCGGAAGGAGGCATTCGACGCCTGCGAGTATATCCTCGAGCGGATCAAGCAGAGTGTGCCGATCTGGAAGAAGGAGATCGGGAAAGAGGGCGAGCGCTGGGTGCCGGGCGAGTTCTCAGGGGGCGACGCATGATCCGGCTGCAGTCGTGCCGGAAGGCCTACGGGAAAGAGACCCAGCGCACCGTCCCGCCCGAAGAGACGCTCCGTCTGGCGCGAGCGAGGCTCCCGGCGGCGGGAATCACCCGGGTCGCCGATATCACGAACCTCGACCGGATCGGGATACCGGTCTTCTCGAGCATCCGGCCGACCGCCGGGGCGGGAGCGATATCGGTCTACAACGGTAAAGGAGCCACCCCCATCGAGGCGGAAGTCTCGGCGATGATGGAGGGGATTGAGCGCTACTCGGGCGAGATGGACGGCCGTGAGACCATCGTCGGGCGGTATAGTGAGGTCTCTGCCCGGAAGACGGCGATCGACCCGGCGGACCTGATCCTGCCCGAACGGGTCCCGACCGATATACCGGTCCCCTGGGTTGAGGGGTATGATATCGTCCAGGAGGAGGAGGTGCTCGTCCCTGCCCATGCGGTCTTCCACCCCCTCCCGGTGACCTGCGGCCGCCTCTTTCGGACCAACACCAACGGGCTCGCCTCGGGAAACACCCTCGAGGAGGCGACCTTCCATGCCCTGATGGAGGTGGTCGAGCGCGACGCCTGGTCGCTTGTGGAGGTGACCCGGAACACCGGCCCCCGGATCGAGGGGATCGCCGACGGGCTCGCCGCTGATCTGCTCGCGAAGTTCGCGGCCGCCGGCGTCGAGGTCACCCTGAAGGACATCACGAGCGATATCGGGATCCCCACCGTGGCCGCGGTCGCCGACGACGTGGTCCTCAAGGACCCCGCCCTCCTCACGATCGGGATGGGGTCGCACATGAACGCCCGGATTGCGGTCCTCAGGGCGCTCACGGAGGTCGCCCAGAGCAGGCTGACCCAGATCCACGGTGCGAGGGAGGATACCGACACGGCGGACGTCAGGAAGAGGATCGGCTACGACCGGACGAAGCGGCTGAACCGGCACTGGTTTGCGGAGTGCGAGGCGGTCGAGTTCGCGGCCATGCCGTCGTTTGACAGCGATGATTTCCTCACCGACATCAACCACGTCACCGACCGGCTCGGTGCGGCCGGGCTCTCCCGGGTGATCGTGGTCGACCTCACCCGGCCGGAGATCGGCATCCCGGTCGTCCGGGTGATCGTCCCGGGGCTTGAGATGTATGCGATGGACCAGGACAGGATGGGTGGGAGGTGCCGTGACGCGCGGAGTCGTCGTCTTCCTCGGTCCCAGCTGTGACCATGCGACCGCCCGGGGGATCCTCGACGCCGATTACCGTGCTCCGGCCAAACGAGGCGATATACTGGATGCCGCACGCACCGGGGCCCGGATCATCGGGCTCATCGACGGCGTCTTCTTCCAGGACTGCGCCGTCGCCCATCGGGAGGTTCTCGCTGCCCTCCGGGCCGGGATACGGGTCGTCGGCGCCTCCAGCATGGGAGCGCTCCGGGCCGCGGAGCTCGACAGCCTCGGGATGGAGGGCATCGGGGAGATCTACCGGGCCTACCGGGAGGGAAGGCTCGTTGCCGACGACGAGGTGGCGCTCCTCTTCGATCCCGAGACATTTGTGCCGCTCTCCGAACCGCTCGTGAACATCCGTGCGACCATCCAGAGGGCGGTTGAGTGCAACGTGATCGGTGCCGATGCGGCTCGGGCGCTCCTTGAGGCCGCCCGGGGGCTTTATTTCCCCGAGCGGACATACGATGCGGTCGTCGAGGCGGCTGCCGGGACGACGGAGCCTGAGGATCTCGCCCGCTTCCTGGTGTTTGCCGGGGAGCATGCCATCGATCAGAAACAGGAAGACGCGGTGTTAGCACTCAGGTACATCCGGGATACCGCAGAAAGCATTGAACCGGCCGGTTCAACGATTCCACCTGGGGCGCCGTAGAAATATATCCCTCCCCGGGCCGAGTTCTGTATGGCGGTGGGGAATCATTCCCCCCGCGGGGGGACAATATAGCAGTCGGTACCGGGCGACCCTTTCCATCATCTCTGTCGCAACCCCGGTACCGAAAAAATGGAACGGCTCTCTGGCCAGACCACACAGGAATGTACTCAGGCAGATACCCCAAATGCACCGGATGCAGGCAACACCAGATCGGCGGCGCCCACGCAGATGTCATTCGCCAGAAGTGGATTCCTGGCCGGATGCACCTCCGTAAGGGGTCCTGCAATGCCGGCAGAACGCATAACCCGGGGAGGACCAGCACCTTCCCTTTTGAGTGGCTCTCCTGCAACCCACCTACCTGACCCGCCAAAGACTCCCCGGGACGGCACACCCCGGGGAGTTCTCCCCGGGCGCTATCCATTCCACACATCCGCTGCCCGAAGGGCTGCTTCTGCGCGCTCTCCCGGTGGAGCACCGGCAACAGAGGTGAAGTTCGCGAAATCGCCGCGCAGCACCTTCAGGGCATACTTCTCCCGGTCAATCTCCCTTCTTGTCCGGAATCCCAGCCGCCGGAGAACCTCAAGCGGTGGGCACCATCCCTGTACGGCGTGCTGCAGCAGGAACGGCAGGACGAGACCCGGCAGGATCAACCACCGTCGGTCGCGGAAAACCCCGAGAACGAGCCCCGTCATCCCAAGGGCTGCCGCGTTCGCCTCCAGCATCCGTTCGACGTCCCATTCGGTCTCCAGTTCATAGATACGTTTTGTTATCTCGAAACTGTCCTGTGCGGCAAAATAACGAAGACTCCCGGCGATCTCGCGATCGATCCGGGCGTTAATCTCGGGCGGCGTGTTCTTTCGCACCCTGTCGACTGCCATACCCAATCACCTGCAACGCGTGCACGCACCCCGCGGGGGGAAGAAGATTACGGTCCGACGCCGGGAAGGGAGGAAGAGCAAATGTGGCCTATCTCTTGGAACAAGGCAGTTCCCAGCCCGGCGAGCCCGAGTGGCGTACTGTGAGACATCGGATCGCAACATTGATGCCTGTAAAAATTAATCAACACATGTTGACGTTATCTTTCAGCACCCTTCCCGAACTGGCGCGGCTGCTTGCTCTGCTCGGGAACGAGCAGCGGCTTGCCGTACTTGGGGCGATCGCCACCGAAGAGAAGTATGCCCGCGAGGTCGCCGAAGAACTTGGCATATCGCGCCCGCTGGCCGCCATTTACCTCCGGCAGCTGGAGAAACTCGGTCTCGCGAAGGGGGTCAGCCGGACATCGGACGAACCGCCGTACCTCCGGAGATGCTACCGGGCGGTGCCGTTTGAGGTGGTGCTGAATCTGGACGTGCTTATGTCGTTAGAGAGGTCGAAGGATGAAACAGGATAGGTGGCAACTCTACCTGAAGGCGCTGTGGGGCGCCGTTATTGCATTGCTCGTGATCAGCGGCCTTATCGCCGGTTTGCTCGGCGGTTCGAACTCTTTGAATGCCGTGCTCGCCGGGTCCTTCGTTGTTATCATAAATCTCGGCGTCCTGACGCTACTCTTCATCATTGTCGTAAGGATCAAGGAGTGGATCGAGGGGCAGGTGGCGAATGTCGCCGAACAGAAGGATGCCGGCGCGGAATTGCAGATGCTACGGCAGTCGCTGGAGCGGATCGAGGCGAAGGTGGACAGGATCGAGAAGGTTCTCGACGGGATCTCCGAATGAGCGCTAAAAAAGTGATTGGGTGGGTGCAGGTAGGACGTGCAGTAGCGCGCTGCAGGGTGGGTGGACGAGGCACAGGCAGGTCCATCATCGCCTGGCCACGTATTGGTAAGAACTCACCACGTAATAATGTTTATCTATTATGACAAAAAGTTATATTCGTAGTAATCAACCCATTCTTTCCCGCTACCGGGAACCATCCCCCTCCCGCCGATCCAGCGAGAGCCGTCCGGCGAGCCATACGATGCGGTCGCGTCGGGCCGCTTCGTCCAGGCAGTGGCCCGCATTGTACCATTCGAGCGACTTCGGGTCGTTCGCCCGCTCGAAGAACTCCCGGGACTGCTCCTCTGTGAAGAACTCGTCGCGAAGAGCGGCCTGGAAGAGGAGGGGGGTGGGTGCGGCACGGCCGACCCAGACGGCAGGGTCGAGTTCCGCGAGCGTCCGGCGGTAATGCTCGAATTTCTCGCCCTGCAGGTCGGGCAGGTTCACGGCGGCGACGTCGACAAACCTTCCGGTGCCCGTCATCAGGACGGCGGCTCGAAGACGCCGATCGGCGCCGGCGAGCACCGCCCCGAAAAGCGCCCCGACACTGTGGCCCACGAACCCGATCCGATCAGGGTCAACATCCGGTTGCGCTATGAGGAGATCTATCCCCCGGCGAAGGTCGATCACCGTCCGGGTATACTCCCGCACGGCCTCCCCGGGATCCGTGACTGCCTGACCCCAGGCTGCTGCCGTATCGGCGGACCAGGGAGCGTCGACGAGCAGGGAGGCCGCACCCATCCCGGCAAGGGCCACGGCCTCGGCGAGGAACGTGGCGCGGGAACCAAGTCCCGGGTGGAGGAAGAGAATGGCAGCGGAGCGTTTCGACCGGTCAACTTCTGCCGGGGCCACCAGGTAGGCCCGAACCCCCCGATCCGGGGCAGTCTGGTAGGTCAGGTCACTGACCGAGACGTCGGTGCCGGCAATCTCGATCGCGGGTGGTCTTTCTGCATCGTAATCGAAGAGCGGGCGCAAATTGTCGGCAGTTCGTTCCATAAGACTCCTTCTGCTTTCCTCTCGACCCGCCGGCAGATAAACCTGGCGTCTGCGGGGAGAAAGTGATTCCGGTATTCTATATCCTGCTCAGAATGGAAGGTTTTTCTACCCGGGCACCCCTTCCTTCAAGAGGTGATTCTATGGCGATTGACTGGTACGAAGAGTTTGTTGACCTCAACCACACTCCGGGCCCGGGCGAACTCGTAGCCCTCTACTACTTCGAGCCGGCGGAGGGGATCAGCAGGGAGGAGGCGGTCGGGAGGATCGCGTCGGAGAGTTCGACCGGGACCTGGACCACGCTCTTTACCCTGCCGCCCCGGATGCGGGACCTCCAGGCGAAGGCGTTCGAGATCGAGGGGAACTACGTTAAGATCGCGTACCCGCTCGCCCTCTGGGAGGAGGGGAACGCGGCCCAACTCCTGAGCGGGATCGCCGGGAACGTCTTCGGTATGAAAGCGCTCGCGAATCTCCGGCTGATCGACGCCTCACTCCCGGTCGAATACCTCCGGCACTTCAAGGGCCCGCACTTCGGGATGGACGGGATCCGGGATATGATGAAGATCCGTGGTAGGCCGCTCACGGGCGCGGTCCCGAAGCCGAAGGTGGGGTTCACGGCAGAGGAACACGCCGAGGTCGGATACGAGACCTGGATGGGCGGGTTTGACTTCGTCAAGGACGACGAGAACCTGACGTCACTTTCGTTCAACCGGTTTGAGGATCGCGTCCGGGCGATGGCGAAGATGCGGGATAAGGCCGAGCAGGAGACCGGCGAGACAAAGTCCGCGTTCATCAACATCACGGCCGACACCAGGACGATGGAGGAGCGGGCGAAGATGCTTGCGGACTACGGCTGGAACTACGCGATGATCGACGTCGTGGTGACCGGAACGGCGGCTGTCGCGACCCTCCGGGACTACTGCTCAGATCTCGGGCTTGCGATTCACGCCCATCGGGCGATGCACGCGGCCTTTGACCGGGACGAGAAGCACGGGATCACGATGCAGTTCCTGGCGAAGATGATGCGCCTTGTCGGCGTCTCGCAGATCCACACCGGGACCGCTGTGGGCAAATTGGTCGGCACCCGGGCGGAGGCCACGCTGCTTGCGGACATTCTCCGGGAGAAGCACACGAACGCCGTCGACCACATGGCCCTCGACCAGGACTGGGGCAATATCAAGAGCGCATTCCCCGTCTCGTCGGGCGGGCTCCATCCCGGGCTCGTGCCGGACGTGCTCGACATCTACGGCACCGACCTCGTTCTCCTCGTCAGCGGCGGCATCCACGGCCATCCCAGGGGCACGCGGGCGGGCGCAGAGGCCACCATGCAGGCGATCGAGGCCTGGAAGGACGGCGAGACGCTCGAGGAGAAGGCGAAGAAGGCTCCCGCACTCCGGGAAGCGCTCGAGAAGTGGGGATACTATAAGCCGAAGTGAGGGGGTTTTGGAAATCTAACCCGGGATATTGCATGCCGGCCTAGTGATCTCGCACGACTTGATCATGATGGACTGCATGGCCCTGGTGTTGAGACAGGGGAGGGGGCATGCCTCCTCCCCGTCAGCCCCACCCCCAAGGCGATACCCTCACGGTCCACTGCATGGGGACAACCCGGGAGAAACCTGGTTTGGGTTATTCTACAACCCATTCCAACCACTGTTATCACCTGTGTAACTTGCACCCTCTACCAGTCGAGATCGCGTGCATGTTTTACGTGGGACTATCGCCACGCGCTGCCCCCGCCCCCCTTGGGGGCGCGGGGGAGGAGCGCGAAGCGCGGGTGGGGTGGGGGTTGATCAGGTGCAACTCGGAGTTTTCAAGCCATCAGAAACTTTCAGAGATTTGTACCTCTGAAAAAGTGCTCTTTTCCCACCACCAATCACGCCCTCACCACCCCCCGCCGCTCCGGGCACCCTTCGAGAGCCGTAGTCTCCCTGACGCGTATCTCCCCCGCCAGCCTCTCGAGCCCTTCGCGGAACTCGTCGATGTAGCCCTGCATCGAGAGGCTGCCCTCCGGGAAGGGGCAGTCGATGTCATAGAGCCGCTCGATCATGGGATCGGAGGGGAGGAGGTCGACGGCGATCCCGGTCGCTTCCGCGGCCTCGACCATCGCCTTTCTAAACGGCCCGATGCAGTAGGCGAGCCGGTGCCGGTAGGTATCTCGTGTCTTCTCAAGGTAGCCCTTCAGCCGGTAGACCTCGATCCGGTGGAAGTCCCGCCGGATCCGCTCGTCCGTGGTCTTGCCAAGCATGTAGTGGTAATTCCGGTAAGGGTACATGCACTCGAGCTCTGCGGGGACGGTCCCGCAGGTGCCGAATATGGTGATATGGTAGTCCTCCGGGGCAAGGACGCCATCGATGATCCGCCGGAAGAGTTTGTGGCTCGGGCTCTGGCTGTAGGGTTTCCGCACGGCGCAGGGGAGGAAGAGGCCGATCTCCCGCGGCGCCACCCGGTAGTTGTCGATGATGAACCGGTAGGCGTCCTCGAACTCTTTGCGGTAGAACGGCGGGTCGAATATCTCGATCTGGTTTCCGTGCCTGTCCTGCACGACCTCGACGACCCGCCGGGGGGCGCCCGCACCCGGCACTATCTGATACTCCTGCATAAAAAAGTTCCTTTTTCTGGTGTATAATGGTTTGACCGGAAAAACCAAAAAGGGTGGCCCTTCAGGAGATGTTCCCTGACCCCTCCAAACAAACGGCATTCCGGGCTCCGTTAACTGATTCTATTTAAATTTTGATGCCTGCAAACGGCTATGAACTTGGAGGACAAACATATCTGCACGCACCAATGAAGAAGATCATCATCAAGGGGGCGCGGGAGCACAACCTCAACAATATCACCGTCGAACTCCCGCGCGACCGGCTTATAGTCCTCACCGGCGTATCCGGATCGGGGAAGTCCACGCTTGCCTTCGATACCATCTACGCCGAAGGGCAGCGGCGCTATGTGGAGTCGCTCTCCGCCTATGCCCGGCAGTTCCTCGGGCTGATGCAGAAGCCGGACGTCGACAGCATCGACGGGCTCTCGCCCGCCATCTCCATCGAGCAGAAGACGACGTCCAGGAACCCCCGGAGTACCGTCGGCACGGTCACCGAGATCTACGACTACCTCCGGCTCCTCTTCGCCCGGATAGGGACGCCGTTCTGCCCGGAGCACCAGATCCCTATCGAGGCCCAGTCACCGGAGAAGATCGCCGACCACATCGCCTCCACGATGACCGGGACGGTCACCATCCTCGCCCCGATCATCCGGCAGAAGAAAGGCACTTACCAGCAGGTCTTCAAGGACCTCGACCGGGAGGGCTACACCCGGGTGCGGGTCAACGGCGAGATCCACCGGACCGACGAGGAGATCACCCTTGAGCGCTACCGCAAGCACGACATCGACGTGGTCATCGACCGGCTTGCCGTCAATGAGCGCTCAAGGCTCGTTGAGGCGATCGAGAACGCCCTTGCAAAGTCCGAGGGGCTCGTCATCGCCGTCGACGAAGATGGCCGGGAGGAGACCTGCTCGTCGCTCATGGCCTGCCCGGTCTGCGGGCTTGCATTCGAGGAGCTCCAGCCCCGGATGTTCTCCTTCAACAGCCCGTTCGGGGCCTGCGAGGAATGCAACGGGCTCGGGATCAGGATGGAGTTCGACCCCGACCTGATCATCCCGGACAAGAGCAAATCCATCGCCGAAGGCGCCGTCATGCTCTACCGGAACTTCCTCGACGGCTACCGGAGCCAGTACCTCGGCGCCGTCGCGAAGCACTTCGGGTTCTCGGTCTTAACACCGATCAAGGACCTCACCGAGGAGCAGTATAAGGCGCTGATGTTCGGTTCATCGGAGCACCTCCGCCTCTCGATGAAGATGAAGAACGGGGACTCGTGGTCGCACTCCGGGACGTGGGAGGGTCTCGCCCCCCAGGCCGAGCGGCTCTACCACCAGACCCAGTCGGAGTATCGCCGCCGCGAACTTGAGAAGTTCATGCGAATCCTCCCCTGCCCGACATGCGGGGGCAAGAGACTCAAAGATAAGGTCCTTGCCGTGAAGGTCGCCGGGAAGTCCATCGTCGATGTCACCGATCTCCCGGTTACGGGGGCACTCTCGTTCTTCCGGACCCTGGACCTCACCGAGAGCGAGCGCGAGATCGCAAAACAGGTCCTAAAAGAGATCGTCGCCCGGCTGGAGTTCCTCAATCAGGTCGGCGTCGGCTACCTGACCCTCTCGCGGAGCGCCGGGAGCCTCTCGGGCGGGGAGGCGCAGAGGATACGCCTTGCGACACAGATCGGGTCGAACCTCACCGGGGTTCTCTACGTCCTCGACGAGCCCTCCATCGGGCTGCACCAGCGCGACAACAGAAAACTCCTCGAGACCCTGCAGCGCCTCCGTGACCTCGGAAACACCCTCGTCGTGGTCGAGCACGACGAGGAGACGATCCGGAGCGCCGACTGGGTCGTGGATATGGGGCCCGGGGCCGGGCTCCATGGCGGCGATATCGTTGCACAGGGCCCTCCGGACGCCATCACGGCAAACCCGGTATCGCTTACGGGCCGCTATCTCTCCGGCGACCTGAAGATCGAGGTCCCCACGACCCGCCGACAGAGCGACCGGTTCATCCGCCTTGCAGGCTGCCGGGAGAACAACCTCAAGGGCATCGACGCGAATATCCCCATCGGCGTCCTGACGGTCGTCACCGGGGTCTCGGGGTCGGGGAAGTCCACGCTCATCTACGAGACGCTCTATCGGGCGCTGATGCAGAGGCTCCATGGCTCACGGGAGCTCCCCGGAGCGCACGACAGCCTCACGTTCGACGACGAGATCGACAAGGTGATCGTCATCGACCAGAGCCCCATCGGGCGGACGCCGCGCTCGAACCCGGCGACCTACACCAAGGTATTCGACGAGATCCGAAAGGTCTTTGCCGAGACGAAGGAGGCGAAGGTCCGGGGTTACAAGCCCGGCCGGTTCTCGTTTAACGTCAAAGGCGGGCGGTGCGAGGCCTGCCAGGGCGACGGGCTCATCAAGATCGAGATGAACTTCCTCCCCGACGTCTACGTCGAGTGCGAGGAGTGCAAGGGGGCGCGCTACAACCGCGAGACCCTCGAGGTGAAATACCGGGGCAAGTCCATCGCCGAAGTCCTTGAGATGAGCGTCGAGGAGGCGATTGACCACTTCGAGCACTTCCCGTCGATCAAGAACAAACTCGAGACGCTCTCAAGGGTCGGGCTCGGCTACATCAAACTCGGCCAGAGTTCCACCACCCTCTCGGGCGGCGAGGCGCAGCGGATCAAGCTGACCCGCGAGCTCGCAAAGCGGGCCACGGGAAAGACGATCTACCTCCTCGACGAACCGACGACCGGGCTCCACTTCCACGATGTGAAGAACCTGATCGCCGTCCTCGACGACCTGGTGGCACGGGGGAACACGATGGTCGTGATCGAGCACAACCTGGACGTCATCAAGTCCGCCGACTACATCATCGATCTCGGCCCGGAGGGCGGGGACGCCGGCGGCGAGGTGGTCGCGGCCGGAACCCCCGAAGAGGTCGCCCTGGTCGAAGGGAGCCACACGGGCGCGTTCTTAAAGGAGACCCTCAAGAAGCCATGATCGACCTCCAGAGCCTCCCGACCGAGCCTGGGTGTTACCTCTTCTCCGACGGCGAGGGGACCATCATCTACGTCGGGAAGGCGAAGAACCTCCGGCGACGGGTATCGAGTTACTTCTCCCGGCACGACCTCGACCGGAAGACCGAAAGACTCGTCGCCGCGATCGCCGGGATCGACTTCATCGTCACCGACACCGAGGTCGAGGCGTTCATCCTCGAGAACACCCTGATCAAGAAGCACCAGCCGAAGTACAACATCGACTTAAAGGACTCGAAGAGGTACGCCTACATCCACGTCACCGACGAGCCCTACCCCCGGATCCACACCGCTCGCCAGCCCGACGGGAACGGCCGTTACTACGGCCCGTTCGTCTCCGGCCGGGAGCGCGAAGACCTGCTGCGCCTGTTGAAATCGTTATTCGGGCTCCGGTCGTGCCGGCGCCTTCCCCGGCGCCCGTGCCTCCGGGCCCATATCGGCTCATGCAGCGCCCCCTGCACGGGGAGGATAACCGAGGACGAATACCGGGAGAGGGTCCGGCGGGCCGAATCGGTCCTCAAAGGCGATATCGCCGGGCTCATCCGGGCGCTCCGCGAGGAGATGGTCGCCGCGGCAGAGCGGCAGGAGTATGAGCGGGCGATGGAACTCCGCGACCAGATTACGGCCCTCGAGGGGCTGCGCGAGCGCCAGCACGTCGACCGGCAGAAGACCTACAACGAGGATATCGTCAACTATATCGTGAGCGAGGGAACCGTCTTTCTGATGCTCTTCAACGTCGACCGTGGGACGCTTGCCGGGAAGCGCGAGTACACGTTCGACGAGACGGAGGGGTTCATCGAGGAGTTCCTCGCCCGCTACTACGCCGACCACGAACCGCCACAGGAGGTGATCCTGCCCGTGCCCGTCGACGACGCGCTTCCGGGCTACCTCTCCCACCTCCGGGGCGCTAAAGTCCGGGTGGTCGTGCCGCAACGGGGCGAGAAGAAGAACCTGCTCGACCTGGTCAGGAAGAACGTCGAGATCGCGTTCTTCGGCGACCGGATCAAACTGGACGAGTTGAAACGCCGCCTGCACCTCCCTGACCTCCCGGTCGCGATCGAGTGCTTCGACATCTCACACCTCTCCGGGACGGCGATGGTTGGTTCGATGGTCCGGTTTCTCTGGGGGAAGCCCGACAAACGGAACTACCGGCGCTTCCGGATACGGACGGTCGAGGGCATCGACGACTTCGCGGCGATTGCCGAGGTGGTCCGCCGGCGGTATACGCGCCTCCAGAAGGAGGGCGGCGAGTTCCCTGACCTTATCCTCATCGACGGCGGGAAGGGGCAGCTTGCGGCGGCAACCGCGGTGCTCCGGGATCTCGGCGTCAAAGTCCCGATCGCGGCGATCGCGAAGCGCGAGGAGGAGGTCTTCGTGCCGGGCTTCTCCCACCCCCTGCCGCTTGAGCGGCACGAGAAGGCGTCGCTCTTCCTCCAGGAGATCCGCGACGAGGCGCACCGGTTCGCGATCACGTATCACAGAACCCTCAGGAAGAAGACGGTGGCACCATGACGGAATTTCACCTTAAAGCGGATTTCAAGCCAACCGGCTCGCAGCCCGACGCGATCCGGAAACTCACCGGCGGCCTATCCCGCGGCGAGCGGTTCCAGACCCTCCTCGGGGTCACGGGTTCGGGGAAGACGTTCACAATAGCAAACGTCGTCGAGGAGGTCCAGAAACCCACCCTCGTCATAGCGCACAACAAGACACTTGCCGCCCAGCTCTACAACGAGTTCAAGTCGTTCTTCCCCGATAACCGGGTGGAGTACTTCGTCTCCTACTACGACTACTACCAGCCCGAGTCCTACATCGCGAAACGCGACCTCTACATCGAGAAAGACGCCCAGATCAATCCCAAGATCGAGCAGATGCGGCTTGCGGCAACCGCATCGCTCCTCTCCCGTCCCGACACCCTCATCGTCGCCTCGGTCTCCTGCATCTACGGTCTCGGGAACCCCGCGAACTTCCAGGGGATGGGCTTTGAGGTGAAGGTCCGCGACCGGATGCGGCGGGACGATATCATCCGGCGGCTGATCGATATCCAGTTCGAGCGAAACGACATCGAGCTCATGCCGGGTCGGTTCCGCGTGAAGGGCGACACCATCGATATCGTCCCCGGCTACTTCAATAACATCATCCGTATCGAGCTCTTCGGGGACGAGATCGACCGGATCAGCGAGATTGACAAGACATCAGGAGAGCGGCTGGAGACGATGGACTACTTCTTCGTCTACCCGGCGAGGCACTTCGTTGCCCCCGAGGAGGAGAAGGAGCGGGCGATAGCCTCGATCGAGCAGGAACTCGAGGGGTGGCTCCCGAACCTTGGCATGCTCGAGGCGCACCGCCTCCGCCAGCGGACGCTCTACGATATCGATATGATCCGCGAGACCGGGACCTGCAAGGGGATTGAGAACTACTCCCGCCACTTCGACGGGCGGAAGGCCGGGGAGAAGCCCTACTGCCTGCTGGACTACTTCCCGGAGGACTTTTTGATGGTGATCGACGAGAGCCACCAGACCCTCCCCCAGGTCAGGGGGATGTACCGCGGTGACTACTCAAGGAAGAAGTCCCTCGTGGACTACGGTTTCCGGCTCCCGTCGGCGTTCGACAACCGGCCACTGAAGTTCGAGGAGTTCTCGGACTACATGCAAAACGTCATCTTCGTCTCGGCGACCCCCGGCGACTACGAACTGAAACGGTCGAGCGTCGCGGAGCAGATCATCCGGCCGACGGGGCTCGTCGACCCGGCAGTCGAGGTCCGGCCGATCGAGGGGCAGATCCCGGACGTGATGGCGGAGATCCGGGCAACCATCGACCGCGGCGACCGCATACTCCTGACGACGCTCACAAAGAAACTCGCCGAGGAACTCTCGGAGTATCTCGCCGAGCAGGGAATCAAGACCCGCTACCTCCACTCCGAGATCGAGACCATCGAGCGGACCGAGATCATCCGGCAGCTCCGCCTCGGGAAGTACGACGTCCTTGTCGGGATCAACCTCCTGCGGGAGGGGCTCGACATCCCCGAGGTGGGGTTCGTCGGCATCCTCGACGCCGACAAGGAGGGCTTCCTCCGCGACGCAAGAAGCCTCGTCCAGACCATCGGGCGGGCGGCCCGCAACGTCAACGCGAAGGTCGTGCTCTACGCCGACACCATGACCGACTCTATCAAGAAGGCGATGGCCGAGACCGGGCGGCGGCGGGCGATGCAACTCGACTACAATGCCAGGCACGGCATCACGCCGCAGACGATCGTAAAACCAATCCGTGAGAAAGAGGTCGATATCACCGATATCAAGCACGTCCCAAAGTCCGAGATCCCGAATCTGATCATCGAGCTCGAGGCCGATATGCGGGAAGCGGCGGAGCGCCTGGAGTTCGAGCGGGCGATAGCGCTCCGGGATACGATCAAGAAGTTGCAGGAAGGGAAGGGACGGTAGAAAGGCTAAGGCTCCGGATTGCCACAAAGTATGGGCCCGGAGGGGCTGCGACGCGAAAAGTGGTAACCTCCGAGTTTTGGCAGTAGGCTGTTGAGGCGATGGAAAGCCCGGTGCAGTGGACCGTGGGAGTATCGCCACGGGGGGGTGGGGACAGGGGGGGGGGGGGGG
>NZ_JAJGBK010000027.1 GCF_020696975.1 Methanoculleus sp.
GGCTCCGATAACCTCTACCCCTGGCAGCGGAGCCTCATCACCGAGGCATTCGGGTGCCGGGTCTTCTCCTGGTACGGCAACTCCGAACAGACCGTCCTCGCCGGGGAATGCGAGGAGAGCACCCATTACCACATCTTCCCCGAGTACGGCATCGTCGAACTGATCGGGAGAGACGGCCGGCCTGTCCGGGGACCGGGGGCAATGGGCGAGGTGATCGCAACAAGCCTCACGAACTACATCTGCCCTCTCATCCGGTACCGGACGATGGACCTTGCAACGGAGGCCGAGGGCCCCTGCACCTGCGGCCGCCCCTACCCGCTGCTCAAGCGCGTGGAGGGGAGGGTCCAGGACTTCATCGTGACCAGCAGGGGCGAGCTCCTATCGGGGGTTACAATGAACATCGACACCGATGCGTTCGATAATGTTAAACAGTTCCAGTTCTACCAGGAGAAGGTCGGGGAAGTCGTCCTGAACATCGTGAGGAGATCAGGGTTCAGCAGCCAGGACGCGGAGTATCTCTACCGGGAGGTGAGCCGGAGCTGCGGTGACGACATCACCATCACCATAAGGTATGTCGAGAGCATCCCGCCCACCGCCCGGGGCAAACACCGCTACTTCGTCCAGAACCTCCCGGTACGGTTCGGTGAACAGGAGATGGTAAAGGTTGAGCACGCATCCACCAATCTGCCCGTCTGAAGTCGGAGGTGTCCAGATGAAGGCTGGGTTCATAGCAACCAGATCACGAGCAAACCCGCTCACCATGAAAGCCCTCAGCCTGGTGCCTTCCTATCGTGCATACCGCGAGATCTATACGCTCCTTCAGCGGTCCCAGTGGTGGAGCAAGGAGGAACTCGCGGCCTACCAGACGCAGGCGCTCTCCCGCCTGCTTGAGCACGCCTATGAACACGTTCCCTACTACCGTCGAGTCTTTCGCGAGCGGGGGCTTGTCCCCGCCGATATCGCAACCCCGGCAGACCTGGTCCATCTCCCGTTCCTGACCAAGGAGATCGTCCAGGCCAACCTCCCCGACCTGAAGGCCAGGAACTACCCGGAGTCGGCCTTCGAGTATGTCCGCACATCCGGTTCGACCGGCACCCCTATGGGATTCTACTACGAGAAAGGGGTCTCGCGGGCCCGGGAGTGGGCGTTCATGAAGACCCAGTGGGACCGCGTCGGCTACCGGTTCACCGACCGGTGCGTCGTCCTCCGGGGCCATGTGGTCGACGCGGCGTCGAGCGGCACCTACTGGAAGAAGGCGCTCTTCGGCCGGTGGCTGATCATGTCCTCCCACCAGATGACCGAGGAGGCGCTGCCGGCCTACATCGACCGGATCCGGAGGTTCAAACCCCGGTTCATCCACGCCTACCCCTCCACGGCCGTGATCCTCGCCCGCTACATGAGAGAGCATGATATCGAACCGTTCCCGACCGTGAAAGCCGTCCTCTGCGGCTCCGAGAACCTCTACCCCTGGCAGCGGAGCCTGCTCACCGAGGTCTTCGGGTGCCGGGTCTTCTCCTGGTACGGGAACTCCGAGCAGACGGTCCTTGCCGGGGAGTGCGAGGAGAGCACCCATTACCACATCTTTCCCGAGTACGGGATCGTCGAACTGATCGGGAAAGACTGCCGGCCCGTCCGGGGACCGGGCGCGATGGGCGAGGTGGTCGCAACGAATCTCACGAACTACGTCTGCCCTCTCATCCGCTACCGGACGATGGACGTTGCCGTTGCGACCGAGAAGCAATGCTCGTGCGGAAGGGGGTATCCGCTGCTTGAGAAGGTGGAAGGGAGGCTCCAGGAGTTCATCGTGACCCGGGGCGGGCACCTGATCTCCGTCACCCCCATCAACTACGAGTCAGGAGCCTTTGAGAACATCAGGCAGTTCCAGATGTACCAGGAAGAGATCGGCGAACTGATCATGAAGGTCGTCAGGAAACCGGCCTACACCGAGAAGGACACCCGGCAGCTGACCCGGGAACTCCGGTGGCAACTCGGCGACGAAGTGAACGTCCATGTCCGGTTCGTCGATGAGATCCCCCGCACCGAAGGCGGGAAGTTCCGCTACCTCATTCAGAAACTCCCGATAACCCTCGGGGATCTCTAGAGGCCCGGTATCGGCCGCTACAGCCTATCGGTTGCCATCATCAGTCTCTTGACGAAGGAGAGGTATGCCCACTCGGAGAATGCGCCGAGGGTATCCTTCTTCTCGATCTCAAAGTACATGGTGAGGTCCGGATTGAACCTCGATTTGAAGAAGGCCAGGTCCGGGTTGTTCGCACCCATGTTCTCGAAGGTCCGGTAGCCTTCGGCCTGCGCACGCTGGATCAGGAGCCACTGGAGGTACTCGTTTCCGGCGTGAGAAGTCTCGATCTTCGGCGTCCCTATCCAGAGCAAGAACCGCCTGTACTCCTGGGCCGCCACCACGGCCGTGACCTCGTCCTCTGCGTCATAGAGGCAGTATATCCCGATCCTGTCCGGATAGGCACGGACGAGGTCTTCGAGGTAGTCCCGCTTTATGGGCGGGATGTCGACCGAGGGGTTTTTGTAACGATCGGATATGAGCCGATAAAGCGTCGAGACGTCACCGTTCCTCTCCAGCCGGAGACCGGCCCCGGCCTCTTTCTTCAGTTTATTCCGGAGTTTGTAGTGGAGGTTGTTCCAGAGATCCTCAAGCGATCGCTCGAGGTTGATGGTGTAGGTATACCGGACCTTTGCGTCGCACCGATCCCAGAGATAATGGCGCACGTCGTTGAACTCCGGGACGAAGGTTATCGAGAGGTAGTTCGGGGAGAGGTTGCGGAGCTCTTCCTGGATCTCTCCTGCAACCATCCCGAGGAGGGACTCCTTCTTGCTCTGTCTGAGCCCCGCAAACTGCCTGTTCATCACGCAGCCGAGGTGGGGTATCACCGTGAGCGGGGGCGGGGAGAAGATTGCGTTAACGCCGTGTATCCGTTTGCAGAAGAGCGGGAATACCGAGACCAGTTCATCCCCCTTATAGACCCCGTAAGGAAGGAGCGTGCTCTCCGTATGCTTCGCCGTCAGGTGGAGATAGTCCCACCTGTGAAAGAGGAGCCCGGAGGGACTATCGTCAATGAAGGCGTCCCAGGTATCTTTATCCTCAACTCTCTCAACTGTCATTCCGTCACCACCTTCCTGTTCGACGTTCGGCGACCTCTAATCACCTCCGCCGTCTATATACCTTTCTCCAGGCCCGCCGGATCCGGCAGGGAATCGTCAGGCGGGTGGCAAACATTATATACAGCAACATGTGAGGTAGGGGTATGGTCGCACTCCGGCTTCTTGCCCTGGACGACGTCTCGTTCCGGTCGTGGGAGGGCAACAGTTCCAGTGCTTGCAACGATGTCTGGGTAGTTTTTTCCGAAAAAGGCCTTTTTCCGGAATTCCTTAAACACTTTTCCCGTGCATCGGGCCGGGATATGATAACCATCCCGTATTCTAAGGACTTCTTCTGAAACAGGCTCAATTATGCTCCAGAAACGTCGGTTTTCTCTACAGAGATGCTGATGTTACCATCTGTACATGAGCAAAACGTTTAATGCCGAGTATCGACATGAGCAGTGTCGATGGGTGTGCGAATGAACTATCGGGGTTTGAAGGATCTCCTGCCCGAGAGTTCTGTGACGATGAGGGCACTTCATATCCTCCCGGCATACTCAGCGTACAGAACGACGTATACTCTTCTCCGGCGGTCCCGGCGGTGGAGCCGGGAAGAGCTCGCGGCCTATCAGGCGCAGGCACTCTCCCGCCTGCTCGAGCATGCCTACGAACACGTCCCCTACTACCGCCGGGTCTTTCGCGAACGGGGGCTTGTCCCCGCCGATATCGCGACCCCGGCAGACCTGGCCCTCCTTCCGTTCCTGACAAAGGAGATCATCCAGGCCAACCTCCCCGATCTGAAGGCCAGGAACTACCCGGAGTCGGCGTTCGAGTACGTCACGACCGGAGGTTCGACCGGCATCCCGGTCGGGTTCTACTACGAGAAAGGGGTCTCGCGGGCCCGGGAATGGGCGTTCATGAAGACCCAGTGGGACCGCGTCGGCTACCGGTTTACCGACCGGTGCGTCGTCCTCCGCGGCTACGTCGTCGGTTCGGCAAAGGAGAACGTCTACTGGAAGAAGACCCTTCTCGGACGATGGCTGCTGATGTCCTCCCACCACATGACCGACGAGACCCTCCCGGCCTACATCGACCGGATCCGGAAGTTCAGGCCCCGGTTCATCCAGGCCTATCCCTCGATGGCCGTGATCCTCGCCCGCTACATGGTGGAGCACGATATCAAGCCGTTCCCGACGGTGAAAGCCGTCCTCTGCGGCTCCGAGAACCTCTACCCCTGGCAGCGGAGCCTCATCACCGAGGCATTCGGGTGCCGGGTCTTCTCCTGGTACGGCAACTCCGAACAGACCGTCCTCGCCGGGGAATGCGAGGAGAGCACCCACTACCACATCTTCCCCGAGTACGGGATCGTCGAACTGATCGGGAGAGACGGCCGGCCGGTGACGACGCCGGGAGAGACAGGGGAGGTGGTCACAACGGGCCTCATCAACCCCATCTTTCCCTTCATCCGCTACCGGACGATGGATGCCGCGATCCTCGGAGACGGACCGTGTTCCTGCGGCCGTCCCTACCCGCTCCTCGATACGGTGGAGGGGAGGCTCCAGGAGTACATCGTGACGAAGGATAACCGGTTCATATCGATGACGGCGGTCAACATGCACTCCGGGGTCTTTGACAACGTTGCACAGTTCCAGTTCTACCAGCAGCAGGAAGGGGAGGTCCTGATGCGGATCGTGAAGAGGCCGGGGTATACCGAAGAGGACACGGAGCAGATCCTCCGGGAACTCGGAAAAAAATTCGAAGGCGGCGTAGATGTGACCATCCGCTTCGTCGGAGAGATTCCCCGCACCCGGCGCGGCAAGTATCAGTTCCTGATACAGGACCTGCCGCTGGACCGCTGGGGTTTGTCAGAGTGTGAAGAAGAATGCAGAACAGAGTCAGGTTAATAGCAGCCGGGGACATCTGGTTGCGGACAGAAGGCGGCCGGCACCCGTTCAGGGAGGTCCAGCACGTTCTCGATGAGAAGGATATCCTCTTTGGGAATCTGGAGACGACCCTCTCGGATACGGGAGATCCGGCGGAGAAGCACCATGTGATCTCCGAATCCCCGGAGGCGGCCCGGCACCTGGTGGATGCGGGGTTCGATGTTCTCAGCGTTGCAAACAACCACTCCGGCGACCTCGGCATCGAGGGCTTCAGGAACACCCTGAACGCGCTCGAGAGCCGGGGCATCCTCCCGATCGGGGGATCGGCGACGGAGAACCGGCAGGAACCGGTCATCATCGAGCGAAACGGTCTCTTGATCGGGTTTGCCGGCTACACGATCGGGAAACTCGCCCTGTCAAACGAAGTCTCGGTCAACCGGCTGGTTGAAGAGGATATCTTCAAGGACATCGCCTCGCTTAAGGGCAGGTGCGACCATATCGCCCTGTCGCTGCACTGGGGCGCCGAGATGGCTTACTACCCCTCGCCGGCGCAGATCGATCTTGCCCACCGGCTCATCGATGCAGGCGCCACCCTGATCCTCGGCCACCACCCTCACACCATGCAGGCGATCGAGCGCTACCACGGGGGGCTGATCGCCTACTCGCTCGGCATGCTCCAGTTTGAACCCCGCTGGCCCCACAACCTCTCGCGGGAGGCAGTCGTCCTCTCGGTCGACCTGGAGAAGGACGGGGTCGTGGGGGAGTACGGGGTGACCCCGCTCCTCGTCGACGACAATTTCGTGCCCCATGTGGCGGAGGGGGCTGAAGGGGAGAATATCCGGACGTTCCTTGCCGGGATCTCGCGAGAGGTCGCTGAAGGCGAGATCACCGAAGCCCGATGGTTTGAGGAGATCGCGCCGGTCTACATGCGGATGAACTTTGAGAGTTACCGGTACCGGATACGCAACAACGGTCCCCTTCCCGTTCTCGAGATGATGATCTGGTTCGTCACCCCCTTCTGCCTGAAATGCTACGCCGGCCTGCTTCGTCGGGCGCTTCGCCCGGCGCCGTGGCGGGAGAGGCGCATGCCCGGAAGCGGGGCCAGGAACTGAACAGGATACGGGGCGCCGGAGGACCCCGGCCGGGCTCCGGCCCCGGCACGTTTTTGCCATACACCCGATTCGGGCACGTTTTAACCCCCCATTCCCGCGGAAGCCCGCCGGATGCTCAGACTCAGAACCGCAAAACTCTCATTACAATTGATGACAGATATAGATGAGAGGAGTGTAACCAATTTGTCAGTGATTCCAAAGGAGGAGTATCTCTATAAATGCACGTCTGCCTGTGCGGGGTGCAGCTCTTCCCTGTGTCTGCGCTACGTGCTCAAAGCGGCCGGTCCGGACTCCGTCCTGGTCGTGCCCGCCTGCTGCACCAGCGTCCTCCAGGGGATCTACCCCGGCACGGCGATGAGCGTGCCGGTATACAATATAGCATTTGCCGCAGCCGCTGCCTGTGCCTCCGGCCTGAGCAACGCGCTCGCGGCCCAGGGGAAAGAGACCAACGTCATCGTCTATGCGGGCGACGGAGGGACTGTCGATATCGGTATCCAGGCGCTCTCCGGGGCATTTGAACGGGGGACCAACTTCCTCTACATCTGCTACGACAACGAGGCATACGGCAACACCGGGATGCAGCGGTCGGGCGCAACCCCGCTCGGGGCGCGCACCACGACGACCCCCGGCGGCAAGCCCACGGCGAAGAAGGACCTCGACCGGATCGTCGAGGCGCATAACCCGCCCTACATGGCGACCGCCTGCAGCGCCTACCCTCTTGACCTCTATAAGAAGGTGAAGAAGGCGCTCTCGATTGAGGGGCCGAAGTTCATCCATATCCTCGCACCCTGCCCGCCGGGGTGGCGCTACCCGACGGAGAAGACGGTCGAGATGGGCAAGATGGCCGTGAAGACCGGGACGTGGATCCTGTATGAGCGCGAGTTCGGGAAACTCTCGATCAGCGGCCCGTCGAAGGCAGCGATGAGGAAGCCCGCGCCGCTCGAGGACTACATCAAGGGCCAGGGCCGGTTCAAGAACGTGAGCCCGGAGATCTTCGACCTGATGCGCCAGCAGGTGCAACAGAACATCGATCGTCTTTCCCGCGAGGAGGCCGGCGCATGCTGACGATCGCAACCGGCAACAAGGCGGTGGCGGCCGCGGTGAAGGCCGCGAATCCGGGCGTCATCGCCGCGTACCCGATCACCCCCCAGACGGAGATCGTGGAGCAGATCGCCGATTACGTCACCGCCGGCGACCTTGCGAGCAAGTACATACCGGTGGAGAGCGAGCACTCGGCGATGGCCGCCTGCATCGGGGCGAGCGCCGGGGGGGTGCGGACGTTCACGGCGACGAGTTCCCACGGCCTCCTCTACATGCACGAGATGGTCCACTGGGCGGCGGGCGCGCGCCTCCCCATCGTCATGGCGAACGTCAACCGCGCCCTCGGACCCGGCTGGAACACCTGGGCGGAGCACACCGACGCCTTCTCCCAGCGCGACACGGGCTGGCTGCAGGTCTTCGTGGGCACGGTCCAGGAGGCCTACGACGCCACATTGATGGCTTTCCGGATCGCCGAGGACGAGCGGGTCCTCCTTCCGGTGATGGTCAACCTGGACGGGTTCGCGCTGAGCCACATCACGCAGGCGCTCGAGACCGTCGATCCCGGCGACTTCATCCCGCCCTACCACCTCCCGCACGCCATCGATACAAAGAACCCCTGCGTCTACGGCCCCATGACCGGACCGAACGACTACTACAAGTTCCGCTGGGACATCGAGCGGTCGATGCGCGATGCCCGGGGCGTGATCGCCGAGGTCGAGCGCGAGTTTGCCGAGCAGTTCGGCCGGTCCTACGGCCCCACCGAGGACTACCGGTGCGATGACGCCGACGTCGTCGTCATCGCGATGGGGACGCTCGGGAAAGAGGCCGAGGTGGCGGTCGACCGCCTCCGCGACGAGGGGATAAAGGCCGGGTCGATGCGCCTGCGCTGGTTCCGGCCCTTCCCGGACCTCGATCTGGCCGGCCGGGAGGTCGTGGTGATCGACCGCGACTACTCGTTCGGCTTCGGGGGCGTGGTGGCGCACTCCGTCCGGTCGAAGACCGGTGTTACGCCCTACAGCGTCATCGCCGGGCTCGGCGGCCAGGAGGTCACCTACAACGATATCGCGGACTTCGTCAGGAACCGGCATCCCGGTGAGGAGATGTGGTTTGGGGTGAGCGAGCATGTATGAGATACGGATCCACTCCCGGGGCGGGCAGGGCGGCGTCACGGCCGCAAAGCTCCTCGCCCTTGCGGCGTTCAGGGACGGCAAATACGCAACGGCCTGCCCGTTCTACGGGGCGGAACGGCGCGGTGCCCCGGTCGTCTCGTTCGTCCGGATCGACGATGAGCCGATCAAGATCTACAGCCAGATCCACGAGCCCGACCTCGTGATCGTCCTTGATACGAGCATCATGGACGTGGTGGACGTCCTGGAGGGGTTGAAGCCCGGCGGGACGGTCCTCCTGAACAGCGCCCACCCCATCGCCGGGTGCAACGGGACCTGCCGTTACGTCGACCTGACCGGGATCGCGCTCGCGAAGAACCTGGTGGTCG
This sequence comes from Methanoculleus sp., assembly GCF_020696975.1. Lineage (GTDB taxonomy): Archaea > Halobacteriota > Methanomicrobia > Methanomicrobiales > Methanoculleaceae > Methanoculleus. Next base: position 8,646 of record NZ_JAJGBK010000027.1, read on the forward strand.
CGGGAAGCCCCATCCTGAACACCCCGGTCCTCGGGGCGCTCGCGAAGATGGGTATCGTCACGCTCCCATCGGCACGGACGGCGATCCAGGAGATGTTTGCCGACGAGCGGAACGTGAAGGCTGCTGAGGCGGCGTATGAGGAGTTGAAGGCATGAGAGAGAGACTTGCACTCAGCAGGCCGACGGAGGCCTCTTCAGGGAAGACAGGGTCCTGGCGGACGTTCCGGCCCGTGGTGGATAAGGAGACGTGCAACGCCTGCGGGCTCTGCGCCCAGTACTGCCCGGACGGGGTCATCGACGAAGAACTCAACATCGACCTCGTCTACTGCAAGGGATGCGGCATCTGCTCAAACGAGTGCCCGAAAAGGGCCATCGCTATGGTCCGCGAGGAACGCTGACGTCGTCGATGGGGCAGGTTGCCATATACTCAAGATTGAACCGGTAAAAATGCGTATAGCCGCAGTTGCGGCACCGGGTCGTGAAGTGGCTGCACTCGATCGCGAGGTCGTGCGAGCCCGCGACCCCACACTTTTTGCACCGGCCGTCGGCCTCAATTGTCCAGACGTCGTAGCACCCGATCGGGGTGCAGGCTCCGGGTATCCGGCTGTTCTCAAACCGCGGGAGAAAGATCCGGGCGGCCCCGCAGGCGGATCAGACCACCTGCGCCTGCGCCGATACCGCTTTTATGACCTGATCGACCTCCTCACCGCAGTGATAGCAGCGGGTCCGGTGCACGAAGGTTCGGTAGAACCTGAGTGTGAGCACCGCAAGGTGCGATTCCGGGTGAAGATGAACCGCTCGCTCATGTATGGGACCTCAACCCCACCAGATAAAACCTCTGCGGAGAGGGCTGGCCGTAATCAGCCAGGTGCCGAGCCCGGGGGTAAACGTTATATAGCACACCCGCACTCCTGTTGCCGTCACGGAGGTAATGAGATGGCAGCATTGAGAGTCGCACCCTATGTCTGTGCTTACTCAGACGAGAACGAGGAGAACCTTCACATCGAGATCGAACTCCCGGGCGTCGATAAGAAGGATATCACATTCAAGATGCAGGAAACGAGTTTCTCGGTCGACGCGTCCCGCGGCGACGTCCGCTACGTCGGGACCTACGCGATCGGCTGCCCCGTCGATCCCAACGCAGCGAAGGCGACGTTCAGAAACGGTCTTTTAGCCGTGGACGTCCCCTATGTCCAGCCGGTCGCAGAGGAGACAAAGGAGATCCCCATCGCGGAGTGAGGAGGCCTGCGGCCGAGATCTCCTCTTTTTGTCCGGCAGGACGCACGCAGTTCCAGAACCCGGGGGAACGGGGTCGCGTGGGCCCCCGCCCCCCGGCACGCACTTCCCCGGCGATGAGGGCGGGCGATCCCGTGCAAAGCGCCATTTCCACCGGGATGGGTCATCTTTATTAGCCTGCATCCGCACGTCAGGGTATGAACCCGGCACGCGGACATGACCCGGAGACGCCAGAGGCACCGGTGCGGGAGGAAACACCGCCGAACCGGTTGATCCACGAAAAGAGTCCATACCTGCTCCAGCACGCCCATAACCCCGTCGACTGGTATCCCTGGGGTGAAGAGGCCTTCTCGCGGGCTCGGGAGGAGGGAAGACCGATCTTCCTCTCGATCGGCTACTCGGCCTGCCACTGGTGCCATGTCATGGAAGAGGAGTCGTTTGCAGACCCGCAGGTCGCGAAACTCTTAAACGACGTCTTCGTCTGCATCAAGGTGGACCGCGAGGAACGGCCGGATATCGACCAGATCTACATGGCAGCCGCCCACGTGCTGACCGGGGCAGGGGGGTGGCCGCTCACCATCTTCATGACCCCCGACAAAAAGCCGTTCTTTGCGGCGAGTTATATACCGAAAGAGAGCCGGTACGGGATGACCGGCCTTCTCGACCTCATCCCGCGGATCAGCAAGGTCTGGCAGAGCCAGCGCCGGGACCTCGATGCCGCCGGCGACCAGGTGCTGAATGCGCTGCGAAACGCGGCCCAGACCCCTGCGGCGGAGAGCGACCTCACCGAGGCAACCCTTGATGAGGCCTACGAGACCTTCTTTCGGGCCTTCGACGGTGAGAACGGCGGGTTCGGGGACGCCCCAAAGTTCCCGACCCCGCACAACCTGGTATTCCTCCTCCGCTACGGTTACCGGACCGGGAAGCCGCCGGCATACCGGATGGTCGAGAAGACGCTGCATTCGATGCGGCGGGGCGGGATCTTCGACCATATCGGCTACGGGTTCCACCGCTACTCGACGGACGCGGAGTGGTTCGTCCCGCACTTTGAGAAGATGCTCTACGACCAGGCGCTCCTTGTTATGGCGTATTCGGAGGCCTATCTTGCGACCGGGAGGGAGGAGTTTGCCCGGACCGCCCGGGAGACGATCGCCTATGTCCTGCGGGAGATGACCGATCCCGCCGGCGGCTTCTACTCGGCGGAGGACGCGGACAGCGAGGGGGAGGAGGGGAAGTTCTACCTCTGGACGAAGGACGAGATCCTCAAGGTCCTCGGGGAGGGGGACGGGGAGCGGTTCTCGCGGATCTTCGGCGTCACCGAGCCGGGCAACTACCGCGAACAGCCCGGTGGGATGAAGACCGGCAAGAACATCCTCCGTCTGCGCCGCCCGCTGGTCTCCTGGGCCCACGAGTTCTCGACGACCGAAGAGGACCTCGCGTGGTTCGTGGAGGGCGCCCGGCAGAGGCTCTTTGCGGCCCGGGAGAGGCGGGTCCGCCCGGCAAAGGACGACAAGATCCTGACCGACTGGAACGCCCTCATGATCGCCGCCCTCGCGAAGGCGGCCCGGGCCTTCGATGACCCGGGTTACCTGGCGGCGGCAGAGAAGGCGACCGCGTTCGTCCTCAAAAACCTCCGCGGCCCCGACGGGCGGCTCCTCCACCGCTACCGGAACGGGGAGGCCGGGCTCGCCGCGACCCTGGACGACTACGCGTTCATGCTCTGGGCGCTCATCGAGGTCTACCAGGCGTCCTTCTCCCCCGGCCACCTTGCGACCGCCACCGAACTCTCCCGCGATCTTATCGCCCACTACCAGGACCACGAGCGGGGAGGGTTCTACTTCACCCCGGACGACGCCGACGCTCCTGTCCGGCAGAAACCCATCTACGACGGGGCGATCCCCTCCGGCAACAGCGTGGCGATGCAGAGCCTCTTTGCCCTCGGCCGGGTGACGGCGAACCTCGAGTTCGAGGAGATAGCCGACCGGATGAAGTTCACCTTCGCCGACACCGTCCGCAAGGCCCCGACGGCCCACGCCCAGTTCCTCGCCGGCTTTGAGTTCATGCTGGGGCCGAACTTCGAGGTGATCGTCACCGGACCCACGGACGGAGAGGATACGACCGCGATGGTCCGCGCCATCCGGTCGCACTACAACCCCGATGTCCTCGTCATCTTCCGCCCCTCCGAGGAGGAGAGCCCGGAGATCACGGAGATCTCCAGGTTTACCCGGGATATCGTGATGATCGAGGAGAAGGCGACGGCATACGTCTGCACCAACTACGCCTGCGACATCCCGACGACCGATATCGATGAGATGCTGCGGCTCATGGGGTCGAGGGAGCGGTCGCCGGAACCGATCGTCTGAGGGCGGGGGGGACCCACGCATGATGAAGAACGGTGTCGATATGGAGAGGGTGAACGCCCTCGTCAGGGGGATGCGGGAGGAGCCGGCGGTGGGCGAAAGAACCCTCTCCGCTCTCACGAGCTGGAACGGGGGTGCGCACACCACGACGATCGTCCGGAACTTCGCCGTCCCGGCGGATGAGCCGGCCGCCCTCGGCGGGACCGACCGGGGTCCGAGCCCGACGGAACTGATGCTGACGGGGCTTTCGGCCTGCATCGCGGTCGGTATCGCCTACAGCGCCGCCGAGGACGGGATCGAGGTCAACCTGATCGAGATCGATGTTGCGGGCGACCTCGATCTCGGCGGGTTCTTTGAAACCGGCGACACCCGGCCGGGCCTCGACGAGATCCGCCTGACCGTCCGGGTGGATGCCGACGCACCGCGGGAGAAGATCGAGGAACTCGTGGACCACGGTTACCGGCGCTCGCCGGTCGCGGCCTCGCTTGCAGAGAGGATCCCGATCCGGATCTGTATCGGGTGGGAGGAGGCGGGGGGAGCCCGGGACACGCCGTGAGATGGTGAAGCGGCATCGGCGAATTCGCCCGGGGCGACCGGTCGCCGGCAGGAGTTTCACTTTCACTGCATCCCATGTTATCGATGACACGATGGAGGCGGGTCCGGTTCGGCTGCAGGAACCGGAAATGTAACCAGCGTGTGGAGGTATCTGACGTTTGATAATCCGGGCGATCTCTGTCCTGCTTTCATCCCCACATTCAGAAAGGGTTATCTTTGAGTACCTGTAACATGGACGCATAAAGACTTGTTTTCCGGTATAGCGGTAGTTTCAGGGTCGAGGTGAGGAGATGCGCAAGCAGAAGTTGATCAATGCGTTGCTGTATGCGGTAGAGCACGGCGACCGCATTGGCCGGACGAAACTCCTGAAGTTCATCTTCTTTGTGGATCTCATCTACTACAACCAGCGGGGAACGACACTCTGCGGGACGACCTACATTCGCATGCCGAAGGGGCCTGCCGAGGCTGCGGCGTTCCAGTTGACGTCCGAATCGAACGCATACTTCGACGTGAAGGCGCCGACAGCAGATGCGCGTACGGGCAGGAGAGCGCCGGGCGGTTCGTTCCGAAGGAGCACCTACGAGTCGTACGAATACAGGCCCAGGAGCAAGGCAGACCTCACGATCTTTACGCCCTACGAGCGAGTCCTCCTCTGGTCGGTGCTCCAGTGGATGAAGTTCAAGAAAGTGGATCAGATCAGTGACATCTCCCACTACTTCCGCCTCTGGAAGGAGTTTTCAGATGGAGAAGATATCCCTCTCGAATACTTCCGGTTGAACCGCCGCGAGAGAATGTATCTGGAACAGTCCGGCCTGCATGCTGACGGCTTCGAGCGCGCGTTCTGCACGGAAATCCTCCCTCTCTCCACGGAGGTTGCCGGTGCGCTCCATCCTCTGAATCCAGAGCGGATTGCCGCCGTCGAGGAGGTTCTGGATAGGTTCATTGCGGCATACCCGTTGCCCGACCTTGAGATCTTCTACGACGCATACCTGGCGTGGGACGACGCCTACCGCTCGATGCTCCGCCACAACCCATCACGCGCCCCCGGACTTGCAGCCGAAGGCTGCGATGCCCTCTGTCTCGTCTCGCATGTCGTCGCGACGCATATGGTCCCGGCCGTGTACCGAGAGGAGCAACTGCAGGAGTTCTGCGACACTGCGGAGCGGCGCTTCAACGCCGAGCGGGACGCGATCACCCGCGATAGCCCCCCACCGGATTGCGACGGCGAGGTCCTGGCTCTTGTCGATATGGCAATGCGTATCTCTCGTGATCTCGCGTGCAGCGAGTCTCCGGCAGGGAGGAGGTAACCTGCCCTATTTCCTCGACAGTAACGTCCTTATCGGGTATTATTTTCATGTTGCCGATACCTGGGGCACCGAGGCCGCAGACGTCTTCGACGACCCGGAGCCGAACCATTCCAGCACAGGGGTCTGGGCCGAGTGTTTCGGGGACGGGACGGGAGGACGGTGCCACACCGTCCAGCAGAATCTCGTCCGCGAGTTCCGGCGGGCGGTTGCACACCTGAAGCGAGACGGGTCGGCGGAGAGCCTCCTCGCCGAGGCCGGAGCCCGGGAATGGAAGATCATCCCGCTTCTCCTGGATGTTGCCGGACTCTGCCGCGAGCAGCCGGGAGCGGCTCTCAAGACACTTATTTCGGTGAAAGAGCAATACGAAGAACTCTGCCGCCGGCGGCGTTCCGTCCTCGAGGACCGGAAGATGCTGGCACTCCACGCACGAACGGAACCCTACCGCGAGATCTGGGAGCGGTTCAGCGCGGCCATCGATGACTACGCCGACTGCGAGGTGCTCCTCGACGCCCACCATGTCGCCATAGCGATCGACGGCATGGTGCTCTACACCGGGGACTACCGCCACATTGTCGCCAACCGGGATCTCATTCTTTCGGAGACCAGCCTCCACGATGTCCGGTACCTGGGTGACCGGACGGGCGGGGGGTCGGCGGTGTGAATGAGCCTCTCGATCCGATTGCAGGCCTATCATCACTATTTTACGAAAGCCTGTAATGCCCCGGAGTGACTCGCATGCACATCGACCGGTTCGGCCGTATTTGCATACGCTTATGGGTCCGTCACCGCCATAGTCACCTATGGCGCACTGGACGGTAACCCTGAAACGTGAGGGGGCCGCGATCATCGTCCGGGGCGAGGGCGACGACCCCCACGCTCCCGACAGGATCGACTACGAGGTTCGCGGCAGCCCCGGCGGGGTCTACCGGGCGTTGCTGGACCGGGTCGCGCTCGGGCCGTGGTCGTTTCTAGCCGACCGGATGAAGGATGAGTGCGACCTCTACTGGATCGCCGACTGTGCCTATACGGAGGCATTGCTGCACCCCGGCTGGTCGGTGGAGACCGATCTTCCCCCGCTGCCGGAGCCGGAGGAACTCCCGGAGGATGCGGTCCCGTGAGGGAATGAGATCGGGGCAGCCGACCCCCGGCTGACAGCAGAATCCACATCCCGCTCCGGTGGAATAGAGGAATAAATGAAAAGACTTTTCGCGGGCTTCTTTCCATATTCCATTGATCGTCATGCCCGCACCACCCGAAATCATCGATCTGGTCAAGCGGTTCGACCAGTACTATACGAAATACACGTCTCCGTCCTACAACGAGTTCCAGGTCCGAAAGGAGTTCATCGACCCCTTCTTCGACGCCCTCGGCTGGGACGTGAACAACCGCTCAGGGCTTGATGAACGCTACAAGGACGTCATCCACGAGGATACCGTCAGGGTGGAGGCGTCCACCAAAGCGCCGGACTACTCGTTTCGGATCGGCGGCATGCGCAAGTTCTTCGTCGAGGCGAAGAAGCCCGCCGTGAACCTCAAGGAGAACCCGGAGCCTGCCTACCAGGTGCGGCGGTATGCCTGGAGTGCAAAACTGCCGGTCAGCCTGCTCACGGACTTCGAGGAGTTCATCATCTACGACTGCACGGCGAAACCATCGCCGACGGAGAAGGCGTCGGCAAAAAGGATCGGCTACTACCGGTACACCGATTACATCGAGAAATGGGACGAGATCGCGGCGATCTTCTCCAAGCATGGCATCCTGACCGGCGGGTATGACGACTACGTCGAGAGCCTGAAACTGAAGAAGGGCGGGAAGGGCACCGCCAGCATCGACGATGCGTTCCTCGCGGAGATCGAAGGGTGGCGGGACCTCCTCGCAAAGAACATCGCGCTCCGGAACAGGGACCTCTCGGTCCGGGAACTGAACGCGGCGGTCCAGAAGACGATCGACCGGATCATCTTCCTGCGGATCTGCGAGGACCGCGGGATCGAGGAGTACGGGCAACTGAAGCGGATCGCCGCTGGGAAGGATATCTACGAGCAGTTGAAGGGACTTTTCCGGTATGCCGACGATCGGTACAACTCCGGGCTGTTCCATTTCTCCGCGGAGACCGGCCGGGAAGACCCGGACAACCTGACGCTTTCGCTTTCCATCGACGACAAGGTGCTCAAGCAGATCATCGGCCACCTCTACTACCCGGACTCGCCGTATGAGTTCTCGGTCTTCCCGGCGGATATTCTCGGGCAGGTCTACGAGCAGTTCCTGGGGAAGGTCATCCGCCTGACGGCCGGGCACCAGGCGAAGGTCGAGGAGAAGCCGGAGGTGAAGAAGGCTGGCGGAGTCTTCTACACGCCGACCTACATCGTGGAGTACATCGTGAAGCAGACGGTCGGGAACCTGGTCGAGGGGAAGGACCCGAAGGCGGTCGCCGGCCTCCGCGTCCTCGACCCGGCCTGCGGTTCGGGGTCGTTCCTCCTCGGCGCCTACCAGTACCTCCTCGACTGGCATCTTGCGTGGTACATGGACAACCTGGTGCCGCTGCTTGCGGGCGGGAAGAAGATGACCGACCCGGCGGTGCTGGCACTCCTCCCGGTAAAGCCTGCGCCGGCAAAGAGCGGCCGGGGGAAGAAGAGGCGGGGGGACGAGTACATCCTCCCGGTCTACCAGGTGACCGATACCGACTGGCGGCTGACGACGGAGGAGAAGAAGCGGATCCTCTTAAACAACATCTACGGCGTGGACATCGACCCGCAGGCGGTGGAGGTGACGAAACTCTCGCTGCTCCTCAAGGTGCTCGAGGGCGAGAAGTCCGAGCGGATCGGAAAGCAGCTCACGATCACTGGCGAGCGGGTGCTCCCCTCGCTCCACGAGAACATCAAGTGCGGGAACTCGCTCGTCGGCCCCGACATCTACAACGACGTGCAGGTGACCCTCGACGACGACGAGGAGACGATCTTCCGGATCAACGCCTTCGACTGGGACCGGGCGTTCCCGGCCATCATGCAGGCGGGCGGGTTCGACGCGGTGATCGGGAACCCGCCGTATGTGCGTCAGGAGATCCTCGGCCGGGAGTTCAAGGACTACGCGAAGGAGCACTACGCGGTCTACCACGGGGTCGCCGACCTCTACACCTACTTCATCGAGAAGGGAGTCTCGCTCCTCCGGCCGGGCGGGCAGTTCGCCTACATCGTGGCGAACAAGTGGATGCGGGCGAACTACGGGAAGCCGCTCCGGGCGTGGCTGAAGGAGAAGCGGATCGAGGAGATCGTGGACTTCGGGGATCTGCCGGTGTTTCAGAACGCGACGACGTATCCGTGCATCGTGCGGGTGTTAACGGGTGAGCCACGTTCAAGTTTCCAAGCGGCAAATGTCGATTCGCTTGATTTCAGCGATCTCATGCAGTATGTAAGTGAGAAGCGTTTCCCAGTGATCCTGCGTACATTGGAAGATTCAGGCTGGTCACTCATCGACGCAAAATCTCGCGACATAATAAATAAACTTCAAGCGGTCGGGGTTTCACTTGCAGATTACATTCACGGGAAAATCTACTGGGGAGTGAAAACTGGCCTCAACAAAGCATTTGTCATCGATGGAAGTACAAAACAGCGCTTGATTGGTGAAGATCCAGGAAGCGCTCTGTTCATCAAGCCGTATCTCGCTGGAAAAGAAATTAAGCGCTATAGTCCACTCAAAAATTCGCAGTTCTTGATTTTATTCGAAAAAGGCTGGACGAATCTTAATTCCGAGGGATACCGGAATAAATGGCTCTGGTTAAAAGAAAATGTGCCCGCGATCGCCAACTACCTGGAGCCTTATGCAAAGGAGGCAGAGAAGCGCTATGACAAAGGTGACTACTGGTGGGAACTCCGCGCTTGTGAGTATTATGACGTATTCGAAAAGCCAAAGATACTCTATCCCGAAATTTGCCAGAAACCGGAATTTACTGTAGATGTCGGATGTCTCTATCCAAACAACAAGTGTTTCGCAATTCCTGGTGATGATAAGTACTTGTTAGGTATACTCAACAGCAAGCTCACCGCATTCCTTTTCGAAGTTTTACTTCCTAAACTACGAGGGGGGTTCTTTATGCCGGCGGCAGTCGTCGTTCAGACCTTCCCCATCCGCACCATCGACTTCTCCGACCCCGCCGACGCCGCCCGCCACGATCGCATGGTCGCCCTCGTCGAGAAGATGCTCGACCTGAATAAACGTCTCGCGGCGGCGAAGGTCTCGCACGAGAAAGAGGTGCTCGCCGGGATGCTCGACGCGACCGACCGGCAGATCGATAGGCTGGTGTATGAGTTGTACGGGCTCACGGAGGAGGAGATCGCGGTTGTGGAGGGGGTTGTGTGAGATATTATGATGATCCGGTTGAGATAAGCGCCGAAGTATGGGCTGAATTGCTCAGAGATAGCGAAGTCACCCGGAAAAATGACCTGGAGGTTTTAAAGCTCATTTATGAGAGCAGAAATCGGGAGATGCATGCAAAAGAGATTGCGTTAAAACTCAACCTCCCCCATCACGCGACACTGAACTCACAAATTCCTCGATTCAGCAAACGTGTGATTGCCAGAACAGGAGTCCAGCCCCCTACAAGAGAAGATGGATCGATCCGGTGGTGGCATGTCCCCTTTTTGGGCTACGATAAAGATAACAAAACGTGTTCCTGGATCATGCGGCCTGAACTTGCGGAGGCGTATAAGCGAGTTTTTGGCCAGGAAGACTCTGAAATCGTTTATCCTGGAGAGTTGACCGTTCAGGATAGCGTCATTCTCTTTGAAGGTGCCGTGAGTAAAATCGTTGTAAACAGTTACGAGCGGGACAAGAAGGCACGAGCCGAATGTATCGGTCATTATGGGTGTCGATGCGCCGTCTGTGGTTTTGATTTTGAGAAGGTGTACGGGCCGATAGGGCAGAATAAAATCCACGTGCATCACCTCGTGCCTCTATCTACAATACGAAAGGAGTACGAGATCAACCCTGTACGGGATCTACGCCCCGTATGCCCGAATTGCCATCTCATAATCCATAGTAAGAAAGAACCCTTCACTATCGATGAGGTCAGAGAGCAAATGCGGTCCAGCAGCGGCCGCACCGGATACCCGCACACGGGAGCGAAGAACCTTTAATTTTCCCGGCGGCAATAGTGATCCATGGAGTGGGGGCAATGCCGGTAGAAGTCGACGGAAGACTGATCGACGACACGACAATCCAGCTCGACCGACCCCCGAAACCCGGGGAAGAACGAGTGGCAGTCAGGTTGAGGAAACACCCTAAAATGACAAAACTCCCTGCTCCTGAAGAATACATCCTGAAACTGGCCGAGAAAGACCTCGAAGAATTGTACTTAGCCGACCTGGAAGAGGGAACGGTGTTTCTTGAACCCGGGATCTTCCGGACGATACGCTCCTGATCTCGCAACGGTATGGACTGCTCTTCTCTGATGCTCTGCATGTTGCGTCTGCACGCAATCACCACATCGACTATTTCGCCACGAATGACCGGGATTTCGACCGGGTAGATTTTCTCACTCTGGCGCGCCCTTCCGCCGAACCGGTATCCTGACCGCCCGCGCCGGTCGCATCCGTCTCGCAAAAAAAGAGGCCCATCTCCGGCAAGAGGGAACGGCCGAGGAGGAACGCGTTCTTCACCCTCCGCCGACCACCTCCATCAGCGCCGCTCTCCGGGGGAGACGTTGCGGGAGACAGGAGAAGGCATCGCCGGGATCCGGGCCAGCCACCCCGTCCGTTATGGAGGTTCAAACCCGGACCCCACCACGAGCCCCTGAACTTCATGCCGAATGGCACCTCACCCGGCATTTCCGGGTTCCGATTGTCATGTGTCACCGGGCACTTGCACAAAATGCGTATGGGTCATCCCTGACCCACAACCACTCCCTGGGAGCATGGCCCCCTACATCGCCGGAGCGGCGTAAAGAGGCTCCTCCTCGTCCTTGATCAACGGATAATTCGCCGCCTTCCACCCGATCGTCCCCCCGAGAAGGTTGATCACATGCGAAAAGCCGTGTTTCTGGAGGATGCTTGCCCCGATGCTCCCCTTGAACCCGGCGTCGCAGTGGACGACGATCCGCTTATCCCTCGGAACCTCCGCGAGGTGCTCTTCGAGGTGCCCGACGTAGATGTGGTGGGAGCCCTCGATGTAGCCTTCCTCCTCCCGGTGGCCGATCTTGCGGACGTCGAGGATGTAGATCGACGGGTCGTCCAGGTGCTCCGCAAGGTCGGCCGGAGACCAGGTGCCGGTCCTCGCGATCTCCTCGCCCTCCTTGAACCAGGCCGAGAATCCCCCGGCGAGGTATCCTGTGATGTTGTCGTAGCCGAGCCGCACGAAGTGGCGGATCACATGGTCCAGGTCCAGGTTGAAGTCGTCGACGAGGATGATCGGGTCCTCGTAGTTTAAGTAGTAGCCCATGTAGATGGGAAGGCCGTTTCGCCAGATGTTGAGCGTTCCCGGGATGTGCCCGCCGGCGAAGCTCGTCGGGGACCGGATATCGACGATCTGGGCCTTCCCGTTGAGGAGGGGGTGGAGGTCCTCGGCCGGATAGGCCGTAAGATGCGGCAGGTTGTAGAGCAGGGGCGGGCCTTCCCGGTTGAGCCTTCGCATCATCTCGAAGTACGGCGGCTCGTAGATCTTCTCGTTCACCTTGTATTCGACGAACTCCTCCTCGCTCATCGAAAGGAGCCGGTTGGTCGCCTTCTCAAACCCGATCGTCGTGTACTCCCGGTCGCTGATATTCCCGCCGCAGACGGAGCCCGCGCCGTGGGCGGGGCAGACGATCACCCCGTCCGGGAGCGGGAGGATCTTCTCGTGCAGGCTTGCATAGAGCAGCTCCGACATCTCCCGGCGCTTGCTCTCGCCGGCAAGATCGGTTCTCCCGACATCGCCCGCAAAGAGCGCGTCGCCAGTAAAGATCATCAGGGGGTCGTCGGAGACGCCCCGGTCACGGAACAGAAGCGATATGCTCTCCACCGTGTGGCCGGGGGTCTCCAGGACCTCGAGTTCAAGGGGCCCAATCCGGAAAGTCTCCCCTTCCCGGACATCGGTGCCGAACCCGAAATCCTCCCGCGCCCCGTGCAGGATCTCGGCCCCCGTCGGGCGGGCAAGGTCCCGGGAGCCGATGACATAATCCTCGTTCTTGTGCGTCTCAAAGATCTTCGTGATCCTCATGCCCTTGCTCTCGGCGATGTTCGTGTAGACCTGGCAGTCCCGTCTCGGATCGATGACCACCGCCTCCCCGCCCGCACCGATCATGTAGGAGTTGTGGGCAAGGACCTCGGACTTAATCTTCTCAAACAGCATGCTATGCACCTCCCCGGAGAACAGGTTCCAAAACCCGTCCCGATATGCCGGAATGCGGAAGAGGGGTATAAAAGGTTTCCGGAAATCCGGCGAACGGGACGGACGTCACCCTTCCCAGCCCGGACACCGTTCGTCGCCGGGCAGACGGGACCGCTCACCCGCCCGTGCGGTCCGGACGGCAAGGATGCTCCCCACCGCCTTGAACGCGTCCTCAAGCTCCTCGAAGTTCGGGATCCGGCAGCCGCGAAGGATATGCAGGCCGCTCCGCATGCTGTCGCCGCCGAGCATGCAGCCCACCACCATCTTCTCGGTGTTCCGGGAGAACCGGACGATCTCGTTTGCGACGTGCGCCGGGTCGACGAGCGTCGTCGGCACGGCGATCACGAACGCAATGTCCCATAACTCCTGGTGCCGGATCAGGACATCAAAGAGTGCAGCGAACCGGGCGGCGTCGGCGTCCCCGATGATATCCATGGGGTTTGCGTGGTTCCAGAACGGCGGGAGGAACGCGTTCAATTCCCGCAGCACGTTATCGGGCAGATCGACCATATCGACCCCGTAGGCCTCGGCATAGTCGGAGGCGAGGACGGCGAACCCTCCCGCACTGGTGACGGCGATCGCCCGCTTCCCCTGCGGGTAACCCTCGGAGGCCAGGAGTTCTGCAAGGTTGAAGGCGTCCCGCAGGCTCCGGGCCGGTATCACCCCGGCCTGGCGGAAGGCCGCAACGTAAACGTCGTAACTCCCGGCAAGCGAGCCGGTATGGGACGACGCCGCGGCCCTGCCCTTCTGCGACGACCCGGACTTGACCGCGACGACCGGCTTATTCCTCGCGACGTCGCCGACGATCTGCATAAACCCCCGTCCGTCCTGGATTTCCTCGACGTAGAGGGTGATCGACCGGGTCATCTCGTCCTGCTCGGCGAACCGGAGGTAGTGCTCAAACCCGAGATCCGCCTGGTTGCCGACGCTGATGACGGTCGAGAACCCGAACTCCTCAGGCAGGCTCCAGTCGACGACGGTGGTGATGATCGCCCCGCTCTGGGAGATGAAGGCGACGTCCCCCGCTCTCGGCGAGACCGGGTCGAACGTGGCGTTGATCCCCATATGAGGCATCATGATCCCGAGGCAGTTCGGGCCGATGATCCGGATGGCGCGCCTTTGTGCGATCGTCGTGACCTCCTCTTCGAGGGCAGCGCCTTCCTCCCCGGTCTCGCGGAACCCGGCGGTGACGATGATGGCGAGCCGGACGCCTTTCTCCCCGCACTCCTCCATCACCCCCGGGACGAGGCGGGCCGGGACGGCGATGACCGCCCAGTCGACCGGGCCCGGGATATCCACGACCGAGGGGTAGGCCTTCCGCCCGAAGAGTTCCGACCTGCTCGGGTTGACCGGGTAGAGGTCCCCGGGAAAGGAGAGAAGGTTTCGCAGGACCGAGTAGCCCACCTTCGCCGGGCTTGCCGACGCCCCGATCACCGCGATGGACTCCGGGTAGAAGAGGTCCGGGGGTGCCGGGACACTGAGACGGGTCTTTTCAGGGCCGGCGGCATCCCCGACGATGATCCGCGCATCGACGACGCTTGCCCCCTGTTCGTAGACGATGACCGGGTTCAGGTCGAACTCCCGGATCCCGGGGTTCTCAACGAACCGGCGGGCCATCAGCCCGATGACCCGGACAAGCGCCTCCTCGTCCTTCGGCGGCTCTCCCCGGTAGCCCCGGATGAGCCGGTAACCCTCGATCTCGCGGACCATCTCCCGGATCTCGTCGTCGCTTACGGGCAGCACCCGGATGGAGACGTCTTGTAGGAGTTCGACGAGTTTCCCGCCGAGGCCGAACGTGATGACCTTCCCAAACGACGGGTCGGTCTTCCCGCCGACGAGGACCTCAAGCCCAGGCGGCATCTCCCGCTCGACGATGATCCCGGTGACCGCCGCCCCCGGGGCGTGGGCCGCAGCGTTCGCCATGATGGTCCGGAAGGCTTCTTCGGCCTCGTCCGGCCCCTCGATCCCGGTGATCACCCCGCCGACATCGCTTTTGTGGACGATATCGGGCGAGATGACCTTCATGACGACGGGGTAGCCTATCCTCCCGGCGGCCGCCCGGGCATCGGCGGCGCTGGTGGCGAGATGATGGGGCGGCACGGGTATCCCGTACGAGTCCAGCAGACGGTAGCCCTCGGATTCGGTTAACATCCTCTCCGGCATGCGCATCCCTCATGGTATGCCGGTCGCCCGGGGTTGCACGGCCGGCTCTTCTGTTTTCGGATTGGCGAGCCCGCTCATAATGGTTCTCCGGCCCTCGCCGGACGGCCCGGCAGGGGCGACTTTTCGAGGATCAGGCCCCGGTTCCGGACCGGCCGGTTGCGAGTATTACGATTCTGAATTAAGTCACATCGGATAGGCAACAATACGATAACTATAATAAACAGTGTTACTACTATTGGTATTTGTATGTCATCGCCCCGTTACCCCGGAACTCTCGCGGCTGTTCTGCTTCTGGCCGCTGCTCTGCTTATCTTCACCGCCGGGTGCACCGGAACCGGGGCCGTCCAGGGCGGCACCGATGAGAGAACCGCGGTCACCGACGGGTTCGGCCGGACCGTCACCGTCCCCTCGCCCCCGGAGAGCGTCGTCTGCTCGGGCCCCGGGTGCCTGCGCTACCTCGTCTACCTGCAGGGCCAGGACCTGGTTGTCGGCGTCGACGATATGGAGAAGAGGGATCAGGCCATGGAAGGCCGACCCTACGCCCTCGCCTACGGTGGACAACTCAAAAGCCTCCCCCTGATCGGCGAGTTCCGGGGCAAGGACGACCCGGAGAAGATCCTCGGGATAGGGCCTGCGGTCATCTTCAAATCCAGCGTAGCCGGGGCGGCTTACGGCACCAGTGCCGCCGAGGCCGACAGGCTCGAGGCAAAGACCGGGATCCCGGTCGTGGCGTTCCCCTCCGGCTCGCTTGCAGACGACGCCGGGAAGGCCGAGATGTATGCCGGGCTCCGCGTGATGGGAGAAGTCATCGGGAAGGAGGACCGGGCGGAGGAGGTGATCGCCTACATCGAGGCGACGATCGCCGACCTTGAGAACCGGACCGGCGACATCCCCGAGGCGGAACGAAAGACGGTCTACGTCGGCGGCGTCTCCTCGGCGGGCGCCCACGGGATCATATCCACCGAGCCCGCCTACCCGCCGTTTGCCTGGGTGCATGCGAAGAACGCCGCGGCAGCCCTCGGCACTGCCCACGCCGACGTCGCAAAAGAGGCGCTTGTCGACGCCGACCCCGAGTACATCTTCATCGACGTCGGCACGACCCAGATGGACGGCGGCGGGGCGATCGGGGAACTGAAGAACGATCCCGCGCTGCAGGGGCTGACCGCCGCAAAGGAAGGGCGGATCTACGGCGTCCTCCCGTACAACTTCTACAGCACAAACTACGAGACCGTGCTCGCCGACGCCTACTTCATCGGCAAGACCCTCTACCCCGACCGGTTCGAGGATATCGACCCCGGGGAGAAAGCAGACGAGATCTACACCTTCTTCGTCGGAGAGCCGGTCTTTGACGAGCACAACAACCAATACCGGAACCTCGGGTTTACGGGGATCCCGCTCTAACCCGGAGCCAGGAGGATACGAGAAGATGCACTTTGCAGACGGGGCCATTCCGGCGGAGTATCTCGGCTACGTGCGGCGCAAAAACCTCTGGATGCTCGGGGGGGTGGTCCTCCTCTTCCTCCTCCTGATCGTATCCATATCGGTCGGTGCGGTCGGCATCCCTCCCTACGAGGTCTTCCTCTCGATCGTGAACGGCATCGCCGACCGGGTCACCGTGCTCCTCCACCCGGAGACCGTCTTTGATATCTCCAGCACTGATCGGATCGTCTGGAACATCCGTCTCCCGCAGGCGCTTGCCGCGATCGTCGCCGGGATCGGACTCTCGGTGGCCGGGGTTGCCATGCAGTCGATCCTCCGTAACCCGATCGGCTCGCCGTTCACCCTCGGCATATCGAACGCCGGCGCGTTCGGCGCGGCCGTCGCGGTCATCCTCCTTGGTGCGGGGGAGATGCAGTCGACGGTCGCCGATGCCGTCACCATACACAACCCCTATCTCACGACGGTCGTGGCGTTCCTCTTCTGCCTCCTCGCCACGATGATCATCCTCCTCATCTCCCGGCTGCGCGGGGCATCCCCGGAGGTGATGGTGCTCGCCGGCGTCGCCCTCTCCTCCCTCTTTACCGCCGGAACGATGGTTCTGCAGTACTTTGCCGACGACACCCAGCTCGCCGCCGTCGTCTTCTGGACGTTCGGTGACGTCGGCCGGGCGGGCTGGCAGGAACTCGGGATCATGGTCCTCGTCGTCCTGGCGGCCACCCTCTACTTCACCGCGAACCGCTGGAACTACAACGCCATCGACGCCGGCGACGAGACGGCAAAAGGGCTCGGTGTCAGCGTCGAGCGGGTCAGGGATGTCGGGATGGTTGTTGCGGCGCTTGTCACCGCCGTCATCGTCTCGTTCCTCGGGGTGATCGGGTTTGTGGGCCTGGTCTGCCCGCACATGACCCGGCGGATCATCGGCGACGACCAGCGCTACCTCATTCCCGGCTCCTGCGTCATGGGCGGGATCCTCCTCCTCGCCTCGGATACCGTCGCCCGGATCGTCATCGCGCCCTACGTCCTCCCGGTCGCCGTGCTGACGGCGTTTCTGGGCGCACCGGTCTTCATCTACCTGCTCTTACGGGGGTACCGGCGATGATCCTCGACGTCGACGGGGTGGCGTTCACCTATCGGAGCGCTCCGGTCATCCACGATGTCACGTTCAGCCTCGCACCCCACCAGGTCCTCGCGATCCTGGGCCCGAACGGCGTCGGGAAGACGACGCTCTTGAAGTGCATGAACACCATCCTGCGCCCGAATGCCGGGTCGGTCCTTGTCGAGGGGACCGACCTTCTTGCGGCCGACCGGATGGAGGTCGCGCGGAAGGTGGGCTACGTCCCGCAACGGTGCGAGGCGGGCCGGATGACGGTCTTTGACGCCGTCCTCCTCGGCCGGCGGCCACATATCGGGTGGGACGTGACGGATAAGGATATCCGGATCGTCGAGGCGGCGCTCCGGATGCTTCACCTCGAAGACCTGACGCTGCGCTACATCGACGAGATGAGCGGGGGGGAACTCCAGAAGGTGAGCATCGCACGAGCCCTCGTGCAGGAGCCGCGGGTGCTCCTCCTCGACGAACCCACAAGCAGCCTCGACCTCAAGAACCAGCTCGAGATCCTCGGGGTCGTCCGGCGCGTTGCGGCGGACCACGACGTCGCCGCGGTGATGACGATGCACGATCTGAACATGGCGCTCCGCTACGCCGACCGGTTCATCCTCTTAAAAGACGGGGTTATCCACGCCGCGGGGGGTCCGGAGGTCGTGACCCCGGAGAGCGTCGCGGCGGTCTACGGCGTCTCGGTTGCGGTCGAGCGCTACAACGGATTCCGGATCGTCGTCCCCCTGGCGCCGGAGAGCCCGGATAACATATAAATCTACTCTCACCGATATGCGCGCCGGGTATGGTGCTTGAGGGGTTCATCGAGAACGTCGAGATCATCCTCGGGACATTCGGAGCGCTCTTCATCGTCTACGGGGCGGTGATCGCGATCGTCGAGCTCCTGGTGCGGGAGACCCGGATCCGGAAGCGGAGTTACCGGGACATCCGGTGGGTGTTCACCACCCGCATCCTGATCGGCCTCGAGTTCTTCGTTGCTGCCGATGTCTTAAAGACGATCCTCGAGCCGACGCTCCAGGACCTGATCATCCTCGGGGCGCTCGTCACCATCAGGACGGTCGTGAGTTACTTCCTCGGGATGGAGGTGCGCGACCTCCCGGAGGATAGGGAACTGTAAAGGGGGATTATGTCTGGACCAACGGACGATTTCCAGCGCACCATGAGAAATGCCAATAGAGCGCCCTGGGAGTCAAAATTCCCCTTTTAAAGGCAGTGAAATCCCCGATGAACACCTACTGTTCGTTAAAGATTTCAATATGGGTCCTGAGGAGTTCGAGAAGCAGTTCCCCGGGAATACGTAACCTGTTTCTTCGAGTTCTTCTCTTGATCTCAGCGCCTGTTCTTCGTGATATCTGTCACAACCTTGAATCTCCTGAAAGATGCGGTACGACCAGTATTCGCAGGATTACCCGTACGAAGAAGAACAATATCAAGAGCGCATACAGGGTTTAACCCCTGAATTGACAAAAGCATTAAATTCCAAGGGCTCGGCATACAATAGTCGCGAGTACACCTCCAATTATACCCCCGACCAATAACCCAATCCCGTGCATTTTAAGAAGATTCTTAATGTGATAGAGATCAAAAGCCTGTACTTTATCCGGATCGCACTTACCTAAAAGATCTAATCCCAATTCGCAGGCTTCCCGATATTTCCTGATGACATTGATGTCATCTTTACCAATCTGCTGCATCTCAAGTCTTCTTGCTTCTATCGCAGATTCTTTAAATCGGTGATGTTTCTCTATAAATTCATACTCAGGCATGTTTGTAGTGAGTTTCCTTTTTAAATCATCCTTGTATATCTGATCAATATTCTTATTAATTAACGCCCAAAGAATCTTGCGGCAATCCAAAACCAGCCTGATCAGGTGGATATATGCCCGATCTAAATTTTGTTGGGCAACAATACCCTCACCACCAGCTTTAGCTGTGAAAGATGCCATTATGTGGCTAAAGATGGCCTCGATCTGTTCCGGCACCTTGTCAGGCTTATCAGCAAGGTATCCCACGAGATCCGAGTATGCCGGTAGAAACTCCTCCGTATACAGACCTAGAAACTCGTCAAAAGAGGCCATTAAAACCAGCAGCCCTCAGCGCAATTCTCTATTTAGGTAATCTTCAACATCATATTCTCTTAATTCGAATACGCAGCCACTATGACAAATAATGGGGCTTTCGCACCGCGTAATTTTCAATTTCCTCCCTAAATTTTTCTCAATTACCTGATCAATTTCGATTGTTGACTTGAAATCCTTGATGTTTACTCCATACTTCTTCTCAAAGTACACGGTTCTCATCTTATTCACCAGTTACAACGGGATTTAACTGCACCCTCGCCCCCATCAGTTACAAGGACTGTTGGCAAACATATGGCCTTCAGATACGCGCACACAGCATGGAGATCTTCACTGCGCGCGTACATTCTATACTATTCATTCATGATATATACAGTAACGGAAAATTATAAATGTGGGTTAGCCCTCACAAATTCCTTGAGACCATCAAGAAAAACCACGTTATCCAAGCGTATCCAAAAGTTCGGTTAATGAGGGCAAGTCTGCTTTGATGAAGATCTCGGAGCCTTTTCTTATCCCAGCAAATTCATCTAATACGGCATCTTCGCCGTTCGGTGTGAGGACGCGCTGACTCGGATCGTCACGCTTGACAATAGACCTGCTATCATCAACTTTCTTGCCATAGCAAGACGATATCTCCGACTTTAAATTTGCATCGAAAGTGATAATCCCTTCTTAAAGGCTCCGTGACATCTTCTCTACTAATTCCTATTGGAAATCTTGACCCGAATAAATCTTTCTTGATGTCTCTCCGGTAAGAACCGGGGTCACCCGCTTTCGCCGCCCTGCAGCGTCTTCAGGTGCTCGTGGGCCCCATTGACGATCCGTTTCGAGTTCCCGAAGGTGATCGCCTGCAGCGCCTCGTCGTGCGGGAGCCATTGATAAGCGATATGCTCGTCCGAGATCGTCACCCTCTCCTCAGGGGTCTCGATCAGGTAGTAGACGACCTCCTTGTAGACCGTGTGCCCCCGGCGCTGGAAGAAGTAGTGGATCTCCTCCCGGAACCCGGGGATGAACGTGGCCCGGGTGATCCCGGTCTCTTCCTCCAGTTCACGGAGCACGGTCTCCTCCTCACTCTCGCCGCGTTTGCCGTGCCCTTTCACGAGATCCCAGTGTCCTGCCCCGTACTGCAGGAGGAGATACTGGAGATCCGTATCCCGCCGGAAGACAACCGCCCCGTATGATCGCTCTTTTGCCATGTCCCTTCAGTCCTGTGTCGCAGATTCTCCGGCCGCCGCGAGTTCGCGCCCGATAACCCGGAAGTCCTCTTCCAGGGCCTCCCGGTACCCAGGGTTGTAGAGCGCGGCAGCGGGGTGGAGGGTGGGGATGAGCCGGACCGGGCGGCCGAAGAGGACCGCGGGGTAGACGGTCCCCCGGATCTCGGTGATCCGGTCGAACTCAACCGGCAGGAGGGAGAGGATGTGCCTGCTCGAGTGCCGGCCCAGCATCACGATCACATTCGGCCCGATGACCCGGATCTGCTCCTCGAGGTAGGGAGTGCAGGCCCGGATCTCCTCGTCCCGGGGGTCGCGGTTCCCGGGCGGCCGGTGCTTCACGATGTTCGCGATGAAGACATCGTCCCGTGAGAGGCCGATACCGGAAAGGAGCCCTTCAAGGAGTTTCCCTGCCCGGCCGACGAACGGCCTCCCGGTGAGGTCTTCCTGCTTGCCCGGCGCTTCGCCGATGAGCATGAGGTCGGCCCGGGGCGACCCGTCCCCGGGGACTGCATGATGGGTGTTCTCCCAGAGGGGGCACTTCCGGCACTCGTTGATGACGGCAGCTAGTCTCTCTATTGCTACCTCTCTCTCCGTCTCCTGCACCATGCCCACACTATTGACGATAAATCGTATAACCTTCTTATGCATTGCGTTTTGCCGCCGGCACCTCTCGCGTGCACCCCGCCGTCCGCATATGCGGGGACGCGGGGGGCCGCTGTCTGACGGCGTATCGCTGATGGGTTCTCAAACTCCCTCGCACCTACCGGTGCTCGAACTCCAGATTCGAAACCCTTTGGGTTTCTCAAGCTCCGGTTCTAACGAACCGTCGCACCCTGCGGCCTGTCGCCAGTCGAAAACGCTTCGTGTTTTCTCGTGCTCCGCTCCTACGGAGTTACCCTCGCACCTGGCGGTGCTCGTGCTCCGCTCCTACGGAAGCTACGCTCCTCAAACATTAAGAGCCCCGGGAGGAAACCATATATAGGATTTATCTGTGAGCGTGCAGCCCGGCCTCCCCGGAGTGGCCGCAAACCCCGGTTCTGGAGATTGCGGGGCTGCAGGACGAATGGAGCGGTTTACACTATGAGCGATATGGATCAACTCTGTTTTGATACGACGAAGATCGATAAACTGCAGGAACTGCGCGAGCGCGGGGTGACGGTCTACCCCTATACGTTTGCGCGGAAGGATACCGTTTCGGAGATCAAGGAGCGGTTCGCCGATATCGGGCACGAGAAGAGCGAGGAAGAGGTCAGCACCGCAGGCCGCATCTACATCGTCCGCCAGCACGGCAAGACGATATTCGCCGATATGGGGGACTCGGGCGGCAGGATACAGTTGTATCTGCGGAAAAACGATCTCGGCGAGGAGCAGTTCGACCTCTTCAAGCAGTACGTCGATGCGGGCGACATCATCGGCGTCGTCGGCCACGTCTTCCGGACGAAGATGGGGGAGATCACGATCTGGGTCGACCGGTTCGAGTTCCTCACGAAATCGGTCTGCCCGCTTCCCGAGAAGTTCCACGGGCTCAAGAACGTCGAGACCCGCTACCGGCAGCGCTACCTCGACCTGATCATGAACGAGGAGAGCCGCGAGACCTTCCGGACGCGGAGCAGGATGATATCGCTTCTCCGGCAGTTCCTCTTTACGCGGGACTACCTGGAGTTCGAGACGCCCACCCTGCAGCCGATCTACGGCGGCGCTAACGCCCGGCCGTTCACCACCCACCACAACGCCCTCGACCAGAAACTCTACCTCCGGATCGCGCCGGAACTCTACCTCAAGCGCCTCGTCGTCGGCGGGTTCGATAAGGTCTTTGAGATCGCGAAGAACTTCAGGAACGAGGACATCGACACCAACCACAACCCCGAATTCTCGATGGTGGAGATCTACGAGGCCTACCGCGACTACAACGACATGATGGACCTGACCGAGGAACTCTTCTCCTACCTCGCACAGGAGGTGCACGGGAAGACCACCTGCTCGTTTGCCGGGCACGATCTCGACTTCTCCCGGCCCTGGCGCCGCCTCACGATGGAGGAGGCGGTCCGTGAGTACGCCGGGGTCGATGTCATGACGATGAGCCTTGAGGAACTCCGCGCGTTCGGTCTTACCCACTGCGTCGAGGGCTGCGAGAGCGCCACGACCCGGGGCGAGTACCTGGCGCTCTTCTTCGAGCACTTCGGCGAGAAGCACCTCATCCAGCCGACGTTCGTCTACGACTTCCCGATCGAGAACTCGCCGCTCGCTAAGAAGCACCGGACAAAGGAAGGCTTTACGGAGCGGTTCGAACTCTTCATCGCCGGGATGGAGATGGCAAACGGCTTCTCGGAGTTAAACGACCCCCTCGACCAGAGAGCCCGGCTCGAACTGCAGGACGCGAAGCGTCGGAAGGGCGACCTTGAGGCGCAGATGATCGATTACGACTTCATCAACGCGCTCGGGTACGGGATGCCGCCGACGGGCGGCGTCGGTATCGGGATCGACCGGCTGGTGATGCTCCTCACCGGCAAGGACTCGATCAAGGAAGTCCTCCTCTTCCCGCAGATGAAGACCGCCGTCCCGGGCCCGAACGGGTCGGAGCCGGAAGAGAAGAGCGGCGAGGAATGACCCCCACTTTTTTGCCATGAACGGACAGCAGAGAGCCGCCATCCGTCCCGGGATGACGGTGGATATCGTGCTCAAACGCGACCAGAAGACCGGCAAGCGCACCCGGGGCGTCGTTGCCGAGATCCTGACAAACTCGTCCTTCCACCCCCACGGGATCAAGGTCCGGCTCCGCGACGGCCAGGTCGGGCGGGTGCAGGAGATCGTCGAGTAACGTCAGGCAGCCCTTTTGAGGGTGAACCGGATGGCGGCCCCCTCCTCCGGCCGGCCGCTGACCCGGTCATCCGCCCGGATCCTCCCGCCGTAACGCTCGATGAGCATCCGGCAGATGTAGAGCCCGAGGCCCCGGCCGCTCTTTGCGCCGTCACCGCCGCTGAAGCGGGCAAAGAGGTGCGGTTTCTGCTCGTCGGGGATCCCCGGACCGTTGTCCTCGACCGAGACCTCGACCTCGTCCCCGTGCTCCTCGACCCGGACGGTGATCCGCCCTCCAGGATCGCTGAACTTCTCCGCGTTCCCGATGAGGTTCGTGAAGACCTCCGGCAGGAGGTCGTCGGCAAGGACACTCGCCGTGGTGCCGGCGTAGGCTATCGGCACGTCCGGGTAATGCTCGATCTCCGCCCGGATGACGGGATCGAGCGCGACCGGCCGAAGGACAGTGGCCTCTTCCTGGATCTGGCGGATGGTGTTGACGTTCCGGATGATCTCGACGCTCTTTCCGAGGCTTTTCTGCACCTTCTCGGTGTAACTCCGCGGCTCCCCCTCAAGTTCCCCCATCAGGAGGTCCGCATACAGGCTCGCGGTGTTGGTGGCGTTCTTGATATCGTGCGTCATGATGTCCAGGTAGAGGTTCGCCCTCCCGGTCGACTCCTGCAGTTCGGCCGTGCGCGCCTCGACCTGCTCTTCCAGGTGCTCGCTGTACTCGCGGATCGTCTCCTCCGACTCCCGGAGCCGGCTTATGGCGGCTTTGAGGCTCGCGACCATCGTGTTGATGCTCCGCTCAAGCCGCATCACCTCGCGGCTTGCCGCGACCCGGATCGTATGGTCGAGATCCCCTCGGGCAATCACGTCGACGTCGTCGATGATCTCCTCAATCGGGCGCGTGAGGCGGCGGGCTACAAGGAAGATGACCGCGCTCGAGAGGACGATCGCGAGGAGTCCAACGGCGGCACGATAGGCAAGCATCTGGTCGAGCTGGCTCTGTATGAGCGCCGTATTGTAGGTTAATTCGACGACGACGCTTGGGTCGGAGGGATAATCCGGGTCTTTGAGGTCGATGAAGAGGTACCGGATCTGCTTTCCGTGCTCCTGCACCTCGTAATCGGTTCGGTCGGGAATGATCGTCCCGGTGATAAGCGCTCGGGTCGCCGGGTCGGGCGGCTCGTCGGTCTCGTTGACGGGGTTTCCAAAGATATCGTAGACGGCGATCGAGTCGAGGTAGGGGTTTAACGTGACGAACTCCTGCGTGCTCTCCTGTGCTCGCAGCCGGTTCCGTTCCTCCACAAGGGCATCCGGCACGAGCCCGAGTTCAAAGAGGTAGCGGTGGTCCGGGGTGGGCATATAGGCGTACTTCCGGACCTGCCCGGTCTCGGGCTCGTACACCACCCGGTCGGGAGAGAACGCATCCCCAAGGCGCATCCGGGTGATCTCGTCGTAGAAGTCCGGGATCTCCTTAAAGTCAAGGCCGAGGTCGGGAGAGTAGGTCGTGTATACGATCACACCGGTCTCGTTGATGACGTAAAGATCCATATCCCCGCCGAGTTCTGTTTTGAGCGCAGCAAGATCCATCTCTGACGGATCCCTGCCTGACCGTTCATACTCCTCAAGAAAGAGCGAAAACCCTCTCTGGAGCCGCAGGTTGAGGGAATCGTCAAAGAGCTTCAGGCCGGTATCCACATCCACGATCGACTCCCGGATGCTCTTCTCGGTGACGCTCTGCAGGGTGTTGAGGTCGGAGGTCATCCGCTCTTCCGCCTGCAGGTAGTCGTAGGCCGAGAGGAGGCCGATGGTCGAGATGACGATGAGGAGGATGGCTACGATGAGGGTATACGCAAAGGGCCACTCTTGCGGAAGAGGCATGCGGTCGCTCGTCATTGGTCACGGAGGTCCAGGAGGGTGGGGCGCGCGGCCGGCCGAACCGTCTCTGCCGCTCGGCCTGGCTACCTGCCCCGGATCGTCTTCACCCCGGGGAACGGGAGGTGCATCTCAACGGCTCTTAGTGGATCTCCTCCCACCTAAACCTTCGCAAAGCCGGGATCCGGGGGAGGGTTGGAGAAAGAAGGAGAGAGAAGGGCAGCGGGCGACCGCTACTCCTCCGGGGCCCTGGGAAGCGAGAAGTGGATGGCAACCCCTTCCTCCGGCCGGCCTTCGACCCGGTCATCCACGCGGATGCTTCCGCCGTAGCGCTCAATGAGCATCCGGCAGATGTAGAGCCCGAGCCCCGCGCCGGCAAGTGACCCTTCTCCCTTCCCGAACCGGCGGAAAGCCCCGTTCTTGTCGGGGATGCCCGGCCCGGTATCCTCGACCGAGACCACGACCTCCTCGCCGCGCTCCTCGACCCGGATGGTGATCTCGACATCCGGTCCGCCGAACTTCACGGCGTTCCCGATGAGGTTCGCGAAGACCTCCGGGAGGAGGTCGTCCGCGAGGACGGTGACCGGCCGGCCCTCGTACCGGATCCGGACCGCAGGATGGTCGGCCACCTCCGCCCGGATCACCCGATCGAGGTCCACCCGGACCGGTGCCGCCCGGGTCTCCCGGGCCCTGCGGAGGGCCGCGACGCGGTTGATTATCTCGGAACTCCGTTCGAGCCGGGAGAGCATCCTTCGTGCCGTCTCCCGCCGCTCGCCCTCGAGCATCTCGACCAGGACCTGGGTGTATCCTATGGCGATGGTGTTTGCGTTGTTGATGTCGTGGACCATGATGTCGAGGTAGAGCGTTGCCGTCTGGTTGGACGCCTCCAGCGCGGCCGTCCGTTCCCGGACCAGGTCCTCAAGATGGGTGCCGTACTGCCGTGACGTCGCCTCCGAGGCGCGGAGGCGCTCGATGTTCTCTTTGAGGGAGTCGACCATCGTCCCGATGCTCTCCGAGAGGCGGGTCAGCTCGGTCTCGGGGGATACCCGGATCCGGTGGTCGAGGTCACCGCGGGCGATGATCTCGACGTCCTCGACGATCTTTCGTATCGGGCGGGTGACCTGCCGTGAGACCGGGACCGCGATGCAGCAGGCGGCAAGACTCGCAAAGACCGCGAGGATGATGTGGCTGAACCGGATGCCGGAGAGCCGGGCATCGAGAGGGGCGGTGCTGTAGGTCAGCTCGACGACACGGCTCGTGTCCGAAGGGGTGTCGGGGGCGGAGAGGTCGACGAGGATGTAGCGGGTGAACCGCCCGGCAGCCGCGTCGGTCAGCGTCCGGTCCTGCTTCTCCTCAAAGACCGCCCGGGCTACGGGGTTGATAGCGGCAGGATCGGCCGGGCTCTCCGACTCGGTCATGTTGACGACCCTCCCGTAACCGTCATAGACCCGGATCCCTTCGAGCGCCGGGTTCAGCCGCATCAGGTCCTCCTTGAGGGTCTGGTACTTCGGGTCGAACCGGTCAACCTCAGCCGCACTGCAGACGAGCCCGAGTTCCAGGACGTAGCGGTGGTCGGGGGAGGGCATGTAGGCGTATTTGCGCAACACTCCGCATGCCGGCTCCGCGACGATCCGGTCTGCCACGAAGGCGTCACCGAGCCGGATCTCCGTTAACCGGCCGTAGAAGTACGGAATCCCCCGAAAGTCCAGACCGAGATCGGGCGGGTAGGTGGTCGCCTCGATGACGCCTGATGCGTTGATGATGTAGATGTCCATCTTCCCGCCGAGTTCCTCCCTGACCCGCGAGAGGTCCATCTTCCCGGGGTCTCTTTTTGCCCGCTCGTACTCCGCAAGGACCGGGCCGAACCCCTCCTCCATCCGGTGATCGAGCGTCTCATCAAAGAGGTTCAGGCCGGCGTCCACAAGGGTTATCGTCTCAACGACGCTCTTCTCCATCTGTTCCCGGAGCAGGGCCTCCTCGGCAATCAGCCTCTGCTCGACCTCCTGGTAGTCCAGGAACGAGATCAGCCCGATCACCGGGAGCGTGATCAGGATCATGACGAGCATGAGGTGTGTGCCAAAGCGGCGGAGTCTCCTGCCGCTGCCTGCCGCCGCCGTCATGGGCTGCCTCCGGATCCAGCCTTTCGGAGCGTGAACCGGATGGCCGCGCCGGACTCTGGAGAGCCCGGTATGCGGTCGTCCGCCCGGATCCTCCCGCCGTAGCGTTCGACGAGCACCCGGCAGATGTAGAGCCCGAGCCCCGTCCCCGCCGCCCGGTGAGGGCCCCGGGTCAGCCGCTCGAAGAGGTGCGGCTTTACCGCATCGGGGATACCGGGGCCGGTATCCTCGATCGAGACCTCCACCTCATCCCCGCGATCCTCGACCCGGACGGTGATCTCGACCGCCGGTCCGCCGAACTTCTTCGCGTTCCCGATGAGGTTCGCAAAGACCTCCGGGAGAAGGTTGTCGGCGAGGACCGTGGCCGTGGTGCCGGCGTAGGTGATCCGGGAATCGGGGGAGTGCTCGATCTCGCGCCGGATGGCCCCGTCAAGGTCGATCGCGAGAAGCGGCTGGACGCATCCCTGGATATGCTGGATGGTGTTGACGTTCCGGACGATCTCAATGCTCTTTGCAAGCCCGATCTTCGCCTTCTGGAGGTACTCGGCCTCAGGCTCCCCTTCAAGGTCGGCAAGAAGCAGTTCCGCGTAGAGGTTTGCCGCGTTGTTTGCGTTGCTGATATCATGCCCCATGATGTCGAGAAAGAGGGTTGTCATCCGGTTCGACTCCTCAAGGTCGGCCGTCCGTTCCCGGACCTGCTCTTCAAGGGTATGGCTGTGCCGGATGATCTCCTTCTCCGATTCCCGGAGCCTCTGCATCGTCTCTTTGAGGGACCCGACCATCGACGATATGCTCTCGCCGAGCTGGACGAACTCCTCGTCCCCGCCGACACGGATCGGGCGGTCCAGGTCGCCGCGGGCGACGGCATCGACGTCCTCGACGAGGGTGCGTATCGGCCGCGTCAGGGAGTGGGCGGCGAGAACCGAGAGGGAACCGATGCAGAGGATCGCGATAAGGAGGACGTTCATGTGCTGGCCGAGCATCCCGGCCAGTTTCGTTTCCGCAACCGTTGTGCTGTAGGTCAACTCGACGACCAGGCTCATATCCGAGGGGGAACTGCTGTCCGCCATATCGACGAAGATGTACCGGACGAGTTCGTCTGCGGTAGCGTTCTCCACCTCAAGCGTCGTCTTCTCCCGGTAGGCTTGCCGGACCATCTCCAGCCGGCGGTCGTCGTCGGGACGCGCCTCGCCGGAGATCCGGGTGCCCAGGCAGTCGAAGATCCGGATCTCCCGGATCGCCGGGTCCAGGTTCACCAGTTTCCGGACCGCATCCCCGTACTTCAGCGCCGTGCGGTCCTCCTGGAACCCGGACTCCGCAAGACCGAGCTCGAAGACGTAACGGTGGTCGGGGGAGGGCATGTAGGCGTACTTCCGGAGTTTTCCGGTGGAGATCTCCGTGACAACCCGGTCCGCCACGAAGGCATCGCCGAGCCGGATCTCCGTTAACCGGTCGTAGAAGTACGGAATCCCCCGGAAATCCAGACCGAGATCGGGCGGGTAGGTGGTCTCCTCGATGACGCCTGATGCGTTGATGATGTAGATCTCCATCTCCCCGCCGAGTTCCTCCCTGACCCGGGAGAGGTCCATCTTCCCGGGATCTCTTCTGGCCCGCTCATACTCCGCAAGGACCGGGCCGAACCCCCCCTCCATCCGGCGGTCGAGGGTGTTATCGAAGAGGTTCAGGCCCGTATCCACCAGGGTCATCGAGAGGACGATCCCCGTTTCGGTCTGGTCCTGGAACTCGTCCGCGTTCTCTTCAAGTTCCCGGGCGGTCCCCACATAATCGACGACCGAGATCAGGCAGACGACGGGAGCCGTCGCGAGGAGGATTGCGAGCAGCAGATAGACGCTGAGCGGGAGCGCCGGCCACCTCACCCCCTCTCCCGCCATCAGATCCTCCCTCCGCTCCTCATTGTCCGATCGCCTGAACCAGAATAGTCTGAACAGAGAAGTACACCTTCAGGTATTTAGCATAACCGATTTTTTCTACAAATGGGCATTTTTTATGGACTTATTTCGCCATAGAATCTCTCTTAGGTGAGATACTAGGATATCAGGCGGAATGGCGTCGAGAAAGAATGAACAAACCGGGCAAAAAAGAGAGGACCCCGGGGCCGGATCCCGGCCGGGGCGATATCGTGCGGGATGGTAGGGTAGGTTACATCGGGGGCATGCCCATGCCGCCCATGCCGCCACCCATGCCGCCGCCCATGGCCGCCATCTCCTCAGGGGAGGGGCCGGCGGACTTGGATGCGGCGATGACGTCGTCGATCCGGAGGATCATGACAGCGGCCTCGGCGGCGCTGGAGACAGCCTGGGTCTTGACCCGGAGGGGTTCGACGACGCCGGTCTTGAGCATGTCGCCGGAGACGGCGTTGAAGACGTCAAGTCCCATGTACTTCGCGTTCGCGCCACCCTTCTCGTGGGATGCGCGGAGCGCAACGAGCATGTCGATGGGGTCGAGACCCGCGTTCTCGGCAAGCGTCCTCGGGATGATCTCAAGCGCGTTTGCGAACGCCTCGATGGCGAGCTGGGCGCGGCCGCCGACACTTGCGGCGTACTCGCGGAGCCGGAGCGAGAGTTCGATCTCGGGTGCACCGCCGCCGGCGACGAACTTCTTGTCCTCAACGGCAACGCTGACGACCCGGAGCGCGTCCTCGATGGCACGGTCGAGTTCGTCGACGACGTGCTCGGTGCCGCCGCGGATGATGATCGAGACGGCCTTCGGGTTCTCGCACTCGGTGACGAAGGTCATCTCCTCGCCGGAGACCTTCTTCTCCTCGACGGTGCCGGCCTTGCCGAGCTCCTCGGGGGAAATGGCGTCGATGGAGCTGACGATTGCCGCACCGGTGGCGCGGGCGAGTTTCTCCATGTCGCTCTTCTTGACACGGCGGATGGCAAAGATCCCGGCCTTCGCAAGGTAGTGCTGGGCGATGTCGTCGATACCCTTCTGGCAGAAGAGGACGTTTGCGCCGGAGGCGATGATCTTGTCGACGATGCCCTTGATCATCCGCTCCTCTTCGTCGAGGAACATCTGGAGCTGGTCGGGGCTCGTTATGCTGATCTCGGCGTCGACCTCGGTCTTCTTGAACTCGACGGCGGCGTTCAGGAGCAGGATCTTGGCGTCCTTGACGATGCGGGGCATCGCGGGGTGGACACGCTCCTTGTCGATGATCATACCCTCGACGATCTCGGACTCCTCGATGGACCCGCCGACCTTCTTCTCGACCTTCACGAACTCGGTGTCGACGGTTCCGTCGGCGTCAGCGACCATCGTGATTGCCTTGACGACGAGCTCGGTGAGTTTCTCCTTTGCAGCCTCGGCGCCCTTGCCGGTCATGGCGGTGTCGGCAAGTTTCTGGAGCATCACCATGTCGTCGGGCTTGACGTCGATGGCGATCTCGTCAAGGATATCCTGGGCCCTGTCGGCGGCCATGCGGTAGCCGTGGGCGATGACCGTGGGGTGTACGTCCTGGTCGAGGAGGTCCTCGGCACGCTTCAGGAGCTCGCCTGCGATCACCACAGCGGACGTGGTGCCGTCGCCGACCTCGTCATCCTGGGTCTTGGCGATCTCGACCATCATCTTCGCGGCGGGGTGCTCGATATCCATCTCTTTTAAGATGGTCACACCGTCGTTCGTGATGACGACGTCACCGATGGTGTCGACGAGCATCTTGTCCATGCCCTTGGGGCCGAGTGTCGTCCGTACAGCGCTTGCGACGGCCTTTGCGGCAGCGATGTTGCCGGACTGGGCGTCACGGCCGCGGGTACGCTGGCTACCCTCTTTCAGAATAAGGATTGGTTGTCCTCCAAGACTTGACATAGGTATCACCGTTGTTAAGCGATAGAAAGGTAGGTTTATAGTTCTATATAAACGTTGTTACTCGCCAATCATATCTATGAGTTCTGAACCATCTTCGAGGGTATGGAGATGCTCTTCACCGATAAGGAGGGTTTTGCCGATTTTTTTCTGTTTTTTGTAATCCGTGACGACGCACATCGCGAACGTCTTCGTGATCTGCGATATGTTCCCGATGAAGGAAGCGCGCTTCACGATCTTCTGGGAGGTCCCGTAGGCCGTCAGGATCGTGTGCTCATCAAAGATCGCCAGCGCCTGGAACGGAGCCTGCCGCATCGCGTGGATCTCCATACCCATCCGTTCGAGGTCGATGAGGACGTCGCCTGTCGTGGAGCCCGGGGCCTTCTCGGGCTCCGGGGAGCGGTAGCCGACAATATCGATCGTCTCGACGAGCGTGGCGTTGAAGAGTTCCTCGAGCCGTATGGCGACATCGAGGGTGGTCCCCATCCCGCTCTCGTACTTGCTGATCGTCCGGCGGGAGACCCCGAGGTGGGAGGCGAGGTCGCCAAGCGACATCCGGGAGCGTTCCCGCACCTCCCGGAGAAGGTCGCCTTTGATCTTGACGTAGAGGCCGCCGGGGGACGCGTAGACCATCGGCGAGAGCCCTTCCGCGAAGTAGTCGTAGAGCGTGGCGGGGCTGAGGGCAAAGAGCCCGTAACGGACGTAGACGACGCCCCGCTCCAGTTCCGCGTCGCGCGCCCGCTCCCCGACGATGAGCGGGGTCGCTTCGAGGTGCCGGGCGATGACGTTGAGGTCCCAGGCGATATCGGCGCTCACACTGTCGATATGAGAGATGACCTTGATGATGACGAGGGTGTCGCCTTTCTTTGCGATAAGGTCGAAGCTCCGCGGACGGATGTTGCACCGCTCCGAGACATCGAAGCCTGCAAGGAGCATGATGCTGATGACCATGTGAGGAAGGCGATCCTGCGACATAACCCGTAAGAATCGATATAGCGAGAGAACGATATAAATTGTAGGGTTATGTGGATCGGGATCGACGACACGGATTCCCCCACCGGGATGTGCACCACCTACATCGGGGCGGTCCTGGTGCGGCGGCTCGATGAGAGAGGGATGCGCGTCCGTGATGCCCGGCTGATCCGGTTAAACCCGAACGTCATCCACAAAACCCGGGGGAACGCGGCGATCGCCATCGAGGCCGAGGGGGACCCCGAGACGGCGTTCGCCCTCACCTGCGCCTGCGTCGAAGCCCTTGCGGAGTTCGACGACCCGCGGACCAACCCGGGGGTGGTGGTCGCCCGCGTCCGGCCGCCGCCGGACTTCTACTACGCGGCCCTCCGCGAGTTCTGCACCGTCGAGGAGGCGGTCGGGGTGCTTGAGTCGGTCGGCGCCCTCTACCGGGGCTACAAGAACCGGCGCGGGCTCATCGGCGCGACCGCGGCGGTTGCAAGCGAACTTCCCGATCTGACCTACGAACTCCTCGCCTACCGGAGACGGGAGGTCTGGGGGAGACCCCGGGAGGTCGACCGGGAGAGCCTCTTTTACGCCGAGGAGACGACCGGCCCCCACACCTGGGACACGGTCGACCAGGAGAACGCCGTGGTGGTCGGGGTGCCCCATACCCCCGACCCGGTCCTCTTCGGGATCCGGGGGGAGAGCCCGGCATGGGTCCGGGAAGCCCGGTCGTTCGTCCGGTCCGAGGAGCAGGCCTGCGAACAGGTCTACGCCACCAACCAGGGGACGGACGCCCACCTGGTCGCAGGAGTCATCGGGGCCCTCCGGGAGGGACGGTCCTACCTGGTCCGGGGGACGGTCGCCAGCGAGCCTGCTACCGGAGTCGGCGGCCACGTCTCGCTCCTCCTCGCGGACGAGGGCGGCGAGGTCCGCTGCATGGCCTACGAGCCGACCAAAGGGTTCCGGGATGTCGTGCGGGCGCTCGTCCCGGGCGACGTGGTCGTCGCGGCCGGGAGTTACAAGGGCGGGAGCCTCAACCTCGAGAAACTCGGGATCGCCTGCCTTGCCGACGCCGTCCGGGTCCGCCCGCCGGTCTGCCCGGCCTGCGAAAGACGGATGACAAGCGCCGGGACGGGGAAGGGCTACAAGTGCCGGGTCTGCGGCGAGCGGAGCAGAGAGCCCGAGGTCGAGCACCTCGAGCGCCCCCTCCGGCCCGGGTGGTACGAGGTTCCCTCCACCGCCCGCCGGCACCTTGCCCGGCCGCTGGTGCGTGGCGTCCCCGCATGGGAGGATGAACTCCTGTCGTCCGGTCAGGGATGCGATCGAGTCAACAAAACGAACTTTACAAAAGAAGATTTATAATGTATGTGCGTTAACTTATCCCTGGTGATCCCGTGCCGATTACCAGCGGCGAAACGTACGCGTCTGCTTCCGGTCCGCCCGCCCAGAACGGTGCCACCCGGGGCAAACAGGGCCCGGCGGCAGACCGTATTGACTCGCGGCCGGGTATGCACGGAACGAAGACGAAGGTAGTCCTCCGGACCTCTTCCGTCTCCGGCCCGACAGTCCGCTCAAGATGGTCCGTGGAATCCGGACTCCCGACACGGCGGGACGAGTGGGATCATCCCGTGTCGCATAACCAGTCATCCCCTGTCTGGCAGCGGGGGCCCGACCCCCGGGCTCCCGCAATGATTCAATTTTGACGGATCCCTCCTCCGGCCGGGGAACCTCTCGGGGCTTTCCGTGACGCCCTCGCGTAAAGACGATCTATTATTGTGCATGACCGCCAACAGTCTCGTAAGAAACTGGTGTAATACGACCATGACCTTCAAGTATGGGGATGCAGTACAACAGGCGCGGGTCCGCCCCGGCATGACGGTCGGGGAACTCGTCGACGAACTCGGGAAAGCCGGAGCCTACAACGGGGGGTCCCTGTGGCAGGCGGTCAACATCTATGAGCGGATGCTGCGCGATGACGAAGCGCTGAAGTTCTTCGGCCTCTCGGGCGCCATGGTCCCCGGGGGAATGGGGGGGATCGTCGCCGACCTCATCAGGCGGGGGCATATCGACATCCTGGTCTCGACGGGGGCAAACCTCACCCACGACAC
The DNA here is from genome assembly GCF_020696975.1 of Methanoculleus sp. Taxonomy (GTDB): domain Archaea; phylum Halobacteriota; class Methanomicrobia; order Methanomicrobiales; family Methanoculleaceae; genus Methanoculleus. The sequence goes on from NZ_JAJGBK010000027.1 coordinate 43,149, forward strand.
CATTGAGGCGATCGGCTGCCACCACTACCACGGGACCGCTCAGGTCTCCGATACCGAACTCTGCGAGGAGGGGGTTAACCGGATCTACGACATCTTCCTCCCGAACGAGGCGTTCATCCGGTTCGAGGAGTTCCTGCAGGACGTCTACTCCTCCATCCCGGAGGGCTCGACGGTCTCGATCTCCGACCTCCTCAACCGGATCGGGAGCCGGCTTGACTCCGGTATCCTCGCCGAGGCGGCAAAGGCCGGGGTGCCGGTCTACTGCCCGGCGATCCAGGACTCGATGATCGGGCTGCAGTACTGGCTTTTCTCCCAGACGCACAAGGTCACGGTCAGCGCGTTCGCCGATATGCCCGGGCTGCTTGACCGGTGCTTTGAGGCAAAGCGGGCGGGAACGCTCCTCGTCGGCGGCGGGGTCCCGAAGAACTACATCCTGCAGAGCAAACTGATGACCGAGAGCGGGTTTGACTACGCGGTCCAGCTCACCGGCGACCGGCCGGACCTCGGCGGCCTCTCGGGCGCGACGCTCGAAGAAGCCCGGTCGTGGGGCAAACTCACCGGGGAGGCGACCGCGATGACGGTCTACGGCGACGCGACGATCAACCTGCCGCTCCTCGTGGCCGCAACCCTCGAGAGGCTGGAAGGATGACCGAACTCATCCTCTCCCTCGACGTCCTCGACCGGCAGCGGGCGTGCGCGATCGCCGAGTCCTGTGCGCCTTTCATCGACGCGGTCAAGGTCGGCTACCCGCTCGTCCTCTCGGCCGGCCTCTCGATCGTCAAAGACCTCGCCGGGCTCGGCCTCCCGCTCATCGCCGACTTCAAGGTCGCGGATATCCCGAACACCAACCGCCTCATCTGCGAAGCGGTCTTTGCCGCCGGGTTTGACGCCGTCATCGCTCACGGGTTCGTGGGGGCCGATGCCGCACGGACATGCGTCGAGGTGGCCCACAACCAGGGCGGAGCCGCCTACATCGTCGCCGAGATGAGCCATCCGGGGGCGACCGAGTTCTTCCATGACGGGGTGGCCGAACGGATTGCGGCGCTTGCCGTCTCCTGCCGGGCCGACGGGATCATCGCTCCCGCCACCCGGCCCGAGCGGATCAGCCGGCTCCGCGAGATCGTCGGCAATAAGACCATCTACTCCCCGGGCGTGGGGGCCCAGGGCGGCGACCCCGACGCGGTGGCCCGGCTGGTCGACGGGATCATCGTGGGGAGGAGCATCTACGCGGCAGAGGACCCCGCAGCCGAGGCCGAACGGCTCTCCCGCATCCGCCGGTGATGAGTTCTCCGTTCTGATCCCTTTCCCGGGGAGATGACGAACCCTATGAGTGGTCTGAGGCGGATGCGGCGTACCCCGCATCTAAAGGGATATATATTCTCCTGCAGATACTGGTATCATGAACTGGAGCCCCGAACAACTCAAACTGGCCGAAAAATACCAGAGTCTCGCTGAAATTCCGGAGAGCGAGCGGCGATACAAGTGCCACACCTGCCACTTCGTCGTCGACGAGAGCCCCTGCCCGCACTGCGGCGAGACGTCGCTTGAGGTCATGTGCCCGCTCGACCACTGCGACTGCCACCACTCGATCGTCGAGAGCATTGAGTACTGCCCGCTCTGCGGCCACGCCGTCTGTCCGGAGTGCGGGAGCCACGACGTCGTCCAGATCAGCAGGGTCACCGGGTACCTCCAGGACGTTGCAGGCTGGAACGCCGGCAAACAGCAGGAATTAAAAGACCGGGTCCGCTACTCCGTCGTATGAGATACTTTCTCGGGGACGACACTCTTTTTCTCCGCGGCCGGTTCCGGGCGGCGAGCACCGGGGTCAACGGCGGCCTTGCCGACGTCACGACGATCTTAAACCACACGGTGCCGCACGACTTCACGGGCGACCCGGCACACCACCTCGATCTCCTTGCCGCCCGGCACGGCATCTTTCGCGACTATTTCGGCCTGATGACCGCCGTCGATATGCGCCACCTCTGCGTCCTCCAGTACGACTTCGTCACGGTCTTCATCACCGCCGGGGTGACGAACCCGACGGGGGCCGGGACCCCGCAGACCATCAACATCATCGTCTACAGCCGGGAGGGGATGGCCGATTCGGCGCTCCTTGAAACGATCGTCACCGCGACCGGGGCGAAGGCCCAGGCGCTCCACGATCTCGGCTACGATTTTCCCGGGACCACGACGGACGCCGTCGCCGTCGCCTGCGAACAGGGTACAGAACCTTCGCATACCTATGCCGGGACCCTGACCGGGGTCGGCCGGCGGGTCCATGCGGCAGTCCTCCACGGTCTTCCCGAGGCTCTCGCGCGGCACCAGGGGAAGGTCCGGCGGAGCGGACCGTCATTCTTCATCTACAGCCGCTACGGCGGGGAACACTGGGTGGAATGGCAGAAGGAGGGCTGCCCCTACTACCCCTGCCATTTCCCGGGCCAGCGGTGCGACTACTGCTACTGTCCGTGCTACCCCTGCGGGGACGAGGAACTCGGGGAGTGGGTCGCGAGTTCAAGCGGCGGCAGGGTCTGGGGGTGCGCCGGGTGTACGCTCCTGCATATCCCCGGGATCGCAGACTACGTGAAAAGAAATCCCGAGGCCACTCTCGCCGAGCTCAAGCGCCTCAGGGAACAATTATAATCGGGTCTCACGCCTCGGGGATACCGAGAGCGGAGAGCATCTCTTCGAGAGGGACGCCGTGCGCCTGGGCGGCTTCCCGGACGGTCTCGTTATTTGCGATGGCGCAGCCAAGGCAACCCATTCCGAACCGGAAGAGTACCTGTGCTGACTCGGGCTTCTCTCTGAGGAGGTCCGCGATTGTACTGTCCGCATTTAATGCCATGCAGCTGATGTTGTCCCTGCCCCTATTTATACATTCAAGGAGCAGGTTTGGAGAACCCTCAATCCAACCCCGGACTGCAGAACGGCGCACCCGGCTGCCCTTGCCGGGCATCGAAGTCCGTAGATAGCCGAAAATGGTCGTCCGTCCGGCGGCGATCCGGCTCCGGGCCATCGGCCGGCACGCATCACGGGATACCGGATACCCGCCGTCGTCGCCGCGCTCTCTTCCGGTCGGGCGCACCTCGCGGCCCCGGCGGCAGGGGGCCGGGTTCATTTTCACACCGCACGCCGAGGCTTAATACTCTGACGAGGCAAAGTACAGACTGGAGATGTAAAACATGAACCTTTCCGAGGTAACAGAGAGAATCTCCCAGAAACTTGAAGCAAAAGGCGCACAGCCCGATCGGCAGAAGATCGAATCACGCCTCCACCGTCTCATCGAGGAGTTCGGCGTCAACGCCGCCGAGGCAGAGCGGACGGTGACGGCCGATCTCGCCCGTGAGCACAACGTCACGGGTGTCGGGAACACCTCCACCGAGCTTCGCCCGATAAGCGAGATCGTTCCCGGCGAGTGGGTGACGATCGAGGGAAAGATCGTTGCTCTGACCCCGCCCGTCTCACCCTCGATCGCCCAGACCGGGATCATCGCCGACTCGAGCGGCGCCATGCGTTTCGTCACCTGGACCCGGGCAAACGCCCCCGCGATGGAGTACGGCCACTGGTACCGGATTGAGTCCGCGGTCGTCGACGAGTATAAAGGCGCACCGAACCTGAAGATCCACTCGGGCACCACGATCTCCCAGATGGAGAGGGACGCGCCGCTCCTCCCCTCGATCACACCGATAGCGGAGCTGAAGCCGGGTGTCGGGAGCGTGCGGGCCAAGGTCATCCAGGACTGGGAAGTCACCCATGACCGGATGCTCCAGACAGGGCTCCTCGGCGACGAGACCGGCACCATCAAGTTCGTCATCTGGAAGGAAGAGAACAAAGATAAGTTAGACCTCGACGCCGTCTACAACATCTTCTACGCCACCGTCGACGAGTACAACGGCAGGCTCTCCCTCGCCCTGAACACCGCGATGTACATCACCGACGAGGGGGACATCGAGGTCGGACGGAGCGAGACCGAGGCACGGGGGGCTCTCGTCCACGTCGCTCCCGGCTCGGGCCTGATCAAGCGCTGCCCGGTCGAGGGATGCAACCGGACCCTCTCCCGGCAGAACTACTGCCCGGTCCACGAGATCCAGCCCGAGTTCCGCTACGACCTTCGCATCAAAGCGGTCCTCGACGACGGCGTCCGCGCCCGGAACGTCCTGATGCAGCGCGATATCGTCGAAACGCTCGCAGGGATCACCCTGGAAGAGGCCATTCAGATCGCGGAGACGAACCCGCTCGGCATGGACGAGATCTTCTACCGGATCAGGAACGCGGTCCTCGGGCGCTACTACACCTGCAGCGGGAACGAGTTCGGCGGCAGGCTGCTCGTCAACTCCTGCACTCCGGTGACGTTTGAGCCCGCAGAACTGGCTGCACTCTTGAACCGCGCCGGAGGTGAGGCAGCATGAAGCCCCAGAGCGCATTCGAGCGCGAACCGGCACGAAGGGTCTTCGCATCCGAGCTCCGCGAGACCCGCTACCAGTTCAAGGACGGCGAGGACGAGAAGAGCCCGACCTACGTCATCCTCCCGAGCGGGATCCGGAGCAACCGGATCTTCATCGTCGGCACCCTGACGGAGAAGCAGCGGCAGGGCGACCAGAACATATACTACCGCGGGCGGGTGGTCGACCCGACAGGCACCTTCTTCATCATGGCCGGGTCCTACCAGCCCGAGGCGATGCAGCAGCTCGCCCGGATCGAGCCGCCGGCGTTCGTCGCCGTCGTCGGCAAGCCGAGCCTTTACACGACCCCGGACGGGGCCTGTCTCGTCTCGGTCCGCGTGGAGTCGATCTCGGTCGTGGACCGCGAGACCCGCGACCTCTGGGTGCTCGACACCGCCCGCGAGACCCTGGACCGGCTCGACGCCTTCGGCACCACCGAGGACTCAAAGAAGGCCCAGGAGGAGTACGGGACGCGGCCGGAACTGTATCGGAAGATCGTCTACGACGCTCTTTCCCAGGTGCAGCTGTAGAGGCTCTACCTCCGAAACCAAACTCTAAAAATCTTTTTTTTGGGACTCATCGGTGACTCCTCCCGGACAGACGTCCCTGGACGCTGCTGTTCTTCACCTCGTGCAACCGCTCTTCCCAACCCATGAGCTCCGGTCTTTCGCGCAAAACTGATATGAGGGTCCTGACGTGTAGAGGGATGTGACAGAAAAGGTATATAGCAAAACGTCGCAGCGTTAGCATGGCGATGCCAAAACAGCATTGCCGGAGGTCTGTCTGCTCATTCTCCGTGGTCGGGCGGGCCCCCCTGTGTCCGGAGGCGATGCCGGAGTGACGATGCTCTCATAGTCATCTCGCCGCAGGCCTCCGAGTAACATGTAGTAACAAGGATGGTGAGATGATGGAAAAACGAAAGATTGAGAGATCGATACTCCTGGCAGGTATTGTCATGGGGATGATCCTCGCTCCGCCAGCCTGTGCAGGAACAGGCGACGATAACGACGCTTCGTACCCGGAATTTGGCGTGGAGTACAAATGTAATTATCTTGCGGGAAATAATCAGCCGAGCAGCCCCACGAGTGCTGAGGGGTTTCGTGAGGCGCTTTCAAGCGCGGGGTGGACTGAAAGTTTCTTCATAGGAGATGAGGATAGGAACGTCAATCGCTGGACATACTCCGGCCTGGATCAGTCCTATGTTGACGGAACTGATATCGTTTACTTTGCCGGCCATGGCTGGAATCAAGGGATTCTACTCAACAGCGCACCAGGCAGCTGGGTCTATTTCCGCAATTGCGAGTGGGGGGATTATGACCTGGAATGGATGCTCCTGGACAGCTGCCATACAGTTCAACTCCCAAGCGAACTCAAGTACTACCCACACCATGCAATGAACGGTGTATCTCGTATGCGGATTTGATAGTGTGGGCTACGATCTCCCGGATGACGGCGCAAATGTAGCCAATAAGCTCGTAGATGGGTACAAAGTGCGACTTGCGTGGTTTATCGGCATCGACGAAAACCATGGAAGCGAGATCAGGGTAGGCATCATCGGTGAGAATGCTGACTGCGGACACGACAATGCCTGGAAGGAGGGATCGATTATTGCCGATCCTCCCGTCGACGGTGAGATCTATCGATGGCTATACAATTGCAACTGACCTGGAGGAGAAAAATGAATGTTAAATTAGGTGTATTTGCCTGCATTGCACTTGCAATCGCGGTCGGATGTTTGTATGTCATGGATTCGGATTCGATCTCCGCGAGTCTCCCCAGGATGACAAGTGCTGATGATGCCACATACTCGCTTGCCGCCGAACTGCCGCAGATAAAGGAGTCTTACCCGGTATACCGGGTAAGACCCATCAAGATCACGGAAGATCAGGTCAAGGAGATAGCAAGCAGGTTCAACCTTTCGGGAACCCCAAGGGTTTCCAACAAGGACACAGGTGAGGTGCTCGTCGTGGACACGTCCAAGCAGCCGGAAGAGCAGATCTCGGTGTACACACATTCCGGCGCGATGATCTACCACATCCTCGACAAAGAGTTCCCGAACGAAGTAACAGAACAGCCGGAGCTGCCGTCAGATGCGGAATCAGAGAAGATCGCCCTTGAATTCCTCAAGAAGACGCAGATGGAGTCCCCGGATGCACAGATCGTGAGCGTCGGGGTAAATCAGAAGCAGGAGGTCTGGGAGGCAGGTGCCACTGAGCCGAAAGTATCGTACGATGTGACGAAAGCAGTCCGCTTTGGCCGAACACTCGACGGACTCCCGGTATACGGGGATGAATTTGCAGTGATCTTAGCTGACGGCGGTGAAGCCGTCGGGCTTGTGAAGACGTGGAGAGAGGTTGTGCCAAACGGAAGCGTCAGCATCAAATCGCCGGAGCAGGCATACGCAGATCTCCTCGCAGCAAAGACGGTTCGTCCATCTGTGGCCGCTGAGTTTGATCGCATCGTGATCGAAGAAGTCTCGCTCGGATACTGGATGGAGCCGAGGGGTGTAATACAGGAGACAGTCTGGCCGATCTATGTCTTTTCCGGAACAGCAACTCATAACAACATCGAGGAGCCGTACATAGCCTATGTCTTCGCGAACGAGTCGGCGGAGCGTTAGCCGCCATGCAAATTCCTCTCTTTTTTCAGCGAACCGGCGGCTACAAGATTACAATGCTCGCAGAAGTTAAAAAGGTCTATGATGAAGGGCTACGATGAAGAGCATTCTAACGTTACCGATCCTCGTATGTGTGATCGTTCTGGCATCAGGCTGCATATTCACGCTGTTCGGCACGGTTGTCGTCAGGGATGCGTACTGCGATCTTGACAACAACTTTACGTTCACCCTGGAGAACACTGGCGGCAGCAACCGGACCATCGCGTACACGTGGACGTTAAACGATCCCATGGCCGATATGCCGCTCTACCGGGGAGAAGGATCGATTGTCCTTAAACCGCACGAGTCGCGAACACTTACATTCAATCCTGATGTACCCTTTCACAGAAATTCCTTAATGGGTTGTGTGATATGCATCACCCTGTATACCGATGGAAAAGAGATCTACAGATTCAAGGAGCAGAAGTCGTCCCTCGACTGGGACTACTCCGTAGAACCCCCGGTCAGGTATCTTATCAAACCGGAAACGATGTCATTCCTCTTCTCGACGGTCATCGAACGCAATTCTGACGGTGACTATATTGTTACAGTAGCAAACAGTTCCTACGCCCCCAAGCGCACTGCGCCGGGAGTTCCCCGCAGCACCGCTCCGGGGCCGAAGATATCTCAGATTTACCTGGGGATCGGAGAAACCGGCTGGTGGACGTCACGCATCGCATCGCCGCTCCAGAACGGTTCCGCACCGGCATTCGTGGACCGGGACGGCAACTCGTGCATCACCCAAGGTGATTATTACATTTTGCCGGGAACTTTCGCAGGGGAGACCGTGCGATTCCGCTCTGCGAGCGGGTATATCCTTCTCACGCATACCCGCTACGCACCGGAGAGCGAACGCCCTATTTACAGTGTGTGCCAGCTGCCTCCTGATGACGACCAGATCAGACGCTCAGGCGAATGAGGCAGAAGAGGTGCCAAACCGGCGTTGCCGGAGGTCCGCCTGCTCATTTCCGTGGTCGGGCGGACCCCCCTGTGCCCGAAGGCATTACGTTGGTTGCCACTCATCAGACTTAATGGTGTGCCTCACCAATTCTGAGAAGACAGTAATCGCCCGGTTTGCCAGACTTTGTAATGCCGGATACGCCCCGCAACTTAATACCCACCGCTTTCCCAGTTGTATTACCACGAAAACCTGCCATCCGGCAGATCGGAGTCATCCATGCCCCATCCATACGCAACTCTCGACGACTGGATTGCACGCGAAGCAATTCCATTCTCCCTTGATTCGCCGGCGGCCTTCAACGCCGCCGTCGATGCGATGATTGCCGCGCTCGGCGATTCGGTGGACCTCCTCGGGTTCTCCGAAGCCCTCCACGGCGGCGAGGAACTCCTCGTCCTCCGCAACCGGCTGTTCGAGCGCCTTGTTACGGCGCACGGGTATACTGCCATCGCCATCGAGAGCAGTTTCCCAAGGGGGCGGCTGGTGGACGAATACGTGGCAGGCCAGGGCCCGGCGTCCTACGAGGACGTGCAGGAGACCGGGTACAGTCACGGTTTCGGCCGGCTCGACGCGAACCGGGAACTCGTGGAGTGGATGCGGGCATACAACACCGACCCGTCCCACCGCGTCAAACTCCGGTTCTACGGCTTCGATGCGCCGACCGAGTTCGGCAGCAGCGATAGTCCGCGCCGGCTCCTCTCCTTTGTCCTCGATTACCTCGCCGCGATCGATAGTACTGCGGGCACGGCGTACCGCGAGCAGATCGAACCGCTCATCGGCGCGGATGCCGACTGGGAGGACCCCGCGACGGTCTTCGACCCGACAAAGTCGATAGGCCGATCGCCGGCCGCAGCCGCGCTGCGGCTCAAGACCGAGGACCTCATCGCGGAACTGCACGCCCGCCGCCCCGAACTGATCGCGAAGGGCGGGAAGGACCGCTACCAGGAAGCCGTGCAGTATGCGACGGCCGCACGGGGGCTGCTGAACTACCACGCCGGGCTCGCGCAGGCGTCGGGCGACCGGGTCTCCCGGCTCCTTGCAATGCGCGACGCGATGATGGCGGACAACCTCGCGTACATGGTCTCCCGCGAATGCGGCCGGGGAGGAAGGGTGCTCGCCTTCGCCCACAACGAGCATCTCCGGCGCGGGAAAGCGGAGTGGCAGTTCGGTGCCGACCTCTACGCGTGGTGGCCGGCGGGAGCGCACCTTGCCGGGATCCTCGGCCCACGCTACGCCGTCATCGGCTCCGCGGTAGGCATCTCGGACGCAAACGGCGTCGGCCGGCCGGAAGCCGGCACCCTCGAGGCACACCTCATCGCCGCTCCGGGGCCGGGAAGGTTCATCCCGACGCACCGGGGGGAGGGGCTTCCCGCCGGGGCTATTCCCACCCGCTCGGGGAGCAAGAAGAACCCGGGCTACTTCCCGCTCACCCCGCAGAGCCTCGCCGAGTTCGATTGGCTCGCGGTCCTTGACTCCACAGGATACACCCGCGGCGGGCCCCCGCTGCCGGAATGAGATCCGGGTATCCGATGCCGGTCAGAAAAATAGAGGGCTTGAAACACAAAAAAGGATCAGCGGGCCCGCGCGTCACTCCGCCGGCTCCTGCCGGGCCCCCTTCCACTCCCCCTTCAGTTCGGGGTAGTCCGCGAGGATCTTGCTGACCGTGCTCCGGCTGACATCGAACATCCGGCAGATCTGGCTGATGCTCGTCCCGGCCTGCCGTATCGTGAGGAGAGCCTCGACCTGCCCCTCGTTGAGCGCCCTCGGCCTCCCGATCGGCCGCCCGTCCCCTTTCTTCGCCTTCTTCGAGGCGACAGGAGCGGCTTTCCGGGCACTCTCCCGGTACTGGTCCATATACGCAATGAAGTTCGCGATGGCCTCCCGCCGGAGTTCCGGCTCGTCCCGGAACCCGAAGAAGTCGTTGTTCACGCAGTAGACGGTATATTGGTCGTTTAATCTCTTGAGTGTCGCAAGCCCGGTGTCCATATCCCGGGCAAGGCCCGCAAGATCGTAGATGATGATATCGGGGCAATTATTGGCGGCGCAGTAGTCCAGCATATCAGCGAAGCCTTTTCGCTTCTCTGGCGGTGTTGCATTTGCACGGTGGTCATTGAAGAATTCGACAATCTGAAACCGGTATTTACAATAGTTCTCGACATCGGCTTTCTGTGCAGCGAAATCTCCCTTTTTTCTCGTATTCAAGTATGCCACGGCATCTTTTTTCATCCGTTTAAAATGCCGTACAATTGTATATATTGTTTTTGAAAAAACATGAGGAACGCTATTTTGCGGCGGAGTTGGGAAACCCGCATAGGTTTCCGCTCTCCGCCGGGGATGTGTAAAAAGGCCCTCCTGATACATGGGAGAGGGCGGGCCCGAGATGAAGCGGTGGGGGTTACGCCCCCGACGTTCGCGACTCCCACCGGTCGAGGACGTCCTGCCCCTCGACGAAGACGAGCCCGTGCTTTCGGGCGTAGGCCATCGCGTCCTCTTTTGAGAGGGCGAACCCCGTCTCGTCGTCCAGCATCTCGCAGATCGTGACCGCCGGGGTGATGTTGGCCATCCCGGCAAGCGCGATCGAGAGCTCGGTCTGGCCGCGCCGCTCATCGAGCAGCCGGTCCGCGGCCCGGAGAAGCGCCATGTGCCCCGGTGTCCGGAAATGCGCGGCAAAGTCGTGCCCGCCGCCGTTGAGCGACTTTTTAACCTCGTCCGCGATGGCCGTGACCGTCAATGCGCGGTCCCTATCCGTGATCCCGGTGTAGGTCTCCCGGTGGTTCACCCAGAGCGAGAAGGACGAGTGGTTTTTCGGGTCGTAGGGGACCTCGCCGTCCTTCTCGACGAGGCTGCAGGCCCGCAGAACATCGTGGGCGAACGGGAGGCCGAGCCTCTTTGCGGCCTCGGGATGGACCGCCGTGCAGATCAGCCCGCCGCCATCTTTGCGCATCTGCCGGATGTGGGCGGGGGTGACCGCATCCGACCGGATCGCGAAATCGGTCTCGCGTTCGCGGTTGTCAAAGTCGTAGAGCAGGACGAATTCGCCCCTTGCGAGGGCCTGTATGGCTGCATCAATCATGGGTTATCTCCACCTCGATCGTATCGTTATCGGTCAGGTTCAGGACTTTGCGGAGTTCGCACCCGGCGATCACCTCGATGATGTCCTCCGGGTAGTGGGTGCGGGAGGGCTCGACGATCGCGCACGCCTGCCCCTGTATCCGGCAGGGGAGCATCCGCGCACCGCCGAACGTCCGCTCATCGGCGGTGAATCCCGGGACGTCGATCCACCCGGCATGGTCGAGCTGCTTGCGGACCTGGATGCTCGCCGCATCGAGTTTGATGTTCAGGGTTCCGGGGAAGGGTTCAAATCCTAGATACTCGCCGAAATGCTCCTTATAGTGGGGGAGGCTCATGTAGTAGCGGCCTTCCCCGAGTCCGCTGATCACCGTCCCGGCGAGGACGTACTGCCTTCGTTCCGGATTGAATATCCTCACGTAATCCGCATACTCCCGCCGCAGCGCCTGTTCGCCCTCCCGGGTGACGGCCACATACTGGCCGTCGGGCTTCATCGACCGGATGACGAACTGCTGCCGTTCAAGCGCGATCAGCCGCCGCGAGGCGGTCTGGGGGCTGATACCCAGCTCGCTTCCAAGCGACTGCGACGAGAGCCAGATGGGCCCCCGGCACCCGCCAAGCAGGGCGATCGTCTTCAAGGACTGCAGATCTTCCGCTTCAACCATTATATCAGAATTGAGATGCATACTATATACGGGTTGCGCAAGGATCCCTGCCGGGCATTCTTCGTGAAATGTCGAAATGGGATACGCTAATTTTTTAAGTCAGAGCGGTAACAGTACCTGCATGAAATCCGGAGTGCGGCATCAACTCGCCGAAAAAATGGCAGGAGAGATCACACTCTCGGACTCACCGGGTCAGGCCTTAAAGAAGTGGCGGCAGAGTTTCAACATTCCTCCGGGAGTGCTCGCCGAACGCCTTGAGGTCTCTCCCTCAGTTATCAGTGATTACGAAAGCGGACGACGAAAGAGTCCGGGAACCGCCATCGTCGGCAAGATTGTCGATACGATCCTCTCGATCGATGAGGACAACGGTGGCCGGTACATCAACAAATTTGCAAAAATTCTGTACAGTGAGTTCGACGAAGACGTCATCTACGACATCCACGAGTATGCATCCCCGGTGAGCCTCTCGGAGTTTGCCGAAGTCATCGGCGCCGTCACACTCTGCGGCTCGATGGACCAGGCGATCTACGGGTACACGGTGATAAACAGCCTCAATGCGATCCTCCAGCTCTCTTCGAGTGAGTTCAACCGCATCTACGGCTGGAGCACGGAGCGTGCCCTCATCTTCACCGAGGTCTCGACCGGGAAGTCCCCCATGGTGGCGATCCGGGTCACGCCCTTCAAACCCCGGTGCGTGGTGCTGCAGGGCATCAGCCCGGGAGAGGTTCACCCGCTCATCCCGGGGCTTGCGGAGCGTGACCGCATAACGGTGCTCTGCACCGAGGTGGATGTCGAGACGATCATCAGTTCACTGCGAGGAACGTTATGGTAGGCATTTACTCATACGGCGTCTACATCCCGCGATACCGGATAAAAGTCCCGGAGATCGCGCGGGTCTGGGGCGGCAATGCAAACGACGTCATGAGAGGTCTTGGGGTCTTTGAGAAGTCTGTCCCCGATCTCGATGAAGACACAGCAACGATCGCCGTCGAGGCGGCACGGGCCGCGCTCCGGCGAAGAGCCGTCGACACCGACGCGATCGGCGCCATCTACGTGGGGAGCGAGTCGCACCCCTACGCGGTCAAGCCCACGGCCTGCACGGTCGGCGAGGCGATCGGGGCGACCCCGAACATGACCGCCGCCGACTACGAGTTCGCGTGCAAGGCGGGGACCGCCGGTATCCAGACCTGCATGGGTATGGTCAAGAGCAAGATGATCCCGTTCGGGATCGCCATCGGTGCGGACGTGGCCCAGGGGGCTCCCGGGGACGCGCTCGAGTACACGGCGGCGGCCGGCGGGGCGGCGTTTGTCATCGGCGAAGGGGAGACCATCGCCGATATCAACCGGACCTGCTCGTTCACCACCGACACTCCCGACTTCTGGCGGCGGGAAGGGCAGAACTACCCCCGCCACGGCGGACGGTTCACTGGCGACCCCGGCTACTTCAAGCACGTCCAGGGCGCCGCCCGGCTGATGTTTGAACAGGCGGGGACGAACCCGAAGGACTACGACTACGCCGTCTTCCACCAGCCCAACGCCAAGTTCCCGCAGCGGGTGGCGAAGATGCTCGGGTTTACGGACGACCAGATCAAGCCCGGCCTCGTCGTCCCGAGGCTCGGGAACACCTACTCGGGGGCATCGATGATCGGGCTTGCGGCGACGCTCGATGTGGCGAAACCGGGCGACCGGATCTTTGTGACCTCGTTCGGGTCCGGAGCCGGGAGCGACGCGTTCGATATCACGGTCACCGACGCCATCGAGTCCGGGGAGTTCAACCGGGCGGCGGCGCCGAGCGTGGAGAAACTGCTCGCGAACCCGATATACCTGGACTATGCACTGTATGCCAAACACAAGGGAAAGATCGTGATGCAGAAATGAGAGACGTAGCAGTAATCGGCATCGGGTGCACGGAGTTCGGGGAGCACTGGAGCACCTCGTTCCGGGACCTCTTTGTGAAGGCCGGAGCGCTGGCGCTTGAGGATGCCGGGCTCTCCGGGGAAACCCTCGACGCCCTCTATGTGGGGAACATGAGCGCCGGGCGGTTCGTCGAGCAGGAGCATATCGGTGCCCTGATCGCGGACTACGCCGGGCTTGCGACCAACCACGTCGCCTCGACCAGGGTGGAGGCGGCCTGCGCCTCCGGCGGGCTTGCCTTCCGGCAGGCGGTGACCGCGGTCGCGAGCGGCATGGAGGATATCGTCGTCGCGGCGGGCGTCGAGAAGATGACGGACGTCGGGACCGGGGCGAGCGTGGATATGCTCGCGAGCGCCGCGGACCGCGAGTGGGAGGGGTTCGCCGGGGCGACCTTCCCGGGCCTGTATGCGATGATCGCAAACGACTACATGCACCGCTACCCGCTCACCCGCGAGCAGCTTGCACAGGTCGCGGTCAAGAACCACGAGAACGGGGCAAGGAACCCGATCGCGCAGTTCCGGAACAGGATCACGGTCGATACGGTCCTGAATTCCTCGCTCGTGGCCGACCCCCTGCGGCTCTTCGACTGCTCGCCGATCACCGACGGTGCGGCGGCGGTCGTCGTGGTGCCGCTCGAGCGTGCCCGCGAGTTCACCGACTCGCCGGTGCGGGTGCTTGCGAGCGCCCAGGCGAGCGACACCATCGCGCTCCACGACCGGCGGGACATATCGACCCTGGACGCCACGGTCGCCGCAGGCAAACGGGCGTTCGCCCAGGCGAAACTCACCCAGAAGGACATCGATATGGTCGAGGTCCACGACTGCTTCACGATCGCCGAGATCTGCGCGATCGAGGACCTCGGGTTCTGCAAGAAGGGCGAGGCGGGGAGGCTCACCGCGGAAGGGGCAACGGCCCTCGGCGGGGAGATCCCGGTGAACACGAGCGGCGGCCTGAAGGCCTGCGGCCACCCGGTCGGTGCGACGGGGATCAAGCAGATCTGCGAGATTGTGACGCAACTGCGCGGCGATGCCGGCGCACGGCAGGTGGACGCGGAGATTGGTATGGCGCATAACGTGGGCGGCACCGGCGCGACGGTCGTCGTGCACATCCTGGGGGCGTAAGAATGTCGGTATCACGGTTCTGGAGAAAGATCCCGCAGCGGTATAACCTGGTCGGGACGCAGTGCACGACCTGCGGGCGGTACTTCTTCCCGCCCCGGTCGCTCTGCCCCGACTGCCGGCGGAGCGGCAAGATCGTCGACCACCAGTTCACCGGCGAGGGGACGGTCGTCACCTACACGGTGATCCGGTCGGCAAGCGACCAGTTCGAGAACACGACCCCCTACGTCCTCGCGATCGTCGAGCTCGACGAGGGGCCGCGGCTCACGACCCAGGTCGCCTGCACGCCTGAGGAGGCAGCGATCGGGATGCGGGTCAAAAGTGTCTTCCGCCGGGTGACGGCGGACGGCGAGAGCGGGACCATCCACTACGGCACGAAGTTCGTGCCGGTGGAGTAACTCCAAACTCTACCCCCATTCGTAACTCCAGACACAACCCCCATGTGAGTTGACAGGGTCTCCGGGCTCTTGCACGGAGATCCGATCACGCTCTGTACCCCCTATTTTTCGTGATGTGAGGGGTGTGAGGGTGTGAAAGGGCGTATCTGGGGGGCTGTACTTCAGACTTGCTATTCCCCGGGCCAGGATTTCCTATTGTTATGCCTGGAGTGGATTTCGGGAGACATCGCGATAGGAGGACGATCGGGAGGGCGGCGCCATCCGCTACAGAATGAATCGCCCGCCGGTGGAATGATTTTACCTCGTTTCAGTTACACTGATACCAAATTGCAGACGGAAAACAACCCTAGCGATGGGAAACCCGGTACACTGGACCGTGGTGGAT
>NZ_JAJGBK010000002.1 GCF_020696975.1 Methanoculleus sp.
AGGCGAGTTTTCTGGAGTTTGCGCCCACGGGCCCGGCGATCACCGTCGACGACCGGGAGACCTCGTCGCGGGTCGCCGGGCACCTGCACGAACTCGGTGCGTCGATAACACTCGAACGGCTCGAATTCGGCGATTACGCCATCGGCGACCGCATCCTCGTGGAAAGGAAGACCGTGCAGGACTTCATGAACACCCTCGTCGAGCGGGACCTCTTCGGGCAGATCCGGGCCATGGCCGATGCGGTGCCGCGGCCGATCCTGATCATCGAGGGGCCAGATGACATCTATACGGTGCGCAACATCCACCCGAACGCTATCCGCGGCACGCTTGCCGCCATTACGGTCGATATGGGGGTCACGCTGATCCGCACGAGGGATGCGGACGATACCGCGGAGATGCTCTACGTCCTCGCGCAACGGGAGGGGAGCGAGCGGGGAGAGCGGAAGGTGCACCCGAAAAAGTCCTACCGGTCGGTCCGTGAGGAGCAGGAGTATGCGCTCGCGGCCTTCCCGAACATCGGTCTCAGGAGTGCACGGCTCCTCCTTGAGCACTTCGGATCGCTAAAGGCGATCATCGATGCCGATGCGGAGGAGCTGGCGTCGGTGCACGGGATTGGAGAAAAGACGGCCCGTGGGATATGGGATCTTGCCCGCAGGCCTTACCGCTGACCCAGTGCTTCGAGCGCTTCAGCGCCCTTGGCAATCGCCTTCATCAGGGTCAGGCACTCGTCGGCCCTCTGCTCGCCCCTGATCCGTTCACAGAGGTGGATGATCGTCCGCTCGAGTTCCATCGTGACCCGGCCATCCTTTCCGGGAGCGGCCGGTGCAGGTGACGGTGACGGCACCGGTCCGGGGGAGGGCTGTGGAACCGGCTCCGGTTCGGGAAGAGGACTTTCTGACGCCGTAAGCGGGCAGATCACGCACTGTGTCTCTCCTTTGTACTCGAACAGGGGGTACCCGCAGGCTTTGCAGGATTTAGCGAGCATCTTTCCTCCTTTCAGGAGGTACTCAGCCATGACTTCGTCAGCCTTATCTGCCGTCATTTTGTCGAACACCCTTAATGAACTTATATATGTCTGGATGCCATTAATAATAAAGGGGTAATTCTAATGGCAAGTCCAGACGAAACAATACGGATCTGCATCCAGATGCTGCAGAATATCAGCGAGGATTCCACCATCCCGCGCAATATCCGGCGTGTTGCAGATGAGACCAAATCGGTTCTCCAGGACGAGTCCCGGAGTATCGGTCTGCGCGCCGCAACCGCAATCTCCATGATCGACGAGATCAGCAACGACCCGAACATGCCGGTCCACGCACGGACCCGCATCTGGGAACTGGTATCGCAACTGGAAACGGTACCTCTCGACTAAACAACTTATTCTTGAACGATTCCGGCAACGTCTGAGCAGAGTGATTCTTCGGCGATTGTCTGCCCGGCACCGTGCCCTCACGCAGCCGGAATCGCACGTCTTCCTTCTTTTTGATGTTCAGGCGAGGACGGTGACGTGGACCGTCCGCTTGCGGCTCGGCCGGACATCGAGTTCCAGGAGGACGATCTGCTGCCAGGTGCCGCAGGCGAGCCCGCCCTCGATAACCGGGACCGAGAGCGACGGGCCGACGATCGCCGCCCGGACATGGGACCGTCCGTTGCCGTCACCCCATGCTGCATCGTGCGCGTAGGGAATATCCGCCGGCGCGATGACCGAGAGCGCCCGGGAAAGATCAGCAAGCACGCCGGGCTCGTACTCGATGGTGGTGACGGCGGCGGTCGAGCCTTCGACGAAGACGGTTGCAAGACCTTCCCTGATGCCGCTTTCGGCGACCGCCTGCTCCACCCGGGGTGTGAGGTTGACGATCTCCCCCTCACCATGCGTCACAACCTGGATTGTCGTACGGAACATTACGTACACCTCATTCAGGCGTTCTGTTGTCTCCTGCCGGGATAAAACCCGCGGAAAGGATGGCGGCATGGGGTGCCGGATCCGGCACGTTACAGGGACGGTTCACGGTGCGGAAAGGCTGTCCGTGGCGCGCTCGTCGTAAACGCTTTGTAGATTAGGCGTCTCTCCCCCGGAGACGATATTGCCCTACCGGTGGAACGGCGGACAGGATGTGGACGAGGCGGTCATCGTCGTGATGAGTACGCTCGAACGCAGCCAGATGGAATCATGATGGCCCGAAGGGCGGGGCGTCAAGATTGAGCGAGCCAAAAAAGAGAGGGAACAGGCGTTTAAGCCTCGTCCTCGGCATCCAGGATTGTGAACCCGATGACCCGGTCACCGTCGTCGAGTTTCATGACCCGGACGCCGCGGGTACCACGTTTCTGGACCGAGATCTCGGATACCTTTGTGCGGATCACGATGCCGGACGCGCTCATCACGATGATCTCGTCATCGTCGGAGACCGCCATCGACCCGACGACGCCGCCGCCCCTGACGTCGACGACGATGTTTCGCACCCCAAGCGTGCCCCTGCCGTGGCCGCGGAACTCATCGAACTCCGTCCGTTTCCCGAAGCCCTGCTCGGTGATGGTGAGGAGGTGGTCCCCCGCGATGACGGAGACGGCCTGCAGGGCATCACCGTGACGGAGTTTGATCCCCCGCACCCCCATCGCACCCCGGTGGACGGGGCGGACGGTCTCCTCGTGGAACCGGAGACTCTGCCCGAACTTCGTCGTCAGGATCAGTTCCCGGTCCCCATCGGTTGCCTTCACGTCGACCAGGGTATCGTCGCCGCGGAGGTTGATGGCGTTGATCCCTGTCTGCCGGGGCCGCGAGAACTCGTCGAGCGCCATCTTCGCGACCGTTCCTCCCCTCGTTGCAAAGAAGAGGTAGTGGTCGGACCGGAACTCCCTGACCGGGATCACCGTCGTCACCCGCTCCTCGCCGTCGAGGGAGAGGAGGTTGACGAGGGCCTTGCCCTTGCCCGTCCGCTGCCCCTCGGGGAGGTCGTAGACCTTCAGCCAGTACACCCTTCCGTTGTCGGTGAAGCAGAGGAGGTTATCGTGCATATTGGCGACAAAGACCCGCTCGACGCCGTCGTCGTCTTTCGTCGCCATACCGATGACACCGCGACCTCCGCGCCGCTGGTTCCGGTAGGTGTCGAGGTCAATCCGCTTGATGTAGTTAGAAGAGGTGAGCGAGACCAGCATCGGTTTGTCCTCGATGAGGTCCTCCCTCTCGAGCGTCTCGGTCGCGTGCCCGATCTGGGTCCGCCGGTCGTCACCATAGCGGGCGCCGATATCAACGAGCTCCTTTCTGATCTCGGCGAGGATGTTCGCCTCGCTTGAGAGGATGCCGGTCAGCCGTTCGGCCTCCAGTGCAAGGGCGTCGCGCTCGTCCTGGATCTTCTGGTGCTCGAGCGCTGCAAGCCGCCGGAGCTGCATCTTCAGGATGGCATCCGCCTGGACCTCGTCCAGAGCAAACTTCGCTACCAGGGCCGCTTGTGCCTCCTCGGTCGTCCCGGATGCCCGGATGGTTGCGATGACGGCATCGATGTTGTCGAGCGCAATCAGGAGACCGCTGAGGATGTGCCTTCGTTCCTCCGTCTTCGCGAGATCGAACTCGGTCCGCCGTCGGACCACGTCCACCCGGTGCTTGAGGAACTCGTGGACGAGCTCCTTGAGGTTCAAGACACGGGGCTGGCGGTCGACGATCGCAAGGTTGATGATCCCGAAGGAAGACTCGAGCGCCGTGTGCTTGTAGAGGAAGTTCAGGATCACCTGGGGCGCGGCGCCTCTCTTCAGGTCGATCACGACTCGCATTCCGTCCCGGTCCGACTCATCACGGATGTCGGAGATGCCCTCGATCCTCTTGTCGCGGACAAGGCTTGCAATATTCTCGATCAGGCGCGCTTTGTTCACCTGGAAGGGGATCTCGCTGATGACGATCCGGGGTGTCCGGCCTTCCTCCTCGATCTCCACGACCCCCCGGACAACGCACTTGCCGCGCCCGGTCAGGTAGGCATCCCGGACGCCCTGGGTGCCCATCATGATCCCGCCGGTGGGGAAGTCCGGACCGGGCATGATCCGCATCAACTCTTCCGTAGATATCTCAGGTTCGTCGATGATGCGGCAGGTTGCCTCACAGACCTCGCGGAGGTTGTGGGGCGGCATGTTCGTTGCCATACCGACCGCGATCCCGCTCGACCCGTTGACGAGGAGGTTCGGGACCCGGGCCGGGAGGACGTCGGGCTCCTTGAGCGACTCGTCGAAGTTGGGGACGAAATCGACGGTCTCCTTATCGATATCGGCCAGGAGTTCTTCCGAGAGTTTCGTGAGCCTGGCTTCCGTGTATCGCATGGCGGCAGCGGAGTCCCCGTCGATCGAACCGAAGTTCCCCTGCCCGTCGACCAGCGTATACCGGTAGGAGAAGGGCTGCGCCATCTTCACGAGCGTATCGTAGATGGCCGAATCGCCGTGAGGGTGGTACTTACCCATCACATCTCCGACGATACGGGCGCTCTTCTTGTAGGGCTTGTCGCTCGTATTGCCGAGCTCCCGCATGGCGTAGAGGGTGCGGCGGTGAACCGGCTTTAAGCCGTCTCTTGCGTCAGGGATGGCGCGGCCGATGATCACGCTCATCGCGTAGTCGATGTAGCATGATTTCATCTCCTCTTCTATGTTGATCGGGACAACCTGATTAGACGTCAAGGTTGTTCACCTCCTTTGCATGCCGGCGGATGAAGTCTCTCCGGGCGTCCACATTCTCTCCCATAAGTTTCTCGAATATCTCGTTTGCGTAGACGGCATCCTCGATCTTCACCTGTTTGAGGACCCGATTTGCCGGGTCCATCGTGGTGCTCCAGAGCTGCTCGGCGTTCATCTCACCAAGACCCTTGTAGCGCTGGATCGTGACGCCCTTCTCGCCGAACTCGGCGACGATCTCCCGCAGGTCTTCCTCGCGGTAGGCGTACTTTTCCTGTTTTCCCCTGGCGATCCGGTAGAGGGGCGGCTGGGCGATGTAGATATAGCCGTTCTCGATGAGTTCCGTCATATATCGGTAGAAGAACGTGAGGAGGAGCGTCCGGATATGCGCACCGTCGACATCCGCATCAGTCATCAGGATGACATGGTGATACCGGGCCCTCTCAGCGTCGAAACTGTCGCCGACTCCGGTGCCGATAGCGGATATCAGCGCCTGGATCTCGGCGTTCTTCAGGATCTTGTGCTCCGACGCCTTCTCGACGTTCAGGATCTTGCCCCGGAGGGGAAGGATCGCCTGGAACTTCCGGTCCCGTCCCTGCTTTGCGGAACCGCCTGCAGAATCTCCCTCCACGATGTAGAGTTCGCTCTTCACCGGATCCCGCTCCTGGCAATCGGCGAGTTTACCAGGAAGGCCGGCCGACTCGAGCGTGCTCTTCCGCCGGGCGAGTTCACGTGCGTTCCTGGCGGCCTCCCGGGCCCGGGCAGCCGTCATCGCCTTATCGACGACCACCTGAAGGGTCCTCGGGTGCTCCTCGAAGTACTCGGTGAGCGACGAGTAGACGAGCGAGTCCACAATGCCCCGGACGTTGCTGTTGCCGAGGCGCATCTTGGTCTGCCCCTCAAACTGCGGGTTCGCGACCCGGGTGCTGATGACGGAGGCGAGCCCTTCGCGGACGTCTTCGCCCTTGACCTGAGCGTCGTTGTTCTTGAGAAGGTTGTTTCTGTGGGCGGCGTTGTTGATTGCCCGGGTGAGGGCGCTCCGGAAGCCCTCGAGGTGGGTTCCGCCCTCCCGGGTATTCACGCTGTTGACGTAGGTGTAGATTGTCTCCGTGTACGAGTTGTTGTATTGCAGGGCAACCTCGACCTCGACCATGCTCTCGGGGTCGCGCTTCTGGAAGTAGATAACATCCTCATGGAGGCTCTCTTTTCCCTCGCCAATATGGGCGACGAACTGCCTGATGCCGTCCTCGAAGCGGTACGTGACACAGTCCCCGGTACGTTCGTCCCTGAGGATGATCGTAAGGCCGCTGTTTAAGTAGGCAAGCTCGCGGAGCCGGTGGTCCAGGACATCGTAGTCAAACTCAACGGTCTCGAAGATCGAGCGGTCGGGCTGGAACGTGATCCGGGTTCCCTGAAGGCGCTCGTAGTCGAGCGGCTGCTGCGGGCGGCTGCCGTACCGCTCCTCGTACCGCGCCTCCATCTCGTGTTCGGTCTCCGGACGGCTCTCAAGCGGTTTTGCAACCTGGCCCTGCCGGAACTGCATCGTATAAATGCTGCCGTCCCGGAAGACCGTGGCATCGAGCCAGCTTGAGAGGGCGTTGACGACCGAGACGCCGACGCCGTGCAGGCCGCCGGATACCTGGTAGGTATTCTTATCAAACTTCCCGCCGGCGTGCAGCACCGTGAGAACGATCTCAAGAGCGCTCTTGCCGTACTGGGGCTTGAGGCCGACCGGGATGCCCCGTCCGTTGTCATCAACCGTGATCGAGCCGTCCCGATTGATGGTCACCTGGATCAGGTCGCAGAACCCGGCGAGAGCCTCGTCGACCGAGTTGTCCACGACCTCGTAGACAAGGTGGTGCAGTCCCCGGGTATCCGTGCTGCCGATGTACATCGCGGGACGTTCCCGCACAGGCCTCAAGCCTTCCAGTACCGTGATGTGTGAAGCATCGTAGGTATCAGTCATCTCTGACCTCCGCTGAACAAGCGGCGTCCTGAATCGCAGCAAAACTCACAGTATATATTGGTTGTATAACCTCTTATACTGAACGGCTCCGGAGAATTTACTGATTTGGGCTTATTCTGCAAATATCCGGTTCGATGAAGTCCATGCGAGGACATCTTCCGGTGAGCAGGCCTCCCTCAGTCGTACTTCCCTGTGTCGGGGTTTGCGATACCGAGTTCTCTGTCGACCGCGATCGCTATTCGGTTGAGGAGCCTTTTCACGTCTGCCGCATCTTCCTTATCCAGGGTGCCCGGCTGGTGCCAGATCACCATCTTGCGGAGGCGCTCCACGAGTTCTTCGATCTCTGTTCCCCGGAACTGCTCCGGCACGGTGAAGTCATTGAGGTGGTCGGCAGCACCGAAGAAGGCTCTCTCGGGGGGCAGGCCGAAATGCCGTGAAAGCAGCATCAGGTTAACGACAAACCCTCTGCCGAATTCGCTCTTTGCGGGCATACTACCCTATGCACCGCCGGGAGATATGAATGATCTGATTTTTTGCGTTGAGAGTATCCCTGAAATGATCCCGGCTCGCCTCAAACACAGAAGCCCGTCGCTGGTTTCCGCTAGGGTAACCCCACTCGCACCTTCGAGTGTTTCTGCTCAGGTTTCAACGAAGTGTCACATCTCGGAGCCTGATGGCTCCGCTTGCTCCAGATGTTCTGTCCGTCACCCCTTCGACAGGTCATACTTCAGAATATCGCGTCTCCGGATACGGATTTCGAGGGAATATCGCCACGCGGGGAGGGGCTGACGGGGAGGGGGGGGAGCATCCCCCCTCGAAACCCTTCGGGTTTCTCATGCTCGCTGCGCTCGCACTCCCCTTTGTCCCCACCTCCCTTTGGCGATAACCCCACGGTCCAGTGTATTGGCATTTTTGACGGATTCTACCGTTTCCATAATCTTCCACGGTTCAGTATGCTGGAATCTTTCCACGCTCTGGTCCGCTTTGTTTGTCGCAGGTTGTACCTTCCGATAGCCAAACCCTGTTGGGACGTCTGGAACTCGAGAAGAGTAGAGGTGCAGGCATTGCCCTCCACAGCAAAAGGCACTACGACAATCGAACACTCACCTACGGCTGCAGATAGATCAGCACCGTAGAGAGCACGATGAAAGCAAGCGTCGCGAAAAAGAACGCCATCTCTCCGGTGCGGAGGTTTTTTCGCCGGATGTAGAGGCCGGTATTCGCCCCGTGTCCGCGGCAGAGCATGCTCGTGTAGGTCCGCTCGCCCTGCTCGTAGGAGCGGATGAAGATTGACCCGACCGTGTAGCCGACCTGGCGGAGCCTGTAACGGTAGGGGAGGGTGCGGTCGAGGGGATCGAAAGACCGGGTCTCCATCGCGGTCCGTACCCTGTTAAACATCTCGGCAAAGACGAAGATGTAGCGGACCATCATCCCGAGCGTAAGGGTAAACTCCCGGGGGAGGCCGAGCCGTCCTGCCGCCTCGATCATATCCTGCATCTTCGTCGTGGATGAAAGCAGGATGATGAACGATATACTGACCAGGAACTTCACGAGGAGGATCGAGGCGAACTCCACCGACTCAGCGTAGACTTCGATCCCGAAGGGCAGGGTCGCGATCGTGTGGAAGACGTCATAGTAGGAGTTCTTGACGAAGACCTGAAACGCGATCAGGAAGATCCCGAACGGGAGGATGAGGAGGAGCCGCCGGAGGTAGGCCGTCGGCGGGAGGCGGGATGCCGCCCAGAGGAGGGCAAAGAGAAGAAAGAGGACAAGACCAAGTTCGTAGACCTTCGTCGAGTAGGGCAGGACGACGATGGCCACGATGGCAGCGAGGGTTACGAGGAGTTTGACCCTCGCGTCCAGCCGGTGGACGATGCTCGTCCGATACGCGTGTTTCTCAATATAGTAGAGGTCGTCGATCATTCTCGTCTCGCATAGGCATCAAGGAACGACTTCATTGCATCCTCATAGGTGTATGCCATATCGATGGCGACACCATTCTCCTTGAGCGACCGGATCAGTTTCGGTATGGGCGGCACGTCGAGCCTTGTCCGGGTAAGGAGGTCCGGCCGGGCGAAGATCTCCTCGACCGTCCCGGCACCAACGATGCTCCCCCGGTCCATCACGTAGATATAGTCCGCCATCTCCGCCACGAGGTCGAGATGGTGGGTCGAGAAGATCACCGTCATGCCGTACTCATCGGGCAGCCGGTTGACGAACGCCACGAGATCGGCGACGCCCTGGGGATCGAGGCCCGCGGTCGGCTCGTCGAGCACCAGGACCTGCGGCTCCATCGCCAGGATGCCGGCGATGGCGACCCGTTTCTTCTCACCGCCCGAGAGGTGGTGCGGCACACGCTCACGCAGGTCCTCGATCCCGAGGAGGTGCAGGGCCTCCTCGACACGGTGGGCGACCGTCGCCTCGTCAAGGCCGAGATTCGTCGGGCCGAACGCGATGTCCTGTTCCACGGTGGGAGAGAAGATCTGGTCGTCGGGGTTCTGAAAGACGATCCCGACGAACTTCCTGACCTCGCGGACGTTCTCCTTCGTAATGGGCTCGCCCCTGATCAGCACTTCGCCCGACGTGGGTTTGAGGATGCCGTTGAAGTGCTTGAAGAGGGTGCTCTTCCCGGCACCGTTCGGCCCGATGACGGCGATGCGGGACTTCCTCTCTGCGATGAAGTTCACGCCCTCAAGAGCGGGAACGTTGCCACGGTAGACGTGCGTGAGATCGCGGGTCTCGACCAGGTGCATGATACCAAAAAGTGGGATCTGGTCGGGTATTTAGTTGTCGGGCCGGGCAGCAATCCGGGCAACACCGTAGACCAGGCCCAGCATAAGGAGGGTGCCGAGAACAACGGCAAGCACCTCCCCGGTCTTATCGAGGCCCGGGATGCTGTAGTCGGGCATGAACGCTTCATACGAGAAGTCATTCCCGGTCGCGGCGACCACCTGCTCCTCCGCGGCGCCGGCGGCATCTTCGTCGAGTTCGTCGCCCATGAATGGCTTTGCGTCATAGATGCTGAAGAACGCGCTCTCAAGCCCATCGGGATTTCCTGATGCGAGGAACGGCGCGGCAACGGCGATCACGAGAGCGATCGCGATACCGATGATGACAAACTGTTTCGTCTCCATTACGCGCTCACCCCCGCCGGGCGTTCGAGGATGTCGGGCCGCGCCGAGGCTATCATGTAGAGGGCGACCGCGGTGATCCCCCCCTCGATGAGGCCGATGATCGCATGGTATGTGCCCATGAAGGTGAGGCCAAGTTCAAGCGGGAACGTGCCGGCGATTGCGAGTTCGACCGCACAGAGTATTGCAGAGATGAAAAGCGATGCCCACCCGGCGATGAACGCGGCGGCATACGCATTCCCTATCACGCCTTTGATGCCGGCATAACCGTAGTAGCCGACGAACCCGCCGATGACGCCCATGTTGACGATGTTGGCGCCCATGACGGTGATGCCGCCGTCACCGAAGATGATGCCCTGTACAAGGAGCACCAGTGTCAGGACAAAGACTCCCGCGTACGGTGAGCCGAGGACGATCGCCGCGAGCGCCGCACCGACCATGTGGCCGCTCGTCCCCCAGGGGATGGGGATATTCAACGCCTGGATGGCGAATATGCCTGCCGCAAGCACGGCGACCAGCGGTATCTTCTCCTCTCCCATCGAACGCCGCGCCCACCGGAGAGCAAGAACGATGAAGATGAGGGCAATGACCCAGTAGATCAGGGCCTGTCCCATCGGTATAAACGCATCAGGTATATGCATGACACACCTGACGATTTGTATTACGTTTTGGTATAAATGTATTACCAAGCGCGACGGCTGGATCAACCTGTAAGAATCTGACGTACTCCCGATGCAAAAAGTATGCCCATTGCCCTGGCGAGCGCGGGTTTCAGGGCGAGCCTCTTGAGCAGGGTGCCCGGCCGGTCCATGTCGCCGTGCTTCACGATCGTCTCGATGAGGTCCGGGTCGTTCAAGGCCCGGCAGAGGCGATCGATCTCCTCCGGGGTCATCTTCTGCCGCATATGAAGCGCTTTCATCCCGATATCGAGTTCTCTTCCGAAGTCTTCCTTCCAGCGCCGCTCGTAGTCGCGGAGGCTCCCGTCATCGAACGCCCCGCGCGCCATGCACGCCGCCGCGACGGCAGCCGCATGTTTCGCCGACCGGACGCCGGTGTAGACCCCGCCTCCCGACGTGGGCTTCGCGAACCCCGCCGCATCGCCGACGATGAGTGCCCGGCGGCCGTAGGTCTGCGGCATAACCCCGAGCGGGATGACCCCGCTTGCGAGGTGGAGTGAGTTCCCGCCGTAACGGGCGATAAACCGGTCGAAGTACTCCTTTGCGTGCTCCCGTGCGCAGAGACCGACACGGGCCCGGGTCGCCGAGACCGGGATCACCCACCCGAAGAAGTCGGGCGACGCGTTGGGGTGCAGTTCCACGTAGCGCGGGTCGATTGCACAGGGCACCTCTGCCTGGACCCCGGCGAGGTAGGTCTCCGGGCGCCGGAGGCCCAACATGCGGGCGACGGAACTCCGCGGCCCGTCGGCGGCGATAAGGAGGCGGAAGGGGATCTCCTCGCGCCCGCAGACTCCCCGAGTCAGGAGGGAGGTGCCGTTTATGCCGCATGCGCTGGTCTTCAAGCGGAACTCCGCTCCGGCATCCGCCGCCCGCTCCGCCATTTCACGGTCGAGGAGGGCCCTGTCGACGACATACGCCTTCGTGACCCCTGCGTCAAAGAGGAGTTCTCCACCGAGGCCCGATACCATGCGGGCGCCGCTCACCTCGTTTGTGACCGAACGTTTCGAGACATCGCACTCGGTAAAAGCAGATGCCGAGAGGAGTCCTGCGCACTGCACCGGGTAGCCAATCGTCCCGTGCTCCTCGATGCAGAGCGTCTTAAGCCCCTCTTCCGCGCAGGCCCGCGCCGCCGCACTCCCGGCAGGGCCTGCGCCCACAACAACAACATCCCAGACCAGAGTATCATGCCCCTCGCACGAGTTGTTTTCCGGCCGCCGGTGGCGGCCCGGTTCCTGAGTAGAGTGGACGTTCGGGGACTTAAAAGGGAGCGGATGGGGGGCCGAGTCGTAAGCGAGCGCTATCTTCCTCCACCTGTTTGTCGCTACCCAAACTCCAAGCGGAATAACTATCGTACTTCAGGACAGCCCAAACCCGTACACGGCTTTCCACTGGGTATCGCCATAGGGGGTGGGGTTGCAGGGGAGGGGGGTCTCCCCCCGGTCGCGATATCCCCACGGCCAGTGTTCGGGGTTTTTACCATGCATATCCCATTCAATAGTTGCGATCGATATCACAGGAAGCACCGTCAGGTGCGACTTACGACCGCCTGCCCAATTCTTGTGAGTTTCTCATCCCCTCTTCACCCCTCCACGACGCCAGCCGCGTGCCGCCCCTCCACCCCCACAGCTGCGTATTTGACGGATCATGCCCCAGGTAGTACCGAAATGCCGGAAGAACGGGAGTTTAAATGGAAGCAGTGCCTGATCGTGCGCGCTGATGTGAAGATGAGCTGCGGCAAGAAGTGCGCGCAGATCGCCCACGCCGCGATCGGCGCCTACGAGAAGGCAGACCGGATCGCGAAGAAGGCCTGGCTTGACGAAGGGCAGAAGAAGGTGGTGCTGAAGGTCTCGGCCGAGCGGCAACTCTTCGAACTCAAGACGATCGCAGAACGGGCGGGCATCCCCGCGTCGATCATCCAGGACGCCGGAATGACCGAGATCCCGCCGGGAACCGTGACGGCGCTCGGCCTGGGACCCGCTCGCTCCGAAGACCTCGACCGGATCACCGGCGACCTCTCCCTGCTATGATGCCCTCGCCCTATCCTCTCGAAGCGGAACTCGGGATGCGCTACTACGCATCCGACGCCCCCGGCATCGGCGGGCGGCTCCGCTCAAGCCCCGAGGACTTTGTCGTCGAAGAACTCCCGCTCCCGATCAGCGATCCCGATGGTCCCTACCTCATCTGCCGGCTCACCAAGAAGAACTGGGAACTCCAGCGGGCGGTCAAGGAGATCGCAAAGCGTCTCGGCATCAGCCACCGGCGGATCGCCTGGGCGGGGACCAAGGACAAGAACGCGGTGACCACCCAGCTCATATCGATCTACGACGTCCCGCCGGAGGCGATCGGGCAGGTGCATCTTGCGGATATCTCGCTTGAGGTCGTCGGGCGGTCGCAGCACTCGCTCGCTCTCGGGGATCTTATGGGGAACCGGTTCGATATCGTCATCCGGGACTGCATCACAGAGGACCTTGCCGAACGTGTCCGGACGGCCACAGAGGCAGCATCAACCGGAATACCGAACTACTACGGACTGCAGCGGTTCGGCGTCGTCCGGCCGGTCACACATCTCGTCGGCAGGAGCATCCTCAAGGGCGACTACGAAGGCGCTGTGGTCACGTACGTCGGCCGGGCATATCCTCTGGAGTCAGAGAGGGCTCAATCGGCCAGGAACCATTTTGCCGATACTCGGGACGCGCGGGCGGCGCTCGCCGACCTTCCCGTCCAGATGACCTACGAGCGGGCGATGGCAAACCACCTCGTGGCAAACCCCGGCGATTACGCCGGTGCGCTCCGGGCGCTCCCGCCGAAACTCCTCTCGCTTCTGGTAAGCGCGTTCCAGTCACACCTCTTCAACTGCGCGCTCTCCTCCCGAATCGATGCCGGCCTCTCGCTCACCGAGCCTGAGGTCGGCGACCGGCTGCTCTTTCTAAACGGCCGCGAAGACATCGTCTCCGCACGGAACCGGCAGGCAGCACTGCTGCAGATCCGCCGCGGCCGGTGCCGGATCGCCCTCTTCATCCCGGGAGCGGAACCGATGGCGCCGCGTGGGCCGATGGACGAGATCATGCAGGAACTGATGCAAACATCAGGTATCGATGCCACAGACTTTGAACGCGCTTCCCGGTTCGTGGAGACGAAGTTTGCCGGGGTCCTCCGGCCGATCAGCCTCTCCACCGGCGTGCAGGCCGATGTATCGGGGGAGAGCGTCCGGCTCCGGTTTACCCTCCCTCCCGGCCACTACGCAACGACGGTCTGCCGGGAGTACATGAAGGCGGATCCCTACGTGATGATCTGATAAACAGAGGCATGAAAAGAGGGCCCTATAGAATGCCTCCTCCGGAGGCCATACCGCCTCTCTTCACGCTCTTCGCGTCTGGCACCAGACGAGCACCACGAGGCGCTCAGTCCAGGGGGTATCGGTTGATGAACTGTGTGGATAGAATAGAATTGCCCTGAAATTTCTCCCGAAGGAGTCAGGGGGTTTCAACAAGTCGAAAAAGATTATTCCTCGAGACTATCCCCGTAGAGCACGCTCCACTCGGTGACCAGGTTGCTCCCGCACATGAAATGGCGTTTCAGGGAGAGCCGGATCATCTCTTTCTCAGTCTCGATATGCATGCCGCCGACGAGCGACGGGGTATCGGCACCGCCGACGATGAACGGCAGGTGGATCAGACGGATCTCGTCGACGAGACGATGGTTTAACATGGACCAGTTCAGCGTCGGCCCGCCCTCGATCATCATCCGGGAGACGCCATAGTCTCTCTTGAGGATCCGCATCAGTCCCGGCAGGTCGACTTCGTCCGCTCCCACGCTGACAACATCAACACCGCTCTCCCGGAGCCGGGCAACCTTCTCTGCCGGCGCAGCCTCGCTGACGGCGATGACCGTCCTGGCATCCGACCCGAGCACGTTTGCGTTCAACGGAATATTGGCCCGGCTGTTCGGGATGACGCGGAGCGGGCTTTTTCCTTCTACCAGCCGGACCGTCAGGAAGGAATTGTCGATCCTGATCGTGTTTGCTCCGACCATGATGGCATCGCACTCCGCCCGGGTCTGGTGAAGGAGGATCTCGGTCTCGGGGGCCATGTACTTCATGAGGATCTTGCTGGAGGCCCCGCGCTTCAGGGTAAGCTTCCCGTCGACGGTGATCTCCGACATCATAAGAACGTGCGGCCTGTCGTAATCAGCCATTGAATCTCCTTCTCACTGATCTATCTGGCGGGAGCGTTTATGAATCTGATGTTTCTCAAATCTCGGCAATTGTTCGGTTTTTGGCCCGATGTGGCCCCGACCGACGAGATGGACCGATACCGGTCGATAATTGGCCCCGGTCAGGAAGGAAGTTGGGTTGAATCTATGCTGCCCTATCCGGTAGAGCAAAGGTTAAACCCCTTACGGGCTGATAAAATATGCGATGAATATAACCTCTCTGCGGCCGAAATTCATCAAATATACAGAGCCTGTCGCGTCGTTTTTTGCACGCCTGGGCGTTACGCCGAATCAGGTCTCGGCGCTCGCCATGCTCTTCGGCCTTTTATGCGCACTTGCCTTCGCCCGACAATACTTCCTCGCTGGAGCCCTGCTCCTGTTTGTCTCGGCAGTCCTCGACCTGGTAGACGGCAGCGTCGCCCGGAAGAATCATACCGAGAGCAAGTTCGGGGCCGTCTTCGACTGGGTTGCCGATAAATACGTTGATGCAGCGGTCATCCTCGGCGTGGGGTTCTCCGGGATCCCTATCATCAGCCACCTGATAGACGTCCCGCCAATAGCCGATTTCGGCATCGTGGGGCTGGCGCTCTTCGGATCCCTGATCAATACGTTCATCAAACCGGTTACCTATGCGGAGATCGGCTACACGGAGAGGATTGCCGGCAAGATCGAGGACCCTCTCGAAGGGGTCGGTTTCTTCGGCAGACCTGAGACGGTCCTCGTGCTGGTGCTCGGCGGTGTGACCGGATACATCTGGATCGCGGTGCTCCTCATTGCGGTCTGCACGAACCTCTCTGCGGTCCAGCGGATCTACTACCTCTACCGGCAGTACTCCTGACCGGTCCAATCACTTTTTGGCTTTGCTAAAACCCCACCTCTGCTGCAGGCGTTCGCAATCCAGGGGCGCTCCGGGGCATGGCCATGGACCGCCGTCCATTGCGCAGGAAGATACTCAACAAGGCACCCAAAAGACAGGCCGGGCCCGGCGCGACCCATATCGAAGCAGGGGCGAAGACCGGAGATGAGTTCCAGCAGAGCAATAATTGTAAGACCATGCTTCCTGCGGGGTATCATCCCCCGGGCAAATGGCCGGCGCGAGGGGAGGGGGAGAGGCGCCCCGCGGGTTAGAGTCCAGATTCTTTGGTCTTTCGCCGGACAACCTGCTCAACTTCGCTGCGGTAAAGCCGGTACAGGCTGTCGGCGAGATTCCCGAGTTCAGGGATGACCCTGAAGAGAGCATACGCAAGGATCACGAGGAAGACCAGCGCCCCGAGTTCGGCCATGACGTTGTGCGCCCAGAAGAAACTCTCGTAGCCGAACTCTCCGTTGCCGGCGATCTCGGGAAGGTAGGGAAACCACTGTTCGGCGTAAGCCGTGACAACAAAGACGTTTCGGAAGATGTTCAGGATATAGATCGTCGGGAAGACCAGGAGGAAGCCGGCAATCTTCTGCATCACCGTCGACCGCACACCCCAGGCCACCCCGAGCATGATTGCGATGCTCTGAATCCCGGTGCAGGCAAGGATGATCTCGGTCCGGAACCCGTTGCGCTCCATCAGGTTCCAGGCCTCAAAGTTCACCGGATACCCGATCATCGCGAGCGCTACGGATGTCTGTTCCGCGACTGCTGCAATCAGCCAGTTCCCGAGTGCCGGCATGTAGCCGAAGGGGGCGTAGATCAGGAACGCCACGGCCGCTATTGTCGAGAGCTGTATCACCCTGGGGTCGTCACGAAGCAGGTATTTTGCGGTGATATAGAGGAATGGTGCGGAGAGTAGAGTTATTGCCGGGTACAGAAAGTTATTGATGGAGAAATAAAAAGGGAGCTCAAGGAAGAGGTACCCAACGATACTTGCCCACCCGCCGATGGCGAAGTACTTTCGGAACCTTCCCGGGATAAGGAAGACGAGAAAACAGATGCAGGAGATCAGCACCAGGTAATCCTTCATCCTTTACGTTTCGGTTATCTGACATTAAAGCATTTGTGCGCCCGATCCAGCGCGGTCTTCGGTTGCGCAGTCCCGGCGTACTGTGCGACCAGGGGGGGACTACCCTGCACTCTCAGCAAGGACTTCCTGCCCCACCCCCTTAATCCCCACAAGTTAATTTCGATCGGCACCCCATTCATTACAATGATGTTCTGTCCACAGTGCAAAGGTCTGATGATATCGTCCGGAGGTCAGCTGAAATGCAAAAAGTGCGGCTATATCCGGGAGATCGAGGTCAGTGACCGGTTGAAGAAGACAGACAAACGCCTTGAGAAGGAGATTACCATCGTCGACGAAGAGGAGAAGATAGCAACGCTCCCGACTGCAAGCATCAAGTGCCCGGAGTGCGATTGCACAACGGCATACTGGTGGCTGCGGCAGCTGCGGGCGGCGGATGAGAGCGAAGTCAGGTTCTTCCGTTGCACCGCCTGCGGGAAGACATGGCGCGAGTATGACTGATCTCTGAACACACAAAAATCACTCTTATTTGTCTCGTTGTCGTCCTCGAAGAGACCTGCTCGTCTGATTGACCCCGGGTAGAGACGAGAACGCTCACATTATGCGATACCTCCCGGGGACAGACCCCCAAAGCCGGACGGATCCCATGCCGGTACCGGTGGAGGGATAAGGCACTCCGGGAACCCGTTCGCCGAAACAATCCCGGTATACGCTATCTGGTGTAACCTCCACCACCGCCGGCACAGCTCCGGCACCCGCTCCCGGGGTATCTTCCCTGCCTGATCAACCCCCTCTTCAACCAGAATGTTGATATACAATATACATTATTAATAATGTATAATAGGGGTAATCGAATGGCTGAAAATTTCAATGTCAAACTCGAGGAGGCGAAGTACTATACTCCCGAGGCCAGCTGCAAGGAACGCTCCTGGATAGGCGACTACAACCGGACCTACCAGGAGTTCCTGGCAGACCCCGATAGGTTCTGGGACGGCATTGCCAGGGAACTTGAGTGGTTCCAGCCCTGGAGCCAGGTGAAAGAGTGGAACTACCCGTATGCCCGGTGGTTCCTGAACGGGAAACTCAACATCACCCACAACTGCCTGGACCGCCACGCCCAGAGCCAGCGGCGGAACAAGGTTGCGATCATGTGGCGAGGAGAGACTGAGGAGGAAGAGCGAATCTTCACCTACCGCCAGCTCCTGCAGGCCGTCTGCCGGTTTGCAAACGGTCTATCGCGCCTCGGCGTCGGGAAGGGTGACCGAGTCTGTATCTACATGCCGATGGTGCCCGAGCAGATCATCGCAATGCTCGCCTGTGCCCGTATCGGGGCAATACACTCGGTCGTCTTCGGCGGGTTCGGCGTCAACGCGCTCAATCAGCGCATCACGGGCATCGACGCAAAGGTGGTCATCACTGCCGACTTCACCTACCGGCGCGGCAAGGCAATCCCGCTCAAGAGCATCGTGGAAGAGGCGGTCGTCAGCGCTCCGAGCGTCGAGCGGATCGTCATCCTCCGGCGCGACGCTGACAAGCCCGTGGAGCTCCACCCCGAGATGGAGGTGGACTACCATGACCTGATGGAGGGCGTGGACCGGGAATGCCCGGCTGAACCGATGGATGCCGAGGACCCGCTCTTCATCCTCTATACCAGCGGCACCACCGGTACCCCGAAGGGCATCGTCCATACCTGCGGCGGATATACCGTCGGGGCCTACTACACGACAAAGTACGTCTTCGACGTCAAAGACAGCGACATATACTGGTGCACCGCCGATCCTGGCTGGATCACCGGCCACAGTTACGCCGTCTATGGTCCGCTCCTGAACGGCGCCACCTGTCTCATCACGGAAGCAACCCCCGATTACCCGAACCCGGGCACCTACTGGGATCTCATCGAAGAGTATGGCGTCACCATCTTCTACACCGCCCCCACCGCCATCCGGATGTTCATGCGGGTGGGCGAAGAGTGGCCGAACCGCTACAACCTCTCGTCGCTCCGCGTCCTCGGCTCGGTCGGCGAACCGCTCAATCCCGAGGCGTTCGAGTGGTTCTACCGCATCATCGGTAAGGAGAGGTGCCCCATCGCGGACACCTGGTGGCAGACCGAGACCGGGATGCACATGGTGACCACGATGATCGGCGAGCCCATGCGTCCGGGGTTCACGGGTAGATCGATCCCGGGCGTCGTCGCGGATGTCGTCGACCTCCAGGGCAATCCGGTCCCGCCGGGCACAGGAGGCCTCCTGGTCATCAAAGAGCCCTGGCCGTCGATGATGCGGACGATCTGGAACGATGACGAGCGGTACTGCAAGTACTGGAACACCATCCCCGGCTGCTACACCGCAGCAGACCTCGCGGTGAAGGACAAGGATGGCTACATCATGGTCATCGGGCGGTCGGACGACCTGATCGTCGTCGCCGGGCACAACATCGGGACCGCGGAGGTCGAGAGCGCGCTTGTCTCGCACGAAGCGGTTGCGGAGGCGGCCGTCATCGGGAAACCCGACGCCCTCAAAGGGAACTCCATCAAGGCCTTTGTCATCCTCAGGAACGGTCGCGAGCCCTGTGAGAAGTTGAAAAACGACCTTGTTTACCACGTCCGGATGACGCTCGGACCCATCGCCATACCATCCGAGATCGAATTCGTTGAGGCGCTCCCCAAAACTCGAAGCGGCAAGATCATGAGGCGTGTCTTAAAAGCGCAGGAACTGGGTATGGACCCCGGAGACATCTCAACCCTGGAGGAGTAAGCAACCAACTATTTATATACTCTTTTATATATGTTATAAATATGAATGAGCACAAACCAGAGGAGTCCCTCAAGATAGAAAATATCGTTGCTTCAGCAAAAGTGACGGATTCTCTTGATCTTCCCTCTCTTGCCTCCCAGCTGAAAGACGCGGAATACAATAAAAAACGGTTCCCCGGAGTCGTTCTCCGGATGCAGGATCCCAAGATCGCTGCGCTTGTCTTCGGTTCCGGCAAGGTCGTTCTGACGGGTGCGAAGAGCATCGACAGCCTCTCGCGGGGCCTGGAGATTCTCGGCGACCAGTTACGGGCGCTCGGTATCGACATCCCTGAAAACCTGACCTACAAGGTCCAGAATATCGTCACGTCTGCAGACCTCGGGACGCCCATCAACCTGAATAAGATTGCCGTGGGGTTCAACCTGGACAAGATCGAGTACGAGCCTGAACAGTTCCCCGGGCTCGTGTACCGGCTCGACGATCCGAAGGTAGTCGTCCTCCTCTTCGGGTCCGGCAAACTGATCATCACAGGGGGCAAGGTGCCCGAGGATGCCCGGCGGGCGGTCCAACGGATCCTCACCGAGCTCTCCAGTCTCGGGCTCATCTGAACGCAGTTTAATGCTCACTCCTCTATTTTTTCCTCCCCGGCACCTTCCCCCACACTCATGCCTCTGGACGCCTCGCGTGACGCCGTATCACCAACCCGCACCTCTGGATGCAATTACGCCGTAGCAGCGTACCTCAGCCTCGCCCATACACGCACGGTGCAATGAGGATCTCCCTCAACCTGGATAACCCTGAACCCCTCATTGACCGAGATAGCGCGATCCGGCAGATAACAAAGTGATCATATCAATCCGATGCCTCAATGATTCTCTTAAAACCATCACAATCGCAAAATCTCTCATTGAAACAATAATATTTTTATAGTCAGATTTAAAACAATAGATACAAGCTGATGGTGAACGGATGAGGTCAGACAAGGTACGGTATTTTACACCACGCGATGAAGAACTCGCCGAACTCCTCATGGGTATCGGCATCAAAAGAAACGTCTCCAAAGTGCTCGTATATCTCGCAAACACCGAAGAAGCGACGTCCCGTGACATTGAGCGGGGCACCGATCTCCGTCAGCCCGAAGTCAGCATCGCCATGCGCTATCTCAAGGAATGCGACTGGATCGACACCCGTGAGAGCAAGTCGGAGAGCAAAGGGCGGCCGGTGAAGATCTACGCGCTATCCCGCCCGATAACAGAGATTATGGATACGATCGAGAAAGAAAAGAAGAAAGAAGCCCGACACCAGTTAGACCTTATCCAGAAGATGCGGGACTGTATCTCAACGCAATGATATGACGCGGCAGTTGTTTTCCTCACCAACAATAACCACAATCTTTTCTCCGTAGGCAGAGAATAGACCGCACTCCAATGCACCGGGTATCGAGGCTATCCTCGCCTCCAGATGCTGCGGGTCTGCAACCGCTCCAAAGTCGCAGTCGAGGATAAAGTTGCCGTTGTCGGTGACGACAGGGCCGTCTTTCTTCACCCCGTCCCGGATGACCGGAACGGCACCGAGGAGGGCGAGACGCCGGAAGACGGCCGCAGAGGCAAACGGCAGCACCTCGACCGGGACAGGCGCGTTCAGGGTGTCCACCACCTTTGTCGGGTCGACGACGATGAGCACCCGTTTAGCCGCGTCACAGACACATTTCTCCCGGAGGAGCGCCGCTCCGCGCCCCTTGATCAGGTTCAGGCCCGGGTCGACCTGATCGGCCCCGTCGATGGCGATATCGATCTCGGGGTGCTCGTCAAGACTCGTGAGCGGGATGCCGTACTGGCGGGCCCGGAGGGCCGCCTGGTAGGATGTCGGCACACCGGCGATGGAGAGATCGCCTCCAGCAATCCGTTCGCCGAGCCGCTCCATCGCAAAGAAGACGGTCGATCCGGTGCCAAGGCCGACAATCATCCCATCTTCGACCATCCCGGCTGCTCGATACCCTGCGTTCCGCTTCGACTCTACCTGCCCTGCTGCATTCATGACGTAATCTTCGCCTTCCATCCAGATAGCCATGTCGTCAGGGGAAGATACCCCTGAGGTCGTCCGTGGCGCCGAACGCCGTGCAATCGAGGGTGATGGGCGTGATGGATATATTGCCCTTCTGCACCGCATGCACGTCGGTCCCCTCCTCCGCGTCCTCATGCAGGGGTCCGTCGATCCAGTAGTAGGGGCGCCCACGGGGGTCGAGACGCTCCTCGACGCCGGTATAGAAGAGTTTCTCGGCAAGGCGGGTTACCTCGTAGCCGCCGAGCACTGGTGTTGGGATATTCACGTTGATGACGTGAGCGCTTTCGGGGAACCCGTTTGAGATGATCTTCTCGCAGATCTCACGGACCACCCGTTTTGCATCCGAAAACCGGTCCACAATCCTTGACGGGTCATCAAACTTATCACCCTGGTCCTCCACCTGGAGCGAGAAGGCAAGGGACGGCACTCCCTGGTTGGACGCCTCGAGTGCGGCCCCGACGGTGCCCGAGGTCATGATCGACTCGTATGAGAGGTTTTCACCGATATTAATCCCGCTGACGACAAGATCCGGGTTCAGGTGCAATGCAAAGAGCCCGATGATCACGGAGTCGGTCGGTTTCCCGCCGACCGAGTATGCCGGCACCCCGTTCATCGTCACCTTTGTCGCCCGTATCGGCTCAAAGATAGAGATTGATCGCCCTACAGCGCTCTGCTGGGTGGCGGGCGCAACCACGGTGACATCGGCGATAGGGGCAAGCGCCTCGTAGGCCGCCCAGAGCCCCGCGGACGTGATCCCATCATCATTGGTGAGCATAATCTTCGGTTTCATCCTTGTCAATAGGGATAGTCCCCGCGTATCAAATACTTGCCCGATCGTCAGGGTCAAATGCTTGGTAGCCAACCTGTATTACAATGA
The DNA here is from genome assembly GCF_020696975.1 of Methanoculleus sp. Taxonomy (GTDB): domain Archaea; phylum Halobacteriota; class Methanomicrobia; order Methanomicrobiales; family Methanoculleaceae; genus Methanoculleus. The sequence goes on from NZ_JAJGBK010000002.1 coordinate 22,271, forward strand.
AGGCAATTCTTGCCGAATACTCCGTCTGCAACGACCCCGAGCTCGCGCCCGAGGGTGCTGCCATGCTCGCCGTGATAAGCGAGAGTTTCGAGAGGTGCGGCTACGATGTGGTGACCCCCGAGAAGCCCGACCTCGAGGGAGAGATCCGGAGGCTCGCCCCGGGATGTGACGTAGGGCTGGTCATAGCACCGGACCACCTCATCTTCCGGTATACGCAGATCCTCGAACAGTTCACCCACAACATCGGGTGTGGAAGCATGAACGCGGCTGTCTGTGCCAACAAGCAGCGAACAGCAGCGATCCTCGCCCGGAACGGGGTCCCGGTACCCCCCGGCGCCGGTGAGGGAAAGCGGGTTGTCAAACCGGTCATGGGCTGCGGGGCTCTGGGGGTCAGGCTGACGGATGAGGAGCCGGGTCCCGGCGAGTTTGCCGAAGCGTACATTGAGGGCGAGACGCTGAGCGTGAGCCTCGTGGGGAGCCGCGTGACCGGCAACGTCTGCGAGTATTACTCGGGCAACCCCCCGCTCCTGCTCGCGGTCAACAGGCAGGAGATCGCTGTTGCAGATGACGGAAGGTTCCAGTATCTCGGGGGGGAGACACCTGTCCACCCCGACCGCGAGGAAGAGATTGTCGCCACCGCGGTCCAGGCGATGAACATCCTCGGGTGCCAGGGGTATGCCGGGATCGACGTCGTCGTCGGTGACCGCATCTATGTGGTGGACGTCAACCCGAGGCCCACGACCAGCCTGGTCGGGATCGCGTCCGTCATGGAGGAGGAGATTGCCGAGATCCTTGTTGCAGCGTCTCACGGCAAAGCGCCGGCAGAGGTGCACCTCTCCGGAAGGGCGCGGTTCAATAAGGACGGGAGGATCAACCGATTATGATCGGCATCGATATCGGCGGCGCGAACCTCAAGGTCGTTGATGATGCGGGTGTGCATATCCACTACTGCCCGCTCTGGCAGGGCGCGCCGCTTGCGGAACTCCTCGAACCCTATGCAGAGCCCGCCGCCGTGGTGATGAGCGGAGAACTCGCGGACTGCTTCGTGAGCAAGATCGAAGGAATCCGATGGATTGTCGAGGCCGTCCAGGAAACCGTCCGTGATGCCGCCTTCTACGGTACCGACGCGGCATTCCACACCCGGCCGGTCCCGGACCTTGCCGCCGCAAACTGGCTGGCATCGGCCGATTACCTGCGCGAGGAGTACCCGGATGCAGTCCTCCTTGATGTCGGGAGCACCACCGCCGACGTCACCCCCCTCAACAACTTCGAGGAACTCAAGGGCCTGACCGACACCAGGCGGCTGCAGAAACGATACCTCGTCTACACCGGCATGCTCAGGACAAACGTTGCCACGATCCTCTCCTCGGCGACGCTCGATGGGACGGTGACGCCGGTGAGCACCGAGTATTTCGCTGCAAGCGCCGACGCACACCTCGTGCTCGGCCATATCACCCCGGAGGACTACACCTGCCCGGCACCCGACAACGGCGAGAAGACTGTTGATGCTGCACTCCGGAGGCTCGCACGGGTTGTCTGCGCCGATATCGACGAGATCGGGAGCTCCGGGGCCGTCCAGGTGGCCCGGCAGTTCTGGGAAGCCCAGCGGACACTGGTTGTCCGCGCAGTGGGACGCGCACTCTTCCAGAGCGGGGCCGAACAGGTGATCACGGCAGGAATCGGGGCAGACCTTTTCGCCCGTGAACTGGGCGGGATCACGCTGAACCAGGAGATCGGAGCGGTCTCGGATGCACTGCCCGCCTACGCGGTCAGGGAGGTGGCGCTACGGCAACGCGATTGCGACTGACCCTCCTCCTGCTTGCGGCATCGCTCATCATAACGGCGGTGTCGCTGGCGCTTGGCTTTCCGTTCTTCTTCCTCTTCCTAGTTATACCGCTGATCCCGCTCTTCGGGAGACGGCCTGACGTGAGGCGCTGCCCGACCTGCGGATGGGAAACAACAGGCAGCGAGCGCTTCTGCCCCTACGATGGGACGCCGCTCACGATCGAGGGTGAAGGCGGCAAGGTTGAGCAGGGAGAGCGGTAAGGGGAGGCCGAAGAGTTCGGTTTCCGGGATCGCGCCGAAGTCACGGGAGGCGTAGTTCCGGATGGTCCCCCGGTCGACAACAATCCCCAGCATCCGGAGGTATTGTGCCACGCGATTGAAGGGCATCTGCTGTGACAGGAGGAAACAGAGGTCGACGATGGGCGAGGCAAGACGGGTATCGGGGTAAAATGGCGCTTCAGCGTAGCAGAGGGCGCCGCACTCCTGGCAGTAGAACCGCTTGACGTAGACACGGATGGTGCGCTCCTGTCCGTTTTCGAGCAGGACGGCAAACCGTTTCGCCCGCAGGTCGTGCCCGCTCACCGGACCGCCGCATGACGGGCAGGCGTCGAGGCAGGTGAATGTCACGCCGTCCATCGACGCCAGGGCGTTCCCCACCAGGTCGGCAAGCATCGGTGGAATCAAGAACTTCTTCTTCGCGATGGGAATCCTCTCCCGCATAACTGTATGAACTGTGTGGGTTTCCACCAATAATAACAACTTCCCCCATATGCCAGGGACGGGGAGCGGATGGCGGCGGGATCATTTCGAGAGTCTACACCGTGTTTTACGCAATCGTCCTCGCTTCAGTCCAGGCACCAGCCAGACACTGTGGCCGACTTACTCATCAGACCTGGAGATCGGTTTAACACTCACACCTAACTTTGATACTTCTCCGAACCTCTATCCTGCAGAGATTCACTCACGTACAGACTTAAAAGAAGACTGCAGATTGCCATCAACCATTCTCCATGCTGCCGGGGGAGTGAGGACAGATCAGGTTAACCACAATAATTTAAGTAACTTAACATACGATATCCGGTTTGCCATAGAGGTGTGGTAAAAATATGACGTTACAATATGTGGCCACAACATGCCCGTATTGCGGCACAGGATGCAGTTTCAACCTTGTTGTCCAGGACGGCAGGGTAGTTGGAACAGCGCCGTACCGCCGCTCACCCGTGAACGAGGGAAAGGTCTGCCCGAAGGGCACTTACGCTCACGAGTTCGTGAACAGCCCGGACCGTCTCACGAAGCCGCTCATCAAGAAGGACGGCAAGTTCGTCGAGGCGACCTGGGACGAGGCCTACGACCTGATCGCACAG
>NZ_JAJGBK010000021.1 GCF_020696975.1 Methanoculleus sp.
AGGAGTTGGAGCACCGCAGGTGCGACTGAGGAGCGCGACGCGCGGGTGGGGTGGGGGTTACAGGTGTCCTTACGGAGTAGAGACGGGGGAGGGGGGGCTCGCCCCCCTCGAAACTCTTCGAGTTTCTCAAGCTCGCTAAGCTCGCACTCCCCACCTGACGGTGGTCGAGCTCCATTCCTATCGGAACGTCGCACTCCCCGTCAGCCCCACTTCGCACCTTCGGTGCTCGAACTCCGTTCTTTCAGGACGTCGTTCTCCGGAGCGTCGTTCCCCCCATGGCGATATCCCCACGGTCCAGTGTATGGGGCTTTTCTTCGCTTGGTGTTCTGCTAGTTGCTGACCGAATTCCAGTGTCTCCTCACGCTCTACTCCCGGAAGAAACGCCACCGGTCGCACCCAACCACCAGAACAACAAACACGACACCGTCCGGCAAAAACCCACAGAATAGAGACCTGTGAAGGGGGTCTGATTACCCCCCGTAAAGAGAAGAGAGAAGACCGAGTTACGCGGACTTGACCGCGAGCTCGACGTCTTCTGCCTTGATCGTCTTGCGTCCTGCGTGCTGGGCAAGCCTGTTGGCTTCCTTGGTCAGCTCGGCGATGTACGCCTCGGCCTTGGTAACCAGTGCAGCAGCGGCGTCGCTGCCCACTCTCTCAGCACCATTCTTCTTTGCGATACGAACAACCGCAGCAATAGGTAGATCTGCCATAATCTAATTCACCTCTAAAAAGAGGTGTATGAGTTAATATTTAAACATTTCGGGATTATCTCGAAAATTTGCGTTTCTCTTCCCCATCGGGATTACATATGGAGAGTGCATCTCGATACCCGGCAGAGAATTGAGGCGATTCAAAAAAAGGCAAATATTGCGTTTTTTGGGAAAATGAGGTCAAATTTAAGAACGCCGGTATTCCACCAGCGATTTTGCGAGTAATACTGCATTGGTATAATTTGCTGAGGCGCGCGACGTATCCACGAAAATTTCATCGATATTTACCACCGGAGCACCGTGTCCCATCCCCGCTCCGAGGAACGTGAGCGTACGGAAGATCAGGTTCCCCGAGACCCCGTCGGGAGCGACGACCATCCCGTAGCGCCCCGCTGTCTCCTCGATCAGGATCTCGGCATGCTCCGCACCGGTCAGGCGGGCGACGAGCTCGGCATCCGCCATCGTCCGGTCGACGACCGGGTGCCGCCCGATATCCCCGAGCCTTCCGCCCGAGAGGACCGCCACCCCCTCCGGAAGCCCGAAACTCCTGGCAATCTCCCTGCCGCGCTCCACGAACCGCACCTTCTCTTTGACGGTCCAGCCCTCATCGACCCCGACCGGGGCGAGGAGGAAGAGGTCTCCACCGGCTGTCTCAAGCAGCGCAATCCGCTCCAGGTGGTCGACGCCTGCGGCCAGTTTGAGGGCCTTTAACGTGGAGGACGCAGGCAGGGTACCCCTGACGGCGGCATCGATCCTGCCGTCCGTGAGAGCCGAAACGAGGGCCGTCTCCGGCCGGTCCGCCTCGACGACCCGCACGGCGTCTCCAAAAAAACCGGCAGTGCCCGGGTGGGAAAAAAGGATAAGGTCAACCTCCGGGCCGATCGCCCGGATGGTCGCGAGGATTCTCTCATCAGGGGATGCCGCACCAAGACCGACCGTTACCGGCATGCCCCTCCTTCAGAGAAGATCCGCATGATACCGTTCTGGTCCAGGTCAAAGACCTCCGTCTCCCGGCCCAGGTACCTGACGGTCAGTCTCCGGCTGCCGTCGACCTCCCCGATGGTGGCCGCAGCGATCCCGACATCGGCGAACCGGCGGCAGACCTCCTCCGCATGCTCCTTCTTTGCGGTCAGGATGAACCCCATACCGGGATACATCCGCACCCACTGCTCGAAGGGAAGACCGATCGCAGTGAGATCCGGCCGCGGGATCGCCTCAAGGTCGATCACCGCTCCCTTCCCGCTCATCTCAAGGAGCATGCCGAGGGTCCCGATGACACCCGGGTTGCTGATGTCCTTGCCGGCCGTCACCAGGCGCTCTCTCCCGAGATCCTCCATCACCTGGATCTGGGCCCGCACCACCTCTGCCGGCTTCATCGTGACCGAGTCCCAGTTAAAACAGCATGACGGGTGCACCCGGCCGTCGATATCGATCGCCGCGATCACCCGGTCACCCTCCTCTGCCGTGTTCGAGAAGATGAGCTGGTTCATCCGGGCCGTCCCGAGAATCGCCACATCCACAACGCTGTATGGCGTCGCCGGGTGCAGGTGCCCGCCAACGATCGGGACGCCGAATTGTCCGGACGCGGCGACCATGCCCCGGGTCACCTCGTCGCGGATCCGGTCGTCCGCAACAGAGAGGATATCAACCATCGCAACAGGCCTCCCCCCCATGGCAGCAATATCGTGGACGTTCACGAGCACGGCACAGTAGCCTGCCCAGAACGGGTCCGCTTCCATGAGTTTGCTCCAGATGCCGTCTGCCGCAAGCAGTAGCGCATCCTCCGCGTTATGCCGGATGACCGCGGCATCCTCACCAAACGACGCGACGACGTCGGGACTCTCGATATGGAGAGACCGGATCATCTGCCCGATCACCTTCTTCCGGGTAACGCCCTCATAGTCCCTGACGGCCTGTGCTACCGTATCGGTGGAGCAATCTTTCACCACAAGAACACCAGCACTCCACTTTTCTTTATGGTATTCTGTCTCATCAGAGATAATGTATTTGATTCACCGGTATTATGCACTCCGTCCCGCGAGCCGGTCGCGGTAGAGGGGGACCGACCGGTCCGGATCCGGATGAGGAGCCAGGAAGGCTCCAACCGGGAGAGGCGTTCTTCCCATGCAGGACGTGTCCCGGATCCCCGTGCCCAACCCGGGGTTGTATTTTTGATGCACCGCGACGAATAGATCGGTATGGATTGGGTGGAGAAGTACAGGCCACAGCGTCTCTCGGACATTGTGGGGAACTCCGGCGCCGTCAGGCAGATGTACGAATGGGCGCGGGACTGGTCGCGGCAGAAAAAGCCGCTGCTCCTGTACGGAAAGCCCGGTATCGGCAAGACCTCAAGCGCGTACGCCCTTGCAAACGACATGAACTGGGAGGTGGTCGAGTTGAACGCCTCCGACCAGCGGACCAAATCGGCCCTTGAGAAGGTGGCGGGATCGGGGTCCACGACGGCCAGCCTCTCCGGTGCAAGCCGCAAACTCATCCTGCTCGACGAGGCCGACAACCTGCACGGGCAGGCGGACCGGGGCGGAGCGAAGGCGATCGTGGATATCATCGCCGAATCGCAGCAGCCGATGATCCTGATCGCAAACGACTACTACTCCCTCTCAAGAGACCTCAAAGCGGCCACGGAACCGGTGCAGTTTCGGGCGCTCCAGGCCCGCTCGATCGTCCCCCGTCTCCGCCAGATCTGTGCCGCAGAGGGCGTGGCGTGCGATCCCGTCGTGCTCGAGGAGATCGCGAACCGCGCCGGCGGCGACATGCGGGCCGCCGTGAACATGCTCTACGCCGCAGCTCTCGGGAAGGAGCGCCTCCTTGCCGGCGATGTCCAGACCTCCGCAAAGGACGAGCGTTCCACCATCTTCGAACTCGTCGGGGGGGCATTCAAGGGACGTAGAGACGCCGACCTGCTCCGCATGGCCGTGGAGGTCGAGGATACCCCGGATGCCGTCGAGCAGTGGCTCGAAGGAAATATCGATCATATGCCGGACTCCGCCTCCCGGGCGAAGGGTTATGCCTGCCTCGCAAGAGCGGACGAGTATATCGGCCGGACCTACCGGCGGCAGTACTACACCCTCTGGCGGTATGCGAACGCCGTCATGCTCCTCGGCATCGCCGACGCCGCCGGCGGGCACGGTGTCCACGGCCGCATCATGCCGCCGTCGCGCTGGCAGAAGATGGGGACATCAAAGAAGCAGAAGGCGCTCAGGGCCGGACTGACCCGGAAACTCAGCGAGATGGCGCACATCCCCGAGAGCGTCCTGCGCGAAGACTTCTTCACCGCGATCAGTATCCTCGTCGAGCAGAACCCGAAAGGATACGTTCGCGAGTTCGGGCTCGACGCCGATGAGCTCGCCCTCTTCATCCACGACAAACCCCTGGCCACGAAGATGGTCAAGGAGGTGGCAAAAGAGGAGAAGGCAAAAGAGAAGAAGGCTTCCGGCAAAGGAAAGAAGCCGAAGAACGACGATCCGCCTGGAGATGCCGGGGAGACGCACCAGGATCTTCCTCGTGGCCAGGCGACGCTCTTCTAAGTCCGGCGGCGGTGATAGCAGTGGAGAAGAGCGGGACCGCAGTCCACGATCTCGCCGCCGTCTTCGTAAATCTCGCACCCCAGGTGATAGACCAGGAGGTCGCAGTTGACCCGGCCGGCAAGAGCGATCAGCGACGGGACCATCTCGACACCGGGCCGTACGGCATAGATCAGGTCCGCACCCGCATAGAGCCGGAGATCGGGCTCGAAGATATCGTCGGTCACCACGGTGAGCCCGTCGTGCCGGATACCGGGCCGGATATCGGTGCAGAGCATAAGAGCACCTGCGGCCGCGATCAATCTTGCGGCCTCCGGGTTGTTGCCGATGCCCACTTCCACAGCCTTTCGGTAATGATTGGCGATATACTCCCCGATACTCCGTTCAATACGTTTATAGTGACACATTACCCAGAAATTAGGTGATGGGCATCAATATTCTTTGGGACCCGCTGGCACCGGAAGGTATCGAACTCCCGGTCGCCCGGATGATCGCGATGATCCTCGGAAGAGAACCCGAACTCATCGATTATCCGTTCCTCATCGAAGGCTATGACAGAACTCGCAACCAGTACGATGCTCAAAACATCCTGGACCGCCTTCAGGACACCTTCACCCGCAGGTATCCGATCTCCGGCCCCCTGCTGCTCGTCACCTCCCACGACCTCTACGTCAACGGGTGTGACTTCGTCTTCGGTCTCGCACGGCCGGCATGCGGCGTCGCCGTCGTCTCGACCGCCCGCCTCGGGAACGAGTACTACGGCAGGACGCCGGACGATACCGACCTCGTTGACCGGGTTGCAAAGGAGGGAGCACACGAACTCGGGCACCTCCTCGGACTCGGGCACTGCGGCAACCCCGAATGCGTAATGTTCCGGCCGCGGACCCTGGACGAACTGGACAGGAAGAGGAAGATGCTCTGCCCGGCCTGCACAAGGGCGCTCGCGCCATGAAAGAGGGACAGGCGAGGATCCCGGGAATCCTCCCCCGGAGCAGTCCTCCCGCCGTCGTCCCGGTGAGAGCAATTGAGATCCCCGCAAGCATCCTTCCGGCGCTTCGGCGGGAGGCATGCGGCAACGGCCAATCAAAAGTATTAAACGAGAGTTTCGGGATACAATGAAGTGAGTTACCATGGGATACTCTTCTGCCCTGATCCAGCGAAAGTTCAAAGATATCGTCGGGAGGCGCTACGAGTCGGTCCTCAAGGAGTACGGTGAGTTTCTGCTGGCCGACGAGGAGATGCTCGTCCCGGAGGTCCGCTCCATCCTGATACCGCTCGACCTCTTCGCCCATGATATCACCGATGAGGCCATCGACATCCTCTCCGCCTACGATGCCACCATCTCGCTTGCCTACATCACCGACGCCGGGGTGGTCGAACTCATTGAGCAGACGCTTGACCGTGCATCAATGGAGGAGTTCCAGGCAAAGAAAGAAGAGTACGGGCAGAGACTGCTCGAACGAACCGTGGCAAAACTCGAAGAACACGGTTTTTCAACCCAGACAAGGATGTTTGTCGGGCATAAGGGCGACGATGTCGTCCAGATGGCGAAGAATCACGATATGGTCGCGCTCTCCCGGCGCTATGCGAACGGGGAATCGACCGATCTCTCGATCAGCCCGACCGTCCTGCGCATCTGCCAGCGGGTGGAGACGCCAGCTCTCATCTACTGACAGGTGCGTGGATGGATACAATTGCACTGATCGCAGTAGCGGTCTTTCTCTTCACCTACGCCCTCATCATCGACGAGCGGATCCACCGGGCTGTTGCCGCCATGATGGGAGCGGCGGTCGTCGTCTTCATCGGGATCATCACCTGGGAGGGACTCCTCGAGCATATCGACTTCGGGACGATCTTTCTGCTCCTCGGGATGATGATCATCGTCAATACCGCCCGTGGCAGCGGTCTCTTCGAGTATATCGCAATACGCACGGCGAAACTCGCAAAAGGGAGTCCAATCAGGGTCATGATACTCTTTGCGATCGTGACCGCGATCGTGAGCGCGTTCCTCGACAACGTCACCACGGTCCTTCTCCTCACCCCGATGCTCCTTTACGTCGCGAGGGTGATGAACCTCAACCCCATCCCGTTCCTCGTCACGGAGATCTTCGCCTCCAACGTCGGCGGGGCCGCAACGCTCATCGGCGACCCGCCGAACATCATGATCGCATCGTCAGCGGGACTGACGTTCAATGAGTTCCTGATCCACCTCGGGCCCATCATGGTCGTCAATATGGTGCTCCTCATCGGGCTGATGTACCTCATCTACGGCCGGTCCATGAGGGTGAGCCCGGATGAACGGCAGGAACTGGTCCGGACACTCAACGGTCTCGATGAGCGGGCGGCGATCGTCGACCGGTCGCTCTTCAACAAGTCAGTGGCCGTCATCGCCTTTGTGGTCCTTCTCTTCTTCATCCACGATCGGATAGGCGAGATTCTGCACACCGTCCTGCCGTTCGTCGACCCGACGATGGGGCTTGAGCCCGCGGAGGTGGCCCTCATCGGGGCGGCAATCCTCCTCTTCTGGAGCAGACAGTCCCCTGAGGAGATCTTTGAGAAGATCGAGTGGCCGGCCCTCTTCTTCTTCGGGGGGCTCTTCGTCATCGTCGGCGCCCTCGTCGAGACCGGGATCATCTCAAGCATCGCTACAGTCATGGTCGAGAACGTCGGAACGACCGGGGAAGCGATGTTCATCGTTACCTGGTTTGCCGCCATCGCCTCGGCGATCGTGGACAACATCCCCCTGACCGCGGCGATGATCCCGCTCATTCACGACCTGGGGGCGACAATGGACGTCTACCCGCTCTGGTGGTCACTTGCCCTCGGTGCGTGTCTCGGCGGAAACGGCACCGCCATCGGTGCGTCAGCAAACGTCGTGGTCATCGGTATCGCCGAACGCGAGGGGATCGGCATCACGTTCATCGACTTCCTGAAGGTGGGGATGCTCGTACTCTTCCTGACGGTTGCAGTAGGATTTGGAATACTCTGGCTGAAATTTGCGATGTGAATGACATGAAGATTCTGGTGCTTATCGATGGTTCGAAGTGGAGCCAGAAAGCGGCTCTGCACGCGATTGGACTGGCAAAGCGGAAGAATGCCGAGGTGGTCCTCTTCTCGGTGCTGGATATCGCGGAGGCAAAAGCGATGACGTTCAACTTCTGCGCCCAGAGCGGGATCTGCGAGCAGTTGAAGGATTATGAGAGCAGGATCTGGAAGGACATGCATAAGAGCATCGAGGACGACCAGAACAGCCTCCTTACCCGCTACCGGGGGGAGAAAGTCCTGTGCTCGGGTAAGATTGTCGAGGGCAGTGTCCGCGACGAGGTCGTCAGGGAGGCAAACTCCGGCGACTACGGGCTGGTCGTCATGGGGGCTTTCGGCCGGAGCGGGAAGACCCGGATCAGCGCCCTGCTCGAGCAGATCGGCGGCGCGGTCAGCCCCCCGCTGCTCGTTGTCCGGTAATCTCCACTTTTCCAGGCCGGGTCTTAAATCCCGCCCACAGTCTTTTCTCAACCGAAGAACGGTTTTCCCGAAGGAGGATTTCTGCCATATGAGCTGGCGCTCTACTCTCGGTTCAGGCAAAGGGCGCAAAAAATGAGTGGTTCTTACTCAACCTTCTCAAGATCGTCCGAGAGGTCTGTCGAGAGGTCGACCGTCCAGAAGTCGCCGCTCGCGGGGAACGCCATGCTGAAGTTCGTCGTGGTGTCAACCTGGATGCTGCTCCCCGCAGGCGCCACCATCTCAAGCAGGTGCCCGCCGGCGGTGCGATCGGCGGTGATGAAGTGGAGATGGTAACCCGGGACGTTGATCCCTTTCGCGAGCGCCGGCGTCCAGAACCCGACGGCAGTCCCGGTGACGTTCTCAAACGTAAAGACCATCTGGTTCGCCGTCACATCAGCGAGCCGTGGGTAGGGTCTCTCCTGGGCGGGCACGCTCCGGGTCACCACCCGCGGGAAGGTGCCGTCCATCCGGATCGCATAAAAGAGGTTCTCGGAGGGGAGCTCCGCCGCCAGGCGGCGCCCGAGACCGGTCAGGTTCATCGGTTCGTCGATCGTGACCGAGAGGTCCGGGTCAAAGAACGTCGCGACGGCAAACGGCGTCGTCTCGTTCCCGGCGACCGGGTAGGCCCGGCCGTCAACCCGGATAAGGTACCACTCGCCGTCGACGCCGATCAGTTCCCCGTCGAGCCGGTCACCGCACCCGATCCCGAGATCCCCGTAGGTCGCGAGATCGTCGTACGCCACGCTCCCGTCATACACGCCCTGCAGGAGTGCATCGATCGTCGAGACCTGAAAGAGCGTCTCCCGATCGACGTCCTTGCCGGGTACAGGCCCGGCAAGGATGGGCGCGACGGCAAGGGCGACACAGGCGCCGATGAGGAAGAAGACGGCGGCAACGGCGGCGTAAGGAAGCAATGCACGTGTAGCCATGAAGCGCCCCTCACAGCACCCCGATATCCTCGTACCAGAGATGGGGATGAGCCTCGATGAACGCGTGCATCATTGTTTTGCAGATATCGAGATCCAGGTCGAGCACCTCGACCCCGTGGGACTCAAGGAAGTCCCGCGCTCCCGGGAAGTTCACCGACTCCCCTGCCACAACCTTCCCGATCCCGAACTGGACGGCCGCTCCGGCACAGAGGTAGCAGGGCATCAGTGTGGAGTAGAGGGTACACTCGGTGTAGTTCTGGATCCTCCCGGCGTTCCTCAGACAGTCGATCTCGGCATGGAGTATGGGGTCGTTGCACTGGACACGGCGGTTCCGCCCCCTTCCGATGATCCGACCGCCGCGGACCAGCACCGCCCCGATGGGTATCCCACCTTCCTGCAGGCCCTCTTCCGCCTCTTCAATGGCGCACTTCATGAATAAGTCCATCTACATTCTCCCGGGGCGCTGATCTTACGATACGTGGAGCGCAGCTGTTAGTTAAATAAATGGAGTTGCTACTAGGTTATAAACCCATATGGGATGAACGCGGCGCACCCGGGCTATGATAAGCGAAACAGCATTCTGATGGGTACGTAAACAGCCGGGACCGCATCAGACAACCCCGCCACTACGGGTTCCAACCCGGGCCTGATAACCCGCGCTCCGCGTGGACCGAGATGACCGGCCGCTGGAGAGAGACGGCATCCGCGTCAGATGGCCGGGATCTCCCGCTCGGTCCCGATCTCATCGAGCGCCTGCCGGGCAGCAAGCCCGACCTCGCGGTCAGGATCGCCGAGGAGGCGTGCCAGGGGCTCCCGGGCCTGTGAATTGCCTATCCGCCCGAGCGCCCATGCAGCCATCTTCCGGACCCGGGGTTTCTCGTCGTCGAGCATCCGGATCAGCGGTTCGACGGCCCGGGGGTCACCGATGTTCCCGAGCGCCCATGCTGCGCCCGCCCGGACCCAGGGACTCGCATCCTCCAGGCTCTGTATCAACGGGAGAACGGGTTCGCGGTCATCGAGGATCCCGAGCGCTCTTGCCGCCTTCCACCGAACATCGACGTATTCGTCGTCCAGCGCCCGGATCAGGGGCTGCACCGCACGGCGGTCCCCCATCTCCCCGAGGGCATCAGCGGCTCGCCACCGATCGTTGAGATTCTCGGACTCCAGCATCGAGAGGTACCTGTGGAGTCTCTTCTCCCTGTTGAGGCTCCCGACCCCTCCTCCCGGTACCGGCGAATCCTTCCCCACCATAGGCCACCTCACGCCCAACTTGGGCCACCGATGTATAAGGTTTTCCCCGAAAAGAAGACACACGCAGGAGGTGAATTTTTCTACTTTCTCTGCCTTCACCATAGTATGGAGAGTTCGACCGGTATACCGGAGGGCAGAACGTTCCCGCCGGACCTGGAACGCATCGGTGTCGCCCCCGGAGCGAAGATCGACATCAGGGATCTCGACACCCTGAGTAAGCATCACAACTTCCATGTTTATCTGTACTTTGAGGAAGACCTGGCCCGGGATTCCACACTCCGAAAAGACCTGCAGGAATACAGCGACGTCCCGGACCTGGAACGCCCGTTCATCAGGCTGGATGCGTTTCTCCGGTTCGCAACCGAGTCGGACCCTCTCTTCATCCAGCGCTTGAATGAACTTCCGCTGGTCGTTGAGGTCATCGCTTACGGGGAGATCGCGATCCGGGGAGGGAAGAACACACCGTACGTAAAAGGAGTGATGCCGTTCCTGGACGAACTCACGATGGAAGAGGATACGCCCGGGGGACCCTGATCCCTCGCCTTTCTCCCCCGGGCACTTTCAGCACGGTCACGAAACCCGAACCGTGCCCGCACCCTTCAGGATATCCAGGCTCACGTCGAAGTTCCTGACCGTATGGGTGAGTGACCCCATACTGATGATATCGATCCCGGTCGCGGCGTAATCGGCGAGGTCATCGGCAGTAACCCTCCCCGAGACCTCGAGGGTCAGACGGTCCCGGAGGCCCCGCCCGGTCAGCGCACGGACTGTCTCCCGGACCGCGTCCGGGGCCATGTTGTCGAGCAGGATGATATCGGCCCCGGCACCCGCAGCCGTGATCGCGTCCTCCGTTGTCTCGACTTCCACCTCGACCGCCCGGTAGAGGCTCTGTTCCTTCGCTCCCCGAACCGCCTTCGCGAGCGGCACCAGTGCGAGGTGGTTATCCTTGATCAGGACCATATCCGAGAGGGAGTACCGGTGCGGGTCCCCTCCGCCAAGCACCACCGCCTTCTTGTCCAGCATCCGCAGCCCCGGGGCCGTCTTCCGGGTGGCGGCGATCCGCACGGCAGGCGAGACCTTCCTGACTGCATCGACCGCTTCCCGCGTCCGGGTCGCAATCCCGCTCATGCGCCCGATGATATTGAGTGCCGTCCGTTCCACGAGGAGGATCGCTCTCGCAGGCCCGTCGAGTTCGAGAAGAGTCGTCCCCGGTGCGACCGTCCTGCCGTCCGGGATACGCTCGCGAACCCCAACCCCGAAATGCTCAAAGAGCGCCCGCGCCTCTGCAAGGCCGGCAACGGTCCCCGAATCCTTCGCCCGGATCACCGCCCGGCAGGGGATGTCGGGGACGACCGTCTCGGACGTGACATCCCCCCAGGGTGCATCCTCCCGGACGAACCGGAGCAGGTCCTCGATCGGGATCATGCACACCTCACGCCCCGACGGCGATCATCCGCTCGATAGACCGTCGTGCCCGGTCCATGACCTCACGGGGCAGGACGATCTCATGCTCCTCGCGATCGAGCGCCCGACGGAGGTCGGCGACGGATGTCTTCTTCATATCTGCACATACAGCCTCTGGCTTCTCGTAAAAGACCCTCCCGGGATAGAGCACCCGGAGGCGGGCGGCCATCTCCCGCTCGGTGAAGATCGACCAGGACCTGTCCGTACCGGCGGCGCTCCTGACCATACCGCTCGTGGACGCGACCAGGTCGGCCTGCTCCTGGATCTCCGGCGGGCATTCGGGGTGGCAGACGATCATGTCGCCTCTTCTCCGGGCCGCTTCAACGTCAGCGAGGGTGAATCCCGCATGAACGTAGCAGTGGCCGCCGGGCGGGACCGGGATGATCGTCTTTCCGGGGAGTTCACGCTGGACGTATGCCGCAAGGTTTGCATCCGGCCCAAAGAGGATCGTATCGTTCGGGAGCGACGCGACAACCCTGACCGCGTTTGCGGAGGTGCAGGTTATATCGGCAATCGCCTTGACCTCAGCCGTACTGTTGACGTAGACCACAACGGCCGCATCGGGATGCCGCTCTTTTGCCGCCCGGATCAGGTCCGGGGTCAGGAAGTCAGCGAGGGGACACCCGGCGTCCTCCACCGGGATGATGACCTTCCGGTCCGGGTTGAGGATCTTTGCCGTCTCGGCCATGAACCGGACGCCGCAGATGACGATCAGGTCCGCCCCGGTCGCTTTTGCCTTCGCCGCGAGTTCAAGGCTGTCACCAACCACATCGGCAAGCGCCTGGATCTCCATGGGCTGGTAATTGTGCGCCATGACGGTTGCGTTCTTCAGGGTTTTGAGTGCACGAATCTCTGTCTCCATTGTTACGTTCCCACCACCAGAGGGTTCTCGAGGTTCTTTAAGAGTGTCAGGATGGAGAGAGCTGCCATGTAACTTGTTGCAGGGTTGTCAGGGCTCGGTACGTTCCTGACCCGTATATAGATGTCCCCGAAGTCGCCCTCGACGAATACCTCGTGTATATTTCTCTCCGCTGCAGGGTCGACCCAGAGCTCCACGTCGACGTCCCTGCCGGCAGCAAGTCCCAATGCCACCGCGACGTTGATGTTCTTCGGATACTGTTTTATGCAATCGTGGGCGAGCCCCTTAAATATCTCTGTCCGGTTCGCGACAGGGATCCCGAGCGATGCAGGGGGTTTCGTCGTCCGCAGGAGGAGTTTCTCCGGCGGCGAGACCTGGCCGATCTTGAGGTTATCGAGCCCGACGATGGCGCCGCTCGGGATCCGGATCTTCTTTCCCGCCTCACGGGCAACCCCGATAAGGCGCTCACGGAACTCTTCGTCGGCGAGAGCCCCCCCCGAGAGGAGGATGATATCCCGCCCCGACCGAAGGACAGTCTCCGCGTGACACCTGACGGCGTCGACCGAGGCGGCTTCCACGACAATCGAGAAATCCTCCTGCATGAAGGCGTCAAAGTCCGTATACGGACGGGCATGGCAGAGCGCCGCGAGTTCCTCCGCCCGCCCGGGGATGATATCGAAGACTGCAACGACCTGGATGCTCTCGGCGTGCGTGGCGATAATATGCCCGACGTTGCCGCATCCCAGCAACCCTATTTTAATCATCAAGTAAAGAAGTTGTAATGTCAGCGGTTAAGTATTGTGCTCGGCACAGACGGATAAACATCCATCGTCGGCGGAGAGCCGGTTAACGGCCGCGTGCAGGGAGAGTCGATCACCATTACCCTGGAGAACCTGCGAGGAAAACGGGTCTACATCGAGAGTTACGGGTGCACCTATAACCACGCCGATACCCGGAGGCTCGCGGCGATACTGGAAGGTCTCGGCTGCAGGCTGACCGGGCCGGACGACGCTGACGCCGTCATCGTCAACACCTGCACGGTGATCGGCGCGACCGAGCGCAAGATGCTGCGGCGCCTTGCGACCCTCGCCGACCGCGACCTCTATGTGACCGGGTGCATGCCGGTCGTCCAGGAGGACCTGATCCGATCGGTCTGCACGCCGCAGATCATCCATCCGGACGAGATCCACGAACGAGCCTGCGGCGTCGGCACCCGTCATGCTGGGGCGGTCGGCGTGGTCCAGGTGGCGAGCGGGTGCGTCGGCAAGTGCAGTTACTGCATCACGCGGCTTGCACGCGGGCGCCTCAAGAGCGCGCCGCTCGAGGAGATCCTCGACGCAGTCCGGGACCTTGCCGCATCGGGAGCCTGCGAGATCCAGTTGACCGGGCAGGACGTGGCCGCCTGGGGGCTCGACCGGGGCGAGTCGCTTCCCGACCTCCTGCAGGCGATCGCGGAGGTCCCCGGGCGGTTCGCCGTCCGGTTGGGGATGATGCACCCCGCATCGGTGCTCGGGATCTTAGAACCCCTCGTTGAGGCCTACGAGAGCGAGAAGATCTTCCGGTTTCTCCACCTCCCCGTCCAGTCCGGCTCGGATTCCGTCCTTCAGCGGATGCAGCGCGGTTACCGCGCAACCGATGTCATAAGGATCGTCGATGCGTTCCGGGACCGCTACCCGGATATGATAATCTCGTCGGACTTCATCACCGGGTTTCCCGGGGAGACGGATGAGGAGTTCGGACAGACGCTCGAGCTCCTGCAGCGGGCAGCATTCGTGAAGGTGAACATCACCCGCTACTCCCGGCGGCCCGGCACACCCGCCGCCGCTTTAAAGGACCTCCCCGAGCGGGTCCGGAAAGTTCGATCCCGGGCGCTGCTCATCGAGGCAGACCGGATCTACGACCGCTACAACGAGCACTGGATCGGGAGGGAGACACCGGTCGTTGCAACCGAGAAGAACGCGCCGGGGTCGACCGTCTGCCGTAACCCCTGCTACCTCAACGTCGTCGTCAATGAGGATCTGCCGTTCGGGCTCTCCGGGAGAGCGGTGATCACGGAGAGCCGGCGGCACTATGTCATCGGTGAGTGGATCGGGAACGGCGTCGGGCAGAATGTTTAGCCCCACCGAAAATTTTTCTTCCGGCAGAGCATATCCTCTCCCATGCAGAGCATCACCGGGCATGAACTCTCCGCGAAGAAGGCGGAATATCTCAAATACATCCTTATGCAGGGAGATGTCGTGAAAACGACCGAGATAGCCGCCCACTTCTCGGTCGCGCCCTCGACGGTGACGAAAGCGCTCACGGAGATTGCAAAAGCAGGATACATCGAGCATACGCCCTACCACGGGGTGAGACTCACCGTCCTTGGCGCCAGTTACGCCCGGTTCCTGATCCGGCGCCACCGGATCGTCGCCCTGGTGCTCAGCCGGCACGGCCTTGAGCCCGGCGAGGCCTGCAGGGAGGCGAAGAAGATCGAGCAGTGCTTCTCAAAAGACCTCACCGACAGGATGTGCACATCGCTCGGGCACCCGATGATGAGTGTCTGCGGCGAGATCGAGCATGACCACTGCTGCTGCCCTTCCGGCGACTACCAGGGATGACGGCAAACATTTTTACTCCAGCACGGATGAAAGTTTAGACCCATACCAAATTACGGGGGAGAATCATGGGATCACAAAATCGTGGCAATATCACCTCCTTATCGCTCGTTGCAGCCGTATTCTTAGCCCTCCTCTTCGCAGCAGTCACGGCAGGGTGTGCCGAAACCGAGCGGGAGGATGACGGACGCGTCGTCGTCGCGGTCACCATACCGCCCGAGCAGGAGTTCGTGGAACGGGTGGGGGGCGACCACGTCCGGGTGGTCGTGCTGGTGCCGCCGGGGGCCGACCCGCACACCTATGAACCTCCGCCGGGAGTCCTCGCCGGAGTCTCGGAGGCAGATATGTATGCCGTGGTGGGATCGGGGATTGAGTTCGAACTGGCCTGGAAGGATAAGATCGCCGCCCTGAATCCGAATATGCTGGTCGTCGACTGCTCGCGCGGCGTCAACCTGATATCGACCGGCGAAGGCGGTCACGCGGGGACGGACCCCCATATCTGGGTATCCCCGCGGAATGCGAAGATTATGGTCGAAAACATCCGTGAAGGGCTCACGGAGGTCGACCCGGCAAACGCCGACGATTACCGCAGGAACGCCGCGGCATACCAGGCAGAACTCGATGCCCTTGATGCGGAGATCGCCGGGGCGCTCGCCGGGTCCGGGGTAAAGAAGATCATAGTCTACCACTCATCGTGGGCCTACCTGGCCCGGGACTACGGTCTTGTCGAGGTCCCGATCGAGGACGAGGGGAAAGAGCCTTCCCCGCAGAGGATCGAGCATCTCATCACGCAGGCAAAAGAAGAACAGATCAGGGTAATCTTCGCATCGCCTGAACACTCCACCCGGAGCGCAGAGGTGATCGCGGGCGAGATTGATGGGACTGTGGTCACGGTAAGCCCGCTCGCGAAAGATTACCTGGAGAATATGTGGCGCGTGGCATCGGCATTCACAGGGAGCAGCAGGCCATGAGCACCCCCGTGATCGAGGTCGACGACGTCTGGGTCAGGCTGCACGGCCAGACCGTGCTCGAGGCCGTAAGCCTCGCCGTCAACCCAAACGAGTTCTACGCCATCATCGGACCGAACGGCGGCGGAAAGACGACGCTTCTCCGGGTGATCCTCGGCCTCCTCGCCCCTTCCCGCGGCGTCGTCCGGATCCTTGGCCGGACGGAGAAGGAGATGCGTAAGGATCTCGGCTACGTCCCCCAGTTCCGGACGTTTGACTTCGAGTATCCCATCACGGTCCGGGAGATGGTCCTCTCCGGCCGCCTCGGCCACATCACCCGCTTTCCAAGGCGCTACGACGAAGAAGACCACGCCCGGGCGGAACAGGCGCTTGAGACGATGCAGATCGCCAATCTTGCCGACCGGCAGATCCGGGACCTCTCGGGCGGGGAGCAGCAGCGGACGATCATCGCCCGGGCGCTCGTCAGCGACCCGAAGGTGCTCCTTCTTGACGAACCGACGGTCTACGTGGACGCCCCGACGGAGGCGCAGTTCTACAGAATCCTGGATCGGCTCCGGACCCGGATGGCGATCGTCCTCGTGACCCACGACATCGGTGTGATCCCCGAACGCGTGAACCGGGTTGCCTGCTTGAACCGGCGCCTCTACACGCACGGCACAAACGAGATCACGCCGGATATGCTCGAGGCCGCATACCATTGCCCGGTGGACCTGATCGCTCACGGGGTCCCCCACAGGGTCCTTTCGGAACACTCAAGGGAGGAGTAAGATGCTTGAGGTGCTCGGGTTTGAGTTCTTCCGGAACGCCCTCGCCGCCGGGATACTTGCGAGCGTCGCCTGCGGGATCATCGGCACCTACGTCGTGGTGCGGCGGATGGTCTCGGTCAGCGGCGGGATCTCGCACGCGGCCTTCGGCGGGATTGGCCTCGGATACTACCTCGGGATAGACCCGCTCCTCGGCGCCGCCGGGTTTACCGTCGCCTCGGCACTCGGGATGGGAGCGCTCCAGCTCCGCGCCAGGCAACAGATGGATACACTCATCGGCGCATTCTGGGCAGCCGGGATGGCGATAGGCATCCTCTTCGTCTACCTGACGCCCGGGTTCGCTCCCGACCTCTTCTCCTACCTCTTCGGCAACATCCTCCTCGTGCCGCAAGGCGACATCCTGTTGATGGCGGTCCTCGTCATCATCATCATCGCCGTCGTGGCCCTCCTCTACCGGGAGTTCCAGGCGATCACCTTCGACCCGGATTACGCGACGGTCATGAACCTGCCGGTCGAACGGCTTTCCCTCCTCCTCCTTGTGCTGATAGCACTCACGGTGGTGATGCTGATCCGCGTGGTGGGGATCATCCTGGTGATCGCGCTCCTCACCCTCCCGGCGGCGATCAGCCGCCTGTACACGACCCGGATATGGACGATGATGCTCCTTGCGGTCGCCCTCGGCATCGCGTTCTCCGTGACGGGGATAGGCCTCTCTTACATCCTGAACGTCCCGTCGGGAGCGACGATCATCCTCGTCAGCACGCTCGCGTATGCGGGCGCCCTCGGCGTCGAGCGCCTCCGGCAGGGGGACTAGCAGGACAAACCGGTGCGCTTATGCCGCCGTACGCGAGAGGTGAGTGAGCAATGGATCCGATCATCGAAGAGGGATACGCCCGGCTCCTCGAGACCCTCGAGGACCTGCAGGCGAAGAAGGAAACGTCGGCCGCTGAACTCCGGGGCAACGTAGGAGCCCTCGTTTCGCGGATGGCGGCCGATACGGCACCGATTGTGGAGAAGATCGGGCTTGAGATGCTCCGGCGCGCAAAGAGGGAGGCATCCGGGGAACTTTACGACCAGGAGTTCTACGAGAAGAAGATGATCGTCCTCGGGAAGGGCGAACCGCTCCCGTACCGCCCGGATGACCCATCGAAACCCGTCGATACCCAGATATGCGTCCTCGATACAGACGGGGCCTTCCACGAGTTGATGTACACCACTACAGAGATTCGTACCGACTCGTATCTCGCCCCCCTGACGCCGGAGGAGGCGTTCGATATCTACGGCTACGACCTCGTCTTCATGCTCTACCGGGCGCTCTACGAGTACGCGAAGGAGGATGAGGAACTGACCGCCGCGCTCGCGCGGGCGATCGAGTATATCGGGTCCTGAATTATTTTTGCTCAACTACACGGTGTCCTTGCCCCTGCCGGGCGCCCCATGAAGACCTGCAGATCCCGGGGCCCGGGCCTTAAACGCCGAGGGTTGGGAGTCATAGCCGCAGAAACAATCAAAGCCCGTAAATTCTGATAGAGCGGACCGCGGGAATATCGCTTGAGAGGAGAGGGGTTGCAGGGGGGGGGTGAGACCCTCTCACCTGCTTCCGAAGATCGGGAAGAGCGGTTCGGTGGGGTCGCGCCCGGCACCGAGCGCCGTGAGCGAGTACGAGCGCTGGAACTGCTGGCCTTCTGAATTCTCGTAGGTGACGACCGCCTTTGCCTCCGAGACCATCGAAGCAAGGCTAAAACCGGATTCCTCGTCCGGGTCCAGCGAGGCGATCTCGAAGTCGATGTTGAGCGGGACGAGGGCAACCTGGATCTTCTGCGCTCTCGCTGTGCCCGTGTTGGTGATGATGACCTCCCGTGCATCCTCCGAGAGATCCGCGGTGACGAGCGGGTAGTTCTTTGTATCTCCCATGATGCGGAAGCTCATTAAGAGAACAAGGATGATTATCAGGGCGATGAGGGCGAAGAAGACGTCGATGAAGAGCAGCCCGAGCGCGATGAGGCCGCCAGCCACCAGGACGATCCTCTGATTCTTATCCATAGAGAAATGGTTGGTTTTTCAGGAATTATAAGAGTAGGTTTCAGGTGAGACGGCACGACGCGCCCGGACGCAAGATGGGTGATCGTCCGCACTCACACCGCAGGAAGGGCAACATGACCATATACCGTCATGGCGAAGTATGTACAGAGACAGCATGCTTGAGTTGAAGTTCGTTCGTGCACACCCCGAGATCGTCAGGGCAGACCTCATCAAGAGGGGAGATACCGAGAAACTGGCCTGGGTCGACGAGGTGCTGGAGATGGACCGGAGAGCACGGGAACTCACCGTGGCAATCGGCGACCTGCGCAATCGGAGAAACGTCATATCCCGCGAGATCAGCCAGGCGAGAAAAGCGGGAAAGGATATCGCGGGCCTCCTCGCCGAAGCGGCGGATCTCCCTGCGCGGGTCAAGGAGGCGGAGGCGGAGCGCGACAGCCTCACCGAGCAGGTGCGGTACCGCCTGATGCGCCTCCCAAACATCCTGCACGAGAGTGTACCCATCGGCAAGGACGATACCGAGAACGTCGAGATCCGGCGGTGGGGTGAACCGGCCGTCCCCGGGTTCGACCTGGAGAACCACGGCGCGCTCGCCGTCAAGCAGGGGTGGGCGGACTTTGAACGCGCGGCAAAGATATCCGGAGCCGGGTTTTACTTCCTGAAAGGCAGGCTTGCCCTGCTCGATATGGCTCTCCAGCGGTTTACGATGGACCTGCTCGTCGAGCGCGGGTATACCCCGATAATCCCCCCCTACATGATGAACCGCGCCGCATACGAGGGCGTGACGGATCTCGCCGACTTCGAGAACGTCATGTACAGGATCGACGGCGAGGACGAGTATCTCATCGCAACGAGCGAGCACCCGATGGCCGCGATGTACAGCGGCGAGATCTTCGAGGAGAAGGATCTCCCGCTCAGGCTCGCGGGCTTAAGCCCGTGCTTCCGGCGGGAGATCGGGGCGCACGGCCTTGATACGAAAGGGCTCTTCCGCGTCCACCAGTTCCACAAGGTGGAGCAGTTCGTCTATGCTACTCCCGAGCAGTCCTGGGAGATCCACGAGGAACTGATGGCAAACGCCGAGGAGGTCTTCCAGCGGCTCGGCCTTCCCTACCGGGTCGTTTTGATCTGCACGGGGGACATCGGGACCGTCGCCGCGAAGAAGTACGACCTCGAGGTCTGGATGCCGCGCGAGGAGCGCTACCGCGAAGCGGTCTCCTGCTCGAACTGCACGGCCTACCAGGCGGTCAGGCTGAATATCAAGGTGCGCCACCCGACCGAGTTCACCGAGAAGCGCTACGTGCACACCTTGAACAGCACCGCAATCGCAACCTCCCGCGCGATCCGGGCGATCCTTGAGAACTACCAGAACGAGGACGGTTCGGTCACGATCCCAAAGGCCCTCAGGCCGTATCTCTACGGCGAAGAGACGCTGTAGAGCACTCCGGGTCTGCGAGAGCCCGACAATACTTTTTTGGCGAACCCGGACATCTGCCGGTCTCTTCTTCGCATACCCCGGGCGCTCTTTCGAAAGAAAGAGACGACATATAAGCGGAAAACTCCCAGGTAAGGTTATGGTTCCCTATCAGCGTACGAAGTTTCACATACTCCTTCTCATCGCTATCGCCATAGCCGCGGCCGTCCTCACTTCCGGGTGCATGCAGAACGCCGGGCCCGTGCAGGAAGCAGGTGACGTCAGCCGGAGCACCCCCCCTCCGGCGATAGCCTCCGACCTTGAGTCGATCGTCTCGGCCGGAGTCCGGAGTGCCGGCGTTCCCGGCACCCTGATCGAGATCTCGACGCCGGAATGGACCTGGAACTATGCGGCCGGCAACACCTCGTTCTCCCCGACAATGACGGCAACGCCGGAGATGCGGTTCATTATCGCGAGCGTGACAAAGACCTTCACGAGCGTCGCCATCCAGCAACTCGCCGAGGACGGAAAGCTCTCGCTTGACGATCCCATCGGCCGCTGGCTGCCGGCGGATGTGGCGGGGGAGATCCCGAACTCTTCCGCGATCACCGTCCGTCACCTCCTCGACCACACGAGCGGGATCGCGGACTACGACGAGCACACGATCCTCCTCAAAGAGTACGAAGACCCCGACACACCGGTCCCCTACCAGGTGGGGCTGCGGCAGGCCCTCGATGCGGGCCCCCTTTACCCGCCGGGAACGGATTTCACCTACTCGAACGCGAACTACATCCTCTTGACGCTGATCATCGACAAGGCGGCCGGCGTCCCCTACGAGGACTACGTCACCCGCAACATCCTCGTCCCGGCGGGGATGAACGATACGTTCGTCCACAGGACCAACCACATCCCCGGCCCGCACATGAGGGCCCTGGAGAGTGGGGAAGACGGCACCGTCATGGACTTCAGCGACCTCTACATCCAGTTCGACCGGGGCGCCGGGGATATCGTGAGCACGACGGCCGACCTCAACAGGTTCCACCGGGCACTCCGCTCCGGAGCGCTGATCAGCCCGGCATCGTTTGCTGCAATGGAGAATACCTCTCCGCAGTCCCGGCAGACCAGGGAGGTGCTCGGTCTCGGAGAGGTGAGCCTCGGATACGGTTACGGATACGCTGCGCAACAGAACGCATTAGAGGGCCTGACCCTCTACGGGCATACCGGCGGGTACTACGGCTCATACACGATCCTCTATTACTGGGCCGAGAAAGACACCCATATCGCCATGAACAGCAACTCTGCGGCAAAAGCGGGCGCGGTAAATGAGGAGATCCTCGCCCCGGTCATCCAGTACCTCAAGGAGGGGACGGCGGCCGGACGGTAGGCCGGCCCGTTTTGCACCTTACGGAATCGTTCTGACGATCCGCTCCTTCGTCACCTTCCCGGCGATGAAGCGGGCGAGGGCGAGGAGCGAAAGCCCGACTGCCGCAAGGACACCCTCCATCGCCGGCGAGATGCCCGCCCCGCCCGGTACGACGGCCTGGAGCCCGCCGACCAGAAAGATGAACCCGAATATAAGGATGAACCCGAGGATCTGGTTCTCCCGCATCCCGAGCGCGAGCTGGGCCGCGCCGATGAGCCCGGCCGCCGCGAGGATCCAGACCGGGACGACGGCCGCGAGATGGATGAGGAGCAGGGGTTCGGCGGCGACGGAGACACCCGAGAAGGTGGAGGCCGCCGCGATGGCCACTGCGGCCGAGAGGAGCATCATCAGACATGCCGGGACGGCGACCCCGATAGCCTTCCCTTCCCAGAGACGCTGGAGCGAGACGGGGGCGCAGAGGAGCGTCTCGATGGTGCCGTCCCGCTTCTCGCGGAGGAAGGTGTCGGCGCAGAAGATGTAGCCCATGAAGACCCCGACCGGGAGGGTGATCGCGGCGATGCCGCCTGCAACGGCTGCGGTGTCCCCACCGGCGCCCACAGCGATGCTGAGGGTCGACATCACCGGGAACCAGACGGCGAAGATGAACGCGGCGATGAGGGCGCTCCGGTTCCGGACGGCGAGCCTTATCTCGCGGCGGGCGATGACGGAGAGCGTGCTCATGCGCCGCCCTCCGCCCGGCTGACGTGTTCGAGGTAGATCTCCTCAAGCGATCGGGATGACCGGCGAATCTCCTCGATGCGGAACCCTGCCCTGACAAGGGCCGCGATGAGCTCGGGTGTTGCGCCTGGTTCGGCGAGGGTGCAGTGGAGGGCGTCGCCATCGACGTCGCACCCGGCAACGAACGGGAGTCCCCCGACGGTCTCGCATGCGCGGGCACGCTCGCCCGGGTCGGCGAGGGCGACGGTCACGGCCGGGCGGCCGGAGGCCCGGGTGAGGTTTGCCACCGTATCAAAGGCACGAATCCTCCCTCCGGCCAGGATCGCCACCGTCGAACATATTCGCTGGACCTCGTCGAGGTGGTGGGAGTTTAGAAAGACCGTCATCTCCTCCCGCCGGGAGAGTTCAACGATGAGGTCGCGGACCATCCTCTGCGCGCCGGGGTCGAGACCGGAGGAGGGTTCGTCAAGGAAGACGACCTCCGGCCGGTGGAGGATCGCCCGGGCAATCCCGAGCTTCCGCTTCATCCCGGTCGAGAACGTCCCGACCGGGTCGTCCCGCCGGTCAGCAAGATCGACGAGCACGAGGAGCTCGTCGATCCGCTCTGCCGGGTCGTCGATCCCGTAGAGCCCGGCGTAATAGGCCAGGTTGTCCGCGGCACTCATCCGGTCGGCAAGACCGTTGTTCTCGAAGAGCACCCCGACTCTCCTGCGCGCATCGTCGTCGGCGGCGAGGTCTCTCCCGAGGACCCGGACCTCCCCCGCGCCAGGCGCAAGGAGGCCGAGCAGGATCCGGATGGTCGTGGTCTTCCCTGCCCCGTTCGGGCCGAGGTAGCCGAAGATCTCGCCGTGCCCGACGGTGAACGAGACATCGCGGAGGATATCGCGGCCGTCGAACGACCGCGAGAGGCCCCGGACCTCGACGGCGCTCACGAAGGCAGCCTCCTCGCCCCCGGAGCGTCCCGGAGATCCCGGGCTGTATGACCGGAAAACATAGGGATAGATACTCTCGTAAAAATGTAAAAGGAATGGATTTTGTGCGAGAGGCGGGACCGGGGTATCTATCCCCGACCCGGATGGGAAACGCTATCCCGCCGCAGGGAGAGATCCTCTAGCGCTGCGCCGGAATACCCGCCACCCGTTCCGGCAGCCCTGGGAGGAGCCTGTGCGATGAAGTTCACCTGCGGTATCGACGACCGGCCGCGGCCGGCATCGCTTATCATCTTCGGCCTTCAGTGGCTGGCGGTGAGTCTTCCCCTCATCCTCATCATCGGCGGTGTGGCGGCCGGTCTCCAGGGAGAGGGGTCGGCCGCCCCCTACCTGCAACGGCTCTTCCTCCTCGTCGCCCTGGTTCTCCTCGCGCAGGTCTACCTCGGCCACAGGCTCCCGCTGGTGCTCGGTCCGGCGACGGTGCTCCTGGTCGGTATCCTCACAAGCCTTGATGCGGGGCCTGGAGCAGTCAACGCATCGCTGCTCCTCGGGGGGCTCGTTCTCTCCGGGCTCGCGGCAACCGGGCTCCTCGGGCGCCTCAAAGCCCTCTTCACGCCCCAGGTGATCGCGGTCGTCCTTATGCTCATCGGGTTCACCCTTGCCCCCACGATCCTCGATCTGGTCACCGACGGCGGCGGCACGGTCGGCACGGGCCGGGTCTTCCTCTTCTCGATCGCGTTCGCTCTCATCCTGTTCTTCGTAAACGGATACCTCACCGGCATATGGAAGTCGACCCTGGCGCTCTGGGCGCTCCTCCTCGGCACCCCGGCCTACATCGCCCTCTTCGGGGCGGCATCCCTCCCCTCCGGAGATATCGCCCTCTTCGCGCTTCCCGGCGGCCTGCCCGCGCCGCTCGCCGTGCCTGACGGAGGAGTCCTTGCGGCGTTCCTGATCTGCTACCTCGCGCTTGCCACAAACGATCTCGGGTCCATCCAGTCGGTGGGCGGCCTTCTTTCAGCTGACAGGATGGAGGAGCGGGTGAACCGCGGGATGATCGTCACCGGCCTCGGGAACGTTCTCGCCGGCATCACCGGCGTTATCGGCCCGGTGAACTACTCCCTCTCCCCCGGGGTTATCGCCGCCACCGGGTGTGCGTCCCGCCTCGCCCTGGTCCCGGCCGCCGTGGCGCTCGGTCTTGTGGCCGCATCGCCGCTTGCCATAGGCTACCTTGAGAGCATCCCGGCGCCGGTCATCGGCGTCGTCCTCACCTACATCATGGGATCCCAGATCGCAGCGGGGCTCGTCCTCGGTCAGGAGAGCAGGGCGATCGGGACGTTCGAGGAAGGCCTGAGCGTCGGCATCCCCCTCCTCCTCGGGACCGTGGTGGGGTTCCTGCCCCCGGAAGTCGCCGCAGAGTTCCCGGCAACGCTCCGCCCCCTTGTCACGAACGGGTTTGTGGTCGGGATCATCACGGCCCTGGTGCTCGAACACGTCGTCTACCGCCGGCGAACGTAGGGTTGCCCTCGCCGGGGGAGAGAAGGCTGCGTGGCGAAGAACAAGGATGAAAAAACGATGGGCCCGGTGCGATTCGAACGCACGACCTCCCGGTTATCAGCCGGGTGCACCACCGGCTATGCTACGGGCCCGGAGACAATTGTATTAGTGCCTGTAAATGTTGTATCACCATCATCTTAAAGGTTGCGTCAAAACCCCGCTCACAAACCGCCGGATAACAGAATCTTTAACAAGCACGCACGGGATACCGCAACAGCGAGACCACAAAAAGCGCCTCCGCGGAAGACGAAGGCATCCCCCCACCCCGCCCCTCAAGAAGGGTCTCATCTTCTCTCCTCCGCCGAAGAGAAACCAGGCGGTCCCGGGGTAGAGATAACAGCGCGAGTTGCAAAGACGCATGCTAAAAGGGATATGGGCCCGATGCGATTCGAACGCACGACCTCCCGGTTATCAGCCGGGTGCACCACCAGCTATGCTACGGGCCCAACAAAATTACTCTGCAGTTTCTGACATCCAAGCACTTAATTTTTTGGATTGGCATCCAAACCGCTATGTTAAAAACCGACAATAGAAGTACAGTTGAGTTGAACAATGGCAGTACGATACCTACTCGGGAACGAAGGCATTGCGCACGCATGCCTGGAGGCAAACATCGATTTTGCCAGCGGCTACCCGGGGACGCCGTCTTCTGAAGTGATCGACGTCCTCCGGGTGCAGAAGGAGCGCCCCTTCACCGTGGAGTGGTCCACGAACGAGAAGGTTGCCTTCGAGAACGCGCTCGCCGCCGCCTGGTGCGGTCTGCGGGCACTCTGCACGATGAAGCACGTCGGGCTGAACGTGGCGGCCGATCCCCTGATGACGAGCGCATACACCGGGGTGACCGGCGGGTTCGTCATCCTCTCTGCAGACGACCCCTTTGCGCACAGTTCTCAGAACGAGCAGGATACCCGGCGCTACGCGCATTTCGCCCGGCTCCCCTGCCTCGACCCGTCATCGGTCCAGGAGGCGCACGATATGCTGCGGGACGCCTTCGCTCTCTCCGAGGAGTTCAGCCTCCCGGTCATCTTCCGCCCCACCACCCGGATCTGCCACTCGAAGGGCGACGTCGACCTCGGAGAGATCGGGACCGAGCACCGGACTGCCGCATTCCAGCGCAACCCGAAACAGTACGTGGTCATCCCCGCGCACACCCGGGTTCTGCATAAAGTCCTGAACGAGAAGCAGCCGGCGCTCAAGAAGCGCCTGGTTGAACTCGGCTACAACCGCCACACCGTCCGCGGCCCGACCGCCGTCATCGCAAGCGGTGTCGCGGCCGCTTACGTCCAGGAGGTGCTCCCCGACGACGTCTCGCTCGCGATCATCGGCGCTTACCCCATCGACGAGGAGTGGCTCAAGGACTTTGTCGACCGGCACGAAAGAGTCCTCGTCGTCGAGGAACTCGCCCCGGTCGTCGAGGAGGCGGTGCGCCAGGTGGCGACGAAGACGGAGGTCTTGGGTAAGACAGACGGCACGGTGCCGTACGAAGGGGAGTTCACCCCGGCGACCGTCGCCGCCGCCCTCGAGAGCGCGGGCATCACCCCCACGACAGCCTTCCCGGCGGCCGCCCCGGTCCAGGGAGTCCCGCCCCGCCCGCCGATCCTCTGCGCCGGGTGCATGCACCGGCCGACGTTCTATGCCATCCGGAAGGTCTTTCGCGACGGCATCTTCCCAAGCGACATCGGGTGCTACACCCTCGGCCTCCAGCTCGGTGCGGTCGACACCACCATCTGCATGGGCGCCTCGATCACCGTCGGGAGCGGGATCGCCCGGTCGGGGGAGGAGCGTCCCGTGGTCTCGACCATCGGCGACTCGACGTTCCTGCACACGGGGATTCCAGGACTCCTGAACGCTGTCTACAACGGCGCCGATATGGTCGTTGTCATCCTTGATAACCGGATCACCGCCATGACCGGCCACCAGCCAAACCCCAACACCGGGTTGACCGCCACAGGCAAGGAGAGCACCCCGATATCGCTTGAGGCGATCTGCCGGTCGTGCGGGGTCTCCTGGGTCGAGACGGTCGACCCCTACGACCTCCCCGTGCTTCTTGACACCTTCAAAAGAGCAAAAGAACGTAACGGCGTCCGGGTGATCATCGCAAAGCAGCCCTGCGTCATCACCGCACGAAAGAGCGGGATCCGGCGCAAAGCCTACGCGGTCGATCTCGACCGGTGTACGGGCTGCGGCGTCTGCCGGTCGTTCGGCTGCCCGGCGATCGCGTTCATCGATAAGAACGCGACGATCACCGAACTCTGCGCCGGGTGTGGCGTCTGCGCGGATATATGCCCGTCGGGGGCTATCGGCATGGAGGGACGGCGATGAAGCCACCGTTCGATATCCTGATCGTCGGTATCGGCGGCCAGGGAACTGTCCTCGCCTCGAACGTCCTCGGCGAGGCGTGCATCATCGAGAACCGGACCGTCCGAAGCGCCGAGACCCACGGGATGGCGCAGCGCGGTGGGTCGGTGGAGAGCCATATCCGCATCGACGGGAGGTTCGGGTCCCTGATTGCACCGGGCACGGCCGACCTTCTCGTCGCCTTCGACCTCCTCGAGGCCCTCCGCTACCGCCATTATCTCCCGGCCGGGGGAAGGCTCGTGGTGAACCGGCACCTGGTCGTCCCGACGTCGGTCTACCAGCAGGCCCTGGACGTGCCCGACGAGGAGAGCATCCTTGCGGCGCTTGCCGACCTCGACGTCACCTGCATCGACGCCGCGGCCCTCGCAGAGGAAGCGGGGAGCATCCTCTCGCAGAATATCGTTATGCTCGGGGCAGCGTCGGGCGCGATCCCGCTCCGGCCGGAGACCCTCGAAGAGGCGGTGCGGCGGTGCGTGCCACCTAAAACCGTCGAGGTTAATGCCCGGGCATTCCGGCTCGGCCGGGATGCGGTGAAGCGGGGTTCCGGCACGTCCTGAGCGGGAAGGCGCAAGCCCCCGCTGCCACCGTTTTTCTGCACACCAAGCGCCGTAACCTGTATTACCCACCCCGCCAAGCTGGTATGCCATGAGCGAGCGGGATACTGTTGCAGCACTGAAGCGCCTTGCAGAGACAAAACCCGAGTTCCGGCTCTCTGAACTGCAAAGAGACCTGAAACCCGGGCAGCCGCTCGAACGTCTCGCCGGGGAGGTCCGCCCGCACCTCGACGGCCTCGGCCTCACCCTCACGTCAGCAGACGACGACTACGTCGTCCGCCGCGGCCCGGGAGGGCCGTTCAGGGTCGATGATGCCGGACGAGAGCGCCAGCTCGCGTTCTTCCGCGACCCCGGGGTCCCGGACTACATCCAGACCCTGGTCGGGTCCTACATCGAGAAGAAGACGGGAAAACCCTGGGACGACCCGGTCGTGCTCGACAGGATGGCGAACGCCATCCTCGCCCAGAAGAGCCAGTACTGGAAAGAGCGCCAGGTGAGTTACCGGAAGGCCTACCAGGTCCTCGGCTACCTGGCCTACCACGCGCCGGTCTACCTGGTGCAGTTTGAGCACATCCTCTGGCAGGTCATCAGCCAGGGGCTCGCAAAGCCCCACATGCGCATCCTCGATCTCGGCACCGGGCCGGGAGTCGTGCCGCTCGCCGTCATCGACCTCCTCGGACGGGTCGGGAGCGGCTCCGCGGAGGTCTACGCCGTCGAACGATCGGAAGAGCACCTGGAGGCCTACAACGCCCTCGTCCCGGCCGCAGCCGCAGCGCAGGGGAGCATGGTGCGGGTGGAAAAACCCATCAGGGGAGATATCGAGGCGCTCGCCGCCGCAGACCTGCCCGACCGGATAGATCTGGCGGTCTTCTCGAACGTCTTGAACGAACTCCGCCGCATGGATATCGACCGGCGTGCCGACCTCGTCGCCACCCTCGCCGACCGGCTCTCGCCCGACGGGACTATCGTCATCGTGGAGCCCGCCGATCTCGCCAACGCGACCGCTATGCGCCAGACCGTCCGCGCGATCGCAGACCGTGGGCTTGCCATCCACAGTCCCTGCTCGTTCATCTGGGGCACTACCTGCAACCCCGCACGGTGCTGGACCTTCGAGCAGAAGGGCGATATCCGGCCCACCCGGCTGATGGAGCGGCTTGCCAGGGAGAAAGACGGCTACCGGTTCGTCAACGTCGACATCAAGTACTCCTCGGCGCTCCTCCGGAAGGACAAAAAGACACAGCACGCTTACCGGGTCCCGCCGGGAGCGAAGTTCGCCCGGCTCTCTCACCTCCGCCGGCACCGCGACAAAAAGATCAACATCGTCGGTGCGGTGATGTCCGGGAACCTCGGCGATGCCCGGACAAAGGTCTATAAGGTCTGCGACGGGACTCCCGCGGACCCGGCCTACGCCATCGTCCCGGCAACGCTGCGCGGCACAAACCGGGATGCGCTCGAGGGACTTCCTTACGGGGCAATCGTCCAGTTTTACGGGGTCCTCGTCCGGTTCAACCGGGACCACGGCGCGTACAACCTGGTTATCCTGCCGGGAACCCGGATTGAGACGGTCGGGTGCCCGGTGGCGGAGGGGACGGAGATAACGTAGATTTACTGAAGAGACTTCTGCCGGAGTGATGGGCCGTAGGGCCGGAGCATGAGCACCGGAGGTGCGAGTCTCCCCCGGTCCGCCGTATGGGGCTTTGCCCGTCATTTCAATTCTATTATTCACACAATTGGGATGCTCCTAACCGGGAGAAGGAGAATGCGTCTTCTTTCCACAGGCCGGGAACTCTCTCGCTACGGCCACACATCCCCTACCGGGACGCAGCACACCCCGAAAACCCGCCGAAAAAGAGATTACGCCCTCCCACCCGCACGGAACGGGCAGACGCTCCTGAGCGCATAGAGGATCCCGCCGTAGCCGAGGCTGACTGCGATGACCTGGACGATCGCTCCGAGGAACGGGATGAAGATGAGGATCTGCAGGATCACGAACCCCAGGACGAATATCCACGCACGCCCCGGCCTCCATCGGGTCCGGGAGAGTATGACGTCCCCGAGGGCGTAGGCGACAAAAAGAGACGAGAGCATCAGGGCGACGATGAAGAGCAGCCCCCCGACGAGCGCAAGAGGGAGACCGATGATGGTGATGGCGACGATGAAGAGGACGATCGCCGATACGATGATCGCGACGAACCCGATGATCGTCAGGATGACCGGACTCCTCTCAACCTGCCGGACCACCGCCAAAAAGAGGTCGGGAAACCCCCGGATCAGAAGAAGGCCAAGGATCAGGAAGCCTATCGCAATAAGGATCGAGAATATCCCGGGCACCGCCGGCCCCGGATCCTGCTGCTCCTCGAACGTGACGTTCCCGGCGGTGCCGGTGTTGCTGAAGGTCCCGGCCGAGACCGTCAGGTTGCCAAGGACCGATCCGGCGTTGGTGACATCCCCGGCACTGATGAATGCATCACGCTCGATGACGGCGTCTTCGCCGATCCGGACCGTGCCTCCGGTGACGAGAGCGTTCGTCGCATTCCCGTTCAGCTCGATCTCCCCCCCGGCGGCGAGCACCTTCCCGCCGACATCGCCGTTGACGATCAGGGTGCCCCCCGCCGCAATGACGTCGCCCCGGACCGGCGCATCCACCGTCACGATGCCCCCGGCGACCGTCAGGCTGTCGACAGGGGCGTTGACAGTCACGGACCCACCCGAGGCGACCACGTCGTCGGGGATAGGGGTCTCGATCACCTGCTGATCGCCGCCAAGGAAGGTGAGCGCCTGGGCACCGGCGGGGATGAGCAGCAGACCGAGGATGATCAGTATCAGATGCTTCATGCGGCGGGGATGGATCGCTCGCCACAAAAAGGTTCGTGCGGACCCGAAGCAGGTGAAGATCAGCCCGCAGCCGGGGACGAAAAAAAGACAGAGCGGCTCTGCTCCCGCTACACCAGGTTCGCAAGGCGGCTCTTGAGCTCGGCGATCGCCTCATCCTTCCCGGGAACATCCGTCTTCTGGATCGAATTGATGTTCTCCTCGACGGATGTGGCGATCCACTCCTTCGGAACGCCGGATGCCCCGAAGAGCTCCTGCCACTCATCGGTTCCGAACGGGATGACCTGGACCAGTTTCCCGAGAATGTTCCAGTCGACGACCTTGTAATCCTCCCCAGTGCTGGTATCCGCGACCTGGAACGACCGGTCCTCGTTGCACTTCATGATCCGGCCGTGGATGACGTAGACACTCACCTCGTTCTTATCGGTGAAGGAGATCTGGACGACATCCCCCGGCTGCGGGCTCTCGGGAACCATGTAGAGGACGATATCACCCGGATACATCAGGTCCGGCTCATACCGGTCTGCGATACCGATGTAGCCGGTATCGGAGACGTAGAGCCGGAGGTACTCCTGATAGAACTTTCGAACAATCCAGTAAACCGCTCCGGGATGCGTCTCCGCCAGTTTCAGGAGAAGATTGTGGATGGCGCTCGGGATGCTCTCCGGCCGATTCAGCACCTCACGGGCCAGCCTGTCGTATGCTTCCACAACCCCGGTATCTATCTGTGTTGCCTCTGCCATAACAAACCCCGCCGAATAATACGGGTCGTACCATAAAAGTGTTCCTCCAGGATTTTTCTCATGCACCGCTGGGACCGGCCGCCATACCAGCACCGAAGTGAGGGGACTGCCGGAGGGAAGAAAGAACTACAATACTTATATTCGACCGTGACCATACAGTAGAGCAGAGGATATTGATATGGGTGGCATAAAGGATTCTACGTATCTTGATGTCCAGAAGACCCTTGCCCGGCGGTTCTCTGCCCGGGACGGGTGGCAGTTTGCATGGTCTCCAGCCGGCAGTGTGCAGCCGGAATGTGTGCTCTCCCGCCGGGTCGCCGGCAGGACGGAGCGGGTGGCCGTGAGCGTGAAGATGGCGCCCGAGGTCCCGGTGAGCAGCATTGAGGCGCTCCAGGCTGCCGCAAGCGCCGGAAGCGTCGACAAGGCGGTCCTCGTCGTACCCTGCGGGGCAGACGTCTCAGGGGTCCCGGCAGGGATCGACGTTCTCGAGCTGGGCACCTGGCAGGTCGTCGACGGCCGCATTGCCTGGTCAAAGAATATCGAGAGGAGCGCGTTCATCCAGGAAGAACGCGCAAAGAGGGGTCTCGCGTAAAGCGCCCCCCAACACTTTTCTTACATCCCGAAATCAAAGAGTGTCGTCCGTGACGGATCGACGTCGTGCCAGTCCCACCCGAGCGGCTCGATGATCCTCGATATGGGTCCTTTGAGCGTCTTCTCAAGCATCGTCTCCCAGTCGACGACAAACTCCGGCGGCACCTGGTCGGCGTACTCGAAACAGACCACGTCCGTTCGCGGGTACTTCGCCGTGACGGTCTTGATGTAGACGCGTTTGGGCTTGCTGCCCCGCTTGAAGTCGGTCCCGAGATACTCGTTCGAGTACTTGGCGCCGCGGATATGGGCATCGTCGTTCTCGTAACTCTCCAGGTTCTTCCCGATCCCGCCCGGGATACCGGCCTCGTCGAGCGAGTACTCACCGCGGCGATACTTCCGTATGACGTCGCGCAGGTACGCCTGCACGTCCTCGAACGCATCCCCGCGGAGGATCATCTCGATGACGGTCCGCTGCACTTCCCGCGTTATCTGCGGCGAGTCGCTCCGCCGGATTTCGAAGCCGACGACATCCACCTCGTCGACGTCCTTGCCCTCTTTCCAGACCAGGTGCCCGGCATAGCGCTTCTTCTTACCGGCCTGGAAGAAGCGGCGGTAGACCTTCTCGAACTTGATCGAGAAGTAGTGCGTATCGGCGCCGAGCTCGGTCTTTGCGAAGTCGCCGTAACTGGCGTTCAGTCGCGCCTCGATCGCCCTCGCCCGTGCGATGGTCTCTTCAAGGGTCCCCGGCGGGACCTGGATCATACACGAGTCGGTGTCACCATAGAGGACCGTGTACCCAAGACCGGTGATGATCTCGCGGGTGTGCTTGATGATCGCCCGGCCGACCGAGGTGACGGCCGACCCGATCTCACGGTCGTAGAGCCTGAACCGGGTGTAGCCGGAGACCCCGTAGTAGGAGTTCATGATCACTTTGAGGACGTTCTGCTGGAGATCGTAGAGCACGTACTCAGGCGACCCGAAGGGGTACTGGTTGCGCAGGCGCTTGCGCTCGTCCCGTTCGCTGAGGAGTTCGGAGAGGATGCTCCTCGTTAACCCGTCGGGCTCCCGGGAGAACCGGATGCCGTTCGGGGCCCGGAGTTCGCCGTCCGGATTCTTCGTCTCGGGCGACGCGTTGATCGTCATCATCGCCATCGGGTAGAGCGACTTTAAGTCGAGGACCACCACGTTCTCCCGAAGGCCGGTCGCCGGCTCAAAGACGGTCGCGCCCTCGAACTCGTCGCCCGCAGCAAGGCCCTTGGAGGGGAGGACGAACCTGCCTGAAGCCTTCCTGAGGACATAGATATCGATGACGTTTGACGAGTTCAGCGTCCGGTCGAGCGGGCACCCGACATACCGGGCGATCTCCCGGTAAAACTCGATGATGTTATTCTTCTTATCGATCCCGACGCAGAGCTCGACGTCCCGGCAGTTGTACTCCACAAGCCGCGCCGGGTCGGACCGCCAGAGCGAGGTGACCGTCCCGCTGTAGCGGACCTTCGTCACCCCGAGTTCCTCCCCGGCGATCGCGTCGAGCCGGTAGGACTCCTTCTGGGCCTGGTGCATCTTCCGGTAGGCGGAAAGGAGATCGAAGATTGCTCGCCCGCGGACGGCGTTTCGCTCGGTCTGCCCGGGGAGACGCGCAAGATCCTCGCCCCGGAGACCGAGCGCCGCCATACGCTGCAGGATGTAGGGGATATCGAACTCAACGAAGTTCCAGCCCGAGAGGATATCCGGGTCATGCTCCCTGACGTAGGCAACAAGCCCCCGGAGCATCGCCTTCTCGTCCGGGTACCGGACGACACGGTGGTGCTCGTGGACGCGGAGAGCCGGGTCTTCGACGGGGGCGTCGCCCGGCACACCGCCGGGCTGCCAGAGGAGGGTCGTATACTCCTCGTCAAAAGAGTCCCAGCAGGTGACGCAGATGATCGGGTCCCGCTCGGCCTCGGGGAAGCCATTCTCGTCCACGCACTCGATATCCATGATGCAGGTCCGCGCGGGAGCCGCAACGTCGGACGGCACGAGTTCATGGTAGTCGGCCGGGGAGGTCCCGGCAGGAAGTTCCACGCCGGCGGAGAGACCGCAGTCGATCATGAACCGGGTGGCAAACGGGATGTCCGCCTCAAAGTGCTGGTAGCGGTCACGGGCTTCGCGGACGTCGCCAGGGCGCCGGGTGTAAAGCCGCCGCAGCGGCTCGCCGCGGATGGAGCGATACGCCGTCTCCGTCTCCACGTCGACGATTAGCGGGTGAAGGGGCGTGTCGTCCACCTGCCCGGCGGGCGCGTAGAAGTAGGGGCGAAAACCGGTCACATCGACCCTGACGGCCTTGCCGGAGGCGTCCCGGCCGAAGATGTGGATGACCGGGATATCAACGCCGACGCTGTACTCCACCTGGTGGATGCCGATCCGGACCTTCCCGAAGTCGTCCAGGGTCGCCGGGGTGCTTATGTGGGACTCAGCCATTGAACCGCCTGCAGAGGTCCTGCACGAACGCTCCCGCTTCTGCCATCTTTGCATTCTCCCACGGGTCAAGGTCCCACTCCTCGATGCCGATGACGCCCTCGCGGCCGATCCGTGCCGGGACGCCAAGCGAGCAGCCGGAGAGACCGTACTCGCCGTCAAGCACGCACGAGCAGGGAAGCACCTCGCGCCGGTCCTCGAGGATTGCACGGATCAGCATGGTGATGTGGTATGCCGGGCCAAAGACCGTGCCGCCCTTGCCGCGGATCACCTCCATGCTCGCCCCCCGCATCCGGGAGAGGATTGCTTCCCGCTCGGCGAGCCCGATATTCGCACCGACTTTCGAGAAGAGCGGCACCTGGTGTTCGCCGTGCTCGCCGAGCACCCAGGCAGGCCCGCAGTTCCCCGCATCCTTAAGGAGACGGGCAAAGCGTGCGCTGTCGAGCTGGCCGCCGAAGCCGATGCACCGTTGCCGCTCAATGCCCATCATCTTCCAGAGTCCGTAGTTGTTCGCGTCCATGGGGTTCGTGACGGTGATGACAACACCGGCAAACCCCCGCAGGAGTTCACTGCAGCGCTTCGCCACCGGGATGTTGGCCTCGAGGAGGTCGGCCCGGGTCTTTATGTCGGGCGTCCTCGGGGTGCCTGCCGCAAAGACGAAGATGTCGGCCTCCCGCATCGCCGCCGTATCGGTGGAGAACGCAACATCGATACCCGTGTGCTGCAGGTCAAGCACCTGTGCCCGAAGAATGGGCTCGTAGATGTCGTAGACGATGATCTCATCGGCGAGACCGAGCGCGGCGGAGAGGAACGCTGTCTCGCCCCCTACCTTTCCTACACCTAAGATTGCGAGCGAGGTCATAGTATCGGTCCAGATTCTCTATCGGTCAAGATTGTGCGCGCAAAGAAGCCCCGCTTCACGGAGAATAACGATCCGGCAGGGGAAAGGGACGTCTTACCGCCTTCCGTACCGGAATCCGGGCCCCGGAGAGCGGAGCTCAATCGTCCTTTGCTAGTACACTTGGCGCGAGAGTATAATAATACTCTACTCCCACCTTTTTTCAATGGTTGCGCTTTATCCAGGCTCCATCGAGGTCGGTGGCATCCGGTTGAAGAACCATCTTCTTCTGGCGGCCGGCATCCTCGGAACCACCGGGGCGTCGCTCGCCCGCGTCCTCGCGAGCGGTGCAGGTGGTGTGGTCACGAAATCCATCGGCCCGAGCCCCAAGGAGGGACACCCCGGACCCTGCCTGATCGTCGTCGACGGCGGCATCATCAACGCGATGGGTCTCCCCAACCCCTCGGCCGCATTCGTGGACGAACTGACCGTCCTCCGGGACGAGCCGGTGATCGTGAGCATCTTCGGGGGGACGCCGGAAGAGTTCCGGACGGTTGCCGGGTGGTTTGCCGGCACGGCTTCCGGGCTCGAACTGAACCTCTCCTGCCCCCACGCGGAGGGGTACGGGGCGGCGATCGGGAGCGACCCGGCTCTCGTGGAGGAGTGCACACGGGCGGTGGCCTCTCTCGGGGTTCCGACCTGGGTGAAACTCACCCCGAACGTCGCCGATATCGGCGAGATCGGGGCAGCCGCAGAACGTGGCGGAGCGGACGCGATCGTTGCGGTGAACACCGTGAAGGCGATGCGGATATCGACGGCCCTTCGCCGACCGGTGCTTGGAAACCGTTTCGGCGGGCTCTCGGGGAAAGCGATCTTCCCCATCGCTGTCCGGTGCGTCTACGACCTCTACGAGGCCTGCTCCATCCCGATTATCGGGTGCGGCGGGATCTCCACCGCCGACAACGTCGTCGAGATGATGATGGCGGGTGCGAGCGCCGTGGAGATCGGGAGCGCGGTCATCGATGGCATCGATATCTTTGCTACGATTGGAAAGGACCTCTACAGCCGCGACGGCATCGACGCACGCGAGATCGTGGGGTGCGCCCATGCATGAGCAGATGCCTCTCGGGGTTACGATAACGAGGATCGTAGAGGAGACGCCGTCGATCAGGACGTTCGTCTTCGACCGCGAGATCGCCGCCCGGCCGGGGCAGTTCGTGATGGTCTGGGTGCCGGGCGTGGACGAGGTTCCGATGGCCCTCTCCTCCCCGTCCTCGATCACCGTCCAGAAGGTAGGGGACGCGACCGCCGTCCTCTTTGCGATGGGCGAGGGAGACCGTATCGGGATACGCGGTCCCTACGGCAACGGGTTTGCCGTCTCGGGGCGGACGCTCGCCATCGGCGGCGGCGTCGGGGCCTCCCCGCTGCTGCCGCTTGTCACGGCCGGGCATGTGGACACCTTCCTTCTCGGCGCACGGACGGCCTCCGAGCTCCTCTTTGCGGACCGGATACGCGAAGATGCGACGCTGATGGTCGCGACCGACGACGGCACCGCCGGCCACCACGGGTTCGTGACGGAGCTCATCTCACGGGTGGACCTCGCCGACTTCGCCCACATATGCGTCTGCGGGCCCGAGATCATGATGAAGGCGGTGCTCGCCGTCCTCGACCGGGAAGGGTGTGCAGAGCGGGGGCAGTTCTCCCTCCACCGTTACATGAAGTGCGGGGTTGGTCTCTGCGGTTCATGCTGCACCGACCCGCACGGCCTGCGGGTCTGCAGGGACGGGCCGGTCTTCACCGGCGACGTCCTGCTCGGAAGCGAGTTCGGGCACCACACACGCGACGCAAGCGGGAGCAGGCACAGGGTCTGAGAACGTCCCGTAAAAAGTCAGAAGAGGGGGAGTCAGGCTAAGAAGTCCTCCTGGGGCTCAAGGAAGAGGGAGATGATGTTCTCCACCCATCCGAGCACCTGCGAGACGATCGGGACCTCCCCATCCGGCACCCGGGCGTCCGCCTCCACGACACTGCCGGAACTCTCGTTTGCAGCCGTCGGCAGGGGGGTCAGGTCGTCCTCAACCGGAGTCGGGAGTTCAACCCCCCCTCCCACTGCCTCTTCCGGCTCCCCGCTCTCGAGCAGGGCCGTATCCCTCGTGAAGAGACGGATGAACCGGTCGCCGTCGCCACCCCCGACAACCAGGAACGTGCCGTCAGGCGTCACGGCAACAGACTCCGCACGACCATTGAGGGTGATCTTCTGGATCTCGGCTCCCGTACGGTCGAGGACATAGACCGTCCGGCCGGATGCGGCGAAGACCTCTCGTGCTTCGTTCGTCAGCGCTGTTGAGAGGATGGCATCGCTGGTCGGGTACTTCCAGAGGTGCTCCCCCTGCCCCGTCGAGAGGTAAACACACCGGTCAAGCGATCCGGCTGCCACAAACCTCCCGTCCGGGGTGAGGGCAATCCCCTCCACGCGCTTGCCGGTGCCGTAACTCCATGATTCTCCCTGCCTGCTGTTGAGATAATAGACCCCCTGGTTGTCACACCCGACCGCAATGACGCGGCCGTTATCCGATATGGCAATACCGTGAGTATCGGTCCCCATATCGTAATCCCAGAGGGTCTTCTTATTCTTATCAAAGAGATATATCGCGCCGTTATCGCACCCGGCGGCGATATAGGCTCCGTTAGAGGAGAGTGCCACGTCATTGTAGACGAAGGTCGTCTTCTCGGTCCAGACCAGATCTCCGCTTCTATCAAAGAGGTAGAGTTTGTCCGCAGCGACACCGATCAAAGACCCTTCGGGTGATATCCCGACACCGTTCACCCGCGAACCGACAGGGGTCCTCCAGATAACGGCACCCTCCCGATCCACGAGGTATACCACCCGGCCCGCACCGGCAACGATCGTTGAACCGTCCTGCGTGATTGCCACAGAACTGACGGCATCGCCGGCCCCGAATTCCCACAAAGGAGCATAGGTCTCCCCCGCAGCGGATGCAAACCCGCACAGGGCAGTGATGAGACAGCAGAACAGGAAGAGCGATGCAAAGAGCCGATTGGTCCGGGACCTGCGGGATCCGTACCCGGAGTGCGCGAATACCAGGCTCGCGGGCTCTGCCCGGCCTCGCATGGTAGAGTGAACTGAAGTTACTTCCCCCGATAACATCAGACCCTGACTTATCTGATCGTGTATATATCCCTTACGGGGAGCCGGGCCGGCCTCACACGCCGGAGGGTCCAGAGCACACGCTCAACTCCCTGTTCGGGATGGCACGGCATCGCCAGGGTTTCAAGCACGTCGCAGAGAGCGGTTAGGATAGATCCGGTGAAGCCCGGGTTGGCGGTCATGCCCGGGGGGTATACCGGGGTAACAATGAGACAGGGTGAACCGCCGGGAAAGACCCGGAGTACCGGCCCGCTTATGACGGCCCCTGTTCGGACCTGCACGCATCGTCTCCACCGTGCTCTGCGGACGGGTCGAACAGTTCCAGGTCCTTTAAGTTATTGATGTTGGTGAACGTCAGCAAGTCCGGATCGATCTCCCGGATCTTCTCCACGCTCACGTACCGGGCATTCAGGCTCCGCACCATCGAGCGAAGCGAGAGCGACTCGTGCTCCTCAAGGTAATCGAGGAGTGCGCTCGTCCGGTAGACCGCGTGGAGCGGTTCAAGCATATCGGCGTTCCAGCTCGGGATGGCAGCATCGTAGCCCTCCGCGGCCCCAAAGAGCATCCTCACCACCCCGGGGTGGATGCAGGGCATATCGCAGGCGGCAACGAAGATGTACTCGCCGTGCACTGCGAGGGCACCCGCATGCAGCCCGCCGATAGGTCCAAGGTCCCTCCTGATATCCGGTATGCACCGGATCTCCCCGAGATGGCCGAACCGTTCACACTGTTCGGGGTCCCGGGCAACCACCACGATCTCATCCACCACCTCAGAGAGGGTACCGATGAGACGGTCGATGAAGGTCTCGCCCCGGAAGGTGAAGAAGTACTTCTCCCGACCCCCGGCGCGCCGTGCCGCTCCACCAACAAGGACTATTGCAGACTGCATGCTCCTCTCCCCCCGACCGTCAGAGCCGCTCCCGGAAGCGGATCAGTTCGGCGATGCAGGTATTGTAGGGCGCGTCGATGCCGTGTCTCCGGGCGAGCGCCGCCACCGCGCCGTTCAGGAAGTCGATCTCGGTCCTCCGGCCCAGGGTGAGGTCCTGGAGCATCGACGAATGATGAGCGGCCGTCGGCGGGAGTTGAGTCGTCCGGAGGTGCTCCAGGTACGCTTCCGGCGTCATCCAGGGGAGGGTGACGCCCTCGGCATCCACCACCCGATAGGCCTCCTCCACAATCGCGGTGACGATCGTCCAGGCGTGCGGATCGGTGAGCGCGCCGTAGGGGACGTTCATGACGGCTCCGAGCGGGTTCAACGCGCAGTTGTAGAGGGTCTTACTCCAGATATCGGTCCGGATTGCATCGGTCGCCTCCACCCGGATGCCGGCCTTCCGGATGAGGTCCGCGAGAAGCCCGACCCGGTCGTCCATGCCGGAAGGGAACCGGCCCAGTTTCATCGGGGCCGCCTCGACCGAGACATGGACCGATGCATCGCCCCGCCACTCGAACCCGGTGATGATCATGGCGCCGATGATCCGATCGGTGAACCGCCCGATGATCTCCTCGTTGCCGATCCCGTTCTGGAGGCTCACGACCTCGCGCCCCCTGATGGCGTCGGCGAACTGGCGGCAGACCGCCTCCGTGTCGGTTGACTTTGCGGTGATGATGTAGTAGTCGGCGTCCTGCCACGCATCGGGGAGATCCTCGGAGCAGCTGAAACGGTATGTGCCCTCTCCCCAGATTCCAGTCAGCAGGAATCCGCGTTCCCGCACCGCGTCCGCATGCCGCTTCCTGGCGACGGCGTGGACATCCGCAACGCGGGATAATTTTGCGGCAATGGTCAGGCCGACCGCCCCCGCACCCAGGACTGCGATCTTCATCTCAAGTATATAGGTTGAGTTACCTGTTAATTCCTCTCTTTTCCGACGCACAGGGGCCGGGTGCACGGCGTTCCATGGCGAGCAGCGCCTCCTTGATCGAGAGATCCGGGGTGAACCCGCCGATACCGGTCTTCGCGACGACACGGTGGCAGGGCACCACGATCGGGGTCGGATTCCGTGCCATTGCCGATCCGACCACCCGCGGCGCGGTCCCGACGATCCGGGCGATATCGCCGTAGGTGACGGTCCCGCCGCAGGGGACCGTACGGACGGCGCGGTAGATACGGGCAGATGTGGAGTCTCCCTCGGTTGCGATGCTTCTGAGGGAAGTGAGGTCTGCCGGCAGCCCGGCACAGTAGCGCCGGATCTCTTCCGGGACCGGCCCCGGAAGTTCAACACGGGCGAACCGGACCCGGTAGATGAGGTCGTCCTGCCATGCCACATGGACGTACCAGAGGCCGAACCGGCACGACCCGGTCACGATCGCCATTTACCGGCCTCCTTCTTGAAGAGGTCGATGGTGCATGCGGTCATCTCCTCCTGCATCCACGGCGGCAGCCCGGCATGGACCCGGGACTCGAGGAACCGCTTATCCCCGACAACAAGCATTCCGCGATCCTCGGGTGTCCGGAGCACTCTCCCGAGTGCCTGCAGCGCGCGGTTGACCGCCGGGAGGGTGTAGCTGATGAACTCCCCCTCTTCGCCGAACTTCATCCGGAAGTAGTCAATCACCATCCTGCGGACACGGTTGAAGGGGGCGAGCGGGAGGCCGATGACGAGCGCTCCCGAAAGCATATCACCCCGGTAGTCCAGGCCCTCGCTCCACTTGCCGCCGCATACCGCAAAGAGGATGCCCGAGCGGCCCGTCCCGGGGAGGGCCATAAACTCCCGAAGCATCCCGGCCGAGGCTGCGGTATCCTTTGACTCGATGTAGATCTGCTTTCCCCGGATCCGGGGAGCGCAGCGTTCTGCAAACGTGTTCAGGAGGTCGTACGAGGGGAAGTAGATCGCGAGGTTCCCCGGGAGGCGGGCAAACGTGGTGATGTAGTCCTCGGTCCGCGCGAGGTTCTCTTTGTCCCGGCGCATCGAGTAGGCGGTGGTGATGTCGCTTGTGCAGAAGATGCGGCGGTTCTCCGGGGGGAAGGAGTTCGGGAGCGATATCGTTGTGACGGGAAGGTCGCCGAAGTAGTAGCGGCGGTAACTCTCGATGGGAGAGAGCGTTCCGGATATCAGGACCGTGCAGGCGTGCGCCTGGGCGATATCCTGGAGTTTGGTGCTCGGGTCGATGTTTCGGACCTCAAGCGCCACAGTCCCGTCATCCTCCTTCCGGTAGACCGTCAGGTACGCCGGGTCGGCCGCCGACCGGAAGATCCGGTAGAAGAACTCGGTCAGCCGCTCGATTGCGCTCTCCCGGAACTCGCCCGCCTGCATGTTCTTCTCGCGGATCCCCTCGCTGATCTTGAGGAGGTCGTCCACGACCTCCTCCATGCTCCGGTAGAGTGTGCCGGAGAGGATCATCCGCTGGAAGATCGCGGGGTCGAACCAGTCCTCGATCTCGTGGGAGGCTTTGAGCGCCTCCATGAACCGGGTTATCTGAGGAAGGATCTGGGCGACGGCGTCCGCCTGGTGCTGGGAGCGCCGCCGACCGGCGAGTTCATGTTCGGCCTGGACGATATCGCGCTCCTCGATC
Source organism: Methanoculleus sp. (assembly GCF_020696975.1). Taxonomy (GTDB): domain Archaea; phylum Halobacteriota; class Methanomicrobia; order Methanomicrobiales; family Methanoculleaceae; genus Methanoculleus. Next base: position 41,670 of record NZ_JAJGBK010000021.1, read on the forward strand.
GTCACGCTCTCGATGCTCTGGACGACATCGCCGCAGTTGTGGGCCTCGTCGATGAGCAGCAGGGTATCGTGCCCCTCAACCCCGAGCGACTGGTAGAGCTGCTCCCGGATGATGTCGTCAAAGAGGTGATAGAAGTTCACGAGCACCACATCGGCTTCCCGGGCGGCATGCATCATTGTGTCGTAGGGGCAGATGTCGCCGCAGAACCCGGCAAGCTGGTCGGGCCAGATGAGCTCGGTGCTCACCCGCTCGGCCCGGACGCGCAGGGCCGCCGACGGGATCATCTTCAGCCCGGCATCCTCAGGCTCCACAAAAGATTTGCCGTGGATGAAGTAGGGGCAGATGAGCGGGTGGTCCGGGTCCATCTTCCGGATCTGCTGCCGGATCTGGCGGTCGTTTGCCGGGACGAGCGATCCCTTCTGCGCCCGCTCCCGCATCAGCGCCGTCGAGAAGGCCTTGACGCCCTCGCACCGCCGGTAGATATCCCCCTCGCCGCCGAGCGGGCACATGCTGGACTTGCCGATGAGGTAGGCGAACTTGAGGCCGCCACGCCTCTTCCGGATGAGATCGAGTTCGCGCATGAACGTCGAGAGTTGACTGATAGTCCTGACGGCGACGAGCACTTTGCGTCCCCGGCTCTCCGCGAGGAGCGCGGAGACCACGCTCGACTTGCCGCTCCCGGTCGGGGCATCAATCATGGCGATGCCGCCGTCGCGCGCGACAGATGCAGCCGCCTCAAGCATCTCCCGCTGGTTGGGCCGGTACTCCCGGTACGGGAACCAGCCGTCGAGGGTATCCATTACATACAGATTCGACGGCTGACGTCAATGTAGTTTGGGTGCCCGGGGCGAAAGTGAAGGAGGTCGGACCGGTCACCGAATGGCAGGGGAGCGGGGCCCGATATGCCGGGATACCGCTACGAATCGCCATAGCGAGGATATCACCAGGCCTTGTCGGCAATAAGCGCATTTTGTAGACTCATTCAGCCAATAAACCCCGGAGAGCGGGCCCGGCCGAAAGTATTATAGCGTCATCGGTACACCTCCCGCCGGAGGAGAACATATGTCACTCAAGGCTGAGGTCATCGATAAGATAGCGGCCCTCGTCACAGCCGCATTCGGCCTGGTCGCAGCTCTCGCGTGGAACGGCGCCATCCAGGAACTCTTCACGCTCATCTTCGGAGAGCAGAGCACACTCGTTGCAATGCTGGTGTATGCCATCGTCGTGACGATCGTCGCGGTGATCGCGGTTATCCTGATCGGCCGCGCCGCGGCGAAGGCAAAGGGAGAGGATGAGGCGGCGGCAAGAAGAAGGTGAACCCCGGGCACCCCTCCATTTTTGGCATACCCTTCTCGACCGGAACCAGCCTGATCTCCGATGAGCCGGCATGATGACCAGCAGCGGGGCGGGGCCGGATGACCGAGGGGCAGGACGCTGACGCCGGGGGAGCCGTCTATACCGGCCCTGCCCGTGCACGATCGGTCACCGTCACGGTCATGGACTACGATGCGTCACGCCTCGACGAGTGGACCTGCACCCGGTCCGGGGACCTCCGGGCCCTCATCCTCCGTCCGACGGCGGTTACCTGGATCAACATCGACGGTGTCCACGAGACCGGGATGGTCCAGGCAATCGGGGAGGCTGTCGGGATCCACCCGCTGACCCTGGAAGACATCACGAACACCCGCCAGCGCCCGAAGATCGAGGACTACAGCGACTACCTCTACGCTGCAGTCCGGATGCTCGCTCCCGACGGCGATGGTGAGTTCCGGAGCGAACAGGTCAGTCTTGTGCTCGGGACGGGCTACGTTGTGTCGTTCCTGGAACAGCCGGGCGATGCATTTGAACGCATCCGGGAGCGGCTGCGTGCCGGGTCGGGACGGCTCAGGACCGAGGGGGCGGATTACCTCTTCTACGTCCTGCTGGACACGATCGTCGACGGCTATTTTGCCGTGATCGAGGCATTCGGGGAACGCATCGAGGTGATAGAGGAAGAGGTGGTGGCAGATCCCGACCACGAGACCCTGCAGGCGATCTACGCCTTAAAGCGGTCCCTGGTTGCTCTCCGGAGGGCGGTCTGGCCGCTCCGTGACATGGTGGCGGAACTCGAACGGGGAGAGTCGCCTCAGATCCAGGAACCGACACTCGTCTACTTCCGGGACGTCTACGACCACACCATAGAGGTTGCAGAGACCGTGGAGACCTACCGTGAGATGATGTCAGGGACCCTCGATGTCTACCTCTCAAGCCAGAGCAGCCGGATGAACGAGATCATGAAGGTCCTCACCATCATCGCCACCATCTTCATCCCGCTCACGTTCATCGCCGGGGTCTACGGCATGAACTTCGCCTACATGCCGGAGATCAGCCATCCCTGGGGCTACCCTCTGGCCCTCGTCTCGATGGCGGCCGTCGCGGGTGTGATGCTCCTCTACTTCAGGAAGAGAGGCTGGATCTGATCCAGAGAGGCTTTCGGGAGACAGGAACTCCTCTTCCCTTCCCGTCGTGATCACCGGGGGAGAGCGAGCGGATCGCCCCGGCGGTGGCGTTTTATACCATGGGGCGAATGCACCCTCCCGGAGGTCACCCCGGATCCGGTGGAGCAGGCGCTCGCGTGCCGGGATATCCCGATCGAACGCGATAGGGCAGAACAGCCCCGGGTGGTCCCCATCTCCGGGGCAAAGAGTCCGGAGGTGAAGATGCAGCCGGAAGAGTCATGTCGGATACTCCCGATCCGGGTGATGGACTACACGAAGGACCGCATTGAGGAGCAGGAATGCATTGAGCTCACGAAGGCCTGGTCGTGGATCAGCCGGGAGACAGTCACCTGGATCGACATCGTCGGGGTGCTGGAGCATGACGAACTTGTGGTGCTGGGAGAACAGGCGGGCATCCACCCGCTCACGATGGAGGATATCACGGTCCCTGACCAGCGGCCGAAGGTAGAAGAGTTCGGGAGTTACGTCGCCGTCATCGCGAGAATGCTCTCGGAGAGAGAAGGCAGGGTCGCAAGCGAGCAGATCAGCCTGATCTTCGGGGAGAACTACGTCATAACGTTCCGCGAGCAGTCCTTCCACGTCTTTGAGCACGTCCGGGAGATGCTCAGAAACGAGCAGAGCACTCTCCGGGGTTCGGGACCGGATTTCCTCGTTTACATGCTCCTCGACGCAATCGTGAGCGTCTACCTCGCCATCCTCGATGCGGTCGACGACCGGGTGGAAGACCTCCAGGGCAGGGTTCTGGCTTCCGCGGACCCGCTTGCCATAAAGCAGATCTACGAACTCAAGGAAGACCTCGTGACCATCCGGCGAGCGGCCGTCCCGGCACGGGAGGTCCTCGGTTCGCTTGCCGCCCATGAGTCCGGCCTCGTCCGGAAGGAGACGGTCCCGTACTTCCGGGATGCATACGACCGGTGCATCCAGGCCGCCGAGATTGCGGAGTATTCCCGGGATACGCTCTCCGGCGTGATGGACCTTCATGCCTCAAATCAGAGCAACCGGCTCGCCGAGATCACGACGTTCCTCACCATCGTCGCGACCATCTTCATTCCCTTAAGTTTCATCGCCGGGTTTTACGGGATGAATGTCCGGAACATAACGTTCGTGGACTCGCCCTGGGGCTACCCGTTCGTCATTCTCCTTATGATAGGCGTCGTGGGCGCGATGCTCCTCTACTTCAGAAGGAAGAAATGGATCTGACAGCGAGCCCTGCGGCGCGGGGAGAGGGGCGGCACCTCTTTTTTGTAGCGAGAATACCAACACTTCTCTACTATGGCAATCCACCCCATCGACTACCGGTACGGCACCCCCGAGATGCGGGCCGTCTGGAGTGAGGAAAACCGCTTCCGGGCGATCGTCACGGCCGAAGTGGCGCTGGCGCGGGCTGAGGCGGCGCACGGGATGATCCCCCGCGAGGATGCGGAGACGATCGCATCCTGCGCGCCCGAGGCACGCCTTGAGCGGGCGAAGGAGATCGAGGCCGAGATCAACCACGACATGATGGCGGTCGTCAAGGCCGTCACCGAGGTCTGCGGCGACGCCGGGCGGTGGATCCATTACGGGGCGACCTCAAACGATATCCTGGATACGGCGACCGCACTGCAGGTCCGCGAGAGCCTCGCTCTCATCGAGGAGAAACTGGGCAAACTCCTCTGCGTTCTCCTCACCCGGAGCGCCGAGACGAAGACCCTCGTCTGCGCGGGGCGCACCCACGGCCAGATCGGTGTCCCGACGACCTATGGCCTCCGGTTCGCGATCTGGGCAAGCGAGGTCGCGCGTCACATGGAACGGCTCCGCCAGATGCGCCCGCGGGTCGTCGTCGGGCAGCTCACGGGGGCGGTTGGCACCCAGGCGGCGCTCGGGGATGCCGGTATCGAGATCCAGGCAACGATGATGGAGTTCCTCGGCATCCAGCCGGTGGACGTCTCGAACCAGATCATAGCGCGTGACCGCTACGCGGAGTACTTCATGCTCCTTGCAAACATCGCGACGACGCTCGATAAAATCGGGCTTGAACTCCGGCTGATGCAGCGCTCCGAGATCGGAGAACTTGCGGAGGCGTTCGGGAAGAAGCAGGTGGGCTCAAGCACGATGCCCCACAAGAGAAACCCGATCAAGAGCGAACAGGTCTGCGGCCTTGCCCGCATCGTCCGATCCGCGGTCGAGCCGGCATTGCAAAACAACGTCCTCTGGGACGAGCGCGACCTGACGAACTCTTCCCCTGAGCGGGTGCTCTTCCCCGAGGCCTCGATCCTCGCCGACCACATCCTCAAGGTGATGATCGGCGTGATGGAGGGCCTTGAGTTCAATAAGACAAACATCCGCAAGAACCTGATGATGCTCCGGGGCGTGAATCTCGCCGAGTCGGTGATGATCGACCTCACAAAGCGGGGCATGAACCGGCAGGAGGCCCACGAAGTGATGCGGACGGCGAGCATGCAGGCCCTCGCCGAAGACCGGGACCTCGCCGAGGTGCTCGGCGAGCGGCCGGAGGTCACGGCGTTCGTCACCCGCGAGGAACTCGACGCTCTCCTCGACCCGGACGCCTACATCGGGACGGCCGTCCGGCAGGTGGAGCGGCTGATCGAGAAACTCACGCCGCTCTGCCGGTGAAGGGATCCCGGGGCGGGGTGCGCCGCCGCATCCCGTCCGATCACCGGCAACGACGGCCATCATCGCGATAAAAAAAAACGTCCCTTCACCACATCTTTTTACCAACGCGGCACAGGGTGGCGCTATCTCACCGGTGTGAACGATGACCGCTTCTGCACGAGGACAGTGGTTGGGCGAAACGGAAGGAGTCGCTCAGAACTCTTCCGCGATGCCGTAACCGTAGGACCGCAGTACCTGACTCCCCGGCATGCCGGACAGTGCCCCGGGGACCAACCGATACAAGAAAAACCAGATCCCTTGAACCTCTTCCGCGCCTGCTCCCGACGAACGCAATTCCCGGGCACGACGGTTCACCGGACGTGCACCTGACGATGCTCGATGGACGCTCCCTGAGGGGCATCCTGATCCTGAGGATTCACACCTCTCCGGGGCGACCGTTGAAGATACACTCGGCGAGATATGGTCGAGCGTGGTAGCGCTGATCCTCTAGCCCGTCGTCGTCTTTGCCGTCGCATACACGCGGTTCATGCGGACGGATATCCGATGATAGACGGGCGCGCACATTCGCTCCCGGGGAAGGGCTGCATCGGAAGCAAGCTGATTATTCCGCCGGGTTTCGGTATTTGGGGGAGGTATGCAGGATTCTTACCGGGGTACGCACTCATACCCGCGATCCGGGGACCGAGGTATATTTCCACTGGATGTCGGCAGTACTGCCGGGAGATGGAACAACGAGCGCGTATCAGGAGAATGCGAAGGCCCGGGTACAGCCACGACAGTTCGATGTTTGTCACAGAAAAGGTATATGGGGGAACGTTGACGCCTTGAACGGTGACACCGTGTACGGTATCCCACGGGGGCCGGGAACCCCGATTGCCGTCGTATCCCGGCCCCCAAAAGCGTGCCCGGAGGGCAATAGGGCTGCTGGGTGCCAGGGGATAGCCGTTGCGGTTCCGTGTTCCTCCAGGCACTGTTACGGAATTTCGAGTGACATAGTATTGCAATGGGAAGGAAATGCACCAAACAGGATAGTGATGTGATGTCAATTGGTTCTTGTGGTCCTGTTCAGGACGTTAAAATGAACGCATCGGCAAAGATTAATTCTGCAGAATTGTACCAGAGGGGTGACGGTACCCGCTATGTTGTAATAGACTGGTATGTAAGTGGATGTTTTGATTATAGTCAACAGTTCACGTTCACGAGCTGCGAACTCAGTACAACGATCAAAGTGAGTTGGCCTGGCAGCTCGAGTGAGATCGTGAAACCTCTCTATACCGATTACTGCATACAGTCCGGTACGGACAATTTAGCTGTGACGTCTTCAGCGTCCTCCTATACTGTGGAAGTAAAAGTGCATGCCGAATGTTGGGTCTGGGTCATCAGATGGACGAATATTGGTAGAGAGGACGCTTCTGCTTCCTGCGTTATATATCCATGAAACGCACAGGAGAGGCCTGTATGAACCGAAAAACGATATGTATCGTTCTCCTGCTGATCGCGTGCGCTCCCCCGGCAGTGGCTGCACCCGTCGTCCAGCTGACGAACGATTCGGCATTCAATTCGTATCCTTTCTGGTCGCCGGACGGTGCCAGGATCGCCTTCGTCTCATCCGACGGAGTGCATGCCGGCATCCGGGTGATGGAGCGCGACGGCCGGGGCCTGACGCAGGTGACGGACGACCGTTCGTGGAATCTTTTCACCGAGTTCGATCCCTGGTCACCGGACGGGAAGAAACTCCTCTTCCTCTCCGACGGTGGAAGAGGGCTCGACCTCTGGACGATGAACCCGGATGGGACCGGGAAGGTGCGCCTGACCGAAAGCGGCTGCATCGTCCCCATTCCGGGGCTATCCGGCTACGGGGCGGACTGGAGCGCCGATGGGAGGGGGATCGTCTATACCTCCTGCCTCTTCGATGATGCGGCCATCCAGGAAGTGAACCTCTCGGCCATCCGCACGGAAGCGGACATCTGGATCATGGACGCGGACGGGGGTAACAAGAAGCAGCTGACGACCGATGGAGATGCGCGTTTGCCCCTGTGGCAGCCGCAGGGGGACAGGATCGCATACCTCGCAGACAGAACCGGGAACCGGGAGATCTGGACCATGCAGAGCGACGGAACGGGCAAGACACAGGTGACGTTCAGCGAGGGGAGCGTATCCGGGTATTCCTGGTCCCCGGACGGTGCCAGGATCGCCTACGTCGTCGCGTCACCGCCGGGGACATTGCCGGAGTTCTCTCTCTGGGTTATCGATAGCGACGGATCGGGTTCGGAGCAATTGACAACCGGAAACCGGGACACATCACCAGTCTGGTCGCCGGACGGTACCAGGATCGCCTTCCGGTCGGAGTCGCGGGACCGGGCGCTCTGGGTGATGAAGAGCGACGGATCGGACCTCGCACCCCTCGGTCCTGATAATCCGGCATACATGATGCACCAGTGGTCTCCCGACGGCAGAACGATCGTCGTGAGCGATGGAAACGACCTGTCTGCAATCCCGCTCGAAGATCCAGCGGCACCCGCATCGCCGGGATTTGAGGTAGTTTCTGCAGCGGGTGCACTGCTTCTCACGGTATGTCTGCTCAGACTGCGAAAACAGAAATGAGGGAAAAGCGGGAACGTGCCGCACGAAGACGATTACCGGTGGAGCGCGACGCGTTAACGAGTAGCGCACCTGACGGTGCTCGAGCTCCGTTTCTGCCGAAACGTCGCTTATCGCCATCGCCGTCTTCACGCCGCTCACTCCTTCTCCCGTGCTCCCCGCAGTGCTTTTACATCCCCCACGGTCACCACGCGAACCGCACCGCCCTGGACGTCGCCTCCGGCATCGCCCATCCGGTCCTCGATCCAGCCCTCCATCTCCAGGTACGCCGCCCGCAACCCTTCGAGAACATCCGGATCGGCATCCCAGAGGGCGCGTTCGTGCGCTTCAAGCAGCCGTCTCCCGATCTCCTCCAGCGCCCAGGGATTCTCGTGGGAGCAGACGTTCGCGAGCGGAAACGGCGTGGGGGGACGCTTTCGCTCGATACGTCGGTGGAGACGATGAAGATCAACCTGACTTCCCAATCACCGCCCACGATCGAAATCGTGGTCAATACAGGCCTCCCGGTTCCGCTGAACACGCCACTCTGGGAGGCGTGCAACGAGACGCTGCACGAGACAAGGATATATGCCGATGTCGTTAACTGCACGTCCTCCTCCGGAGACGGCCGGGTGACGCTCACCTTTGCCGAGGGCCACGCGCCCGAGGTGACGCTGCGTCCGGTCAGGATCACCGTATCCGCCAGGGGGTGACGGATTCAGGCTTAAACCCTCCGAACCGCCCGCATTTCGCGCCGGCCGGTGTACGCACATTTATAATTTAACAGTGCAAACACTGACACAGATCCGTTTTTTGAGGTGATCGCATACCGCGTGAACCTCACGGCGATACCTGCCGGATTACGGAATATGCCAACCATGAACCTGAAGGGCTGGATGGAACGTGACGGGGTGCGGCTTATACCGACTGACGTGGAGCGAATGCTCGGTGAGGGGCCGGAAGCCATCGCCCGGTGCGGCGGCGAGTTCCTGCTCGCCCATGACGACTGGATCGCCCGCGACGCACTCGGGATCATGCCCGGCCCGGTCCCGCCGGGGACCATCTGCTGCAACGGGCGGGAGGTGGGCCGGATAGCTCCCGACCCTCCGTCCTGCACCCTCGAGGAGGCAATCGTCACCGCGGTCAACCTCCGAAGCGACGAGGGAGCGGTGGCGTTCTCCGGCGGCGTTGACTCGGCCCTCATCGCCGGGCTCGCTCACCTTCCCTGCGTGACGGTGGGACTCCGCGGGTCGCATGATACCGCATGGGCGGCAAAATCCGCCCGGATGATGAGGCTCGACCTCGATATCGTCACCCCGAAGGAAGACGAGATCGCGGAGGCGCTCGCCCGGGTGGTTCGGACCATCCCCGATCCGACAAACCCCCTCGAGGCCTCGATCGCGACGACCCTGTACTTCGTCGCTCGATGGGCGGGAGAGTACGGGTGCACCCGGATCCTCGCCGGACAGGGAGCGGACGAGCTCTTCGGCGGTTACGCGCGCTACCTCGCCTCCCCGGACCTCGCGGCGGAACTCGAGCGGGACTTTGCGGATCTCGGGCGCCAGAGGATGCGGGACCAGGCGGTGGCGGCGCTTTTTGGGACATACTTCTCGATGCCGTACCTCGATCTCCGGGTAGCGCGCGCCGCAAGGGCGATCCCGGCTGAGGAGAAGGTGCGCGGCGGAGTGCGAAAGCACCCTCTGCGGATGGTTGCAGAACGGCACATTCCGGCCGAAATGGCCCGGGCCGAGAAGAAAGCGATGCAATACGGGAGCGGGATCTGGAGAGCAATCCAGCAGCTCGCTCGTAGGAATGGTTATAAAAAGTCGGTACAAGGGTACTTAAAGGAGATCAGTAGGGCGGAACATGATAACTGAGAGGGATATTGAGCATATAGCAGAACTTGCAGATATCGGCATATCGAAAGACGAGGTGCCGGAGTTCACCACCCAGTTCAATGCAATCCTGGATTACTTTGAGGTTCTCGACACCGTAGTGGGCGAAGGCGCCCCGGCCGCCGGGATCACGAACGTCTTTCGTGAGGACGAGCCCCGGCCGTGCCTCTCGCAGGAGGCAGCCCTCGCGAATGCGGGATCGACCGAGAACGGATTCATCAAGGCGCCGAGGGTGATGTGAGTGGCGGGAACCTTCGACTTCTCGCCGGACGACCGCTGCAACGCATTCATCACCACCTGCAGCACAGCGCCGTTTACCGACGGTCCGCTCGCCGGCACAGCCGTCGCGGTCAAGGACAACATATCCACGGCAGGGATACAGACCACCTGCGGGTCACGGATCCTCGAAGGCTACGTACCGCCGTACGACGCCCACGTTGTGGAACTCCTCCGGAATGCAGGAGCCGCCATCGTCGGCAAGACCAACATGGACGAATTCGGCATGGGCACCACCACCGAGACGAGCGCGTTCGGCCCCACCAGAAACCCGGTGGACCCGGAGCGGGTGCCCGGCGGTTCGTCCGGCGGGAGCGCCGCCGCAGTCGCTGCAGGCTTCGTCCCGATGGCCCTCGGCACCGATACCGGCGGCTCGATCCGGTGCCCGGCAGCGTTCTGCGGGATCGTGGGACTCAAACCCACCTACGGGCGGGTCTCCCGCTACGGCCTCATCGCCTACGCAAACTCCCTTGAGCAGATCGGGCCGATGGCGCGGACGGTGGAGGACGCTTCAAGGCTGATGTCGGTGATCGCGCGGTATGATCCCCGCGACTCGACGATGCTCGATAAACCCTACGACCATGGGCCAACGGCCGATATCGCAGGCCTCCGGATCGGCGTGCCGGAGGAGTACTTCGGCGAAGGCGTGGACCCCCGTGTCGCGGAGACGGTCCGTGACGCCATCGGGGTTCTTGAAGGGCTCGGTGCCGAGACGGTCCCGGTGAGCATCCCCGGCATGCGGCACGCGCTCGCGGCCTACTACGTCATCTGCACGAGCGAAGCCTCCTCAAACCTCGCCCGGTTCGACGGCGTCCGCTACGGTCCGGCCGTCGACACCAGGAAGACCTGGCACGAGGCCTACCAGGACCTGCGGCAGGAGTTGTTCGGCACGGAAGTCAGACGCCGGATCATGCTCGGCACCTTTGCCCTCTCGGCCGGCTACGCCGGCAGGTACTACGCGAAGGCGCAGGTGGCCCGCCGGAACATACGGGAGGACTTCGAGCGGGCCTTCCGCGACGCGGACATCATCGCCGGCCCGACGATGCCGACCGTGGCCTTCCGCCTCGGCGAGAAGTCCGACCCGCTCTCGATGTACCTCTCCGACATCCTCACGGTGCCCGCAAACCTCGCCGGCATCCCGGCGATATCCGTACCGTGCGGCAGGGTGGACGGCCTCCCCGTGGGCCTCCAGCTGATGGGAAGGCAGTTTGAGGACGAACGCGTCGTCGACGCTGCGTTTGCCTACGAACAGGAGGTGAGGGCATGAAGACGATTGTCGGGCTTGAGATCCACGTCCAGCTCGCGACCGCAACGAAGCTCTTCTGCGGGTGCTCGACGGACTACCGCGACGACGAGCCGAACACCCACTGCTGTCCGGTCTGTCTCGGCCTTCCCGGGGCGCTCCCGCGCCTGAACAGAAAGGCGGTCGAGTATGGCCTCCGGGTAGCAAAAGCCCTCGACATGAAGGTGCCGGAAGAGTCGGAGTTCGCCCGGAAGAACTACTTCTACCCCGACCTCCCGAAGGCCTACCAGGTCACCCAGTACGACAAACCGCTCGCGGTAGAGGGGACGGTCGAGATCGAGGACGACGAGGGGCACGAGAAGATCGTCCGGATCACCCGGGTGCACCTCGAGGAGGACCCCGGAAGGCTCGTCCACGTCGCGGGCGGCTCGAAGTACTCGCTCGTCGACTACAACCGGTCCGGCATCCCGCTCCTTGAGATCGTCACCGAGCCGGATATGCGCTCACCACAGGAGGCGCGCCGGTTCCTCAACAAGCTCAGGACAATCCTCGAGTATCTCGGGGTCTTTGACGGCGACCGGGAGGGGTCGCTCCGTGTGGATGCAAACATATCGCTCGAGGGCTCCGAGCGGGTCGAGGTCAAGAACATCTCCTCCTACAAGGGTGTCGAGAAGGCCCTCACCTTCGAGGTGACCCGGCAGAAGAACCTGCTCCGGCGCGGCCAGAAGGTGACGAGAGAGACCCGGCACTTCATGGAAGGGCGGGGGATCACCACCTCCGCCCGCGGCAAGGAGGAGGAGCACGACTACCGCTACTTCCCGGAGCCCGATCTCCGGCCGCTCCGTGTCGCCGGGTGGGTCGCGGAGATCGATCTCCCCGAACTCCCCGTCGCCCGGAAGAACCGGTTCATGGCTCAGTACGGCATATCGCTCAACCACGCCCGGACCCTGACCGGCGACCTGAAACTGGCCGACTTCTATGAGGAGGTCGCTCACGTCGACCCGGCACTCGCCGCCACCTGGGTGGCCGACACCCTTCTCGGGGAGCTCAACTACCGCAACATGGGCATCGCGGCCGTCCCTGCCGAACGCTTTACGGAACTCCTCGCACTTCTGCGGTCCAAGACCATCACTGATGCGGCCGGCGTCCAGGTTCTGCGGGAGATGCTCGATACCTGCGCCGCGGGCAAGCCCTGCGAACCTCCCGCCGCGATCGTCGATCGCGAGGGGCTGGCCAGGGCCACAGAGAGCGAGTTCACAGAGGTCGTCGAGAAGGTGATCGCTGCAAACCCACAGGCGGTCGAGGACTACCGGGCCGGCAAGAACGGCGCCCTGAACTACATCGTAGGGCAGGTGATGAAAGAGACTCGAGGCCGGGCTGACCCGCGTGAACTCGGGCGAATCGTAGCCGAAAGTATCGATACAGGCGGGGTGTAATCCGCAGTGCATCTGATCATCGCAGAAAAGAACATTTCGGCAAACCGGATCGCGCAGATCCTCGCCGGCAACGAGAAGGTGAGGGCGTCGAAGGACGGAAACGTATCCACCTACTCCTTTGACACGAAGACGGTGGTAGGCCTCAAAGGGCACGTGGTGGAGGTGGACTTCGAACCCGGCTACACGAACTGGCGAAGCGAAATCCACACCCCGCGAAGCCTCATCGACGCGGGCACCGTCAAGAAGCCGACCGAGAAGAAGATCGTCAACCTCATCCAGAAACTCTCAAAGAAGGCCGACCTCGTCACTATCGCGACCGATTACGATACCGAAGGAGAGTTGATAGGGAAAGAGGCCTACGAACTCGTCCGTGCGGTGAACCCCGGCGTCAGGATCAACCGGGCCCGGTTCTCGGCAATTACCCCGGCGGAGATCCGCTCCGCGTTTGAGAACCTGACCGACCTCGACTTCGCTCTTGCGGCCGCCGGCGAGACCCGCCAGACGGTCGACCTGATGTGGGGGGCGTCGCTGACCCGGTTCATCAGCCTTGCGGCCCGTCGGGGCGGCAAGAACATCCTCTCCGTCGGCCGGGTCCAGAGCCCGACGCTCGCCATGATCGTCGAGCGTGAGCGCGAGATCGAGAACTTCGTCCCCCAGACCTACTGGATGCTCTCGCTTGCGACCGAGAAAGACGGGATGCCGGTGGAGGCGCGGCATACCAGAGGACGGTTCACCGACCATGAGGAGGGCCTCGCCGCCGAGGCGGCGACCAGGGAGCCGCTCATCGTCACGGACGTGAAAGAGGGGCAGAAGACCGACCGGGCGCCGGCGCCGTTCGATACCACGACGTTCATCGTCGCGGCGAGCCGTCTGGGCCTCTCGGCGGCGAACGCGATGCGGATCGCCGAAGACCTCTACATGAACGGGTACATCTCCTACCCGAGGACCGACAACACGGTCTACCCGAAGTCCCTGAACCTGAACGGGATCCTGGACACCCTCCGGGGAGGGGTCTTTGATAAGGACGTCGCCTGGGTGCAGCAGCACCGGCGCCCCGTCCCGACCCGGGGCAAGAAGGAGAGCACCGACCACCCGCCGATTCACCCGACGGGCGCCGCGACCCGCGAGGCCCTCGGGCAGGACCAATGGAAGGTCTACGAACTCATCGTCCGCCGGTTCCTTGCGACCCTCTCCCCCGATGCGACATGGATGACCACGAAGTGCCTCTTCGACGCGTCGGGCGAGCCCTACACGGCAACAGGCGGCCGGCTCCTCTCCCCCGGGTGGCGCCGGATCTACCCCTACTCGGAAGCAAAAGAGAATATCCTCCCGGTCTTTGCCGTGGGCGAGAGGCTGCCGATCAAGAAGGTGAACCTTGAGGAGAAGCAGACGCAGCCGCCGGCACGCTACTCCCAGAGCCGGCTCATCCAGGTGATGGAGGAACTCGGCCTCGGCACGAAGAGCACCCGGCACGAAGTTATCGGCAAACTCGTCTCCCGCCGCTACGTGGAAGGGAACCCGCTCCGCCCGACGCTCGTCGGGAGAGCCGTCACCGACGCGCTCGATAACCACGCGGAGACGATTACGGAGCCCGAGATGACCCGGACGCTTGAAGAGCATATGCAGCTCATCAAGCAGCGCCAGCGCTCCCGCGACGACGTCATCACCGAGTCGCGCGAGATGCTGCATCGGGTCTTTGACAAACTCGAAGCGCACGAGGCGGAGATCGGCACCGAGATCATGGAGCAGACCGCTGAGGAGCACACCGTCGGCCCCTGCCCGGTCTGCGGCCACGATCTGCGGATCCGGCATCTCGGCATCTCCCAGTTCATCGGGTGCACCGGCTATCCCGAGTGCCGGTTCAACATCAGCCTGCCCGGCAGCACCTGGGGGCGGGCAATCCGGATCGAGCAGACCTGCGAGAAGCACAACCTCGCCCATGTCCGCCTCATCCGGAAAGGCTCTCGCCCATGGGATATCGGCTGCCCGCTCTGCACCCATATCGCCTCGAACGTCGAGGCGCTCCGGATGATGCCCTCGATGACCGACGACCTCGTGCAGCGCCTGCACAAGCACCACATCTACACGGTCTCTGAGATCGCGGGCACGCAGCCTCACGACCTCATGGAGACTGTCGGCGTCGGTGCCGGGGAGGCCGAAACCCTCGTCCGGGAGGCAGAAGATGCCCTCGAGATCCTCCGGCGCCGTTCGGAACTCCGAAAATTCGTCCGGAAGGTTGTCCCCCCACGAAAGGGCCGGAGCCATGCGAAGATCATCAAAAGTTTCCTCGAAGAGGGGATCGGGGACATCCAGGCGCTCTCCCGTGCCGAACCCGCGACCCTGAAGAAGGCCGGGCTCGGCGATGCCGTGGCAACGGAACTTCTTGCGGCAGCCCGCGGGCTCTGCAACGAGCGCGCCCTCCGGGAAGCCGGGGTCCCCGCTGTCAGCCTGAAGAAGTATCAGGCCGGCGGCGTAGCAACCCCCGACGACTTCTGCTATCTCCCCATCCCCTACCTTGCAAGCAAAACCGGCATTAATCCGGAGACCGTACATAAACATGTGGATATGGTCTGCAGGCACCTCGGCCGCCCCACTCCTGCGAAGGTCACCAAAGCAGCCCTCGAACGCGGGCGAAAAGAACTTCTGGAGATCCCCGGCCTCGGGGAGGCGACCGTTGAGAGGCTCTACCTTGCAGGCATATACGACGCCGCGACGCTTCGCGAAGCGGATCCGGAGAAGGTCTCCTCGATCACCGGTATCCCAGAGACCAGACTCCACGACTACATCGGCTATCTGAAGTGACACCATGCACGCGAACTGGAAGACCTGGGCACACGTGACAAAACTGGACCCCGATAAACACCTCCCGCAGGAATCCATCGAGGATATCGTGACGAGCGGGACCGACGCCCTGATGCTCTCGGGCACCCTGAACGTGACACGGGAGAACCTCCACGAACTCCTGGATCTGGTCTCTGCCTACGGGCTGCCGCTGGTGGTTGAACCGGCGAGCCCCGACTGCGCTATATTCGACGGGCCAATCGACCACCTCTTCGTGCCCAGCGTGATGAACACAAACGACGCCCGCTGGATCATCGGGAAGCACTACGCCTGGCTCCGCCGCGCGAGCAGCGTCGACTGGGAGATGGTGGTGCCTGAGGCCTACATCGTCCTCAACCCGAACTCCGCCGTCGGACGGGTGACGGGGGCGGACTGCTCCCTCTCGGCCGAGGATGTTGCCGCGTTCGCAGAGGTGGCGGACCGTTACTTCCGGTTCCCGATCGTCTACATCGAGTACAGCGGGACCTACGGGGACCCTTGCATTGTGCAGGCGGCCGCCGACGCAGTCGAGGATGCCATCCTCTACTACGGCGGCGGTATCCGCTCGGCGGAGCAGGCCGCGGAGATGGGCCGCATTGCCGATACAATCGTCGTAGGAAACGCGGTTTACGAAGAAGGAGTCGATGTGCTCCGGGCGACGGTCCGGGCGGTACAGTGAGACATGCCTGAGATCTCAATCGTCCTCATCGAACCCCTTTACGAGGGGAATGTCGGATTTGCCGCCCGGGTGATGAAGAACTTCGGGTTTACCCGGCTGGTCCTCGTCAACCCCTGCCCGCTCGGCGACGACGCTTTCATGCGCGCCTCCCACGCCCGTGACGTCCTGGAGAACGCCCGCCGGATGACGATCGAGGAGGTCTACCGGGAGTTCGATTTCGTCGTCGCGACGACCGGCGAGGTGAGCAAGTCGGTCTGCACCCCGATGCGGATGCCCTACTACGAGCCGGCGGAGGTCAGGGAGATCGTCGCGGATATCGACGGGACGGTCGCGATCCTCTTCGGGCGGGAGAACTGGGGTCTCGCGAACACCGAACTTAAGCGAGCGAACCTCATCTGCACCATCCCGACATCGGAGATCTACCCTATCCTCAACCTCTCCCATGCGGTGGGCATCCTCAGTTACGAACTCGCGAACCTGCCGCGCGGGACCTACCCGCTCGCGGGGTCCGTCGAGATGGATTCGCTCTACCGGCATATCGACGCGTTTCTCGACCGGATCGACCACCCGGACTTCAAGCGGGAGAACACGATGGTCCTCATCCGCCGCGTGCTCGGCCGGACGAAGCTGACCATCCGCGAGGCGAGCACACTTCATGGGTTGATGCGCCGGACGGAGTGGCATCTCGAAAACAAAGAATAGTTTGCAGGAGAGATCTAAGGGAATGATTCTTGTCGACTGGCAGATAGAAGACCGCATCAGGCGCGGGCATATCCGGGTGGAACCCTTTGATCCCGACCTGATCCAGCCAAACTCCCTCGATATCAGGCTCGGCTCCCACTTTGTCTGGTACGTCCCGGGAGATACGGTGATCGACCCCTACGAGAAGGAGACCGTCTGCGCAAAGACCGAGGAGATGGTGGCCGATTCGATCGTCCTTGCTCCCGGGCAGTTTCTCCTCGCCGAGACCCTGGAGTCGATCGAACTCCCCGACGACATCGTGGCAAGCATCGAGGGGAAGAGCAGCATCGCGCGTCTCGGGGTCGAACTCCATCAGACGGGAGGCTGGATCGACGCGGGCTTCCGGGGGACGATCACGCTCGAGATGTGCAACGTGAACGCCCGGCCGGTCAAGGTCTACGCGGGGATGCCGATCGGGCAGCTGGTCTTCTACCGCACGGATCGTGCCGCGCGCCCGTACAACATGAAGCAGGACGCGAAGTACATGGACCAGCGGCAGGCGACCCTCTCCCGCTACCACGAGAACGCGCGTCACGCGTGACCCCGCGCCGGCAATCCGGCAAATCTCACACACCCCTTCCCCTGCCGGGAAGGGGCGGGCGGGGCGCCAGGTGCTCCCGCCCGGAGAGCGTTATGCACTATATAGCAGGAAAACAGATATTGAACGATTCAACTGGGGATACCAATGCGACTTCTTCTAATCCACTCTGATCATATCGAATACGAGGCCCGGAAGAAGACGAAGGTCGCCGAAGAGGATGCGGTCCAGAAGGACGCCCTCGATGAGGCGCTCGCCGTCTTCTGCGCGGTTGAGTCTGTCGACGAGGAGAACATCGAGGATGTCATCAGGCAGGCGGTAGACGAGATCGTCACGACTGCCGGGCAGCTCGGCACCACCAATATCATGATCTACCCCTATGCCCACCTCTCCTCCGACCTTGCAGCGCCGGAGACGGCGGTGAGCGCCCTTAAGGGGATCGAGGAGGCTCTCAGCGCGAATGATGAGTTCGTCGTAAAGCGCGCTCCGTTCGGCTGGTACAAGGCTTTCACCGTCACGTGCAAGGGTCACCCGCTCTCGGAACTTTCCCGGACGATTGTGCCCGGCGAAGGGGCGGCAGCCGCCCCGAAGAAGGAGATCCAGCACGAGTTCTTCGTCCTCACTCCCGAAGGGGAGCGAAGAGACGCTGCCGGCTACGTGAAGGAAAACACGCCTTTTGCCTCGCTCATAAAAAAAGAGCTCGGATACCCGGGGCCGGAGGGAGCCGAACCGGTTCACGTGGACCTGATGCGTGCGAAGGAACTCGTGGAGTACGAGCCACGTTCGGACGTCGGGCACCACCGCTGGATGCCCCGGGGCAAGTTGATCCGGGACCTTCTCTCTGACTACGTCCTCTCTCAGGTGCTCGAGTACGGCGGGATGCCGGTGGAGACCCCGGTGATGTACGACCTCGGCGATAAGGCGATCGCGGAACACGCCGCAAAGTTCGGGGAGCGGCAGTACCGGTTCAAGAGCGGCAACCGCGACATGATGCTCCGGTTTGCGGCCTGTTTCGGCATGTTCTCCATCATGCACGATATGCACATCTCGCCGAACACCCTCCCGATGAAACTCTACGAGCTCTCGACCTACTCGTTCCGGCACGAGCAGAAGGGCGAGGTGATCGGCTTAAAGCGTCTGCGCGCATTCACGATGCCCGATATGCACACCCTCTGCCGCGACGTGGACGGCGCGCTTGCGGCGTTCGAGGAGCAGCTCGCGATAGGCTGGAAGAGCGGCGAGGACCTTGAGACCCCCCTCGTCGGGGTCTTCCGGTGCACCCGGGACTTCTTTGAGCAGTACGAACTCTGGGTGAAGGAGATCGTCGCAAAATCAGGCGTCCCGATGCTGATCGAGGTCCTCTCGGAGCGGACCCACTACTGGATCGCGAAGGTCGACCTTGCGGCGATCGATGCCCAGGGAAGGCCGATTGAGAACCCGACGGTCCAGATCGACGTGGAGAGCGCCGACCGGTTCGATATCAAGTATTACGCCCCTGATGGGACGGAGATCCACCCCCCGATCCTCCACTGCTCACCGACGGGCTCGATCGAGCGGGTGATCTGCGCGATGCTCGAGGGCACCGCGGCACAGGAGGTCCCCTCGTTCCCGACCTGGCTCGCCCCGACCCAGGTCAGGCTGGTCCCGGTGGCGGAGCGGCACGTCTGCTTCGCGGAAGAGATCGGCACCCGCCTGAACGCGGCCGGCATCCGGGCGGACGTCGACGACCGGGACGAGAGCGTGAACAAGAAGGTCCGCGAGGCCGGAATGGACTGGGTGCCCTACGTCGCGGTGATCGGCGACCAGGAGGCCGAGACCGGCCGGCTCACGGTCACCATCCGGAAACTCTCGGAGAAGAAGAAGCCTTACAAGGAGATGATGACCGAGAGCGAACTCGTCCAGGCGGTGAAGATGGAGACCGCCGGAAAGCCCTTCCGGCCGCTCTATACCCCGAGGCTCCTTTCCCGGAAGCCCCGGTTTATTTAATCTTTTTTTGCGCGATTTTCGGGGCACCACGATCCAAAGGGGCGGAGCGTGAGCGCCGCAGGCGCGACTTGCGATAGATGTGCCCGCCATCGTCTCCTTCGGACAGTCACACGCAAGTGGCAGCAGACGAAGCGGTTGAGCGAGAGAAATCCTGGTACAGTGGACCGTGGTGGCTATCGCCATACGGGGAGGGGTTGCAGGGGGGGGACCCCCCTCCCCTGTCCCCACCCCCCAGGGTGATACTCCCACGGTCCACTGCATCCAGACATCTCGCTATTCCGTCCCTTCGTTGTTGCAAACCGAGACAGCCCAGCTTCCTCGAAATTCACGGATTTCCTCCTCAATCATTGCTTTCCTGAGGGTCAGAGGTGAATCTGCAGCCTCTCCTCTCATACATACCCCGACCCAACACCCTACCAAAACCCGCCCCCAACAAGGTATAAAAGCCTCAGATGCTACTCTCCCACCGGTGCATGAATCATGAACGTCGAAGAGTACCGCTCCATCATATCAAACGCCATCGACCGCGAGATCGAGGCATACACCTTCTACCGGACCGTCAGGGAGAAGGTCAAGGACGAGAACCTGAAAAATCTCTTCAACGAACTTGCCGGTGAAGAGAGCCAGCACAGGAAGACACTCGAAGGCTTTCTCACGAAAGAGCCCGGAAAACTCGGGTTCGACACAAAGCGGAACTACAAGATCGCCGAGACCCTGGAGACCCCGCCGCTCTCGGCGGACTTAAAACCGCTCGACGGCCTCGTTATCGCGATCAGAAAAGAACTCGACGCCATGCAGATGTATACCCAGCTTGCGAGCCTCAGCGTGGATCCCGAGCAGATGGAACTCTTCGAGAGCCTCGCCTCGATGGAACGGGGCCACAAGGCGCGCCTTGAGGACATCTACACCAACATGGCGTTCCCGGAGGCATGGTGAGGGGAGAGCAGGCGGACCTGCCCCCAGCACCTCCTTCACGCTTCTTCCTGCCCCCGGCCCCTCTTACTCCGTGGCGCAGTAAGCACCTTTGAAGAACCAGTTCCGGTAGACGATCGGGGTGATGAGTGTGGTGAGCAGGCTCATCAGGACGATGGCAACGAAGATCCCCTGGCCGATGAGCCCCGACTCGAGGCCGATCAGGGCGACGATCATCGCCACCTCACCCCGCGGCGCCATCCCGAACCCGATGATGAGGGAGTCCTCCCGGCACATCCCCATCAACCGGGCAGGGAGAGCGCACCCGATGACCTTGGTGGCGATGGCGACCAGGGTCAGCACCAGGAGGAAGAGGGTCGTGTCGGACGTGAGCGCACGAATGTCTGCGAGAATGCCGAGGGATACGAAGAAGATCGAGGCAAAGACGATCTGGAAGTATTCTGCGCCCTCGTGGACACCCTTACTCTGCCGGAGTTCGACGCCGGCAAAGGCAACCCCGGCGAGGAACGCACCGATGATGCCTGATAGGCCCACCAGGTCGGCGAGCATCGCATACAGGAACGCCACCATCATGGCGAAGATGAAGACAAACTCAGGATACTTCCGCGCCAGGGGGGTTGCGTCCATCCGTTCGATGACCTTTCGGATGCCGAAGTACCCGACGGCACCGGCGACGACGATGAACCCGACGGCCCTGGCAAGCATCAGGACGGTCGGGGTCAACGAGACATCCCCGCTCACGACGAGATCGGTAGAGACGGCAAGCACCAGGAGGGAGAGGACGTCGTCAATGACCGCGGCGCCGATGATCGCCCGTGCCGCCTCAGTCTGGAGCACGCCGATCTCTTTGAGCACGTTTGCGGTTATGGCGATACTCGTCGCGGTCAGGGCCGTGCCGACGAAGATCGCGCTCGCGAAGTCGAACCCGAAGAGGACAGCCGTGGCGTAGCCGCCTATCCACGGGATGATCACGCCGACAAGGCCGATGACGCCGTAACGCGGATCAATAATATCCCTGATATTAAACTCAAACCCGATGACGAAGAGGAGGATGATTGCCCCGAGATGCGCCAGGGTCGCGACGAAGTCGGTGTAGGTGATCAGGCCAAGCACGCTCGGTCCGACCAGAACCCCGACGAGAATCGCCCCGATCGTCGCCGACTGGTTGATCCGGGATGCCACGAGGTAACCGGCGAGCGCGAGGAAGAGGAGGAGGCTCATCTGGATCTCAATTGTTAGGGCAGCGCTTTCCATGGTTACCCATGATTTTGGGAGGAGGCCTTAAGAATTGCATGGAACCCGGGGGGGTTGCACGCCTGCCCGGGTCCCGGGGAAACAACAAGAAAGCCTTATTTCGGCCTATCTTGCCGGCCCCTGCCGGACAAACCCGCTCCGCCCGGCATACCGGGCCGTATCCCCGGCCGCCTCCTCGATCCTCATGAGTTGATTGTACTTCTCCACCCGCTCGCCCCGCGCAGGTGCGCCGGTCTTGAGGTGGCCCGTCTGCATGGCGACGGTGAAGTCGGCAATGAACGTATCGACGGTCTCGCCGCTCCGGTGAGAGACCATCGCGCCCCAGTTCTGCTGCTGCGCCATGCGCACCGCGGCGATCGTCTCGGTCACCGTCCCGATCTGGTTGGGCTTGATCAGGACGGCGTTGGCGGCCCCCTTCCGGATCCCCTGCTCAATCCGCTCGACGTTCGTGACGAAGAGGTCGTCGCCGACGAGTTCCACCTGATCGCCGATGGCTTTGGTCAGCAGCCGCCAGCCTTCCCAGTCATCCTCGGCAAGGCCGTCCTCGATGGCGATGACCGGGTATGCCGCCACAAGGTCGCGGTACCGGTCCACCATCTCGGCAGCGGTCAGGGTCAGCCCTTCGGTCCTGAGGGTATAAACGTCGTTGTTGTAGAACGCGCTTGATGCCGGGTCGAGGGCAATACCGATCTCCTGACCGGGCGCATACCCGGCACGCTCGATCGCCTCCACGATCAGGTCGAGCGGCTCGGTGTTTGTGGAGACTGCAGGGGCAAACCCGCCTTCGTCCCCGACACCGGTCGTGTAGCCCCGCGCCTTAAGGATATCTCTGAGCGCATGGTAGGTCTCGCTCCCCCACCGGACCGCTTCCGCGAAACTCGGAGCGCCGTAGGGCGTGATCATGTACTCCTGGAAGTCCGGGCCCTGCCAGTTTGCATGCACCCCCCCGTTGAGGATGTTCATCATGGGAACGGGAAGAAGCGGCTTTAGCGGGTCTCCCAGGTACTCCCAGAGCCAGAGACCCTCTGCGGCGGCGGCCGCACGGGCGACGGCCATCGAGACCGCAAGCGTGGCGTTGGCACCAAGGTTTCGCTTGTTCGGTGTTCCGTCGAGGAGGGAGAGGGCCTCGTCAACCGTCGCCTGCTCACGGGCGTCCATGCCCTGCAGGGTGCCGGCGATCTCGCCGTTGATCTGTCTGACGGGTCTTTCCACTCCTTTTCCGCCGTAACGGTCCTTTACACCGTCCCGGAGCTCGATGGCCTCGTGTTTGCCGGTCGATGCACCGGACGGGGTCGCGGCCCGCCCGGACACTCCGCCGGCGAGCGTGACATCCGCTTCGATGGTCGGGTTCCCCCGCGAGTCCAGTATCTCGCGGGCATGGATGGATCGTATCCTCGTATCGGTCATACTCGATGGCACCGGGGAAGCGGGAGGGTATTGAGCGCAAAAAAGGTATCGGCGGCGCGGGACCCACCCGGGCGGCGGGGACAGGATACGCCGCTTTCAGGTTACTGTCTGGTAGTGAACCCGATCACCGGATATCAGGTGGGTAGACCTAATCCCGCCGGTGATTGCCCTTTCAAACCGGAATGCGGGAACCGACGCTCCGGGGAGAGAGGCGCCGGACCGCACGACCCATCCGTCAGCGTTGTCCAAGCTCGTCGATCAGCCTGCGATAGACCTCGAATGCAGGCTTCGGCGAGTAGTTATCGCGCAAGATCCCGAACTGGGAGAACAGGTCAGGGCTGGAACTGTCCGCATCCCGCAGATCGAACAACTCGTAGCGAGTTACGTTATAGTTGCCCCGGTAGTCGTTAATCGTGCGTATGATCGTCTCCAGGGCCTCGGCCTGCCGTTCATACGAACGCTCCGGCCCCGTAGGCCACCCATTCTCCGCCACATGTATCGGCACCGTGCCGGGTATGCCGGCCTCGGGCAGGGAGGTCTCTCGAAACGATCGCATGGCAAACTCGACGAAGTGGCGTATGTCGCCGGGCAGGCCCGAAGGGGCCAGCGGGAAGAAGACGTCTGGATAGATATCGAGGCCGACATAGTCCAGGGACTTCACGAATCGCTCCCCGCCAAGTGCTCCGATGGAAGTCCAGAAGTCGTGAGTGTCAGTCTCGAAGAACGGTACGGCACTGAAACCGACCTGCAGCCGGTCAAACCCGCACCGGCGGGCTTCTTCTTTAGCCGCAATGACACCCTGCACCAGCGCTTCGCGGACATTCGGAAAACTGCCGTCGATGATCGGCACATGCGTGAGGTTGGGCTCTTCGGTCACCTGCAGCATTGCAATCCTCGCGCCGTAACGCCGAACGGCAGCCCTGACAAACTCAACCCACCCGGCAACGTTCCCGCTCTCCGATGTGTACGAGAGCACCAGATCGATCTCCCGGCCCTCACCGGCGTACTGGAGGAAGTCCTCAGGCTGACTGCTCTCCGATCGCGGGTCGGGGGAAGAGTCCACGTAATGGAGATAACACCTGACGGTGAATGGTCGTGTATCACCCTGCAGTCTATCGATCGCCTCGTTGATCCGCTCGGGGTTATTGTGTCTGCCGGAGATCAAGCCGAGATCGCTCCCCAGCACCCCACCCGGATAAATCCCGAGTATCAGCCCGGGCGCCCCTGCAGACCGCGCAGGAGGCATCCAGCCTTCTGCAGTCTGGAGTTGCTCATCGTTCATACCCACATATGCGCAACAGGTTGCAATAACGCTGGTTATCGGGGACGGAGCCAGAGATCTGCGCCGCCCGCGACGCCTTCCGCTCCGGCCGGAAAGAAACAGAAAAGGCAGAACCCAGTACCCCCGGGCGGATTCGAACCGCCGTCGCCGGATCCAAAGTCCTGCATGATTGACCGCTACACTACGGGGGTTTGAAAAGTAAACCACTGATACCTGCAGTACCAGCCCTTATGTATTATGCGCCCCGGGATTATATCGGTTTGGTCGCGAGCGTGTGGGAGCCGGGGGAAAGGGGTTTGGGCGTCCCGGCGCTTCACGCCCGCTCGAAGTCGTCCTCGAACCGGACGATGTCGTCCTCGCCGGTGTACTCCCCGATCTGGACCTCGATAAGTTCGAGCGGCAGGAGGCCGGGGTTCGCGAGCCGGTGGACGGTCCCCGCCGGGACGAACGTGGACTCACCGTTCCGGAGGAGGTAGGTCTTATCGCTGATCGTCACCTCGGCGCACCCGGTGACGACCACCCAGTGCTCTGAACGGTGGTGATGCATCTGGAGTGACAGCCTTCGCTTCGGGGGGACGGTGACGCGCTTGATCTTGTACGACTGCCCCTCCTCCAGGTTCGTGTACGAGCCCCAGGGCCGGTGGACCCGCGTGTGGAAGAGCGCACGTGAGTCCCCCTTCTCGCGGAGGGCCTTTGCAATCTCGCCCACCCGCTGAGCCTTGTCCCGGCCGGCGACCAGGATCGCGTCCTTCGTCTCGACGATGGCAAGGTCGTGAACCCCGACGGTGGCGACCAGGCGGTCGGCGATGATCAGGTTCTCAGAGGAGTCGATCCCGATATGCTCGCCCCTGACGGCATTGCGGCTCCCGTTCTTCGGCAGTGCGGCATAAAGGGCGTCGAAGTTCCCCACATCGTTCCAGTCGCCCTCAAGCGGCACGACCGCCGCCCGCCGGGTCTTCTCCATGATCCCGTAATCGATAGAGAGGGCAGGGGCTGCCCGGTATGCCTCCTCGAGGGGGTGCTCGAACGCCCGGGCCACCTCAGGTGCGCACGCCTCGCACTCAGCAAGGAAGAGATCGGCATCGAAGCAGAACATTCCGGAGTTCCAGAGGTAGCCGTCGGCGACATACTTCTCTGCAGTCGCGATATCGGGCTTCTCCACGAACGCGTCCACGAGCAGACCGTCCTCAAGAGGCTCGCCCGGGCGGATGTAGCCGTAGCCGGTGTGCGGTGAGGTCGGCCGCACACCAAAGACCACCAGATGATCCTTCGCAAGCCGCTCCGCCCGCCGGAAGGCCTCATGGAACGGCCCGTCCGCGGTGACCAGATGGTCCGACGGCAGCACCGCGATCGTGTCGGGCCCGTCCTCCCTGACCTCCCGGACGCCGTAGTAGATCGCCGGCAGGGTGTTCTTGCCCGCCGGCTCCACAATGACCCGGCAGTCGCACCCGATGGCGGCGAGCTGGTCCCGGACCAGGAACCGATGGTCGGTATTCGTGACGATCGCGATCTCCTGCGGGGAAGAGAAGAGGAGCGATCTCTTCACGGTCTTCTGGAAGAGGGATTCGTCGTCGACCAGCGGGATGAACTGTTTCGGGTAGTGTTCCCTTGAGAGCGGGAAGAGACGGGTGCCGCTCCCGCCTGCAAGTATGAGCGTCTTCATGGGATGACTCCGTGCCGGAGGGCACTCGTTTATATTCTATGTGGTAGGGGAGATAAAAACGTAAGGTCCCTGTGGGGGTTCCAAAAGGCCCGGCAAGCCTGATGGGCGAAACGGGCAGGAGAAGATGCAGGATCGAAACATAAGGGAACCTATCAGACAACTCCCCGTATCGCACCGGGCGGTGTATCCACCCTCGATCACAGACATCTTTGGGGATGATCCGGCAGCCTCCCGGCTGCTCCACCGGCCCCCACCCCACGGGCATTGTGAGGAACCGACCCCTTCATGCCCGGGTCATTGTCGAATCCCCGGGATAAAGTGCCCGGGCCTGCGGGTCGAGGTCCTCTGCGACGGCAAGGACCTGTTCAGCCTCCCGGAAACTCCCGAGCCTCCTGAGCACCATGCCATAGGTAACCCAGGCAAAGATGCACGACCGGTCGACAGCAAGTGCCTGCTTGCACGCAAGCACCGCCTCCTGCGGGCGGCCGAGCCGGGCGAGGATCACCGCCCGGTTGTTCCAGGCGTAGACATCCTCGTTGTCGCGGAGGAGCGCCGCACTGAATGCGGCAAGCGCCTCTTCATAGCGCCCCTCTCTCTCAAGTGCCACGCCCCTGTTGTTCAGGGCTGCGGGATCGTTCGGATTCTCCGCCATCACGTCGCTGTACGCCCGTAACGCGTCTCTATCATCCCCGGTGAGGGGGATCTTCGGTGTAACCAATCGGGGCATACATTCGCACCTCGCACCCATACTGCGAATAGACAATATATAGGTTCCTGTACCCATCGGGCCTGAAAATAAGGCGGGCTGGGATCTGTCGGCAGGGTGCCCGATATCGGTCCCGAACCCGGGAGAACGGTTACCGGCCGGCGCCGCCATCCCGGAACCACGTCACCGTCTCCCGGAGCCCCTCATCGAGGGTGCAACGGGGAGAAAAGTCAAAGGCCTCCCTGGCCCGGGATATATCGGCGAGCGAGTCGCGTACATCCCCGGGCCGCGGGGATTCATATACCGGCGGAGCGCGTACGTCTGTGATCCCGGAGAGGTGCAGAGCGAGTTCGTTAAGGCTGATCCGGCGCCCCCCGGCGATGTTGAAGACACCAGAGGCACCGCTCTCCATTGCCTGGATATTTGCCCGGACCACATCCGCAACAAATATGAAGTCCCGTGTCTGTTCCCCGTCGCCGAAGATGATCGGCGGCTTCCCGTCAAGCAGGCGGGTGATGAACTTCGGGATCACCGCGGCATACTCCGAGTTCGGGTCCTGCCGGGGGCCGAAGACGTTGAAGTAGCGGAGGAAGGCTGTCCGGATGCCGTAGAGATCCGAAAATACCTTCCCGTAGTATTCGCCCGCGAGTTTCGAGACCGCGTAGGGCGAGAGCGGGGTCGGCGCCATCGTCTCGCGTTTGGGGAAGACCGGGTCGTCGCCGTAGATCGCCGAGGTGGAAGCCGCCACGACCGCCGGAACCCCGCACTCCTTCGCAGCCCAGAGGACGTTCACGGTTCCGCCCGCATTCACCGCGTTCGTCTCAAGGGGATCTTTCACGGAGCGTGGGACCGAGGCGATGGCCGCCTGGTGGAAGATGCCGTCCGCCCCGGTGCAGGCATCGGTGAGGAGAGAGAGGTCGGTGACACTCCCCTCGATGATCGTCACCTGCGGATGGTCGATGAGGTGCTCGATATTCTCACGCCGTCCGGTGGCGAAGTCGTCGACGACCACGACTTCGTGCCCGTCATGTGCCAGCCGCTCTGCGAGGTTGGAGCCGATGAATCCCGCCCCGCCTGTGACGATGTAGCGCATATGATACAGTAGGCGCTCCACCGATTTGAGCGTTGCCGGAAGAGAGGGGTGAGAGAAAGGCGCCTGTACGGGAAGCGGCCCGGTGCCCGGGAACCATTACTGCCGGGAGGACAGCGGACCCGCACCGCCCGGCACCCATATAGCATCATGCCGTTTATTGACACCTCCCGACCGGCCTGATCACTCCCCCCTTTTCCCACCCGATAGCGGGAAGTACTGCTGATAGACGCGCTTACGCTCCTCGATGTCAGTATGCAGATAGATCTCAGTCGTCTTGATGGAGGAGTGGCCGAGGTTCTCCTGCACGACGCGGAGATTCTTTGACCGCCGGTAGAGCTCGCTTGCATAGGAATGCCGGATCTTATGCGGCGTAATCCCTGCAGGTGCATACTCCCGAAAGAGGTGCTGGACGGTTCGCGGGGAGAGGTGGTTGCCCTGCTGGCCCACGAAGAGCGGCCCTTCAATCTTGTTGCCGATAAACCGGTCAATCGCTTCAAGCGTCTCTTCATCGACGAATACCGTCCGGATCTTGTCGCCCTTCCCTTTCACCCGGATCGTCTGCTCCTCAAAGTCAATATCCTCAACGTTAATTGCACAGAGTTCAGAAACACGGACGCCGGTAGCGTAGATCAGGCGGACGATCAACCGGTCCCGATCGTCCGGTATCGTCTTGATAAGGCGGATCACCTGACTGTGCTTGAGGTATCTCAGTTCTTGGTTCTTGATCCGGGGACGCTCCACCCCGAGCATGGGGTTCGCGACCACGACCCCCTGCGCATAGAGGAAACGGTAGAACGAGGAGAGGGTCGATATCATGCGGTGGAGCGTCTTTGGTTTGTACTCACGCCCTTCCGAGAGGCAGGAGAAGAAATCGGTGATCAGGGCCGCAGAGGTGTTGACATCTGCATCCAGCGGGGCGCTATCGAGTGCACCTTCGTCGAACGAGACACAGCCCGAGGCCGAGTGCTGCCGGAGCCAGGCATACCGGGCGAAGCGTTGAAGAGTCTGCTCATATTTTCTGATGGTCCTTGGCGAGTAATTTCGCATTCGGAGGTAATTACTGAAGCGATCCAGCCATTCTGAGAAGAGCGCGTTTTCCATCGCATATAGAATGGAATAACGAAGCATATCAAAATTGCGGTAAATCACTATTCCCCGCAATACGAATTTTACCCGGAAAGCCCCCTGTCAGACACCCCCGGAAGATACCGGGCACGGCCGCCCGGATCCCGGGGGAAGGGTGCTCGACCCGCAGCCATGGAGCACCGACCCACAAGGGGAGTAAGAGGCCCCCGAAGCCGATCTGCAGGCAACCAGGATGATCCCCACTCCAGGTAGATGCGTGCAGGAGAATCGCACCGTAACACCGGGCGATACAGGATTTTCGTGAAGCGGAGCCGTTTTCGGCAACCAACCCGGAGGCCACGAACGACGGCCAACTCCCCCCGGGGCACTAAAAAAGGTATTTTCGGTGATGCAGGAGGTATCGGAGTTAGGAGGTATGGGGCTGTCATCCCGGGGGGCCGGGAAACAGACCCTGATGAATACATCCCCCTCCGACTATATGAACCCCCTACCGCGCGGGGAGAAAGTGAACGATCCCGATACACCACAGACCCCATGAGACCACCTGAACCCACGCGCATATAAATGACCCCCACAGACGCGCTTAAACGCCCGATCGGCAGCACAGACAATCATCCCCATGAAAGGACCCGCGATCCGTCCCTGGAGGCGCAATACGAGGGTCAAAAAAATACCGCGGAGCCCCCCCACTTCAGGAACCTGACACCCCGAGCATCCCACAACCAGGCCCGGGCATCTCAGGGAGCGAACCACCCGGGCCATCATTGCCTGCAGAGCGACGGCGGCACCCGGTTCAGGCACCTGCAGGGGACTGGAGGCGACCATGGCCAGCCCCAGGCCCGGAAGAACGGCGCTTGAATCACCACCCCAAAAATGCCGGGCCACCCCCTGACACCCGGGACGACGGACAAATGCGCCGGGCACCTGAGATTAGAGAGCGAGATGAGGACCGAGGACCGGAGTTCCGAACCTCGACCCGCGAAAGGGGGGGGAGCCCTGCAAGGCAGCAGAGGACGCACAGATGAGGAATTTTTGAGAGAACCTGCCATCAAGAATGCGGATCTCATTCACCCCCAGAGCCCCCCTCTGCCGCACACGGCGCCCGGGAAGAACCCCCGCGTCACCCCTGGCAAGACCCAATATCCCCGGATTATGGCTGCACCCGGATCAAAATGGAGCAGGAAGGCCCAGATCAGCACCTCATCCACGGGATCAAAGGGGCAGGAATAAACCGCATGATGCTATACGTAAGAGGGAGTGGCAGAGGCAACCACCGGCCCTGCGGAGCATACAGCCGGGAGAAGCCCGGAGAATCTCCAATTCTGCCCTATTACCATCGTAACCAGGCCTCCTTTCGGCTTGTCCAACCAACACCATTGAAATACCAAAACAGACAAGAGGATATGCAAAATGGAAGAGTCTGACAACCTTAAAGACCCAAATAAGTACAAGAAATTCAAGAAGGTGGACGGCGCCACCTATCAGCGAGTCAACCAGTTCTTACGCAAACACACCCATATCACCGCCCGCGAATGGGCTATTGCACGGCTCTGCGCGGATTTTAAGACCACCGGCGGCTCGGAGATGACGTTCATCGGCGAAAACCTCCCCGAGCTCTGTCCCTTCATGCTCGACACATACACGCCGCAGGCGGTCAACCAGGCGAGGAGTTCGTTCAAGAAGAAGGTGAAGAAGGCGGGTGCCACATTCTTCTACGGGGCCATGTGCGGGTTTTTCACCGCGGAAGAACTCGATGAGATCCTCTTCGAGACGAGCGAGGTCGCCCGGTTCCTGCTGGAGGTGGAAGGGACGAGCCTGAACATCGACGACGAGATTGAGATCGAGGACCGGATCACCGAGGTGATGCGGGGCGTGGCCGAGGCGGCATCGGTCGTCTTAAAGTCGAGGCCCGGTCCCGAAGAGGAGGGGGAGCCGATGGAGAAGGAGGATGAGGAGACGATAGAGAAGGAGGATGAGGAGCCATGAAGATCATTCAGATTGTCGGCCGGTCAAACGCCGGCAAGACCACATTCATAAAGAGCCTGATCACGGCGCTCTCCGCACATGGAACTGTTGGAGCGATCAAGCACCTTGGGCACCACGGATTCCGGCTCGAGCCGGGGAAAGACACCACCATCTACCATGAATCGGATGCTGCTCTATCCGGCGGCGTTGACGACGCCAGGTCCGTCCTCATCAGGCGCGAGAACGACCTTGACTCCACCCTGGAGGTCATATGCAATGCCGGGGTCGAGTATGCCATACTTGAGGGGTTCAAATCCCGGCCCTTCCCGAGGGTTGTGATCGGCGACCTCCCAAGCGAGAACGTCGTGCTCCGGAACCCCACCGTCGACGAGGTGATCGCTGCACTCCCGGAGTTTGAGGACTACCATACCATCGAGGGGCTGGTCAAAGAACTGAGGCGCGAGTGCGGTGTCTCGCATGCGGGGGCCATCCTCACGTTCAACGGGATTGTCCGGGAATGGACCGGCACCGAGCACACCGATTACCTGGAGTTTGACGAGACCGTCGATGCCCTGACGGAGAGCATCCGCCAGGAGATGGAAACAGTCCCGGGGATCATCGGGGCACGGTTCTACCACCGGAAAGGGCGGCTCTATGCCGGAGAAGATTTAACGTATCTTGCTATACTTGCAGAGCATAGAGAGGAGGCCTTTGCCGCCGCCAGCAACGCTATCGACCGACTGAAGCGGGAACTACACGACGTGGAGAAGTGACAGTGATGCGAAACGGAAAACGGATGTTTGGAACGAACGGCGTGCGGGGCGTGGTCGGGGAGAGGATGACACCGGCCCTCGTCCTCAAGATCGGCGCCGCGCTCGGATCGATGAGGAAAGGCACTATCGCGGTCGGCAGGGATACACGGACATCCGGCGAAGCCCTGGCCCACGCCCTCAAGGCCGGGCTCCTGATGACCGGGTGCGACGTGGTGGATATGGGTATCCTCCCCACGCCGGCCCTGCAGTATATCATAAAGACCAACCGGTTCGACGGAGGGGCGATGATCACCGCGTCCCACAACCCCCCCGAGTACAACGGCGTCAAGGTCATCGAGGCCGACGGCACCGAGATGTCCGACGACGAGATCATCCGGCTCGAAGACCGGTTCTTTGCCGCCGAGTTTGACGCGGCCTCCTGGGACAGCGTCGGGACGGAGACCGCCGCACCCGACCGGCTTGAAGAGTATATCCGGGCTATCGTGAACCACTTCCCCGCAGGCATCGGGGAAGGCATGACCGTCGTCGTCGACCCAGGTTCCGGCCCGGCAGCGCTCACCACCCCGATCATCCTCTCGAGGATGGGCTGCCGGGTCCATACCATCAACGCCCGGCTCGACGGCACATTCCCGGGGCGTATGCCCGAACCGACCCCCAATGGACTCAAGCCGCTCTCGGAGATGGTTCTCGCCACGGGTGCGGACTTTGGCGTGGCGCACGACGGCGACGCCGACCGGGCGGTCTTTGTTGATAACAAAGGACGCTATATAGAAGAGAACTACGAGTTCGGCCTGGTCGAGGACTACGTCTGCGACAGGAATCCTGACGGGCTCATCGTCACCCCAGTCGCCACCTCCCGGCTGATCCGCGATATCGCAGAGAAACACGGGTGCACCGTGGATTACACCCCCGTAGGGAGCATCTATGTTGCACGACGGATGATTGAACTGATCGGCAAGGGAGATAAGGTCTCCTTTGGGGGCGAAGGAAACGGCGGCCTGATCTATCCCGACCACCAGTTCTGCCGGGACGGGGGCATGACCGCCGCCATGATGGTGGCGGTTCTCGCGGGCCACGGCGGCAGGAGACTGTCGGATATCCTCGACGGGCTCCCTGCATACCACCTGGTCAAAGAGAAGCACCATGCCCGGGACCCCGCCGCACTGGTCCGTGCCGTCGAGGAAGCATTCTCAGGAGATACCATCGAGAAGATCGACGGCATCAAGATCGTCAGGGACGATGTCTGGGCGCTGGTCCGGGCGTCAGGCACGGAACCGATGATCAGGATCATGATCGAGTCAAAGGACCCGGACGTCGCGGAGACGATGTACCGGGAGATTATGCAGGTTGTTACAGGTTAAAAGACGGAGCAGGAGTGGTCAGGCATAATCGCCGCCTGACCATCTCTTGACAGGGGCACGACGTTTCATGGGGTGATTCCACTCAAACTGCGTGAGCAGACTCTCTCCAGAAGGATCCATGAATGCCCGTATTGGGGGGGTGTATTGCCGGATAAGGGATATACCTGTCAGGAAGATGCACAGTATCTCTGCGTGCTGTGGGGGAAAAAATCCCCACGCCACATCACTGTGATTCTACCATAAGCATTTCATTCAGAGTGCAACAAGAGACTCTTACCGTCTATCATACCCCCGGCATTTTAGAGAATCTCATGGATTCCCGATAAAAAACATTCTTTTGAGAGGGGGGCAATCTATATATCTGATGGTGATTATGCATGATGCAGAAGCCACTGGAGAGCGTTGATTAAAATGGATGGAAAACCACAGATAAAACAGAAGATCAACTCCGCTATCTCTTCCGGCGATCTGCGTGAGCTCGAAAAGGTAGTTTCAGACATATCAGAGACCCAGACGAGGAAAGAGAAGAAATCACTCTATGAGCAGATGAATGCCGCCCTGGTCGATGCAGCATTCAAAGATAACCAGCCGGAACTCTTGAGCCAGCTCATCGAACCGACCAAAGACGAGGTGCTCGACCTCGCCCGGCGGGCTGCCACGCTTTACAGCCAGAATAAGGATGAGGCATGGTTTGGTGCCATCTTTACCCTGGTTGACAAACTCGACCGCAAGAGTCACCAGTCCGATATCCTCGCCGGGATCTCCCGCGACCTGGTCCAGGCCGGGGTTGATACCGGGGATCTCCACTTCATCGAGAAGGGAGGGGAGGCCTTCGATAAGATCAGCATCCGTAAATATCGCTCCGCCATCCTCTCCGATATAATCCCGCTCTTCATCCAGTACGGGCAGAAATACCAGAACGTCGAGATCATGCAGAACGCTCTCCACATCCTCTCCGAGATCGGCGATATATCAAAACAATCACAACTCCATGCCGACGTCGCTCGGGCAATCGCCGGGTCCGGCATCGAAGCCGGCAATATCGATCTCGTAATCCGCGGGCTTTCAAGCGCCACCGAGATCAACCAGAAGATCCGGCGCACCAACTCGATTGCAGATATTGTGGATGCCACCTGGAAATCATCACTTAAGAAGGACATCTCGGATGTCGAACGAATCATAGACTCTCTCTCCGGCATTCCGGAAGAACGGCTCACTGAGGTTCTCGCGATCCTGACCGAGCAACTCCTCGACCGCCAGCGGGACAAGAAGCAGGTTTATACCAAACTGCTCAAACTCGACGACGAGAAGCCGTGGGCAGGCCAGACCCTCGTCATCGAGCTCCTGAAGAAGGCAGAACGGAGTGGCGAGCGCTGGTTCCTCGAGAAAGCGTTCGAGTTCAATGCCCGGGGCGGAGTGGAGACCCAGCTCCCCATCGAGGAGATCGTCCTCTCCGGGATCGCGGTCGTCGAGAAGAGCGGCAACCCGACCATTCTCTTAGACATCACCCCGCTCATCGACGAGTCCTGCGACCCCACGAAGGCGGCCCACCTCTACCGGCAGATCACCGATGCACTCTCACGGATGGGCGACTTCTATCACGCGATCGAGGTCATGAAGAAGGCCAGCACCAGTGCCCAGAGGATCAACGCCCAATTTTTCGACACCAGTGTCCGCCTGATCAAGGAGGGTGTTCGGCGTGACGAGATTGAACTCGTCCGTGAGAATATCCTCGCCACACTGGAGATCGATATCGCCGACTCGCTGGTACACCAGGCGGTGACCGACTTCTGCAAGGAGTATGACTTTGATGAGGTCGTCAGGCACATACCGGCCATAAAAGAACTTGTCAGACCGCACCACGCACAGGACACCCTGCTCTTTGAGTGCAACAACATCCTGATCGAGCGGGGGTTCGTCCGCCAGAAGGACCCGTCCGCCCTTGTGGATCTCGTAAGCCAGATCGGAGAGCAAACCCTCCGTGAACAGGCTATCTCGACCATCGTGGTGGAGATGGCACGGATTGGGGTCGCCCGAAAAGACCGGGATCTCCTCCGGCGTGCAACCGGACTTACCTGCGAGATCATGGACCAGCAGGCACGGGCGGAGGCGCTGGGCGGCATCGTGGACCAAGCGGCCATACTCGCGGTGGAGGACGGCGACCTCGACCTCCTCCACGGGATGCGGGTCCTTGCCTCATCTCTGCTGGAGCGGGACTACTGCCTCTTTGCGATGGGCAAGGTGATCCATGGCCTGATCATGTACGGGATCGAACAGCTCTCGCTCCGGGCGCTCGATGAGGCAACTCAGATCCTCTCCCAGATCACCGACCCGTCCCTCCAGCGGCAGTTGATCGACCCGCTCATCGAGGGCTATATCCGGGTCGGAAGCCTGCAGACGGCGGACCAACTCTCCCGGGGGAAGGCCCGGGTCTTTGAGGACATGATGGAGCCGTTCGAGATCGCCCTCACGCTCCTCAAGACCAACACACCGCGCGAAGAGGTCTCGATCAAGATAGCGAGTTACGTCGATATCATGCTCGAGTACACGCAGGTCTACAGGAGCCCGATCTTTGCTGTCCCGATGACGCTCTTCTCCCTGGAGATCGAGGGGGAGTACGAGCGAACGGCGATGATCCAGAGGATCCTCACGTTCTTCACGGACTACGTGAAGGAGTTCGATTCGGCCGACCCCTACGAGGTGACGGCCTACCTGCTCGAGGGGGTCGAGGGGGCAACGGCAGCATCACCGGTCCTTGAACTGATGTATCACCTCCTGGAGCATACCGGGGACGTCTACGCACGCTATTCGGGTATGTACCGGATTGTGAGCGCGTACTCGGTGCTCGGCAACGAAGAACGGGCCGAGATGATCATCCGAAGGCTGCATGAAACCATCGGGACCATCTCTGAGCCCTCCATCCGTGTGATCATGCTCTCCGACCTTGCCGGGCTCATGGCCGGGATCGATCACGATGCAGCGAGAAACTACCTCACCGAGGCGCAGGGGATGCTTGAGTTTGTCGGGCCGGAACAGGAGGCGTTCGTCAGGAAAAACCTGATCTACGCCGCAAGAAGCCTTAACATCGTGAACCGGCAGGAGACGGATGTTGACTGGGCGATTGCACAGGTCAGCGGGATTGAAGATCCCGTCGAGTACGTGGATGCACTCGCCGCGGTCTTTGACATGGTCAGCGAGCCTGCACAGAGGAAGGAGATCCTCTCGGCCATGTGCCACACGGTGGTGAACATCCCCTCCCCCTATATCCGGCTCTCGATGCTCTTTGACGTGGCACAGTTCGCCGAGACTTACGGCGACGAAGTGGAGATCGATGAACTGCTGGACGGTATGGAGAGAACGGCCGGATATATCCAGATCCCGTTCATCACCGCGATGACGCGGCAGCGGATGGCCCAGATGCTCTTCTCGCTTTACAGAAAGAGCGGAAAGCCGGTTAGCCAGCAGCGGGCCATCGATCTTGTCTCCACGATCGATGACGACCGGATCCGGTACAATCTGATGGTCCAGCTCGAACAGGCGATGCCCCAGTCCTGGAAGAATACGGTCTACGGGAGGATCCTGGACTGCCGGGACAAGATCCGGAGCGGTGATTACACCACAAAGGATATGGTCACACTCGACCGGGCGATACGGGCGGCGCCGGATCGGGCAAAACGGGCGACCTACTACACCGAACTCTACCTTATCGCAAGGGGCGCGACGCAGCATGAGGTTGCGGACAGGATGCTGCTCTGTGCGCTTGAAGAGGCGCGGATCATAAGACCGCTCTCGCGACGGGCTTTTGTGCTCGGCGATATGGCGTGCAGGATTTATGCAGAACGCTATGAGGACAGGTCGAAGGAGATCCTCGACATGGCCGTGAGCGAGGCCCTCAACATCCGCGATTCGACTATCCGGGACGAGGTCTATGACGAACTCGATATGTCGATGCGGATTATCCAGGAGCACTGGCTGTGAAGACGATCGAGATCAGGATAGCGGGGAGGGTGCAGGGCGTCGGGTTTCGGGCATGCATCAAGAAGATCGCGACCAACCTCGGCGTCGGCGGCGAGGCGATGAACCTCCCTGATGGGACGGTGCTCGTCACCGCAACCGGCGAACCCGTCATCCTCGACAAGTTCGTCTCCATGCTGTACGGCTGCCCCCGGGTCGTCATAAGGGATCTCTCCCAGCAGGAGATCTCCCCTGCAACCTACCCGGAATTCACCATTCTGCGGGGCGGTTACCAGTACAGTACGTGAAACTCGGCCTTCGTGAGGAGCGCATCCCGGAGAATGCGCACCTGCGTATCGATCCGGGACTGGTCGATAGACTCACGGAGTGACGTAACGAGCCGGGCAGAAAAATTCCCGTCAAGGTAACATCTTTTCTCGCTGCATTCGTAATCCCTGCCCGTGATCTCATCGCGGGCAAACCGGAGGACGGCACGGTCCACCATCGTTGCTTTGAGCGGTTCGATGAGGTCGTGAACGAGACTTCCGGCCCCCTCATGGAGCATACCGAGATCGGGGTCGAGGTGGGCGCCGATCAAGGAGACGCAGCAGTTGCCGTAGAGCATCGCATATCCGAGCGAGAACATGGCGTTGACGGGGTCAAGGAATGGACGGCTTGCCCTGCGCCGGAACCCGAGTTCCGGCGGAAGTGCGCGGGAGAGGATCTCGTAGTACATATCGGCGGTCAGGCGTGAGAGCCGCCGCAGTTCCTCCATGGTGACCGAGGCCGCGAGTTCCTCCCGGGCCTCGTAGAGGAAGTCGAGTTCCCCTGCGTAGAATACGTCCTGTCCGGCACGATCGTAGAATTCCTCGAGGAGGAGGAGCCGGGACTGGAGGCCGGCGGTTGCGAGCGGCTGCGCGAACCGATGGGGTGCGGCCCGCTGCTGGGCAGGGCGCACAGCCTCGTCCGGCCGATAGCCGTAGGGGGAGAGGTGCCCTACGGGCGTACCGTCGATATCAAAGAACGTGATGACAGCGCCGGCTTTGAGGAGGTTTGTCACCGCCGAGGTGTGCAGGGTATGGCCGCCGACGATCAGGAGGTGCCTCACCCCCAGGAGCGGGTAGCGCCGGGTCTCGTTCCCGTGCACGATGACCAGTTCCTGTGCCGTCGCCTTGATGTGCCCTCCGTAGCCAAAGACTGGGAGCCAGGGTTTCGTCGCTGTCATCCGATCACTTGGAAATGAGTATTGGGGGGTTTTTGGTGATGAATGCATCGATTGGCCAAATCCCGTGAGATCCTCCCGGTGCAGGGCAGGTGGAGGAGGGGCGGGACCCCCGTAAATGTAATCAGGTTAACTTAAGCAAGTTAATTAACTGCAACGTTTTTACATCCCCAACTCCCAGTCTAAAATGTTATTTCGCCAGACAGGGCTCTGCGAAAGATTATGAACTAAAAAGAGTTGATTTAATGACTCGAACGAGAAAAAAAGTTCAGTACATTCTGTTTGTACTGATGGTATGCTCACTGCTGGTACTGCCGGCAGCAGGGGAGACGCTCCCGCCAGGGAACGTGAGCCCGGGAGAGAGCACTGTGAATGATACGGTGACTCCTGAGGTGACAGAGACGCCGACGGTGACACCGACGGAAGAGCCGACTGTTACACCAACAGAAGAGTTGACGGAGATACCGACGGAGGAGCCGACCGGGACACCCACAGAAGAGCCGACGGTGATGC
>NZ_JAJGBK010000023.1 GCF_020696975.1 Methanoculleus sp.
AGGAGGCCGAAGGCCGGGCGGGGTGGGGGTGACACAAGAAGTTTGGATCGTTGGGAGAGCAGTGCAAATCTGTGTGAGTTGAGACAGGGGAGGGGGCAAGCCCCCCTCCCCGTCAGCCCCTCCCCCAATGGCGATAGCCACCACGGTCCAGTGTATCGGGGCCTCACCGCCAGAGATTCCAACAACTACAGTAGACACCAAGCCACCTTCAGAACCTCAGAAGTCCCGGTGCTAGCCACTTGCGCCTTTCAGATGCGCATGCTAAAATGGGACACACCAAATTGAGCGTCGCCCACGCCGCCGCCGTCCGAGCACCGTCAGAAGCACCCCACCCCCCCGCCGATGGAGAACATTTTGTATCGCCGCAACCAACACTAAACGTACTATGGAGAGCGGAACGGTTGTGGGAAACCGTGTCTTTATCGCGGATAACGCAACAGTCATCGGAGACGTGATCCTCGCCGATGACGTGAGCGTATGGTTCGGCGCCGTCGTTCGGGCCGACAGGGACCGGATCACGGTAGGCGCCGGCTCAAACATCCAGGACAACGCCGTCGTCCACACCACGATCGGATTCCCGGTCACGATCGGGACCGACGTCTCGGTCGGCCACGGGGCCATCCTGCACGGCTGCGCCATCCGCGACCGTGTGCTCGTCGGGATGGGCGCCGTCGTCCTGAACGGCGCGGTGGTGGGGGAAGGCTCCATCATCGGCGCCGGCGCCGTGGTGACGGAAGGTAAAGAGATACCGCCAAACTCGCTGGTCCTCGGCGTGCCCGGGAAAGCGATCCGGGAGACGACACCCGAGCAGCAGGAAGGTATTATTCGCAACGCGCGCGAATACGCCAGACTTGCAGGGAGGTATCGCCATGACTGACGTCGTCGTCATCGGCGCCGGGGTTGCCGGCATCCAGGCGGCGCTCGACCTTGCGGACCACAACATCCACGTCCACCTCATCGAGCGCGAACCGACCATCGGCGGGCACATGGCCCAGCTCGACAAGACGTTCCCCACCAACGACTGCTCGATGTGCATCCTCTCCCCGAAGATGGTGGAGGTGGCCCGGCACAGAAACGTCACCATCCACACCTGCTCCGAGGTCGAGTCGGTCGAGGGAGAGGTCGGGAACTTCCGGGTCAGGGTCAGGAAGCACCCCCGCTACATCATCGAGGAGGAGTGCAACGGGTGTGGGGACTGCACCCGGATCTGCCCGGTCGAGGTCTACAACCGGTTCGACGCCGGGATCGGGGTCCGGAAAGCCATCTACAAGCCCCATGCCCAGGCGGTCCCGGACATCGTCGTCAAGGACCGGGAGCACTGTATCGAGTGCGGCCTCTGCTACGACGTCTGCGGCAAAGAAGCAATCCTCCACGAGGACGAAGAGCGCCTGATCGAGATAGAGGCGGCAAGCATCGTCGTCACGACCGGATATGCGACGTTTGACGCCCGGAATAAGACGCAGCTGCGCT
Organism: Methanoculleus sp.; assembly: GCF_020696975.1. Taxonomy (GTDB): domain Archaea; phylum Halobacteriota; class Methanomicrobia; order Methanomicrobiales; family Methanoculleaceae; genus Methanoculleus. The sequence continues at coordinate 1,471 of NZ_JAJGBK010000023.1, forward strand.
ACCTCGTCATCCCCGACGTCATCACGAGCCTTGAGTTCGAGCGGATGATCAACGCGAGCGGCCCGACGGGCGGCAAACTCAAAAGGCTCTCGAACGGCAAACCGCCCCGGAGCATAGCGTTCGTCCAGTGCGTCGGCTCCCGCGACGCCTCTATCGGCCGCCCCTACTGTTCCGGCGTCTGCTGCATGTACGCGATGAAGAACGCCATGCTCATCCGGGAGAAGAACCCTGGCGTCGATGTCACGGTCTTCTATAACGACGTCCGGGCCTACGGCAAGGGCTACGAGGAGTATTACGAGCGGGCGAGGAGCCTCGGGATCCGGTTCGTCCGCGGGTTCCCCGGCGAGGTGCTCGAGGAGGACGATCATCTTATGATGACCGCGGAGAACACCGAGACCGGCGAGGTGGAGACGTTCCACCCGGACCTGGTGGTGCTCTCCATCGGGCTTGAGCCCGCGGGAGGAGCAGAGGAGATCGGCCGGATGCTCGGCATCCCGAGAGACGAGTCCGGGTTCTTCGGGGCTGCCGATCTGAAACTCGGCCCCGTCCTCACGGTGAAGCCCGGGATCTACGTGGCAGGAACCGCCACCGCGCCGAAGGATATCCCCGACTCGGTCGCCATGGGCGAGGCGGCCGCAATGCGGGCGTATCTTGACGCAATCAGGGCAGGATAAGCATGCCGGAGACGAAAGAGCCCTACACTATCGCGTGGGATGCCGAGAGCGAGTGCATCGTCTATATCGACCAGACCCTCCTCCCGGGAAGATACGAGATGATGCGGTGCACCACCATCGACGACCTCGCCCGGGCGATCCGGCGGCTTGAGATCCGGGGGGCCCCGGCGCTCGGGATCGCCGGCGCGATGGGCGTGGCGCTCGCGGCCGTCCGGAGCACCGAAGAGGATCTCGGCCGGTTTCTCGACGATGTCCGGCGGGCCGCGGACCACCTGCGGAGCACCCGCCCGACCGCGGTCAACCTCGCATGGGGGATCGACCGCGTGACGCGGAAGGTCGCAATGGCCGCATCGGTCGCGGAGGCAAAGGCCATCGCCGTAGCCGAGGCGAACGCCGTCGCAAAAGAGGACGAACTGACCTGCCGGAAGCTCGGCGGATTCGGCGAAGACCTCTTCCCCGACGAGTGTACGGTGCTCACCCACTGCAACGCGGGAGCGCTTGCCTGCCGGTGCTGGGGGACGGCCCTCGGCGTGATCCGCTCGGCGGTCGCGGCCGGCAAGAACGTCCGGGTGTTCTCCTGCGAGACCCGGCCGCTGAACCAGGGCTCACGGCTCACCTGCTGGGAGCTTGCCCGAGACGGGATCGACGTGACCCTCATTCCCGACTCTTCGGCGGCATACCTGATGCGGAAGGGGAAGATCGATCTCGTCATCGTCGGCGCGGACCGGATCACAAAGGACGCGGTCTTTAACAAGATCGGAACCTACATGCATGCAGTTGCCGCCCGTCACCATAAGATCCCGTTCTACGTCGCGGCGCCGGTCTCGACGTTCGACCTTTCCCGCAGGGAGACGGATATCATCGTCGAGGAGCGGGACCGTTCCGAACTCGCCTACTGCGGCGACCGACAGCTCGTTCCCGACGACGTCAAGGTGCTCAACTACGCCTTCGACGCCACCCCGCTCGATCTTATCGACGGCATCATCACCGAGATCGGGGTACTCCGGCCGCCGTATGCCGAGTCCTTCCGGCTTGTCGGGAAGGGAGAGGAAACCAGACCATGATGTTCTTTGAGTCCGGGATCTGGATCCAGTTGATGACCATCATCGGCGAGATTACGTTCTTTCTCATCCTCGGCATGCTGCTTTTGGCGGTGGCCCTTGCCATCATCGTCACCGCCTCGATAACCAGGGGGAAGTTCTACCTTCCGCGGATCCTGATACCCGGCCTGGTCCTCCTCGAAGGGCTCGTCAAGGCGTTCTGCAAACTCCTCGGGCTGGATGATCGGGATCTTGTCACGTTCTTCATAACCCTCCGCAACACCATGAACACAAAGGCGTTCTCGGAGACTCCTGTGCGGCAGCGGGCGGTCTTCCTGCCCCAGTGCCTGCGGTCGGCCCAGTGTCCGGCAAACCTGACGCCGGAAGGCCTCAAGTGCCGGAACTGCGGCCGCTGTGCGGTCGGGGAGAACGCGGCCTGGCTGGAGCATATCGGCTACCGCGTCTTCATCGTCCCGGGCTCGACGTTCATAAAGCGGATGGTCAAGAAGTACCGACCGCGGGCGATCATCGGCGTCGGCTGCCTCATGGAGGTAAAAGACGGGATCGATATGTGCGATAGAATCGGGATCACCCCCATGGGCGTCGTGAACGTAAAAGACGGGTGCGTGGAGACGGTGGCGGACTGGATTGCGGTGAGGGACGTCGCCCTGCTCGGCGTCGAACACCCTTCAGGTGCCGTAGACCTTCACGGCCCTGCCGAATAGGCGTTCGCTCGTGACCTTGCCATAGACGAAGATCGTCTCGCCGCTGTTGACGTCCCCGACGCGGACTCCCGGCCGGAGGGTGATGTTTCCCCCCGCCCGGATTGAGTGGAGATGCGCGTTGTCGCAGATGGTGGCCGTTTTCTGGACACAGAGCGGCCCTTTGACCTTGACATCGTGGCCGACGACGATGCTCTCTGCTTCGATAGAGCCCCCGACTGTTGAGCCCGGCCCGAGTTCAAAGCAGCCGGCAACCACCACGTTGCCCCAGATGTGCGTCTCCGCAGGAACGATGAAATTCCCGTCTATCTTCACGTTTCCGTCAAAAAAGGAACCTTTTGGTGCTATGTATGTGTCCCCGCGCCGGTAAACTTTCATGAAGATCTTCCGGATAACTACTCGGTCCGTAACCAGATAAAATTATAGTAGGATTTCTCGAAGCCTTAAGACCGTACGGGGTTTTTACCGGGCGGCCCAGAATTTTCTCCCTGGAGAACCCGGACGCCGGCGAGGGGTTCTCCGGACTACACCACCGCGGCAACCGCAAAGACCGCGAGCGCGGCGAACATCCCGACCCGGAGGATCGATGTCGCCCGGGATTCCCGGACACATGCCGGCGTCGTGCATCGTGCCCCCCTGACGGCCCCAAAGAGGATGATGATATCCACAACCGCGATGGCGGCAAGGTAGAAGAGGCCCCACCAGTCCCCGAAGGGGAGAAGGCTTGCCGCCACGGCGGCGAGGCCGCAGGCGAGCGCGAGCACCCCCGTCCACCGGACGCCGATGATCATGGGAAGGGTGCGTGCGCCTCCGGCGGCGTCCCCGTCCACGTCTTCGGCGTCTTTGAGAACCTCCCGCGCAATGGTCGCAAGGAATGTGATCGCCGCAAGCGAGAGGTTCTGGATGAGCCCCTCGATCCCCGCAAACGCTCCGCCGAAGAGAAAGACGCTCGCCGTCAGGTAGGCGACCGCGAGGTTGCCGATGCCCGGGGTCCGCTTCAGCCAGAGGGCATACGCGACCAGGATCACGACGTTCACGAGGGCGATCGCAAGGCAGAGCGTTGTCGTCAGGGCGGCGGAAAGCAGTCCGCCGATGAAGAGCACCGCCGTGTAGGCTTTTGCGCCGGCAAGACTGATCAGTCCCGCCGGTATGGGCCGGCCGGGCCGGTTGATCCGGTCGATATCGACGTCGTAGACGTCGTTGATCACGTTCCCCGCGGCGGTGATGAGCGTGACAGCCACGGCGAGCAGGAGCGACGGCGGCGTGAGGGTCCCGGTGGCGACGAGGTAGCCGATGAGCGCGGTAAGCCCGGCAACGACGGCGTTATGCGGACGGGTGATCCTGATAAAAGCGGCGGCGCTCATTCTTGGAGAGTTAGGTTTTCTGCCTATCGATAAATAACCAGAGGTTCTCTGAGCAAGAACCCGGAAAAAGGACGGGCTTGGGGGGATTTGAACCCCCGGCATTCAGCTTAGGAGGCTGACGCCATGTCCTGGCTAGGCCACAAGCCCATACACCGGAGTATTAGTATTATTCATCAGAAGGTATAAGGGTATCGAGCATCCACCTTTCCGGAAGCAATGGATATCGTTGAGGTTACGGAGGGAAGAACCCGGTTTTTCGTGCCGAGGCAGGATCCTCACCTTCAGTTCCCGCCGGGGAGCGGCCCGGTCTTTTATAACTCGCGCATGGAACTGAACCGGGACGCCACGATCCTCCTCCTCTCTGCGTTAAAACCCGGGAGTTACCTTGACGCCATGGGGGCGTCCGGTGTCCGGGGGCTCCGGGTGGCGCATGAGGTCGGCATACCGGTGACGATCAACGACTGGAACCCGAGAGCGGTCGATCTGATCCAGGAGAACGTAACGGCGCTGGCGATTGCCGCCGAAGTCACTCGCGGAGACGCGAACGCCCTGATGAGCGCTCGGAAGTTCGACGCCGTCGACCTCGACCCCTTCGGGACACCGGCGCCGTTCGTCGACGCAGCGGCCCGGAGCGCAGGGAGGTACCTCTTTGTGACCGCGACCGACACCGCGCCTCTCTGCGGGGCGCACCTGAAAGCCGGGATGCGCCGCTACTTCTCTCGTCCCCGGAACACCGAGTACCATGCCGAGGTGGGCCTCCGGACGCTTCTCGGGTTTGTTGTGCGCGAGGTGATCAAGTACGACCGCGGGGTGGAACCCCTCTTCTGTTACGCGCACGAGCACTTCCACCGGCTGCACCTCCGCCTCAGGGACGGGGCAGCGGCGGCCGACCGGACCCTCGCGCGGATCGGCTACGTGATGCAGTGTCCCCACTGCCTCTACCGCTCGGAGAGAACGGGGATGCTCCCTGAGGCGGAGAAGTGCCCGCTCTGTGGCGTGGACCTCGTCCCGGTCGGCCCCCTCTGGACCGGGAGGATCAACGATAATCCAACGCTCGTTGCGATGGAAGAGGCGCTCCCCGGAGTCACGGCCAGGACCGGGACGCGGATCGCCCGGCTGCTTGCAACCTGCGGGCAGGAATTGGAGACCTCGAGCCACTACGACTACCACGTCATAGCAAAATCGCTCCGGGTCTCGCCCGGCAGCATCGGGACGGTCATCGAACGTCTTGTGGCCCTCGGCTACCAGGCAAGCCGCGCACACTACTCCGGTACCGCTATAAAGACCGATGCGCCGCTTCCTGTCCTTGAAAAAGCGATCAGCGGCGGGTGACGACGGTGAGGACGTCCCCGTCCGCGAGCTGGTGGTTGAGGCCGACACGTTGCGCGTCGTGCTTGGCCGAGTCACCCCAGACTTTTGCGTACCGGAACTTGTCGGCGAAGTCCCGGTGAAGCCGGTCGCAGACATCCTTGACGGTCGCCGGGCTCCGGATGATCATCGGCTCGTCCATATCCGCGGGGCCGCCGACCGGCTTTAAGTAGACCCGCATGAAGCCAAGGTTATCGAATATGGCGTCTTTTAAGTCATCGATGCGGTAGCCGCTGTGCGCCGATACCATGATGGGCTCTTCGCCGAACCGCTCGGTCAGTTCTTCCTCGATCACCGCCCGGGTCTTCTCGTCCACCAGGTCGACCTTGTTGACCGCGATGAACGCAGGGACGTAGACCCGGTTGCCGATCATCGCGTCGATGAAGTCGTCCTGCGTGACGCCGTTGCGGATCAGGACGTCTGCGTTGACGATCTTGTTCTCTGCGAGGATTGCGCGGATATCCTCGAGATCGAGGTCGACGGCGCCGACGGTGTTCAGCCTGATACCGCCGTTTCCGGCCTTCTTGATGGTGATATCGGGTTTTGGTCGGTTGATCCGGATCCCGGCATCATGGAGCTCGCGGAGGAGGACGTCCACATGCTTCTCATTGAAGACGTCGACGAGAACCAGGATAAGGTCGGCGCTCCGGACGACGGCGATAACCTCTTTCCCGCGGCCTTTGCCCATGGCGGCCCCGGCGATCAGGCCGGGGATATCCAGGATCTGGATCTTTGCGCCCCGGTGCTCCATCGAACCCGGGATGACGGAGACGGTTGTGAATGCATAGGCCGCCGTCTCCGAGAGGTCGTTGCCGGTGAGCCTGTTGAGCAGCGTACTCTTTCCGACGGACGGGAAACCGACCAGGACAACAGTGGCGTCTCCCGATTTCTTCACGGAGTAGCCCTCGCCTCCGCCGGAGGAGGCCATGGCCCGGGCTACTGCTTCATCACGAATTTTTGCAATTTTCGCCTTGAGGCGGCCGATATGCTTGGAGGTCGCCTTGTTGTACGGGGTATTCTTGAGTTCGTCCTCAAGTTCCCGTATCTGCTCTTCGACACTGCTCATTACTGCCGGTACACGTATGCGGGGAAGCTACTTATTGGTGTCTGTGGTGAAAATCACGGATTGGCAGGGAAATCCAGGCCCGGATACGGCTCAGATTGCCCGGTTGCGTGCAGGGTCGTGGAGGGGCAGGTATGCGACAGGTTTAAGTACAAATAGATCAAACAATGTAGAGCACGTTGGTGCAATGCGCTGCTATAGTGTAGACCGGCCAATCATGTAGGACTCTCACTCCTACGACTGGGGTTCGAATCCCCATAGCAGCATTCTGTTCTTCAATCACAACCCATCGAGATGCTTCCATGAATCAACCCCCCAACCGAGACAGGAGATCCCAGAAATATCTCGGCAGTAAAGGCCTCATTCTCCTGATTGCCCTTCTCTCCGCCTTTGTCCCGCTCTCAACCGATCTCTACCTCCCTGCCCTGCCCGGTATGGGGGACTACTTCGGCGTCTCTGCGAACCTGACAAACCTCACCCTGATCCTCTTCTTCCTCTTCTTCAGCCTCGGGCTGCTCTTCTGGGGACCGCTCTCCGATAAATACGGTCGCCGGCCCGTTCTCCTCGCAGGGCTCGCCCTGTATATAGCGGCAAGCGCCGGGTGCGCCCTGTCATGGGAGATCTGGCACCTGATCGCCTTTCGCGTCCTCCAGGCCGTCGGCGGCAGCGCCGCCTCTGCGGTCGCGACCGCGATGGTCAAGGATGTCTACGACGGGAGGCGGCGGGAGTCGGTGCTCGCGCTCGTCCAATCGATGGTCGTCATCTCGCCCGCCGTCGCCCCGGTTCTCGGGGCGTTCATGCTCCCCTACACGTCATGGCGGGGGCTCTTTGTCGCGCTCGCCCTCATCGGGACCGTCTCGATGGCGGGCGGCCTCCTCCTCGAGGAGACCATACCCTCGCGGTATACCGGGACAATGAAGCAGTCCGTCCGCCGGCTCGGGACCGTGCTCAGGAATCCAGGATTTACGTCACTGCTCATCGTCTTCTCGCTCGTGAGCACCGCGTCCTTAGCGTTCGTCTCCGCTTCGCCGTACATCTACCAGGAAGGGTTCGGGCTCTCGGAGCAGTGGTACAGCCTCTACTTCGCCCTCAATGCCGCGGCCCTGATAGCCGGCCCGTTCCTCTATCTCTGGCTCTCCCGGCACTTTAGCCGCCGGATGATCGTCGGGTCCGGTTTTGCCGTCATGATCGCCAGCGGGGCGCTCGTCTGCCTCTTCGGGAGCCTGGGACCACTACTTTTCGCCCTTGCCCTCTTCCCGGCCTCCCTGATGGGGAGCGCTGTGCGCCCTCCCGGTGCGTTCCTGATGCTCGACCAGCAGAAGGAGGACACCGGGTCTGCATCCGCCCTGATCAACTGCTCAAGCCTCGTCTTCGGCAGCGCCGGGATGATCCTCATCTACCTCGGCGGGGAGAGCCTTGTTCTCGGCCTCGGCGCGATCAATGTGGCGGTCGGGGTTGTCTGCCTCGCAGGGTGGACGGTTATCGGGAGACGGGGGCTGACGAAGATCTGAAGGCAGGGCTGCCCTCGCATCTCCGGAGCGCAGCCGATAATTTATGATCGTCTCACTTCCCCTTCATCGCGCGAAGCGCCTCCCGGGCCGCCCTCCGCACCTCCGGCTCCCGGTCTTTCAAGGCCCGCATCAGCGCGAGGCGGGCACGGGGGTCGCCGATCCGCCCAAGCGCCCGGGCAGCCCTTGCACGGACGCCGTAACGCCTATCCGCGAGGCGCGGGATGAGCGGGGCGACCGCCGCCGGATCCCCGATCGCCTCCATCGCCCCGATTGCACGAAGGACGACCTCGTCGTTTCGCGAGCCGAGCAGCGGTATCAGCAACGGAAGGGCCGGCGGCCCGATCTCAACGAGCCGGCGGCGGGCGGCCGCTTCCTCCTTCTGGTTCGCCGCCCGTTCGAGCGCCCTGACCTGCTTTGCTATCGCATCCGGCCGGTCGTCCTCCGGGACGGGGGGCGTCGGCAATTCCGTCCGGACCCGGCTCCCGGGAATCTCCGCGGCAGGAATCGCCCCGACGCCGCTCAGAAGCAGCCCGCAAAGCGTCCGGGGGTCACGACCGGCGAGGACAAGGAGCCAGCGCATGCCGGAAGGGGGCGGGCAGCCTTCATCGGTGCGCCACGCCATCCTCACCATCGCCTCCCACACCTCGTCGGTGATGTCTCCCGAACACGATGCGAGCGACGCGGCGAGGTCACGCCGGAGGCGCTCCGGGATCGCTTCGAGGATCGCATCGATGCGGACGGTCCCGAAGTCGTCCGCCACGACGTATCGCCGGGCCCGGATGTAGTCGCGGACGGCCGCCTCGCTCCTCTGCCGGAACCCGGCAAGCCCGTCATCCTCGTCAGGCGTCTGCAGGACCGGGATGTCGAGAAGGAGGGCGGTCTCCTGGATCCAGGCGAGATCGCTCTGGTAGGCGAACGCGTCCTCGGCCTCGACATACGCCTGCGGCAGGGCGACGAAGTGGTGAAAGACCGGCTCCTTCCCCGGCCGCTTCCGGAGGATCCGGCCCATGCGCTGCACGAGTTGCAGCCGGGTCTTTGAGGACGCGACGTTGATCCCGATCTCCGCGTCGGGGACGTCTATCCCCTCATCAAGCATCTTCGGCGCGATCAGGACGCCGTAACGCGCCGACCGGAACCGGTTGAGGGAACGCTGCACTTCGGAGCGGGGCATCTCCGAGTGGACGCGGTAGGCCTCCACCGTGTCGCAAAGAGCGTTGTAGATGGCGTTGCAGGTCGCGATGTCCATCGAGAAGATGATGCACTTCTTCGTCGCCCCTAACTGCCGGGCAAGCTCGATCGCCCGGGCCGTCTTCGGGGCCGACCGGTGGATGATCATCCGCCGCCGGTAGACGAGGCCGATCAGCCCATACCACGCCTCCGGCACATCGGCTGTCCGGTAGCGGAGGTGGCGCATCAGGCCGACGAACTCCGCGATGCTCGAGAATCGGTCGAACCGGGAGCCGGAGAGTCGTCGGATGATATCCCGGTGCCGACCGTTGATGACGGCAAGTTCGCGGACGATCGCGTCAGAGATCTCGCGGAACTCCTCGTTCTCCCGCACGTCGAGGTATGTCGTGTGGAGGTGGAGGGAGAACGACGGGACGACCGCGTCCTCGCGGGCATCCTTCAGGGTGTATGTATAGACCGTCGGGCCCAGCGCCCGGTCGAGCGGCTGGCGGCGCTCCTCGCCCTCGACCGTCGCCGAGAGCCCCATCTTCCACTTCGCGGGGACGGCAAGGGCTTTACGAAACTGCAACCCCGCTCCGTGATGCACCTCGTCGACGATCAGGAGGTCGGCCCGGTAGCGGTCCGGAGAGCGGTAGACCTTCTGGAGCGTCTCGAATCGGAGGACGAACCGGCCGCGGTACTCAAGCGGCACCGTATAATCGGCGCCGGGGTTGCCGGAGAGGCCGAGTTTCTCCGTTGCCTCCCGCCGCCACTGGTTCAGCAGGGCACGGGAATGGGCGAGCACCAGCACCTCCAGCCGCCCGTGCACCTCATAAAGCCTCAAAGCGGCGGCAAGCCCGATGAGGGTCTTCCCGCTCGCCGTCGCCATCTCGAGGATCCCCCTCCCCCCGGCAGAGAGCCAGGCCTCGAGTGCCCGGCGCTGGTGCGGCCAGAGAGGATAGAGGAGGGCGGGGCGGGCGGCAAGGTCTATAAGTGCGTCGGCCTCCTCCAGCCGTGCAAAGAACTGGTCGGCTCTGCCCGTACCCGCAAGCCGGGCAAGGAGTTCCATCGCAAAGAGGCCGCTCCCGACCGCAAAGAGCGTCGAGACCTCGTCGATCATATCCGGCGCCAACCCGATCTCGAGGCAGATCTTCTTTAAGATCGCGACCTTCTGGCTCTCCGCGAACGGGTGGAGTGTGCGGTAGCAGAGGTGGCGGAACCGGGAGAACTCCTCCGCCGCCTCGTCGGGAAGGCCGGCATCTTCCAGCCCGCCAAAGAGGAGGAAGGCGGTCTCTGCAACGTAACGCTCCAGGCGTTCATAGTGATCGTCGTTTGGGTCCAGCCGGAGAACAAACCGCCCGTCCTTCCGGAGAGTGTTCTCGTAGTAGTTCAGGAGCTCCTCGTCAGCCACCCCGAGCGCAGCGGCTGGTGGAAGCGGGTCGAGGACGCTTCTTTTGAAGGAGTCGAAGGTGAACCGGTCGGGGTTTGTGAGGTAGTCAATCTCGTGTGGCAGGAACCGTCGCATGGCTGGGTCTCCGTGCATTCACTGTGGCCTCGCGCCGGCGCGGCGCCGGACCCGACAGAGCCCGGAGGAAGAGACGCAACAGAGGAAGAGGTGCTCCGGGAGACGGCTGCCACAGTATTCGGGAGGCTTCCGTCCCGGAACGCTCCCCGGAGAGCGGGCACGGCGGGCCATCTCCGGCATGGATGCTCATTCTGAGTCTGCTCCAGGCGGGTTAAACATTATCCTCGCACTCCGGGACCCGCCTCGTTCAAGCCAAAACGGCGCCTGCAGCACCCGTTCCGGCCGGCGATCTCTGGCGAAGGTCCAGGGCACGCACCCCTGGCGCGGCCTCCAGCATGTTACTGTAAATAGTCCCTTTGCTTTGCAATTCAGATGATTAGAGGGATATTCATCAGGATTCAAAAAGGGTCCGGGTCCCCGAGGTGAATTTGTCATGTTGAATCATTACAAAACCTATAAAGCAGATATGAGACCACGCTGTACAGTTCATCCGACCTATTGGTTTGGCTTTCCGGGAGACGGTTCATCTGTCAGGGAACATGAACTGCAGGATCATAGAGACACTTGAGTAGAGATACTCATAACTTGACTTGAGGCGACAACCATGGCAAAAAGAATGCTGAGCGAGTTCGAATCGTACGACCTCCTGAAACAATACGGTGTGCCGGTGCCGGAGCATGCAATCGTCAAGACCGCCGCCGAAGCAGGCAAAGCGGCAGAGAAGATTGGCTTTCCGGTCGTCATGAAGATCCACTCGCCCCAGATCGTCCACAAAAGCGATGCGGGCGGGGTTATCGTCAGTATCTCCTCAAAACAGGCCGCTGAGGAGGCGTTCAACAGGATAGTCGGGAATGCAAAGGCGTATAACCCTGAGGCCGAGATCAAGGGCGTCATCGTCGAGCAGCAGGCGGCACCCGGGCTTGAGTTGATCATCGGCGGGAAGACCGACCCGGCGTTCGGGAAGGTGTTCACCTTCGGTATGGGAGGCACCCTTGTTGAGTTGATGAAGGACGTCACCCTGCGGATCCTGCCCATCACCGAGGAGGAGATCCGGCGGATGATCAGGGAGATCCACGGCTACCCCATGATCCAGGGCTATCGTGGGTCAAAGCCCCGGGACGAAGAGACCCTCGTTCAGGTCATGTGGGCGATCAACCGCTTCTTTGCCGAGAACACCCACGTCGTGGAGTTCGACATCAACCCGGTCAGGCTGTACGAGTCCGGGGCCTGCATCGTCGACGCCCGGATCTTCGTCGACGACGAAGCCGTCGAGAAGGTAGCAAAAGAACGGCCCTTCGTCCCGATCGAGTACTTCACCCCCCGGTCCATAGCAGTCATCGGCGCCTCGTCGGAGCCGAAGAAGATGGGCTACGCCGTGATGCACAACCTCCTCCACTTCCCCGGGCAGCTCTACCCCGTGAATAATAAGCGCCCGGAGGTGCAGGGGCTTAAAGCGTATCCCTCCATCCTCGATATCCCGAACCCCGTCGACATGGCGGTCATCACCGTCCCGGCAAAGCACGTCCCGAGCGTCATCGAGGAGTGCGGACAGAAGGGGGTCTCCATGGCGGTCATCATCACCGCCGGATTCAAGGAGATGGGTGAGGGCGGCAAGGCGCTCGAAGACCGGGTCCTTGAGATCGCAAAGGGCTACGGCACGCGGATCGTGGGCCCGAACTGCCTCGGGCTGATCATCCCCCCGAAGGGCATCGATACCACTTACGTCCACGAGTCGCCGAAACCCGGCAACATCGCCTTCATCTCCCAGAGCGGCGCCATCGTCAACACCGTGGTCGACTGGAGCATCAAGCAGGACATCGGCTTCTCCGCCGTCGTCAGCGTCGGCAACCAGGCGGACCTCAACTTCATCGACTTTCTCAGGTTCGTGGAGCGTGACCCCAAGACCAAGGGCATCATCCTCTACATCGAAGAGATCCAGGACGGCAAGACCTTCATGAAGGTGGCAAGCGAGGTCGCAAAGACCAAACCCATCGTGGCGATCAAGTCCGGTTCCTCCGAGAAAGGCCAGGCCGCGGCATCGTCCCACACGGGCTCGCTCTCGGGGTCGTACGACGTCTACATGGAAGCCTTCCGTCAGTCCGGCGTCATCCCCGTTCACACCCTGACAGGCACGTTCCAGGTCGCCGAGATGCTCTCGCTCCCGAAGGGCTACCCCCGTGGCAAACGGGCGGTCGTGATCACGAACGCCGGCGGGTTTGCCGTCCTCTCCTCCGACTACGCCGAGCGCTACGGCATCGACCTGATCAACCTCCCGCCCAAGGTCTTGAAGGAGTTAAACGACCTCCTGCCTGAGTTCTGGAACAAGAACAACCCGATCGACCTCCTCGGCGACGCCAACGAGAAGAGGTTCGAGCAGACGTTCAGCGTGCTCGCCAAGCACCAGGACTGCTGGGACATCGCGTTCGTCGTCGGGTTCCCGAACCTCGTCATCGGCTCCGAGCAGCTTGCAAACCAGATCATCCGATTCTCTGAAAAGACCGAGAACATGATCGTCACGACGCTGCTCGGCGGCGGGTCCATGGACCGGGGGCGCAAGGTTCTCAAGGAGAACGGCATCCCGCTCTTTGACGAGCTTGACTTCACCTTCCGGGTTATGGGAAGGATCCTCTGGCAGAGGTTCCGGTAAGATCTCTTCCCGGACAAACACTATTTTTGCACCAGCACGGCTCGGTCAGTCCGGCTGTCCGGTTCCGTCCACCTGTATCCGCCTCCCGTCCCGCCGCCAGACCACCAGAAACGACGAGAGAACGGCCAGCGTGTAGCAGGCCCAGAAGAGCGGGATTGCAGTCCCGGATTCCAGCCCCCCGGATATGAACCGCATGATGCCGATAACTATCGATACCAGAACCGCTGAGATCACGACGAGGATCGGCGCTATCCTGACGCGAGACCGGCCGGCCGGCCCCGACAACGCTTTTGGCGTCACGACGAACGGCAACTGTTTTCCGGAGACGGCATACCAGATCGCCCGGGCGTATACAAAGGCAAGCGTATTGAAGATCGCCTGCGAGAGTGCGAGATCGCGCAGAGAGTACTGCCGCTCGCGGATGCTGATGATAACCTGGATGCCGATCACCACGGCAAGCACCACGGCAAAGATCGGGGGGAGCCATACCGGCAGGATCGGTATACCGAAGATCAGCGTGGCGACGGGAAGGAGGAAGAGGGCCACGTTCACCCCGCCGAGCAGGTAGATCGAGACGACCACGGCGAACTCAAGCCAGTGCACCGCGGTCATGCTCCGTGGGCGCATAACGAGGTTCCGGAGGATGGTCCCGAGGAGCTGGGTGTTTCCGTATGCCCAGCGGAGTTGCTGCGTAAAGTAGGCCGCAAGGTTCGGCGGCGCGATGCCCTCCGCGTACACGGCATCGAGAAAGATCCCCCGGCACCCCTTGAGGTGGAAGGTAAAAGAGGTCGCTATGTCTTCAGCGATGCACGTCTCATCCATCCCGCCGATAGCAACAAGATGGCTCACCCGGAAGATGCAGTTTGAGCCGGTCAGCATGGCAGTATGGTTGACGGAGAGCCCCCTGCAGACGTGCTTGTTGTAGATGTGCTGCTGGTAGGAGAACGTGACACTTATCGGGTCATTTGGCTCCGACCGGAAGAACTGAGGCGTCTGGATGAAGGAGGCGTCGGGGTTGGCCTCCAGGACCGGGATGAGGTCGGTGAGGATCGCCGGCTTTACCTTCTGATCGGCGTCGAGCACCAGGAGATACGTCGTGTTGCTGTCGAGGAGTGAGAGGCCATGGTTGATGGCCCCGGCCTTAAAGCCCCTCCGGTGCTCGCGGTGAACATAGTGGAGGCCGTATCGATGGCTGATCTCCTCCATCGAGATGCGTTTACGCGCATCGGTGGAGTCATCGAGGAGGAAGATGCAGACGTCCGGGTAGGTGATGGCCGTGCATGCCCGGATACAGGACTCGACCACCTGAGGCTCCTCGTTGTAGACCGGGATGAAGACCGCGACCCGGCAGGAGGACAATGCAGTCGTTCGTAGCGGTGTTATGGGGCGTTCAACGTAGGCATAGAGCGACCGCAGGAGGTGGTCGGCGTAGCTCATGAACTGTATCACCCCGAAAAATGTGACACCGACGAGGAGAAGAGAGAGTACTCTCGCAAAGAAGCTCCATCCGGCTCCGACGAATATGACGTAGAGATCATGGAAGAGGGCGAGCGTGATCAGCATCATGAGCGTGGCGGTAAAGAGCGAAATACGAGCTGCCGTCTTCATATGGTTCACCATTATCCGGAGACTGTATCGTGCAGGCGCCTCTCGGTTGTCCGGTCACCAGCAAGCCCGGGACCCAAAGCCGGGTACCGTGCGGTAGAGAACGCGAGGCGGTTCAGATACCATCCATCCTATCAGCGTATTTAAACATTGCGCAAGGGTTGCACGATCGCTCCCGCCATCCGTGAATCGGGGAGGGGAGGTTCGAACCGCTGTTACGGGTAAAAGGGGAGAACGGCATCCGGTCCGTTTGGGGCGCTGTCTTCCACCCGAACATCCCGTTTCCGCCACCCCGGCTGCAGACGGGAGAGCGGAGAGCATGGAGGAGGGATCCGTCGCGGGACCGATCCTCTCTACCGGCACCATGAAATACATCCACTTCCTGAAGGAGGAATGATGCCTATGACTGGACAGAAGATGGAATCTGCATCGCAAAAGAAGTATGAACTGCCGCCCCTGCCATACGCACCCGACGCCCTTGAACCGCATATCTCAAGGGAACAACTCTCCCTGCACCATGATAAGCATCACCAGGCCTACGTGACCGGGGCGAACGCCGACCTTGAGAAACTGGAGAAAGCACGGCAGGAAGGCACTGAAGTCGATATGAAAGCGCTGCTCAAAGACCTCTCGTTCAACATCGGCGGCCATATCCTGCATACCCGCTTCTGGCCGAGCATGGCCCCTGCCGGAAAGGGGGGCGGCGGGACCCCTGGCGGGGCCCTTGCCGACCGTATCGACCGGGAGTGGGGCTCCTTTGACCGGTTCAAGGCTGAGTTTACAAAAGCGGCCGCGAGCGCCGAAGGGTCGGGCTGGGCGGCACTGGCATACTGCACGATGACCGACCGCCCCATGATCATGCAGATCGAGAAGCACAACACCAACGTCTACCCGACGTTTCAGATCCTGATGGTGCTCGACGTCTGGGAACATGCCTACTACATCGACTACAGGAACAACAGGGGCCAATTCATCGACGCGTTCTGGAACGTCGTGAACTGGGATGCGGTGAATAAAAGGTTTGAGAACCTCTGAACCTTTCATTTTTGGCTTTGTTGAACCACTCTGTTACCTCAGGGCAACGCTGTTTTACCTGCATTACCCACCCACGGCTTTCCGCCGGACAGGAGTCCTAGCACCGAAGGTGCGCCGGCAGGAGTCTGGGTGAGGACACCCACCCGAACCGGAAGAGGGTTTCACGAGATCGCTCCATCTTCTTCAGCCTCTCCGGCCCCAAACAGCAGGCGCCGCCTCTTCCGATGTCTTCCGGGGTCGTCCCGGCAACCGCCGGGGACGTCTGCTCCTGCGGCCTTCTCACCGGTGAGGGCAGGGTAACTCGATCAAAACTATTAAATCATCCCCACAGGATCATAACCCGACGGCGCTATGAGCACGGGGGGAACAATGAATCGATACTGGAAGCAACGCGGACCAACCATCAGGCCTGCATGCCATCAGGGAGAGGGGCTGACAACCGGCCCCGGGATGCGCACAGCAGAGAGCGGAGAGGCAGTCTCCAGGACCAGGCATGCTCAGTAAAGCCCTCCCGGGACCGGACCGGAAGATGGTCCAGGATGCCATCACACAGGGAGCCGTCCGCTGCCTGCTTGATAGAGGGGACCCGCGACTTCAGAACTACCTGCTCTGCAACGCGTGCGGCTCCTGCACTCCTTACTGTCCCGCGCAGATCAACGATCCCGGGTCGAACGGGGACAGCGGGTATCTTGCCCGGAAGGTGACCGCGGCCCTCCAGGCAGGACGGCACCCGGAGATCAACCTTGCCGACTGCGTCCAGTGCTATTCCTGCGAGACGGTCTGCCCGCGGTCCGTCAGCATCGGCGGGATCATCAACGCTGTCTACGAGATGGAACACGTACACCCGGTCTTCCGGCGGATGCTCCTTGACCGCGGAGGGCTCCCCCCTCACGCCTTTCTCCCGCTCTACGCGAGCAAGGGCAGACTTAGAAACTTCGTCACGAAGACCGTCCGCCACCCATACCGGGCAGACGAGCGAGCCGTCGACGAGGCCAGGAGGCTGCTGCTCCACCCGGTCGCAGCATCGGCGTTCTCCCTGCCCGGGCACCCGACACAAAAACAACCCCTCGCCCCTCCCGACCGGGTCTTTCACCTCAGGTCCTGCTGCGCCTTCAACTACCCCGGGGCGGACCTCTCGCAACGGAAGATCCTGAACGCACTGGGAGTCGAGTATGTGACCTCGCGGTCGCAGACCTGCTGCGGGGGTGCCCCGCATTACATGGGCGGCGCCGGATTCGCAGACCGGCTGCTCCTCACCACCCGGAATCTCAGCGTCATCCAGGATGTGTGCGGATCGGACGATATCGCCGTCACCGGGATCTGCCCGACCTGCAGCGACTCATACTCGACCGCGCTGGAACTCCTCGCGACGAGCGCCAACAGGACAGTGGCAAGCGAGGCTCTGGACCAGGTCGGGCGGGAGGTCTGCAGCCCGGAAGCGTTCTCGGTGGCGAACATCCTCGACCTCTACCCTCTCTACCTTGACGAGCTCCAGAAACTCATCGAGACGCGGCTATCAGGGCTGCACGTGGGGGTGCATGTCAGCTGCCACTACCGGAAGATGAACGGCACCCCTGCCGTCCCGCCGCAACTGCAGAGCCTCGTGGCCGTCACCGGTGCGCGGGTCGTCAGGAGCAGGATGGAGCACTACTGTTGCGGCGGGGTCAAGAACCTCTTTGACCGGCACCTGAACGGTCATCCCCACGAGATCTCGCGGCTGAACCAGCTTGTCCATCAGGACTTCACGGACCAGCACCTCGACGTGATGATCGTGGACTGCCCGGGGTGCGAACTCGTATACGACCACCTGGGAGTCCCGGTGCTTCATATCAGCGAGTTCCTCGCGCTCGCAATGGGTGTCGATCCGCGCGAAGCGGTCTACGTTCAGGGTCACCTGACGTCGCTCTCACCGGCGCTCGGCCGTATCGGGATCCTCTAGAGGAGAGAGTGGAAGTTGGAGGAATGGGCACGACCTGCCGCATCGTCCGGTTGAGAACCGGGTTGCTCCCCCGGTGCTCCCTTCCCCGGGAAGAAGAGAGAGGGGCCGGGCCCGGGGAGCCGCATGCGGGAGGACCGGGAGCAAAAAGCAGAGTGCGGTCTTTGAATGGATCGCCAGAGTATTTGCACGGTCCGGGAACCTGCAGGTCATCCTGCTTCAGACGGATGGTAACCACAAATCTCTTATCAATCCAAATATGAATTTGTTCTTATAATTATCATAGGATAATAATCTCAAGGGGGTAAGACATTCGTATGAGCATAGTGGATTCGAGATCCACCCAAGCAGAGCAGACGTTTCAGCTCCTTGACGAACCCGGGGTGGGTATCCTCGTGCTCGATCAGGATATGCAGATTACCTGGGTGAATGCCTATGCCATGGCCATTCTCGCGGCCGG
This sequence comes from Methanoculleus sp., assembly GCF_020696975.1. Taxonomy (GTDB): domain Archaea; phylum Halobacteriota; class Methanomicrobia; order Methanomicrobiales; family Methanoculleaceae; genus Methanoculleus. The sequence goes on from NZ_JAJGBK010000023.1 coordinate 19,588, forward strand.
CGAGGAGGAGATCCTGGGACTCGATGCCGGCCAGGTTCTCAACACCCACCTGGTCCCGTTCCTGCAGGGGGAAGATGGTGCCAGAAGACTCCTTGCCGCGGTGCGTGATGGGGACGAGACACCCGGTCTCGATCTCCTGGTGCAAAACTCCCGGGGAGAAGAGCAACGCTACGTCTACTCCAGCCAGAAGATGGAAGATGAACCGTTTTCAGGGATGTGGGTCCTCAGGATACGGAACGTCGCCGGCAGGAAGACGGGGGGCAGAGTATCACCGCTTCCCCGGATTCGTGAAGAGAGGGAGCGAGTGCGGGGGATCCGGACCCTGCACAAAATTTCCCGGCTGATTGATGCCGACCGGACCTCGCCGGGAGATCTCTTCCTCGACGTCGCCCGGGCCCTTCCGTCCGGATTTAGCCGCCCCGAACAGATGGGCGTCCGTATCGTGCACGACGATGCGGTCTACACGCATCGATACCAGGAGACACCCTGGAAGATTGCAGCAGATATCCGGGTGGACCGGCAGAGAGTTGGGAGTGTGGAGGTCGCCTGCCTGCTGGATTCCCCGCCGAGGTCGGGGAACGTCTTCTCCGTCGATGAGCAGTACCTCCTTCAGGTTACGGCTGATATGCTCGGCCGGGCGATCCGGAGAAGGAGCGAGGAGGACGAGGTCAGAGAAAACCAGGAACGCTACCGTTCATTCGTTCAGGACTTCCGGGGCATCGCCTACCGGGGGACGGTAGACCTCGAACCCATCTTCTTCCACGGTGCAGTGGAGGCGATCACTGGGTACACCGCGGACGAGCTCCTTGCCGGAACGATAACCTGGGATGCGATCGTCCACCCGGACGACCGTCCCCGCCTCCAGGAGAGCGTCGGACGGTTGCAGGCAATCCCGGGCTTCTCGACCGACCGGGCATACCGGATCGTGCGAAAGGACGGCACGATCCGATGGATCCGGGACTTTGTCCAGAACATCTGCGGCGAGGACGGCACACCCGCTCTCATCCAGGGGACCATCCACGACATCACCGAACGAAAACAGATGAACGAAGGGCTGCTCTCCTCAAACAGGCAACTCCAGATCCTCAACCGGATCATGGGAGTATCCGCGTCGTCCCTCTCACTCGACGAACTGCTTGAGACATCGCTCTCAACGGCACTGGACGCGCTCGGTTTCGATCTGGGGCTGACCTACCTCTTAAACCCCGAACGGACACTGGCACTCACCCGTTACCACCACGCGGTCCCGAAGAAGTATCTCACCCGCAACAGGACGATAAAGGTCCATCACTGGCCCTGGAACTTTGTCTTTGTTGCCGGACAGCCGCGTTACCTTGAACTGAACAGTAAGCCGGGCACAGTCGAAGAGGAGATCCTGGCGTCGCTCGGGGTCTCCACCCTTGCCTGCATCCCGATCCTTGCGGAGTCGGTCGTGGTCGGGGCGCTCTTCCTCGGGAGCAGGAAGATGGAGGGGCTCTGTGACGAGGAGCGTCACCTGCTTGAAGCGATCGGGAAGGAGATCGGCTCAGGTGTCCTGCGAAGCATGCTCCACAAACGGCTGGAGGAGGCGCATCGCGAGACGAACCTCTACCTGGACATCATGACCCACGACATCAAGAACGCGGAGAACGTCGCGAGCCTCTACTGCGACCTTCTGCTTGAGGGGCTGGAAGGAGACGCCGCGGAGTATGCAAAAAAGATCCGGGGGAGCGTCAGGAAGAGCACCGGCATTCTCCAGAACGTCTCGACGATCCGCCGCATCCACCAGGAGCCGGCCGACCTTGCACCGGTTCATCTCAGCCACGTGATCAGGGCCGGACTCGGCCGAATTCCGGAAGCGGGCGTCTCTTACGAGGATACTTCGGCGGAGGTCTGGGCGGACGACCTGCTCCCTGAGATCTTCTTAAACCTTGTCGGCAACGCCGTAAAGTTTGGCGGACCGGAGGTTCATGTCACGATCAGGGTGGAGGACTCTCCCGAAGAGGACCATACCGTGATGGTGAGCGTGGAGGATACCGGGCCCGGGATTCCTGACGAGATGAAGGAGGGGCTCTTTGACCGGTTCCGGCAGAACGGGAGCCAGGGTTACGGGGAAGGGCTCGGCCTCTTCATCGTCGGGATGCTCGTTAAGCGCTACGGGGGCAGGATCTGGGTCGAGGACCGTGTAGAAGGCCGGCCGGACCTCGGGACGTCGTTCCGGTTCACGCTCCGCGAAGTTGTCCACACCGGGCCCGACGACGAGGATATGGAGTGAAGGGGCTCATGTGGCCCCTTCACGCCGCTGCAGCCTGCCGGACTATCAGCCCTGCCGAGTACCGGCGTGCCCAGGCGTATCCGAGGATTGCGCCGATGGCGTTTCCTGCAGCGACTCCCCACCAGACGCCCGCGAGGCCGAACCCGAGTTCGATCGCAAAGACCCAGGCAAGCAGGGTCGAGAGAACGACGTTCTGCATGACGGTGATCGTGAGCGAGCGGGCCCCGAGTCCCGTCCCCTGGAAGAACGATGCGGAGAAGAGGCCGAACCCGACCATCGGATAGACGAGGCTCATGACCCGGAGGAAGACCGTCAACTCCGGGATGATGGCGGCGGTATCGCCCGGTGCCGCAAAGAGTGCGGCAATCTGGGGGGCAAAGGCAAACATGGCCGCGGCAAGCCCGATACCGATCCCGGTCCCGAGCCTGACGGCGTAGAGGAGGGTGGACTCCATCCGGGCATACGCCCGCGCCCCGTAGGCGGCGCCGGTGATCGCGACCACCGCCGTCGCGATGGCGAGGATCGGGGTTAAGCCGATGCTCACGAGCCGCCACCCGGTCGAGTAGACGGCAACGCCGTCGGTGCTCGATATCAGGACGATGATCCCGTTCAGGACCAGGGCCATCAGGGCGAGCGAGAACTGCTCGGCGGCAGCCGGCAGGCCGACCTGCAGGATCTCCCGCGCGATGGCGGTGTCGGGGACAAACTCACGGAGGTGAAGAGAGACATAGGTGTCCCTCTTCACAAAGAGCCAGTAGACCATCGGAATAGCGGATATAACCTCCGCAAAGATGGTTGCCCAGGCTGCTCCGGCGATTCCCATATGGAGCGTGTAGATCAGGATCGGGTCGAGGATGACGTTTGCTACCGCTCCCAGCGCCATTGCATACATCGTCCGCTTTGCGTCGCCCTCTCCGTGCATGAGCGCGTAGGCTACCTCGCCGAAGAGGAGGGCGAACGTCCCGAGAAAGAGGACCCTTGCGTACCCGGTGGCGAGGCCGACGGCGTCGCCCGCCCCCATGAGGACGAAGATATCGTCGGCAAAGAGGGAGAGCGGGATGGTGACGGCGACGGCAAGGACGGTCATCAGGAGGATGGTGTGCATCGCAACACTGCTTGCCCCGTCCCGGTCGCGGGCACCGATCATCCTGGCAAGCGCCGCTTCCCCCCCGGTGCCGAGGCCGCTCGCTAACCCGATCGTGATAATGAAGAGCGGGAATGAGAACCCGACGGCGGCAAGAGCGTCTGCACCGAGGCCCGCGACCCAGAACGCGTCGACGGCGTTGTAGAGGGTCATGAGGGTCATCGCGATCATCATCGGCAGGGAGAGCCGGAGGATCGCGGTCTTCGGATCGGCGAAGAGTATCTTTGTTCCTTCTGTATCGTTCTGATTACTACTTGAGGGTGTATCGTCTTCTTCTGAATCGCTGGTTGGCATACATATCGCCTGCTGGCGTGCCCGCGCCGCAGCTTCCCGAGGGAATCGGGGTGCGTATCAATGGCGGGCGGGACGTCGTGCCTTTCCCTGGATGCTGATTGTCGAATACGTCCGCGACATGCACCTGTACTGAAAACGGCCATCTAAAGGCAGTTTGAGTTATCGCATTTCCGGACGCCATAAGACAATACAAGACAGATATGAGCGTGGATTGGTAGATATACTTTCCTCCTGCCATGCCAATCCAGGGCAGACCGGAGGTCTTCTTAACGACTCCCGTCCCTTCGATCTTCGTGCGGCGACGGTCCGCAGGGCCAAAGCACGAACAGCCCTGCCTTAAGACTCCTCCAAAAAAAGCAGAAGGTTCCGGCAAACCCGGAATGCGAGGTTAGCGGGCGGGCGGCCCTGCGACGGCTGTTGCCCCCCGTTTCTTCACAGCTCGATCGTACGTGAGCCAGTTCTCCTCCCATTCCGGGTTTCGGTCGCGGAGCTGCTCAAGCACCCGGCGCCGGATCTCGCTCGAGGGCATCCCATCGTAGGCGACCCGCTCTACGGCCTCCCCGATCGCCCTGGCCTCCTCCGGCGGCGCGCCTGATTTGAGTGCGCTCACAACCACTTTCTCCCGTACGAACGGCTCTCTCCTGCCGTCAACCTTGACGATATCGACCAGTCCAATCACCTCCGGGTGCTGTGGCATCGGGCTCGCCCGGAGATAATAAGGGTTCCGGTCCTACCTGGTTATCCCGAGACCGCCGAAGACGATCATGTCCCGGATGCCGCGGCCGCCGAGCAGGTGCATCGCCCGTTCGATCAGGAAGTCTGATCTGAGAACCCGGTCGGCCATCCTCTTTGTTCTCGCGGCGGTGAGGAGTTCCCCGCCCACCATCGAGCGCCAATTCCGCTCGTAGGCGTCGAGGGGTTCGCCGTCGAGCAGGTGGCGTGCCACGGCAAGCCCGGCGAGCCTCCCGCAGATCATCGCGGTCGCTATCCCCCCGCCGTTGGAGGCGACGACATGGCCCGCGGCGTCGCCGACGGCGATGACGTTCTCGCGGACGGTCTTCGGAATCGGTCCGGAGACGGGGACGAACCCGGCCTGGACATCCCGGGCGGCAAAGCCGTTTCGCGCAAGGAACGCCCGGAGAAGGACGGGAACCGGTGCTGCCGGCCTCTGCACCCCGAGCCCGACGTTCGCGCATCCCCGCTTCGGGAAGACCCATGCGTATCCACCCGGGGCAACGCTGCTCCCGAAGATGAGCCGCAGACGGTCGCCGAACTCCCCGTCGACCCGGCAGGTGATAGCGGGGGCGAGCACGGCGTTCCGCTCCATCCCGGCGGAGCGGGCGGTCGGGGAGAGCGGGCCGTCTGCGGCGACAACAACACGGGCCTCGACCTCACCCCGATTGGTACTGACCCGGCGGCCTTCACGGCCGAGGAACTTAGTATCCAGCGAGAGGACGGTCCCCGCACGGACGGCCGCGTCCGCCAGGTGCCGGTCGAACGCGTCCCGGTTGACGGTGCAGCCGGGAAGATCGAACTCGTACTCCCGGCCCTTCGGGGAGACGGCGACGGCACCCCGGATTCTCCTCTGAACGAGTTCCGGGCCGATGGGAAGGAGCTCGTCGAGTCCCCGGGCGCCGGGGAGCGCTTCTGCGAGGATCTCGGGGGATGCGTTGAACTCCCCGCAGCAGACAGGAAGGCCGATCTCCTTTCTTTTATCAATCATGAGGACGTCGAGCCCCGCCTCCGCCGCGTAGCGTGCGGTGGTGCTGCCGGCGGGGCCTGCACCGACGACGATCACGTCACATCGAGAGAGCATCAGCGGCCTGATGGGGGGAACAGAGTATAAAAGAGTGGGTGACGGGGGTTACTCCCCACCCCGCGCCCGCAACCGCTCGATCCTCTCGGCCACACGCCGCCGTGCCGCCTCGGTCGCCGCAACATCCCGGCGAATCGCGACCTCCAGGATATCGCCCTCCCGGGCATCGGGGGGGAGGAGGGAACGGGGAAGCGTGAAACGGACCGACTCGTCCTCGCGAAGGAGGAGGACGGCGAGCCCCTCCTCAATCCGGTCGAGGCTCGCCTGGAAGGCCGACTCGTCCTGCACGATCACCCCTCCAGGGTGCTGACGACCGTACCGTTTGGATTGGTGAGCGTGGCGGTATCGCCGTCGTTGTTCCAGACCCCCGTCTGCCGGCCCCAGTAGAGGTCAGTCGCGGTGTCGTTCCCTGCACCCGAGTAAACGGTGACGTCGGCGCCCGGGTCAAGGGTGAAGACCGGGAAGGTGTAGGTGTTCCGCGCCCCTTCGTCGGTGACCGTCCAGCCGGTGAGGTTGACCGCCGCGGGGTCGGCGTTCATGACGGTGACGGTTTCGTTCTGGAGATCGAGATCGGCGATGTATACCCCGGAGAGGGGAACGGCCGTGGTCGGGAGAGGTGTCGGTGTCGTCGTCCGGGCTATCATGGTTGCCGCCGGGGCTCCACCGGCCGTAACGGCAAGCGCCTTGCCGTCGGTGGCGATGACGACGGTCCCATCAAGGTCGGTCCGGTAGATCCTCGACCCTATGGCCTCAAGACGGCCGAGCGCCTCCTCGTGGGGGTGGCCGTAGTCATTCCCCTCCCCGACCGGGATGACGCTGATCGCCGGGTTGACCGCGGCCAGGAACCCGGCCGATGATGCATACCGGCTCGCATGGTGGCCGACCTTCAGGACGTCGGCATCAAGGTTGATCCCGGCCTCCATCATGCTCTCCTCCGCAGGCTCCCCGGCATCGCCAGTGAGGAGGTAGGAGACCTCACCGTAGGTGACTTTCAGGACGACGGAGTCCTCGTTCGTCTCGCCGAGCGGCCGGGAGGCCGGGTTTAAGACCTGTATCTCAAGGTCGGGATGGAGGGCAATCGTCTGCCCGCGCTCCGCGACGGCATACGGTATTCCCTGCTCCTCAACAAGGGCAAGCAGGTTCTCGTAGGTCGCCGTAGCATGCGGCTGCCCGGCATCGATGAACCGGCCGACCGGGTAGGTGGAGAGGACGTCGCCAAGGCCGCCGATGTGGTCCGAGTGCGGGTGGGTTGCCACAACGACGTCAAGAGACTCAATCTGCTTCTCATCGAGGTACGCGATGACGCGCTCTCCCATACCGCGCTCACCAGCGTCAATGAGCATGGTTTTATCGCGGAACTCCAGGAGGATCGAGTCGCCCTGCCCGACGTCGATGATGTGAACGGCAAGGTCGCCGGAGAGCCCGAAGACGATCTCCGGTTGCTCCCCGGGAACGGAGCAGCCGGCAGTAAGGAAACAGGCAATGGCGCACGCACAGAGTGCGATGCAGAGCAGGTATCTGGGTATGAACGACATACTGCCTCAACAGATATCGACCTACCGCCTATAAGTGCGCTCGGGTTTGGGCGGAAAGGCGCTCAAAAGGCAGATCTACCGGAGCAAATGGGTGAATCCCGGAGATGCCGCCGATAACCAGGAGAGGGTTTGAGAAGCTCTGAATATGAGAAACGCATGCCTGGAGGAATAGAAAGGGTGATATCGTTGACCCGACCCCTTATTGTAAGAGTATGAACGAGACGCCCCCTCTGGAGATCTACAACAAGTTTCACGACGACGTTCAGGCGATCTTCCGGTCGAGACTGTTGACGCAGGTACTGCTTGCCCTCGGGGACGGGACAAAACCCCTCTCGGCCCTTCGTGACGTCACGGGGAGTTCGTCACAGGCGCTCATCCCGAAGATCCGGCACCTCGAGGCACTGCATTATGTCGAGTCAGTACGAGGCGACTATGTGCTCACCCCTATCGGCAGGCTCGTCGAATCAGAGATTGAGCGAGTGGTAACGCTTATGGGGGTGTTCCAGCGCCACCGGGGGTTCTGGGTCGAGCACGAGATCGAGGGCATACCACCCGAGTTTCTGTGCGCGATAGATCGCCTGTATCGTGCAGAGGTGATAAGAAACATCGAAGAGGATGTTTTTGCAGTGTATGCATCATTTCAGGCAATAATCAGGAAAGCATCCTGGGTACACGGTGTGACATCGATTATGAGCCCCATTCTTGCAGATGCGATTAAAGAGGCTGTTATGGAGGGCAAACCCGGAGAACTCGTCGTCTCCCAGGAACTCGCTCAAAAACTCGCCACCGAACCGTATAGTACCATGCTGGAATCCCTGAGCGGGTATGCAAACTTCAAGATATACGTCTCCCCCTCGCCGGTTCGCCTGGGGATGACGGTGACCGATGGATATCTTTCATTGGGCCTGTACAGACGCGACACGGGCAAGTACGACGCCGTTACGGATCTCATCGGCACCGATGCGGCGGCGGTCACCTGGGGTGAGAGGCTCTTCCTGCATTACAAAGCTGACTCCATATTGCTGGAGATGCCCCGGTAATCCTTTTAGCTCCTAAAGCAGCATAACACTCATTTCACGATCGGTCGGGAGACTGAACATTTCCACGATCCAGGCGGCCCTATTTTAAGGATCGTGGGCCAAGGGGCCCCCGACGTCGGGGGCAGTTGACACAATCGTCGCTATAGACCGGAGAGTAACGCGTATGCCAGGCCATACCTCACCAATCCTGCGGAACACTGCGTTTGAACGCCGGGATGCATCAGAGTGATGAATTTTCATCGACGTAATAAATATTCGCCGACCTCCAGAAAACCAATTCATGTTCGGATTTGTCAATCGGGCCTACCTGTTTCAACCGGTCTACCAGATCGCCGCCCATCTCATCGTTTACAGCTCCCTGTATACTGCTGCCATGATGGCGGCGATGGTGTACATCTCATGCCTGTTGCAGGGGCTCCCTTTCGACCTGGTTGCCACGGCAATACTGATGCTCGTCGTGTTTGCCGTCTACAACCTCAACCGCAAGACCGACGAGGACGAGGACGCCATAAATCACACAGAACGGTATACATTCACGAAGAAATACGAATTTATCCTCTTCCGTTCTGCAATTTGTGCCTTCGTCGTTGCCTTCTGCCTCTCCACCCTTCAGGGGTTCGGCAGCCTTCTCATCACGACGATCCCCTTGGTCGCCGGGATCGTCTACAGCGTGCCGCTCTTCCCCGCCCGGTTTGGGTTTCGGCGACTGAAAGAGGTGCCTTTCATGAAAAGCCTGATCGTGGCGTTCTCCTGGACCATCCCCGCGACTATCCTCCCGATCTGCCACGCCGGCCTTCCTCCAGATCCCGCCACCGGCATCGTCGGTGTCTTCTTCCTTTTACAGACTTTCACGAATACAGTGGTTTACGATATGCGCGACCTTGAGGGGGATGCAGCGTCCGGGGTCAGGACGATCCCGACGATCCTCGGTTCTCGAAGGACGCTCCTTCTCCTTACAGGGATGAACATAAGCATCGGAGTCGCGCTAGTGCTCGCTGCCGGGCTCCTATTGGATTTCTGTGCAGCACTGCTGCTGGTTGCAGGCACTGTCTACACCCTGGGATACCTTCTGTTCTTCCAGCGGTTCGGGACAGAGAAACTCCTCTTCGAACTGTTTACTGACGGGGAGTTCATCCTGCTGGCCGTTGTTCTCTGCCTGCTCACCCTCACAATGCCGTATCTTGCGCTATAAGCGTCGCTCTGCTGTCCCACCTTTATTTTCCGGGTTCCCGACGGCAATGCTGCTTCAAGTCACCCTCTAACTCCCCGGGGTTTAATCGGAGTGATAAACATTCACCGGCGCAACAAATGTCTGTCAGCCCAAGAGCATCTTATAGTACGGCAATGAGTATACCAAATGATATCGATCCGCTGAAGAGTAAGACCGGCACCCAATATTACGGATCGCTGGATCCGGAGATGCCAGGTAAGGATGGTGGTTGCGTGTACGATCCCGCATCCGAAGAGTTAACGCAACAAAAAGGGGAGATACCGCGACGATTCGAATGCGCTTCATGCATGTATTACGACCCCGGGCGGGTCTACTGCACCTACATCCATACACCCATACCGATCCTGTTTGTCTGTCCAAAAGACCTCGATAACCGCAGGTAGTCCTGCAGCCAACCTTTTTTCAGGCGGCATCTCCAGCCATCTTGCCTCTCCCGCCGGCGACTGTACGATATCGTATACAGCGGCCGGAATGAGCGGATCGTAGACGGGGGACCATACCGACATATGCCCGGGGCCGGCACCGATATAAACGACGCTCCCGGAACTGTTTCCAGAACGCCGCCAATCCGGCGTCGCCAGCCCTCAACCGCCACGTCGGGCTGGAGAACATCCGACCCCCAAGACTTTAGTATCACTCCTGCCATGGCGTAGCCTGATTGGCATGCCAGGTGCAGACTACATCTACCCCAACGTCACAGAAATAGCCCGGCGGGGCGGGCTCCTTGAACGCTGGCACCTCGCCGAAACGTTCGGTTGCACATTCGTCGAGATTCCCGCCGACTTTATCAAGAACAGAACGGAGGTGGAACGGACCGGGCAGGAGATCGGGTCCATGCTCAACCGGTCGTCCGTCGAGCACCTCTACGAGCAGGATACGGGCCTCCCGGGATCCCTTGCGTATGTCCTGCATACCGAACCGGCCATCCCCCGGAAAGACCAGCACGGCCGGGGGGTGAGGGCGGAACTGCGGTGGCGCGACCAGGACTGGGTGATTGCCTTCGGGGACATGCTCCTTGAGATCGAGGATTACCTGGGTGTCCCACCGGACATCGTGGAGATTCACCCCGGCGACCGGAAGAACACCCCCTCAGATATCGTCTCGGCGATGCATACTCTGATCACCGCTCACTGGAACGCCTTCGGCGTGGAACCGCTGGTGCTGGTCGAGAACCACAGTGACCAGAGCATCTCCACAGCCGGCCAGATGCGGAAACTCTGGACGACGCTCAAGGAGGCCGACCCGGAGATCGCCGACCTCGCCGGGATTGCGCTCGACCCCTGGCACCTCTACGCCGCCGGGAAGGATGAGTTCCCGGGATCGCTCGGCGCGATCCCACGGGAGGCCCTGCGGGCCTTCCACATCCACAACGACCTTTTACCGCCGTCAGCGACCGATCCGATACCCTGGCCGGAGGTATTCTCGGTCATTCGGGAGGCTCCGGAGAGGCCCTGCATCAAACCTGCGGTCTACCAGAAGAACAGGGTTGCCGAGGCGATCGCCTTCTGCAACGAGATGCTCGCCGCGCCGCAGGTGGAGTATGCAGGACGGCCGGCGTGAATATCCCCTGGTATCCAGACGGGATCCTCACCAACATTCATAATCCTGAACCGCCAGAGGATGCCGCATGAAACCGATGGCTGCACCTGATTTCCCCCCGGGTCTCGAATGGCTCAACATCGACCGTCCCCTCTCCATCCGGGACCTGGCCGGCAGGATAGTGCTGCTCTCGTTTGCAACGTTCGCCTGCTCAAACTGCATGCAGCTGGCACCGGATATCCGACGTCTCCAGGAGGAGCACCCGGAGATGGTGGTCATCGAGGTCCACTCGCCCGGGTTCGAACCCGGTGCCGTCGCTGAAAATATCCGGGAGGCTGTCCGCCGTACCGGGGCGGATCACCCCGTCGCCATCGACCGCGATCGCCTCCTCTGGCAGGCCTTCGGCGTCCGGGACTGGCCGACGTTTGTCCTCATCGACCCGGGAGGAGACGTGGTCGGAAAGACCGCCGGGGAGGGGCTCTACGGACGTCTCAACCCGAAGATTAAGCGGATCGCGCAGGAGTTCGAGCAGCGCGGTCAGCTGGAGAGGAAGCCGCTACAGTCAGGGACCGTCCCTGAGACGGCGGGGGGAGGGACCCTCTTTCGTCCCGGCAAGATCACGGCAGACAATACGGGTATGCGGCTCTTCATCAGCGATTCCGGCCATCACCGGATCATCGTCGCCAGCGGAGACGGGAAGATCCTGGAGACGATCGGCTCGGGGACTGCCGGCAGCACCGACGGGCCGTTCGATGAGGCTGCATTCTACCTGCCGGAAGGACTCGTCTTTGACGAAGAAGCTGGCATCCTCTACGTTGCGGATACCGGGAACCATACGATCCGGCAGGTCTCCTGGCCTGAGAGGAGGGTCACGACGATCGCCGGGACCGGACTTCTCGCGCCCTCGCCCGGCAAAGGCGGGACAGGCATAAAGACCGTGCTGAACGCGCCCCGGGACCTCACGCTGATGGGCGGCTTCCTCTACGTTGTGATGGCCGGCGCGAACCAGGTCTGGCGGATGGATCTTGCCACCCACGTCATAGAACCCTACGCCGGGTCCGGCCGGGAGGGACTGGCCGATGGCCCGCGCGATAAGGCAGCCTTCGCCGGCCCCTCCGGGATCGTCACTGATGGTGAGGCGCTCTTTGTGGCCGACAGCGGGGCTTCGGCCGTCCGCCGGATAAAGCGGGGAATGGTCGAGACGTTCGTCGGGCACTCCCCGGAAGATTTCGGCGATCTCGATACCATCGCCCGGATGGCGCGCATCCACCACCCGATGGGCATAGCCTACCACCAGGGGCTGATCTACCTGGCCGATACCTCCAACCACAAGATCAAGGAGTTCGACCCGGCCACCGGCTGGGTTCTCACCAGGGTCGGGAGCGGCAGCCGCGGTTACCGGGACGGGTTATCGGGGGACGCAAGACTGAATGAACCGGACGGCCTGGTCAACTTCAGGGGGCTCTGGTACATCGCCGATACCGGCAACCACATCATCAGAGTCTATGACCCGGTCCGCCACGTGGTCTCGACGCTCGCGCTCTGGAGGTGAGCGGGCATGAGCGTCCGGGGCCGGAGACCTATACTTTATGTAGGCGTAAAGCGAGAGAGGGGTTGAAGGGCCGTTCTCGGGGGGTCTATGCGAGCAAATGTAACACATCTCATGATCGCTCTGATCATCGGAGCGGCGGTTCTCATCTGTGGCTGCACGGTTCCATCGGGGAACGAGACCACGAACCAGACAAACGGCACGCCTGCCCGGGCGGCGGCCAGCACGAACCTGACGATCGAGCAGGTGCTGGTGCAGGACGGCAACTTCTCAACACTTCTTCTCGCAATCGATACTGCAGGACTTGAAGGGGCATACTCAGGTCCGGGCCCATACACGGTCTTTGCACCCACGGATGATGTGTTTCGCCGGGTGCCGAGTGCCGTAATGGAAGGACTCTTCAATGACCCGAAGGGCAGCCTTGCCGAGGTTCTGCTCTACCACATGGCCCCGGGCAGTTACACGGCGTCTGATATCGCCACGATTGAGACCATTGAAACCGTGCAGGGCAGCCCGATCGCTGTGGATACGGCAGGTGACAGGGTATGGGTGAACGGCGCAGAGATAGTCAGAACCGAGATCCCGGCAACGAACGGCATCATTCACGTCATTGATGCCGTGATGGTACCCCCGGGCGTCATCCTGACGGCAACGGACGTGACCCCGGTGGAGACCAGCAGCGTGACGAATACAACGGGTACAACAAAGATAACCGGCCGATACCTGCCGGTAGATGCGATTCAATAGTGAGAGATGAGCAGAAGGCGCCGGGGCTCGCGGGTCTGAATATAATGAAAGCAATAATAATCCACGTTCCCGAGGAGAGTCTACATCAAAGCAGGAACTGGAGAACAATGTAAGCACAATAACGTAAGATAAGAACAGTCTTCCAATGGAAGGACGGTAATAGCAGCGAATTGCGCTTCCCGAGGGCTCTCGCACCTCAGTACCACACAGCACGTGAGAGGGCTTAACTGCTGGGTTCGAGATGGGTCCAGGTGTTTCCCCTCTGCTCTGGCCGCTATTACCAGTGATTTAACAGGTGCGTACTCCGGATTTCGTCTGAGTTCAGCGGACGGCATTGGACGTTAGTATCCGCGGACTGAACACGTCGTTGCCTTCGTGCTTACATCCCGGACCTATCAAGCGGGTCTTTTACCCGTGTCCTCAAGCGGAGTCTCTTTTCGGGTCGGGTTTCAAGCTTAGATGCTTTCAGCTTTTATCCCTTATCGCGTAGCTGCTCGGCAGTGCCCTGTCGGACAACCGATCGACCAGAGGCGACGACGGAAAGTTCCTCTCGTACTATTTCCATCTTACCTTCAGACTCCTTACACTCCAGATAGATAGTAACCGACCTGTCTCACGACGGTCTAAACCCAGCTCACGATCCCCTTTAATAGGCGAACAACCTCACCCTTGGCCGCTGCTGCACGGCCAGGATGGAAAGAACCGACATCGAGGTAGCAAGCCGCCGGGTCGATATGTGCTCTTGCCGGCGACGACTCTGTTATCCCCGGGGTAGCTTTTCTGTCGTCAATGGCCCTCATCAATAAGGCTCATTGGTTCGTTAGACCCGAGTTTCCTCTCGCGATTTCTTGCTGTGTGAAATCGCGTCAGGCCAACTTATGCTCTTGACACTCTCCTGTGAGTTTCTGACTCACATGAGTTGACCATAGGGCACCCTTGATATTTTTTCGAGGGTGTGGCGCCCCACCCAAACTGCCTACCTACCGTTGTCCTCGAAGATCGAGTTAGTGTTACAGTAAACCTAGGATGGTGTCTCATTGTTGGCTCCCCACCCCCCGGAAGGGGTGGTTCGACGCCTCCCATCTACGCTGCGCAAGGAATACCGTAACACAGCGACAGGCTGCAGTAAAGCTCCACGGGGTCTTCACTTCCCATCTGGAGTCCCTAGTCTCTGCACTAGGATAAAATGTTCAACGGCTTCGTGTTAGGGACAGTAGGACTCTCGTTAATCCATTCATGCAAGTCGCCAATTAAGCGACAAGGTACTACGCTACCTTAAGAGGGTCATAGTTACCCCCGCCGTTTACGAGTCCTTCGTCCGGTTGAGCCCGGGATTCAGATACTCGCACTGGGCAGGAATCAGTGACTATACGAATCGTTTCCGAGTTGCAGTCACCTATGTTGTTATTAGACAGTCAGAGTCCCCTGGTCACTGCGACCTGCCTGATCGCCAGGCAGGCACCCCTTCTCCCGAAGTTACGGGGCGAATTTGCCGAGTTCCCTTAACACGATTAAACCGACACGCCTTAGCCTTTTCAGCTAGGGGCACCTGTGTCAGATCTCGGTACGGACATACGTCTCCCTTTTCACGGGCTCCAGGAATTTGCCGGATTACTCCATCACGCCTTCCCTTGCTTCTCACCATGGCGGTACTCCACAAGGTTGAACGCTTGGACAGGGCGACGACCCTGCCCGGCATATCCCGAAGCGTCAGGGCAGTAAACTGCTACAGACGCATGGTACAGGAATATTAACCTGTTTCCCTGTTGATGTGTTCGAGTTACGACACACCTTAGGACCGACTAACCCTCGGCTGACGAACATTGCCGAGGAAACCTAGCCCCTCCGGCGGTTGGGATTCTCACCCAACTTTGCTTCTACTAATGCCAGAATTCTCATTACTACCCGGTCCACAGGACCTTACGGCCCTGCTTCGACCCAGGCAGCACGCCTCTCTACGCCGTCACGCTTGCGCGTGGTCCGTGGTATCTGTAGTAGGCTTAAGCCCCGTCCATTTTCAGTGCCCCAAACCTCGACTGGTAAGCTGTTACGCACTTTTTAAAGGATAGCTGCTTCTGAGCTCACCTTCCAGTTGTCTTTGGCCTGGGACGCCTTTCAGTGTTGACACTGAGCCTACATTGAGGGACATTAACCACGGTCTGGGTTGTCTCCCTTACGCATTACAAGCTTACCCCGTAATGCGGACTGCCAGCCTTCTTCGGCGACGGGGAATTTGGAGTTTGACAGGGGGGTGAGGGATTTCTCCCCCAGCTCCCCCAATCAGTGCTCTACCTCACCGTCTACCTCTGGCCAGGTCATGCTACGGCATGTTTCGAGAGGAACCAGCGGATGCCCAGCTCGATTAATCTTTCACTCCTATACGCAGGTCACGCGAATGATTTGCATATCAAAACCGCCTGCGGTCCTCCACGCGCCTTTCGGCACGCTTCGACCTGCCCACGCATAGATCGCTAGGCTTCGGGTCTTATCCTGCAGACTCCACGCACGTTTAATACGTCGTCCCATGCCCGAAGGCTACGGACCTGTTGGTTTCCCTTTGGCTCCCCTTTTGGGTTAACCTTCGCCTACAGAATAAACTCTCTGGCCCGTTCTTCAAAACGTACGTTACGACACTGGCAACCACACCCGTACTACCGCCTCGCGACGGGTTCCTTCGCATGGAAGATCCTTTCGCGCCGCAACTCACCATCACCTATCAGTTTCAGGCGCTTTTAACCACCTTTCCAGGGTTACTTTTCAGCCTTCGCTCACGCTACTACTGCGCTATCGGTTTCGAGGAGTATTTAGTTTTGGAGGTTGATGACCCCCAGATTCCCGCGAGAATGCCGACCCGCGGTACTCAAGACACTGCCAGGGCGTCAGGGGGGTACGTGTACGGGACTATCACCCTCTTTAGTGCCCCATTCCAGAGGACTTCCACTTGACCCTGACGTCCAGACGGCAGGCTTACGACACCACATCTCCCGTTGCCGGGATTCAGTTTGAACTCTGTCGTGTTCGATCGCCTCTACTAACGACATCTCGGTTGATTTCTCTTCCTCCCCCTACTAAGATGTTTCAATTCGGGGGGTTCCCGATCCTTACGGATCAACACCGAAGTGTTAAGAAGACTCATTCGGGGATCTCCGGATCACAGACTCCATGCGTCTTCCCGGAGCTTATCGCAGCTTGGCACGCCCTTCTTCGGCCCTCGAACCGAGCCATCCACTGACAGGCATATCGCCGTTCCGCTGAACTCATTTAACGTCCAGAGTACGCACCTGTACACGGCCTCGTCAGGTCAGTGACCTTCAGCCCTTCCCCGATGACTCGCGTCGTCGGGTGCATGGAAGGCAGGAAGGGCGACGCCCTTTCTGCCGAGTGGACTCAGGGGGATTTGAACCCCCGGCCTCCGCCTCGCAAAGGCGGCGCTCTTCCAACTGAGCTATGAGCCCCGGATTCCGGGTTGACATCGGCAATTTTGCAGTTTGTCCAGCAACCGCTTTTTCCCAAGTGAATTTCATTAGGAGGTGATCCAGCCGCAGATTCCCCTACGGCTACCTTGTTACGACTTAACCCCCCTTGCGGAACCTAGATTCGACTGCGGCAACGACCGCAGCCTCATCCAAACCCCACTCGGGTGGTTTGACGGGCGGTGTGTGCAAGGAGCAGGGACACATTCACCGCGCTATTTTGAAACGCGATTACTACAGATTCCAGCTTCATGTGGGCGAGTTGCAGCCCACAATCCGAACTACGGACAGGTTTAGGAGATTGCCTTCGCCTTTCGGCGTCGATGCCCATTGTCCTGCCCATTGTAGCCCGCGTGTAGCCCGGATAATTCGGGGCATGCTGACCTACCGTTGCCCATTCCTTCCTCCCCTTTAGCAGAGGCGGTCCCAACAGTGTCCCCATCAATCCGGAGATCATGCTGGCAACTGTTGGCGTGGGTCTCGCTCGTTGCCTGACTTAACAGGATGCTTCACAGTACGAACTGACGACGGCCATGCACCTCCTCTCAGCTAGTCATGCAGAGTCTTCAGCCCGGCAATCATTCCGCTGTCTTATCCGGTGAGCTTCCCGGCGTTGAGTCCAATTAAACCGCAGGCTCCACCTGTTGTGGTGCTCCCCCGCCAATTCCTTTAAGTTTCAGCCTTGCGACCGTACTTCCCAGGCGGTACGTTTCACGGTTTCCCTTCGGCACCTCAGTGACTCGTGGTCACTGATACACCTAACGCACATCGTTTACGGCTGGGACTACCCGGGTATCTAATCCGGTTTGCTCCCCCAGCTTTCGTCCCTCACTGTCGAAGCCGTTCTGGTGAGGCGCCTTCGCCACAGGTGGTCCCTCGAGGATTACAGGATTTCACTCCTACCCCCGAAGTACCCCTCACCTCTCCCGGTTCCAAGATCAGCAGTATCTCTTAGACGCCTGACAGTTAAGCTGCCAGATTTCCCAAGAGACTTACCGACCCAGCTACGAACGCTTTAAGCCCAATAAAAGTGGCCACCACTCGAGCCGCCGGTATTACCGCGGCGGCTGGCACCGGTCTTGCCCGGCCCTTTCTTCAGGTGTGCTTTAGACACCTGGACAGCCCGCATGTACGGGCACTCGAGGTTCCCTTATCACGGTTGCCCGCATTGTAAAGTTTTCGCGCCTGCTGCGCCCCGTAGGGCCTGGATTCGTGTCTCAGAATCCAACTCCGGGCTCTTGCTCCCACAACCCGTACCGATTATCGGCTTGTTGGGCCATTACCCCGACAACAACCTAATCGGCCGCAGATCCATCCTAAGGCGCCGGAACTTTCGGATACCGGGCATTCCAGCGTCGGTATCCTATAGGGTATTATCCCCAGTTTCCCGGGGGTATCCCCTTCCTTAGGGCAGGTTATCCACGTGTTACTGAGCAGTACGCCGAGGGCCGAACCCTCTCGACTCGCATGGCTTAATCGAACCCCGATAGCAGTGACCTCTGGCAGGATCAACCAGAATTTGGAAGTAATGCACACTACTAAACTTGGGAGGAATTAGCGGTTACTGAACAAATTTCCGCATTGCCAATGCCAACGTCAGAACCAACCCGCGTCACAGCGCGGTCGTGTTGATTCTCCATCAAACAGGAAGACAATGATTATTTTGTGTATCCACACATTGCTTCCTGCATCGGATTCGAGGCGAGAACCTCGAACCTTCATGTCCTTTGGATGCAGGGAATCAGGCCGAGACCGGCCCCCTGCGCAGGAAATAATGTTTGTTCTTCATTGCATATAAACATTATGTTCCTGCTTCAGGTGTTTCGCCGGGAGTTCAACACATTCCCGGCGAAACACGTCGCGTGAGAACATATGTTGAACTTCGGACCATATAAACATTGTCAACCCGCATCAGGACCAAGCCGAAACTTGGACCCTCACAGCAGTTGAGGGGGCACAGACCAGACCGCCCCGAGGGGGCTGCACGGCCTGAGGCCCGGACAACACAGCCTTACTATATTGCCCCCAATGCTATATAAACATTTCCCCGCCCCGTCGGATCCGAGCACCCGGCTCGAACCCCCATAAGTGCCGAGAGCGAAGCGAATTCTGCACACAAATACAGAATTCACGACGAGAATTGCTCCCGATCTGACCATATGATGTTGACCTCACGGGTATTTATACATTTACCCTGCCGGAGGACAGAAAGCCGGCATACGACCGTAAACCAGCCCATACCCACCATCCCGAGAGACAGGCATATAAACCGAGCGCGGACATACTGCCGCGCGCGCGGAGAGGCACAGCCCCACATGGGGTGGGAACCCCGTAAAACAGCAATCAGCCGCGCTCACTCTTCGCCCGCGGGGAGCGCCCCCTCGCAGGCATTCGGATCCGCACTCCGGGAGAGGATCCGGTCGCCGACGTAGATCTCGCCGAAGAACTCGTCCTGCCAGAGGGCAAGTTTCCCCTCCAGCATAAGAAACAGGAGCGGGATGTAGACCTCGCGCCGGGACTGCCCCATAGCCTTCGAGAGGGCGTCGAGCGTCAGGACACCCCCCTCGCGCGCGGCCTCCTGGAACCCTCTCATCACGATCGAGACCGCTTTCTGGTATCCCTCGTCGTGCGCCACTGCCACAACATCCTCTGCGCTGAGGTCAAGGTCCGGTTCCCGGACCACGGGCGTCCGCCGCCGCTGCCTCCGCCGCTGCTCCTTCTCCGCCGTCTTCAACTGCTTGATGAGTTCGTAGAGCGTAACCGGTGGACGTTCGCGCAGGTTCTTTCGCCCCAGGCGACGCTGGATCTCCCGCTCCAGGCGGCCAATCGGCTCGATATCACCATCCGACTCGAAACCGAAGTCGAGATCCACGAGATCATCGTCTTCCTCATCAGGAGCAAACTCCTCATCCTCGTCGTCCCGGCCCTCGAGGTGTTCCGACTTCAGGCGCAGCAGGCAGGCTGCATAAAAGAGCGTCCTCCCCGAGACCCGCAGATCCAGTTCTTTTCGCCGGTCGAGTTCAGCGAGGAACCGGTCCGTCACATCCACGATATCGATGTTCCAGGGATCGATCTCACCCCGCTCGGCCATGCCGACCAGGATCTCAACAGGCTCCTCATCCATTGTTCTGCACACCGGTCACGTACGTGCTCTTGTCCGGGCGGATCGTCACACCCACAATCCGGTCGGCGCGCTCGATCATCGGTTTTCGGAGCGAGACGATGATCGACTGCGCATTCCCGGTCAGATCGCTGATCATGGCGGCGATCCTGCCGACGTTACTCCCATCCAGGAACATATCCACCTCATCCAGCGCATAAAACGGCGCGGGCATGTACTGCTGGATAGAGAAGATGAACGCAAGCGTGGTGAGCGACTTCTCGCCGCCGGAGAGTGCGGAAAGGAGGTGAACCTTCTTGCCGCGCGGCTGGACCGCAAACGTCATGCCGCCCGAGAATGGGTCCTCCTCATTGTCAAGAACCAGTCTCCCGCTCCCATCGGTCAGCCGCGCGAAGATCTCCCGGAAGTTCGTATCGATAGCATTGAATGCGGTCATGAAGGCCTCGTACTTCATCTGCTCGTACTTCTCGATCCGCTCAAGAAGCATCGTCCGCTCCCGCGAGAGCACCTCCTTCTTCGTGGTCCGCTCCTCGACGCGCGCCGCGACCCGGTCGCACTCCTCGATCGCAAGCATGTTCACCGCGCCGATCTTCTTTAACGCCTGTTCGGCCCCCGCGATCCCGGAATCGATCGCGTTGAGGTCCAGATCCGTCTCCACATCGCCGGCCTGCTCCCGGAGCGCCTCGAGTTCCGCCAAGAGCGATCGTTCCCGCTCCGCAAGAGCGTCAATCTGCATCCGGATGCGCTCCATCGCACCCGAGCGTTCGAGAGCCTGCCGATCGAGCGTCCGTATCTCATCGAGGATACGGTCGCGTTCGCCGCGGAGATCGGCGAGTTCGTCAGAGAACTCCTTCTGGCGCGCCTCGAGCTGGACGATCAGGCGACGCTGGTTCTCGATCTGCTCCCCGGCTGCCGTGATATCGGCATCGATCTCCTGGTTCTTTGCTTCGAGGCGGCTGCGCTCCGCGGCAAGTTCCTCCATGCGGTTTGCAAAGTGCTGCCGCTCGCGCTTGGCGTCGGTGATATCTGCGTCCTTGTTCCGGAGCCGTCGCTCGAGATCCTCAACAGACTTCCGATACCCTTCATACTGCTCGGTGAGAGCGGGAATCTCGGTATCGTCAAGTTTCTTCTTGAGATCGTCAACCTCCGCTGAGAGCCGCGCGATCTCACCGGTAGTCCGCTCGAGATCCACCTCAAGCCGCGCGAGCTCCTCACCGCCGGTCTTCGCGGCATCAAGCATCTCCTGCAGGGTCGCTTCCAGGGTCTGGCGTTCCCCGGTGAGGACTTCGGTGCGCTTCTGGAACTCTTCCACAAGCATGCGGTAACGCGCAACCTGCTCATCGATCCCGCTTCGTTCCGCCCGTCTGGCCTCGGCAACCGCCGCAAACCGGCGTATGGACGCATCGATCTCCCCCGCCTCCGCCTCGAGGCCGGCAAGCGTCGCGCGGACCCGCATGATCTCGTCGTCGACCGCCACCCCGAACCCCCGGACCTTCCGGGTCTGGGAACCGCCGGTCATGGCGCCGCTCCTCTCGACGAAGTCCCCGTCGAGCGTGACCATCTTGTACCGGCCCATCAGCCGGCGCGCCCGCTCAAGGGTATCCACCACCACCGTCGCGCCGAAGACGACCCGGAATGCGCGGTCAAACACCGGGTCGAACTCGAGCAAGTCGACCGCGTAGCCGACGATGCCCGGGTCCGCCTCCAGCGGCGAGAGGATCGGCGGCCGGAGTTTGTTGAGCGGCAGGAAGGTGACCCGCCCGAGACGGTTCTCTTTTAAGTAGCGGATCGCATCGGACGCCACCGCATCGGTATCGACAACCACCCAGCGGAGCCGGCCCATCGCCGCCACATCGAGCGCGGTCGCGTACTCCGGCGGCGCCCGGCCGAGCTGCGCAACGGTGCCGTGGACACCCTCCATCCCGAGGACGACGTCCATCGCCCTCCCGCCGGCATCGCCCTGCGCCTGCTGCTGCGCCTCAAAACGCATCAGGCTCTGCTCGTTCTCCCGGATCTCCTTCTTTAGCCGCTCAAGCGTCGACCGTCGCGCAAAGAGCGCACTCTCGGCCTCGGAGAGGTCGCGCTCGATCTGGCGTTTCTGTGCCTCGCAGTCGGCCATGCAGGAAGAGTAGTCCGCGACCTGCGCCTGTTTGTTCGCCAGTTCCTCCTCGATCTGCCGGACCCGCACCTCCAGGCGCTCACGCTCCGACGTCCGCATCCGGCTCTTCTCGATGAAGATGTCCTGCTCGCGAAGGATCTTCGCCCGGAGTTCCTTCTGGCTCTCAAGGTCCTGCAACCTGCCGAAGAGCTGGTCCTTTACCCCCTCAACCTCTTTACTCTCGCCTGCTATCCGCTCCTCGACCGCCCGCATCTGTTCGCGCTGCGTCGTAAGCTCCATGGCGAGATTCGCCCGGTCGATCGAGAGGTTGCGGATCTGCCCGGCGCACTCCTCGACCTTTGCCTCGGCGCGCCTGCTGTCCATGTAGACCCGCTGGGCTGTCTCAAGGTTCTCTTCCCGGCCGGCTTTCAGGCGCTCGATGGTCTTTTCGGCGAGTTTGATACCGCCCCGCGCCTCCTCGAGCCGCCCGACGAGTTCAAGGTACTCAGGCCCGCTCTTGTGGTTTATCTCTTCATCGACGGCGCGCTGGCGTTCGCGCGCCTCCTCGAGGCTTGCCCGGAGAGCCTCCGCCTCCCCGGCGGTGCGCTCGAGCGCAGCCTGCTGGTCGCGCGCGAGATCGTGGAGGGTACCGATCTCCCCTTCCTTCTGCCGGACGAGCGCCGCTCCCCGGCACCGCGTAAGGTGCTCGAGTTCCTCCTGCCATCGCCGGTACTCCATAGCCTGCTCGCGCTCATGCTGGAGCGCATCCAGCCTCGCTACCAGTTCGGCAAGAAGGATCCCCTCACGCTCGATCCGTTCCCGGACCACCTCAAGTTCAGAGAGCGCCTGGTCACGCTTGTGATCAAACTCGGCGACGCCCGCTATCTCATCGATGATCTTGCGGCGCTCTCCATCGCTCATCTCCATGATACGGGTGATATCACCCTGCATCACGACATTGTAGCCCTCCGGCTTGATCCCGAGTTTCGCCAGGAGTTCGATGACATCAGCCTGCTTGCAGAGACGGTCGTTTAAGTAGTTGTAACTGTAGTAGCCCGTCGGCGTCCGCTTGATCCGGCGGCGGATCGTCGTGCCGTCCGAGAACGTGATCGTCACCTCGGCGGTGTTCTTCCCCGAGTTGACGTTGATGAGATCGGTCAGCTTCTCGGCCCGCAGCCCTCGCGCACCCGAGAGGGCCAGGACAAAGAGGATGCTGTCGATGATGTTGCTCTTCCCGGAACCGTTCGGGCCTGAAACGACAGTGAATCCTTCAAAAAAAGGAATTTTCGTCTTCCTCGCGAAAGACTTGAAGTTGTCGATCTCAAGCTGCGTGATGTACAAGGATCAGGCTCCCTTCTCTACCGATCAAGGTCGACCGTGTCATCCTCTTCGGCCTGGATGACATCGTCAATCTCACGCTTCTTCTGTTCCACAAAAACTGTCCGATCAGACGGCCTGCCGCCCTTCCTCCGACCCTGCACCGGGACCGTTCCCGTTCGGGTGCTCGCGACGATATACTCAGAGGACCTCCTCGGCTCCGGTCTGAGCGTCCCATCGTTCTGCATGATCAGTTCCAGGTCCGCATCGTTCGGCGCGGCCCTCTCAGGCTGTTGCTTCTCCACCGGCCGCATGGGACTCCGGGGTTCGGCGGCACGGGCAGGCCGGGGCTCGGGACCGGCGCGGGGCTCCGCCCTGAGCGTGACCCCCGTCTTCCTCTCCTCTGCCGCTACAGGCACCTTCCTGCGTTCATCCGCATCCCGCGAGAGTTTCATGGTCACAGATTTGAGATCCAGAACCTCCGCCATCAGGCCTTTCACCAGGGCTTCGAGGTCCCGGACTCTCCGGTCCAGTTCGTGCAGGCGCTCGTCTTCGGCATCCGGACACTCCTCCCTCACCTCCGGCACCGCCAGCTGATCATACTCCTTCATCGTCTCCATCTCCTTCTCGCGTTCCGCGAGTTCTCGCTCAAGGAACCGTATCCTCGCATCTTTCTGCGCCATGATCTCCCTCAAATTAATCCTTGATAATATTTACGTAATAATATTACTATAGATCCTCGAAATGAAGAAGTATTACATTTTATCCGGGGAGCAACGGATGAAAAAGCAGCAGCCACCCGATAACCAGCCACTATAAACGAAATGTGCAAAAGAAAGAATATTACCTCACCAAAGCAACCTTTTTCTGCATGTCTCATCTGGCAAACTTCGATCCAGAAATCGCAGGCCTCATCGAGAAAGAGCGCCTGCGTCAGATCAATGGATTGGAGCTGATTGCATCAGAGAACGTCGTCAGCAAGGCGGTTCTCGAGGCGATGGGCTCTATCATGACCAATAAGTACGCCGAGGGGTATCCCAGCAAGCGTTACTACGGCGGCTGCGAGTTCCACGACGTCGTAGAGAACCTGGCGCGCGACCGGCTGTGCCAGCTCTTCGGCGCTGAGCACGCAAACGTCCAGCCGCACTCCGGGAGTCAGGCAAACCAGGCGGTCTACTTCGCCTACCTTGCCTACAAGGACAAGATCATGAGCCAGAGCCTCACCCAGGGCGGCCACCTCTCTCACGGCTCGCCGGTCAACATCACCGGGCGCTGGTACTCCATATTCCACTACGGTGTCGACCCCAAGACGGAGACGCTCGACTACGCGGCGATCGAGGAGATGGCACGGATTGTGAAGCCCCAGATGATCGTCTGCGGTGCGAGCGCCTACCCGCGCGAGATTGACTTCAAGGCGTTCCAGGAAGTCGCGGAGAGCGTCGGTGCACGGTGCATGGCCGACATCGCCCATATCGCCGGACTCTGCGCGACCGGATACCACAACTCTCCGGTCGGGGTCGTCGACATCGTGACGACGACGACGCACAAGACCCTGCGGGGTCCCCGCGGCGGGGCCATCATGTGCAGCAAGGAGGATGCTGCCGCAATCGACAAGTCTATCTTCCCGGGCATGCAGGGTGGTCCGCTGATGCACACCATCACAGCAAAGGCAGTCTGCTTCAAGGAGGCGCTGACCCCTGCATACAAGGACTACTGCAGGCAGGTCGTCAAGAACGCGCAGACGATGGCGGATGTCCTCGCAGAGGAAGGGCTCGACCTCGTCTCCGGCGGCACCGACAACCACTTAATCCTGCTCGACCTGACCGGGGTCTCCACAAACCACGAGCACCTCACAGGCCTTGCGGCCGAGGTCGCGCTCGGCGAGGCGGGCATCACCGTGAACAAGAACACCATCCCCCGCGAACAGCTCAGCCCCTTCGTGACGAGCGGCCTCAGAATCGGCACCCCGGCCGTCACCTCCCGCGGCATGAAAGAGGAAGAGATGAAGCAGATCGGCCACTGGATCGCCCGTGTCGTCAAGGATATCGCGAGAGATAAGACCTCAAAGAAGGCAATCACCGAAGTGAGGGAAGAGGTTATTGCCCTCGCGAGCAAGTATCCCCTCTACCCTGAAGTCGCATGATACTTGATGGCAAAGCAGTCTCGGAAAAGAGGCTTGAGCTCCTTAAGGAGAGGATAGAAGAGTCCGGGCTCTACCCGCGCCTGGCAACCGTTATCGTCGGCGAAGACCCTGCATCGCAGATGTACGTCCGGATGAAACACCGGGCGTGCGAACGGGTCGGCATCGGATCGGTCGGGATCGAGCTTCCTGCGGATGCCTCCACCGAGCGGGTGCTCGAGGCGGTTAACCGCCTCAACAATGACCCGGACATCAACGGGATCCTGGTCCAGCTGCCGCTCCCGTCCGGGGTGGACACCACCCGCGTCATCGAGGCGGTCGCCCCCGAGAAAGACGTGGACGGGTTCCACCCCTGCAGCCTCGGACGGCTGCTGGCCGGGAACCCGGTCTTTGCCCCCTGCACCCCGCAGGGGATCATGACAATCCTCGAGGAGTATAAGATCCCGATTGCAGGAGAGCGGGTGGTGGTTGTCGGCCGGAGCATCGACGTAGGAAGGCCCATGGCCATCCTGCTCCTGAACGCCGACGCAACCGTCACCATCTGCCACTCAAAGACGAAGAACCTCGCGGACGAGATGAAGAACGCCGATATTCTCGTCAGCGCGGTCGGAAGAGCGAAGTTTGTCGGACCTGATATGGTGAAGAAAGGAGCGACGGTCATCGATGTCGGCATCAACTACGACGAGCAGGGCAAACTCTGCGGCGACGTCGACTTCGAGGCGGTGCGCGAACAAGCCGGAGCAATAACCCCGGTCCCCGGCGGCGTCGGTCCCATGACAATCGCGACGCTGATGGAGAATACCTTCAGGGCTGCCAAGCTGATGACATGCTGCAACGACACTGCACGGTTGTAAACCGCCTCCGGATCGGCGGCGACGCTCCGGTCCGCCTGATGGGCATCATCAACTGCAGCCCCGAGTCGTTCTACCGGGGCTCGTACACCCCGACAGGGAGGCTCTACGACCGTGCTCTTGCCATGCGGGACCAGGGCGCCGATATGATCGACCTCGGGGCGCGGAGTACAGCCCCGGGGTCTCCCCCCCTCACCCCCGCCGAGGAGGCGGCACGGGTGGACGCGGCGCTCTCGGAGCTTGACGGGACCGGCATCACCATCTCGGTGGACACGCGGCACCCGGAGGTGCTCGAGGTCTGCCTCCGCCACGACATCCATGCAATAAACGACATCTCCGGGCTTGCCGACGAGCGTTACGCACGGGCGGTCGCCGACTCCGGGCTGCCGGCATTTGTGATGGCGAGTTTCAGGGAACCCGGCGACGCCGTCGGGCTTGCCGCCACCCTCTCGGCGCTCGAGACGGTCGTGACCCGGTGCGCGCGTTACGGGATCGACGAGTATGTCCTCGACCCTGCGGTCGGGAGATGGGTCCCGGAAAGGAAGAACGAGGACGACTGGGAACTCTGCCGGAACTTTGAGAGGTTCTCCGCCTTCGGCCGCCCGGTGCTCGCCGCGGTCTCGCGAAAGACGTTCATCGGGGACCTGCTCGAAAGGGTTCCCGAGGAGCGGCTCGCAGGCTCACTCGCGCTCACGGCGATGCTGGTCGAGCGGGGTGCGGCCATCGTGCGGAGCCACGATGTCGGCGAGACCGCCGACCTCCTGCAGGTTTATGCGAAGATGAGGAAAGTATGACGACACCATCATTCTCAGTGTACGGGCTTGCAACTCCCCTGATCCGTGCCGGCGACGACATCGCGGCGCACCTTCTCTCGGCCGTGAAAGACCAGGAGTGCCGGGGCTTTGAGGCGGGGGATATCGTGGTCATTGCGGAGTCCGCTGTGGCCACCGCCGAAGGACAGGTCACGCGGCTTGCTGATATCGAGCCGTCGGCAGAGGCGCTCCGGCTCGCCGAGAAGTACCGGATGGACCCTCGCGTTGCCGAGGTGGTGCTCCGGGAGAGCGACCAGATCGTCGGAGGTATCCCGGGGTTCCTGCTCAGCATGAAGAACGGAACGCTCCTCCCGAACGCGGGGATCGACGCCTCGAACGCCCCGCCCGGTTCCGTCGTCCTCCTCCCCATCAACCCCGACGCATCCGCAGCACGGATCCGCGCCGCGATAACAGATCGGTCGAGGGCGGACGTCGCGGTTATCATCGTCGATTCACGGACACACGCGATGCGCCTCGGGTGCAGCGGGGTTGCCATCGGGTGTTCGGGCATCCCGTCGGTGGTCGACGAGCGCGGAAAAAAGGATATCTTCGGCCGCGAACTCGAGGTCACGAAGCGGGCGGTGGCGGACTGCATCGCATCCGCCGCTGAACTCGTGATGGGGGAGGCAGGCGAGTGCGTCCCCGCAGCCGTGGTGCGGGGGATCGGGCTTCCCGTCGGCGACTACGCCGGGGTTGCCACCATCGACGCTTCAGAGTGTCTCTTTATGGGAGTCGCGCTGCACGCCGACCCGTCCCTTCTCGTCGATGACAAGAGAGAACCCTGAGTTCTCCAGGTATTCCCTGCTCTTCCTCCCTTTTCCGTGGATGAGGATCTCGACCAGGTCTTCTTTCTCGTCGATATCGGTCGACATCCGAAACGAGTCGATCACCTCGACGGAGAAGCCGCACTCCTCTGCAACCCGCAGGTGGTCGATGAAACTTGCCCCGTAAAAGTCGGCGTGGAAGCATTTGGGCTTCTTTAAGAATATGACGTTCGTTCCGCCGCCACGTCCCGGGACAATAGCCATATCCTTCTCGGTGCGGATCAGCCGCTGGATGTCCCCGGCCGTCACCAGGGGGAGGTCGGCCATGATGATGAGCGCCGGGCAATGGAACTGTCCGAGCGCCCAGTTGATCGCTTCGTTCAATGACTCTTTCCTGACGGCAATGAGTGCGTTCTCGTGCTTGAAGGGATGGGTGCAGAGCAGGGTGGCGCTGCACCCGGACTTCAGCACAGCGGTGATCACGTCTTCAAGCATCGCCCGGGCGAACGCCTCTCGTTCGTCCTGGCTAAGTATGCAGGAGAGGCGCGTTTTAGGGTTTACCGGCTTAAAGGGAATGAGTGCGTGAAAGTACATTGTGAAACGGTTGTCGGGACGGTATCAAAAAGGCATCGTTACGGATGCTCCACGCGACCCGCCCTAGCGACCCGCCCTAAAGTTCATGTTCGGGGGTGCCGACATATACCCATGCACCGCCGCGTGATCACCTTTTCAAGGAACGTATTCCTCCCCTTAACGACAGCCTGCGCCAACCGTTGCGGCTACTGCTGTTTCCGGACCCCGGTGCGGGAGGGGTGCATTATGCCCCCCGATGAGGCGCTCCGGACCCTGGAAAGGGGTGCCGGCCTCAGCTGCACGGAAGCGCTCTTCACGTTCGGGGAGCGGCCCGGCACGGTGCCCGGCTTTGCCGCGGAACTTGCGAGACTCGGCTACGCGGATATCCTCGACTACGTCTACGACCTCTCCCTTGCCGCCATCCGGCGGGGGCTCCTCCCGCACACCAACGCCGGCATCCTCTCCTACGAAGAACTCGACCGCCTCCGGCAGGTGAACGCGAGTATGGGACTGATGCTTGAGACGACCGCCAACGTCCCCGCGCACCGGGACTCCCCCGGAAAAGACCCGGCGGTCCGGCTCGATATGATCGAGAACGCCGGAAAACTCTCGATACCGTTCACGACCGGCATCCTGATCGGGATCGGCGAGACGATGGAGGACCGCGAGGAGTCGCTCAGGGCCATCAGTGATCTTCACCGCCGATACGGCCACATCCAGGAGGTGATCATCCAGAACTTCTGCCCGAAGCCGGGGACGCCGATGGAGGACTCCCCGGTACCCGGGACGGACGAATTCCGTGCGACGATATCCCTTGCCCGGGAGATCCTCCCGGCCGATGTGGCGGTCCAGATACCCCCGAACCTCGCGGACGCGCACGATCTGGTACGGTACGGCGTGGACGACCTCGGCGGGGTCTCCCCGCTCACAATCGATTACGTCAACCCCGAGCACCCCTGGCCGCAGATCGAGGAACTCAAACGGGTGGCCGGGGACGCCGACCTCCGGGAGCGGCTCTGCATTTACCCGCAGTATATCGAGAAGGGATGGTATTCCTCCCTGCTCGAACCCCTGATCCGGCGCCTCGCAGAGAGGATTGCGGCACCAGACCGGCGTCGGGGTGCATAACCTCATCATTTATCCCGACAACACATATCAGGAGATTTCGCCATGAAACAGGTTGACCTCCTCTACACAGGGAAAGCTAAGTCCGTCTACCGTACCGAAGACCCCGAAGTGTACATCATGAAGTTCCGGGATGACATCACGGCGTTCGACGGCGGGAAGAAAGATACCCTGGGCGGCAAGGGGAGATATAACGCTGAGGTCTCTTCCTTCTTCTTCAGGTACCTGGAGGAGAACGGGATCCGCACCCATTATCTCGCAAGCATCGAGCCCGGCACCATCGCGGTGCGGGGGCTTACGATGATCCCGCTTGAAGTGATCGTCAGGAATGTCGCGGCCGGCTCCATCGTCCGCAATTATCCGTTCGAAGAAGGGAAACCGCTCGACCCGCCGGTGATCGTCATCGACTTCAAGAGCGACGCCCATCACGACCCGATGCTCAACGACGACCTGATCTATGCTCTCGGCCTTGCAACGCCCGAGGAACTCGACCAGATCAAGGCCATGGCGCTCGCGATAAACGATCTGCTCCGGGAATACCTCGACGCGCGCGGCATCACCCTGGTCGACTTCAAACTCGAGTTCGGCCGCGACGATGGAGAGATCCTTGTCGGGGATGAGATCAGCATGGACTCGATGCGTCTCTGGGACAAGGAGACCGGAGCGTCTCTCGATAAGGATGTCTACCGTTTCAACAAGGGAGACGTCATGGAGACCTACGCCGGCGTCGCGAAACGAATCCTCTCCCCGTCCCGGAGTGAATCCGGATGAAACACGACGTAACCATCACCATCGCCCTCAAAGAGGGGATGCTCGACCCCGAGGCGCGTGCCATCCAGCACGCCCTCGCAAACCTGGGGTTCCCGACCGAGGCTCTGAGCACGGCGCGGCTCTTCCGGATCACGCTTGATGCGGCGGATGCGACGGCGGCGCGGGAGGTGGCCGGGCAGATGTGCGAACGGCTTCTCGCAAACCCGGTCATCCACCGCTACACGATTGAGGTCGAGTAGGGCCATGAGATTTGCTGTGGTGCAGTTCGGGGGCAGCAACTGCGACCGGGACACCTATCACGTTCTCGCGGACGTCTGCGGGGTCGATACGGACCTTGTCTGGTACAAGAACGGGCTCTCTCGCTCTTACGATGCCGTGGTCCTCCCCGGCGGGTTCTCGTACGGGGACTACCTCCGGGCGGGAGCCATCGCCGCCCGGACACCGGTCATGACCGAGATCGTCAGGCACGCGAACGAGGGCGGGCTCGTCCTCGGGATCTGCAATGGCGCCCAGATCGGTTCTGAGGCCGGATTGATCCCGGGCACCTTCACGCTGAATGCTTACCCGAAGTTCATATCACAGCACGTCTACCTCCGCGTGGAGAGCACCGCGTCCCCGTTCACCGCGCTCTACCGGGAGGGCGAGGTCATCCGGGTGCCGATCGCCCACAAGGAAGGCCGGTACGTCGCAACCGACGACGTGGTCGCGCGGCTGAACCGTGAGGGAAGGGTCGCGTTCCGGTTCTGCGATGAGCACGGCAACCTGACCGCTGAGAGCAACCCGAACGGGTCGGCGGAAAACATCGCCGGCGTCCTCTCGGAGGGTAGAAACGTCCTCGCGATGATGCCGCATCCTGAGCGGGCGAGTGAGCCCGTGCTCGGATCGGACGACGGGGTCAAAATCTTTAACTCGATGATCGCCTATATTGAAGAGTACGGGCGCCGGAGAGCGATATAAGGGGAAATTTATCATGACTGAAGAAGGGATCAAAGAGGCACGGGCCAGGGTAAAGGTGTACGCGAAAGAGAAAGGCTACGTGCTGAATGTCGACGAAAAGCAGCTCTCGGCCGTCCTTCGCGGGCTCGCCCGGAACCAGGAGCGGTATGGGGCGGCATACTGTCCCTGCCGGCTCCGGAGCGGGGACCCGGAGAAGGACCGGATCATCATCTGCCCCTGCATCTACCACGAGAAAGAGATCGAAGAGCAGGGAGCCTGCCACTGCAGGCTGTTCTTCAAGAAGAAGTCTGAATAACTCTTTTTTGCGCCCTCGCTGCCTCCGGAAAGAGCGGAATGGCGTATCCTCCGGGCGGGGTTCGGAGGAAGAACAGGGGCCCGGATGATCTCCGCAACGTCATGCATCACCGCCGGAACGTTCGCCCATGCCGCAGAGCGCTGTAGACCGCGTAGAACCCGATGATTACCGCGACGATGTAGCCCAGCGTGGCGAGGAACGAGATGTAGCCCGGAATCGGGAGCTCGTCCATCCGGAGTATCAGCGACGAACCCACGACGACCGCGGCGACCACCAGCGCGATGATGACCTTGTCGCTCGTCCGGTCGATGACGTTGACGATCTCGTTGAGGTCACGGTTCTCGAGCTCGATCGTGACGGTGCCCTCCGAGAGGGTCTTTAAGGTCTCGTTCACGTTTGCCGGGATGGCAAGCAGCCCCTCTGCCGCGCCCGCAAGAGACCGGACAACACTCCCCAGGTTATCCGGGGAGAACCGCTGCTGCGCGGCGATCTCCATCAAGTACGGCCGGATCTTCTGGTCGAAGTTGAACGCAGGATCGAGCCGGATGCCGATGTCCATCACCATGACGATCACCTTCATCATGAGCATCAGGGTCGGCGGCACCCGGATGTGGTAGCGGCGAAGGGTGTCGGTCAGGCCCCGGATTGCGACCGCAAAGTTCACCCGCTCAAGTTTCATCTCCCTATAATCCAGCAGGACCACGTAAAGGTCGTCTTTTACAGCATCAAGATTCGCCGGACTGATCCGCACATCGAGCCTCCCGAGCGCCGAGATCACGCCGGCGACGTCAGTTCGGGTCATAGCGAGGAGGAGGTCGACAAAGACACGCCGCCGCTCCGGGCGGAGGACCCCGACGATACCGTAGTCGAGGAAGGCGATCTCGCCCTGATTCGTCACCAGGAGGTTGCCCGGGTGGGGGTCGCCGTGAAAGAACCCGTCGACGAAGATCTGCTGGATGTAGGCGTGAAACCCGATGTCGGCAACCTCTTCCGGGAAGAGGCCGAGAGCCCGGATGGCCTCCACGTCGTCGATCCGCACCCCCTCGACATAGTCCATGGCAAGCAGGCAGCGACCGGAGATCTGCCAGTAGATGCGAGGGATCTTCACGCACGGGACGTCCTTGAGGTTCCGCTTGAGGCGCTCCGCGTTCATCCCGTCCTGGGTAAAATCTAGTTCGCGCCGGATCTGGGCCGAGAACTCGTTGACCATCCCCTGCAGGTTGTAGACCCGGAGATCAGGGAAGATCGACTCCGCCCGCACCACGAGCGACTGCAGGATGACAAGGTCGGTCTCGATCAGGTCGACGATCCCCGGGCGCTGCACCTTGAGAGCGACGACATGGCCGTCTTTCGTCACCGCCCGGTGCACCTGCGAGAGGGAGGCCGCCGCGACCGGCTCCTCCTCGATGATATCGAAACACTCCTCAAGGTTCGGGCAGTATTCCTTGATCACCGGCCGGATGTTTGCGAACGGGATTGGGGCAACCCGGTCCTGAAGCCTCTGCAGTTCCTCGATGAGAGCGGGCGGGAGGAGCTCGCGGCGGGTGCTCATGATCTGGCCGAACTTGATGTAGGTCGGCCCCAGTTCCTCGATGGCGAGCCGGATACGGACGTACACCGACCGTTTCTCTTCAGGGGTCTTTCGAAACGCCCGCAGTCGCTCACCCCCGGGAATCATCTCCTCGACGAGGATCCCAAAACCGTACTTGACCAGCACATCCGCTATCTGCCGGTAGCGCTGGAGCCGGGTGACCATCGGGGATGAATCTGCACTCCCGGTACTTAAGGGATGGGGCGGGTCATCCCCGGGAGGGGAGCCGGCCCCGGAGAAGGGACTTCCAGGGGTAGGGGACGGCGAGGAAGAGCGGAATGGCGAGGGCGATCGCGAGCGGGATCGTCATGAGCCCGAGCGTCAGTGTGGTCATATCGGCGATCCACCCGGTGGCTGCAACCCCCATCCCGCCCACGCCGACCGCGAGCCCGAGCATCAGGCCGGAGACGAGCCCGACGTTCCCGGGGGCTATCTCATGGGCCATGGCGACGGTGACGGCAAACGTCGACCAGAGGATGAACCCGAAGACCATCAGTGCAGCGATCGAGACGATGCCCCCGGTGGTGAGGAATACGGCAAACGGCGGTATAGCGGCGACAAGCCCGATGATCGTGAACTCTTTGCGACCGTAGCGGTCGGAGAGGGTGCCGCCGACAACCTGCCCCACGACCCCGAACATGAGCATGCCCGAGACCAGGAGGTTCGCGGTCACGAGGTCGATGCCCCGCAGGGTGAGAACGGTCGGAAGATAGGCGACCGACCCGAAGATCGCCCATGCCCGGAGGCCCGAGGCCGCGACCAGGAGGACGATTGCCCGGTACGAGGGTCTGGCGGCAGGGACAGGGGTCTCGGGGACGGCATCCCGGTCGGGGGCGGGGAGGATACGTCTGAGCACCGCGGCGATCGCGATCCCGGGGACGGCCAGGATGACGAGGCCCGGAAGGCCCATCAGCCCGACGGCGACGCCCGCGCAGATGGGGCCGATGGCGTAGCCCAGGTTGCCGCCGATGACAAAGTAGGAGGTGATCCTTCCCCGGCTCGCGTCCCGGGTGAGGCGGCTGACGGTCCCGAGCGCGCTCGGATGGAAGAAGGCGTGCCCCAGCGCCGCGACGGCGACGGACGCGAGAACGAGGTAGTAGTTGTTGAGCAGGCCGACGATGGATATGAAGAAGGCGCTTATGGCGACGCTCGTCCCGATGTGGACGGCAAACCCCCGGGTATCGAAGACCCAGCCGACGAGCGGCTGCACGAACGACGACGTGAGGTTGTAGACCGTGACGATCAGCCCGGCCAGGAAGAACGAGTAGCCCTGCTCCGCGATGAGGAGCGGCAGGATTGCAGGAAGAACGGGTGAGTAAAGGTCGGTGACCAGGTGGGCGGCCGAGAGCCCCCAGACCGGTTTTGTATCAGCAGTCACGGTGTCAGATCCGCCTTAAGTGTATAACCTCTACCGTAATATCCACCCGGTCTTTGCGGTGATGGGCAAACGTCCGCCGCATGGGAAACGCGCACCGTATCACCTCCTCGATCGCCGCACGGCCCTCGGTATAGGCGGCGACGAACGGGGCCGAGCCCTCATTGAAGATGCCGTAGACCTCACTCGCGAGTTCGAGCGCCCGGTCGATGAACGGCCGGTCGGCGTGCGCTTTCTGTGCCCCGAACGGCGGGTTCATCACGACGGTGTCGCAGGCGAGGCCTGCCCGGTCGAGATCGGGATCCCTGACATCGGCGACGATGAACTCGACGGAGACGCCGAATGCATCCGCGTTCCGCCGGGCAACGGCTATTGCGGCCGGGTCGACGTCGATCCCGGTCACGGCGGATGCGCCGAGGAGAGCGGCGCCGCAGGCGAGGATCCCCGTCCCGCACCCGAGGTCGCAGACCCGGCGCCCCTCGATCGCCCCCTGCATGGCGGCATGGTGGAGGAGGCGGGCCGCCACCGGCGCGGGGGTCTGGTACTGTTCGAGCCGGGCGGTCGGCCGCTCGAAACCCTCCAGGCTCTCAAGCCGCATCTCAAGGTGCCGGAGATTCATGGTGCAAGGTACTCGTCTATGGTATAATCGTCCCAGGTCCGGGCACCGCAGAGGATCTCGAACTCCGGCGGCGTCAGCACCGCGACCGGGAAGCGGATCTGGTCGTCGTAGGCAAGCCGGGGGCAGGCGGTGTTCACGTAAGCCCCGAATCCGAGGTCGAGCATCTCGGCAGGCGAGACCTCGCGCATCGCGACGAGCACGGCCCGCTCAGAGAGGGAGACGAGCCTTCGCGCGAGGTCCATCCGACGCTGCCCGCTCTTGGTGCTGACGATGATGCCGAAACTCGCGGCATCCCGGGCCTTCTCCATCACCGCAGCGCGACGGCGGACCAGGCGGTCGGCGTCCACCTCCTGCACCTCGCCCGTGAAGGGGTCGAGCGCGACCACCCTTGAACGGGTCGCGAGCTGGATACCGATCGGATGGAAGACCCCGGTTCCCACAAAGAGGATCTCGTCAGCCCCCGTCGCCCGTGCGGCGGCGAAGTTGCAGCCGAGCACCTGCCCCGGGATCGGCGTCCGGCTGTCCCCGGGTGCTATGACCGCCTCGATGCCGTGGTCGCGGAGGAACGCCGCCATCGCGTCGACCAGGTGGACATGCTGGACGGTCGTGACGAGCCCGATGCGGCGGGAGTGGAGCGCCGGCAGGACCCTTTCGAGCACCCCGGGATCGAAGTCGAACCGGACAGGCTCGTAGATGACATCCGGGCGCTCCTCGACCGGCGCGTGGCCGAAGTGGACAAGGATGTCGGCGTACGCGAGGGCGTCAAGCGCAAGGTCGCAGCCCCCGTAGCAGGGGTCGCCGCTGACGATCACATCAAATCCCTCACGGCGGAGGGCGGCGGCCGTCCCCGGCGCCTGCCGGGCAAGCCCGGCCGGGAACTGGAGGGCGACGGACCGCGCTCCTCGTTCGCGGAGCCTCTCGATAAGATCAGAAA
>NZ_JAJGBK010000028.1 GCF_020696975.1 Methanoculleus sp.
CTTCTCTGTCTCCTCTTTCTTCTCCTGCAGATCGGTCCAGTCGTTCCAGACGTAGAAGGCCATCTCGATCTCGCCCTTCTCGTCGAGGATGGGGATGGCGTTTAAGGTGAGGTACTTCTTCACGCCGTCGGGCCACCGGACCATGACATCGGTTCGTGCCGGCTTCTTCGTCTCGTAACAGGCGTAGAAGTGGTCGCCGTTGATGACCGTGATGTCGTAATCGTAGAGTTTCTTTGCAAGGGTCTCTTCGCGGGTGCCGCGCCACATCCTGGCATACTCGTCATTGATGTCGATCCGGCTCTTGTCCGGGCGAAGCGTCGCGATCGCAAGCGGGTTCTGCTTGATCATCGTGTCGACGCGGTGTTCGACCTTCTCTGTCTCCTCTTTCTTCTCCTGCAGATCGGTCCAGTCGTTCCAGACGTAGAAGGCCATCTCGATCTCGCCCTTCTCGTCGAGGATGGGGATGGCGTTTAAGGTGAGGTACTTCTTCACGCCGTCGGGCCACCTGACCATGACATCGGTTCGTGCCCGTTTCTTCGTCTCATAGCAGGCGTAGAAGTGCTCGCCATTGATGACTGTGATGTCGTAATCGTAGAGTTTCTTTGCAAGGGTCTCTTCCCGGGTTCCCCGCCACATCCTGGCATACTCGTCGTTGATATCAATCCGGCTCTTATCAGCGCGAAGCGTCGCGATCGCGAGCGGATTCTGCTTGATCATCGTATCGATGCGATACTGCATCCGCCGGATCTCGTCCTCCTCCTTGCGCTTCTCGGTGACGTCGTTGTAGACGATCAGGATCCCCGTCAACTCATTCTTCTCGTTTGTGAGCGGGATCCCGTGCTGCTCCAGAGTGTAGGTGCCGGTGGGGAACTCAACCGTCACCTCGCAGTCGGCCCGGACTTTCCTGGTGAGCACCTCTTTGATCCCGTCTCCGTTCTGGGCGAGAACTTTGAAGTCCCGCAGGGTCATCGTGGTAATACGCGACCGGTCGATGCCGGTCATCTGGAAGTATGCTTCGTTGGCCGTGAGGATCTTCATTGCGGTATCGACGACCAGGATGGGCATCGGGTTCTTCTGGACGATGGTGTCGGACTGCCGCTGCAGTTCGGCAATGTTCTCCATCTGAGCCTTGATCTCTTCCTCTCCCTCACGTTGCTGGGTGACGTCGTTGTAGACAATGAGGATGCTCTCGACTGCGTTCTCCTCACCGATGAGTGGTATACCATATTGCTCAAGCGTATGGGTTCCCGAGGGGAGTTCAACGACGATTTCTGCAAACACCCGTTTCTTCTCCCGGACCGCCTGCCGGAGGCCTGACCCCTTCTGCGAAATGAGCTTGAAGTCCGAGAGTCTCCGGCTGGACACCTGGCTCTGCGGAATCCCGCTCATCTTTGTATACGCTGTGTTTGCAGTCGTAATCCTGAATTCTGGGTCGACGACCAGAATGGGCATCGGGTTTTCCTGTATAATCGTCTCGAACCGCTGCTGGAGGGCTCCCGCTGTTTCCAGCTGGCTCTGGAGATCCCGCTTTTCCTCTTGCTTTTTGTCGAGCAGCGCGTTGATCGAGACTGCCAGGGGCCTGAATTCCTCCGGAACCCCGGCAAGGTTGATCCGTGCAGAATCGTCGCCGTTGAGACCTGCATGGAGTGCAGCCTCGATCGTTTCGGGCAGTACCACCGGCCCCTGCTCCTGTCCTGTCGTACCCGGCACAATCGGCCCGGTAAATAGTGCTTTTCTTCCAGGTCTATCGGTCATAATGACACATCCTCATTACGCTTCCCGTCCAGTTCAAGAAGCGCAGTTGTTATTGTCCGGTACTCCCTGCCGGCGTCGGTCTCGGGCGCGTAGTGGGAGATCGGCAGCCCATGCTGTTGTGTCTCGTAGATGGCAGGCGAGTATGGGACCATGAATACCTGCTTGAACGCTTTCCTGACCTCGGACTCAAACATCTTCAGCCGTTCCCCCTCCTTCTCATCCTCTGCGGAGGGACCGGGTGAGAAGATCCTCTTCAGGAAGAGTGCAAGGCCGCCTGCGCCAGCTGCCCGGCCATCCGAACCCTTCCAGCGGGTCAGGATGGCGAAGTCTGCGGTGACGTTCTCCCCGAGCATCTCCCTGATGTCGCAGAAGACCGTTGACAGGGCTTCCATGCCTTTGAGGGCGAAGGTGCCGGGGTCAAGGGTGACAATGGTGTGGTCTGCGGCGACCAGACCATTGATGACGAACTGGCCCATGCTTGGGGGCGTATCGATCAGGATGAAATCGTAGGTATCCCTCACCCGGGTGAGTGCCTCCTTGAGCAGCCCTGCCCTGTCATCGATGCTGTAGAGGTAGGGCTCAACCCCAACGAGATCCAGGGTTGCCGGAGCAAGGTCGATTCCTGATGTCGTGGGGACGATCACATCGTTGATCACGATATCGGGAAAGCCTTCAAATGCACTCATGAAGACATCGTACATGCTCACGTTAAGGGTCTCGGGGTTGATCCCGAGCCCCGCGGTGGCGTTGGCCTGCGGGTCGCAGTCTACTACAAGAACACGTTTTCCATTCTTCTGGAGGTACCCTGCAATGTTGAGGCACGATGTTGTCTTTCCGGTGCCACCTTTGTGGTGGGCAAACGCTACAGTTGTGATATCCAGCACCCCTCAATACTTTCTTGGTAATAGGGGTTATTAAACCTATTTTTATTCTATTGGGCACATGTGAGCAGTGTTCTGCATTTGGGTGATTCAGGGGACCACAATTAACGATCCGGCCTGGGTGTGGTGCGTAAAACCCCGGCATCCTGAATAGTGAAGAGAGAGCGCCGACTGTTTATCCCGTGATGGTGAAGGGAACGGAGCGAGAAGATCCCGGCCTTCAGGCCGGGGTGTTCACCTTCAGTCAGGCTCCCGTGTATGACTGAAGAACAGGGAGGGATTACTGTCCGGCGGTAGAGTATGGGAACCCGGTCCCCGGATCAGGCTTTTGAATCCCTGACTCTTTGTACACGCTCGGAGATGGATGGCCGGCAGTCGGGCTCCGGGCGGAGGAGACCGGAGATTACCCGCGAGAGACCTCCACGCCTCCTGCGGCTTGAGGCCAATCTCCCGGCTACCAGGTCGGAGAGAAGGTTTTGAAGGAGAGTACCGGGGTCCCGGATCCGGTAGCAGCGCCTCATCGCCTCGGTTGCATACCGATCGGCGGTGAACTCCTCGTCGCACATGCGGCGATAGTAGGCCCGGTAACTGAAGAAGACGGTCAGGAGGATGACGGCGATGGAGACGATCTTTGCGGCGGGCAGGAGCCCCGGAAACAGCGCGTCGATGGAAGGGAGGTGGAGGAGAAGAAGGTACGGGAGGATCGGGAGAGCCAGGAGAAAAGAGAGGAGGGTGGAGCCCTTCCTGATATGCCCCTCTTCGTGGAGCAGCACGAACCGGAGCATATCGTCGCTTGCCCGGGAGAGGTGCCTGTCATAGAATCCACGCCGGTAGCGGATGCAGTTGAGTGCCGGATACGCTCGCATGGAGAGCGTGAGGGGGCACGGAACCAGCCTCCTCTCACGGCCGATCAGCCCTTTCTCCTGGAGTTCCCGGAATATCCGATGCAGGCGGGAGTTCCCGTTGGTCCTGTTCATTCGAGCACATATATTTTCAAGAATATATATTAAAGGTTTTCATAAATTCTGTAACTCGACTTTTCGTATTTTACTGCTTTTTCACAGGATGATGCGGATTCAAGGGTCCCCAGAGCCCGTGACTGCAGGATGCTTCTCCCGCACCGTCCCGGGCGGGAGTGAAGGAATCTGGTTCCCAACGGTTGCCCGCCCTCTGCCCCGGGGTGGTGCCCCTGGCAACGAAAGGGAACAAGAAATCCATGTTGCCCGTTTTTTTCACAATGTTTTAATATTAGCAACCAAAATTGTGAATGAACAGTGGAGGTGAATCTGTGGTACCGAGGGGTTTGCCTGGCCCCCGCTTGCGTCGACGTGGCATACAGGCCTCCGGTCCTCTGAACCAATGTCCAGCAGATATGTGGTTTTTCTAATACTGACTTTAGTCGTCCTCATCGGGGCTTCGGGTTGCCTCTCTACAGCATTCGGGGAGATTGCCTATGACGGCGACGCCCTGCAACTCCATGTGGAGAACTCCGCCGGAGCCGTTAAGGATGCTGTGCTCCAGGTAACGATCATGGAGGTGGGTGCGCTTGAACAGCACGAGGTCTTTTCTGAAGCACGGTATATCAACCTTGATGTGGGAAACAACGCATACACAGTCCCGGTTGACCTGGAGTCCGGTTCGTACAAACTCTTCCTGACCATATTCGTCGGCAACGAGCGGCGAACATCCATTATCCGCGACCTCGAGGTGGCAGCCTGATCCCGGCTGGACTCGCCGCGGCCCGGGGGCTTGAACCGGCGGACGCTGTCTTCTCCGGGGCCGCGGTCTTCAACCCGTTCGCGTGTACCTGGGAGCGCGTTGACTTCGCGGTGAAGAACGGGTACGTCGTCGGCTTCGGCGGCTACCAGGGGAAGCGGGAGTACGACCTTGCGGGGACCTATGTGGTGCCCGGTCTGATCGATGCCCACGTCCATATCGAGAGTTCGCTCCTCGCGCCGGCGGAGTACGCCCGGCTCGTCCTTGCCCGCGGCACAACGACGGTGATCGCCGACCCCCACGAGATCGCGAACGTCTGCGGGGCGCCGGGGATCGAGTATATGCTTGCCGAGGGAGCCGGGACGCCGCTTGATATCCTGGTCATGCTCCCCTCCTGTGTCCCGGCAACGCCCCTCGATATGGGCGGCGCCCGGCTCACCGCCGGCGACCTCGCCCGATTCCGGGGCCGGAAAGGGGTCATCGGGCTTGCCGAGGTAATGAATGTCCCCGGCGTCCTTGCCGGCGACGAAGATCTCCGGGCGAAGATGGACCTCTTCTCCGTGATCGACGGTCACGCGCCGTTCCTCAACGGCAAGGACCTGAACGCCTACATCTATGCGGGGGTCCAGAGTGACCACGAATGCACGACACTTTCCGAGGCAAGGGAGAAACTCCTCCGGGGAATGTACATCCTGATCCGTGAAGGCTCGACGGAGAGAAACCTCCGGGACCTCCTGCCGCTCGTGAATGCCTGCACGGCGTCACGGTGCTGCTTTGCGACCGACGACCGGCATGCCGATATGCTTGCCGGGGAGGGGCATATCGACGACTGTGTCCGCAAAGCAGTCGCGTCCGGCCTTGAGATCGAACTGGCGCTCCGGATGGCCACGCTCTCGGCTGCCGGGCGGTTCGGGCTCCACGACCGGGGCGCCCTCGCCCCCGGGAGGCTCGCCGACTTCTGTGTCATCGACGATCCCGATCGGTTCGAGGTCAGGCGGACGTTCAAGCGCGGCATCGAGGTGGTCGACGCCGGCTACCGCCAACCTGCCTGCCCTGCGGCCCCCCTGCACGTCCGCGTCCCGGAACCCCGCGATATCCGCCTCACCGGCCGGGGAGATGCGCGGGTGATCGGGATCGTGCCCGGCCAGATCACGACCCGGGACCTGCGCTGCCCGGTGGACGCCGCCGATATCCCGGATACCGGCCGCGACATCCTCAAAGCTGTCGTCACCGACCGCTACCGGGCAGGGGGTTCCGGTGTCGGGCTCGTCCACGGCTTCGGCCTGCAGGAGGGAGCGATTGCCGGGTCGGTCTCCCATGACTCCCATAACATCGTGGCCACCGGGGTCGGTGACGCCGATATCATCCGGGCCATCGGCGAGGTGGCCCGGCTCGGCGGGGGGCTCGCCGTCGTCTCCGGTGATGACGTGACCGTGCTCCCTCTCGAGTGCGGCGGGCTGATGTCGGCTCTCCCCCACGACGAGGTCGTGCGGCGGCTCGCAGCCCTTGAAGAGCACGCCCGGCGACTCGGGGCGGTCGAGAACCCCTTCATGTATCTCTCGTTCCTCGCCCTGACCGTCATCCCCGATCTGCGGGTCACGGAACGGGGGGTCTTTGACGTCGGGATATTCTCGGACGTCCTGCTCTTCTGCGAGTGAGGGTCACCAGAGGGCGGCGGAGGCCGCCCCGGCGACCATCACGATCGACCCGAGGGTTCTGGCCCACGAATGTCCTTCACCAAGGATGACGACCCCGTACATGGCGGTGAAGAGGACGCTCAACCGTTTCACGGCGATGACGTAACTGGCAATC
This sequence comes from Methanoculleus sp., assembly GCF_020696975.1. GTDB lineage: Archaea > Halobacteriota > Methanomicrobia > Methanomicrobiales > Methanoculleaceae > Methanoculleus. The sequence goes on from NZ_JAJGBK010000028.1 coordinate 6,165, forward strand.
TGCAGGGAGAACGCCAGGTTCGTGCTGATGGCGCTGAGCGCAAGGGCTGCACCGAGGAGGAGAAACAGCCGGGAGTGCCGCCTGACGGTTCTCACGGGGCCGCCTCCCCGGGCCAGGGAGGCCGCAAGGAGAGCGCTCCCCGTCATCAGGAAGATGATCCCCACGCCGAAGTACGGGTCGGAGTTGAGCAGGACCACCTTCTCATAACTCAGGCTGATGCTGAAGAGAAACGCCACGATGAGCATGGAGCGGATACCGTTGGTATGCGCTATCCTCCGGATCGGGTCGAGCGGCTCTTCGATGCTCTTTGACGTGGCATTCAGGACGTACGACCCGGCTACGGTGCAGAGGATGCCGGCGACGCCGATGGTCGATGGGGTTTCGCCGAGGATGACATAGGATGTGACGATGAGAAAGGCCGGAGTGAACGAGATCATGGGGATCGTGAGCGAGAGGTCCGTCCGCCTCAATACCCTGAAGTACAGGGCTGCAGCCAGTATGTTGATTGTCGCGGCGATCAACGCAGCTGGGAGGAAACCGGATCCCAGATCCGGGAACTCCCGGACTGCTGAAGCCGGGAGGAGCATGGCTGCTGCAATCAGGAATGTCCCTGAAGCAAGGATGTACGGATCAACGCCGTCACCCTGCTGCTTGAGAAGGGTATAGTAGGCTGCCTCGAAGATCGCGCCCGCTACGGCGAATACGATCCAGAGCATGCGGGGGGCTGCTACCCCGCGGCTTCTATTTAGTATTTGCGCTAATTTCCTGGAGGGAGAATTTCTGCCTCCCGCAAGGGGGATGCCCCCTGCTGCGGAGACCCGGGAGTTGCAGGTCTTGTTTTGTGTTACAGCATGTTCTGTCTAACGGCTTTCCATCGCGTATCGCCACGCACCTGACTCCTTTCCCTCACCACAACCTCGCCATCGTCCCCGGCGCGAGGAGCGCGATCACGAGGAGGATGAGGGGCTGGTGCAGGAAGTAGATGAGGAGCGAATGCCGGCCGAGAAACTCGAGCGGCGCTGAAAACGCCGGCCTCGCCGCCGGGAGCGCGAACCCCCGCCGTCCACCGGGGTAGAAGAGCGACCCGCAGGCCATCCCGGCGAGGACGAGCCCGAACCAGGGGAGGAGCGGCACGTAATCGAGGCTCGCAAAGGACTCCGGGTGGATGCCGAGCCAGAGAAGAGGCCACGGGCCCGGGACGGCGTTCGTGGCGTAGCCGGCGATGAGGCAGGCGATGCTCGCGATGATGAGGTTTTGTGCGCTGAACCGCGCAAAGAGCGGCGCGAGCAGGATGGCGATCCCGATGAAGTGCAGGATGCCGAAGACGATGTAGACGGACGGCAGGAAGAGCCAGGTGACGGCGGTGATGACGAGGCCATAGCCGAATATTGTGAGGCCGCGTCGGACGTACTTGAGCGTGAGATCCCGCCCGGCGAGCCGCTCTGAAGCCCGGGCATAACTGATGGTGAAGGAGAGGCCGACGAGGAAGATGAACGTCGATGCGGTCAGGTAGGCAAGCATCCGGAGGAGCCCGCCGGAGACGTTGAGCGGCAGCACCCCGAAGAAGTTGAGGTCGAAGGCGGAGTGAAAGAGGATCATCGTCACGACGGCGATGCCCCGGGCGACGTCGATCTCCCGGTAACGCTCTCCCGGCATGGTCCTGTCAGAAGAGCCTTCGCCGGACGGGGGCGCCGCAGGCGGGGCAGGTCTTTGTATCGGTGATCTCCCTCTCCTGCTCCTCAGTGGGCTCGTTGTACATCCGCGAGAACCCGCACTGGCGGCTGCACTCGATGACGACGAACGGGCTACAGATCCTGCCCATGCCCCTTCACCCCGTCTTCCTGCTGCAGGTACATCATCCCTCTACATTCAGAAAGGATATCTGATAAGTATTTACCCGGAGCCGGAGGGGACTATTAATCCGTGCCACCCACATAACACTACGGGATCGAGCCTATGAGCGACCGTGACGAACATATCATAGAGGCCGCCGGCAGGTGCCGGGTCGTGGTCCAGAACGGCCGGGTGGTCGAGGTCGGGACGCCGCAGATACAGGACTGCCCATTGGCACGGCGGTTTGCCTGCCCGGTCACCGAGATGACGCCTGAGGCCATACGCGAGAACATTGAAGGGAGGATCCGGTCCTTCGGGATGTGCACGCCGGAGCGCGAAGTCCTTGCCGGGCCAGACTTCGTCATCTTCGGGGCGTCGGAACTCCTGAGCAGCGCCGTCCGCCGGGGGGACCTCGACGCCGCGGTGATTGCCTCTGACGGGGCCGGGACGCTGGTTGCAGCGAACCCCGCTCTCATCCAGGGGATCGGCGGCCGGATGTCTGGACTCGTGAAAACCAGCCCGATCCCCGGGGTGATCGCACGGATCGAGGAGAACGGGGGAGCGGTCCTTGACCCGGAGACCGCCGCGATCGACCAGGCAGCCGGCGTCGCCCTGGCGAGATCGCTCGGGCACCGGCGGATCGCCGTGACCACCGCCGTTGCCGCCGAGGCGGCGGCTATCCGGGAGCGGTTCCCGGAGACCGTCATCGTCGCCGTCCACACGACCGGGATCTCGCGGGAAGACGCGGCCGTGATGGCCGGCGCGGCCGATCTCCTCACCGCCTGCGCGTCGCAGCATATCCGTGATGAGGCGGCGAAGGCTGCCCTCCTGCAGGCGGGGACATCGATCCCGGTCTTCGCGATGACCCGGGCGGGAAAAGCAATCATCCTCGGAAAGGTCGCGGAGACCGACCAGCTGGTCGTCGTCCACGGAGCACGCCTCCCGGTATCGGGGTCCCGGTCGCCCTCGCCGCTCTGCTGACGTCCTACCGGTCCGGAATGCCCACGTGGCCCGGGAGTTCGGCGAACTCGCGAAGGATGATATCAGCCTCCACATCTGTCGGCCGGCCCGGCCGCCAGTCGCCGTAGGCGGCAAACGCGGTCACCATACCAAGGTGTCTCCCGGGAGCGATGTCGCGGACCAGGCTGTCGCCGACCATCACTGCTTTCGCAGGGGGCGTATCGAGGTGCCGGAGGGCGTAAAGAAGAGAGTCCGGTTCCGGTTTCCGCTTCCCCGAGACCTCCGGGGTTACCACGACATCGAAGTAGTCGATGAGTCCGGTCTTCGTGAGCCGCCGGCGTGCCTGAAACGACTCCGCGTCGGTGACGACCGCGAGCCCGATCCCGGCGTCCCTGAGACTCCGGAGCGTCTTCTCGACGCCCGGGTATGCCTCGACGCGGTCGAGTTTCACGTCCTCGTAGGTGCGGCAGCAGACCTCGAACGTCCTCTGCTCGCGCACCCCGAGTCCGTCAAGGTAGTCGCGTATGTTCGCATGATCCTCAAACCCGTGGACGCCGCGGAGAAACTGCGCAAAGAGCGCCTCCGGGTCTCCGGCGCCGAGGTAGTCGACGACGCACCGGCACGCCTCGCGCTTGGCTCCGACAAGGTCAAAGAGGGTGTTGTCCATGTCGCAGAGGACTGCCTCTACCGTTCTATGCTGAGTTTCTGGAGTTGTCTGCATATTGTTAGTTCCCTTGTGAAGTCCCGGCAGGTCTCGTCGTCCAGATAACGCACCTTCAGTTCGTCGAGATCGTTGCCCTTCCCGCCGTACTCCCCGAAGACGGCAAAACCGTTGCAGCCTATGAACCCGAAGACGGTGGCCAGGTTGAAGAGTAGCCGCCGGAATCCCTGCGCCGTGCAGGTTGTCGTCTCCAGTCTGTATGGGCGGTCAAAGTAGAAGTACTCGAGCCCCTCGGCCATACAGAGGTCCGCCATGTAGATATCGGCGGTCAGGAGAACCGGGAGGGCATACCGCTCCTCCTCGAATTTCCTGAGCGCCCTGACAATATTACGGTCATTCTCCTCGGTCAGGTGGGTGTGAGGGCCCGGCGACGCGATCTCCGTCGCCCGGTCGCGGATGGTCCGGTACTCTTTCAGGGCAAGGTATGCCGCTTTCCGGGACCGTTTCATCCGCTTGTTCTCGAGTTCTCCGATGAACTCCCGCGAGCCCGGTGCACGCGCTGTCATCTCCTCGATCATCTTTGCCGGGTACTTGCGGTTGATCGCATACGCGAGCTCGTCGCGGACGGTATCGACGATCAGGTAGGAGGTATGATTGATCCCCGGGTTGTTCGATGCAAAGCCGTGGTAGAAGAGGTTCGTATCGAGGCCGAAGAAGACGGCCTTCTTGAGCTGCCCGTACGATACGAGCATCGAGTCAAAGGCGGCCTGATTGGCGTAGCGGGCGACCCCGCTTGCGAGCATGCATTCCAGGAAGTCGGCGTAATTGGGGAGCTCGGCGGCGATCGGCTCGTACCCGGCGAGCCAGCCCTGGAAGGTCTCGCGCGACGCAGGCAGTTCCAGTGAATAGCCGGTCCCTTCGGGGCGTGCGACCAGGAGATCCCCCTCGTAGAGCGGGTATGTGATGCGGACCTCATCGAGGCTGTTTAAGAGAACCTGCAGTTCATTCTCCCTGATGACCGTATCGTTCATGGTCTTGCCCTCGCGTCCTCCATGATGTCGCGGATTCTCTGGAGCTGGTGCGGGATCATCATATACGGCTTTGCGACGTCATCAGTCGTCTTCATGGCGAGGTAGTAGATGTGCCGGAGGTCAAGCCCCGCGAGCGAGACCGCAATGAGCGCCCCGGCGACCGTGACCTTCCTCCCGGAGGTGATATCGATCGCCACACGAAACCCCTGCCCGATAAGATCGTTCGCAAGCGAGCGGATCGTCTGCCCGGCCCGTACAAAGTCCGCTTCAGGCACGACCTCCGTCCCGATTGCCGGGATGAACCCATACCCTTCCGAGATTATACGGATTGCCTCGGCTGCGGTCGATGCACTCATTGCGTAGGGTTCCTCGGTAACGATAGAGACCCGTTGGGGGCGCAACCCCTTCTCCCGCAGGACTGCATGATAAGCGTTGACGAGAGCCCATGTTGAGCGTCCCAGAAGTGTGATGTAGGCATCGCCGGGGGCGGGTGGTATAGGAGGAATCACTGCTCAAGACTCACCCTGATGCTATATAGGCTTTGTTGGGGGTCTCGCCTCGCGATGGGGTGTCATAGCCGGTAACCCGGGCGATATCCTTCCTCCTTTCAGCAGGATTTGGGTGATCCTGGCGTATCTGAATGCAGCATCCGCCGCGATGCCTGATCCTGGCGGCGTTTCACCTCTGGCGTGCTCAAAATATGCCTTTAGCGCGAAAGAAATGGCTAAATCTCGAAAAATATTTGGTAAATCTTTTATGATCAACTCCCCCACTGTGGTACAGGAGCGCGAATCCACCCCGGAGAGGATTGATTCATGGAGACGAGAAATACGCGATTGCAGACACCTGCAGATATCTGGGGACTGGCGGACCCGGATCAGCAGAGGAAAGCCCGTCAGGATGCTATTGATGATGGGGATCTGATCGAGATCACCCGGATGGGAAGGGACATAGGCATCACCTATCCCCTCGCAGTCTCGGCACGTGCCGCGCAGAGCATGGTGCCGTTCCCGAATATTCCGCAGGAGACCGTTACGGAGAATTTATGGGATACCCTTCATGCGTTCAGGGATAAAGCCCGTATGACGACCGAGAAGGAGTTCGAGTTCCAGACGAGCCTTTACCTGAACGGCCTTGTTCCCACCCTCATCTTCAAGGCCACGGTCTCCCCGGGAGATGACGGCGAGCCGGTCATCACCATCATGTTGCCGGACGAGGACTGGGAGACGATCGGGTGCGGGTGTCATCATAGCACTGGCGATCGCATGCTCACCGTTGACGACGTCGCCTCGACCCTGAACTTCACCCCCGGCCGGATCCGGGAGTTCATCCGCGAGGAGCGGATCCCGGCGGTCAAGTGCGGGGGGTCCTGGCGGATCAAACGTTCAGAACTTGAGCGAATTATGAACGAAGGCTTTTAAACGGCTGTTTTACTCCGGCCGCATGCCGATGGGCGGGTGTTAATAGGGTGACCGGGAATACCCACCTCCACTTTTCGGGAGGAGGGCTCCCACGCCGATACCGTCTGTCTGGATATACTGGGTGATCAGTCTCACCATTGCGACGTATGCGGGAGCTGCCGTCGTCAGGCGGTTTCCCGGGTATGGATTTGCCACCCTGACCGGCCTGTATGTCATCTACCTCGGCGCCTCGCAGATCATCGCAGCCCGGATTGTCGAGTTCGATCTCGGCATCATGGTGCTCATTGCGCCTGCATCTGTATTCATCTACCCGTTTATTGCGCAGGCGATCGATATGATCAACGAGGTCTACGGGAGATCGATGACCCGGGTTGCCATCCTTACCGCCCTTCTCTCGCAGGTCCTCCTTGCCATCCTGATCGCCATGACAAACACCCTTACCCCGGCGCCGGTCTTCCGGTTCGAGGCGGCGTGGCAGAGCATCTTTACCCAGGGGTTGTGGATCATCCTCGCGTCATGGGTAGCGTTCCTGGTCAGCCAGAGTTTCGACTCCTACATCTTCGACCGGCTGAAGCGCGCTTACCCGGACCGGATCGTTCTCCGGAGCGCCTTCTCCGACGTCGCCGACCTGACGCTCGACAGCGTCATCTTTGTGGTCATCGCCTTCTCTACTACCGGTCTCCCCCTCCTCCCCCTGATCATCGGACAGGTCGTCAGCAAGGGCATCATCGGGCTCCTCGACACACCCTGGTTTGTAGTATACAAGCGATACCTGGATGCCGGCGTGCCCGTGCAGATCCGGAGTGAAAGTGGCGGAAGCGGAAAATAATTTCCCGAAACAGGTAGTACTTAAAATATTTCTTATTTACTGGTCAAGGAAAACAAACATTTTTATTTTTTGGGCATAAAGTTCTCATAATGTGCATCAAAACCCCACGAGAATTCCCAGATGACCACTTCGCTGATTCTATCACCGGAATCAATGATCTGGCGGCAGATCAGTTGGATCGTGCGGGTGGGTGTGTGCCCGGGTTGATTGATAAGTGCGCGCCTTTTGGGATGTTACGTGCCCCGGTGTGTGTGATCGTTGTGGTCACATGCCTTTCCTCCCTCCTATCCTGTGGAGGGGTGTCTGGTGTACCGGCGTTCTCAACCATTGAAACTATATGTCCCATTGTTTGTCTTCCCGGGCTCTTCGGGCCGAACGGATCTTCGTTTCTCAGACACTGGACGAAGAAGTGGACCGAAGAGAACAACAAGGAGGATACTGCTGATGACCGGGATACCTCACGGTCGGATCCGGATGTGTCTCTGGAAGAGATACCTGGCACGAACTCATTGGACGAGCATATCTGGCTCGACGGTGAGACGAAGCTCTTTGATAAACTTGAAATGATTCCCGAGGCCCTCCGGCAGTACGATGATCTCGTCTCTGGTGAGAGGGGGGCCGCACTCCCTCTCACCGGCAAACGGGACGATGCCGGGAAGCCTGCTGCCTATTCTCCCGAACGCGGTCCGGCTGACAGTATACCCGACGAGCCTGATGCCTCTCAGGGACTTCCCCTGGATGGCCTGCCCACCCCCCAATTCGAGTCTCCCGGTGATGAAGATGTTGCAATAATCCCTGGACTTGATGATCGGGACGATAAACCGTCTCCAGAACCTGCCGAAGATGAATTCTGCTGGTTTGAGGATGCATACGATCCAACCGGGGATGTATCCGATCTGCCAGAGGATGTGTCCGGCCCTGCTGACGTAACAACTGATGCTGTCCCCTCTCTCTCTCTCCATGAGAACAGGCCGATAGAGTTGCTCATCGCCGATATCGGCAGCGACGATGCCGACCTTCGCGAACGTGCCATACATGCCGTCGCGGAGCGCGGAGACGACGCCGTGGCTCCCCTGGTCCGGGCCCTTGCTCTTGCGGACGAGGGGAGGCGGTGGTGCGTCGCCGAAGCCCTGGCCCTGATCGGTGAAGGTGCAATCCCTGCCCTGGTTGCCGCCCTCGGGGACGATGCGACGCAGGCCGGGGCTGCTGCCACCCTCGTGCGCATCGGCGGGCCTGCCGTGCCTTCACTCATCGCAGCACTTGCCGGCGGCGAGGGTGAGGTGCAGTTCGGCGCCCTCTACGCGCTCCGGGAGATCGGCGATGCAGCGGTCCCCTCCCTTGTTGGGGCTCTTGACTCCCCTGATGCGACTATCCGGAAACCTGCCGCAATGATCCTTCGGGAACTCGGCTGGGAACCGCCTGATGAAGCCGGGGCGATCCGGTACCTCATCGCCGGCGAGGCGTGGCTTGATGTGGCGGAGTATGGCGAGGCCGCTGTCGACCCCCTCATCCGCATCCTGCGGTCTTCGGATAGGAAAACGTGGTGGCATGCCGCCCGGACCCTCGGGGAGATCGGGGAGGCTGCAGTCGCTCCCCTGACCGGGCTGCTGCACGATGGGGACCGGGAGATTCGGTCGCTTGTGGTCATGGCGCTCGGGGAGATCGGGTCCCCCGCGGTCGACCCGCTCATCCGGCTGCTCGATGATCCCGCCATCCGGGATACGGCGGCGGCCGCCCTGGTAAAGATCGGGGAGCCGGCGGCTGAGGAGTGTGTCCGGGCATTGGACACCGCGGATGAGGAGACGCTCGCGGCGCTCTGCGAGATCCTCTCTGCCCTCGGGGAGGCGGCGGTCCCGCCCCTGATCCAGGCGCTGACCTCCGACCGGTCCCGGGCCCATGCTGCCGGCATCCTTGATGGGATGGGCTGGGAGCCCTGGAACGAGACCGAGCGGGTGTGGTACCTGATTGCCCGGGAGGAGTGGACGGAACTCGCCCTGATGGGCGTGCCGGCCGTCGACCCCCTGATCCGGACGCTCAATGGCGACGACAACCGCATACGCAGTGAGGCTGCAGCAACCCTCGGCGAGATCGGTCATCCTCTCGCCGTAGGGCCGCTTGTCGATATCCTTGCCGACAACATTGTTGCCCCGGCGGCTGTGGACGCCCTTGTTGCCATAGGCAGACCGGCGATAACCCCGGTTCTTGCGCTGCTCGATGGAGGGGCGGATGCCGCCCGGGAGAACGCCGTCGAGGTCCTGGGCAGGCTCGGGGCGGCTGAAGCGGTACCGGCCATCGTCGACCTCGTCAGGAGCGGCGGCGACCGTCTCCATCGGAAGGCCGCCGACGCCCTGGTCAGCATCGGTGCGCCTGCGGTGATGCCCCTCATTCCCCTCCTCGGCGAGGACGGTGACGGGCACGCGGGGGCGGTGACTGCGCTCATCCGGATCGGCGAGGCTGCACTGGAGCCGCTTGTTGATGTGCTTGATGATGAGAACCCGCGGACCCGCATGGGGGCGGCTCTGGTCCTGAAGAAACTTGGCTGGGTTCCCACAGGGGTGAAAGAGCAGGCCGTATACCTGGTTGCGCTGCAGCAGTGGCAGGAGGTCGTGGATCTCGGGCCCGCTGCTGTCGATTCCCTGGCGGCGCGGCTCGCCGACCCGGATACGGGTGTGCGGGGGGGTGTAGCGGAGTCGCTTGCCCGGATGGGGGCTCCTGCGGTCCCCCACCTGGTCCGCCTGCTGGGCGAGGAGGCTCGCTCTGGTCCCGCAGGCGATACGCTGGTCCGGATCGGGGAGGCGGCCGTCGAACCGCTGGTCCGCGCCCTGGACGAGGAAGGGCTCTGGCAGGCAGCCGCCGCGGTCCTGGTCCGGATCGGGGCTCCTGCCGCCGGCGCGCTCGTCCCCGTCCTCGGCCGCCCGGATCTCGGGCCGGTCGCGGCGAATGCCCTGGCAGCGATGGGGGAGTCCTCCGTCAACGTGCTGGTTCTCGCGCTCGGGAACGGCGATGCCCTGATCCGGCAGAAGGCCGGGGATGTGCTTATCGGCCTTGGGGATATGGTCATCGGCCCGCTCATCGAGGCGCTGGGGCACCCGGACGACACGCTCCGCCTGGAGGCGATCGACATCCTCACCCGGATCGGGAAACCGGCCGTCGCCAGCCTTACGGAGGCACTTGGAGACGAGCGTTATCCGGTGCGGCTGGGCGCGGCGGAGGTCCTCGGGCGGGTCGGATGGGTGCCGGAGACCGAGGGTGAGACCGTTCGCTACCTGATAGCAAAGGAGCAGTGGGCCTCTGTTGCGAAGGTCGGTCCCGCGGCGGTCGAACTGCTGATCCGGGCGCTCGACGACCCTGACAGCACAATCCAGATGGGTGCGGCCCGGGCGCTCGGCATGATCGGGGTGCCTGCGGTCAGGCGGCTGATCGATGAGCTCCGCACCGAGCAGGAGGGCGGGCAGAGAAAGGCGGTCGAGGCGCTCAAGATGATCGGGGAAGCGGCGATCGTCCCGCTCATCGATGCCCTCCAGGACCGTGACTGGCATATCCGTCTGGGCGCTGCCCGGGCGCTCGTCGGCATCGGGGACCCGGCTGTCGAACCGCTGGTCCGGGCTCTTCGCGGCGGCTCTCCGGCTGTCCAGATGGGAGCGGCCGCAACCCTCGGCAAGATCGGAAATCCGGGCGCAATCGATCCGCTCACGGAGACGCTCCTCTCCGGGGACTGGCGCGTGGGCCGTGTTGTCGTGCGGGCGCTCGGCATGATGGGCGAGCCGGCGGTCGTCCCGCTCCTCTCGGTCCTTGAGGAGGGGGGAGATACGGCCCGGAAGGGCGCGGTGACGGCCCTCGTGCTGATCGGCGAGCCGGCGTCCCGCCTGCTCCCCGGCGCACTCACGGGCGGGCATTTCCGCGTCCGTGCCGGGGCTGCGGATGCCCTCGACCGCCTGGGCTGGTCGCCGGCCCCCGGGGAGGAGACGGCCGTCTACCTGATCGCGAAGGAGCGGTGGAGCGACCTTGTCCCGCTGGGTCCGGTTGCGGTCGGGCCGCTGGTCGCGGTCCTGAACGACCGCGACGACAGCATCAGGCGCCGGGCGGCGAAGGTCCTCGGCGAGGTGCGTGACCCGCGTGCGGTCCCGGCGCTCATACCCCTCCTCCACGATGACTACTACAGTATCCGGCGGGAAGCCGCGGCTGCCCTCGTCACGATCGGGGCCCCGGCCATGGATGCGGTTGTATCCGCGCTCGGCGACCCGGACGGTGATGTCAGGAAACGTGCGGCGGACGTGCTCTCTGAGATCGGGGATGCACGGGCGGTCGAGGCTCTCAGGGATCTTCTCAACGACGAGGACTGGTACGTCCGGAGGGCTGCGGAGGATGCGGTGGAGCGGATCCGGGAGCGGGCCGGCGGCGAGTCGGGATGATGGGCGGACCTTTGTCGCCAATCTGACCGAAAGTAGGTTCTTCCTCGTAGCTCCATTCGAAGACCTCTGGTCTTCTTAAACCCCAGCCTTCACACTTTCTTCGAACTACGTTCTGAATTGCCAGTGAGCCCGATAGAGCGGGCCGCGGGGATATCCGGTGGAAAACCGTGCATGGGTTTTGTGCGATTGAAAGGAGTTCGAACACCGGAGGCGCCCGGGCCCGGAAATAGCGGTTTGGGAGTGCATGCGAGTGGAGCAAGGTCGACAGAGCCGGACCCCGCGCTCTTTCAGGCCCGGTATGAGCCGGATATGGGGCTTAAAAAGGGTGGTATTGCCGTAAGCGCATTACAGCGCCTTACACATCCATATCGATCCCTGATATATAAGCCACACCCAGTTTCGCCCGCCGGATCCGGGTGGTGTCCTTGAGGTGCCGCATGTCGACGAACTCGGCCTCGTTCACGATCTTGCCAATCTGCCGGGAGAGATCGAGCGTCGCGTCCCACGGCACCCCGCGGAAGATGACGCCGTGGTTATGGAGCTGCAGTTGCCGGGTTGTTTGACGGTTTTCGTCGGTGAGGGCTGAAAGGTGCTCGTCGTTGCAGGCCGAATAGTCCACTCCGAACCCGAAACTGACCATCGTGTCGCCGTGGTACTTCGGCCCATCATCCTCTTCAAGCCATTCCGTTACGTTCGCTTCAGCATTGATGGGCAGACCGTTCGTTGGGGCTGATCCGGCAACAGGTGACCTCTTCACCCCCAGACTCCGGACTCCATCGACAACAGCCCACATGGCGATGGCGACGATGCCGGCAAAATCGCGCTTCTGCTCCCGCGCAAGGTCGAAGATCGTGCGGTATACGTCAGAGAGCGTGATACTGCCGCTGTCTCCAGCGTCGATGGTGACGATCTCGTGGAACGGTCCGTCAAGCGCGACGTTGTATCCTGCGTAGACGTAAAGTTCCCCCGTCTCCTTCGCCGGCGTGAAGAAGTCCGGTGTAGCGTTCCCATCGGTCGGCAGCCATACCATCGAACCGTGAAGCGTGATCATCTCTCCAAGGAGTGGGAGGACGTCCGCCACACTCGCCCCGAGCGCGCCGATGCCGAGCGAGTACTGAAGGGCGGAGAACGGTATCGCACGGATGTCTTCTTCCGCCAGGCGGGCATGCAACATCTTATTCAGGCTGCCGGTGGCCCGGAGCGACGATCTCTGTGTGGAGGCCCGTTCTATGGTATAGGCAACGCCGTTCCTCATGACCGGGGTTCTGGCGATCTCGTTGATGACCGAGAGGCTGTCCTGCGGCCTTCTGCAGGCGGCGACGGCTTCCTCGACCCTGGCATAGGTGGAGAACACCGATGCTACTCCGGCCATATCGAGAACGCTCTTTGGATACTCCTGCATTCCGGCAAGGGCCAGGATGCCGTTGCGCTCCTTCAACTGTTTCTTCGCGGCGATGAGAACCCGGATGCCCGCACTGCTCAGGTAATTCACCCCTGCAAGGTCAAAGACGATTGACCTGTCGTCGTCCTGCAACGACGCCTGCACGGCATCGGAGACCTGCCCCGCACCGTAGCCATCAAGCCTTCCGCGCATTGAAAATGTCAGGATGCCGTCTATCCTCTCGATCTGCAGTTCCATATGTATCCGGTACAGTATCGGGCTTACGTCTGTTAACTCTTCTCAAATCAGTTTTGCCCTTTCACGGTGCGCCCGTTCGGGGTAACCCCTGACTTCGTCTGAGGACTGCAGGATACGGAGGAGAACTGCTGCTCGTTATGTTTGGTTTCAGGATAGATGGATGCGAGAGGCCGGATTCGAACCGGCGAACTCCTACGAGACTAGGCCCTCAACCTAGCGCCTTTGACCTAGCTTGGCAACCCTCGCTCTGTTCCTCTATATACAACGCAGTGCAACATGAAATATCTTGCTCTCCCGGAGGACGGGGTTCTATGGGCCCGGGCCGGAGTCTGCCCATACCCGCCTGCTGCAGTGCAGACCCGGACACCGGTGCCCCGGGACCGCCTTCGGTGCGTATTTATGCGCCTCACGCCAACATTTCCACATGTGGGCTGACATCTCACGGGAGTTTGCCGACTCACCATCCCAGAGCCGGGTCGTCCGGTTCCTGCTGGAAAACGGGTTCGGCATCAACGAGGACGGGCGGATTGCCTGTAACGGCGTCGAGATCCCCGCCACGCACATCGGGAGAGCGATCGAGACCGACCGTCGGGTCGTCGACGCAACAGCCCGTCGCATCCTTGAGAACCCTGACCTGCGGGAGGTCTTCATCCGGATGCGCGCCGCGCCCGACCTCTCCCGGGTCGCCGAGGCCCTCGGTCTCTCGGTCATCACGCTCTATCCAAAGGACGCGCACCAGAAGGGGATCGTCGGCGCGGCGGTCAAAGTCCTCGTCGATCACGATCTCTCCATCCGCCAGATATTCGTCACCGACCCTTACCTCGCCGAAGAGCCGAGACTCGTGATGATCGTGGACGAGCCGCGGGTTCCGGCATCGGTTTACGAAGACCTGCGCGCGCTTCCGCAGGTGAAACGGCTGATCATCTGAAAAGTTCCACTTCTCGCCCGAGCCGGCAGATCCGCTCCCTCTGCCGTCCTGGGATAGCTATTGCGTGCTGCATCCGCTCCTCCATCGTGATGACGCGGGTCCCTTTCACCAGGTTGTCCGCATGGGCGACGATCTTCTCTTCAAGCGTCCGCGGCATGCAGTCGCGCGGTGTCAGGTCGAGGAGCGAGCACTCCTCGGTCGTCAGCCCGGCGCCGATATGCCGTTCGACGATGGCGACGATCGCTTCGTCAAGACCGAACGACCGGCATATCGTGCCGCCCACTTCAGCATGGCGAATATCGTGCGTCACTCCGCGACCGATATCGTGGAGGAGAGCCCCGGCCTCGACCAGGTCGCGGTCTACAATAGGATCGGAGGCATAGGTGAGCGCGAGGTCACGCACCGCCCGGCAGTGCGCGATGACCCCTTCCGAGCACCCGGCGCGCCGGAGGAGAGCGATGCAGTCCTCTTCACGCACTCCCGAGGCTCTCCTTGATCCTGTCGACCCGTCTTCTGAGAGCGGTCGCGAGGAGTTCGTTATCGAAGTGTTCGAGCATCTCCTCGCAGTTCGGACACTCGAAGTTCCAGTTCGCCGCGTCCGTGAAGGTGTAGATGGCGCCGCAGCCCTTACAGGTATAGAAGTCGTTCTTCTCCTCGTAGGTGAGCCGTGCGTCGAGGTGTTCGAGGGCATCCTTGATCTCCTCCTCGATCACGTCGTGGAGGCGGTCCAGGCGGAGGTGCCAGAGATAGGTGAGCCAGCCGGTCTCTGCGTTCTTCAACCGCCGGTACTCGGCGAGTCGCCTCTCATAAAGCGTGTACAGCGTGTGGCGGACCGTGTTGAGGTTGACCCCGGTCTTCTCGGCAAGCTCCTCGTCGCTGTGCTCCCCATCTTCGGGGAACCGCCTGAGAAGTTCGACCCCTTCCTCCCCGATCATGCGCAGGATGTAGGCGTGGATTGCCGGGTCGTTTAATAGTTCATTGACGGATACCATGCTCAATTCTCCCCTATAACTTGATATTGTATAATAGATCTCTCCCGCATTGATGCCCCGTACCTGGGTTCTCAACCTTTAATTTCCTTTCCTGTTTGAGAGGGCCGAAGGGGACGTGCCCGGGGCTCAACCCCGGATCAGCCTCCGGACGGCCCCGGTATTTCTCTCAAGGTCCGCATACGCCGCCGTCTCCGTCTCTCCCACCCCGTAGACGCTCACGACCGCGTGCCCCTCCTCAAACTCGTTCCCGGGCCAGGGAATATCGGCAATCCGGGGCGCAAGCGCCGAGAGGTCGTTATCAAGGCGCATATCCCGTTCGGCAAAGAGGATCCGCCGGACCGCGACCTGCCGCGCTGCGGGCCGCACCGCAGGGATCACACCGCGGCAGGCGTCCATGTGCATACCAAAGACGCTCTCTCCTGTCGCCATCTCGACCGTATCCACGGTTGCCTGGAACCGGGGATTGATCTCGATTGCCCAGGGCTTCTCTCCCGCCATGAAGTCGATCCCGACCGAGCCCACGCACCCGCTTGCAGCAGCAATCCGCTCTGCTGCCGCGACCATCTCTTCGGCAAGCGGGTGGGCAAACGGGGTGACCGACCCGGCAAACCCGTGTGCGCTCTCCCCCTCCCCCCGGAGGATCTGGCGGTTGACCGCGATGGCCCGTGCGCGCCGGCCGTCCGTGACGCAGGAGACGCTTGACGGGATCCCGTCGACGAGTCGCTGCGCGATGTAGGGCACGTCCGGCCAGGTCTCCTCCCACCGGCGGAGTTCTTCCCCGGTCTTCACGACCGCGTTCCTCCACCCTCCGGCTCCCCTGCGCGGTTTGACCATCACCGGAAACTGATCGCTCGCGGCAAGCGGCGGGACCGGCACCTCCAGCCCCTCGAAGAACCGCTGGATCTCCAGTTTGTCGAGGAACCGCTCGACTTTCCGGGGCGGTGTGCCGCAGAGCGGGATCGTCGTCCCGATCGTCTCGGCGCCCGAGGTGACGACCAGCGCGTCGACCGGGTGACGGGCGGCGAGTTCGGTGATCCTGTCCGGGAGTTCGGCGAGGTCATCGAACGAGAGGCAGTCCTCCGTGTACCAGGCAAGGTCCCGGTCGCAGAAGTGGTCGACGGCGTAGACCGTGTAGCCGGCCCGGTGGGCCGACTGCGCCACGTGGCGCGTGGCGAACCCGGCAACCAGAACCCGCCCCGTCACCGCTCCACCGTCTTCTTGCCTGCCTTCGCCGGCTCGATCCGGATCTTCGCGTCCGGGTACTCCCGGTTGAGTTCCTTCCCCTCGTAGAGGTGGTCGAGGAAGAGGGCGAGGCTTGAGATCTCGGAGTGGGGCTGGGTCGTCACCGAGACGTTGTAGTCGGCAAGGCCGTAGATGTCGCCCGGCACCTTCTCCGCCCCCACCACGACGAGCACCCGCTCTTCTCCGCGGATCTCGTCGATGACGTCGGTCATCCGGAGCCCGTACATCGTGAGGTGGGCGACCTTGCCGCCGGCGGCTTTCCAGTCCAGGATGCACCGCCGCCACTTCACGTCGTTCTCCACGAAGAAGTCTCCCCCCCACCGTGAGGCCACGTCCGTTATGCTCGCGATCACGCCGGGGTCGTTTGCGGCGAGGTACATCCCCCGGGCCCCGAGTGCCCGCGCCGCGAGCCCGACGTGTGTCGTCACCCGCTGGTCGCGTTCGGGCCGGTGGCCTATCCGGAGTACGGCAACTTCAGGCATGATCAGTCATCCCTCTTTTTCGCCCTGACGACACCGTTCTCGATGACGAACGGGAGGTCATCTGCAGTATACCGGCACTGGCACTCGATCAGCGACTCCTGGATGGAGAGGAGGCGCACTGTATCACCGGTCCGCCGGACCAGGAGGTAGTGTTCCAGGCGCTCAAGCGATGCCGTGACCGCACCGGGTTCAAGCCCGGTGGCTGCTGCCAGGTCCTCGACCGTAATGCTGCCGGTTTGTGGAATCCCGTGATATACAGCCCAATCCAGATCTTCCTCACGCACACCTATTCTTTTTTCCGGACAGACCGATATAGTTATTCATGCGCCGCCTGTGCCGTTCCGGCTCTGCCGGGCGCTTTCCGGGCGGTATACACTACGGTGGGAACCGGGTATGGCCGACTATGCAGAACTGGCGGACCTTGCCGACAAACTCTTTGAGGCAAGTGGCGACGACGACGAACTTCTCGCAGAGAGACTCGATACGCTTGACGAAGAGGCCCGGGGAGCGCTGCTCTCCTCCGACCTCCTCAACGCCTATCAGGTCTTCTACTACTTCTTCCGGGAGACGCCGGACGACCTCGTGATGGAGCGGCTGCAACTCCACGCGGCATCGGACCTTGTGCGGGGAATCGTCATCGACGAGGTCGATATCTATGAGGTGGTGTTCGGCATGGTTGACGGGGAGCCCGTCGTTCTCATCACCGATGGAGAGGAGACGCTCGTACGGTTTGAAGGAAAACAGGCATATGCCGGGACCATCCGGTACCTGGACGAGTCCCTGTAGACGGGCGATCTGGCAGAACCCCGCAGGGTTTTTTTAACTCCTGCCGTGCCGCCAGTCGCCTCCGGCAGTGATCAGCCGTTCATCCACCCTCGCCCGCACGATCTCGGGGAGGTCCCCCCAGCGGATGACCGCGTCGTTGATGATGGCGAGCACGCCCGTAACTCCGGTCCCCGGGAGGGCGTCGAGGACTGATGTGTCGCCGGGGGTGATCCGGTTGCAGATCGCCGTCGCCCAGGCGTCCGCGACGGCGACGTCGGGGGCAAAGACCGTCACGGCGTCGGCGACGCCGAAACTGATCGACGGCCCCACCGTCGCCGACGAGGTGCAGATCCCGAGAATCTCGTTCTGCGGCGGGATTCGGAACGCGATATGCCCGCTTAATGGCGATGCCCCCGCATAGATGCCTATCTTCACATCGCGGTCGCTCACAAGAGCAATATCCCCGCCGTTGTCGATGAGGGCAAACGTCGCGCCGGCTTCGACCATCGCCTCCACCCCGGCCCAGGCGATGGCGCCCGCCACGGCCGCCATCGGCCCGACCCCGGCAACTGCTGCGGCCCGGGCCATGCGGCCGGGTGTCCTCTCCGGGGCCTTCGGTGTATAAGGCTCAAGGGTTGCCGAAAAATAGGGATCCGCGGCGATCTGCTGCTCGACCTCCTGCCGGGCGGCGATCATCCCGGACTTTGCCGCCTTGACGTGCCCGGGATCGTCGGCGAGGATCGTCGTGATCGTCTGCCGGAACTCGAAGTGCTCCCGTATCATCCCTGTTGCGAGAGGGCGCCGTGCGGACACGCCTGGATGCATTTGCCGCAGAGAACGCACCGTTCGGAACTCACGCGGAGCCGCCACTCTTCGTCGAAGGAGAAGACCTCCTGGGGGCAGACGCTGATGCAGGCCCCGCAGTCGACACACTCCTCCTCGTCGCGGGCAACAGCGTTCTCCATCACACGGACAAAGACTCCGAGTTCCTCAAGGCGCCGCCGGACCTGGTCGGCGTCCTTATCCGGGACGTCGATCAGCACCTCGCCGGCCATCGAGTCGATATTGGCCTTCTCGACGTTGATGAGGACGCCGGTCTCCTTCACCACCCGGGCGATCACCGGCTCCCTCCCCGGGTCGGTCTTCCCTTTCCGCGAGAACGCGAGCAGAAGCTTCATCGCCGCCGCCTCCCGCCGAAGAGTTTCCCGAGATCGATCGCCGAGAGGATGCCGACCACCCGGTTCGTCGCGTCAACCACGGGGAGTGCGCTGATGTTATTCCGCTCCAGTATCTGGGCGGCGATATCCACCGGCTCGTCGGAGGTCGTCTTGATCACGTTCCGGGTCATGATATCCTTCACCTGCTTTAGCCTCCCGTCATTCACCACCGCTTTTGAGACATCGTAGGTAGTGATGATCCCGACAAGCGTGCCGTTCCCGTCGAGGACAGGGAGGTGGTTCGTCTCGTCTTTAAGGAGCCGCTTTGCCGCCACCCGGATCTCCTCGTCCTCCGTGATGCTGATCACCTGCCGGTTCATGATGTCGCGGACGCGGGGGGTGACGGCCGTCTCCCGCATCGGCCTCA
This sequence comes from Methanoculleus sp., assembly GCF_020696975.1. GTDB lineage: Archaea > Halobacteriota > Methanomicrobia > Methanomicrobiales > Methanoculleaceae > Methanoculleus. The sequence continues at coordinate 24,944 of NZ_JAJGBK010000028.1, forward strand.
CACGTTTCGTCGGGTCGATCCGCCGGGTGGGAAGCGCAAGTTCCATCTTCCCCGCCTCGATCCAGCCTTTCAGTTCCTGTGCCACCGCCCGGGCCTTCCGGTAACTGGAGAGCGACGATGTCCGGACGGTCTCACCGCCGATCTCGACCGAGCCGCTTTTGAGGTCGGCGTAACTGACCTTCGCGAGCGACGGCCGGTCCCGCCGGGGCGTACCGTAATCGATGACGTCGGTCAGGATATCCTCGTCCCGCACCGCGGTGCTCCGGACGATCCCGGTATCGAGGACCGGTATCGGGATGCCGACGCCGACGTACATCGTCACGCCGTAGCCGTTCATCACCGCTGCACGCAGGAACTCCTGGCGCATCTGCTTCATGTCCCCGGCGACCATCAGGTTCCCGAATCCGCCGCCTGCCGAGTGCTGGGTGCCTTCTCCGACGATCATACCCTCTCCCCCGGCAAGGAAGATCGGGACGCCGCTCCCGATGACCCGGAAGTTGGGGTCGTTTGCGAGCGGCGAGAGGGTTCCGGCGCCGGAGTAGGAGACGTTGCCGCACCGGGGGAGGAGGGTTCCCATGTAGGTGTTGAGCGTCCGATCGGTGGCGTTCGAGGCTGCATTGTAACACTGGAAGGCGTTTCTCGGGTTGACCATGATCGCCTGGTTCATGTCCTCGAGCAGCAGCTCTGTCGTGATGCTCCGGCGCGGGTAGCAGTCGGTGCCGCGGGAGGTCGCCCGCAGTTCGACGGTGCCCCCTGCCACGAGTTCTTCGAGGACGTGGGCGCCGCCGTAGAGCGGGTTCTTGGTGTCGGCCTCCTGGGTCGCCCCCAGGTATGCGTCGACCGCCGCGATTCCCGCGTATGCTTCCACGTCGTTGAGCCAGACACGCTCCATCCGTATGGGGGGGTCGGCGTGCCCGAAGTTGAAGAAGGCACCGGTGGAGCACATTGCCCCGAACGTCCCGGTCGTGACGACGTCGACCTCCGCCAGTGCCCCTTCCTCTCCCAGCTCGTCGACAATCCCCGGCATCTCGTCGGCGGTAACAACTCGTGCATTACCGTCGCGTATCCGGGTATTGATGAGGTCCAGGGACTTTTCCATGAACGTATATTCATTTTAGAATATTTATAGGTGTTGATTATTACTTTTGGTAATATCCGGCCGGAGTACGCAGACGTTCCGGGAGCGATCAAGTCATGGAGGGTTCTGCCAAAAAGAGGGGGATTCTAACTCTTCAGTCGCGCCTGTGCAGGGCAACAAGGAGCCCGAGGATGCCGAGCGCCCCGACTACCGCAAAGGGCGGCACGCCGGCGCTGGGTGCCTGGGTCGGGACAGCGGAGAGCGAGGCCGAGGCGGAGGCGGTGCTTCCGGCGCCGACCTGGACGCTGGTCGACCAGTCGCTGTAGCCCGCGAGTGCCACCCTGACGGCATGGTTGCCGGTGGCAACACCGTCGATGGTCAGCGGGGTGATGCCCTTATAGGCGTTGTCGATGTAGACCTCGGCGCCGGAGGGGGAGGAGGTGACCGCGATGGAGCCGGTCGTGCTCGGCTGGCCGGGCTGGAGGGCCGCGGTGATATGGCTCGTGGTTGCGCCGCTGACGCCGACCGACGTCGTGTAGTCCTGGTAGCCCGAGAGGGCAACTCTCACGGTATGGGAACCGACCGCGACGTTCGAGATGGTGTACACTCCTGCCGAGGGGGTCTTGCCCTGGTACTTCTCATCGAGGAAGACGTCCGCACCTGCCGGGTAGGAGACCACATCGATGGCTCCGGTGGTCTCGGAGGGGACGGCCGTCAGCCGGGCGTCGACGTAGCGGGTGACGCCGGAGGTCACTGCCACAGTCGACTTCCAGTCATAGTAGCCGGCAAGGTCGAGCTCGACGATATGGTTCTTCGCCGAGACGCTCGTGAGCGTCAGGGGGGTCCGGCCCTTGTAGACCCCGTCCATGTAGACGTAGGCACCGGAGGGAACGGACGTGATCTTGACCGACCCGTACTGCTGGATCGGTGTCAGGGTGAACTGAACGTTCGACTGCTGTCCCGCCCTGACCGTGACGGTCGTGTGGTCGGACTGGTAACCGGACCGCTCGGCGTCAAGGGAGTAGGTGCCGGGGACGAGGTTCTGGATCGTGAGCGGCGCCACTCCGCGGTAGTTCCCGTTTAAGTAGATGGCCGAGCCTGAAGGGCTTGACGTGACATGGATCGAACCGGCGGTCTCGACCGGCTGCAGCGTCGCGTAGACGTTCACAGTCTCGCCGGCCACAGGTCCCGAGGGCAGGCTGCCGGAGTAGGTCTGGTAGCCGCTCTTCTCGACCCGGATATTGTTGTAGGGCGTTCCGGTGGTGTAGGACGGGATGTCGACCCATCCTCCGTACGTGGTACCTTTGTACTGTCCGTCAAAGTAAACATCGGCACCGTCGATGTTGCAGTGGACACGGTACCATCCTTCATCTCCTCCGATCCCCGCAGATACGGAAGGGATGCCGGCACAGAGGACGAGGAATGTCATTCCGATGATAAGAGTTCTTAACATGCTCTCTCTCCGATAGATAGCAGTCGAATGTCGGCTTTTTGATGGATAATTATTTCTATTTTGTATCTCGGATTTCTGCCAACTTTTACTGATACTGTCCGTTTTCCTCCCGAGAAGATGTCAAAAGTTGCCGGAAGTGGACGGTACGCCCGGCCGGGGCATCTCCGGGCCGGAACGTGATCGGTGCAGGGGCGATCCCCTCTCTCCGGGCACCCCCGTCCACCTTTTTATTCCGCGAGATCAACATGGAGTACTGCATGGATATCCAGAGGTTCATCGCCGCGATGGAAGAGGTTGCTCCACCCGAACTGGCTGAGGACTACGATGCCGGGAAGATCGGCCTCGTCATCGAGGGAAAGGAAGAGATCGGGACCGTCTGCTGTGCGCTCGACGCCACACAGCGAGTTGTTGAGGCCGCCGTTCGCACCGGCGCGGACATGCTGGTCGTCCACCATACGCCCCTCTGGAGCCCCGTCACGGCGGTCCGCGGCCCGGTCTCGCACCTGCTCCGGACCGTCCTTGCCGCCCGCATGAACCTTTACGTGATGCACACAAACTTCGACCGTGCCGAAGGCGGGGTCAACGACGTCCTGGCGTCAAGACTCGGCCTCTCCGCGACGGAGCGGATGACCGTCGGCCTCGTCGGCGACTGCTCCCTTGATGCGGAAGAGATCGCCCGCCGCCTCCCCGGCGGGGGGATCCGGGTTTATGGTGAGATCGGCACGATCCGCCGCCTGGCGATCGTGGGCGGCGGCGGGTTTGACCCCGACCTGATCCGGGAGGCCGTCGACCTCGGTGCGGAGGCCTTCCTCTCGGCGGAACTGAAGCACAGCGTGGCCCGTGCATCGCCCATACCCTGCCTTGAGGCCACTCATTACACGCTCGAGGCCCCCGCCATGGAGGCCCTTGCTTCCCGCATGGGGTGGCATTATATCCCTGATCCGCCCCATGTAGTGGTAGTTCCATGAGGGGGATCTGGCAGAAGATCGAACAGGACCGGGCGCTGACACCGGAGTTCCGCACCTGTATCGAACGTGTCTACGGTGAGCGGGGGAGAAAGGCGCTTGCGGCCGTCGATGAAGGGCGGGTGAAGCGCTACCGGGATTTTTTTGTCGTAGTGGGAAGAAGCGACGAGTATATCGTTGAAGCCGACTTCTGCACCTGCAGCGACTTCCTCTTCCGGGGACGCGAGTGCTGGCATATCCTCGCGGTGCGCATCGCTGACCGGACAGGGATATATGAATCCTACGATCTCTGGTACCAGGACACGTGGAATGTTTGAGAATTTCGCACAAACAACTATATCGGTCTCAATCATACAGAATTATGCTGCGTGATTTTCAATGCTCGAAGAAGAATATACGCTCGATTATTTCCGATCTCAAGGGTTTGAGCGGAAGGTCTGCAAGAGTTGCGGAGCGGCCTTCTGGACCCGGGACCCAGAACAGGAGTTCTGCGGCGACGCTCCGTGCGCGACGTATAACTTCATCGGCAACCCGGTCTTCAAACCCCATACCGTTGATGAGATGCGGGAGGCGTTCCTCTCGTTCTTTGAGCGGCACGGCCATACACGCCTCGAACGATATCCCGTAGCCGCCCGGTGGAGAGACGATATCTACCTCACCATCGCATCCATTGCCGATTTCCAGCCGTTCGTCACGAGCGGGGTCGTCCCCCCGCCGGCGAACCCGCTGACCATCTCCCAGCCCTGCATCCGCTTAAACGACCTCGACTCGGTCGGGAGATCCGGGCGCCACCTGACGCTCTTTGAGATGATGGCGCATCACGCTTTCAATACCCCGGAGGAGCAGGTCTACTGGAAGGACGAGACGGTCGCCCTCTGCGACGAGTTCATCAAGTCCATCGGGGGCGATCTCGACCGGGTCAGTTATAAGGAACACCCCTGGTACGGCGGCGGAAACGCCGGTGCCTCCGTCGAGGTGCTGATCGGCGGCCTAGAGGTCGCGACGCTGGTCTTCATGAACCTCGGACGGCAAAAGACCGACCAGCCGCCTATCGAAGTGAACGGGGACCTCTACTACCCGATGCGGCTCAAGATCGTGGATACCGGTTACGGCCTTGAACGGTTCGTCTGGGCCTCCAAGGGTTCGCCGACGATCTACGATGCGGTCTTCCCGGAGATGGTGAGCCGCCTGATGCGGTCGGCCAATCTTGAAGACCTCCTCGACAATCCCGAGTTCACGAAGATCATGGGGCTCAGCGCCCGGTTCGCCGGCGTGATGGACATCTCCGGGACGAACCTCTACAACCTTCGGAGGAAGGTCGCTGAGGCGATCGACGTACCCGTCGAGCGGCTCGAGGAGATCGTCGTCCCGATCGAGAAGGTCTACTCCATCGCCGACCACACCCGCTGCCTCGCCTACATGCTTGGCGACTGTATCGTCCCCTCGAACGTCCGCGAGGGGTATCTCGCCCGGCTCGTCCTTCGCCGGACGCTTCGGATGATGAACGACCTCTCGATGGACGAAGACCTTGCCAGCCTTGTGGAGGCGCAGATGGCGATCGTGGGGACCGAGAACTTCGGGCAGGACGTCGATGTTGTCCGGGAGATCGTGGCAAACGAGGAGGCCCGGTACGCAAGCACCCTCGAGCGCGGGACAAGGATCGTCCAGAAGATCGCCCGGAACTACAGGGCAAAGAGTTCACCGGTTCCCCTATCAGAGGTGACCACCCTGTATGACTCCCACGGCATTCCGCCCGAGATGGTGAAGGATGTCGCTGCCGCCGAGGGGGCTGTCGTGGATATCCCCGACGACTTCTACTCGCGGATCGCCGATATGCACTCGGAAGCGCAGAAGGAAGCGGAAGGGGAAGACCCGCTCGCTCCCTACCGCGAGCGGGCGAAGACCCTGCCCCCGACGAAGAAACTCTATTACGACCTTCCGACGGAGATCGAGTTCGAGGCGATGGTGCTGGACTACTTCGACGGAATGGTGGTGCTGGACCAGACGCTCTTCTACCCCGAGGGAGGCGGCCAGCCGTCCGATACCGGGACCCTGGTGACGTCCGATACGATGGTGCGGGTGGAAGAGGTGACGAAGGTCGGTGAGGTGATCCTCCACCGGGTCACGGGAGGCATCCTGAGACGCGGCGACCGGGTGAAGGGCATGGTGGACGAGGAACGCCGGTGGTCGCTGATGCGCCACCACACGGCGACTCACGTCCTCCTGCACGCCGCAAAGGAGGTGCTCGGCGCACACATACACCAGGCCGGCGCCCAGAAAGGGAGCGAGACCTCACGCCTGGACATCAGGCATTTCAAGCACATCACACCCGACGAACTCAAGCGGATCGAGATCGAGGCGAACCGCCTGGTCATGGCCGATACGCCTGTCTACATCCAGATCGAGGAGCGGACGAAGGCCGAGCAGAAGTACGGGTTCGGCCTCTACCAGGGCGGTGTCCCGCCGGGCCGGGATATCCGGACGGTGCAGGTAGGCAGCGACGTGCAGGCGTGCGCGGGAACCCATGTCCGGACGACCGGTGAGATCGGGCCGATCCGCATCATCGGTGTCGAGCACATCCAGGACGGCGTGGAGCGACTGGTCTTTGCGGCCGGTGTCGCTGCCATTTTGGCCGTGCAGCACATGGAAGAACTCCTCCAGGCATCCGCCGATGTGGTGAGCGTCCAGCCCGAGAACCTGCCGGCGACGGTGGCACGGTTCTTCGGGGAATGGAAAGAGCAGAAGAAGGAGATCGAGCGTCTCCAGAAGAAAGTGGTGGACCTTGAGATGCAGAATCTCAGCGGCGAGATGGTGAACGGGGTCCGGGTCGTCGTCAGGCAGGTGGATGCGGCCCAGAAAGAACTCGTCGCGCTCGCCACCACCATCGCCGATGAGGGCGGCGTGGCGCTCTTTGCGTCGGGCGACGGAAACGTGAGGGTGGTGGCGACCTCCGGCACACCGGCGGTGAACGCTGCCGATCTTGTCCGGGAGGTCTGCGGCATCCTCGGCGGAAAAGGCGGGGGTAAGCCGACCCTCGCGCAGGGTGCGGGCCAGGACGCCTCCCGCCTCGATGAGGCGCTCGAGCGCGGGCGTAATAAGATCCTAGAAGCACTCCATGGTTGATGATGTTGTAGTTGTCCAGCCGGGTGATGAGCGGGCACAGAAGATCGCCCGGGCAATGGCGAGCCAGACGGCGAACGCGGTCATTCAGGCCTTCGGGGGCGGGCCGCTGACGTCGTCGGAGGTCGCTCGCCGTATGAAGATCCCTATCACCACCGCCACCTACCATATCGAGAACCTCCTTGACGCCGGGGTTCTTGAGGTCATGGAGACCCGGTGGAGCGAGAAGGGACGTGTGGTGAAGGTCTATGGCCTTGCGAACCAGGTCCTCATCATTGCTCCGCCGGTGAGCGATCTCCAGGCGGTGCTGAAGAAGTATGCGACGCTCTTTGCGATAGCCATTTTCGCGACCCTCAGCCTTGCGACGTTTCTCCCGGTGGTCATGCCGGGGTTCCCGAACGTGCCGCCCGAACCGGTGGCTACCGGGGTAAGCGGCGAGGAGGTCGTGGTGCTCAGGACACCTGCCTTCGATGGCGCCGGGGGACTGCCGGTCCACGACCTGGTGATGGGTTTCTTCTTCGGGGCCTGTGCGGTGCTGCTTGCGCTCCTGATCTACGAGGTCTACTACTGGTGGCGGACTTCTCCGCGGGCGGAAAAAGAGAGAAATGAGTAAAAGAGGTCCGGTGAGAGGGGCATCCGGGGATCTTTACCGTCGCCCCCTGACAGGTATCGCTTCCTGGGGTTGCCCGCTCCCTGCTTCAACCTTTGCCCCACATTTAGGGCATCTTGTCTTCTTTGGATTGATCTCTGCACCGCAACTGTAGCACTTTGGCATGGTCTATCACCACAATATGCCTGATCAGAGTATGATGCCATAAGGCTATCCCACCGGGATCCTGCTGAGAATTCCGGCAGCGTGCCTTCCGGAGCCTGCAACGGGGTCGAAATGCGCCGGGCGATGATCTCCTTTCGCGGTGCTTGCCAGCCCGGTGTCCGGGGAGTCGGCATGTGGTGGATATCTTATTCCGTGCCTGTTCGGGGGAACGGGGCCCTGCGAACCATTTCCCGGACTGGCTCAACTGTTGCGCTCTAATTCCGTAAAGGCACCGGCCCCGCGATAAAAAAAAGGGTTATTGATCGATAGCCGCAAGGCTGATCGTAAAGCCTTCCTGCCAGAAGAGATCCAGATCGTAGTCTGCCGTATCGGAGACAACCGCCGGATACTGTCTGACAATCCTGAAGACAGCGGCATCTTCCGGCAGGGCCGGGTCCATCGGGACGTCGACGTTCTTCTGGATGACCAGGCGCGCGGGATCGAGGTTTGCCGCGTAGTAATCCTTGAACATAGTCCGCTTCTCGTCGGGTATGACGACCCAGTCTGCCGCCTCAGCGACCGTCACGTCGTTCGGGACCCAGCCGTAACCGGGGAGGTAGTACTCCGCCCAGAAGTGGGGGCTGGGGGTCTCGGCAAGAAGCATCTGGTAGCCGCCGAGGGGCCGGGCGGGAATCCCGAGCGACCGGCAGAATGCAGCAAAGAGCATGCTCTGAGTGCCGCAGTCGCCATGATCGGTCTCGAACATATGGGCCGACTCGGCTACTTTCGGTTCACGGGTATCAAGCGAGATGTGCGGGACATGGCTGTAGGGGTAGGTCTCGATGATGTGGCGGTAGATCATCTGCGCCTGGAGGTGCGGGTTCGTCTCGTTCCCGACAATCTCCCTTGCCTTCTCCCGGACAGCGTCCGTGATCTCGATGTTTCGCTCGGACTTCGTGTAGAGGAGGTACTCGGGATCGCTCGTGTTGTACTCCCCGACCAGTGCCGGGTCGATACTCTCGAAGATCTGCTCGTAGGAGGTGAACGCGACATCCGCCGAGAGGACGAGGTTTCCGTTAACCGCTCCGGCCGGAATCTCGTAGTAGACGTAGCCGATGGTGCCCGTGGTGAACGGGCCCGCGACGATGAAGTCGGGAGCCGAGAGGTTCGTGACGGTGACGTTTTGCTGTGAATCCGTCTCGACCGGGAGGGGGAACCAGATCTTCAGCACGCCTGATGGAGGAAGCGCCTCATACGGGACCTCCAGCCGTTCGACACCCGCATAGCGGACCGGGTTCACGTACGGCCCGATCCCTTCGGACCGGTTCTCCGACCAGGCATACCGGCTGATGTAGTCGAAGTCGAGGTTCCTCACGTTCCGCTTCTGCATCTCATCGACGTGCGCGTAGAGGTAGTTGCCGGCGACGTCATAGAAGTAGAGCGTCTCGTTCCCGGAGACGATCTTCTGGGCACGGTTATCCAGCCAGCCGGTTATATTCTCGTCGGTGATGCCGGGAACGCTCTCCCGCAGTGCTTCTTCTGCGGCCGATCTGTTGAGCGGATATTCGATATACGTCCTGTTCGCCCGGAACATGGCATTCCTCGCCGTCAGCGCCTTCTCCGCATCCCCGGCACCGGCGTAGAGAGCGTAGGCCTCCGCGAAGTGTTCTTCGGCAACGTGGTAGTTGGCGGCTCCGTATTCAGCGAGCCCCCGGGCGTAGGCCTCGTCTGCCGGCGAGGCGGCGGGTGCTTTCGGTTCGCCTGTTGCGGCAGTGCATCCTGCCGCAAAGATGACGAGGAGGGCAGATACAGCCAGGAGAGCGGTAACTGTGCGAAAGTTCATAATGGGAAGAACGAGTAGACTGTAAATGAACGTTTCTCTTTTGATCGGCCATTCCCTGGAAACTTTTCGGGATTTTGTATCTCCCGGTCTGTCAAAGTTCCGGTTCACCGACAATGCTCCGGGCTGAACGTTCTCCTTGAATAATCCCGACAGAAACCTGGAACAGAACCGTCCGAAGAATGGAAACGCCGGGCTGTGGAGCATGGCCTCATGCCCGACGATGGGGTGATAACGCGATCTTTGGGGGATAAAACAGAATTTGGGCCCATTTTTCCCGATAAATCCGGTTTTAAGCAACGCCTGTGCTGAAGAAAGAAAGAAAGTTTTATAATCAAACAGATAGTTCTTTTAGCTGAAGCGGAGGCTTTTATGCAGAGCGTTCTACGCCATATCTTAGTGATCTTACTTGTTGCCTGCTGTCTTGTTCTTCCCGTGAGTGCTCAGCCGCCTGTAGGCGGAGACAACGGGTGGTATGCGGTCAACTGCAACATCGATGGAGCACAGGTCTACTTTGACAATCAGTACCAGGGTGAGATCCAGGGCGGCGTGCTGTACGTCGCGGTCTACACCACCGGGACCCCCTACCAGACATTCCGGGTTGAGAAGGACGGATACATAACCCACTATGGAGACGTCACCTCTGTCCCCGGCAAGGGCGATGTCTTTGACCTCTACGCAACCTTGAACCCCGTCCAGACCCCCGGGCCGATCGGGGGCGATGTTGGCTGGTACACCGTCCACTCCAACGTTGACGGGGCAACCGTCCAGTTTGACAACGATGTCAAAGGCGTCACCAGCCAGGGCATCCTCTCTGTGCAGGTCTATGTGACCGGAACACCGTATTCGACCTACACCGTGACGAAGGAGGGGTATCAGCCCTATACGGGAGCTATCACCCAGTATCCCGGCAAGGGTGAGACGGTCGATCTCTACGTGACGATGAACCCTGCACCGACACCGGTTCCCACCCAGAAGTCGCCCCTCTCCCCGGCCCTGGCCGGAGGTGCCCTGCTGATCGTGGGGCTGCTGCTGGTTGCCAGAAAGAACTAACTTCTACTTTTTTTTCGTAACTTCTGCGTGTCGTTCTCAGTGCGGAGTGTTCCGCCCGCCCGGTATCGTGCCGGAGCAGACGGCAAGTTCTTTCCCTTTCCAGAAGAGGACAGATGCTGGATGACCAGACGGAACCGGTCTTTTATCCCATAGCAGGCAGCCCGGGTGGGGCCACCGTCAGGCAGCCCGGGCCGGTTCATCCTGATCTGCATGCACCCGGTGTCGGTCGAGTGCGCACCCGACCAGCAACGCGCCCATCGAGAGGGGGAGGGCGATGACGAGCGGGTCCACATCCTGCCACGGGGCGGAGAGAACCGCCGGCACCCCGAAGAGGAGGTTCGAGAGCCCGAGCGCCGCCGATTCCTTGACGTGGACGAAGGCGGTCCACACGAACCAGGCTGCCGCTCCGGCGACCAGGCTCAACTTCGCCGCGAGGAGCGACGGCCGGCTGCTGTAGACGGCGTGAGCGTAGGCCGGCAGGAACGCTGACGCGCAGAGGCCCATGAACATCGCCGTCGCCCGTGCGATGATGCTGCCGGGCATGACGAAGGCAAGGACGACGCTCACGACGATCATGACGACGGTCGCCGCCTGAATCCTCTTCATCGACGCCCCCTGCGAGCCGGTGCGCCGCAGCACATCGAACCCGAGCGACGTCCCCATGGCGTGGAGGAGGGAACTGAGCGTGGACATAGCAGCGGCAAGGAGCGTCAGCATGAAGATGACGACGAAGAGGTCCGGCATTGACGCGTTGATGAAGTTCGGTATGATCGTGTCGATGTTGCCGTCGGTAGCCGCCGCGAGAGCGATCTCGCCTCCCGTCCGGTAGAAGTAGACGTTCGTGAGCGCGCCGACCGTGAAGGCGACGCCGGTCATCATCAGGATGAACGGTCCCCCGACGAGGACCGCACGGTTCAGCGACCGGCTGTCCTTGACGGTCATGAACCGGACGACCAGTTGCGGCTGCGCGAGCACCCCGATGCCCACCCCGAGAACGAGCGTCGTCACCAGCGTGAGCCAGATCGGTGACCCGAACGCCGGCATGGAGGCCCACCCGGTCATCCCTCCGGCGGCAAGCGTCCCGGGAACGAGGTCGGACATCGCGGCAAGGGCGGTGTGCGCCTCGATGATCCCCCCGAGCTGGACGTAGGTGAGCGCGAGAAGAACAGTCATGCCGACGAGCATGATCCCGCCCTGCAGGGCGTCGGTGTACATGACGGCGATGAGCCCGCCGAGCACCACGTAGAGGGTGACGACCGCGGCAAACGCGATGAGCGCTGTGGTGTACGGGATCTGCAGCGTGCTCGTGATGAACTGGGCCCCGCCGATCAGGATCGCCGCCGTGTACAGCGGCATGGCGATGACGATGACGATTCCCGCGGCATACCGCATGAACGACGATTGATAGCACTTCCCCATCAGGTCGGGGAAGGTCACGGCATGGAGCTTGCTCCCGATACTGCGGGTTCGTTTCCCGAAGATGACGAACGCGATGAAGATCCCGAGCCCGATGTTCAGGACGGTCAGCCAGATCATCCCCATACCAAGCTGCGCCGCAACCCCGCCGAAACCGACGATGGCGGACGTGCTGATGAACGTCGCGCCGTAGGAGAGGGCAAGAACGACAGGATTGACCTTTCTGCCGGCCACCATGTAGTCGTCGTCTCCTTTCGTCTGGCGGTAGCCGAGATAGCCGAGGGCGATGGTGACGGCAAGGTAAACCAGCGTCACTGCGACGAAGAGCCCGGTATCAACTGCCATCCGGTTCCTCCTCTGTTCCTTTATTCCAGTTCAACAGGCCGTACACTAAGCATGCGAGCGTAAAGCCGAGCGCAAGCAGATATCCAACCCAGATCGCGGGATCAGTAATGCCAAACATAACAAACCACCTGGCGGTAACGGAAAAACCGTTACATTACACGGGAACTCGGCGAAAAGGCCGGTTCCCTACCTAAAGAAGAATGCGTTCTGCACAAACGCGCACCGCACGTTCGCACAGTTTTGCACAGGAGTGCAGGGGTAGGACTCTATATGGTCGTCAATCATCGAGTACCTAAATATCGTCAAGATCCATTGTATTTAAATCCAGTGGTATCTCGCCGTCCGGGTGAGGGTGACCGCATCATAGCCCATGCTGCAGTGCGGGTTCGGGCAACAGCGGCAGGTCGTGCCGTCGGGCATCCAGAACGGTGATATGGACGGACGTCGTACCGGATGTTGTTTTGGGGCGGGACGAAAGCCGTAAGGCGAGGTGAATCATGGACGGCACGGTAGAGATTGTACCGGCGGCACTGGGCCTCTCGTTCGAACTCCTTGCCCGGACGGTACCGATCGTCGTCATCGGCGTCCTGATCGCCGAGATCCTGATTGCTCTCCAGGTCACCGAGAGGATCGCGAGCGTTGCCTACCCGGTCACGACCTTCTCCCACCTGCCCCGCGAGTGCGGGGCGAGTTTTCTCCTGGCATTCGTCTCGCCGCAGGCGGCGGACGCGATGCTTGTCGACTACTACCACAAGGGGATGATCGGGCGGGGTGAGCTCGTCGTTGCGGCGCTCATCAACTCCTTCCCGTCGGTCGTCATGCACTGGCGCTACCTCGTCCCGGTCTATGTCCCGCTGCTCGGGGTCTATGGCGCTATCTACTTCGGCATCCTGACGGGGATCGGGTTTCTCAAGACCGGGATCGTTATGGTGGCCGGGCGGATGCTCCTTTTGGAGCCTCCGGAGTCCCGGACTCCGGAGAGGGCTTCCGGGCCGACCCCATCCGTTCGCGAGGCCGTGCGGGCGTCCTTCCGACCGACCGCACGAACCCTCCGCCGGATTCTCGGGATCATGATCCCGACGATCGTCGCCGTGGCGTTTCTGGCCGAGGCCGGGGTCTTTAATGCCATTGCCGCGTACCTGGAGGGCGCAAGCAGGCTCTTTCCCATACCCCCCGAAGGCCTCACGATCATCGCGGCAAAGTTCGGGTCGTATATCGCCGCGGCAAGCCTTGCATCCGGCCTCCTCGCGGCGGGCGACATGGCCGGCAGGGATATCGTCATCACGCTGCTCGTGGCGAACCTGCTCACCAGCGTCGTCACCTACCTGCGATGGCTCGGGTCCTTCTATATCGCGATCTTCGGGCCGAGGCGGGGCACCGAGATCATGCTCCTCTCGGTCGCGCTCCAGGACGGCCTCCTGCTGGTCGCCATCTTCCTGCTGGCCTGGTTCTGGTGAACTCTCCCGCGGCATGGACAAACCCTTATGTGCGATCGCGATACCCCCGGAGCCCATTGAGGAGGGAACAGGATGGAGCAGGTGATGGAGCAGCCGGCAGAACTTGACCGGCTCAAGGACCGGTTCGTGGGGGAGTGGGACCTGGACCTGACCATACGCATGCCGGATGGCAGCACCATGACGGGTCAGGGAACGGCCAGCGTCCGTGAGGTCTCAGGCGGCTACGGAATCGAGAGCATCCTTGCTTACACCGTCGGCGGGATATCTTACGTTGAGACGGACCTCTGGAGTTACGATCGCTGGGGCGGGATGATCCACATGTTCGGGGTTGGATCCGACGGGAGCGTTCACGACCACACCGGCGGATGGCAGGATGCCGACACCCTGGAGTTGCACTGGAGGGGCGTTCAGGAGGGAGGGGAGACCGAGGAGACGGTCACCGCCACCTGGGAGTCCACGGATACCGTTCGCATCAGGTCAGAGGTGACCATACGGGGGAAGCCCGGACCTACGACGGACGCTGTTGGACGAAAACGAACGGGATGAGGGCGGAAACAGTCGATCGAATGCACACCGCATGAGTTGGTTTGGAGGGTGCGGAGATTACCCGGGCGTTTCATGCACCCCGGACGGTGATGCTGTCACTCGTCCGGCCAATCCCGGTTCTCCCGCCAATCGGCCTGCTTTATCCGGTCCCGCCGGGCAGTAAAATTTTTGGTGCAGGAGGGTACGAGGCCCGGAGCAATGCAAAAGGTGATGACCGAGACGGATTTTATCGTCGGGCCGGGGAAGCAGGAGGTTGTTATCACACGGATCTTTGATGCGCCGCGTGATCTTGTCTTTCGGGCATGTACTGACCCGGAGTTGATACCCCGGTGGTGGGGTCCGGGGAGCCTCACGACGACGGTTGAGGAGATGAACCTGCGCCCGGGCGGGATGTGGCGCATCGCACAGCGCGACGCCGAGGGAAACCATTACGTATTTTTCGGGATATACCGCGAGGTCACGCCGCCAGAACGGATCGTCGAGACGTTCGAGTTCGGGGGCATGCCGGGCCACGGCCTGCTGGAGACGGATACTTTCGAAGACCTGGGCAGTATGACGAGGCTGACGAACCGCGTGGTCTTCCAGAAGGCCGGGGACCGTGACAGGATGCTTCAGGCGGGGATGAAGGAAGAGATGGTCGGGACCATGGACCGTCTCGCCGCACTCCTCGCGAGCCTGACAGCGTGGAGACGCCCGGTCCCGGTACAGTGACCGCACCGGTCCTGCCCTGCCACAACCTCACCCGTAGCGTTGTAGCGCTCCGCAGGCTCGAGGTCTCTTGCGGGGAGCCGGAGCCCGCATCCGGGGCATACCGTGAAAGCACCCTCGTTCATGGTATACCTCCTTGATCCGTCGCCATCGGGCTTCACCTCGTCGGTGCACCTGCCGCCGGGAAAGATTTTTCATGCTGCAGGTAGGTAGCCCGGAAAAAGGAGGTTCAAGACGATGGCAGAGGCTGTTCTGACGGAAGAGAGAGGAAGGTTGTTCATCCAGCGCATCTTCGCCGCATCGCGCGACCGCGTCTGGGAGGCCTGGACGGACCCGGGACTGATAGCACGGTGGTGGGGGCCGGCGAGTTTTACGGCGCCGGTCATCAGGGTCGACCTCCGCGAGGGGGGCAGGTACCTGTTTGGTATGCGCTCGCCCGACGGCCAGGACTTCTGGAGCACGGGCGTTTACCGGGAGATTGCCCCCGCGGAACGGCTCGTCTTCACCGACTCGTTTGCCGACGCCGAAGGCAACGTTGTCCCGGCCTCGACCTATGGAATGAGCGGGGACTGGCCGCGGGAACTCCTGGTGACGGTGACGTTTGAGGAGCACGACGGCGGG
>NZ_JAJGBK010000030.1 GCF_020696975.1 Methanoculleus sp.
GGGAGCAGCTCCTTCACCTTGTCCACGGCGGCCTGGGCCTTCTCGATCGTCCTCGAGCCGATGATGACGTCTTCTCCCGCCTCTACAAATCGGGTCGCAATCCCGAGACCCTGTCCCCCCGTTCCACCAATTACTCCAATCGTTGTCATACAGTTCACTTCAATCAATTGTTTACGAAATTTATGTTCATTGTTCTGTGCATCGGATGTTATCCGCCGTTGGCAACCGTGGCTGTCCCTCAGATGCAGTTCGCGGGCGGGAAAGCGAACTGCATGGCGGTTGCCTCCAGCTCGCTTCCTTTCTCGTGCCGTCCCGTCGGGACCATGGCTTCCATTTTTGCTAATTTTGTCACCTATTCGTCTCAGAGGGCTCCCTAAAACGAACTGCGAAACAGCGGTGTACCTAAAGCGAAGCACTCGCACGCAGGTCATCCGCGGTCACATCGAACGATGCCCCTTGCTCCTACCAAAACGGCAGTCGCATATCACGTCAGGGGGTGCGCCCGGTGGAACGGCGGGCCTGCGAGCACCAGAGGTGCGATTAACGGCTACCAGATAGCAGGAACTCGAAAAACCCCGAGGGTTTCGAGCGGGAAGAACGGGAAGGATGTCCCCCCCGGCAGAGGGTTTCAGGGCGACCTCTCTAAGGAGTAACTGCACATCGTACCCCTTAAATGTTTGCACACTGTGTCATAGAGTATAATCGCCGCCGATTCCACTGAAAGAAGACAAGGGTGGCTGCATCAGGCGTGTGAGATATGTGCCGGTTCTGACGCAAACCGACTCTTCAGACAGGCAATGCCACTCCCTGCCGTGCGATCTTCAGCGGACAGTGATGCAGCCAGTATCGTGCGGTGAGATACCAGCCTACTCATGGCCTGATAATGGCCTCTCACTACTGAGAAGCAGAAAAAGAGGGAAATTAAAGGCTTTAGCAGAATATGGTCACCAGCCGCCTGACAGAATGTGGTCTGCAACAGGTGCGCGTCTCACAGCAGCAGGGCGCAGCCGATATAACCGGACTTGCTGCCGGGCAAAGACCCGGCAGAAAAGACCCCCCGGTGTGCCTCGTTCCCGTGTCCCCGGCAGCTGACGATGGACCGGGAGAGTCCCCTCAACAAGCGTTCAGACGGACTTCTCCCAGCCCTGGCCCATATCGACCAGGGGCCTCACTTCAGCGACCTCAAACGTCACCGAGGCATGGATCATCGCCGCAGCCGCCTCGCCGGCGATCTCCGCAATCTTCTTCCGATAGGTGTCCAGCACCTCGCCGGAGGTCGCGTACTCCTTCATCGTCAGGTAGACCCGCAGCCCCTTCCAGTCCATGATCGTCTCTCCCTGCTCCACAATGGTGTAGACGGCGTTCGGGTTCTCCTGCAGGTAAGCAAACGTGCGGTTCTCTCCAATTCCCATGACGACGGTCTTCTCGTCGACCATCATCGGCGAACCGAAGACCGCCGCATCGACCTTTCCGTCTCCGTTTGCGGTGCTCAGAAGGCCGATCCTCGGCTGCTTGTTGAAGTATTCCATCAGTCTGGATGCCATGGTTCTTTCCTCCCGTTGACCCCGGTTATATCACTCCTGCTTAAAAGAGTATGGGTGGCAGCCCCTTCCAGAAACCGAATGGCTGCAGGAGCTGCGGTCTCACACCGCCAGGAACTCTCCGGGAGCGAGGCTGGTGGCGAGCATCACCATATTGATCTCCCGGTTCCCGGTCCAGGTGCCGGCTTCCCGGTTCTTACCATCCATCCAGAAGCGCTCGATCGTATCGGCGAGCGGCACATACTGCACGAGGGCCTCCACCCACCCCGAGAGGTCCGGGTTCTCCCGGACCCGTTCCACGAGGGGCCCGGCCCCCCGGAGCCCGATCGAGACCCCGAACTCCCGGAAGGCGAGGCGGTACTCCGCGGGGTAGCGGATCGTTCCGCCCCCGACGAAGCGTGCGAGGCCTGCAAGAGCTGCGTCAAGGATGGAAGTCAGCAGGTCTTCGTATGAAGACCCCTCCCGGGCCGCGAGCTGCGCCAGCCTCCCGGCGTCAAAGAGGAGGCCGCCGATCCCGAGCGGGTCGTCGGTGGCAAGGATCCCGCCACGGCAGATGCGGGACAGATCGGCGATCTCGACCGAGAGGTCGGCCCCCCCTGCCGCCGCGTTGATCTCGCTGTAGGTGACAAACCCGTCGAGCGGGTCGTGCTGGCCCATCGCGGGGACGAGAGGCCGGGACAGGTCGATGCTCATCTTCCAGTACATCCTCCTGCCGCCGGAGGATGGGGCGTAGGTGAACGCGGTATGGGCAGCCTTTGCAAGTTCCACCGCCCAGCGGGTATAGGCCGGATCAGAGGTGACCCGGCTCACCCGGTTGAGCGCGTGCATCCACTTCGTGAGGTAGTGGTAATACTGTCCATCCCGTTCCCACTCGAGCCTCTCATCGAACGGCTCGTCGGACCGGCGCTCGGGAAACGGCTTTCCAATCCGGAGACCGCCCCGGGTGGGATGCGCCTCCCCCTCTGCCTCGGGCAGACCGCTGATCCACCCTGTCCGCGGGTCGTCGTCGCGGTGCCGACCGAGGGTTTGGTGCACCTGGTCGACCAGGCGGAGGGCGAGGTCGCGGCAGTCTGCGTCGCCTGTCCGGCGGAAGAGGTCAAGGTAGTTGCAGACCGCGTAGGCGTCCGTCCAGAGGTAACGCCGTGGATGAGGGGCTGGCGGGTCAAGCCCGGTCATACCAGCGAACTCCGCCATGAGGTCCCGGACGATCGAGGTCTTCGCGTTATCCGTCATCTCTTCCTCCCGCGGATACTGTCCGCCACCCGGCATAACCTTTTCCGGGGAACCGTGGCCCTGCGGTCAAAGCGTTTCCCACTCTCGGCACCGCCGCGCGGACGGCTCCCCGGCCCCCATCATCTCCTTTACGGCGTACCCCTCGTGTTCCTGCTCTGACCCGGCTTGATCCGGCTGTGTCCGGGCCGCCGGGAGGTTTCGACCGCTGGTCAGGGTATACCCTCCGGTAAACTCCTTGTTCAACGAAAACAGCTTGAGTGTTCGATTAAATGCGCGATTGCCTGCGGGAGGGACCCAATTTCAAAAAGAAAATATATCAATGACCGACGGGCATCATCATCTATGAGCTGCCGAAGATCAGCAGAATTATGTCTCCTGCTTCTCACTGGAGTGGGGCTCTTCTTCGTCCTTTCCGGCCACGCGGCCGCGTCGGAAGCAACCCACCCGTTCACCGCAGAGGATCTCGTCATGATGAAACGGATTGGAGGGACCGCCTCCTCTCCCGACGATCAGTGGATCGTCTTCCCTCTCTCGACTGCCGACCTCGATGCAAACAGACGACTGAGCAGTCTCTGGATCGTCCGACCGGACGGATCGGACCTGCGCCAGCTGACGACTCCACCCGGGGATGATTCGGATCCCTGCTGGTCGGCGGACGGCCGGACCATCTATTACCTCTCGACCCGCTCGGGCACCTCGCAGGTCTGGAAGATAGAACCGGAGAATGGGAAGCCCGTTCAGGTGACACAGACTCCTCTCGATATCTCCAACCTGAAGATATCCCCGGACAAAAAGAGCCTTGCCTTCACGATGGAGGTCTTCCCCGGCGCTTCCGTCGAGGAGACCGCCTCCCGCCTCAACGAGATCAATAGGCAGAACACGTCTTCGATGGTGTACACCGAACTCCCGGTCCGGCACTGGGATGCCTGGTCGACCGAGCTCCGGAGCCACATCTTCGTGATGCCACTCGATACCGGGGAACCCGTGGACGTCATGAAGGCGATGGACGCCGACAGCCCGTCAAAACCCTTCGGCGGCCCGGAGGAATTCACCTTCACCCCCGACGGTTCGGGAGTGGTCTTTTGCGCTAACGATAGAGGGCGAGAAGAGGCATGGCTCCTGAACTTCAACCTCTACCTCGCGCCGGCGGACGGGTCCGGCCTGCCGGTCAACCTCACCCCCGGAAACCTGGCCCGGGACACCATGCCGGTCTTCTCGCCCGACGGGACCAGGCTCGCCTACCTTGCCATGACGCGTCCGGGATACGAGGCGGACCGGTACGAGATCCGGCTCCGCTCGTGGCCCGACGGGGGAGAGACCGTGCTCGCGAAGGAGTGGGACCGGTCGCCCACCTCAATTCTCTGGTCGCAAGACGGGAAGACCCTCTATGCCACCGCCCCAAACCTCGGGCAGCACTCGCTCTTTGCGATCGATGCGGCCACCGAGGAGGTCCGGACCCTGGTCGAAGAGGGCTCCGTCTCCCCGGTGGAGGTTGTCGGAGACCGGATCATCTACGGTCACGCGAACATCACCGCCCCGCCCGATCTCTATGCCCTGGACCCTGCCGGGAACCGGACATGGCGCATCACCGGGATCAACCAGGACCGAATATCGGCCGTTCGCATGGGCGAGTACGAACAGTTCTCGTTCTCCGGCTGGAACAACGAGACCGTATACGGGTATATCGTAAAGCCGGTGGACTTCGATGAATCGAAACGCTACCCGGTCGCATTGCTGATCCACGGTGGGCCGCAGGATTGGCTTGGAAACAGGTTCCACTACCGCTACAATCCCCAGCCCTATGCGGGAAGGGGGTATGCCGTGATCATGATCGATTATCACGGGTCGATAGGCTACGGCCAGTCATTCACGGACTCCATACGGAACGATTGGGGAGGAAAACCCCTCACGGATCTGCAGAAAGGACTCGATGCGGCTCTGGCAACCCGCCCCTGGATGGACGAAGGCAACGTCTCGGCCTTCGGTGCATCCTACGGCGGGTATATGGTGAACTGGATCGCCGGAAACTGGCCCGAGAGGTTCCGCTGCCTCGTCTGCCATGCCGGACTCTTCGATCTCCATTCGTTCTACTACAGCACCGAGGAACTCTGGTTCCCGGAATGGGAGTTCAACGGCACACCGCAGTCCAACCCGGACGGCTACAACCTCCATAACCCGGCAGATCATATCGACAACTGGACGACGCCCATGCTCGTGATCCAGGGAAGGCTGGACTACCGGGTGCCGGAGACGCAGAGTCTTGCCGCCTTCACCGCCCTCCAGCGGAAGGGTATCCCGAGCCAGTTCCTCTGCTACCCCGATGAGAATCACTGGGTGCTAAAGCCCCAGAACAACATCTTCTGGCATTCGACCATCCTCGACTGGATGGACCGGTGGACGGGGAACACCGCAGCGTGAGGGAACACCCGGTCGCCTTACGGCACGAGCAATTCTCCCTCACAATCTAAGATCCAGCAGGCGGGAACTGAAAAGAGGTGATTGCCGGCCCCCACTTCACCGTGCGGGGCCGGGGACCATCCTTCCCCCGGTCTCGGCTCGTGGGGGCTTGATCCCGAACTCCGGCAGGATGGTGTCGTGCGCGAGGTTGATGAACGCCTCCTGGTCCGGGCCGACCTGGTGGATCAGGACGCTGTCGTAGCCCATATCGACGAACTTGCCCACTTTTTCTATAATCTTCTGCGGGTCAGGACCGCAGAGGACGTTCTTTGCGACATCCTCGGGCGTCACCATCTGCTGCAGCTGGTCAAAATGCGCCGGCATGGGGACGACCCAGTTCAGTTCTCCCTTGTTTGCAGCGACGGGGAACCACTCGTATGCCGTGCGCTTCGCCTCCTCCTCGCTCCGGGCGTAGCAGACCACGGTCTCGATCATGCACGATTTGCCCTCGCCGCCCGATGCACGGAACGTCTCGATGACCTCCTCGGGCTTCTGCTCGAAGTGGATGAGCGCGTCGCCGATCTCGCCGGCAACCTCCGCCGCCATCGGCCCTTCGGCGGAGATGCGGAGCTGCGGGAGCTGCTCGGGAAGCTCGAAGATCTGCGCATTGTCAACAGTGTAGTAATTGCCGTAGTAGTCCTGCGAACCGCCTTTCCAGAGCGTCCGGATGATGTTCACCGCTTCGCGGAGCATATCAAGCCGCACCGGCTCAGACGTCGGGAAAAAGTCTCCCGTGACGTGCTCGTTTAAGTTCTCGCCCGTCCCGAGGCCGAGCTCGAACCTCCCCGGCATCATATTCGCCGCGGTTGCGGCGGCCTGCGCGACGATCGCCGGGTGATAGCGCACCAGCGGGCAGGTCACGCCGGTGGAGACCTTGACCCGCGAGGTGGCCTGCGATACCCCGCCGATGGTGCACCAGGCAAATCCGGCGCGCCCGTGGTTCGTGATCCACGGCAGGTAGTGGTCGCTGATGCTCAGAAACGAGAACCCGGCGTCCTCGGCCAGTCTTGCATTCTTCACCAGTTCAGGCGCGCTGTGCGACTCGGTGAAGAGTTTGTAGCCAATCTCGACCATTCCTTCTCTCTCCTCTCAGGTTCCCCGTGCCCTGCATTGAGGCGCCGGGGTATGGGCGGCGAGAGAGATCGTCACCGGGCTTAAGCGTTGTGCCGGTCGGAAAAAGCGCTACCCGGGGGCCGCTCAGTACCCCGTCGCGTAGTAGTAGCCGTCCTCTTCCCGGACGCGGACCGGGACGCGGAAGAGGGCGCCGATGGCCTCATCGGTCAGGACCTCGGCCTTTCTGCCGTCCATCCGGACGGCACCGTCCCGCATCAGGATGACCCGCCCGATCTCCGGGATGATGTCGTGGAGGTTGTGGGTCACGAGGATGATGCCGGTGCCGGACTGTGCAATCTTCCTGATGGTATTTCTGAAAGTGTGGAGCGCGGCGAGGTCAAGGCTGTTTGTGGGCTCGTCGAGGACGAGGGTGCCCGGATCGTGGACGAGCGCCCGCCCGATCAGGAGCCTGCGGGCCTCGCCCGAGGAGATCTCCGTCATCGGGCGGTCGGCGAGGTGCGCGACGTCGAGGAACTCGAGGATATCGTCGGCCTTTTGCTCCATCGCGTCCGTCACCTCGTGGGAGAGGAAGAGCCCGATGCTTGAGAAGAACCCGGAGAGGACGACCTCGCGGCCCGATATCCTGCGGTTGAAGATCTGCTGGAGGTCCCCGGAGACAAGCCCTATGTGGGAGCGAAGGTCGAAGGCGTCCCAGGTCTCCCGCCCCCGGAACCGGAACGTGACGTCCGGGCCCGGCGAGGATGGATAGTACTCGCGGGTGATCGCCCGGATGAGCGACGACTTCCCGGCACCGTTCGGTCCGAGGATGGCGATATGCTCCCCTTCGCGGATCGTGATCGAGACCCGGTCGAGGAGTCTGTGGCCGTCCCGGACAACGCTGACGTTCTGGAACTCGACGAGCGGCGGGGCGGATGGCCGAGCGCCGGCAGTGCTGTCAGTCATTCCGGCCGCTCCGCCGGGTGGGGTATTCGGTACAGGGATTCCATCGATTGTCGCTGTGTAGGTTGGACGGTTCTCGTCAAAAGGTATGCCCCGTCATCGCGGGGAGCCGAGCAGCGCGGCAACCCTCTCCGGGTCGTCCGTGTAAATGTGGAGGAACCCGGCGGGTACCAGCCTCACTCTGACGTGGCCGGGATACCGCAGACTGACCAGGGCACGATAGAGCAACTCCAGCATGAACACCAGCCAGCTGACCGCCAGGAGAACCTGGAAGCCAAGATCGGGGTCGACGATCGGGCCGCCCGGATAACGCATCAATCCGTTCCCTATGGTGGCAAAGAATATCGCTGCAGTCATGAGTATCAGGAGGAGCGCGGACGCCCAGCGGGGTATGGAGAGAATGGGTTGTTTCACCTCGACCGATCGGACCGTATCCTTTCCGAAGACAAG
Source organism: Methanoculleus sp. (assembly GCF_020696975.1). Classification (GTDB taxonomy): domain Archaea; phylum Halobacteriota; class Methanomicrobia; order Methanomicrobiales; family Methanoculleaceae; genus Methanoculleus. The sequence continues at coordinate 7,695 of NZ_JAJGBK010000030.1, forward strand.
CGGCCCGGTATGCGATCTCTGGATGGTGACTGAGTTCCTGGAGAACTCGATCGCGGTCCTGTACGGATCGAAGTAGATGCGCCATGCGGCCCAAGCCAGAAGGGAAACAGCCATGAAGGTAAAGATGAGCCCTGGCCACAGGGAGGGGATGAGGACGGATACCACGAAGAGGAAGAGGAAACCGAGGAAGCCGAGTGGCATCAGCACAAAGAAGCGAGGACTGGTGTACTCCACGAACACGCCCTCTACCACCTCCCGGCTGCCGTCTGCCGCGGTCCCGAGCCCGACCACGCCGTCCGGCGCGGCGTACCGCCGCCGACCGGTGCCGGCAGCTGCCGCGTTCGGGCACCAACCGAGCTTCTTCCTGAGATATTCCATGAAGAACGTCATCTGGCTACCCCCAGCACTCGGGCTATCCGTTTGGGATCGTCCGTGTAGATCACAGCAATCCTCTTCTTCGTGGTCGTTATCACCAGGACCTGCAGGTAGTGGGTCCGCACGTAGGTGCGGTAGAAGAGCACCGGAAAGAAGATCGCGGCGGCAAGCCCGAAGATGAACCGCATGGAAGATGGATCTGAAAATCCAGCGTATATACTGCCGGCCGCCGATATGAAAAGCGCCGTGAACGCTGCCGTGAGAAGCCGGGGTGAGAGGGGAGGTCGGTTCTCCTTCACCTCCGCCTTCACGATGGCATCCTTTGGAATGACGATAGGCGAAAAGAGCGGCCGCTGGATGACGACGGCGTCGCGAGCGACCTCGATGCAGGCTCTTCGTATGGCCCCGTATAACTCCAGGGCGGCGTAGCCCAGAACGATCGCCGGCAGGAACAGCCTCCCTGCAGGAGGGATAATGAATGTCGGAACCGTAACGAGGGCTGCCGGAGCCGTAACAAGGAGGATCCCGATGAGAGAGGCGCCGGCAAGCAGCAGCAGGAAGAGCCTCCCCGGGGTGCCGATTGGGCCGTAGTCCACCAGCGCACCCTCCACCACCTCCCGGCCGCCTCCTGTCGCCATACCGACCTCGCCCTCCGGCGCGGCATATCGCCTGCCGGTGCCGACCATTGCTGCGTTCGGGCACCAGCCCATCCATCTCCGTATCGTCTCGGAGAACTTCATCATACGCGTTCACCCTCTGTTGCCGTATCCACGGTATACACCGACCCCTTCTCCGCGATCATGATCGCCTTGTGCCGGCGCTCCCAGAGGATCGTGAGGCCGTACCAGGTCCAGCAGATGAGACACATGCCCAGCATGAGCCCGAGAATCCGGTCGAACATCCCGCCCAGAACAAAATACGCCATAACGGCGGCGAGGAGAACGGAGGCCACCGGCAGACTCAGAGACCGGACGATGCGCTGTCTCCGGGTCATGTTGTCCCTGACGAACTCGCCGGCGGCAACCCGTGCATACTGCTTCCGGTAACTGAGCAGGAAACCGAGGGCCGCTCCCACCCCAATGGCGAGGCCCGTCCATACGGCCGGGTACCCCGGAGGAGCATCCTCGACCAGGGTAAAGAGCGCCGCTGCCGCCGCCGAGAAGGCTATCGCCGTTATCAGCAACTGGTTATGGTAGCGCTTCCACCACCCGGGTTCGACCCGGAGGGGGCCATCCTGCCCCCCCGCCGCCGCGGCCGTCGCCGGCCGCACCTTGAGATCCGTCCGCATCGACGCCTGCAGGGGGCACCAGCCCAGGTATGCCCGTATCGTCTCCATAAGAGGCATCATATCATCTCCCGGAGTTTCGCAAAGAGTTCGTCGGCCAACCGTGTCGGATCGTCGGTCTTCGTGAGCACAATCCCCAGTTCGTCCGCGTAGCCCCAGAGGAGCTCGATGCACCGGGCGTACCGGGGGCATGTGCCGCAGTCGCCCTCGTGCTCGTACCAGACCTGCACCCCGTGGTCTGCCGAGACGAAGACGATCGCAGCCGCATTGAAGGGGACGGAACGGCCGAAGAGGACGCCTTTTTCCGCGTTCAGGCGCTCGACCTCGATCTGGTTCGCCTGCGCCATCTCGAGAAGCGTCTCTTCGACCTTGCGGTCCATGGCAAGCAGCGCCTTCGAGACCGCCTGGCGGGATATCTTGAAGCGATTCGCGATCTGGATGTTTACAAGACCGCTCCGCCTGAGCTGCCAGAACGCGAACTGCCTCTCGTCCAGGGATAGGGGCATGCGTCAACATAGACGGGTTGACATAATAAACAATTCGGTTTGTCCTCATCGAACTCAACCCTAAGCCTCTCCTCGTGCCGGAGGATACCTGCACCTCACCCGAACCCATCTTCGCCTGAGAAGAGACGTTGCATTGCTATACGACCGCACAAAACGCAAGCCTTAACTGCCCGGAGATATTTAGAGTGAGTGGTCACTCTAGAGTGACCGGTCGCTCTGAGGAATGGATCCGTATGACCGAGGAGAGGAACGAAAAGAAAGCAGCCATCGCCGGAGCAGCCGTCAGGCTCTTCACGGAGAGGGGGTTCCACGGCACCCCGACATCGCTCATCGCGCGCGAGGCCGGCGTCTCGAACGGGACGCTCTTCCATTACTTCCCAACGAAAGAGGAACTCATCAACTTCGCCTACTTCGAGGTTAAAAGCCGGATGACGGAGGATATCGGCAGGGGAGTCGACGGGGAACAGGCGAACAGGGAGAAGATGCGGAGATTATGGCGCAGCGCCGTTCTCTGGGGGGTCGACCACCCCGACGAATACATGTTCGTCCAGCAGTTCTGCTCGTCCCCGTTCATCAGGAGACTGCCCCCCGAGGAGTTCCTGAAGGACGCCCCGGCCGTCTTCGAGGTTCTTACCGAAACCCTCGGGAAGAGCTGCCTCGAGGGCATGGCGATCGAGGTCGCCTTCTCCGTCATATCCTCTCCGATCGACGCCGTCATCAGGTCGATCATCAACTCGGGCGGCAACCTTGACGCAGATCGGTTGATCGACGCTTCGTTCGAGATCATATGGAGGGGGTTGACGGGAGAATGACTGAGAGTGCGGGAGAGGAGGAACTGACCATGCTGTATCGGAAGATGGAGAAGACCGGGGACGAACTCTCGGTACTGGGCTTCGGCTGCATGAGGCTGCCGACGAAGGGTATGGGCATCGATGAAGAACGGGCGATACGGCAGATCCGGTACGCCGTCGACCACGGGGTGAACTACCTCGATACCGCGCTGCTATACCCGGGAAGCGAGCAGGTGCTCGGCCGCGCGCTCGCCGACGGCTACCGGGAGAGAGTCAAGCTGGCGACGAAACTGCCGCATATGCTCGTTACGTCACGCGAGGATATGGACAGGATGCTCGATCTCCAGCTCAAGACCTTAAAGACGGACCATATCGACTACTACCTTATCCACAGCCTCTCAAGCGGTGAAGGCTGGAGGAAGATGAAGGATCTCGGGGTCGCTGAGTTTCTCGATGCGGCGAAGGCGGACGGCCGGATCGTGAACGCAGGCTTCTCATCCCACTGTGGCGTCGAGGCCTTCAAGGAGATCGTCGACGACTACGACTGGGACTTCTGCCAGATCCAGTACAACTACCTGGACGAGACGAACCAGGCAGGGACTGAGGGGCTCATATATGCGGCATCAATTGGGCTCGGTGTCGTCATCATGGAGCCGCTCCGGGGCGGCTACCTTGCAAAGGACCCGCCGGCAGAGGTGCAGGCCGTCTGGGACGAGGCCGACGTGAAGAGGACGCCGGCCGAGTGGGGGCTCCGGTGGGTCTGGAATCACCCGGAGGTCACGGTGGTCCTCTCGGGGATGAACGACGAGCGGCATATCGAGGAGAACATCCGGATCGCCGGCGAAGCCCGCCCGAATTCTCTCACGGAAAAGGAACTCGAGATCGTCGGCCGGGCGGCGGAGGCTTACCGCAGCCTGAACAGGGTGGGCTGCACCGGGTGCCGGTACTGCATGCCCTGTCCGGCGGGCGTCAACATCCCCGGATGCTTCGAGGCCTACAACACCGAGAGCGGAACGCTCCAGTCGAAGGTGATGTACCAACTCCACATCGGAGGGAAGATGGACGGAGCGGAACCGGCGTATGCGTCGCTCTGCAGGAACTGCGGCAAGTGCGTGAAGGTATGCCCGCAGCACCTCCCCATCCCGGAGCACCTCGCGGAGGTCGCGAGGGAGTACGAGAGCGTCGGCATCCGGCTCATCGGGAGCGTGTCGGAGTATGTCCTCAGGCTCATGCGCTGGAACACGATGAGGAAAACCTGAAGCGGCACGGATCAGAAAATTAATTGCCGTTCCCCCGGAACAGAGCCGTATGGATACAGCACTGCGCGACGCCTACACGCGGCTTCACGAGAAGTACTTCCCGGGGACGGAACTCCCGATCGCTTTCGAGGTCGGGGGCGCGACCGACGGTGTGGAGAAGGCCCCCGCCCCGAAGGGCTGGAGGTGCTTCGTCTGCGACCTTACGAAGGTACGAAACGGCAAAAGCCTCGTCTTCGACGAAGAGTCGATCGGGTGCCGCGGGGGGAGGTTCTACCTCGGCTACGACGCCGAACGGTTCCCCGACTTCCGCTACTTCCTCTCCTACGGAAAGCCCGGTGAGATGGAGGGAGAGCGCTACAAGCAGACGCCGGAGATCGTCGACGAACTCGACCGGGGAACCACAAGGATACCGACGAAGGGAAAGAGCATCGTCTTCAAGCGCTGGGACAACCTCACGGACGCCGACAATCCGGACGCTGTCGTCTTCTTCACGCGGCCCGAGGTGCTCTCCGGCCTTTTTACGCTTGCAAACTTCGACCGGGCCGACCCCTACGGCGTCATAACTCCCTTCGGCGCCGGGTGCAGCTCGGTCTTTTATTTTCCCTGGCTTGAGCAGCAGAGCGAGAGCCCAAGAGCGGTCCTCGGAATGTTCGACCCCTCGGCACGGCCCTGCATCCCGACAGACGTCCTGACGATGGCCTTCCCCATGAAGAAGTTTGAGAACGTCATCGGCTTCATGGAGGAGAGTTTCCTCATCACGGACTCATGGGAGAAGGTGATGAAGAAGATCGAGCGGAGCGACAGACTGCATTCACCTAAAAAATGACCGGATGGGGGGGGATCAGCCGAGCGTTCAGTCGAACATGCTGCGCATGTTCTCCAACTCCTGCCGGGCACTTACGCGCCCGCCAGTCGCCAGTCGAAAACGCTCCGCGTTTTCTCCAACTCCTCTCAGGCACTTACGCGCCCGCCAGTCGCCAGTCGAAAACGCTCCGCGTTTTCTCCAACTCCTCTCAGGCACTTACGTGCCCGCCAGTCGCCAGTCGAAAACGCTCCGCGTTTTCTCCAACTCCTCTCAGGCACTTACGTGCCTGAGAGTCGTTGCTTGAAAAAAACCACCATCTCCTGATAGGCGCTCTCTGCGACGGGCGTCTCCACCAGTTGCCCGTCCTCCCTGATCATGAACCCGTGCGGCTCGCCCTGGTAGACCTTGAGCTCGAAGTACTTCCCGGCCGCATCGAGATCGGTCGCGTACCGGTAGATATCGCCCACCGGGCTTGCCTCATCCGCCGTGCCGTGGATGATCAGCATCGGGTCGGTGATGTTCTCGACGAACTCTGCCGGGGGGGTCCCGTTCGCCTGCCCGCCGGAGTAGGGGAAGCCGTACCAGGCGACGCCCGCACTGAACTCCTCAATCTGCGGCAGGAAGAGCATCGTGTAGCGCCCGCCCGCGCAGAACCCCGTCAGGCCGATGCTGCTCTCATTCACCTCGGGCCGGGTCCCAAGATACGCGACCGTATCGCGGACCAGCCCCTCCATCACGGTGTCCTCCGGCGACTCCTCGAAAGTCTGCCACTCGGGGGCGATGACGACGAACCCCTCCGTCGCCAGGCGGTCGACCATGACCTCGTAGCCGGGCTCGAGCCCGTTGAAGGAGTGGAGCAGCACCAAGGCCGGGGACGGCCCGTCGCCCTCGGGGGTCGTGATGTAGGCCGGATAACTCTGACCGCCGCTCTGGATGTTCACCGTCGTTCCGTTCCGCATCCCGGCAGTGCCCACGTCGCTGGCGCCGGCTGAGCCGACCAGGAGGAGCAGGGATACAACCGCAACAAGCAGGATGACGTTTCTCATGGGTCTCTCTCCATCTGGGGGTGCACCCCCCCATCCTGCTCACGTCATATAACAATGTCGCCCGGTCGGTACACCGGGCAAAAAGAGATGATCAGATGAGTTTCCGGATCTCTGCAAACGTCGCGTTCTTCCAGACCCACACACTGCTGCCGGTATAGTTCAGCCCGCCAGCAGCGCGGAGTTCCTCAAGGTTGTAGACCCGAGGTCCGTACTGGTAGCCAGTCTCGTTCAGCCACCATCCCGGATACCCGGGCTCATCGACCGCCTCCGTTGCCGGATCGGTGATGAGACCGTTTGAATACATCACGATCAGTGTGCCCCCGAGACTGTGCCACTCGTCGATGATCTCGTCGCCCCGCGTGACGGTGAAGTTCGTCAGGAGACGTGCCGCCCCTTCCTCGTCGCCGGCGGCGATGAGGTCGGCCGCCTCTCTATCGGTCTCCTGCACGAGGGCTATCGATTCGGCCTCGAGTTCACCCTGTTTCGCGGCGATGATCTCGATCATCGCGTCGTAACGAAGCATGGCCCAGTTCGTCACGAGGTCGAACGTCCAGTAGGCTGTATCGCTATCGTATTTCAACCGGTCGCCGGACGCGTACGCGGCGGATACGTTCGTCGAGCCCGCGTAGATCGGCGCATAGACCGTCTCGTATGCGACCGCCGGACCAAACCAGAGCACGCCTCCCACCGGGTCGGGGAGGGACGACCGTGCCTGGGCGACGTAACTGTAACTGCAGAAGACCGCCGAGACCGGCCGCGGGTTCGCCCCGGCACGGACCTCCATGTACGACCCGTTCTGGAAGTTCGTGTGGGCGTCGTCGGGCCCCAGGTAGCGGTACGGGTTCCCGAACGGCCCTGCGGCCGCGCCGGCCGAGAGATCGAACCCGGTTCCCTCGTAGTGATCCCGGAAGAGCGAGAACGCTTCGGTGAGGTTGACCTTCTCGTCGGGCTTGATGGTGAACGGGTACGCCTTCGTGTACGAGTCCTCAACGTACGGGCTCAGGTTGAGCGACGGGGCAAGCCGGTCCTGGATGCGCCAGACCCGCATCAGCGAGTAGTAGGGATGCGCATACTCGCCGTAGCTGACGGCCTCGAGCCAGTCGAGGGAGCCGTCCGCAGGCGACCATGCGCCGGCCTCTTCGAGTTTGCCAAAGAGGTCCTCCGAGTATATCTGGTCAGGGTCACCGGGGACGACCTCACGGATCCTGAACTCGTTCGCCGCGACAAAGACCTCGCCGTCGGGGATCCTCTGTGCGACCCAGAGGCCTCCGCCGTCCTCCGGATCAAGGCTCGAGCAGATCTCAATGACCCACGCCTCCTCCGGGTCGGCGAAGACGAGCGTCTCGCCGGTTCCGTAATAGCCGTAGGTGTCGATCAGGCCGCCGACAAGTTCGACCGCCTCCCGTGCCTTCGTGCACCGCTCGAGCGCCACGTTCGAGAGCTCCGAGGAGTAGAAGATCCGCTTTCCTTCGGCTGCGTTGAGTTCCACTTTCGCGTAGTCGGTGCACTCGGCAGAGAGGAGCTGGTGCTCGTTCATCATGCCATATGAGCCGGTGTAGTAGGCGTAGGTGTGCGGCACCTGGTCGATGTACCCGAGAATCAGGCACGAATCACCGCCGCTCGCACCTCCCGCCGCATCTGAACCGCTGTCGGGATCGAAGACGATTGCTCTCTTTTCTCCGGGAGCATGGTCGGCTGCGGGGATGTAAAGAAGGCTTATGTCGTCGACGTTTCTCCAGTCTATCCCGACGCCGTCGTTCGTATGCCCGACGTACATCGACCCGTCTTCGGACGCACCGGGCGTTATCGCAAAGACAGTACACGCCGCTGCATTTGCCGACAGAAGCAGGAATGCAGCAAACAGGCAGAGGCCGCTTCGCAGGAGAACAGTTATACCGACACGCTTTCGCATAAGGAAAAGAGACAAAACGAGTTTAAAAGAATAGCGAATCGGTCGTTGCCGTTTCGGCACGGCAGGACGGAAGGGCAAAGAATATAATGCCCGCAGGACTGTTTGTAAAACAATGGACCCTGACGCGCGTTTGAGCATGATAGAAGACTTCTTTGCCGCGTATGCGGCGAACTTCAACAGAGCCCTCAACGATGTGCCGGAGATCGATGTCAAGGCGACGGCCGGAGCGTTTGCCGACTGCTTCATAGCCGCGGACCCGAACGGCGTCTCCTGCGGGAAGAACGACGAGAAGTTCCGCGCCCGGATTCCCGCGGGTTTTGCATTCTACAGGAATGTCGGGACAAAAACCACGAAGGTCGCGTCGCTTGCGGTCACACCTCTCGACGATTATCATCTGATGGCAAAGGTGCACCGGGTATCGGTTTACCGGAAGAAGGGCGGCAGCGAAGAGCGGATCGATTTCGTTAACATCTACTTTGTCCGGACAATCGGTGAAAAACCCCGGATCTTTGGGTACATCACCGGGGACGAGCAAAAACTGTTGCGGGAGCGGGGATTGATCCCGGGTTGACCCATCCTCATACAAGCCTCGTCGGCCGGGGGACCGGGTAATCCCAAAATTACGGAGATCTAACATTTAGATGCATGGGGCACCATGATCACCGTTGTCAAAATACTCGCGATCCGATAGTTGTGCACCAGGCCTTTAAAGCCAGACCGGCTTGCAGGAGCCAATATTTTTTATGCTCACTTATCCCACCGCAGGTATTCCACCCGGACTTTCCCCTCCAGAACATTCTCCGAGATCGGCAAAGTATGCCGCGCAGGTAAACGACTTTCCTGAAAACTGGAGGTTGAACGTTAAAAACAGGGAATGGACCCTCTCATTAAAGGAATTTTGGGACATACTCCCATATAAAAGTTTAATACCCATTGTCCGAAGAACCATACATTAGAGGTAAGATCGCGGCTGAAGACCACGAAGAGCGCACGATATCATTAGCCTGCAGGGGTATTCGCTGCCAGAAGATGAACACTCACGGCGCCCGGAGTCGGCAGAAGATCGCGTTTGTACAGGATACGATCCTGCCTCGTATGAAATAGCACAAGTGCCGGAAAGGTGTGAACTTCCAGAGATACCCCGCTTGATGACGTACCTTCAAAGAGAGGCTCAGGTCAGCATACCGCCCGGATTAATCACACTATGAGCAAGCCAGGTAAGAGCCCGGGACCCCAACGAGGAGCGGGGATAACACCCGTTGAAGATAGCCCCCTGCCAGGACCCTGGTTCACACAGGAAGCGTTGCTCGACGGCAAAGATGCAGGCATTTCTCTCGACCGGAGCCTCCCTGAAAAGAGCAGGCGCCGGGCTCCCACGAAGATTGAGTCGCACCGATATGGAGTCCAAGCATGAAGATACTGATACTTGAGCATGACCCGAACGATCTGGAACAGATACGCAGACTGCTCGCAGATTCACAGGGGTTTGATCACGAGACCCTATCCGCCCGGGATCTCCCGTCTGCGCTATCCATTCTGCGCGAGGGTGAGATCGATCTCATCCTCCTCGACCTGAACATCACGGAGAGCCAGGGCATCGATGCGGTCAGGACCGTGCGAAGACACACGCCGCGCACTCCCATCGTGGTCCTGTCCGAACTCAACGATGAAGAGACCGGGCTTGCGACACTCAAGGAGGGGGCGCAGGACTATCTTGCAAAGGGCCAGCTGACAAGATTATCGTTCACGCGATCGCTACGTAACGCGCAGGAACGTAACCGGGTCGAACAGGAGCTGATCCGCAAGAACAGGGAACTCAGCAATGCCTACGAAGATCTGACGGAAACGCAGAGGAAGTTGAGGCAGAACCTGAAGGAACTGGAGGAGAGCGAGCATTCGCTGCGGGAGACGACCGGGCACCTGGAGAGCCTGATTGCGTATGCAAACGCCCCGATCATTGTCTGGGATGCAGACCTCAGGATCACCCGGTTCAACAACGCCTTCGAGCGGCTGACCGGGCTGACCGCGCTTGAGGTCATCGGCCGGTCCCCGGCAATACTCTTCCCCGAGGCCCGGCGGGAAGAGTTGATGGGTCTCATCCGAAAGGCGACGGCCGGAGAGCAGTGGGAGACCGTTGAGATCCCCATCCTCACGACGGACGGCAGGATCAGGATCGTCCTGTGGAACTCCGCCGCCGTGTACGAAGACGACCGAAAGACGGTCTCCTCGGTCATCGCCCAGGGACAGGACATCACCGCCCGTAAACAGGCCGAAGAGGCGTTACGGAGGGCCCACGACGATCTGGAGATACGTGTTCTGGAACGCACACTCAAACTCCGCGAGGCAAACGAGGCCCTGCAGGCCGAGATCACCGAGCGCACCCGGGCCGAAGAAGCAGTGCGCACAGAGCAAAAACGCCTCTATGATGTCCTGGAGACGCTGCCCGCATACGTGATACTCCTGTCACCGGACTATCGTGTGCCCTTTGCGAACCGCTTCTTCCGGGAGCGGTTCGGCGAGTCCGGCGGCCGGCGCTGTTACGAGTATCTCTTCGGATATACTGAGCCCTGCGAGAACTGCGAATCTTATCTTGTCATGAAGACGGGAACGCCCCATCGCTGGGAATGGATCGGGCCGGATGGCCATAACTACGATATCTTCGACTTTCCCTTCACCGACGCGGACGGGTCGTCCTGCATCCTGGAGGTGGGCATCGATGTCACCAAGCGCAAGCGGGCCGAGGAGGCGTTGCAGAGATTAAACGAGACGCTTGAAGCGCGCGTGATCGAACGCACGGATGAGCTCACGAAGGCCAACGCCATCCTTAACACCATCACCGAGAACACGCCGGCACCCATCTACGTCACCGACCGCCAGAGCCGTTTTGTGATGTGCAACCCCGCTGTGCTCCGGACGCTCGGCAGACCTGTCTTTGAAGTGCTCGGCAGATCGGCAATCGAACTCCTTGGCCCTGAGGTCGGCGGGCCCATCATGACCAACGACCAGCGCGTGGTAGAGACCGGGACTACCGGGACCTTCGAAGAGATAGTCGGGGACAGGATCTTTTACGCCATAAAGACACCCATGCGGGATTCCCGGGGAAGCGTCACCGGAGTCATCACCGTCGGAACGGAGATCACCGAGCGGAAGAAGGCGGAAGCGCAGAAGCAGGAACTCCTGGAACAGCTGCAGCAATTCGCCGAAGAGATGGAGGTCCAGAATAAAGAACTGCAGTCCACCACCAAGCAACTCCAGCAGAAAAGAGACGAACTGGCCCGCCTTAACCGGGTGCTACAGGATAGCGAGGCGCATTTCCGTTCTCTCATCGAGAATGCCTCGGATATCATCATGCTTCTCGATACAAAGGGGTATATCACCTACGCAAGCCCCTCAATGGAGCGGATCGGGAGTTACAACCCCGATAGCCTCATCGGCCTGAGGATACTCGACCTCACACATCCCGACGACGTTTCAGGGGTGGTGGAAGCAATGAGAACCGCAACGGCCCAGCCCACGGCGAGACCCAACTTCGAGGTCCGGATCCGGGATGCTGCCGGACGGTGGATATCCCTCGACGTTACGGGTGCGAGCCTGCTCCGGGAAGGTGGCGATCGGGGGTTCATCATGAACGCACGCGACGTCACCGATCGCAAACGGGCCGAGGAGGAACGGAGCAGGCTGATCGCCAGTCTTGAGGAGGCGCACCGGGAGGCGAACCTCTATCTCGATATCATGACGCACGACATCAGGAACGCAAACAACGTCGCGAGCATCTATGCCGACCTCATGCTCGACCTGCTGGAGGGGGCTGAGAAGACCTACGCCCAGAAGCTTCACGAGAGCATTGCACGAAGCACCGAGATTCTCATGAACGTGGCGGCGATCCGCCGGATTCGTACCGAGGCCGCGGGTTTCGTACCGGTGAGCCTCAACGCGGTCATAGAAGAGGAGATCCGGAACTTCCGTGGCGCATCAATATGGCAGGAGGTTCCGCCGTTCGAGGTTCAGGCGGACAACCTCCTGCCCACGGTCTTTACGAATCTTATCAGCAATAGCGTCAAATTCGGCGGCCCGGGCGTGGAGATCACCGTCCGGGCGGAGGAGCGGGACGGCGATGTGCTGGTCTCGGTTGAAGACAACGGACCCGGTGTGCCCGACGACGTAAAAGAGAGACTCTTCCAGCGGTTCGAACGGGGGAAAGCCCGGGGGAGGGGCGATGGGCTCGGGCTCTTCATCTGCAGAACGCTGGTTGAGCGCTACGGCGGACGAATCTGGATCGAGGACCGGGTCAGGGGATGCCCGGATAAGGGAGCGGCATTCAGGTTCACGCTCAAGCCGGCGAAACCCGGCCAGGAGGCCTGATGACACCGGGCCCGGCCGCCATGGCAGCATCACCGCTGTGAGGGCAGGTCGCTCCCGGTCGCATCTGCCGGGCAATCCTGCTCGGGGAGAACTACGGGGCAGGGCATATCGCTCCGTTTCTCCGGGCAAACAAGTTTGATGCGGACGGCCTCCGCCAGGTCCTCCGTCGTCAGGAGGAGGAGCGTATCCTCAGCCTCGATGACGGTGCTGCCGCCCGGAACAAAGCGTTCATCCCCTTTCTGCATCAGGATGATGAGGGCGCCTTTCGGCAGCCCGAGGTCGACGACCTGCTTGCCGACTACCGGGGCGTCGGGCGGGATGACAATCTCAAGCAGTTCGCTCGATGTGTCCGGATCGACCTCGAACTCCCGGGAGAGTTTGCGCGTCTCCTCGATCGGGGCGGCGAGACCGAGCCACCGGGCAACAGAGGGGATCGATGTCCCGTGGACGAGAGCCGAGACAAGGACGATGAAGAAGACGATATTAAAGATCGCCTCGGCGTTCGGCACCCCTGCAACAAGGGGGTAGGTCGCGAGGATGATCGGGACGGCACCCCGCAGTCCCACCCAGGAGACCAGGGCCTTCTCGTTCATCGGCATCTTCCAGGGGAGCAGCGTGATCAGGACGGCAACCGGCCGCGCGATCAGGATCAGGAAGAGGGCAGCGAGAAGACCGGGAACAACTGCTGCTACGAGCTCTGAGGGGAAGACGAGGAGGCCGAGCGCAAGGAACATCACGATCTGCATCAGCCAGGCTACCCCGTCGTGGAAACGGATCAGGCTCTTTTTATGAAGGACAATACTGTTCCCCATGACCAGCCCGGCTATGTAGACCGCAATAAACCCGTTTCCTCCGACGGTTGCGGTCAGCCCGTAGGTCAGCAGGACCATCGTGAGGCAGAGGACCGGGTAGAGCCCTTCAGACTCCAGCTTGAGACGGTTGATGAGCCAGACGATGAACCTGCCCATCCCGTAGCCGAAGAGGCCACCAACCGCCATCTGCTGCACGAACATCGGGACGATGGCGAGCAGCGACGTTTCCGGGACAAGGATCACGCCGATGATCCCGGTGGTGAGGAGGACCGCCATGGGGTCGTTGCTTCCGGACTCTAACTCCAGGAACGGCCGGAGGTTTCCCTGGAGGCGCGCTCTCGCCATTCGCAGGACCGAGAAGACTGCCGCCGCATCAGTGGACGAGACGACCGCCCCGAGGAGAAGGCCCACAAGCGGGGGGAACCCAAGGACCAGGACGGCAAACGCGCCGAGCAGGGCCGCCGTCAGGACAACGCCGACGGTTGAGAGAGCAATGCCCGGCCAGAGAACAGGCTGGATCTGCTCCCAACGGGTATCCAGACCGCCGGAGAAGAGGATATATGCAAGTGCAACAACCCCGATGATCTGGGCAACCGCCGGATCATCGAACGGGATGCCGCCCGGCCCTTCCGAACCCGCCAGCATCCCGACGACGAGGAATATGAGGAGCGCAGGGACGCCAAGCCGCTCTGAGAACTTGTTTGCAAGGATGCTAATCAGAAAGAGCAGCGCTATACCGAGAAGTAAGAGCTCGAGGGTGAGTACCATCTGTGGATACGATTCGTGCTTGTGGTGCCTTAAAACTGTCTCTTCGTCATATTCACCGGATGCGGAGAACCAGGGGGATTAAACAGGACCGTGGGGGACTCTGCCGGATATCGCCTCGATGCGTTTCGCGGGATTGATATGGTTGCCGCAAAAACGGTTATCAGGTGAAACCCAGGATGGCAGACGTCCCCGTTCTTCCCCGGTCCACGAGCGCCATACTCCTGCTGACGGCAGCAGTATTCCTCATCATCGGGATTCAGGCGATCGCGTATATCATCACTATCATCGTCGTATCGATGATCCTCGCCATGATCGCGTATCCCGCGACAAAAGCGCTCCGGTCAAGGGGTCTGCCGGAGATCGCCGCCGTCGGTGCGGTCACCGTCATTGCCTGCCTTGCAGTCCTGCTGGTCTGTTATGTCGTCTTCTTCTCGTTCGAAAACCTGATCTCAAGCCTTCCCCTCTACCAGAAGGAGTTGACTGCCAGACTCTCAGAGATCCTCGCGGTCCTTGAGAAGTTCGGGATCAGCACAGGCTCGTTCTCCCCATCTTCGATTAACCTGCAGGGGTTTGCCGGGTTCCTCTCCTCGTCCGCGATAAGTCTTGCGGACCTCCTCCTCTATCTCTTCCTGATAGCGGTAACGACAATCTTTACCCTTATCGAGGCACCGCGGATGCCCGGGCGGATACGGAGAGTGACGGGGGGCCGGGCCGAGAGCGTCGAGGCCTTCTCCCGCATGAGCAGGTTCCTGATCGACTTCGTCATCGTCAGGACCGAGGCAAACCTCGTTCACGGCTTCCTCTTCGGTGCGTTCCTCTGGGTCATGGGGGTGCATGCAGCCGTGCTCTGGGGGGTGCTGACGTTTCTCCTCTCGTACATCCCCTACATCGGCCTGATCGTCGCGGCGCTCCCGGCAATCTTCTTTGCCTGGCTGCAGTTCGGGCTCTGGGGCGCGGTCGCGGTGATTGCAGCCGTCGCGGTCCTGAACGCGCTTGTGGAGAACCCGATCTTTGCGCACTTCGCATCGATGCGCTTCGATATCCCCGCCCTCGTGGTCATCCTCTCGGTCATCTTCTGGGGCTGGATTCTCGGTGTTGCCGGGATGATCTTTGCCGTCCCGCTCACCCTTATCGTCCTGATGATCGCCCAGTCGAGCGACGACTGGGCGTGGGTGAACACGATCCTCGGCGTCGACCACCTCTTCACAGGAGAGCAACGGCCCTCGGCGGCGAGGGAAGGGGCCGGGACGCCGCCGGTGAGGTAAGCGGCCTGGCGCTTACGTTCCGGCACCGGGGCACCGGAAGGTTGATGGTTTCCCCGGGTCCCCTTTCCAGAGGAGGGAGCGGGAATGCTTTCTACACGCAAGATCATCAAGGAGATCTGGGATGCACAGGGCTACGGGAACCTTGCCGTCTGGGCGGATGGGATGACCGCCATCGTCGCCCCGGGCGAGAACCCGAAGAGAGACGGGGAAGCGCCGCTTGCGATCTTCAAGCCCATACCCCTCGTTGCGGGGTTCTCGATGCTGGATTTCGCCATCCATGATACCGGCCTCATCGAGCAGATCGAGACGGCGATCCGGGAAGCGGGCGGTGAGATCGAGCGGGACTGAGCACGAAAATAAGGAATAGTTTTCAGGCACTTTCAGGGAGCGTTACTCCGTCGTCTTTCCGTCGAAATGCTCTTCCTGGGCCATGGCCTCCTCGCGGGTCTTCCGGACGACCTTGTCCTGGTGCTCCGGCGGGGAGTAGATCGTGTAGAGTTTAAGGTCTGCGGTCTTTGAGGTGTTCACCACGTTGTGCTTTGCACCGTTCGGTACGATCACAGCACTGCCGTCCTTGACAGTGTACTTCGTATCGTCGATTATGACAACGCCTTCTCCTGCCTCGAACCGGAAGAACTGGTCGACGTCGTCGTGGACCTCCTCGCCGATCTCCTCACCGGGTTTGAGGCTCATCAGCACGAGCTGGCTGAAGTTGCTCGTATAAAGAACCCTGCGGAAATCGGTATTCTTTACGGTCTCGGTCTCGATATCAGTCATAAAGCCTTTCTTCATTGCATAACCTCCTGATGATCAGGGTTGCTATAGGGTTGATAAGTTTCTATGTAGGGCCACGAGTATTTAATCGTTAGGTCATTTTAACGATTTTGATTGTAGAACAGTCGCACGACGGTTTTCCGCCGCCAATCAGAGCCCCTCCATGCGGTGAAACGCCCATTCTGCCGGCAAAGTTAAGGAATTTCCCGGTGAGAGCAGACATAGGGGACCTTCGTCCGCCGCCAGCTGGCGTGGACAGCCGGGCCTCCAGGACAAGCATACACCCTTGACTCCGAGAATACTGTTCCCGGAATCTTGATGGGCCGGTAGAAGAGACCTTTCAGGATAAGACCGGAGACCGCCATGATCCTCCCACCAGCATTCTACGAACAGGATACCGTGACCGTCGCAAAGGACCTGCTGGGGTGCCTGCTTGTCCACCGGGAGGAGGCAGGAGTGACGATGGGCTGGATCGTCGAGGTCGAGGCCTACCTCCAGGGGGACCCGGCGGCCCACTCATACCGGGGAGAGACACTGAGGAACCGGGCCATGTTCGGGCCGGCGGGTCATGCCTACGTCTACCGGATCTACGGCCTGCATACCTGCGTCAACGTCGTGACCGGCCCGGAAGGGACGGGGGAGGCGGTCCTTGTCCGGGCGCTCGAGCCGGCGGCCGGGATCGAACGGATGCAGGAGAGACGGGGGATGAGTGATCCCGTCTCGCTCTGTAGCGGCCCCGGAAAACTGACGCAGGCGCTCGGCATCACGATGGACCTCGACGGGACCTCCCTCTCTGACGGCCCCCTCCAGGTCTGGTCGCCCGGGAGCCTGCCCGACCGCCGGCCGGAGGGAAGAGACGGGGAGATCGTGCAGACGACCCGGGTCGGGATCACGAAAGCGGCGGACCTTCCCCTCAGGTTTTACCTCAAGGGGAGCCGCTACGTCTCGCGGCGGTGACCCCGCCGGGACCGCGGCGCCGGACCCTGCTCCCTTCCACCACCTCGCCCTGGAGCGTCACGGTCTGCTCGGCCACCGGGATCTCTTTTCCCGCACGCTTGAGGGCCTCGTCCACGACATACCGCACCCCGCTGCAGCAGGGCACCTCCATGTGTATGACCGTGACCGACCGGACCGTGTGCCGCGAGAAGATATCGGCGAGTTTGGTGACGTAGCCGGGGACGTCTGCGTCCAGTTTCGGGCAGAAGATGAGCAGGATCCGGTCCCGCAGGAAGTTCCGGTGGAACTCCGGGTAGGCGAAGGGGACGCAGTCCCCGGAGACAAGGAGGTCCGCGTCGTCGAAGTAGGCGGCCGCGGGGTTTGCGAGCGTCAGCTGGACCGGCCACTGCCGGAGTTCCGACCTCGCCTGCGGCGCAGGCTCCGTCTCCGCGGTCTCTTCGGCGAGGATACTCCGTGCCACGGTGCCCGGACACGCCGCATGTTCCGCCGCGGCCCCGTGCTGGGGGACCGGGATACCGTTCGCGGTCAGGTACTCGACCGCCTGGCGATAGAGGCCCTCCTCCCCGTGGCCGAGGAGGTGCTCCAGGTGCGCCCTGATGACGGCCTCCCCCTGGGGGACGATCCTTGCCATCACGGCCTTCTCATCGTATGGCCCGGCCTCCCGCTCGACGACGCAGATCGCGCCTTCCGGGCACGTCCCGATACAGGCGCCGAGCCCGTCGCAGAAGAGGTCGCTCACGAGTCGTGCCTTCCCGTCGATCACCTGGAGCGCTCCTTCCGGGCAGTCCGGTATACAGAGCCCGCACCCGGTGCACTTCTCCTCGTCGATATCGATGATCTTTCTCTTCATCCCCGCTCTCTCCGTATGATTCAGTCTCTTCGTCACCGATGGTGAAAAGCGTTTGCGGCCGGATATCCCGATACGAAAGCAGTTATCCCGGAGCGGAGAAAACTGTAGAGTAATGTCCTCCTCCCCGATCCACTACCCTGCACCCGCCTTCGACATCTTCAACGTCTACTTCGAGCGCATCTACGACCCGACGATGCACGTCGTCTTCACCTTCGACGGCAAGGTCGACGCCGGGGGCCTGCGGGAGGCGACGGTGAGGGTGGTCGGATCCGACCCCTACATCCGGTCCCGGTACGCGGAGGTCGACGGCCGGCCCGTCTGGGAGGAGATACCGGAGGAGGAGTGGGGGAGAGCCTTCGTCCTCCCCCGGACCGGCGAGGATGAGCCTCTCACGACACCCCCGCCGCCGCTTGACGTCCGCGCCGGGCCGCAGGTCCGGGTCGGTCTCTACCGGCGAGAAGAGGGAGACATCGTCGCCGTCACGTGCCACCACGGCTTCTGCGACGCCTCGGGCGCCCTCGCACTTGCGAGGGATCTCTTCGCGGCATACCGGGGAGTCATGGACGACCCGGGGTTCCGGCCGGTCCCCCGCGATCCGTACGAGCGGAGCACGGACAGAATTCTTGCTCTCCACTCGACAGAGGAGCAGAAACAGGCGCTTGCCGAGGAGGAGCCCTTCGTCGACCGGTGGCGCTTCCCGGTCGAGCGAACCGGGCGGGGGATGCCCAGGATCGCCCGCCGGACGCTTGCCCCCGAGCGGCTCGGGCGCATAAAGGCGTTCGGGAGAGAGCACGGGGCCACGGTGAACGATCTCCTGATCGGTGCATTCTTCCTTGCGCTGGCAAAGATCCGGGACGACCCTGCTGACAGGGAGGAGCCCCGCTCAATCCTCACCTCAGCAGACCTCCGGAGGAGGTATCCCGGCCTCTACGAGAACTCCCCGCTCACGAACCTCTCCATCGCCTACGAGATCACCCTCTCTGCCGGGGAGGGGAGCCGGCTTGAGGATATTATCGGCCAGGTGACGGCGGCGACGGCACGCAAAAAGGCAGGAAGTCTCGGCGTTGCCGCCATCCTCTTCTACGAGGGGATCATGGCGGGCGGGATGCCGGCAGTGCGGGCGTTCTATGACGGGATGATCGAGCGCTACCAGCAATCAGGCCACAAAAACCCGGTCTTCTCGAACCTCGGGATATTCGACCCCGGTGATTATCTCCCGGTTCCCGGAAAGGATGGTGCAGATGTCGGGATTCAGGATATCCAGTATCTCCCCTGCGTCTGCTGGCCCTACGGGTTCCTGATGATCGCCTCCACCTTCCGCGGCCGCCTGACAATCGCGTCGGCCTACGAGGAGGGGCCGTACCTGACGGCGACCGTGGAGCGGTTCCTCGAGTACGTGGACGAATATCTTCCCTGACTCTCCCCCGGGGGAGACCCGGACCCTTTTTCTCCTGCCCGGCCCACCATTGACCGTGATGGACACACGCACGTTCAGCGTCAGACCGGTCGGCACCGTGCATGCCGGCGAGGGATCGTTCCTGATCGAGATCGACGAACCGTTCCGGCCCGCCCTCCGGGGGCTTTCGGGGTTCAGCCATATCCAGGTCCTCTGGTGGGGCGACAGGGCCGATACGGCAGAGTGCCGGAGCGAGACCGTCTGCAGAAAGCCCTACACAAAAGGCCCGGAGACGATCGGGATCTTTGCGACCCGCTCGCCGGTCCGGCCGAACCCGATCGCCCTCTCGGCGGTCCCGGTGCTCGGCGTCGACGCCGCCGCGGGCGTGATCAGGGTCGCCTACATCGACGCCGACGACGGGACGCCGGTCCTCGACATCAAGCCCTACCTCCCGTGCACCGAACGGGTCCGCGACGTGAGGGTGCCGGCATGGTCGGCGCACTGGCCGCAGTGGTATGAGGAGAACGAGGGGTTCGACTGGGCGGCGGAGTTCACGGGCGAGGAGTGAGCGGTGCCGCGAGGAAAAAAGAGAGGTATCAGGCCCCGATGAAGAAGAGCACCGCTTCGGCAAGTCCGTCCGGGTCCTGGTACATCAGGCCGTGCCCGGCCCCTTTGAACTGGACGACCCATGCACCCGGGATCCTCTCGCCGAGGATGAAGGCATTCTTCGGCGGGGTGATGATGTCATCAGTCCCCGTGACCACGAGCGTCTTCTGCGTGATCTCCGAGAGGCGGTCGTAGGTGCCGTTCCAGGTCGCCATCGCCGTGGCCTGCCGTCCGATGCTCTCCGGGCTCGAAGACTCGGTCACCTCCGGGAAGTAGGAGAAGAGGTCCGGATGATCGGCAAACCAGTCCGAGGGGAAGAGGAGCGAAAGCAGCCTTGCTCCCTGTTCGCGTGGGGTGCCCGTGGTATCCGTGAGCCGGGCGAGCACCTCGGGCGTGGGCTGCACGGCCTCGCTGCCGCCGCTGTCCCCGCTCACCAGGATCAGGGAATCGACTCTCTCCGGGTGCCTGAACGCAAGTTCCTGGGCGATATCGGCGCCCATCGACCACCCCAGCACGTGGGCGCGGGAGATGTTGAGCGCGCTCATCAGCCCGGCCGTATCGTCGGCGAAGAGTTCGAGAGAGAACGGGGCGTCCGAGGCCGTCGTCAATCCCATTCCCCGGTTGTCGAAGACGATCACCCTGTGGTCTTCGGCAAGTCTCTCGATAAGCCCGGTGCTCCAGAGATCCATGGTGCCGGCAAAACCCATGATCATGATGATCGCATCACCGGTGCCGACCGTCTTGTAGGCGATATCAATATCCCCGACGTGCACCGTCTGGACCGGGGCGCCGGTGATATTGACCGGCGATGCGGTCTCCGGCGCCGAACCCATGCACCCCGCAGCGAGGACGGCCGCGGCGAGGACGAGCACGGAGGCAGTGAAAGCAGCGAATACGGTTGTCATCATCATCGCATTCCTCTTTCCAGATTCAAAATCCGGGAGGATAAGCATTGTGAAACATGCGTCGCTGTTCACCGCACCGACATAACGATCCTCTTCTCGCATCGGCCGCTGCCGGGGATACCGGCACAGGGTGTCGCGGACGCACCCGGCATCCCGCTCGACAGGATGCAGTAGCGGTGGAGCCGCCACCCCCTTATTTTACTGCTCGACGAAACAGAACGGGTCCTCGGCAGCGTGGTCCCCGCCGGCGGCATACGCCCGCACCCGGCAGCCACCGCCGCAGAGGTCCCGGTAGCCGCACCGCCCGCACTTCCCCGAGAGGTCCCGTGGCTCGGCCCTGAACCGAGAGAGGACGGGGTTCTCCGCGTCCTGCCAGATGAGGGAGAACGGCCGTTCCCGGACGTTGCCGACGAGGAACTCTGGTGACCGGGCGAACTGGCAGGGGTAGACGTCTCCTTTCGGGTCGACGTTTGCCACCCGCTTGCCTGCGCTGCACCCCCCGTTCAGAGACCGGACGAGCGCTTCGGCCTCGCGGACGTCGGGAGACCCGTCCCGCTCCATGGCCCGGAGGAGGTGGACGCAGTCCTGCGGGGCATCGACGGTCAGGAACTCCATGAGACCGGGGTCGGCCTCCAACGCCCTCCGGTAGAGGAGGGTGAGCGCCTCGTCCACCTTCTCCGGCCCCACCTGGAGCCGGTCGTAGGCCTCGCCCCCCCTCCCGCTGGGGACAAGCCAGTAGAGGCAGAACCGGGAGGCACCGAGCGCCGCCGCGAGGTCGATGAGGGGATCGAGTTCCTCCGTGTTCTCCTCTGTCAGGGTGACCCGGAGGCCGGTCCGGATGCCTGCCTCCCGGCACCGGGAAAATCCCTCCACTGCCCGCTCAAACGCGCCCTCCGTCCCCCGAAACCCGTCGTGGGTCTCCGGCCGCGCGCCGTCGAGCGATATCCCGACGTATCCGATCCGTGAGTCCCGGATCATCCGGGCGGCGCTGGAGGTGATCAGGGTGCCGTTCGTGCTGAGCGCGGTCCGGATCCCGCGGTCCGCCGCTGCCCGGGCGATCCGGGGCAGGTCGTCACGGAGGAGGGGTTCCCCGCCGGAAAAGAGAATGAGCGGGACGCCCATCCCGGCAAAATCCTCGATGAGGGCGAGGGCCTCATCGGTCGTGAGCTCCTCGTCCGTCCTCGAGCCCGGCCCGGACCTGCTGTAGCAGTGGGCGCAGGCGAGGTTGCACCGGTCGGTGAGGTTCCAGAAGACAACCGGCCGGTACTCCTGCATGAACGCGAGGTACTTCCCCGGTACTTCTGTAAGCGGCCTGTTCTGGTGGCGGACGACATCGCTGACCGTCCCCCGTCCATGCATGCACTGTGTAATCCTGTTCATTCCAGATCGCCTCCATTCTCGCCGATACGCACGTTCGGCACCCTCTTGTACTCTTCGGTGCTGAAGAGGACGATATACTCCCTGCACCCGACCGCCCGTGCAATCTCCTCGACCGCAGAGCGCACCTCCTCCCGGCTCCTGCCGTGGTGAACGGTGTAGAGGGTGTACTCCCATCTCTCCGGCACCGGCCGGCGCAGGTAGCAGTGGGAGAACCCCGGCAAGGAGGCGAACCGGGAGAGCGCCCCCTCGTCCCACCCGGCGGGCGGGCGCCAGGCGACGAGAGCGTTTGCCGTGATTCCGACGCTCCGCTGGTTGATCCGGGCCCGGATCTTCCGGATCACCCCCTCGCCACGGAGGCGTTGCGCCCGGCGGAGCACCTCCGCCTCCGATATGCCGAGCCTCTTCCCGATCACGCCAAACGGTTCGCTGACCGCGGGAATCCCCTTCTCAAGTTCTTTGAGAAGGCGGACGTCAATCGGGTCCATGAGGCGCCTCCCCCGACAGGCGGAAACGGACATCTATCTTATAGGCCCGGACGGTGGGAAGGTCGAGCGCGTCCTCCTCCGGGATGCCGGTCCGCGAGAGGATGTCCGCGAGCACCGCGGAGAGCCGTTCCTCTGTCGGGGCGGCCAGGGTGAACCAGAGGGCGTAGGGGTGGTCCCGCCGGAAATTATGCGAGACCTCCGGGTAGCCGCTGACGATCCCTGCCACCTCGTGCACCCGGTCCTCCGGGACGCGGAGCGCGACCAGGGTCGCGGCGGCAAGCCCGAACCTTCGGGAGTCAAAGACCGGCGAGACGCTGCGAAGGACGCCCGCCGCCGCGAGTCTCCGCATCCTCGCAAGAAGGTCGTCTTCCGCGATCCCGAGATCGGCCGCGATCCCGGTCCACGGGCGGGGCACCAGGGGGAGGTCGTCCTGGAGGGCATCCAGGATCGCGAGGTCGGTCTGATCGATGCCCCCGGGCTCGTAGGGGCACCACGGGTCCTCGCGCGAGACCTCCCCGCAGGGGTTGTCGGGCCGCATGAGGCCGTCGCACCACCGGGCCGGGACGGTCCCAGCCCCGCGGTAGGCCCGCGCCCGGCACCCCCCGCAGACCCCCTTATAGCCGCAACGGCCGCACTTTCCGGTGAGCCGGTCCGGGTCGCGGAGAGCGTCAAAGAGCTCCGAATGGTTCCAGATCTCGGAGAACGTGGTCGTCCGGAGGTTGCCCGCGCTCACCGGCAGGTAGGGGCAGGGCGTCACCTCCCCGGTCGCGTATATCCGGCAGTAACTGATCCCGGCCATGCAGCCCCGGCTCCATCCGGGGTTCTCGATCCCGGCCTCGTCGGCGATCCGGCGGAACTGGGGTGCGCATGTCGAGCGGATCCGAAGACCGCTCTCCCGGTACCGGAGAAGGATATCCCGGATCAGGTCCTCGTACTCGCGGGGGCTGCCCTGCCCGGGTTCGTGTCCCCTCCCGGTCTCCACCGGGAAGAAGACCTGGTAGTCGCGCACGCCGAGGGATTCGCCCAGTCCAAGCACCGCCTCCACGTCGGCGAGGAAGGGGCGCATGACCGTCATGTTGATCCGGACGGCGAGCCCCGCGTCACGGCAGCGCCCGATCGCGCGAACCGCCCGCTCCCATACACCGGAAACCCCCCGGAACGCGTCGTGGGTTTCCGGATCCGCCGAATCAAGGCTGACCGCCACCGATCGTACCCCCGCCGCGGCGAGCCGCTTTGCCGTCGCTCCATCGAGGAGGAACCCGCTCGTCCCCATCGCCATGACGAGTCCCCGCTCCGTCCCGTACCGGGCGACCTCAAAGATATCCTCCCGCATCAGGGGTTCTCCCCCGGAGAGGACGACGACGGGCTTTCCGGTGCTCGCAATCTGGTCGATGACCGAGAATGCTTCCTCTGTCGAGAGCACCCCGTCTGCTTCGTGCTCACCTGCATCCGCGTAGCAGTGAGCGCACTTCAGCGGACAGCGGAGGGTGACGTTCCACGAGATCAGGGCGGGGCATCCCGGTGTGCCGGTCAAGGATCCATCCCACCTGCTTCTGCGTTCCGGGAGAAGGCCGTCCTGTAAGGCTCCATCGTGGGCTGCATCCCCCTCACCTCCCCTCGCCTTTGACTTTAACGTTGTGATGGTCGCAGGGATCTGCTCACCCCGGCGTCCCGGCCCGATCGAGATGCATATCAGTCCCGATGAGTAACTCCAGGATATGCCGATGACGAGGATACTCGGTTTCAGCGATCTTGCGTGGGGAACACGGGAGCCGGGCCGATCCCGCGGCGGGAGGATCGACCCCGGCTCGTTCCTCCGCCTGGTCGAGGAGACGGA
Source organism: Methanoculleus sp. (assembly GCF_020696975.1). Lineage (GTDB taxonomy): Archaea > Halobacteriota > Methanomicrobia > Methanomicrobiales > Methanoculleaceae > Methanoculleus. The sequence continues at coordinate 32,071 of NZ_JAJGBK010000030.1, forward strand.
TCCCGGGATCGTTGTATTCGCCGGCGACGGCGCCTATGACCGGTGCTCGCGGTCGGGAGGCGACGAGACCGATCTCTTCCTCGTCCTCATCCAGGAGATTGCAGCGGCAGGGCGGCACTGCGTCATCGTCGAGGGGAACAACGACGATACCTTCGGCACCTACGGACGGGTCCGGAAGGCAGCGGAGGCGAACCCCCGCATCCACGAGGTATCGGGGAGGGTGCGGGAGGTCTGCGGCATACGCTTCCTCGGCGTCCCCACCGGAAAAGAGAGGAGGATGGCCCGCTCGGCCGAAGGACCGGTCGATATCGTGGTTGCCCACGCCCCTCTTGCGAACCGGGTCTGGCTCTTTGACCTCCCGGCGGCGTGCATCATCACCGGCCACTACGGGAGGATGGCGGGCGTGATCGCCGGGAAGGCATACATCGCCCTCGACTGCTCCCCGTCCTCATACGCGGTGATCGACTGGGAGGAGGGATGGCGGCGGATCGCATACGCCGCCGGAGCGTGCCGGCTTGAGATGCGCCCGGGGGAGGGGGTCGCCGCGGCCGGCTGCGACGCCGCGGAGGTCCGGCGCCTGACGGAGGGGACGGGACCGCTCCCGTATCGTGAGGAGGTCGAGGCGCTGCGGCGGGCGAAGCGGGAGATTTCGGCGCTCGGCCGGGAAGAGGTCACCCGGCGACTGCTTGCGATGGGGATCAAGAAGACGCACATCGAGCGGTATCTCGGGAAGCGGCAGGCTCTGGGCCGCCGCAGAGAGGAGCGCTTATCATACGGCCCCCCCGTACCCGTGAGCATGGATCCGGTCGTCGAGGCGATACGGTGGGAGTTTGCGGCACACGCTGACCCTGAGATATGCAAGAAAAGCCAGCGGTTCTTCAAGGAGGAGGTCCGGTGCTACGGGATGAAGACGGCGACCGCGGTCGCGATTGCAAAAAAGTACTGGAAGGAGGTGAAATCCCGCGAGAAGAAGGAGATCTTTGTCCTCTGCGAGGAACTCTATTCGTCAGGGATGATGGAGGAGGCGTTCGTCGTCTCCGAGTGGGCTTCACGGCTCGCCGCCCGATACGAGCCCGAAGATATCGCCGTCTTCCGCCACTGGATCGAGACCTACATCACGAACTGGGCCACCTGCGACGGCCTCTGCAACCACGCCGTCGGGGACCTCGTCGTCCGGTTCCCGGAGCAGATCGAGGAACTGAAGCGCTGGACGCAGTCGGAGAACCGCTGGATGCGGCGGGCGGCGGCGGTCTCGCTGGTCGTCCCGGCAAGGCGCGGAGAGTTCCTCGACGAGGCCCTCAAGATCGCCGATCTCCTCCTCACGGATACGGACGACATGGTCCAGAAGGGCTACGGGTGGCTCCTCAAAGAGGCGAGCAGAAAGCACACCGACGAGGTCTTCTCCTACGTCACGGCAAAGAAACAGAAGATACCCCGGACGGCTTTGCGGTATGCCATCGAGCGGATGCCAAAGGACCTGAAAGTGGAGGCAATGAAAAAGGACTGGTGAGGTTTAGAACCTGACCCGGGGCGCTTCGGCCTCCCGCATATTATTCTCCATCGTCCAGAAGTATGCCTCGCCGTGAGCCACGCAAAAGACGGCAAGTTTCGGGTCGTCCGGGCCGGAGATACCGATCTGGAGGAGCCACGGCCGTTCCGCGGCGAGCCGCTTCTTTAAGGCCGGATCATCGACGAACTCAACCGTTCCTGCGACCCGCATCATCCTTCCTGCATCGCCGGGCTCGTAGAAGCAGAGTTCGACCTTCGGATTCTTCGTAAGCTGCTGCCAGACGGCCTTCGGGGTCCCGGTATGGTAGTAGAACCCGGTCTCATCGGCAAACCACATGGCAAACGCCCTGACCCGTGGCTGGTCGCCGTCCATTGTCGCGATGTAGGTCACGGGGTTGGCGTTTGCGAATTTCACGCAGTCGGAAAAGTCCATTCTCCTTCCTCATACACCCATACGGAAGCGGAGCAAAAAAGGGTTCCGGGACCGGCCGGCAGGCCGGCGTCCGGAACTCCCCCCGAGCCCGGTAACTGTTGTGATGCCGAATAAACAACGATGGATACGGTTTCTCCAATATGGGGCAAAACCAAACAGCAAAATCTCAACACGAACACCGAGTGTGTATAAAGGCTTAGAAACATTTTAATGGGCACCGTACCCAGTCTGAATTGGAGTTGTGTATTCTGACGCAGCAAAATCTTCCGATCAAGTTAGTGGTCGGTATCATCGCCCTGATCATCGTTATAGCAGGGATTCTGATTATATTCTCCCCGGGAGGGGAGAATCCTGTTCCGAAAGAGACCACGCAGGACGAGTTGAAGGCTCTTGCAGTGGAGATCGCGGGCCAGATCGACGGCGATGCCTTCGCCGCCCTCAAGCCCGGTGATGAGACCACACCGGAGTTCATCGCCATCCGCGACCAGCTCGCCGCCTTCCGGGACGAAAACCCCGGGATCCTCTACGTCTACACGATGCGCAAGGTCGGGAACGCCACCGAGTACGTCGTGGACGCTGACTACGGCAGCGGCGACGCACCCAGGATAGGCGAGGTCTACTATCCCACGGACGAAGACACCAGGTTCCTCGCCGGGTTCAAGGAGCCCTCGGCTGAGGACGAGTATTACACCGAAGAGTGGGGCAATGTCGTTGCCACCATCATTTCCGGGTATGCCCCCATCAAGGACGCGAGCGGGGCCATCGTCGGGCTCGTCGGTGTCGACATGGGGAGCACGGAGGTGATCGCGGGTGCAGATTCACTGCCGAAGGCGCCCACGGAGGAGGAACTGAAGGCCCTCGCCGTGGAGGTTGCGGGCACAATCGACGGTGGCGCTCTCGCCGCGCTCAAGCCGGGTGACGAGGCCACCCCGGAGTTCACCGCCATCCGCGACCAGCTCGCGGCCTTCCGGGATGAAAACCCCGGAGTGATCTACGTCTACACGATGCGCAAGGTCGGGAATGCCACCGAGTACATCGTCGACGCGGACTACGGGACCGATGACGGAGTCGAGATAGGCTACACCTACCAGCCCACGGAGTATGACACCCTGTTCCTCGCCGGGTTCGAGGAGCCCTCGGCAGAGCCCTATTACATCGGAGAGTGGGGCGACGTCGTCTACATGGCTACCTCCGGGTACGCTCCGGTCAAGGACGCAAGCGGGGCCGTCGTCGGAATGGTGTGTGTCGACGTCGGGGGCGCGATCACCGAGGATATGCTGAAAGACCTCGCAGTTGAGATTGCAGGCAAGATCGACGGCGATGCCCTCGCCGCGCTCAAGCCCGGCGACGAGGCCACACCGGCGTTCACCGCCATCCGCGACCAGCTTGCCGCCTTCCGGGACGCAAACCCCGAGGTCCTCTACGTCTACACGATGCGCAATGTCAACGATACCGTCGAGTACATCGTTGATGCGGACTACAGGCCCGGTGAAGAACCCGCGATAGGCAGCCTCTACCAGCCCACGGACGATGACTCCGCGCTGCTTGCCGGGTTCACCGGACCCTCCGCGGAGAGCGAACTCGCCACCGAGGAGTGGGAGAACACCACCGCCGCCATCATCTCCGGGTATGCTCCCGTGAAGGACTCGACCGGCGCCATCGTCGGGCTCGTGGGCGTCGATATGGGGAGCACGGTTGCCCACTAAAGCCCACCCGTACGAGAACAACCGTTCATGACGCCGACCCACCGGCGCCATCAGCGGACCCGGCGGGGATCTCCGGGATCCCCCCCGGACTCCGGTGCAACGAGAACCTCTCTCCTTCGCGGCCGGGAACCTGCACGGTCCCATTCACCCGATGTGCCGGTCCAGCCTGCCCGTTTGCAGAACCGCGTATCGGGCGGGCGCATGAATAGGTTTTAACGTCTTCAAAGAGAACTCGGTACGATGAAGAGCCCTTTCCACGTCATGATCATCCCCACGCTCGGCTGCCCCTCAAAATGCCACTACTGCTGGAGTTCGGATGAAGGGTCTCCGAGGATGAGCATCGAGACGGTCCAGGCGATAGCCGAATGGCTCAAGGACTACCAGTCCAACCAGGTCACGATCACCTTCCACGGTGGCGAGCCGCTCCTTGCCGGCGCAGAGTTCTACCGGCAGACCCTCCCCATCCTCTCCGGGGAACTTGCCCACCTCACACCGACGTTTGCCCTGCAGAGCAACCTCTGGCTCCTCACCCCGGAACTGGCACAGGTGCTCGCGGAGTACCGTATCCCGATCGGCTCGAGCATCGACGGCCCCGAGGAGATCACCGACACGCAGCGAGGAGAGGGCTACTTCAAGAAGACCATGCGGGGCTACGAGATAGCGCGGGCGAACGGGCTTGAGGTCCGGTTCATATGCACGTTTACCAACCGGTCGGTCAGGGAGAAGGAAGCGATCTTCAACTTCTTCCTCGAGCGGGGGTTCCCGCTCAAACTCCACCCGGCGCTCCCGTCGCTCCGAAGCAAAGACCCAAAGGAGTGGGCGCTCGAACCGGAGGAGTACGGGGAGCTGCTCGTCTACCTCCTCGACAGGTACCTGGAGAACCTGGGCCGGATCGAGGTCATGAACATCAACGACCTCTGCAAATGCATCTTCACCCGGCACGGCACCGTCTGCACATACGTGGACTGCATGGGAACCACCCTTGCAATCGGCCCTGACGGGAGCATATACCCCTGCTACCGCTTCGTCGGCATGCCGGAGTACGTGATGGGGAACGTCCGCGACCGCCCCACGGCCGAAGACCTCGCCCGGTCGGAGGCCTGGAAGCTGATGCACGCGTTCAAGGACTACGTCGACCGCGAGTGCGCCGGGTGCTCTCACATCAAGTACTGCCGGGGAGGGTGCCCCTACAACGCGATCGCCCCGACGGACGGTGAGGTCCGGGGCGTCGACCCCCACTGCGTGGCGTATAAACGGATATTTGATGAGATCACTACCCGGTTGAACGACGAGATGTTCGGGTCGGCGGATATGGAGATGGGCGGGTTCGGCTTCCCGCCCCGGAAGGGGGCGAAACCGGGGATCATGGCGATCCTCAGAACGATGGCGACGAGGTAGGGGTCGGTGCGGGAATTAATATGGGAGAGGGCCCACTCATCAGTATGCGCGGAACCGATCCCGCAGACAGCAACCGGACGGTTGCAGGGGTGCTGCTCTTCCTCCTCCCGGTCCAGTTCCTGACCGCCCTCATGGCCGGCGCGGCCATCGCGCCCGGCTACAGCATCAACACGAACGCGATCAGCGACCTCGGCGTCATCGGCGAGACGGCGTGGCTCTTCAACGCCTCCCTCTTTGCCGCCGGGCTCCTGAACATCGCCGGCGGCTACTTCCTCTACCGCTCCTACGGGAGGGGATGGATCCTCCCCGTCTTCCTCCTCGCCGGCATCGGGGCGATCGGCGCCGCGGTCTTTACGCTCGATATCCCCGGCATCCACGGCCTCTTTGCGCTCGCGGCCTTCGTCTTCTTCAACCTCGAGGCGATCGCCGGCTCCACGCTCGTCCGGGGGCCGCTGAGGGCGATCGCGGTCATCGCCGGCATTCTCGGCCTCGTCTTCCTCGTCGCGCATGCCGCAAGCGACTTCGGCATAACAAACCTCTACGGCCCCATCGGTCACGGCGGGTCGGAGCGGATGATCGTCTACCCGGCTCTCTTCTGGCTCGCGGCGTTCGGGGGCTACCTCATGGCGCCGGCTACGTCCTCCCGGTCGCCCTGAAGAACGTGTAGCAGAAGACCCCATCGGGCTCAGAGGTCCGGTAGAGGTCGGCTATCCCCCGCTCCCACTCCTCCCTGTCCATCATCCCCCGGCCCACCGCGTCCTCCCCGACGCCCTCGACCATGGCGGTGAAGGTCAGCCGCGTGAACCCGCGGGCGAGGTCCGGCCGGGGGCCGTCCGCGTAGACCATCCGCGGCGAGACCCGGACGTCGCGGTAGCCGGCGCCGGTGACGAGGGGATAGAGTTCCCGCCCGATCAGGGCGTTTCCGCCCGCCTCACGCTGGAGGTCGACGAGGCACCCGGTCGCGCCGAAAGTCGCGTACAACCTGCTTGAGAACGCGCTCCGGCGCGGGAGTCCCGGACGACGATAAGGAGCGGATCTTCCGGTGGGGGTATGGGAAGAACACCGGGTTCGGGCTCGCCTTTGCCCGGGATATCCTCTCCTTGACCGGGATCAGTATCCGTGAAACGGGGACGGCGAGCCGGGGGGCCCGGTTTGAGGTCCTGGTCCCTCCCCGGGTGTGGAGGCCGCATCAGGAAGACTGAGGCCGCCCCCTACGGCCGGATGACGTACTCCTCGATGAGCCTCCAGGACCCGTCTTCCGCCATGATCTCGTTCCTCCAGGCGATTGCCTGCGGATCGGCCGCATCCCAGACGAACCGCAGGGGGACGGCCGGGTCCATGGACTCCATGATGAGCCGGTCGCCTTCCAGCCTCCCTCTAAAGATCATGGCAACCCCATTGCTGTCGACGGCCAGGCCCCGGTACTCCCCGGCCCTCGCATCCCACCCCGCGATCCAGTGAGCCTTCCAGGTGACCACCAACTCTCCGGCAATGAACTGGTCCTGCTCGAACCTGCAGGAGCGCCAGAGGCCGTTTATTATCCACTCGCAGTCCGCTCTGCCCCTGGCCTCCATCTCGGGCGACCCGGGGCCCATACCGCCTGCTCTCACCCTGCCCGTCCAGGTCCCGCTCGGGTGGAACCGGGCAAGCGCTTCGGTCTCGGGTCCGGGTCTCCGCACGGTGGGCTCCCACCGGGCAGCCGTTTTTGTCGGTCTCTCGGCCACTCGCATCACCACCCGGGGATGGGAGCACCGGCCAGGATATAAACGATCGCCCGGCGCGCCATGCCGCCGGAGGGAGGGGGCAGGGGCAGGGGCAGCCGCAGAAGAGACCCCGCAGCCGGGAACCGCGACCGCAAAGGACTTGTCGCATCGTATGCCACCCCTGTTACGGTCACCATGAGCCAACCCACCCCCCGATGCGGAGAAGACTCGGTCTGTACGCTTGAAGACCTCGGCTGGACGGAAGAGCACG
>NZ_JAJGBK010000031.1 GCF_020696975.1 Methanoculleus sp.
TCTCTACTCCGTAAGGACACCTGTAACCCCCACCCCACCCGCGCTTCGCGCTCCTCAGTCGCACCTGCGGTGCTCCAACTCCTGCTGTTCCAGCAGTCGTTCCCCGCCCCGAGGGGCGGGGGCAGTGCGTGGCGATACCCGATGGGAATCCGTGTCCGGGTGTGCAGTTGTCAACCAACGTTGCCCTGCACCAGGTGTGGGTATCAGCCGGTTGCAGAGCAGAAGAAGATCTCATCGTTTTCCCTCCGTCAGACACCCGGCAACCACCCGGATGCCCCACAGAACGCTCCTCCCTGCGATTCTGGCCGGGTTACAGCACGGCACAATAGTTTGGCGATCCCGCCGTGACGCATCCCCTGTGGCCCGCCACGTCGCTCTGGTGGCAACGGCCGCCGCATGCTCCTGCGGCACCCCAAAAATTGTCGTTATGCCCCTCTGTTCAGAGGGTCCCCTTGGTGCTCGGGACGTCCCCGCCCACGGCGGGGTCGACCGCCACGGCCGCCCGGAGCGCCCGTGCGAACGCCTTGAACGCCGCTTCGCAGACGTGGTGGTCGTTCCTCCCTGTGGCCGTGATATGGGCGGTGATCCCGGCATTGGTGCAGAGGCTGTAGAAGAAGTGCTCGATGAGATCGCCGGGGATGCCCCCAGGGCCCACCGGTGAGAAGTCGGCCGCAAAGACGAGGTACCCCCGCCCGCCCACGTCGATTGCCGCCCGGGCGAGTGCCTCGTCCATTGGGACGGCGGTGTCGGCGAACCGGGTGATCCCCCGTCCGTCCCCGACGGCTTTCGCAAGGGCCGTCCCGAGGACGATCCCGATATCCTCGATGGTGTGGTGGACGTCCACCGCGATGTCGCCGGTCGCCCGGACGGTGAGGTCTATCCTGCCGTGCCGGGCAAACGATGTCAGCATGTGGTCGAAGAACGGTATGCCGGTCTCGATGGTCCCGGCTCCGGTTCCGTCGAGGTCGAGGGAGAGGCTGATATCGGTCTCCTTCGTGACCCGGTGAATCTCACTCTTCCGCATGCGCTGCCCCCAGAACATCGGATAGTCGGACTTTCCCGGCGTAGAGGGCCGATCCGAGGACTGCTCCCGCCGCTCCGGCATCCTGGAGCGCGCAGACGTCCTCGACGCCCGATATCCCGCCCGAGACGACGACCGGGACCTTTGCTCTCGCGAGGAGGTCCGCTACCGGGCCGAGCGCGATCCCCTTCTGGAGCCCTTCCACGTCCACGTTTGTGTAGAGGAGCGACCCTGCGCCGAGTTCCTCGAACCGCTCCGCCCAGGCAAGGTAACTGCCCGCGGGCTGTTCCCACCCCTCGATCATCACCTCGCCGCCCCGGGCGTCGATCCCGGCCATGACCCGGGCGCTGCCGAACTCGTCGGCGAGCGTCCGAATCGTCTCCGGTTCGCGGACGGCCAGGGTCGAGAGGATCACCCGGTCGACACCGACGTCAAGCCATCCGGCGGCGTCCTCCACGCTCCTGATCCCGCCCCCGAGTTCCACAAAGGCGTTCGTCTCCCGGATGAAAGCCCGGATCAGGTCGGCGTTCTTCTGCGCCCGGCCGAACGCCCCATCGAGGTTGACGATGTGGAGGCCGTCGGCCCCCTCTTCAAGCCACCGGCGTCCCCAGGCGGCCGGTTCCCCATAGACCGTCGCCGCCTCAGGCCGCCCCTGCACAAGCTGCACGCACCGCCCGTCCAGGATATCGACTGCAGGATAGATCTCCATGTTCTCAGCGTATGATTCGTTCAATGGGCATGACTAATATGTCTTTTGCGCCCGCCCGCTTCAACTGGTTGATCAACTGGTAGACCCGCTCCTCCATCACGACGGCGTGAACCGCGACCAGGTTCTCATCGGACGCCACGTCCATCACCGTCGGGCCGGAGAGGCCTGGCAGCACTTCCCTGACATCCGCAAGAGCGCTCCGGTGAACGTTCATCATCAGGTAGCACTGCCCCTTCGCCCGGATGACGCTCTCGAGGGCAAGGACAATCTCGTCGATCTTCTCCCGTTTAGTCGCGAGCGAGGCGGGGTTTGCAACCAGGATCGTCGTGGAGGTGAGGATCTCCTCGATGACGCGGAGATGGTTTGTTCTGAGGGTCGTCCCCGAGGAGGAGAGGTCGACGATGGCGTCGGCGATCCCGAGGTGCGGCGTCGCCTCGCATGCCCCTCCGACGGTCACGATCGTCACGGCAACCCCGCGCTCTGCAAAGAACGAGCGGGTGATCGCCGGAAACTCGGTCGCCACCGTTGCCCCGTCGAGATCGGCGACGGCCTCGATGCCGGACTCTTCCGGCACGGCGACGACGAGGGTTGCTCTACCCGTCTGCAGGTCCAGGACCTCTTCAACCGTCGAGCCCCGTTCCATGACCATATCCCTCCCGGTGATGCCGAGGTCGGCGACGCCGCTTGCCACGTACTCCGGGATGTCGATCGGGCGGGCGAAGAGGATCTCAACGTTCGGGTCGCGTGTCCGGGTGATGAGCCGCCGCTCTCCCCCGTCGGCCAGGTGGAGGCCGCAG
>NZ_JAJGBK010000007.1 GCF_020696975.1 Methanoculleus sp.
GGTGAAGTGCTCCCGGAGGATCACCGTCGTCCCCCGGACGATCGCCTCGCACCCCCGGTTCTCGTAGGGCCCGTTCCCGGCCAGGATGAAGAAGGGTCGTCCGTCATCCATCCCGACCACCCCGGATGGATTGGAGAGCCCGTAGAGGAGACCCGATCACCCGTGCCGCCCGCCGAACGGTCGCGAGGTGCTCAAGGTCCGGCCGCATCGCCGCCCGGAGGTCTGCCCCGGTCCCCGGGTGCTCGCGGCTCAAGACCCGCATCCGATCTTTTACAGCGACCTCCGCCCGGAGGAACGGGCTCTTCGGCCGTGCCGGCGCCACCCGCTTCCTCGGCGCCCGCTCCCCGTCGAGGTAGAGCCGATACGCGAGATGCTCGCGTTTGGCCGCGACGACCCCGGCCTGGCTCCGGACCACCTCCCGAACCGGGATCGGGTCGAGGGCGATCCCCTGCTCAAGGATCTCCCGGACCAGGGGCGACCTGACCAGCACGAGGCTCGTCCCCCGGCCGTCCTCCGAGTACTCCGGGAGCCAGGCATCCATACAGGTGACGTCCGCACACTCGGCAAAGATGTCGTCGCAGTAGTTGCAGGCCTTGGGCGTGAACCACCGGTTCGTCCAGGCCTCGCTGATCCCCCTGGTCCAGGAGATCCTCTCTTCCCCGCCGTCCGCGGTCGTGAAGACGTAATGGTAATCGCCCGCCGGCCGGTCCGGGTTCTTCGCCCGGTAGCGGACCCCCGTCACCTCCCCCTGCACCCCGGCGAGGGCGGCGACGTACTCCGTGAACCGCCTGCTCTTCAACTGCCCGCAGACGAGGCCGAGCGTAACAGCGATCCGCTCCCGGAGTTTCTTGTTCCGCTGCTGGCCAAGCCGGATCGCCTTGATGAAACAGGGGAGGCCGGTGACGGCGTAGCGCCCCGGGACCGCGAGGACCTCCCGGATGACCCCCGAGACCTCCACCGGGTAGTAGGCCGACCCGGCCCCGGTCCGGACCGCCTCCGCGGTATCAAAGACCCGGAAGGCGAAGAGTTTCTCCGGGTCGCCGGTGGGGGCGACGCAGATGGCGCGGTCGACGATCCCTTCGCGGAGGAGCGCCTCCAAAAGCCAGGTCGCCACCCCCCCCGAAGCCCCCGCCGCCCGGTGCTCCTCCGCGTAGCCGACAGAGGAAGCGAGGTAGTAGCCGGTCTCGGGACGGTGCCGGATCCCGGGGACTGCCCCATACAGCCGCTCGGCGATCGTATCCTCGTCCTCGCCCGGGTCCGCAAACGGGCAGACTTTTTCGCAGAGGCCGCACGCCGTGGTGCAGGGTGAGACCGCGACCGGGTTGTACTCCCCGTAGCGGTTCCATTCCATCGCAAGGACGCCTTCCGGGCAGAGGGCGGCGCAGAGGCCGCAGCCGATGCAGGGGTCGAGACCGGTTCCGCCGTGGGATCCCATAACCGGCCCCCATATACGAGCATGGGATGTTATTCCTTTTGCTGCCGGACATCCCGTCAACCCATATATACGCCGAGGTGGTATGGGTGCACGTGCCCACCGAGATATCCGGCCCGCCGGAGTTCAAAAAAGAGTTCTCGCGCAACCTCACCTCGAATTTTGTCCTCTTCATAGTGAGCATTCTCGTCGGCCTGCTGGTCGTCCCGTTCTACATCGATACCCTCGGCCTTGCGGCATACGGCATCATCCCGCTGGCGACCTCGTTCACGAATTACGTGGTGCTCGTCCTCGAATCCCTGAACGCAGCAATATCGCGTTTTCTCACCATCCATCTCCAGCAATCCGATCTCGCCGGCGTAACCCGGATCTTTAACACCGCACTCATCACGATCATGGCGTTCGTCCTGCTGCTCGCCCCGGTTGCCGTGGTGATTGCGTGGTTCACGCCGGATCTCTTCAATATCGCGGATCTTGAGCGGGAGAGCGTATTCCTCCTCTTTGCGCTGGTCTTCCTCTCATCCCTCATCACGGCGCTCCGGAGCCCCTTCTCCGCCGTGATGTACGCGTTAAACAAGATCCACTACATCAACTACATCACCCTCGTCTACACCCTGGCATCGATCGGGATCATCGTGGCGTTCTTCACCGTCGAGACGCCTTCCGTCTACTACGTCGGGCTCGCCTACTTCCTCGCCGCGACCCTCTCGCTCGTCCTGACCGTCCTCGTCTCGCGGGCCGTCTACAACAAGATCCCGATATCCCTCTCCTGCTTCTCACGAGAGCGGTTCAATGAGATCACCGGGCTCGCCCGGTGGATCCTCGTCGACCAGATCGGGACGCTTCTTCTGCTGCAGCTCTCGCTCATCATCGTCAACCGGGAGTTCGGGACCGCGGCAGGCGGGGAGTACGCCATGGTCGTCATCTTCTTCAACCTTCTCTGGTCGATCACGGGCCTGATCACGTCGGTCCTCAGCCCGATGTACTACACCTACTACGCCCGGCGCCACTTTGCCACAATCCACGACCTCTCGGTCGTATCCGTCAAGTGCGTCGGCCTGGTGATGGCCCTTCCCATCGCGCTCATCTCCCTCTTCTCCCCCCAGCTCCTCACCATCTGGGTGGGCGAGGAGTTTGCCCATCTCTCGCTGCTGATGTGGGCGCTGCTCATACCGTTGACGACGATTGTGGCCGTCCGGCCGCTCATACTCAGTTATGCGGCCTACAACCGGGTCCGGGTCCCCGCAATCGCCACGATCGCCGCCGGGCTCCTCAACCTCGTCCTTGCAGTGGCCCTGCCGCATACCTCCGGGCTGGGTATGTACGGCGTCGCGTTTGCGTTTGTTCTTGCCCTCTGGCTCCGCAACGTCGTCTTCGTCCCCTGGTATGCGGCGCGGGTCCAGGGGGTCTCCCCGGCGGTCTTCTACGGCCCGGCCGTCCCCGGCACCCTCGCCTACATCGCGCTGGTCGCCGTCAGCTACCCGCTGATATCCGTTCTTGCGGTCCCTGCGTCGGTGGTGGATATCGCGCTCGTAGCGGGGGCGATATCCCTCGTCTACATCGCGATCGTCGCCCGCGTCATCCTGACCGGGCCGGAGCGGGACCTCATCCGCTCGATCCTGCCGTCCCCCGTCTCACAGAGGGTCCCGTCATGGCTGCTCTGAGACGTAAACCATTAACTACTTCTGCCGTATAAGGGCCGATCGCGGCCATGCGATCGTTTGAAGAAGGAAAAGTCAGCATCCTCACCCCGTGCTATAACGGCGAAGCGTTCCTGGACCGGTACTTCGCCGCAGTATGCGGGCAGACCTACGACGCGGTGGAACTTATCGTCGTCAACGACTGCAGCACCGACGATACGGAAGCGATCTGTTCGGCCTGGAGGCCGAAAGTCGAAGGCCGGGGGTATGCCTTCCGGTATATACCGTTAGACGTCAACCGGGGAGCCGCAGGCGCGATCAATGCGGGACTGCCGTATGTGACGGGGGAGTTCCTCATCTGGCCGGACTGTGACGACACCCTCATGCCGGGGTCCATAGCAGAGCGGGTCGGGTTCCTCCAAAGCCACCCCGGGTACGCTATGGTGCGCTCGGACTACGCGGCAGTCCGCGCCGAGAACCCCGACGTTGTCGTCGAGTACGGCTCCGACTGGGCCGATCTCGGGAGCGAGGATATCTTTGAGGACCTGATCTTTGAGAGGACCTTCTGTACGGGAGGGTGCTACATGGTCCGCTCCCGGGTGTTCTTTGAGCGGATCCCGGCGGGCGGGATCTACTGGGAGAACCGTGGCGGGCAGAACTGGCAGTTGCTGCTCCCCTGCGCCTACAAAAACCGGACGGGGTATATCGACAAACCGTTATACACGTATTACATCCGCCCGGAGAGCCACTCCCACCGGATTGACGGGGACGAGTACTCCGGTCTGAGAAAGAAGACCCTCCTTCTGCACGAGATCCAGCGCCAGGTCATCAACGGGTTCCACCTCCTCTCCGACGACGAGAAGGCCGGGTACCTTGCCCGGATCGATCGCCGCTACTGCATGAAGAGGCTCAACCTTGCGCTCCGGTATAACCGGTTCGGTGACGCAACGGCGGAGATGCAGGCACTGGAGCGGATGCGGGCCGATCCCGGGATTGCACGGCGGGTGCTCTACCGGCTATGCAGGATCGGCGCCTCCGGCGGCATCCTGAAGGGCCATTCGTTCTTCTACAACCTCACGAACCGCCCACGTACCGGCTCCCGGGGATAGGCCGCCGCCCGCACCCCAACGCTGATGCTCCCCGGAAGAGCACGTATACCCGGGTTATGCCGTGGCCAGCAGTATCGTGGTAATCGGGGGAGGGCCCGCGGGGCTCTTCTGCGCCCTGCGGGCGGCAGGGGAAGGGCGGCAGGTGGTCGTCTACGAGAAGAAACCCGCCCCGGGGCGAAAACTCCTGGTCGCCGGGTCCGGGCAGTGCAACATCACCCACGACGAGGAGATCGCCAACTTCCTCTCCCACTACGGCGAGCACGGGAAGTTTCTCCGGCCCGCGCTGATGAACTTCACCAACCGCGACCTTATCGCCTTCTTCGCCGACCGCGGGCTCGCCATGCAGACCGAGCCCGGGGGGAAGGTCTTCCCGGAGACCCGGCGGTCCGCCGACGTCCTTGCGATCCTTCTTGCCGAATGCGCCGCCCGCGGTGTGGAAATCCGGTGCAATGACCCCGTCCAGGACGTCGAGCGCGACGCCGCCGGGTTCCTGGTCACGGCCGAGACCGGGACCGTCCGGGCCGACGTCCTGGTCATCGCGACCGGCGGGGCCTCCTACCCCGCCACCGGCTCGACCGGGGACGGCTACGCCTTCGCCCGGGCCCTCGGGCAGCCGACGACGGAGGTCGCCCCGGCGCTTGCCCCCGTCTACCCTGCGGACTACCCGTTCGCCGACCTCGCCGGGGTATCGTTTCAGGGGATCACCCTCACCCTCTACCGGGACAAAAGACGGGTCGCCCGGCAGATCGGCGACCTCCTCCTGACGCATACCGGGCTCTCGGGGCCGGGAATCCTCGACCTCTCCCGCGCCGTCCGCCCCGGCGACGTCCTCCGGGTGACGTTCCTCCCCGAAGCGACCGCGGAGGCGGCGCGGGACCGGGTCACCGCCGCGATCGCCGCGGGCGGGGCCCGGCAGGTCAAGACCGTCCTCGCCGACTTCCCTCTCCCCGAACGGTTCGTCCGGCGGCTCCTCGACCTCGCCGGCGTTCCGCCGGGAGAGACCGCCGCCCAGATCAAGAAGCAGGCCCGGACCGCCGTCGCGGCCGCCATAGCGGAGTTCCCGTTCACCGTGGCCCGGGTCGGCGGGTTCAACGAAGCGATGGCGACCCGGGGCGGCGTCGCCCTCTCCGGGATCAACCCAAAGACCATGGCGTCAAAGACCGTGCCCGGCCTCTACTGTATCGGCGAACTCCTCGATATCGACGGGGATACCGGGGGCTACAACCTCCAGGCCGCCTTCTCCACCGCGGCCCTCGCCGCCCGGGACATAACCTCCCGGTAACCTTTATTTTACCGCTCACGGGGAGATCCATCTCTTCTGGTGCGCCAGGGCCGGGAACGGAGTCTCTCTCCAGCCGATCGTTGGGGTGCCGGGCTACGTCTGAGCGGCCCGCGGGAAGGTTCAATACGCGGTGCGTCAAACGGGCAGTATGAGCTTACTCACCGGACTGCTCGCCCTGATCCTGGTGATCGCTATCGCCTACGTCCTCTACAAGGTCGTCAAAAGCGTCACCGGCCTCATCATCAACGCCGTTGTGGGCGTGATCCTGCTCTGGCTCATCAACCTCCTCAACCTGATGAGCCTCTTCGGCCGGCCGGATATCCCGATCAACCTGATCACCGTCCTGATCTGCGCCGTCGGCGGGATCTTCGGCGTCATTCTGACGGTGGTGCTCCACCTCGTCGGTATATCCCTGGCGATCTAACGGGCACCCCCCCTTCTTTTGGAGAACGCAGCAACGTTCATATTCCCTGGCCGAAAATATCAGGACATGGATGAGTACGGCCCCGGCATCGTCGGCGAGGTCCGGTTCGCCCGCCAGGACGGCGGCTACTATGTGCAGCTCTACGACCGGGAAGGGAACGTTGTCGGCAAGACCGGGCTCTGGAGGACCGAGGCGAAGGCGCGGGAGGCGGCCCGGCGGCTCGCGGAGAAACTGGCCGGGAAGTGATTCACCGGGCTGCGGGGTGCCTTTCCGCGTAGCGGACGAGCCCGGCGATGCATTGGTTGTGGGGCGTCGCGATACCGTGGCGCTCCCCGAGGCGGGCGACGTAGCCGTTGAGGAGATCGATCTCCGTCCGCCGGCCCTGCCGGAGGTCGTAGTACATCGAGGGGTAGACCGCGGCAAAGTCCGGCACCTGGACGCGGAAGAGGTAGTCGAGGTAGCCGTCGGCGGTCGCCCAGGGGAGCCGGACCCCCTCGGCGGCGGCGACGGCATATGTCTCGCGGATGAGGGCGGTGACGGTCTCGCGGATATCCGGATCGGCGGCGACCCCGACCGGCGAGCGGAGGAGGGCGCAGATCGGGTTCACCGCGATGTTGAGGAGGGCTTTCGTCCACTTGCCCGACCGGATATCGGGATCGGCCTCGACCGCGATCCCGGCGGATTGGACGATCGCGATCAGGCGGTCGAGAGCGGTGCCGTCGCCGGACCAGATCCCGAGGCGCATCGGGGCGCTCTCGCTCTGGACCCGGACGTGCCCCGGCCCCACGACCGAGAAGTTCGTCGTCACCGTCCCGCCGATGACGGTCGGGGTGCACGCCGCCAGGATCTCCTCGTTCCCGATCCCGTTCTGGAGGCTTGCCGTCGGCCGGCCCCGGATCGCCCCGGCATACTCCCGGGAGATCGCGTGGGTATCGGTGCCCTTTGCGGTGACGATGACGAAGTCGACCGCGGGCGGGACCCCGTCCGGCCCCGTGACGGGGACGAGCTCCCTGACCGTGCCGTCCCCCCAGACCCCCTCCATCACGAGCCCGCGCTCGCGGATCGCGTCCGCGTGCACCGGGCGGCAGGCCGCGTAGACCGTTGCGACGCGGGCAAGCCTCCCGGCGAGGGCGAGGCCGACCGCTCCTGCGCCGAGGACCAGGATGACCGGGGGTTGTCGTGATTCCATTGCTCGCTGTCCATGTTGGATGCAGGGGCTGATAAGGGTGCGGCATCCAGGTGAACGCCATTCTGGAGCGAACGCTTTTTTCCTCCGGCGCCGAGCTACCGTACCTGATGAAGCACGTCACGAAGGCCGACGGCACCCGGCAGCGGTTCGACCGGAGAAAGGTGCGGCGGACGCTTGAGAACCTGGGCCTCACTCCCGGGGACGCCGACCGGATCGCCGGCGAGGTCGAGGAGGCGGTGCCGGACAACATCGCGACCGCGGCGGTGCTCCGTATGATCCGGACCCGGGCCCGGGCCGTCCGCCCCGCCGTCGCCCACCGGACGAACCTCAGGAGAGCCCTCGCGCTGCTCCGCCCCAAACCGGAGTTCGAGGAGTTCGTCCGGGTCCTCCTCCGGGAACACGGCTATCGGGTCCAGACCGGGTGCGTCCTTGCCGGCCGGTGCGGGGAGCACGAGGTGGACGGCATCGCCACCCGGGACGGCGCCACCATCTTTGTCGAGGTGAAGCACCACGCGAGCCCTCACCGGATGACCGGGCTTGACGAAGGGCGGATCGCCCGGGCGATCGTCGAGGACCTCCAGGAGGGGTTCCGGTCCGGCCGGTGCGTCGTCTCGATCGACGGCGCCCTGATCGTCTGCAACACCAAACTCTCGGAGCACGCGAAGCGCTACGCCACCTGCCGGGGGATCGAGCATATCGGGTGGGACTACCCGGCGGAGAGAAACCTCCGGACGATGATCGAGGCGACGCAGGCCTACCCGGTCACGATCGTCGCCGGGGTGAGCCGGGCGGAGACCGCGAGGCTTGCCGCCGCCGGGATCCTCACGGCAAAACAGGTTGCTTACGGCGACGCCGGGACGATCGCCCGCGATTCGGGGATACCCCTCCGGGAAGTCCTCCTGATCGCCGGGCGGGCGCGGACGATCCTGGAACCCTGATCAACCGATTGCCCGGAGCTGCTCTTCTGTCGGGTTGATGAGGACGATCTCGGGCCGGCAGTTGAACCGGAGGTCCACCCCGGCAAGGCTCGCGCTGCAGATCCCGCGGGAGACATACGTCGGTGTCTTCCCGTCGGCATCAAACATCCCGGCGAGTTCGATGACGCCGAGATCGTTTAACTGCGCAATGACCGGGAAGAGGAACTGGCCGCCGTGGGTGTGGCCGGCGAGGATGAGGTCGGCGTCCCAGTCCGCCCGGCAGGAGGGTTCGTGGATGAGGTAGAGAGTGAAGGCGTCCGTCTCCGGCACCGCGGGCGGGTCGGCCATCCCGGCCCAGCCGTCGTCGATCCCGACGACGACGATCTCGTCGTCCCCGACCGGGATTTTGGCATAGTCGTTCCTGAGGACATGGACCCCGTTCTCCTCCAGGGCCGCGGCGAGACCGTCGGCAAACGCGATGTCGGCGGAGCCGTCGTTCAGGCCCGAGACGTCGTAGCCGGCGGTGGTGACGTTCGCCGACGTCGAGACGGCAAGCATCCTCTCAACACCGCCTGTGCCGTCGATCCCCACCCGGTAGTCGTGGTTCCCGAGGACGGCGTAGGCCGGTGCGTCGAGCGACCGCCAGACCTCCTGGGCGGCGAAGTCCTCCTCCTCGCCGGTGACGAAGTCGCCGCCGATCAGGACGAGCGAGGGGTTGAGGCGGTTGACCTCGTCGATCACGCCAGCGACGTGGTCGATGTTCGATGCCTGGACGTGAGGGTCGGTGATGTAGACGACACCCTCGGGCGCTCCGTCGATCGTGAGGACGGTCACATCGACCGCCCGTGCCTCCCATGCCATGTAGCCGGTCATGGACGGGAGCAGAATGAGCAGGAAGAGTGCCAGGTGTCGTGTGCTGGGGGCCTTCAAGGTCACTGCCTTTTATTCAACCTCATGAATAATATAGGATTCGGCGGCCGGGGTCGGGCCGGATCACCGGCTCCTGGCCAGATCGACCGGCTCGCCCACGATATCGGCCGGTTCCGTCGTGGAGGACGGGTCGGCGAAGAACCGGATAAACCGATCCCTCTCCTCCTTGGCGAGGGTGATGGCGGCGAAGCCTGCCACGATCACGGCCCCGACGAGGTCCATGACAAGGTCCATCATCGTGTCGGCGTTCCCGTGCTGGAGGTCCGTGGCGAAGAGCTCGTCGGCCGCAAACTCGTAGATCTCCCAGATCGCCCCTGCCGCGAGGGTGGAGACCAGGATGAAGACGATGATCGCCGTCCGGGTCAGCCGGACGTCGCCCTGGTGCTCGGCAAGGACCGCGAGGAAGAAGGCGATGAGCGCGACGGTGGCCGAGGAGACGAGATGGGTCAGTTTGTCGTAGTAGGGCGCGAGGGTGACGTAGTACTCCCCGACGTGTCCCATGACGTGGAGGTAGAGGGAGACGGCGACGAAGAGGTTGACCTCCCAGGGGAGGCAGAGGCGCAGGTTACGGGTCATCAGGGTGGGCGCCATCGTCAGGAGGAAGGCGATGCCCGCCGAGAACCCGAGGAAGTACTCCCCGGCCACGATGCTGGAGGCTACGGCGAGGAGGATGAGCCCCTGGATGAGGTAGGTGATGTAGACCCCGCGTGACGGGGATGGGCAGGCCATGGCCATCCTGAGAAATGGTTCCCCGGATACATAATCGTCCCGGTGGCGGCCGGCACGCCCGGTCGTTCCGTGAGGGGCCCCCTTCCCCTGGTGCCGGGCGGCCCCCCGGGGAGACCGGGCTCAACCGGCGCGGGAGAATAGTTGATAAGCTAGCAGTTGTATAAATTTGACACACAAACGACCAAGACGCTGGAGCATGGGGTTGATGAACTGACAGATCCTACTAAGCGCAAACCCGAATCCGATGGAGGAGGAGCGGGGGAAGAAGTTATCCGCGTGCGCCTGCCGAACAAGAGGAACCGGGAGATGTTCGGAAGCGCCGAACTGATGCTGGGCGCAAACCATATCAGGATCCGCTGCTTCGACGGGGTGACGCGCACCGGGCGGATCAAGGGAAAGATCAAGAAGAAGGTCTGGATCCGGGAAGGCGATGTCCTGGTCGTCGTTCCCTGGAACTTCCAGGACGAGAAGTGCGATATCGTCTACCGCTACACGAGACCCCAGGTGGAGTGGCTCCGGAAGAACCGGTACCTCTGATATCCTTTTTTACAGTACGCCTCATCACGCAACCGGCCTCCAGCGGCAGGGGCGCCGCTCGCCGGGGTGAGGTTTGGGTTAAAAAAAGGGTTAAATGCCGTAGATTTTGATGGTATATACTTTTATGACGAGTTTATCGACGTCGTTTTGCTGGTATTGGTTGTCGGCGATCCTCTGCATCCCGACCGAGCTCCCGGTCAGGTAGTTCTCCCACGCCACGGAAAGGTCGTTATCGCTATCCGGCCCGTACGTCACCCTGACCGGATCGGTAGGTGTGTAAACGGACGTGGTTGTGCCCTCAAGGCTCATCCTCACCGCCCCCATCCCGGACTTCGCCATCGGCTCGTCGGCAGTGATCTTCATGATGTAGACGACGAGTGTTGTCTTATTCGTATCCGGGTCGCGATCGTGGAACCACCGCGGCTCGGCGAGCATCGCCGACCCCGGCGCCCCTTCCTGGCGTGTCATCACCGCGCCGTTCTCAAGCGTGATCACCTCGGTCCCGCGGTCGGAGCGGTAGCGCAACCCGCCGATGCTAAGTGGCCCGGAATCGTATGTCCCATCGGGAGTTGATGTCTCGATCGTGAAGTAGGCTTCAGAATCGCTGGCGTTGACAACCGCCAGAGTCCCCCCGCTCACCTGGAGCGTCGTCTCCTTGTAGGGGACGTTCTTGAAGCAGAGGCTCTTCATATCGTTCTGGATGACGATCATCGCCCGCTCCATGTTCTTGACGTCGGTGTTGCTCTGCTCCTTGACGAGCACCGGGTAGCCGTAGAGCGTGACGAGCCCGATGCCGCTGATGACGATCCCGAGGATCAGGATGAACCCGATCGCCTCCGAGACCGCTTTATCATTCATCATCACGGTTCTCTCCTCCTAAAACCCCTTTGAGTCATACTGGATCATGTTCCACCCCGCGCCGGTGGTGTTGCCGACGACACCCTTCGTCGCGCCGATGCCTGCGATCGCGACCCGGCTCCGGATGCTGCCGCCGTAGACCTCAATCGCCTGGCTTGCCCCCGTCATCCCCACGTCCACGAAGTAATCCCTCCCGGCGACCTCGTCGGGGATGTCGAACTTCGTGGCGATCGTCCCGTTGCCGGGCGCAATCACGTAGAGGTCGACGATCCGGGTGCTGACCCCGTTCCCGATATCCACGAAGGCGTGGTAACGGAGTTTGTTCGCCGGCCCTTCCATGATGGTGGCGTTGATGGTGACCATCATGACGATCATCAGCACGAGCAGCACGCCGGTGATGATGATGTACTCCATAAGCCGGGTGACCCCCTCGTCGTTCATCGGTTCAGTAATACACGGTTTCATCATACTCCGTCACCCCGTTGTTGTAGTGGATGGTCACCGGACGGAGCAGGCGGCCGGAGACATTCTGCGGTGCACCTGCTGAGAAACTGACGACGGCATTCTTCCGTTCGAGGGAGATTGCGGTGATATCCTGGCGAACTGCCCGACTACTGAGATTATCAGCATTGCCAAAACGGTCAACGTAGTCGAAGACCGCCGCCCGCAGGTCCCGGATGTCATTCTTCGGGAACTCAAGCACCCCCTCCGCGGTCGTCTGCCCGACGAGCGCCGACTGGTTGATGATCAGCGCAAGGAAGAAGAGCCCGACCGCAACGAGGAGCCCCATCAGGACGATCCACTGCCCGTCCTCGTTCATGCACGCCATAAGAGCACCTCCACGAGGACGGCCTGGGTACGGGAGTCAACGTCTCCTACCGAAAGATTCGATGGTTTTCCTGACACCTGGACCCACCGAGTAACCCGGACAGCGTTTTCACGCCCGGTTGTGAAGTCCTCCTCATCGAGAGCATACGATTTGACCGTATTACTCTCCTGGTCCCGGTAATACACGTAAGCGTTCATCTTGAGGTCGTCGTCGGAGCCTGCCCGCATATTGCAATACTTGCAAAATGCTGCTCTGAACCCAGATCTATCCGTGGTAGAAATGCACGTTACGAGGTCGCTTTTTGCATCCCCGTGAGCATCCCGCGTATCCATCATCGCGAGGACGTCGCTGCCGAGCTGCTCAAGCTGCATATCCGGGATGTGCGTATCGCCGGTGGTGTAGATGCTCGTCGTGCTGACGACGATGTACGCGGTCAGGAGCATGATGACCCCGGCCGCGACCCCCTCCATCGTGTAGAGCTGCCCCCCCTCGTTCACCATATCGCCACCTCCAGGACGGCCGGCTGAAGGGCCGGGAGGGCGACGTTCGTTGTGTTGTAATCATAGTGGTGGATGCCCGTGATGTTGGTGTGCGGGGTCTCATCCTCGAACGTAAACCGGATATCCAGGATGCTGTTCTGGTCCAGGGTGAACTGCGAGGTCGCGGCCGGTTTCAGCACCAGGGATATGCTGGAGTTGACCGGTGCGCCCGGTGCGAGGCTGCGCGGGAATCCGTCGGTGTGCAGGGTGTAGAGATCCCCGTTCTCCTCGTCGTACGAGAACGGGATCCGGGTGAACCGGGCGTTCGGCCTCGTCGGGTCTTTCTTCCAGAACGTCACGTTCTGGAGGGTCGCACCGGAGGAATCGGTGCAGTATTGGGTAAAATCAATATTCACCCTCACCGGCTCGGTCCTCGGGTCGATCCGGTAGGCCGGGTCCCGCTCCGGGTCCAGCAGTTCGCCAAAGTCGAGCTGGACGGTGAAGTTCCTCACCGTGGCGTTCCATTCCGGGGCCCCCGGGTTGGGTATGGCGTACTGCGACGCGAAACGGCCATCGATATTCGCCACTCCCGGCTCCTTGATCTTCACCACCCGGCGGATGTAGCCGTAGCCGGGGGGGAGGGGGTCGCCGGTCTGCTCCACCTCGTATCCCCAGGGATGCGAGATATTGAGCGAGAAGTTGTAGGAGTAGGGAATGTCGCCGAAGATCGCCTTGCTGCGATAATCGTCCGGTGCAAACGTCGCATCAAAAAATCGGTCGACCTTCGTCGAGAGGAGGATGTTCGGCGTCTCCTTCGAGACCGCAAGCCCCATCCGCTCGATATCGTCCGGGTCGGCGTTCATCTCCCAGGGCGGGTAGACCGGCCAGCCCGGGTCCTCGACGAGGATCACCCCCGTCCGGTAGGCGACCGCGTCGTAGTCGATGCCGCTGCTCCCGAGCCCGGCGAGGAGCCCCGGGACCATGCTCACCACCATGATCAGGGCGAGCATGAAGATCGTGAACCCGGCGAGGAAGTCAAGCGACATCACCCCGTCGTCCGCCCTCATCCGATCACCTCCCCGGTATCCGCCCGGAACAGGAGGGTCTCCATCCCGGTGTCCGAGCGGACGGTGACGGTGTAGGTCCCCTCCCCGAGTGCGAGGTCGACCGTATCCGCACCGAGGCGCTCCATCACGGGGGCGAGCACCCCGTTCTCCGCCGCGAGAAGGGCCTCAGGGGAGAGGACCTCGTCGAGGAGCACCTCCTCCGCGGGCAGGGGAGCCCGGAGCGAGATCTCCTTCCAGCCTGATATGCCGAAGGTCAGCCAGCGCACCTCCTCCCCGTCCCGGAGCCCGAGGGCCCAGGATGCGGCCCGGCCGTCAAGGTCCACCCCGGTCCCGAGCACCTGGTGCACCGTTGTGCCGGTGATGTTGAGGCCGCCCTCGGCCCCGAGGAGCTCGAGTTCCCCAAGAGCCCCGGCGAGGGTCGCGGCCTGCGGCGGTTCCGGATCGATGGGGGTGATCCCGCCGCCCGACGGCGGCGAAGCCTCACCAAGACAACCGCACACGGTGCAGAAGATACAGACAGCGGCAAAAAGGGCCAGAACGCTCCCCGGGACTCTCATGTAAAGCAGTCATTATACACGATGGTGTATAAATAACCACCCCTCAGGCGTCTTCAAAGATTTGCTCTTTTCGCCGGATACTGGAAACGTGCAGATACCCGGCGGCAAAAATATTTCGCTCATGGTGCGGGTTCGCAGACCGGAGTGTTCTGGCCCTTATAGGCACGGGCGACCGGCCCGCGGCCCCCGGCACCCTATCGTAATATTTATTTGCACATTTGTAACAATACCTCATAAGGTAAACATATGTGTGATACCATACCCGGAAGATCGGGAGACAACCACGACCGGTTCGCCGAGGCCGTCGCCTTCCACGGCCACGTCTGCCCCGGGCTTGCGACGGGCTACCGGGCCGCCGAGGTCGCCCTCGCACGCCTCCGCTCCGGCCGGTCAGAGGACGAAGAACTCGTCGTCATCACCGAGACCGATGCCTGCGGCGTCGACGCCATCCAGGTCCTCACCGGCTGCACCGCCGGCAAAGGAAACCTCTTCTTCAGAGACTACGGGAAGCACGCCTTCACGTTCATCAACCGTAAGACCGGCAAGGCCGTCCGGGTGGCGGCGAACCCCTCGTTCGATATCGATGCCCTCGACCCTGATCTCGCGCCGCTCCGGGCCCGGGTGATGCAGGGCCGGGCAACCGACGAGGAGCACGCCGCGTTCCACGAGCGGGTCCACCGGGTCGTCGACGCCATCCTTGAGACGCCCGCAGAGACCCTCTTCACGATCCGGGACGTCGATGTCGAGATCCCCGAGCGGGCCCGGATCTTCCGGTCGGTCCCGTGCGCAGCATGCGGCGAGATGACCGCCGAGTCTCGCGTCAGGGTCGAGGACGGGAAGTTCGTCTGCTACGCCTGCTCAAGGGAGTACGCCCGCCGCTGGTGAGGGGCTCTCGGCCCTCACCGCACGATCTTCGCGATCGGGATCTCGAGGATATCCTCGGCCCCCGCGGCCTTGAGCTGCGGGATGAGCCCGTTCACGAGCCCTTTTTGGACCACCGTCTGGATGCTGAAGTAATTGATGCCGTGCAGCCTGCCGACGGTGGGCTTCTTCATCGCCGGGAGGACCTCGATGACGCGGTCGAGCGCCGTTGCGGGCACGTTCATCGTCAGGAGCACCTGGTGGCGCGCCTCGATCACCCCGAGGAGGAGGGTCACGATCTCGTCGATCTCCCGGCGCTTCTCGGGGTCCATGAGGGAGTCGCGGTTCGCGAGCAGCGCGGTGTGCGACTCCATGATCTGGCCAATGATCTTCAACCCGTTCTTCTTGAGCGTGCTCCCGGTCTCCGTGAGGTCGACGACGACGTCCATCAGGTCGGGCACCTTCGCCTCGGATGCCCCGTAGGAGGGAAAGAGCCTGACCGGGACTCGGAGGTCCGCAAAGAACCGTTCCGTGAGCCGGGGATACTCGGTCGTCACCCGGCTGCCCGGACGGATGGCGGCGACGTTCTCGATAGGCTCGTCGCGGTGGACCGCAACCACGATCTTGACGTTCCCGTCGCCGGTCTTGCTGTAGGAGAGGTTCGCGACCTCGACGACATCGGCGCCGCTCTCCTGCACCCAGTCCAGCCCCGATATCCCGATATCGAAGTAGCCCATCTGGACGTAGAGCGGGATCTCCTGCGGCCGGAGGATCTTCACCTTCCCGACCCGGGGATCGTTGATCCGGGGGTTGTAGTCGCGGTCGGTCCGCCGGACCTCGAGGTCCGCCTCCTTGAAGAGCTGGAGCGTCTGGGCTTCAAGGCTCCCTTTCGGGAGCGCAATCGTGATCATACGTGATGATCGGGCAAAAAGAGGGTTAAAGATGATGATCTGAATTTCAGTCGATCGTGTGGATGACCAGCCCCGAGAGGAGTTTCGGCTCGAACCAGGTGGACTTCGGGGGCATCACCCCGTCCGCATCCGCGATCGAGAGCACCGTCTCGACCCGGACCGGCTGCATCGCTATCGCGAGGGCGTACTCGCCGGCGTCCACGAGCTTCTCAAGGGCGCTGAGGGGTTTTGCCCCGCCCATGTAATGAAGCCGGGGGTCGCCCCGGGGATCGGTGATCCCGAGCATCCCCTCGAGGACCTCTTTTTGCAGCACCGAGACATCGAGCGACCCGATCAGGTCGGTGGGGTCGGCGACCGGCCGGGAGACCTCGTACCAGGTCCCCTGGAGATAGAAGTGCATGACGTGGATCGGCGCATCGCCGGCTGCAAGCGGCGGGATCTGGTAGCCGGAGGCGTCGACCTTCCCGTAGGGCCGGACATCCCAGCCCGCGGTGAGGAGTGCGTCGATGAGGCCCGGGAGGGTGTAGTTCCCGAGGTCCGTGACGAGCCGGCTGTAGCCGTGGATCCGGACCCGGTCGTGGGCGAAGAGGACCACCATGAACTTCCCGGTCTCCTCGGTGAACCGTCCCTCGTTCCGGCGGCGCTCGGCCACGTTCACCGCCGACTTGGCCCGGTGGTGCCCGTCCGCGATGTAGACCGCGGGGACGGTCGCAAAGAGTTCCTCAAGGCGGGAGAGCGTCCCTTCGTCGGTGACCCGGTAGACCTCATGGAGCACGCCCGACCCGGTCGTGGTGCTCCCGTCGGGCTCCGCGGTCCCCATGAGAGAATGGACGTAGGAGAAGACCTCGCCGGGATCGCGGTAGAGCAGGAAGACGAGACCGGTGTTCGCGCCGACGACGTCGATGTGCCGGGTCCGGTCCTCCTCCTTGTCGTAGCGGGTGAGCTCGTGCCGCCGGATTGTCCGGTTCTCGTAGTCCTCTGTCCCGACGCAGCAGACCAGCCCGACGAACTCCTCGCCGTCCTGGACGGCCCGGTAGACATACATCCCGGGCTCGGGGTCCTGCTGGAGCCGGCCGTCCTCGAGCATACCGAGGAAGACCTCCCGCGCCCGCTGGTAGACGCGGTCGTCGTTCGGGGGAAGGTCGGGGAGTTCGGCGTCGGGCCGGCTGACCCGCAGGAAACTCTGGGGATTCTTCTCGATACACTCCCGGGCCTCCGCTGCCGTCACCACATCATAGGGCACGGAGGGGATCTTCTCGAAGTACTGCCGCTCCGGACGGACTGCCGCAAAACGATATACCTGGACCATAGAAACCGCCACTCGTATGTGCCTACTATTTTGTCCCCTGACACTATATTAGGTAGGGCGCTCCACAAGGGAGAGGCCGGTAACTATGATGCCGCTTCAGTTTACCATTCACCGGGCACAGCCCGTAGATATTCCGCAGATAGTTGCCATCGAGCGGGCGGCGTTCGTCGACCCCTGGGACGAGAGGACGATCCGGGAAGCGCTCGCGTTCTACCCCGAGACGTTCTTTGTGGCGAGAAACAGCGGGGACCTGGCGGGGTTCGTCGCCGGGGGCCTTGAGGATACCGGCGAAGAACTTTACGGGCATATCATGAACCTCGCGGTCGCCCCGGAGTACCGCCGCCGGGGGGTGGGGCAGCACCTCATCCGCCGCCTGGAGCAGGAGTATGCCATCCTCGGCGCGAGCGGGGTGCAGCTCGAGGTCCGGGTGACGAACACCGGGGCGCAGGAGTTCTACCGCCGCCTCGGCTACCAGGAGGTCTTCCAGATCGCCGCCTACTATGCGAACGAGGAGGACGCCCTGGTTATGATGAAGTGGTTCAGGTTCTAGGGCTCGACGGTTCGTAGAACCAGGGCACGGGAACCGGAACGGCGGGGCGTGAGTGTTTGGTAGAAAGGAGCTGGAGCTATCGCTCCAGGCTCACTCCCCCTGGATCTTGGACAGAATCTGATTTTTCAGGTTCGGGAGATCGTGTTCGACCACGCTCCAAACAGCATCGCGGTCGATCCCGAAATAATGGTGGATGAGGATGTTCCTCATCCCGATGATCTCCGACCACGGAATACCCGGGTTTTTGGCTCTAAACTCTGAAGAGACACCCCGTACAGCTTCTCCGATGATCTGAAGGTGATAGATTATCCAGACCTGTGCCATCTCATTATTGTAGAAGTACTCGCGGCCTCGAGCTGCTACTCGCTCAATCCGTCTGATAGATTCGAGAATATCCAGCAGCCGTTCGCGATCGTCTCTCATAGCGGCCGCGCTTCCCGTAAGACCCTCGATCGGATCCGCTCCCGGAGTCCCGCTTCGGTCACGACATCGACCGGGCGCCCAAGAAGGTGCGATAGATCCATCGCAAGGCCCCCCAGGTCAAGGAGGCTCCGGCCGGGCTCGAGATCGACCAGGAGATCGATGTCGCTATCTTCCCGGGCCTCGTTTCGTGCCACAGAGCCGAATATCCGGATGTTCTTTGCGCCCCTCTTTTTCGCTAGAGCGAGGATCTCGTCCCGCTTCTGGACGAGATGGGTATAGATATCGGCTCCCGGGTTCATGCTCAAGTATGTAATTACGTTGATGTCGCGCCTTAAATGTTATCGTGGGCCCGGATCCCGGGCCGGTCCCGTCACCCCCGCCCGTGCTCCTGGTGGGCCCGGGCGAGGTGCTGGGCCGCGAGGGCGCCGAGGAGGGAGAGTTCGCCGGCGAGGACCCCGGCGGCGACGATCTCGGCAAACGCCTTCGCGTGGGCTCCCGGCGGGTCCCCGCCCCCGGCGACCCCGAGCATCGCGAGGCACTCCTGCTGGGTATCGACCCCCGTTCCGCCGCCGACCGTCCCGACGGGGAGTGACGGAAGGGTGACCGAGACGTAGACCCCGCCGTCCACCCGGTCGACGGTGGTGAGGGCGGTGCTCCCCTCGACGACGTGGGCGGGGTCCTGCCCGCAGGCGATGAACGTGGCGGCGACGACGTTTGCCGCCTGGGCGTTGAACCCGAACGAGGCCGCCCGCGCCGAGCCCACCAGGTTTTTGCGGTAGTTGACCTCCGCGAGGGTCTCCGCGTCGGTCTTCAGGAGGTCGGCGACCATCTCATCGGTGAGCCGCACCCCCGCGACCACGGTCTTCCCCCGGCCACGGACCAGATTGATCGCCGCGGGTTTCTTGTCGGTGCACATGTTCCCGGAGTTGGCGACGAGACGGGCCCCGGTCTCCCGCTCGATGAACTCCCCTACCTTCTGGCCTGCGATCGTCACCATGTTCATGCCCATGGCGTCCTTGGTGTCGAACTCGAGCCGGACGAAGACGTTTGTGCCCGCAACGTAGGTCCCTGCTTCGAGGAACTTGCCGTGTTTTGTGGTGCTCTCGGCAGTCTCGCGGATCTCCGCAGTGTGGCTCTCCACCCAGGCCGCCACGTCGTGGGCGTGGCCGACGTCGCGGGCGGCAAAGACCGGAGCCCGGGTCATCCCGTCCCGCATGATCCGCACATCCGCACCCCCGGCCCGGGTGATGAGCGAGCAGCCGCGGTTCACCGAGGCGACGAGCGCCCCCTCGGTCGTCGCGAGGGGGAGGTAGTAGGACCCGTCGGCGTACTCGCCCTTCACCCGGAGCGGCCCCGCGACACCGAGCGGCACCTGGACCGTCCCGATCATGTTCTCGATGTTGCGCTTCACGACCCGGTCGATCCCGATCGTAAACGACCCGACCTTCGGGAGCGGGGTGCCGGTCTCGCCCTCGATGAACGTCCGCCGCACCCGGACCGCCTCCTCCGGCGGGAGCTCTTTTTCGAGCGCATAGAGTTTGAGGGAGCCGTCTTTCAGTCTCCCGATGTAATCATCCATGAATAGTATGAGATCCCATACCTAAAGATGGCTGGTGGTCAGTGTGCGAGGGAAACAGTGGTGCCTTGCGGTGCCGAGACGAGAGGCTGAAGAGACGCGGCGCCGGCTGCTTGAGGAGGGGCTCCTCGACCGGCGCTATAAGCCGCGCCCGGAAGGAGACGCCATCCTCCTCCCGGTGACCGAGGAGGTCCCCGGGGCCGTCCGGTGCGAGTTCGAGGCGGTGCCGGAACCGGTCGTTCTCCCCCGCCACGAGCTCGTCGGCGGGATCGCCATCATGCAGGAGAACGATCCTGCAGGCGCAGAGCGGCTGCTCGCCTCCCGGCCGTCGCTTGCGACGGTCCTCTTCCCCGAGACGGCTGTCGAGGGTGAGTACCGCACCCGCCGGTTCGCCGTCCTCGCCGGGGCCCCCACCACCCGGACCCGGGTGACGGAGTACGGGCTCTCCTTCGACGTGGACCTCGCCCACGCCTACTTCTCCGCCCGGCTCTCGACCGAGCGGCAGCGGGTCCTTCGCGCGATGGGAGAGGGAGAGCGGGTGCTTGATATGTTCGCCGGCGTCGGGCCGTTTGCGATCACCCTCGCCAGGAAGGCCGCCCTCGTCGTCGCCGCGGACCTCAACCCCGCCGCGGTCCACCTCCTGATCGAGAACATCGCGCTCAACCGCACCGGAAACGTCATCCCGATGCTCGCGGACGCCGCCCGCCTCCCCCGGCTCGGATTCGCACCCTTCGACCGGATCGTCATGAACCTCCCCCTCGCCGCGCCGGAGTTCCTCCCGGCGGCCGCCGCCCTCTGCCGGGACGGCGGGACGATCCACCTTTACGCCCTCGAGGAGGAGGAGGGCGAGTATCTCCCCCGGATCCGGGAGGTCACGCAGGGCGAGGTCGTCGAGCGGGAGGTCCGGACCTACTCGCCGGGGAAGTGGCATGCGGTGTATGATGTTGTGGTGGAGAAAGAGGAGATGTGAGGGGTTTAGCGGCCTGAAAATTGGGTTTTATCCCCGAAATTGAATCTTTTTATCCGAGGAAAATTCGCGTCTGCGGATTTCCGTTGAGGGCTGTGTATCTAGCAGTATTCGAGATTTTGCTCATCTAGGCCTATTGATCTCCTGTGGCCTCACCTGATACGGACCTGACACGGATTC
>NZ_JAJGBK010000014.1 GCF_020696975.1 Methanoculleus sp.
CTATCTCATCCCCGAGATGATGGTGCCCGACGACGCTGACTGGTACCTCACGTTCGCGAAGAACCGGATGGTCCTGACCTACTCAAACGAGAGCAAGTACGCAGACGAGATCACCGCCGAGAACTGGTATGAGATCCTCGACCGTGACGGCGTCCGGTGGGGCTTCTCCGACCCGAACTCCGACCCATGCGGCTACCGCACCCCGATGGTGATCCAGCTCGCGGAGGCCTACTACGAAGACGACCAGATCTTTGAGACCCTTGTCAGCGAGCACAGCGAGATCACCGTCACCGAGGCAGACGGCGTCTACACGATCCACACCGCGGATCCCAAGCCCGACAGCACCACGCTGACGATCCGGCCCAAGAGCGTCGAACTCGTCCAGATGGTCCAGGCCGGCGGGCTTGACTACGCCTGGGAGTACAGGAGCGTTGCAGTGCAGAACGACCTTCAGTTCCTCGAACTCCCCGAGGAGATCGATCTCTCGTCGGTCGCGTTCGCGGAGACCTACGCGACCGTCCAGACCGAGACGAAGAAGGGCGACGGCACGGCAGTCTACGTGGGCTCTCCGATCGTCTACGGCGTGACGGTCCCGAAGATCGCCGAGCACCCCGACCTCGGCATCGCGTTCGTCGAGATGCTGATCGGCGCCACCGGCCAGGAGATCCTCACTGCCGACGGCCAGCCCCCGATCGTGCCCGCGGACGGCTACGGCAGCGTCCCTGAAGACCTCAAGCCGCTCGTTGCGGTGCAGGCCTGAACCTCCCCTCTTCTTTTTGCCTTACAGGCTTTCAGTGAGGCGTGTACAACTTGTATTAGCAACATCACGGACATGAAGACTGAAACACTCTCAACCGATCCCTTCCCGGCAGACGGGGAGACGAACGCCATCCGGTGGCACAGGTACCGGGAACGCTACGTGGACTGGTGCACCATCGGGTTCTGTATCCTTGGCGGACTGCTCGTCGGGATCACGGTGCTTGCCATCGCGAACATCGCGTCCGCAGAACTCGCCGACCCGGCTCACCTCATCGAGGTGGCGGCAACGTCCGAGGTGGTTCACTCGATCCTCCTCACATTCGGCGCGGGAGCGAGCGCCGTCCTCCTTCTCATTCTCTTCGGGACCCCGCTTGCCTACGTCCTCGCCCGTTCCCGCCCCTCCCGCTTCAAGGGGGTTGTCGAGAGCATCGTCGATATACCGCTCATCCTGCCCCACACCGTGGCGGGCCTGCTCGTCTACCTCCTCTTCATGCGCCGGGGATGGCTCGGCGCGCCGCTCTCGGAGATCGGGCTTGCGTTTGAGGACGCACTCCCGGGGACGATCGTCGCGATGCTCTTCGTCGCCTCGCCCTTCTACGTCAACAGCATGCGGGAGGGGTTCGAGAAGGTGCCGGTCCACCTGGAGAACGTCGCCCGCACGCTCGGGGCGGGAACCTTCACGGCGTTCCGGACGGTCACCCTCCCCTTAAGCCTCCGGCACATGTACAGCGGGGCCATCCTCGCCTGGGGGAGGGCGATCGGGGAGTTTGCCGGCGTCATCATGATCGCGTACTACCCGTTCATCATATCGACGCTGATCTACTACTCTTTCACGACGGACGGCATCCACACGAGCAGGAGCATCGCGTTTACCGTCATCCTGGTCAGTTTCGGGGTCTTCTACCTTCTCAGGCGGATGACCCGGTTCATGGGGAGGTACGATGATCGCGTTTGACCGCGTCTCGCTCAGTTTAGGCTCGTTCCACCTGAAAGACGTCAGCCTGAAGATCGGTAAGGGCGACTACTACTTCATCGTCGGGCCGTCGGGGGCGGGGAAGACGGTGCTCCTTGAGGCGATCGCCGGCCTCCACCTGCCGGATAGCGGCCGCCTGCTCCTCCGGGGCAGCGAGATCACCGCTCTCCCCCCGGAGAAGCGGAAGGTTGCCCTCGTCTATCAGGACTACTCCCTATTCCCGAACATGCGGGTCATCGAGAACGTCTCCTACGGCCTTCGGGTGCAGGGGATGGGGAAGAAGGAGGCGCACCGCGAGGTCGCCCCTCTCCTCGAACGGTTCGGGATCGCTCACCTCGCGGACCGCTACCCGGGAACCCTCTCCGGCGGCGAGCAGCAGCGGGTGGCGCTCGCCCGGGCCGTCGCGGTGAAACCCGACGTCCTCCTCCTCGACGAACCGCTCTCGGCCCTCGACCCCGTCACGCAGGAGAAGTTCATCGCCGACCTCAAGCGGCTCCACCGGGAGGACGGTCTCACGATCGTCCAGGTGAGCCACTCCCGCCGGGAGGCCCATCTCCTCGCCACCCGGGTGGCGGTGATCATCGACGGGACGCTCGTGGACGAAGGAGAGGCCGACGTTGTCCTGAACACTCCCCGGAGCCGGGAGGTCGCGGCGTTCGTCGGGATCGAGAACATCCTTGACGGAAGCGTGACGGCGAACGAGGGCGGGCTCGCGACGATGGACGTCGGCGGGCGGGCGGTCGAGGCGGTGACAGACGCCGCCGTGGGTGAGGAGGTCACCCTCTGCATCCGGGCCGACGACGTCGTCCTCGCCGTCGGGGATGGCCCGCAGTCCAGCGCCCGGAACACCATGGCCGGGACGGTTGTCTCCATCGCCGAGAACGGTCCCGTCGCCGAGGTGCGGGTGGACGCGGGCATCACGCTCACCGCGGTCCTGACCCGGCGGTCGGTGCGCGACCTCGCGCTTGCCCCCGGGACCGCCGTGACTCTCTCGGTCAAGGCGACGGCGGTTCATGTCATCCGCGGGTGAGATCCCTCACCCGTTCTTTTGTTTCAGCATGAGTAGCAGGCCGATCAGCCCGGCCGTGACTGCGTTCGCCGCGACGATGGCAAGATCCCCCTTCACCACCCCGTAGGCGAGCCAGAGCAGAACGCCGGTAAGAAGGACGAGGAGCATCGAAAGAGAGAGATCGGCGGTCGACTGCGTGCGCCATGCCCGGATGGCCTGCGGTGCAAACGAGAGCGTCGTGAGCGTCCCGGCGATAAGACCGAGTAAGGTGACGGTGTCCATAAGTCCGTCACCCGTATTCAGACCAGATGAACCCTGGGTTTCAGCAGGATCTTACCTTCAGGCTCCGGCCCCCCGCCTTCCTGTCCACCACTTCTGCGCGTAGGCAAGGACCATCCCGATGATGAAGGCGAACGTGAGCCCGATCAACAGGGTGAGGACGGCGATGACCGCCGTGACCAGGTAGGACTCCGTCTTTGCGCTATGCTTCCCGAGCTCGAGCGCCACAAAAACCAGGAGCGCGCCGAAGACGCCGAAGGGGATGAGAGTCAGCACCTCCGGCGGGGCGAAGGCAACGGCGAAGATGAGGATGAGCAGGCCGGCGACGATGTTCGCCCCGCCGGTTCGCGCGCCGAACCGGTACATGGCCGCAAGCCCCCCGGCGCCGTGGCACATCGGAAACCCGCCGAGCGGCGTCGAGACCAGGTTCATGGCGCCGATCGTCCGGGAGAGCCGGTCGGGGTCGACGCCCTTCTTCGGGAAGAGGTCGTAGGTGAGGAGCGATGTCGCGAGGATGGCGTTTGCGATCGTGAGAGGGATCTGCGGGAGGACCAGGTCCCACGTCGCGGTGATAAAGTCCGCCGGCATCGGGATGACCGGGACCGGAAGCGGCATCAGCCGGAACGGCGGCATCCCCTGGGCGGCGATCCCGGCGGCAAGCCCGATGATCAGGACAAGCAGGGCGGAGACGTCCGGGACCCGGGTGCGCTGCGACGCGACGAAGAAAGCGAGGATGATCCCGATGGATATGGCCGCAACGAGGACGTCGGCGAGGATGTAGCCAAGAGATGTCCGCAGGAGGAGGAGCGCAAGCCCTGCCTGGACGCCCCGGATGACGCTCTTCGGGATATGCTCCCCGAGCCAGGTCATCCCACCGGCGAGCCCGAGCAGGAGGAAGAGCACCCCGACGATGATCCCCGACGCCACGATCTCGCCGGCACAGAGCCCTTCGGCGATGACGATGGCCCCGATCGCCTTCATCGGCTCGATCGGGATGGGGAGGCGGTAGTAGAGCCCGGTGATGATGAACCAGGCGGCGAAGAAGAGGAAGAAGTGGCTGACGCTCACGTCCGGGCAGACGATCGCGACGCCGAGCAGGATAGGGAAGATGGTCCCGAAGTCGCCGACGGCTCCGGCGATCTCCTCGATGTTGAACCGGATGCCGCCCTTCTCCGTCGCACTCTCCTCCGCCATGGAACACCTTTCGATCCCCTCGCGGGGGTCCGTCCGGGGCTTCGTTTCCCGTGACGTCTAAAGGTTTATTACTCCCTCTTGATAAGTAAAACCGTTAACTTACAATCATTTCCCCGGTACCACATGTAAACGCTTATTGTGCCCATTTGTGCAATTATTCTTATGAAAGCAGACCTGACCCTTGTTCTTACGCCGTCTGTCGCGGCAGCCGCAGCGCGTGCATGCGGGTGTACCGCGGCACTGACCGCCTGCGCGACCTCCAAGGAGATGATGCATTGACGGGCCAGGAGGAGAACGAAACTATGGAAACCGCCACCTACCGGATCATCGGCACCATCCACTCACCGTTCACCGACCAGGACACCACGCCCATCCAGAGCATCTTCTCCGAAGCGGAGGGGACGATCGAGGTCTTCCCCGAGTATGCCGAGGGGCTTGAAGGGGTCGATGGGTTCTCCTACATCTACCTCCTCTACCACTTCCACCGGGCGAACGGCTATCGCCTGCGCCAGCGTCCGTTCGCTGACGGCAGCAAGGAGCGCGGGATCTTTGCCATACGCCATTTCAGCCGCCCGAACCCGATCGGGATCTCTCTCGTCGAGGTCGTCTCCGTCGAGGGCAGCACAGTCCGGGTCCGTGGGATCGACGTGCTGGACGGCACACCGCTCCTCGACATCAAGCCATACGTCCGCCAGTTCGATCAGCGCGACGATGTCCGGAGCGGCTGGGTCGACGCACGGCATATCGAAGAGATGAAGGTCCGGAGTTTCTCGCCAAAGGACCTCCGAGAGTACGAGGAGTCCTCACGAACCTGAAAACTCCTTTCTTTCCCACTGCATGCCCCCTACCTGGGCGCGGCGCCCTTCCCCGAAGCCGCGGGGTCCGGCCCGGGCTCGTCCTCCCGTTTCTTCTCGGCGAGGAGGTCCTCGGCCTTCAGCCGTTCGATGGCCGCGTCCAGGTAATCCGAGACGATCCGGTCCCTCTCCGGGATCTGCCTGATCCAGACCCGCACCATCAGCCTGACCCACTCCTCCTTGACCGACGAGACCTGCACTTTCGGTTCGAACAGTACATGACCGGGGCGGGGAGTGTCGGAGGAGAGGCGCCCGATGTAGGGGAGATCGAAGAGGTTCTGGAGGGCGGACCGCTCGGCAGGCTCGACGTGGGGCAGGATCCGGGGATGGTCGTGCGCGGCGGCGAGCGCGATCTCCTGAACCCGCGCGAGATCTGCAGTGACCGGGACAGCGAGCGGGATCGAGACCTCCAGAAGCCCGCCCCGGGAGTAGTTGATGACCTTTGAGGTTATGATGCTCGAGTTCGGCGTGAGGACGAAACCGCCGTCGAGCCCTCGGAGGGTCGTCGTCGTGAAGGAGATATCCTGCACCTTCCCGGGCCCGGTCTCCGGCCTTCCGCTGACGGCCACCCACTCCTCGAGCTGGATCGGGCGATTGACGGTGATCAGGACACCGGCGATGGCGTTCTGGATGATCTGGCGCGACGAGAAGGCTATGACGATACCGAGGACACCGAGCGACGCGGCGAAGGCCGTCGGGTCGAAGGCGAGGAAATGCCTGGCGCTCGCGTAGATCCCCCCGATGGTGATGCCGTACTGCAGGACGGCCGCCGTCCACTTGGCCGTCCCGCGGGAGACGCGTCCGTCAAGAATCCGCCGGAAGAGCAGGTAGGCGAGGTTGCCGAGGAAGAGAAACCCGATGAGGGTGAAGAAGAATGCGAGGAACGCATCAAGGGGTACCCCGCCGATCAGGACCGAATCGCTCTCCTGCATGTAAAGGGGTGAGAGGGAGGAAGATTAATCCCTTCCGTCAGGCCGCTTCGGCCTTGACCGGAATCTCCTCAGCCGAGAGACGCCTGAGAACCTCCTTGAGGTACCGGGAGACGATATCGTCCTTCTGGGGGATCTTGCGGGTCCAGACCCCGACGGTCAGCCTGATCCAGCCGTCGGTGACGGACGTGGTGCGGATGGCGGGCTCAAGGTATGCGAAGTCAGCGCGGTCTGAGCGGAGACGCCTGTTGTAGGGAAGGTCGAAGAGGTCCTGGATGGCGGAGTGTTCAGCTTCATCGAGGTTTCGGATGATCCGGGGATCGTCGTGCGCTACCGCAAGTGCGATCTCCTTGACCCGCGCGAGGTCTGCGGTGGCCGGGACGGAGAGTGAGACCCGAATCTCCATCAGCCCGCCCCGGGAGTAGTTGACGACCTTTGAGGCGATGATGCTCGAGTTCGGCATGAGGACGAGGCCGCCGTCGAGCCCCTGGAGGATCGTCGTCGTGAAGGATATGTCGCGCACCCTGCAGAGCCCGGTCGACGGCAGTTCCCCGACAACGATCCACTCTTCGAGCTGGACCGGGCGGTTGATGGTGATCAGGACACCTGCAAGGACGTTCTGGATGATCTGGCTCGACGAGACGGCCACGACGATACCGAGGATCCCGAGGGATGCGGCGAAGGCCGTGAGATCGAAGGCGAGGAGATACCGTGCGCTCGCGTAACCCCCGCCGATGATGACGGCATACTGGAGAATAGCCGCCGCCCACTTGGCCGCCCCGGGGGAGACCCGCCTGTCAAGAACCCGCCTGATGAGGAGGTAGGCGAGGTTACCAAGGAAGAGGAGCCCGATAAGAGCGAGGATGAACCCGAAGAACGCGTCAAGGGGTACCCCGCCGATCAGGACCGGATCGCCCGACTGCATCTCAAAAGTAATGGGTGAGCGAAGGAATTAACTCTCCTGTATCGTCCCGTCTACCGCTCAGGCTCCTCGCCGCCCGGTGCGGCCGCGCGGGCCTGAAGCGCCGGGAAGATACCGGCGCCGAGGATCTCCTCCGCGTGCTCGCCATACCGCTCCGCCATGATCCCGAGGAGCCGGCGGGTCCCCGCCGCCGTGGTCGAGATCCCTATCCGCTCCACCCGGCGGATCAGCCCGTCGCGTTCCATCGCCCCGAACCGGGGAAGCACGTAGTAGTGGGGTATTCCAAGGTGTTCGGCGAGTTTGCGGGTCGTGGGGAAGCGGATGGAGATGCCGTCCGGAGAGAAACCGATGGTTACGCACCGATCCTCCTCGAGGAGGATCCTGACGGCCGCATCGATTATGTCGTCGTGTTCATGCGTGGACATCCGATCGTAGGAGTACTCGCGCCCGGCGCAAAAAAGAGAGTCGGTTCGGTTACGCCGCTTCGGCCTTCTGCATCTCGCCCCGCTCTTCCTCGGGCATCTCTTCGAGATAGACGATCTCCGCACCGATGTCCTGTGCAATCTGTTCGAGTTCTACTTTGCGAAAGTGCGTCCCCTCCACCTTCAGGTGCTTCTTTTCGCCCTGCTCTTCGACGACGGCGACGACGCGGAACCGGGGCTGCTTGACGCCGGTACCGACTTTCTGGCGTTCTCGTGCATAGATCTTCATATTTTTCCTCCCATACCAGTTGGTATACCTGCTGATATACCCCAAAGATACATAACGTTTTCCCTCACACCTGAATTAAGTGGTCTTCTATGGCAGAACGGTTTGAGATGGGATCGAGACTCAAAGGCGAGAGTCTGGTCCGGCGGGGCCTGCTCCGCGAGACTGAGGGGGGCGAGCAGATCAGGATCATGCCCGACCTGAACGTCGTCAAGATCGGCGGCCACGGCGTCATCGACTACGGGCGGGAAGTCATCTATCCGCTGATCGAAGAGATCGGGGAGCTCTCCCGGAACAACAAGATCCTGGTCGCCACCGGCGGCGGCGCCCGGGTGCGGCATATCCTGGACGTCGGGATCGATCTCGGGATGCCGACGGGGGTGCTTGCGGAGCTCGCGGGCAAGATCAGCGAGCAGAACGCTATCATGATGTCCATCCTCTTCTCGAAGTACAACGGCACCCGGATCCACACCGACGATCTCTTAAACCTCCCTTCGCTCATATCCCTCGGGATGTTGCCGGTCGTCCAGGGCACCCCGCCCTACGGGCTGTACGAGCACCCCCCGAAACTCGGGAGCATCCCCCCACACCGGACCGACACCGGCGCCTTCCTGATGGCCGAGGTCGTGGGCGGGAAGAACTGCATCCTCGGGAAGAACGTCGACGGGCTCTACACGGAGAACCCGTTTGAAAACCCGGACGCCGAGTTTATAGCGGAGATCGCGGCCGACGAGCTCCTGGAGATGCAACTGGAGGATATGGTGCTCGAACCGATGGCAGTCGAGCTCCTCCGGGACGCCGTCCATGTCAGAGAGATCAAGGTGGTGAACGCCCACATCCCCGGCAATATCGCAAAGGCTGTCAACGGGGAGCGGGTCGGCACGATCATACGGGCCTGACAGCCCGAAGTCAATCTCTTTTTGTTAACTGATGAGAAGCCTTCTTTAGTCTTGCGAGTGGATACAGTACAGCATACGAGCGATCCCATGACTCTTTATCTCGGCATTGACGACACCGACACCCGCGAGTCCCGGGGGACCGGACGACTCGCCCGCGCGATTGCAGCAGAACTCGCCAGGAGATACACCGTGACGGGGGTGACCCGGCACCAGCTCTTTGTCCACCCCGCCGTCCCCTACACATCCCACAACAGCTCCGCCGTCATCCATATCCAGGAAGGAGAGAACGGGGCCGCGGCCGACGTCTTCGCGACGGCAAAGGAACTGATGCTCGCCGACTTCATCGAGGGGAGCGACCCCGGCATCTGCGTCGCCGCCGGCCGGACCATCGACGGCACCCTCCACCGGTTCGGGCTCGCCGCAAAGACGAGCATCGTGACGCAGGAAGAGGCGCGAAGACTTGCCCGCAATGCCGGAATCCTCCTCGAAGGGCTCGGCGGTACCGAGGACGGCGTCATCGGCGCGCTTGCCGGCGTCGGGCTCGCGGCGTCGGGCAACGACGGCCGGTTCGTCCAGAAAGGAACGACCCGGGACCTCCGCGGCAGCCAGACGGTCGCCGCGATCCTCGCCTCAGGCGTCGACCGTGTCTCGACCAGGGACGGGAAGACGGTCAGCGAAGGCATCGTCACCCTCCGGAAGTTCCCGAAACCCGCCTTCATCGAGGGAAACGCCGTCCTCTTC
Organism: Methanoculleus sp.; assembly: GCF_020696975.1. GTDB lineage: Archaea > Halobacteriota > Methanomicrobia > Methanomicrobiales > Methanoculleaceae > Methanoculleus. Next base: position 9,268 of record NZ_JAJGBK010000014.1, read on the forward strand.
GTCGAGGCTGACGGTGACGCCTACCGCGACATCGTGGTCGGGTGACGATGACCGGGGTCGGAACGACCACACTCTATCAAATCCATTTTTCAACCGACCACCCACGCAAAAATAGGTAAACCTAATCAAGTTAACACCAGCACAAAACGACAGTATTTAAGTGTGAGTATTCCGACACTTCCATGATATTTATGGTAAGACGAACCCTTTTCGCTGTTGCGGCCGTCATGGTCGCCTTCCTGCTCATCTGCGGCTGTACCGGGACGACATCCGACCCGACTCCCGTAGAAAAGCAGCAACTCCGTATCGCGACGACGACGAGCCTCTACGACACCAAACTCCTCGATCACCTCACACCGATCTTTGAGGAGAAGTATAACGCCGAGGTGCTGATCGTCTCCGCCGGGACCGGCAAAGCGCTCGAGTACGGGCAGCGGGGCGACGTGGACGTCATGATGGTCCACGACCGCGCACGTGAGGACACCTTCCTCGCCGACGGCTACGGGACCGACAGGCGCGTCTTCGCCTACAACTACTTCGTCCTCGTCGGACCGGAGTCCGACCCGGCAAATGTCAGCGGCATGGCTCCCGAAGCAGCCTTCACCGCCATCCGCGAGAAGGGAATGGCCGGCGACGCGAGCGTGATCTTCGTCTCGCGCGGCGACGCATCGGGCACACACTCTAAAGAGCAGGCCATCTGGAAGGCCGCCGGGTTCAACTACTCGGCAGAGGTGAAAGGTTCCGGCGACTGGTACCAGGAGGCCGGGACAGGCATGGGCGCGACCCTTGAGATGGCAAACGAGAAAGAGGCCTACACCCTCTCCGACATCGGGACCTACCTCGCCTACAAGGGCAACCTTGACCTTGTGACGATCGTGGACGAGGGCGACATCCTGCTCAACGTCTACTCCGCGATGCAGATCAACCCCGAGAAGTTCCCCGACATCAACAGCTCCGTCGCAAAGGACTGGGTCAACTTCATGATCTCCGACGAGATCCAGCAGGAGATCGCCTCCTTCGGTGTCGACCAGTATGGCCAGCCGCTCTTCTACGCAGCCCAGAACGACTGGGAGAAGATCGGCGTGACCGAGGCTGAAGTAAAGAACCCGGTTGTCTGAGCCGGTAACAATCTTCACTCCTTTTTGCCTCCGGCGGACCATAATCAGGTGCAGAGTATGTACGAGATCATCGAGGGATTCCTGGAGGCGGCAAGACTCATCGCCACGTTTGATGGCGATGTGATGGGAATCGCCGCACGAAGCATCATCATCTCGCTCACCGCAACCGTGCTCGCCACCCTGATTGCCGTCCCGCTCGGGGCCGCGATCTACTTCGGGACGTTTCCCGGCAAGAAGAGCCTGATCAACCTGATCCAGACGCTCTACTCCCTGCCGACGGTCATCGTCGGGCTGCTCATATTCCTGCTCATATCCCGTGTCGGGCCGTTCGGCTTTATGCGGCTTCTCTTCACCCCGACCGCCATGGTCATCGCCCAGACGGTCCTGGTCCTCCCGATCATGACCGGCCTCACGATATCCGCGCTCTCCGGGGTCGACCCGGTCATCAGGGATACCCTCCGCTCGCTCGGGGCGACCCACCTCCAGTTCCTTGTGAACATCATGAAGGAGGCCCGGTTTGCAATCCTCGCGGCCGTCGCGATCGGGTTCGGGCGGGCGATATCCGAGGTCGGAGCCGCAATCCTTGTGGGCGGCAACATCATGGCGTCATCGTTCGCGAGTTCGACCCGGGTGCTGACGACCGCGATATCCCTTGAGACCTCGATGGGGAACATCTCCCAGTCCATCGCGCTCGGAATCGTCCTCCTTGCAATCGCCCTCGCCGTCAACCTCGTCATAACGACGATCCAGCACCGGTGACCCTATGATTGAACTTGATAACGTCTCAAAGCAGTTTGACGGTCCGGCGGTCCTTGCCGGCGTCACCGCACGCATCAGGCGGGGAGAGATCTTCACCGTCATCGGCCCCTCCGGGTCCGGAAAGTCGACCCTGCTGCGCCTCATCGACCTCCTCGACTCCCCGACGGGAGGGACGATCCGGGTCAACGGCACCGATATCCACGCAAACGGTGAAGAAAGCCTCCGGATTCGCCGGATGATGGGGATGGTCTTCCAGAAACCCGCCGTCTTCAACACCACGGTCACCGAGAACGTCGCCGTCGGCCTTCGGTTCCGGGGAGCGGAGGAGAGGGTGGTTCGAGAGAAGGTCGAGGAAGCCCTCGCCATGGTCGGCCTTGCCGATTACGGGGAGCGGCGGGCCCGGACGCTCTCGGGTGGAGAGATGCAGCGGGTGGCGCTTGCCCGGGCGATGGTGATCGAGCCGGAGATCCTCCTTATGGACGAACCGACCGCGAACCTCGACCCGGTCTCGGTGGAGAAGATCGAGGAGCTGGTGCTGCGGATCAACCGCGACCTCGGGACGACGATCCTCTTCTCGACCCACGACATGTACCAGGGCCAGCGGCTCGCCCACCGGGTCGGTGTCCTGATGAACGGTATCTTCGCACAGGTGGGGACCCCGAGGGAGGTCTTCACCCTGCCCGCGACCCGGGAGGTCGCCCGGTTTGTCGGGATCGAGAACATCATCGACGGGGTTGTCGTCGCTGAGAACGGCATCTCCGTCATCGATGCCGGCGGAATACGGATCCGGGCGCGATCGCCGTTGTCCCGGGGCGAACAGGTCGCCCTCTGCATCCGGTCGGAGGACCTGCGGGTCTTCCTTGAGGAGGGAGGAAAGACTCATCTCAACGGGAACACCCTCCCCGGCACCGTGGCCTCCATCGTGCCCCGCGGCCCGTTCAGCAGGGTGACGGTCGACTGCGGGTTTGCTCTTTCGTCCGTCCTCTCCTGGAAAGCGGTGGACAACCTCGGCATCCGGGAAGGGAGCCGGGTTACCGTCTCGTTTGCCGCGGAGTCGGTCCACGTTATCCGGCAGGAGTGACGGGCGCCTCCACCCCGGGTCTTGGTGTGAAGATGGATTACCGCGACGTCGGCGCCGAAGGCTCCACCACCCCCCCGCTCTGGACCATCCGGATCTTCTCTATAGCGTCCTCCGCGACGCTCTTCTCCTCCGCATCCCCGCTCCGGGCGAGAGCCTCGAGAGCGTCGATCGCTCGCGGGTTGCCGATGTACTTGAGCGCTCCGGCCGCATAGAGCCGGACGTTCCTGTCGGCATCCTTCGTCGCGCCGATGAGCGGGTCCACTGCAAGATCGCCCATCCGGAAAAGAGCGCCGGCCGCCGCCCCCCGGACGTCGGTGTTCTCGTCATGGAGCGCCCCGATGAGCGCCGCGACCGCGGAAGCCTCCCCGGTATCACCAAGGACACCAAGCACGACGGTCCGCACCTCGGGATCGGGGTCGGCGAGCATCGCGGTGAGCGGTTCCACCGATCCGCGGCCGAACTTCGCTATGGCTCCCGTCGCCTGGCACCGGAGATCGTCGTTTGGGTCCTTGAGCGCCCGGATCAGGGACTCCACCGCTGACGGATCGCCTATCTCGCCAAGGATGGCGGCCGCGTAGACACGCCGGAGGTCCCGCCGGGTCTCGATCTCCCAGGTCTGGCCCCCGGGCCCGGTCACGGTCGCCTGCCCCCCGGCAGTCGTCGGCTCCTCGTACTTCCCCGACGCCTCCGGGTTCTCGATGAGTTCGATCAGCGGTTCGACCGACGCACCCTCGAGCAGGGTGAGCGAGTCCGCCGCCGCTTCCCTCACCGCCGTCAGCGGGTCGCCGAGGGCCCGGATGAGCGGATCGACCTCCTTCACCCCGCCGAAGTCCCCGAGCGCCAGAGCGGCCCGCTGGCGGGTCAGGCCGTCACCGCTCCCGAGCGCCTCGATCAGGCCGTCGATGTCCTCCTCGGCCCGCAGCAGATCGATATTGAACCTCCTTTCGCCCTGCTGCTCCTCGATAAAACTGCTCTCTTGCTCCAACCATTTCGCCTCCGGGTCCGGCGTATACCATTACCCGATATAATAACCTTCTCCGGCAGGGATGGCCCGGCCGGGGAACCGCAAAAATGAGTGGCCGGTTCCGGCATCAGCGCGATGCCGGTGGGACGACCGTGGGCGTACCCCGCCTCTCCCGGAACCGCACAAGCCCGTCCTCGGCCGCCCTCCTGACGGCGGGGTCACTGTCGGAGAGCGCACGGTTGAGAGGGGCCTCCACCCGCGGATCGGCAATCTCGCCAAGGATGACGGCGGCATAAGCGCGGCGCAGTCCCCGCCCGGGAAGAGCACCCTCCGGTACGACGGCGGCCCTCCTTGCTCCGGGGAAGAGCCTTTCGTGCTCCTTCGCATCCTCAGGGCCGCCGAGGAGGTCGTGCTGGGCGAGCTCCCGATGCCGGAGAGGTTTTTGCGGCCCGACATCCCCCGGGCCGCCGAGGAGATCGTGCTGGGTGATCTCCCCCTCCGTATCGCGCGACACTGCGCCCCCTGACTCCCGGATATCTGCCGGACCGCCGAGCGCATCGTGCTGGGCGAGGCCCTCCTCCTCATCACGGGCCCTTCCGCCCCCCGATTCCCGGATATCCGCGGGGCCGCCGAGCGCATCGTGCTGCCTGATGCCTCCATGGTGGCGGAGTCTCCTCTTTGCGGGCGGTATCCCCTCAGGCCCCCCGAGGAGGTCGACCTGGGTAACGCCCTCCTCCGGCGCCTCCTGCGGCATCCCATACGCTGCCGCGGCCTCAGGACGCTCCAGGAGGTCGATCAGCGGGTCGACCGCCGGCGTCCCGACCATGGCAAGCGCGTTCGCCGCCCCCTCCCGGACACGCTGATCCGGATCGGCGAGTGCATGGATGAGCGGATCCACCCCCCTCCATTCCCCGAGCGCGCCAAGGGCAAGGGCAGCATTCCGGCGGACAGCCGGATCGCCGCGCCGCAACGCCTCAGTCAGGCCGCCGATGTCTCGTCCGGACGTCATGCGCTCAAGATCGTATTGCTTCTCCCCCATTGGAAGATCCCTTCTTTGCACCACAATCACCTCAGGATAGGGCGTTGTAACCGGCGCAGAGTATAATAATCTTATGTATAAAAATCCCCACATACCATCCGAAGGATCCGGGCCGTTTCCGGGAGGAATCCCACCGGGAAAGGCGGCCCGGGGGTTACAGATATTTATCCCCGCAGAGCGAGGAGAGTACCATGCCTGAGGAGAAGAGGACGGCGGAACTGAAGATATCCGGGATGCACTGTGCGTCCTGCGCCCTCAACATAGAACATGCTCTCCAGGGCCGGGACGACGTCTATGATGCCCGGGTCAACCTCGCGGCCGAGACCGCCACGGTCGAGTACGACCCGACGAAGACCAGCCTTGCCGACCTCGAGCGGACGGTCGCCGACGCCGGTTACGAGGTCGTGAGGAACGAGGTCACCGTCAGGATCGGCGGGATGGTCTGTGCGGCCTGCGCCCAGGTGATCGAGGCCTCGCTCACCGATCTCGACGGCGTCTACGAGGCCCGGGTCAACCTCGCGACCGAGGACGCGCACGTCGTCTACAACCCGGCGCTCGTCACGATGCCCGATATCCGCGCCGCCGTCGAGGGGGCCGGCTACCAGTATCTCGGCCTCGAGGAGGAGGTCTCCGAGGACGTCGAGGAGAGGATGCGGGAGGAAGACCTCCGGGACAAGTTCCGGCGGTTCGTCGTCGGGTTTGCGGTCAGCATCCCGCTCTTCTTCTACATGCTCCTCGGGATGCCGGGGATGGCAGCCCTCCCGGTCTCGGCGAACCTCATCATGCTCGTCGTCACCCTGCCGGTCTTTCTCTATGTCAGCGCCCCCATCTTCAGGGCGGCCGCCGCCGCGCTCCGGAACCGGGCGCTGACGATGGACGTCATGTACGCGATGGGGATCGGCGTCGCCTACGGCGCAAGCGTCCTCGGCACCTTCGGTATCGTCCTCACCCCGGCCTTCAACTTCTACGAGACCGCGGTGATGCTCGCGGCGTTCCTGACGCTCGGGCGCTACCTTGAGGCCCGGGCGAAGGGGAAGACGTCTGAGGCCATCAAGAAGTTGATAGGACTTCGCCCGAAGACCGCAACGGTGATCCGGGACGGTCAGGAGGTCGAGGTCCCTATCGAGAACGTCGTCGTCGACGACGTCCTCATCGTCCGGCCGGGGGAGAAGGTGCCGGTGGACGGTGTGGTCGTGGGCGGCGAGAGTTCCGTCGATGAGTCGATGATCACCGGAGAACCCATCCCGGTCGACAAGCGGGAGGGAAACGAGGTCGTCGGCGGCACCCTGAACGTGAACGGTCTCCTCCGGGTCCGGGCCCAAAAGATCGGGAAGGATATGGTGCTCGCCCAGATCATCAGGCTTGTTCGGGACGCCCAGGGCTCACGCCCACCGGTGGAGCGGATCGCCGATATCGCGGTCTCCTACTTCATCCCGGCCGTGCTCGTGATCGCCGCCGCCGCCTTCCTCATCTGGTATGTGGGGCTCGGCGCATCCCTCCTCTTCTCACTCACGGTGCTGATCTCCATCCTGGTCGTCGCCTGCCCCTGTGCGCTCGGCCTCGCCACACCGACCGCCGTGACCGTCGGGATCGGCCGGGGCGCGGAACTCGGGCTGCTGATCCGGAACGGCGAGGCACTTGAGATATCCGAGAGACTGACCGCGGTCGTCTTCGACAAGACCGGGACGCTCACCCGGGGGAAACCGGACGTCACCGACGTCATAGCGTTCGGGATGCCGGAGGACCGGCTCCTTGCAATCGCGGCGGCGGTCGAGTGGAACTCGCAGCACCCGCTTGCGGCGGCGGTCGTCCGGCGGGCGGAGGGTGCCGGGATCACGATCCCGGCCTCAACCCGGTTCACGACCTTCGGCGGCCGGGGGGTCAGCGCTGTCGTGGAGGGAGAGGAGGTCCTCATCGGGAGCCAGCCCTTCCTCATCGAGCGCGGTATCGCCGTCCCGCCAAAGGTGGAGATGCGGGTAGCCGCGTTCCAGGATGTGGGGAAGACCGGGGTCCTGGTCGCCGCCGGGACCGAACTTGCGGGCATCCTCGCCATCGCCGATACCCTCAAGCCGACGACGAAGAACGCCATCGCGGACTTAAAACGGATGGGTCTTAAGGTAGTGATGATCACCGGCGACAACGAGCGGACAGCGAACGCCATCGCGCGGGAGGTCGGGATCACGGACGTCCACGCCGGGGTGCTCCCGCAGGAGAAGGCACAGGAGGTCCGGGCCCTCCAGGAGCAAGGAGCGGTCGTGGCGTTCGTGGGCGACGGGATCAACGACGCCCCGGCGCTTGCGCAGGCGGATGTCGGGATTGCGATCGGGAGCGGGACCGACGTCGCCATCGAGAGCGGGGACATCGTCCTCGTCCGCGACGACCTCGTCGACGCCGTCGCGGCCGTCGAACTCTCCCGGAAGGTGATGAGCCGGATCAAGCAGAACCTCTTCTGGGCGTTCGCCTACAATGCCGCCCTCATCCCCCTCGCGGCAGGCGTGCTCTATCCCTTCTTCGGCATCACCTTCCGGCCGGAGTTTGCGGCGCTCGCGATGGCCCTCTCATCGGTGACGGTCGTCTCGCTCTCGCTGCTGCTCAAGACATATATACCTCCGGCGAAGAGAGGGATCCTGTCGGAGGTTGATACATATGGCAGTTGATCCGGTATGCAAGATGGACGTCGACGAGGCGACCGCGAAGTTCAAGAGCGAGTATAAGGGCAAGACCTACTACTTCTGCGCCCCGGGGTGCAAGAAGCTCTTCGAGCGGGACCCCGAGGCGTACCTCAAAGAATCGTAACCATTTTTAAAACCGGTAGACCGCCTGCCGGGTCCGGGCTCCCTGCCGCTCCTCCCCGGGCTCGAGGTCCGCGGCGTCGTCGCAGACCCCCCGGAGGGTTGCGCTCGCGTTGTCGGCGAAGTGGACCGCCCAGGCCTCGGGGGTCCGGGGCAGGACCTCGCCGTGGGGGCCGTGGTGGGCCATCACGATATGCAGGATGTGGCTGAACCGTGCAGGGTCGACGCCGGCGGAGTGCCGCAGAAGCGCAGCGGCCCCGATCGCCGTATGCCCGACGAGGGTGTACTCGGGGAGCGCGATGAACGTGAACCCCTGGCGGCGGAAACAGGACGCTTTGCCGATGTCGTGGAGGAGGGCGCCGGCGAGGAGGACGTCGGTGTCCATCTCCGCCCGGTTGATCGTCTTCGCGAGCGAGAGCGCAATCTCAGCGGTCTCGAGGGTATGCTCCGCAAGGCCGCCGATGTAGGCGTGGTGGTGGCGTTTGGCCGCCGGTGCTTCAAGGAACCCCGGGGTGGTGTTCATGACCGCGGAGACGAGGGAGAGTATGCCGGGGTCCTCGATCTTTGCAGTCATGCGGGCGAGCCCCAGCCGGACACCGTCGCCGTCGACGGGCGCATAGACAAACAGGGTGGGATCGAACCCATCCGGCGGCACGGGGGTTGCGAGGCCGGTTATTCCGTCGTTCACGTTGACCTCGCAGGTGCGGTTGTAGACCTTCGCGTAGCCCTGGATGCGGTAGATCGCACCCGGCCGGATCGCGTGGCAGAACGCCTCAATCTGCTCCACGGTGTGTTCAGACGTCCCCCACACCTTGCAGGCCCCCCGGCCCGTCCTGTCGGAGATGGAGAGCTGGATGTACTTGCCGCCGTCCCGCTTCTCCTTCAATTCTGCAGTCTCCACCACGAAGGGCGCATCGACCTGCATGCTCCCGTTGATCTCCTCCACAAAGACCGCCTTCTCAAACACCGGGCTCATCGCTCCTGTGAGAATTCGTTCGCCCGGAAAAACCTTAAAACCCGGCGGTTTGTTCCGGGAGAGCAGGAGAGGGCTATCTAGCGAACCGGAGGCGGAGCATCCCCATCAGCATCGCTTTTGCATCCGACGTCGCAACCTTCGACTCGTCCCGGTTCTCCCAGGTTATCGGGACCTCCACCACCCGGCAGCCGCGCTGCGCGAGCCGCCAGAGGAGTTCGACGTCGAACTCGAACCCTGTCGACCGGATGGAGGGGAGAACCGTATCAAGAGCAACTCTGCGGAAGGTCTTCGCGCCGCACTGGGTGTCCCGGTAATCGAGCCCGAAGAGTGTTCTGACCAGGAGGTTGAAGAGACGGCTCTCGGCCCTGCGCCGGAACCCCTGTTTCACCGTCAGGACCGAGCCGGTGACCCAGCGCGAGCCGATAGCGCCGTCCGCGGTCGCGAGGCGGTCAAAGAGGCGCTCCATCTCGGACAGGGCCGTCGAGCCGTCGGCATCCATGTAACCGACGTAGTCCGTCGCCGCCGCCTTCATTCCGGCGACAACCCCTCCACCCTTTCCGAGACGGGCCGGGAACGTCAGGCACCGGATGGAGAGGGAGGGGTGCTCGGCCGCAAACGCGCCGATGATCTCTGCAGTGGCGTCGGTCCCGTCGCAGACGAAGACGATATCGCCGGCAAACCCGGAGATATCTCGAAGAAGTGACTGGATCCGCTTTTCTTCGTTGTACGCGGGGATTACCAGGGTGCAGTCCGCCCGGCTCACGCCACCGCCGTCCGTATCGTCTAGCATTCCAGTTTCGTTATGATGGTATCGGCGAACTGCGCGGCAGCAGTGGGGCCGTTCGCGGTCACGATCTGCATATCGGCGACGACGGGGATCTCTAGGAGGTTCGCTCCAGCCTTCTTCATCTCCTCGACCGCCTCCGGGCTCGGGTAAACCGTGGCCTGCCGTCCGGAGAGGATGCCCGCCTGTGCCAGGACGACCGGCGCAAGACAGATGGCGGCGACGACCTTGCCCTGCTCGAAGAATGACCGGACAAGGGCGATGAGCCGCTCGTTTCTCCAGAGATGGTCCTTTGAGCCGGCGCCGCCCACCACGACGATCCCGGCGTAGTCGTCGGGGTTCACGCCGTCGAACCCTACGGCCGCCTCTGCGGTGGCGCCCAGCATCCCGGTGCACGTGCCGGCAGCGGTCGAGGCGATATCGACGCCGATCCCCGCCTCCTCAAAGGCTCTCTTCGGGACCTCCAGTTCTTCATCCCTGTACTGCTCCGGTGCAATCGCAAGCAAGAGTCTCATGTGGGTTTCCTATCAGGGTTTGTTCATAAGCGTATTGATGGTTGTGGGGCAGGGAGACACCGGCAGAACCGGGTCGTATTCTGGCCGCCACACCCGGGATGCTGGGCGCCACCGCAAGGCCCGGCGGCCATCCCGGAAAGGGTCGGATCGAGGCATACCCGATCGTGAGATCATGGGCTGTTTTCGATTCTCCACCCCATCTGATTTTGAAACAACATTATTATATTAATGTCGCCATCCTGATGCAGACCCCGTTGTGTTGTAGGACCATGAACGCTACAGGGGACCCGCCTTCCCGTTACCGGACCCAGGGCATGGCAACCGCCTATGTTTCGTCGAAACGCGGGACGACAGGCGGCCCCCGGCACGGACTGCAGCACGTTCCCGGGGAGAGGACCTGAGGAATTGTCATGCAACGCAGCATCTATTTGGGGATCATTCTCCTGACGGCACTCGCGCTCATCGCAGTCACGGGAGCGCAGACAGGAGAACCAGCAGTTATCTGGAACCGGACGTACGGAGGACCGGGTGCCGGGGATGCGGCATACGGGATCGTCACCGACCCCCAGAGAGCCGGATTCTTCCTCGCCGGGGAGACGGCATCGTTCGACGAGGGAAAGACGGACGCCCTGGTGATCCGGCTGACACCTGAGGGCGCCGAGGATTGGAACAGGACGTACGGCGGGAACGAGACCGACACCGCACGTTCGATCATCCAGACCGATGACGGCAACCTTCTCATCGCCGGGAACATCACGCTCGTCACGAATGAGACACGACGGGACACCGATGCCTGGATTGTGAAGATAGAGCCCTCGGGCGACGAGATCTGGAACCGGACCTACGGCGGCCCGGACGTCAACGCCTCGGCGAGCGCGGTGACCGGGACCGATGACGGCGGCTACCTCTTCGTCGGGTCCACCATACCCTGGGGAGGGAACGAGTCGGATGCCTGGGTGGTCAGGCTGAACGAGTCGGGCACGGAGGTCTGGGACGGGAGGTTCGGCGGGGACGGGAACGATACGGCAAACGCCGTCACCCGGCTCCCGGACGGGGACTTTGTCTTTGCCGGCAGCACCGCGTCCACCGGAGCGGGCATGACCGATATCTGGGTGGTCAGGCTGAACGAGTCGGGCACGGAAGTCTGGAACAGGACGTTCGGCAGCCCCGATGATGATGCTGCACTGGCGGTGATCAACACCTCGGACGGCAATCTGCTCGTCGCCGGTTCGTTCACGGAGAGGCCCGATAATACAACGGTCGATACCGACGCTCTCCTGATCAAACTCACGCCTGAGGGGGATATCGTCTGGAACTGGATCTACGGCGACTTCGGCGTGAACGAGTCGGCCGCAGCCGTCATCCAGACCGCTGACGGCGGCTACCTCTTCGCCGGGGAGACGGCTTATCCGGGTGTGAACGATACCGACGCCTGGCTTGCTGCGACCGATGCTGACGGAGCGGTGGCGTGGAGCAGGACCTTCGGAGGCAACAACCCCGGCGACCGGGCTCTAGCCCTCCTTGAGATCGCGCCGGAAGAGCACATCTTTGCAGGGATCTTCAACTCCACGGAGAAGGGAGGACCGGCAGATACGGACGCCTGGGCCGTGAGACTGGGACCGCGCCCGGAGCCGACGCCGACCGTAACCCCGACGCCCGAGCCCACGGCAACGCCGATAAAGCCCCCGAAAGCACCGGAAGTGCCCCAGAAGCCGATGGTAACGGCAACTCCGATGCCGACCGTGATAAAGCCGACGGCGACACCGACAGAGATACCCACCCGGACCGCAAGACCCACTGAAGAACCGACGATGACACCGACGCCGACGCCCACCCGGACCGCAAGACCCACTGAAGAACCGACGATGACGCCGACGATGACCCCTACCATGACACCGACGGAGACACCGACGGAGACACCAACGGAGACACCAACGGAGACACCGACACCGACGCCAACGATGACCCCTACGATGACCCCTACGATGACACCGACGATGACACCGACGGAGACACCGACGATGACACCGGATGACAATGGGGACGATAACGGCGACGATAATGGAGACGACAATGATAATGGAGACGATAACGGAAACAATGATAACGGAGACGACAACGAGAGCAATCCCGGCAGCAGCGGTTCGCTCTCGGGAATGGTCTGGTATGACCTGAATGGGGACGGCATCCTCGATCCCGGCGAGCCGGGCATCCCCGGCATCGCGGTGCGGCTTATCGGGGCGCGGACCATGATGGACTATACCACCACCAGCCCTGACGGGTCGTACCGGTTCGGGGACAACACCCCCGGCGGGTACGTCGGCGCCGAGTTCGTCCTGCCGGACGGCTTTACCTGCACCGTCTCCGGCCAGGACAGCCATGCCGCTCCTCTCGACAGGCATGTGGCATACGCTGAAGGAGGGAGCGGGCAGCGGATCCTGAACGCCGGATTCACCGGGAGTCCCTTCCCCCCGACCCCTGCCGCGGACTACGGGTGGGTGCTCGGGACCACCTGGAGCGACGGCAACCAGGACGGCGTCAGGGACGAGACCTACGGCATGACGGATGTCGAGGTCCGTCTCCTGGATGCGGGCGGGAATGTGGCGGCATCGGCCCGCACGGGCTACCATGACTACTACTTCTCCATGTATCTCTTCGGGCCCCTCCCGCCCGGAGAATACACCCTGGCGTTCACCGCGCCGGACGGCTACACCTTCACAGGCACCGGCCAGGACAGTTATGCCGACCCGGAGACCGGAAAGACCGGCCGGTTCACGGTCGGCGGCGGGGAGACGGTCGTCAGGGATGCGGGGCTGGTCCCCGTACCTGCCACCTCTCCGGGCAATCCGCCCCCGGGGGAGAGCGGCACAGCCGCCGACGAGACCCCAAGAGAGCCTGCTGGCGAGGCTGCCGGCGGCACCGCGGACGATACGCAGGAGAGACCGGCCATAGCGGATAAGCCGCAAAACCCGGAGAGTAAGCCTGCTGACGGTAAGCAGGAGAGTGATGCCGGCGACAGGACAGACGATGCGGAGAATAGACCGGCCATAGCGGGTAAGCCGCAAAGTAAGCCTGCTGACGGTAAGCAGAAGAGCGATGCCGGTGACGAGCGGAAGACCTCAAAACAGGTTAAAGACGACAGGTCGGATAAGAAGAGCAAGCCGGGTAAAGATACCAGGTCTGTAAAAGATAACAGGTTAGACAATAGCGGCAAATCGGACAAAAACAAGTCAGACAAAAACGACAGATCGGATAATAACGACAGATCGGACAAAAACAAGTCAGACAAAAACGACAGATCGGATAACAACGACAAATCGGACAAAAACAAGTCAGATAAAAACGATAGATCGGATAACAGCGACAAATCGGATAAAAACAAGTCAGACAAAAATGATGGATCGGATAAGAAACGATCAGACAAAGACCGCAAATCGGATAAAAAACGATAGATCAATCACGGGCAACCGGCCAGCGATCAGGAAAGACAGAAGCCGGAATAACGGCCACAGCAACTCCCGAACAGACCGCTTGGCGCGAAGACCGCCATGACCGGCCACAGCGATTCTCAAAGAGACGTTCATCCTCCAGTCGCCCGCATACCGCTATTTGCTGCAGTATCAGGCTCCAGTCGGCGGGCTTCCCCCACTCGGGCAATCTCCTCGAGTAGAGGTTCGAGTGCAGTGCGGATATCAAGGACACCTGCCCCGAGAACCATAAAAATATTAATATAATATAACGACCATTCAAAGCCCGAACCCGGGGCAGGCGGAGTATCGGAGAAACCCCGATTCATCCCGCTGCCGGAAGGCGAACCAGATGAGCACTGCAGCCTTCCATGGGGTTACACGCCCGGAGAGCCCGATGAGGCATCCGGGCAGATGAGGTGAACCGATTGAGAGGGATCAGCATTCTACTAATCGTCATTGTATCAGCGTTCGTCTTCGGTTCGACCGCAGGCGCGGCAGTCCACGCTCCGCCGGGTGCGGGAGAGGAAAGAGGTATCGGCACGATCGGAGGGACGGTCTTCCTGGATGCCGACGCAAACGGCGTGCAGGACCCCGGCGAGCGGGGTATGAGCGGTGTTGCCGTCCACCTCCTCGACGCCGCAGGGGAGAGGATCGCGACGGCCGAGACGTTCTCCCACGCCTGCGAAGGACTCTACATCTTCAGCGGCGTCCCCCCGGGAGACTACACCGTCGAGGTCGTCCCCCCGGAGGGGCACGCCTTCACCCACCCCGGCCGGGGCTCCCCCGGCGAGACGGCGAGCACAATCGACCCGGTCAACAGAACATCCACCGGCATCAACCTGACTTCCGAGGTCATCCGGACGACGGACCTCGTTGTCAGGGATGCCGGGCTCGTGCCGACCGAAGGCTGACAGCACCGGCACAACACTTTTTGGAAGATCTCACTGGTGTTTCCCGACATGCTGCCGGAGCATCGTGCCGGGCTTGTAGCGGTCGGCGATATCAAGCGCCGTCGCGCGCAGGGCCGCGTGCTCGGCGATGCAGGTCTCCGGCGGGGCGGTCTTCCTGAGGATGGCGGACGTGTTCTCGGTGATCTGGATGAGTTCAGTGGCTATCACGGCATTGAGCCAGACGAGGTCACGGAGCATCTCCTTGAGTTCTTCATCCTGCTGCATGGAGGAAATGTAGGGGATGCTCCCACATCAAGCATGCAGACCCGACCCTCCAGGAAACCCGTTCATAACGCTTATCGCGGCTGACCCCAAAGCCTCTTGCAGAGAGGTCTGGTCACGTGGGCTACATAGACGAGATAAAACGGGTCGGGAGGGACGCAAACCCCTTCTTCAAACTGATGGGCATCGAGGTGGATGAGTTCGGCGACGGGCGCGCCCGCCTTACGATGGAAGTCCGGCCGGATATGCTGAACGGCGCCGGGTGGCTCCAGGGCGGGATCTACGTGGCGCTCGCGGACGAGGCGATTGCGCTTGCGCTGTATACGCTCCTTGCCGAGAACGAGAAGATCGCCACGATCGACGAGCATACCAGTTTCATCAAAGGCGTCAACACGGGGGCGATCACCGCCACCGGGAGGGTCGTCCGGAAAGGCCGCCGCGTGGCGTTTGCCGACGGAGAGGTCCGGAACGCCGCGGACGACACGCTTCTCACCCGGACATCGACATCGTTTGCGGTCATCGACGGGTAGCGCCGCGAAGGCCGCCGGCCGACCGTTCTCCGCCGGGAGGCCCCTTCCGGAGAATGCCCGAACAATACATTCTCAATCTCAAAGATCACATACATGAGATAAAGACTCTGGAACAACCGGAGGGGAACGAGAGTTTGAAGTATATCATTGTAACCGGCGGCGTCATGAGCGGGCTCGGGAAGGGCATCACCACCGCATCCATCGGCCGCCTCCTAAAAAACCGCGGCTACCAGGTGACGGCGGTGAAGATCGACCCGTACCTGAACATCGATGCCGGCACCATGAACCCCGCCCAGCACGGTGAGGTCTTCGTCCTCTCCGACGGTGGAGAAGTCGACCTCGATCTCGGCAACTACGAACGGTTCCTGGACATCAACCTCAAATCGATCCACAACATCACGACGGGCAAAGTCTACCGGAACGTCATCGAGAAAGAGCGGCGCGGAGACTTCCTCGGCGCGACCGTCCAGATCATCCCCCACATCACCGACGAGATCAAGCACTGCATCGGGCGTGCGGCGGGCGAGGAGGTCAACGGCGGCAGGGGAGCAGACATCTGCCTGGTGGAGGTCGGCGGCACGGTCGGCGACATCGAGAGTATGCCGTTTCTGGAGGCAGTCCGGCAGATGCACGGCGAACTTGCCCCGCAGGATATGATCCTGGTCCACGTCACCCTGGTCCCGATGGACACCATGGGGGACTTCAAGACCAAGCCCACGCAGCACTCGGTCAAGGCGCTCAGGGAACTCGGGCTGCAGCCCGATATCATCGTCGCGAGGAGCAGCGAGGTGATCGGGCCGCAGACGAAGAAGAAGATATCCGCCTTCACCGACGTCCCGGCAAAGGCCGTCATATCCGCAAAGGACGTTCCGGACATCTACCAGATCCCGATGGAACTGGAGAAGGAAGGGCTTGCGGACGTCGTCTGCAGTTACCTCGCCCTCGAGAACAGGGAGCCCGACACCACATGGTACCGGGTCGTCTCGCAGGAGTACACGAACCGGGCGACGGTCGCCATCGTCAGCAAGTACGGGATCGAGGACGTCTATATGTCCATCAAGGAGTCGCTCAAGCACGCTGGAAGAGCGCTCTCCACCGAGGTGAGCATACGCTGGCTGGATGCCGAGATGCTCGATCTCGCTGATCTTGCCGACGTCGACGGCATTCTGATCCCGGGAGGGTTCGGCAAACGCGGGATCGAGGGCAAGATCCGGGCGATACAATACGCCCGCGAGAACAAGAAACCCTATCTCGGCCTCTGCCTCGGCTTCCAGCTCTCGGTGATCGAGTATGCCCGGCACGTCCTCGGCATCAGCGACGCCACGAGCGAAGAGATGGGAGAGGGAACACACGTCATCGCCATCCTCCCCGAACAGGAGGAGGTCAGCGACCTCGGGGGCACGATGCGCCTCGGGGACTGCAACATCGTCCTGAAGGATGGGACGAGAGTGGCCGAGCTCTACGGCAGGACCACAATCCTGGAGCGGCACCGCCACCGCTACGAGGTGAACCCGGAGTTCATCGGCGACCTCGAGGGTGCCGGCCTCCTCTTCTCGGGCTCCTGCGGGCCGAGGATGGAGGTCTGCGAACTCCCGGACCACCCCTTCTACCTCGCGACGCAGTTCCACCCCGAGTTCAAATCGAGCCCGACAAACCCCTCCCCACCCTACATCGGCTTTGTCAATGCATGCAAAAAGAATAAGACATCCTCAAATGACCAGGTGAGATGACAGAATGGTAAATGTTGAGAAGTTCATCGACCGGGCAGTCCAGCAGATCCGTGACACCGCTGGTGACGATAAGGTCGTGATGGCGCTCTCCGGCGGCGTGGACTCGTCGGTCTGTGCGGCGCTCGCCACCCGTGCGATAGGCGACCGTCTCGTTCCGATATACGTGGACACCGGCCTCATGCGCAAAGGGGAGACCGATCGCATCCGCTCCCTCTTTGCCGACGCAAACCTCCGCGTCGTTGATGCGGCCGACGAGTTCTTCGAGGCCCTCGCCGGCATCACCGATCCCGAAGCGAAGCGCAAGGCCATCGGCGAGAAGTTCGTCCGGATCTTCGAGCGGGAGGCAAAGCGGACCGGCGCGACGATGCTCCTGCAGGGCACGATCTACCCTGACCGCATCGAGAGCGAAGGGGGCATCAAGAGCCACCACAACGTCGGCGGCATGCCCCTCGATATCGAGTTCAAAGGCGTCATCGAGCCGCTTGCCGACCTCTACAAGGACGAGGTCCGCGAGGTTGCCGGCGGGCTCGGGCTTCCCGCAGAGATCCAGCACCGGATGCCCTTCCCGGGACCGGGGCTCGCCGTCCGGGTGCTCGGTGAGGTGACGAAGGAGAA
Source organism: Methanoculleus sp. (assembly GCF_020696975.1). Lineage (GTDB taxonomy): Archaea > Halobacteriota > Methanomicrobia > Methanomicrobiales > Methanoculleaceae > Methanoculleus. The sequence goes on from NZ_JAJGBK010000014.1 coordinate 26,813, forward strand.
GATCGCGATCGTCCGGGAGGCGAACGCCATCGTCGAGGAGTGCCTGGTGGAGGAGTTCCACCCCTGGCAGTGTTTCGCGGCCCTCATCGGGCTCGGGACCGGCGTCAAAGGGGACGTCCGGCTGCACGGCTGGATCGTCGCCGTCCGGGCTGTTCAGTCGCGGGACGGCATGACCGCCGACCCCCTGCTCCTGCCCTACGAGACCCTCTCGCGGATGGCAACCCGGATCACCGCCGAGATCCCCGGGGTCTCCCGGGTCGTCTACGACGTCACCCCCAAACCCCCGGCGACGATCGAGTACGAGTGATACGATGATGGAACGAGAATCGCGGGTTGATGCCCGCGGCCAGAACATGGAAGGAGATTCACGGGAGCTTGATGCTCGCTACTACATGCCCGCGTTCAGCCGGACGATGAAGATCGTCCGCGGCGCGGGTTCGCGTCTCTGGGACGACCAGGGACGGGAGTATATCGACTGCGTTGCCGGTATCGCGGTCTGCAGCACCGGCCACTGCCACCCGTTGGTGGTCGAGGCGATCTGCGACCAGGCAAAGCGACTGATCCACTGCTCGAACCTCTACTACGTCCCGAACCAGGCGGAACTCGCCGAGAGACTTGTTGAGATATCAGGGCTTGACAAGGCGTTCCTCTCGAACTCCGGCGCGGAGGCGAACGAGGGCGCGATCAAACTCGCCCGCGTCCGGACGGGGAGGAAGAAGTTCGTCGCGTTCAACCACGGGTTCCACGGCAGGACCTGCGGGTCGCTTGCGGTCACCCACAAACCCGCAATCCGGGAGCCGTTCGAGCCGCTCTCGCCCGCCTGCACCTTCGTGGACTACGGCGACCTCGACGCCCTCGCGGGTGCGGTCGATAAGGATACCGCCGGGGTCTTCGTCGAGCCGATCCAGGGCGAGGCCGGGGTGCTGATCCCGCCCGACAGTTTCCTCCGGGGCATCCGGGAGATCTGCGACGATGCCGGCGCGCTGATGATCGTCGACGAGGTGCAGACCGGTATGGGCCGGACCGGCAAGTGGCTTGCCGTCCAGCACACCGGCGTCACCCCCGATATCGTCACGCTCGCGAAAGGGCTCGCGAGCGGGTTTCCGATCGGGGCGCTCGTCGCCCGCGAGGGGCTCGAGTTTCAAAAGAGCGAGCACGGCAGCACCTTCGCCGGAGGGCCGCTCGCCTGTGCGGCGGCGCTCGCAACCATCGGCGTCATCGAAGAGATCCTCCCCGACATCGCGCGGAAGGGCGAACTGTTCATGCAGGGTCTCTCCCGCCACAACCCCCGCGGCCGCGGCCTGATGATCGGCATCTCCGTCGGCGACCGGTGCCCGGAGGTGCAGAAGACCTGCGCCGAAAACGGGGTGCTCGTCAACTGCGCCGCAGACGGGAATCTCCGGCTGATCCCGCCGCTCGTGATCACGGACGAGGAGATCGAGACCGCTCTCGGTGTCATCAATGCGGCGCTTGATTAGAGCGTGCTATACGGGCGCGGGGGGTTACTCCTACGCCAGAAAGGCGGACGACGTCGCGCGGGAGCACGGCTTCGACCGGGTGGCCCGCCTCGCGAGCAACGAGAATCCCCGGCCGCCGTCGCCCGCCGCGATCGAGGCAGGGATGGCGGCCCTCCGGGAGGGGAACCGCTACCCGGACGAACGGGCCTCTGCGCTCGCCGGGGCTCTCCGCCGCTACCACGGCGATTACCGGTTCGTCACCGGCGCCGGGATGGACGGCGTCATCGAGACGGTGATCCGGACGGTCGTCGAGCCGGGCGAGACCGTGGTCGCCTCGACCCCGACTTTCTCCTTTTACGGGATCGCGGCCGCGGCGCACGGCGCCCGGGTCGTGACCGTCCCCCGTCGTGAGGACTTCTCGGTCGACCCTGCGGCATTCGCCAGAGCGTGCCGGGAGGCAAAACTCGCCTTCCTCTGCTCCCCGAACAACCCCACGGGAGACTCGGTCCCGATCGAGGCGGTCGAGGAGATCCTCGAGGGGATGGAGGGGCTGCTCTTCCTCGACAACGCCTACGTCGATTTTGCGGATATCGACTACCGGCCGCTCATGCGGCGCTACGAGAACCTTATCCTCGGGCGGACGATGTCGAAACTCTTCGGCCTTGCCGGACTCCGGGTCGGCTACGCCTTCGTTCCGGAGTGGCTCGAACCGTTCTACCAGAAGGCGGCGACCCCGTTCGCCCTGAACTCGGTATCGGCGGCGGCGGCCATCGGAGCGCTCGCCGATACCGACCAGGTGCGCGAGGCACGCGACCACGTGCGGGAGTGGCGGCAACGGTTCCTTGAAGAGGTGCCTTTTAAGGTGTTTCACTCCGATGCCAACTTCGTCATGATCGACGTCGCCCCCCACACCGGCGACGAGGCGGCAGAACGCCTCGCGGCGATGGGTGTCCTCGTCCGGTCCTGCACCAGTTTCCCGGGGCTCGGGGACCACTACATCCGGGTCAGCATCGGTGAAGACTGGGAGAACACTCGATTCCTCGAGGCGATCCGCAACCTATGATGATCGGCATCACCGGCACGCCGGGAACCGGAAAGACGTCCATCGCGGCCGAACTCGAACGGCGCGGACACACAGTCGTCCGCCTGAAGGATACGGTGCGGCCTTACATCATCGAGGAGGACTGCGACCGCCAGACGATGGTGGTGGACGTCGACCGGTGGGTGGAGGAGTTCGAGCCCATCGACGGGTTTGTCGAGGGCCACCTCGCCCACCTCCTCCCGTGCGACCGTGTGGTGGTGCTCCGGTGCCGTCCCGACGTCCTCCGCGAGCGGCTCCGTCCCAGGAACTACCCCAAAGAGAAGATCGCGGAGAACGCCGAGGCGGAGGCGCTCGATGTCATCCTGATCGAGACGCTCGAGAACCACCCCGACGATCACATCCTTGAGGTGGACACGACCGAGCTTCCCGCCGGTGAGTGCGCGGACAGGATCGAGCGGTTCGTCCGGGGAGAGCTGCCGCCGTCCTACGGGTCCATCGACTGGACCGGATACCTGGAGATAGGCTGATGACACTCGACCAGTTCCGACCGCAGGTGCAGGGCATCATACAGCCCGTGGTGAACCTGACCCGGAAGATCGGGGTCACCCCGAACGGACTCACCATCGCCTCCTTCTTCGTCTCGATACTCGCGGGTGTCGCGTTCTATGCCGGGGGCGTCGTGCTCGGCACCGTCATGGTCGCCCTGAACGCCGTCTTCGACGCGCTTGACGGGGCGCTTGCCCGGGATATGGGGATCGCGAACCTCCGCGGCGATTTCCTGGACCATGTCATCGACCGCTACGCCGATATATTCATCATCACCGGCATCTTTGCAGGCGGCGCCGCACCCTGGCCGATCGGGGTCTTTGCCCTGACCGGCGTCCTGATGTCCTCGTACCTCGGCACCCAGGCGCAGGCCGTCGGGGTCGGCAGGTTCTACGGTGGCATCCTCGGCCGGGCGGACCGTCTCGTGCTGATCATCATCGCGGGCATCCTCACGGTGCTGATCCCGGGAGCGATCTACGGCCTGAACTATCTCGGGTGGCTCCTCGTCATATTCGGTATCCTCGGGCACTACACAGCCTTCCAGCGTTTTGCGCATGTCTGGCGCCAGATCGAGAAACACTGAGTCTGCGCCGACGCAACGTCTCGAGGGCGCTCTCCTTTTTTGTCGCGAACCGCAGGCACGCATTACGGGTTGAGGACGTAGATCCCGTAGTTGAGGTAGGCCGCGAAGGTCACCCAGAGAAGATAGGGCACCAGGAGGACCGCCGCGGGCACCGATACCCGGTAGAAGGTGACGACGGTCATGAGGATCGCAACCCAGAGGAGGACGATCTCAATGAGAGCAAAGAAAGGCGCCTGCAGTCCGAAGAAGAGGTATGACCAGAGGACGTTCAAGACCAGCTGGACGGCAAAGATTGCCATGGCGACCTGCACACCCTTCCGCCCCCACCCCTTGCTCCAGACAAGATAGAGCGCGATGCCCATGAGGATGTAGAGCACCGTCCAGACGGGCCCAAAGACCCACGCCGGCGGGTTCAGGTCGGGTTTTGCGAGCGCGGCATACCAGGTCGGGACGGCCGGCGTCGTGAAGAGCGACCCGATCAGCGCCGCAAGCAGACAGACTCCTACCGCCACCAGAAACCTTGCGGCCTGGACGTATGCAGATGCCACGAGGCTTAGTAGCGGATTGCGGCCACTTATATTTTTTGATCGCAGGGCGGATCGTCAGCCTCCACCCTGACAAAAAGCCGACGGCATGCCGCTCCCCTACCGGGGCTCAGTCGTACTCCTCGTCCTCGTCCGGGTCTTCGTCACCCCCGGGCGGGAGGACTTCACGGAGGGTGAACCTGAACGCCGCACCGAGATCCGGCCGCCCCTCCACCCGGTCCTCCACCCGGATGGTCCCGCCGTAGCGCTCGATGAGGGTGCGGACGATGAAGAGCCCGAGCCCGTCGCCGCATCCCCCGACCCACCCGCGCTCGAACCGGTGGAAGATCGACTCCTTCCTGCCGTCGGGTATGCCCGGTCCGGTATCCTCGATGGAGACCAAAACGCTCTCGCCGTCGTAATCCTCCACCCGGATGGTGATCTCGACCCCCGAACCGCCGAGGTCGGCGGCGTTCCGGATAAGGTTCGCGAAGACCTCGGCGAGAAGGTCGTCCGCCCAGACCTGGCGGGGGGCATCACTGTATTCTATCGCAACGTCCGGGAAGGCGGCGATCTCGTTCCTGACGACGGCGTCGAGGTCAATCGGCCCGGCATCAGGCGGATCGTGGTGGATGCGGCGGATCGTGGCGACGTTGCCGAGGATATCCGCACTCCTCTGGATGCTGCTCCGGATCTTCCTCGAGTAGAGCGCGGCCTCCCCGTCCAGCATCTCGGTGAGGAGATCGGCGTAGAGGCCCGAGACGTTCTCGGTGTTCCTGATATCGTGCGTCATGATATCGAGGTAGAGGTTTGCCTCCCGATTCGCCGCTTCGAGTTTCTTGTGGAGCATCGCCTTTAAGATGCCCGACCCGATCTCTTTTCCTATTGTCTCAAGAAGTGTCCTCTCCTCGCAGGAGAAGGACTCCTTTGTCCTGCTGCCGGCGTAGACCGCCCCGACAACGACCGATTCGGCGATGAGGGGGATACAGGCAAGCGACGAGACATCGATCTCCTGGAGGATGCTTGCTTCGATCGAGTTGAGATCGGACCGCCGCTCGATATAGCGGGGTTGGCCGGCAACAAAGATGAAGTTGAACGGCCAGTGGTGGACCTTGATGACGCGGTTCCGGGACATGCAGGATGCGGGCATCCCTCTCTGGTGTTGCAGCAGGGCCCGTTTTCGCTCGGCATCGAGCATATACACGATGCCGACATGGAGCCCCATCAACTCGAGCGTCTTCTCAAGCGACTCTTCCAGGAGTTCGGCAAGAGAGAGGGAGGTGGCCGAGACGCTGATCACGCGGTTGAGCACCATGAGTTGCTCGTTCCGGATCCGGATCTCCTCGTCCACCCGTTTTCGTTCGGTGATATCCATCACGCCGGCAATCGAGCCCTGGAACTCACCGGCATCGTCGGTGAACGGGGACGCGATCATCAGCGCCGTGATGCAGCCGCCGTCCTTGCGGATGAACTCGCACTCATACTGCTCCCGGGCGCCGTCCCTCCACCGACGCATATGGTCCTGCATCATGGCAGTGCAGGAAGGGGAGAGGAAGGTGTAGATGGATTGACCGATCAACTCTTCCGGGGCATACCCGAGCATCTCCGCCATCCGGGGGTTGACAAACGACGTGCAGGCATCCGTATCGACCACCCATATTCCCTCGCTGAGACTCTCAACGACGAGCCGGTACTTCTGCTCGCTCCGTCTAAGCGCCTCTTCCGCCTGTTTTCGGGCGGTGATGTCGAGCACCCCGGCAAGGCATCCGGCGAAGGCGCCGGCGGCATCGGTGATCGGCGACGTGACCACAAGCGCGTGGACATGCCTCCCACCGCTATCGAGGAGGTCCAGTTCAAACTCCTGCCTCTGGTCGGTATGGCCGCAGAACGGGTTTTTAGGTGTATTGATGAACCCGGCGATCGGCGACCCGACCAGGCGCCCGGCGGGGCAGCCGAGGATCTCTTCCATCGCCGGGTTTGCGAAGGTGATGAGACCGGCCTCGTCCACGGCGAGGACGCCCTCGTTGAGGTTCTCAACCAGTCTCCGGTAGGTGGCCTCGGAATGGCGGAGGGCGAGTTCCATCCGCGTCCGCTCCTGCGCGTACCTGACGGCCCGGCAGAGGAGTTCCGCGCCGGTCTTTTCCTTGACCAGGTAGTCCTGCGCGCCGCGCTGCATCGCACGGAGGACGGCGGGGTCGTCTCCGGCCGCGGCGAGCACGATGATCGGGATGTCGGGCGCGGCCGCCCGCAGCCGGTCGAAAGCCGCCGCACCCCGGTTGTCCGGGAGGTCGAGGTCGAGGAGCACGACGTCGATTCCGCCCCTGAATACCGCAGTAAGCCCGTCATCGGGGCGCTCGCAGTGGATCAACTCAACCTCGCGCCCGCACTCGCGAAGCATCTCCCCGAGATTGCCGGGACTCACCCCGATCAACAACACGCGTAAGGGTTCGCTCATGGTCTCACTCGCATCCAGGGCCCAATACCCGCCCGTATCAGCGTAAACTCAGGTGACCCGGTCCGGGACGGCTGCGCCACGGGGTTCTGTTCCCCTCGTGCGGGCATGACGACACGCGGCCGGGTTCTCGCTATCTGTAGTACCGCCCTCGGGGAATTTATACCTCATTCTTTGGGTGTGCCGGGCCGGGGCCGTCCTGGTGCTCGCCACCGGCGGGTTCCTGGTCCGGCGGTGGTGGATCAGGAGGCAGAACCCGGCGCTCTTCGAGAAATACGATTAATAGTGAGGCGCGATAACACGCCCACCATTTTTTGAGGCAAAAATTGAGACGGGTTACTTCTTCCTCGCCCGCAGCCGTGCGATCTCCTCGCCGCCCGGGACCTTCACCACAAACGTCCCGTGGCAGGGCTTGGTGTAGGGGAAGATGAGGTGTTCGCCCTCGACGCCGATGTAGAGCGGCGGGACGCCGATGATATGGACGTCGAAAATCTTATAGCCCGGCTCGACCTCGTGGTACTCCCGGACATTCTTCTTGATGTACTCCCGCGCCTCCTTGAAGGATGACTGGGAGAGGATGATCTCGGGTTTCATTGCTTCGAGACAGCCGCCCATTGCTGCATCACCTCGTCAAGTCGCCGCTTCAGCGGCATGGGGTTGTGCACGGCCTTCGCCGCGACGACCTCGCAGGGGAACTCAATCTCGCCGGCGAGGTCTTCCGCGTGCTCCCCGAAGAGGAGCGCATACAACCGCGCCTTTGATATGTAGGCCATCGTCCCGGCATACGCAATCCCCGAGTCGTTGTGGATGAAGACGAAACAGAGGTCGAAGTCACGCTCTTTTCCCGTGATCGCGTCGATTGCATCGTCAAGGTCGGTCATCTCCGAGACGTAGTACCGGCCCGGGTCGGCAACCTCCATCAGTTTCCGCGCCGCCGTCGTCCCGGCAATCACGGGCCGGATACCCTGCTGCTTCAGACTGTGCAGCAGGTAGAGCGCCATGCTCGTCTGGACGGGCACCTGCGGGCACCCGAGCAGGATCAGTGCGGTCTTCTCTTCGTTATTCTCTGTCATGGTTGAGCCTTCTTTAGGCGTTCGAGGACGTCGGGCACCCGCTCGGGATGCGTGTAGATGGTGAACCGGTCTCCCCGCGAGAAGCCAATCAGGGTGATCCCCGCCCTCTCCGCCGTGAGGATCCCCCCGTCGGTCGAGGCGGCGCGGGAGACGACGATCGGGATACCCGCGTTTGCCGCCTTCGCGACCATCCCCGCCGGTTGCCGGCCAGTGCACCCGAGGATGCAGGTCGACCGGTCGAGCCCCCGGAGGGCCGCGTGGCCCACGACCTTGTCGACGGTGTTGTGCCTCCCGACGTCGCAGGCCCGGGTGATGAGTTCGCCGTCGCAGAAGAGGACCGAGCAGTGGACGGCGCCGGTCCTCCGCCAGACATCGGACTCGATCGCCGCCGTGACCGCACGGATGCCGGCCGCCGTGACGGTGATGGACGAAGCGACCGATCCCGGCTCGCCGACCACGCGGGAGCCGCCGGAGGACTCCGTCTCGAGCTGGATCTCCTTTTTCGCCGGGGCGGTGATGTGGATATCCTTCCCGGAGACCTCCACCGACTCGACCCGGTCGGCCAGCCCCTCGCTGATGACGAACCCGGCCCCGAGATCGTCAAGGCGGTCGGCGCTCGCCACCAGGGCCGTGAGGAACTCGCCGTTCAGGAAGAGCCGGACGCGGTCCTCGACGATGATGTCGTCATGGACCTCGCGGGCGCTCTCCCCCGCCACCTGGATCCCGGCGCGGCAGACGATCTCCATCACGATGTCTCCTCCCGGATCCAGTCCAGGTACGGCGTGTAGCCGCCGATGATGGGAATGGCGATGATCTCAGGGGTTTCATAACTGTGAAGGCCCTTGATCCTGGCGATCAGGGGATCGAGCAACTGGTACTGCGTCTTGATGACCAGGAGCCGTTCGGGCTCGTCGCGGATCGTCCCCTCCCACCGGTAGCAGGACTGCACGCCGGTGACGTTCACGCAGGCGGCAAGCCGGGCATCGACGATCGCCTTTGCGATCGCCTCCGCCTCACCGGCAGGGGCCGTACAGAGGACAACAACATACTCCGGGAGAACCATGGTTTTACCTTTGCACCGCCCGTATTTAACCGTTCTCCGGTTCTGCCTCGCCACAGCACCCGCGGGATCCCGCGTCCCATGGGGGAAGCCCCTGGCGTGTCCGCCAATCGTTGATGGCGGCCCGGATGGCGTCGCTCGCCAGGACCGAGCAGTGCACCTTCGCGGGCGGGAGACCGCCGAGAGACTCGACAACGTCGCCGTTCGAGAGGCTCCATGCCTCGGCGAGCGTCATGCCCCGGATCATCCGGGTCGCCATGGAACTCGATGCTATCGCTGCAGCGCACCCGAAGGTCTGGAACCGCACATCGGCGATCCGGTCGCCCTCGACCTTGAGGTAGATCTTCATGATATCCCCGCAGGTCGGGCTCCCGACCTCGCCGACACCGTCGGCGTCCGCCATCTCACCCACATTCTCGGGGTTCGTGAACTCTGCTATCACTCTCTCTGTATACATCAGTCAACCTCCCGCACCCCGGCGCCGGGCGGCGTCAGTGGCGATATCCGCCGCAGCCGCCCGATGACGTCGGGGAGGACGCTAAGGACATAATCGACGTCGTCTTCTGTGTTCGCATCACCAAGGGTGAGCCGGAGCGAACCGTGCGCCTCCTCGTGGGAGAGCCCGGTCGCGAGCAGGACATGCGACGGCTCAAGCGACCCCGATGAGCAGGCGCTCCCGGTGGATGCGCAGATCCCCTGAGCGTCGAGCAGGAGGAGGATCGACTCGCCTTCGACGTAGCGGAAACTGAAGTTCGCGTTGTTCGCGAGCCGCTCCGTCGGGTGGCCGTTCAGCCGGGCATCCGGGATCGACCCGAGGACGCCGCGGATCAGCCGGTCCCGCATCGCGGCGATCCGGCGGTTGTGCCCCTCGATATCGGCGGTCGCAAGTTCGATCGCCCGCCCGAGCCCGACGATCCCGGGAACGTTCTCGGTCCCGGCCCGCCGGCCCCGCTCCTGCCCGCCGCCGTGGACCAGGTTCTCAAGCCGGGTCCCGCGACGGACGTAGAGCGCCCCGGTCCCCTTCGGACCGTAGAACTTGTGCCCGGAGAGCGAGAGAAGGTCGATGTTCATCGCGTCGACATCGATCGGCACCGCCCCGACCGCCTGGACGGCGTCGGTATGGAAGAGAGCGCCGTGGTCGTGCGCAACCCGGCCGATCTCCGCAACCGGCTGGATCGTCCCGATCTCGTTGTTCGCCGTCATCACCGAGACGAGGGTCGTCCTATCGGTGATCGCCTCCTCGACCGAGCCCGGGTCCACCCTGCCGAACTCGTCGACGGGGAGGTAGGTGACCAAGAACCCCTGCCGCTTTAGCCACTCGCAGGTGTGGAGGACGGCGTGGTGCTCGATCGCGGAGGTGATGATATGGTCGCCGCGCTTCCGGTTCGCAAGCGCCACCCCCTTGATCGCCCAGTTGTCGGCCTCGCTCCCGCCGGCGCAGAAGTAGATCTCCTCGGGGTTTGCGCCGAGAGCCGCCGCCACCTGCCGGCGCGCCGCATCGACGCCCTTCCGCGGCTCGCCGGAGAACCGGTAGAGGGAGGAGGGGTTGCCGAAGTATTGGGAGAAGTACGGGGCCATCGCCGCGAGGACCTCGGGCTTCATGAATGTCGTCGCCGCGTGGTCCATGTACACGGGACGGTCTGCCTGGTCGTTCATGTCCGCTAAAGGGTTGGATGCAGGGGCGTATCAGCGTTACCGGACCGGGGGCATCCTCGGGGACGAGCAAGAAATTAGATAGGCTTCTGCGCGCAACCATTCTGGCAATGTACTCAAGACGCATGGATCACCTTCCCCCGTATCTCTTTGCACGCATTGACGAGATGAAAGAGGAAAAGAGGCGCCAGGGTGTCGACGTCATCGACCTCGGGGTCGGCGACCCCGACCTCCCCACGCCGCCGCATATCGTGGAGGCTCTCTGCGACGCGGCCCGCGACCCGAAGAACCACCACTACCCCTCCTACACCGGCATGCTCGCCTACCGTGAGGCGGTGGCCGAATGGTACCGGAACCGGTTCGGCGTCGATCTCGATGCGAAGAAGGAGACCCTCGCGCTCATCGGGTCAAAGGAAGGCATCGCCCACATCGCCGAGGCCTTCGTCAACCCAGGAGAATACGTCCTTGCCGCCGACCCGGGATACCCGGTCTACAAGACCTCGACGCTCTTTGCCGAAGGAAAGGTCCACGAACTGCCCCTCCGGGCGGAGAACGACTTCCTCCCGGTGCTCGAGGATATCCCCGCCGACGTCGTGAAGCAGGCGAAGTTGATGTTTATCAACTACCCAAACAACCCCACGGCAGCCATCGCGCCCCTCTCGTTCTTCGAGGAGGTCGTCGAGTTCGCACGGGAGCACAACATCGTCGTCGTCCACGACAACGCCTACTCCGAGATCACCTTCGACGGCTATAAGGCGCCCTCGTTCCTCGAGGTCGACGGCGCGATGGAGGTCGGTATCGAGATGCACTCGCTCTCAAAGACCTACAACATGACCGGGTGGCGGATCGGTATGGCCTGCGGGAACCCGGATATCGTCGCCGGGCTCGGCCGGGTCAAGACCAACGTCGACTCGGGCGCCTTCGACGCCATCCAGCATGCCGCAATCGCGGCGCTCACCGGCCCCCAGGACTGTGTCGCGAACGCCTGCTCGATCTACCAGGAGCGCCGGGACGCCCTTGTCGCGGGGCTCACCGAGATAGGCCTCGACGTCACGGCGCCGAAGGCAACCTTCTACGTCTGGGCGCCGGTCGACGACTGCATGACGTTTGCCGCAAAACTCCTCGACCAGGCGGGGATCGTCGCGACCCCGGGCGTCGGCTTTGGGAAGAACGGCGAGGGGTTCGTCCGGTTCGCGATCACCCGTTCCATCGAGCGGATCAACGAGGCGGTCGACCGGATGCGGGGGCTTGACCTGTGATCCTCCCCTCCCACCTCTCGGTCGGAGACGGCCGTCTCCGGATCGGCGAGCACGACACGGTCGACCTCGCCGGGCGGTTCGGCACCCCGCTCTACGTCACGAGCGAGGACCGGATCCGCGAGAACTTCCGGCGTCTCTCCGGCGCGCTCACCGCCCATTACCCGAAGATCCGCATCCTCTACGCCGCAAAGGCGAACGGCAACCTCGCGGTCTTCAAGACCCTCGCCTCCATGGGTGCGGGAGCGGACGTCTTCTCCGCAGGAGAGGTGGCGCTCGCCCTCGCCGCCGGGATGCGCCCGGCATCGCTCCTCTTCAACGGGAGTTCAAAGACCCCCGCCGACCTCGCCCTCGCCGTCGAGAAGGGGATCCGGGTCTCGGTGGACTCGCCCGACGAACTCCGGCAACTCGATGCCGCGGCCGGGAAGGCGGACAAGACCGTCGATATCGCCTTCAGGGTCAACCCCGCAATCGACGTCCCCACCCACCCAAAGATCGCGACCGGTCTTGCGACGAGCAAGTTCGGTATCCCGGCAGGCCAGATCCTCGATGCCTACAAAGAAGCGCTCGCGCTTGAGCACACGAACCCCGTCGGGATCCACTGCCACATCGGCTCGCAGATCCTCGCCGTGGAGCCCTTCGCCCGCGAGGTCGAGGTCCTGATCGACGTCGCCCGCGATCTCATCAATATAGGGGTTGACCCCGCGTTCATCGATATCGGGGGCGGCCTCGGCATCCCCTACCGCCGGGAGACCGACCGCGCCCCGACGCCGGAGGAGTACGCCGGAGCGGTGATGCCGGTCTTCCTCCGCGGCATCAAAGAACTCGGGATCGAGCCCGAACTCTGGGTCGAGCCGGGCCGGTGGCTCGTCGCCGACTCGACGATCCTCTTAACACGGGTGAACTCCGTCAAGACCGCTCACAAGACATTCGCGAACGTCGACGCCGGTTTCAACCTCCTGGTCCGGCCGACGATGTACGACTCCTACCATGAGGTCGTGGCGGCGAACAAGGCCGACGCGCCCGCCGTGCGGGAGTACTCCGTCACGGGGCCGATCTGCGAGACGGGCGACATCCTCGCAAAAGACCGGATGCTCCCCGAACTTGCCGCCGGCGACATCGTAGCGGTGCTCGACGCCGGGGCCTACGGGTTTGCGATGTCGTCGCAGTACAACAGCCGCCCCCGGTGCGCCGAGGTCCTCCTCACGGGCGAGAAAGCGGCCCTGATGCGCCGGGCCGAGACGATCGAGGACCTGACCGCTCCCATGGTGACGGTGCCCTGGCAGGAATGAGATCGCCGTGAAGTTCCACTACCTCCTGGTCGACGACCTCCTCAAAAAGGAGGAGTTCGACCGCCGTGTGGAGGAGAAGGTGGCGGAGTCGGGCGACCTCCTCGACGAGCGGACGGCGGCGATGCTGGTCGTCAAAGACCTGGGCCGCTCGCACGTCCGGATACGCGACCTCGCGGCCGCCCCGAGCCTCGCCTGCTTCTTTGGGAAGGTCCTCTCCGTCGAGGAGCCCCGGGAGTTCGAGCGGCCCGACGGCACGACCGGTCTCGTCGCAAACGTGATGGTGGGCGACGAGACCGGGAAAGCCCGGCTGACCCTCTGGGACGAGAAGGCCGGGGGTGTTGCTGAGATCGAGGCAGGCGACGTCATCGAGATCCTCGGCCGGCCGAAGGGCAAAGGAAGGGTCCCTGACGTCACCGCCGTCGCGGTCCAGGAGGCGGCGTGCGAGATCACCTGCGAGGAGACGGGACCCTCTGCACCCTCCGGACCGGGAGGAGACCTCCTGGTCCGGCTGATCGCGGTCGAGAGCCCGCGGACGTTCAAGCGGCGCGACGGGAGCGAAGGAGAGATGGTCGAAGCGGTGATCGGGAGCGAGGACGGCATCTTCCGGCTCGTCGCCTGGGCTCCGGCCGTTCTCGAAGGCGTGGAAGCGGGGGAGACGGTCGTCATCCGCGGCGCCGTCGCCCGGGAGAGCGACCGGGGCATTGAGTACAGCCTCGGCGAGGCGGCATCCGTCTCCCCATCAGAGCAGGAGGTCGACGTCCCGATGGACGCGATCGCGGACGTGGAGGAAGGAGGAGCCTACTCGCTCACCGGAACGGTCCTCTCCGTGCAGCCCCCCCGGTCGTTCGTCACGCGGACCGGGAGAGAGTCCGCGGTCCGGAACCTGGTGATTGCGGACCGGACCGGGGAGATCCCGGTCGTCATCTGGGGCGAGAAGGCAGAGGAGCACCTGGCCCCCGGCGACCGGATCGAGGTCTACAACGTAACGGCGAAGCGGGGGCGGTATGCCGACCTCGAGGTGCATGTATCCTGGGGAAGCGCCCTTGTCCTCCTCGCGGAAGAGGAGAAGGAGGTTGAGGTCGAAGGAACGGTCATCCCCACGGCCCACGGGACCGTCCTTGAGACCAGTGATGCCTGCTACCTCCTCAGCCAGCCCCTGCCAGTCGGATATATCGTGCGCGGGCAGGGAACCGTTCACCGGGGCGTGATCAGTTTAAGCCACCTTGAGGTCGTAATCCCGGATAGGGATGAATTGCAGCGCCGCCTGGATCGGTTCACCGGGAAGCCCTGATCCCGATCTTCACTTTCACCCCGCACGGCGAGCGACCTTTATCTCTCCCGCTATAGACTCTTAGTGTAGCGTAACAGAACACACCAGAGATCAAGTGAGGAATAAGATGTCAGAGATTGATCTTGAAGATTTACCCGGCGTCGGGACCACCACCGCAGAAAAACTCCGTGAGGCCGGTTACGGAACCGTCGAGAGCGTTGCAACGGCCACCACATCGGATCTCGCCGAGGCGGCGGAGATCGGTGAGGCGACCGCAAAGAAGGTGATCCTCGCCGCCCGGAAGATGGCGGATATTGGAGGCTTCAAGACGGGCCGGGATATCCTCGACAAGAGGAAGGATATCAAGAAACTCAGGACGCTGGTCCCCGAGTTCGACGAACTGCTCGGCGGGGGCCTGGAGACGCAGGCGATCACCGAGGTCTACGGCGAGTTCGGGTCCGGGAAGAGCCAGCTCGTCCACCAGATGGCCGTCAACGCCCAGCTACCCGAGGAACTCGGCGGCCTCGGCGGCGGGGTTGTCTACGTCGATACCGAGAACACGTTCCGCCCGGAGCGTATCGAGCAGATGGTCAACGGGCTCCCTGAAGAGGCGGACCTCGGGTCGATCGAGGAAGTCCTCGAGCGGATCCACGTAGCCCGGGCGCACAGCTCCGACCACCAGATGCTGCTCCTTGAGACCGCACGCGAACTCGCAAACGACCTGCGGAACTCCGACTACCCGATCAGGCTCTTCGTCATCGACTCGCTGACGTCCCTCTTCCGCTCGGAGTACGCAGGACGGGGCACGCTCGCCGCCCGGCAGCAGAAACTGAACCGCCACATGCACGACCTCTTAAAACTGCTTGACGACCACAACGCCGTCGGTCTCGTGACCAACCAGGTGATGTCGAACCCCGGCATCCTCTTCGGCGACCCCACGAAGCCTATCGGCGGCAACATCGTCGGGCACACCGCAACCTTCCGGCTCTACCTGCGTAAGAGCAAGGGCGGCAAGCGGGTTGCCCGCCTGGTGGACAGCCCCAACCTCCCCGAGGGCGAGGCGGCATTCATGGTCGAACAGGCAGGGCTCAAGTCGTGTTAAAGGCGCTTGTAACGGACGTCGACGGCACCATCACCGACAGGCGGCGGCGGATCAACACCGCCGCCGTCGAGGCCATCCGGACGCTCGTCGATTCCGGGATCGAGGTGGTGCTTGCAAGCGGCAACACCGTCTGCTTCATGGACGGACTCTCGAAGATGGTCGGGACGGACGGGACGATCATCGGCGAGAACGGTGGCGTCCACCGGAGAACGTTCGGAGGCACCCTCCAGGTCTCCGGCGACCGGACGGCCTGTCTTTCGGCATTTGAGGAACTCAAAGGTTATTTTGCCGAAAAAGGCACCGATCTCGAACTCTTCGGGGCGCAGTACCGGTTCGCCGACGTGGCATTCGCCCGGAACATCGATCCCGACGAGGCCAGAGCGGTCATCCGTGACCGCCATCTCCCCGTCCGGGTGCTCGACACTGGGTTTGCGATCCACCTCCAGGCGCTCGGCGTCAACAAGGGAACGGCGCTCCGGGAACTTGCCGGGGATATGGGGATCCGCCCGGCGGAGATGATGGCCATCGGAGACTCGGAGAACGATATCGAGATGCTTGAGACTGCCGGTATCGGAGTCGCGGTGCGAAACGCCCCGGCATCGACGCAGTCGGCGGCCGACTGGGTCTCCGGGGGGATGTACGGGGATGGATTTGTGGAAGCGGTAAAAAAGTATTATCCCGATCTCTTCAGCAGGTAGCGATCGACGACGATATAGTCTCTTATATCCTTCACCGCCTCGAACGGGACGAGCATCTTGTCTCCATCCATCCTGTAACCCTCGGTCCTGAACGTCTCGTCCGGTTTGACGATCAGGTCGACGACCTGCCCCGTGGTGAGGTCGGTCATGATGTTTTTAATGGTCCCAATGAGCATGCCATCGTTGCTCATAACTCTCTTTTTGGCAAGGCTGCGGCAGAAGGTTTTGCTCATACAGAACGTGGGGCGTTAATACTATTTAAATGTTCTAAATTCCTTAAAATCCCCATAAAACAGCATTCTGGAATCCGGGCCGGGAATGACTGTCGCCGGGCGATGCCCGGATGCCGGAGGGCATACCCCGATGAGCGCCCAGAACAGCGGTTACGCGCGAGGCACTGAAGAATATCGGCCAGAACTGCCAGCAAAACGGTTCTTTCCGGTCGAAAAAAGAAGTCAGGGTTGGTTCATTTCACGGTCTCGGCCGCCATCCGGACATCGGTTGCCTTGACCGTCTTTCTGCCTGCATGACCCGCCAGTTTGATCGCCTCTTTGGCGATCCTCGACGCGTACTGCTCCATCAGTTTTGCGAGCTCTTCATTGGCGTCGGAGCTCACTCGTTCCGCGCCGGATTTCTTCACGATCCTTCCAACAGGTGCCAGAGGTATATCTGTCATGATCTCATTTCCCCCTTTTCATTGAGCTCTGTAAAATGTACTCTCAAACAGAACTCGTTTTACAGAAGCACCATAGGTATTCTCATATAAATACTTATCCTTCCCCAGAGGGGTTGAAGGGCCAAATTCAGAACGGGGAGGGTATCAAAGTGAGGGAAAGACCCGAATTATATCTGTCTGGGTAACGATCCCAACGGGCCTGCCGTCCTCGACCACAATCAGCCTCCCGATCTCCCGTTCCTTGAACCGCCCCACGAGCTCGTAGAGCCGGATTGACGACGGCACCTCCACCACATCGGCAGTCATGACCTCCGAGACGGGCGTATCGAGTGTCAGACCCTCGTCCAGGCCGCGGGCGATATCGCTCAGCGTCACGATGCCCGCGAGGCTGCCGTCCGCGAGCACCGGCGCCCCGTGGATATGGTGGGTATTGAAGAGGTGGACCGCATCGCGGATGGTGGCGGAGAGCGGCAGGGTCAGGAGCGGGGTGCTCATGTAGTGCTTGATCGCCTGTTTCGGGAGGGATATCATCTCCGCGACGCTGATAAGGAGCGCCTGCAGGTTCTCGTCCATCCCGTAGATCTCACCCCGGACGAGGAGTTTGTTCACCGGCGTGGGCCCGATCGAGACCATATCCCCTACCCTGAAGAGCTTCACGCTCCCGATGATCCTGACCATCGCGTGGCAGAGGTCCGGGTGGCAGAGGGTGGTAAAATCGAGTTCCGCGACCCGGACGCCTTTCACCTTCTCGCCGTCGCGAAAGATCGGCACCTCAGACTGGTGCTCGAGGTCTCCGAGGTTCAGTTCCTTGTATGCGCGTGCGGTCGGGCTGTAGCCGCCTTTGGGGCCGGGCACGCCGTCGACAAGCCCCAATGCTTTTAATGCCTGCATCTGGTTACGGACGGTGCCGGGGTTGCGCTTCAGCACATCCGCGATCTCCTCACCTTTTATAGAGTGCGAAGACTGATGATATAGAGTAATTAACGTTATCAGGATGTCCTTCTGAATCGGAGAGAGATCCATAATTATCAGTCATATTACGTTGTTAAAATACATTAGGTTGTGCTTGAAGTGGAATTCGAAACCATCCCGACCGTTCCGACGGCGGACGAAGTGCTCGACCGCAGTCTCCGGAGAGCGGCAGCCAAGAAGAAGCTGAAGACCAATATCGATAAAGCAAACGAAGAGTTTGTGAGAGCGGTCGGGAGCGCCATCCACGACAAGTTAAAGAGCGTGGTCAGTTCGTTCCCGAGCTTCGAACGCCTCCCTCCCTTCTACCAGGAGGTGACCGACATCCTCGTCTCGCTTGACCGGATAAAGAAGTCCCTGGGCGCCGTCTCCTGGGCGGCCGACCAGGCCAGGATCGTCGGTTCCGGCTACACCCGGAGCATGCGGTCCGGAGTGGACACGGACCAGAAACGGCGGCAGGCCGTCGCCCGCATCGCCTCCATCGTCCACCAGGTGGAGGACGACCTTGCATTCTTAAACGAAGCCAGAAACATCCTCCGTAAGCTCCCCCACGTGAGCGAGGACGAGTTCACCGTGGTGGTGGCGGGATTCCCGAACGTCGGGAAATCCTCGTTCATCAGGCTGGTCTCGACGGCCGAACCCGAGATCGCCGCATACCCCTTCACCACCAAGGGAGTCATCGTCGGCCACCGCGAGATCGGGAAGCGCGACCGGATCCAGTTCATCGATACACCCGGAGTCCTCGAGCGGCCCGCAGACGAGAGAAACCCCATCGAGAAGCAGGCAGTAAGCGCCATCATCAACACGGCCGACGTCGTTCTCTTCATCCTGGACGCAAGCGAGCACTGCGGGTACTCGATAGACGACCAGATCCGGCTCCAGGACGAGATCCGCCAGCTCGTCGACGTGCCGGTCGAGACGGTCGTAAACAAGGCGGACATCCGGGGGATCGAGGGCTACCCGGCGATGTCCACGCTGACCGGCGAAGGGGTGGATGAGGTGCTCGACCTCTTACTCACATACCGAAAGGAAGCCACCCAAACGAACCTGCGAGAGCCGCCCCAACCAGAAACCCAAGAATAGCGCCGCCGTTTAATGACGGGAGCCCCGCCTGGGGATTGCCCTTGTTGACAAAGAAGAGCAGCACGGCAAGGCCGGCAAGCGAGCCCGCCATCGCGCCGATCGTCGGGGCGGAGAGGGTCCAGAGGAGAGGGGGCGCGCCCACAAACGTGTGGGACGATATAACGAGGATGGAGGGCATGATGAGGTCGCCCATCCCCATAACGAACGCACCGCGCTCCTCTCCGTCCGCGATGTTGAGGCCCTCCCGCCGGAACGAGTAGTCCGCTCTCTTCGGGACAACGACCATAATGGGCGCTTTTGTCTTGATGACGCCTTCGGCAAGCGTAATCATGTGTTTTGTCCGGTAGACCGATATGGCGTCGTAGACGGCGAGGAGCACGAGCAGGACGAGGACCGGGAGGATGGCAAGGGATATCCCGAAGATGGACGCGACACCCGCGGATATCAGCACGCCGAGGATATCGATGACATACCACTCAGGATAGAGGTAGAGGAGCGCCGTCGCCCCTGCTGCGCCGATGAGCGTCGTGATCACCGCGAGATCGCTGGTCCCGAGCGCGAGAAGGGAGAGCGCCGCGAAGATATAGACGAATGTCATAAACAGCGCAAAGCCGATGAAGACGGCGATGAAGCGCTGCCCTCCTATCCGCATCAGGAGGAGCAGGATGAGCGTGAACACGAGCAGCATCCCGATGAAGATCAGGGGGTTTGCGACCGACTCGGGGTCTTCAAACGCCACAAACCCCGCCGCTTGCATGGGTATGACAAGTATGAGTGCAATGACCTGGACAGCAAGGAGCATGAGGGGCATTCCAAGAAGTGGCAGCCAGCCGCGTATCTGCATAATAAACCTCCATTCACTTTAGGTAGGTTAATTAATGCATCCTCATCACTTTAAAATATGGAGATTCGCGAACTCATCGGCGACATTGTTCTCACCATCGTGATGGTAGTCTCCACCATCGTGCTGGTGATGCGGTTCTGGCAGGACCTGACCATAGCGGTTGCTGCAACATTCATGATGCTCTCTCTTGGAGGGCTGCTCATCTCGCTCGGCATGAAGGTCACGAGCCTTGAGGCGAGTGTCGCACAACGGGAGCGCACCATGCGCGTGAACATGGAAGAGATGGGAAGGACGATGAACGCCAGGTATGACAACACCGTGAACCACATCGAGGAGATCGTCGACGGGCTCTCCCGGCGGATGTACCGGTGATGCAGATCGCCACCTTAATGGCCTCTTCGCCTCTCATGAGTAGGTAGCATGGGCGTTGCTATCCGCGACATTCTGGCAGACTGTAAGGAGACGTTGACATGGGACGACCTCGCCGGCACCGCCGCGGTGGACGCTCATAACGCGCTCTACCAGTTCCTCTCGATCATCCGGCAGCCCGACGGCACCCCGCTGATGAACGGCGCAGGGAGGATCACCTCCCACCTCTCCGGGATCCTCTTTCGGACGGTCAACTTCCTGGAGAAAGGCATCAGGCCGGTCTTCGTCTTCGACGGCAAGCCGCCGGAGTTCAAGCAGGCGACGATCGAGGAGCGGCGTCTCGTCCGCACGAGGGCCGATGAGGCCTGGAAGACGGCGCTCCGGGAGGGCGATATGGAGGAAGCGTATAAGCAGGCGAGCGCATCCTCCCGGATCGACAGCCACATCATCGCATCGTCCCACGAACTTCTCGACCGGCTCGGGATCCCCCGGGTGCAGGCGCCGAGCGAAGGCGAAGCGCAGGCGGCCCACATGGTGCAGAAGGGGATGGTCACCTACGCCGTCTCGCAGGACTACGACTCGCTCCTCTTCGGCTCCCCGATGCTGGTGCGGAACCTCACGGTCAGCGGGCGGCGAAAGATGCGAGGGCGGACGGTCACGGTGAACCCCGAACGGATCGCCCTCTCCTCGCTCCTTGACTGCCTGGGTGTGACGAGGGAGCAGCTCGTCGAGATCGGCATCCTGGTAGGGACGGACTTCAACCCGGGGATCCGGGGTGTCGGGGGCAAGACGGCCTTAAAGATCGTGCGAAACGGCGATTTTGAGTCCGTGATTGCGGAGAAGCAGCCGGGGTTCGACCCCGCGTCAATCCGGGAGTTCTTCCTCGACCCGCCGGTCACCGACGATTACACCCTCGAGTGGAGGCCGCCGGACGTGGAGGGGGTCGTCGAGATGCTCTGCGGGCGCTACGACTTCTCCGAAGACCGGGTTAGAGGCGCTCTTGCCAAGGTCTCGGTGAAGGCGACGCAGAAGACGCTGGACGCCTGGTTCTGACGTTCCGGGATGGTGGCGGTCGGGAGGACCGACGGCCGCAGGAGTCATCCGGCAACCCAAAAACGGCTCTTTTTTTGAGATGGGGCCCCTGGCGGGGCAACAACACAAAGCATATATGCGGAAACGACCCAACATGTCGATTGACGAATCTCTACCAGGCTTTCGAGGCAAGAGGGATGAGGCAGGGACCGACAGTGAATTCCTGAATTTCCAGGCCCGTTCAAGTGCCCCTGACCAGCATTGACCACCATTCTTTCCGACTCTTCCGACCTCTCTCCCGGGGCTGCGCCGTCATCCGCATCATCCCCCGCAGGAACCGTTCTGCCAGACATGCTATCCCGGAGACAGGATAGCAGAACCTACCCAGGTGATCGCATATGAGAGAACTCTACGAGAAGATGATAAACGAGGCCATGGCCGCTCAGCGGGCGGACGTGGAGACGGTAAAAGCAAAACGCGGCCAGAAGTTCACCCTTGAGGACACCAAACCCTACGTGGACGTGGTCCGGAAGATGACAGCGATCGGCGACCAGAGCCAGGCGGTCATCGACCTCCACATAAACTCGGTGGTCTCGCACTACGAAGTCCTCCGTAGCCTCACAAAGACCGTCCGCCCCGAGGACGATCCCTTCGTCGAGCACTACCAGACGCCGGTGGTGCTTGAGGTCTTAAAAGATCAGGACGACGCGTTCGCAAAAAGCGTTGAGACCTT
The DNA here is from genome assembly GCF_020696975.1 of Methanoculleus sp. Lineage (GTDB taxonomy): Archaea > Halobacteriota > Methanomicrobia > Methanomicrobiales > Methanoculleaceae > Methanoculleus. The sequence continues at coordinate 48,527 of NZ_JAJGBK010000014.1, forward strand.
CACGAAGGCGATCGCGGATGCCGAAGCCCGGATAGGCCTTGAGGCGGTCCGGCACTACGGCGGGTTCTACGGCCCGACCTGCGTCGTCGACTTCGCCCTGATCCCGGGGAGCACAAGCAACGTGGTGAACCGGGTCCTCCAGAAGACCGATATCCCAATCGAGCATAAGCGGACGATCCTGGCCGCGAAGTCCTGGGCGATGAACACCTCCTACGGCTTCGGAGACGCCTTCGCCCACGCCCTCGAGGAGGGGGCCACCCCCACCGAGGCGACGGCAAAAGAGATCGAGACCATGCAGAGGATCTATCTTGAGCCGGTCGAGGCCCAGGCGGAACTGATGGATGCCGCGGGGATGACGTCGTTTGACCCGCAGAAGTACATGAGCGAGTACCGGCGGCGGATGGAGGGGACCGTCAGGGCCGCAATCGATGACGGCGTCCATTACGGGAACATCCTGACCGTCCCGGCCTACAGTGTCGGGGACATATCGCACCACATTGCGCAAACGACGTTTAACATGTGCAAGGACGACGTCGTCATGGCGGTGATCGAGGCGGTCACCGGGGTGATGGAGGCGACGCTCAAGAACTCGCTCGACGCGTACGGGAGTTACTGGGACGTCCTCTCCCTCGCGACCGGTTCATCGGCGGCCGCGACCGAGTACATACTCGAACTCGATGCGTTCAACGCCCCGATGGTCGTCGATCTGCTCACAAAGCGGTTCCACAACTACGTCCAGTATTACCCCGCCCGGGGAGCTGCGGCGGAACTCCACAACTGCGACTTCATGGACATGATCTACCGCGGGTGGAAACTCCTCGATAAGGCACGCCGGAACCGAAACGGGGCCGATCAGCCGCTCACGCCCACGGTCGGCAAGTATCCCGTCGATCTTACGCCCATCCACCGAAACGAGGTGCTGATGAACCCGCAGTGGTATGCCTACCCTGCCTGCGCCATATCGGTCCGGTTCTCCGCCCTGATGCGCCTTGCCGACTACCCGTGTCTCCTGACGAGCGAGCCCGTGACCGCGACGATGATGACGAACATCATCGCTCTTGAGAAGGAGAAGCCTGCCGCTCCGGCACGGGCCTGCAAGAACTGCGCCACGGCCTGCCTGGTCGACCAGAGGCAGCACTATTGCCAGTGGAAAGAGGCGGTCTAAAAGGAGGGGGACTGCCGTGAAGTGCTACTACTGCGCCCTTGAGGGGAAGGAGAGCGAGGCGGTGGCGGTCTGCATCGTCTGCGGGATGGGCCTCTGCATGGAGCACGCGATCAGGAAGGACCTCGATGTCTGGGAAGGGGGCTACCCGCTCCCCAGCAGACGCGTCAAGGCCCCGCTGCCGAGGATTCTCTGCCCCGAGTGCTATACTGCCCTGTACGGGAAGTAGGGCGCTCTACCATCCCGTTTTGGGAAACTATTCATCTCTAAAGCGCCAAAACTACTATCAGGTGAAATTATGACTGTATCTCTTGGAAAACGGTCCGTTGCGGAAGCGGTCGGGACCTTCATCCTGGTCTTCTTCGGAGCCGGTGCCGCAGTCGTCACGCTGATGCTTGCTTCAGGCACCACCCCGTCGACCCCCTTCAACGTCGGGATCGGGGCGCTCGGGGGGCTCGGTGACTGGCTCGCGATCGGGCTCGCCTTCGGTATCGCCATTGCGGGGGCCATCTACGCCCTCGGGGGGATATCGGGGTGCCACATCAACCCGGCGGTGACGATAGCCCTCTTTGCGACCGGGCGGTTCCCGGGACGCGAAGTCATCCCGTACATCATCGCCCAACTCCTTGGCGCAGCGGCGGCAAGCCTGCTCTTTGCCTGGGTCGTCGGCCCGGACGCCGTCACGATCGGAGGGCTCGGGGCAACAACACCCTTCCCGGGCATCGGCTACCTGCAGGCGATCGTCATCGAAGCGGTCGGGACGTTCCTTCTGATGCTCGTCATCATGGGCGCCGCCGTCGACGAACGGGCTCCCCCGGGCTTTGCCGGTCTTGCGGTCGGTCTTATCGTCGCCGGGATCATCACGACGATCGGGAACCTGACCGGCGCGTCGCTGAACCCCGCCCGTACGTTCGGGCCGTATCTCGGGGACTGGCTCCTTGCCGGGCAGAACCTCTGGACGTTCTTCCCCATCTACATCGTCGGTCCCATCGTCGGTGCGGTGCTCGCCGCGTTCCTCTACGATTACCTCTCCAGCGAATGATCCAGACCCCACTCCATTTTTGGTCGCGGCACAAAGACGGCGCAAAGTAGAAGGAAACTCTGAAAAAACGCTTCACAATCCCGGGACAAGAGCGGTGAACCGGAGCGGATCCGGTTCGCCGCAAGTTCTCCCCCGGATGCCCGTTCACGGGCGCCGGGGAACCCTCAGCGTGGAGCAGATTTCTACGCTCCCACCCGGATCAACGTCCGGAGATCCGCACGTAACCGGCATGGGCGTCACAGATTTGACACCCATGACCGGGATGTTCACATTACCCTCGGAGCCTCATTCCCGCGGAGGACATTTATAGGTTTCGGGTGACTGCCACATCACACCCGGGCTGCCGGCGCCGGGAGGTCCCATGGGTCCCAACCGGCAACGGTGGCCCGAACCCTCACCTGAACCGCTTCGGGTCGGTCTCGATATCGATGAGGACGGGTTTGTTCATCTGCACCGCGGTCGTAACCGCCCCGGCGAGTTCCTCCGGCCGGGTTACCCGGATCCCGGCGCCGCCGCAGGCCTCCGCGAACGCGGCAAAGTCGGGGTTCTTGAGTTCGGTTCCATACGGCGGATAGCCCGCCTCACGCTGCTCCTCCCGGATCATGGCAAGTTCGTGGTTGTTTAAGACCAGCACGATCATGGGGAGGTCGTACTTGACCGCCGTGACGAAGTCGGCCATGACCATGGAAAACCCGCCATCCCCGGTGATGCAGACGACGGTCGCATCAGGATAGGCCAGTTTCGCCGCGATCGCCCCGGGGAGCCCGAGCCCCATCGTCCCGAGGTAGCCCGACATCGCAAACCGCTGCCGCTTCATCCGGAAGTTCCTCCCGAACCACCAGAGGTTCTCCCCGACGTCGAGGGAGATGACCGCATCCTCCGGCAGGGTCCCGGAGAGGACGTTCATGATGTAGGGCGGGCGGATGGGAACGGCATCCGGGTCGGCCTCCTGGTCGAGCCGTTCGCGCCATTCCTGCTTCTTCTCCGCGAGCCACTGCCGGATCCCGGAGTCATCCCGCGGCCGGACCAGCTCCCGGATCCGGGATAGAGCGATGGCGCAGTCCCCCCAGACCCCGACCTCGAGCGGGTGCTTCCCGAGCTGGAGCGGGTCGATATCGATGTGAACGGCCCGCTTCTCTTCCGGGACCCCGGTGAGGTCGGAGAAACTTGTGCCGCAGGCGATCACGAGGTCCGATTTCAGGACGAGGGTCAGGGCGTGCGGCGTCCCGAGCTGCCCGTGGATCCCGGCAACCCACTCGTTATCGTCGGGGAGGATCCCTTTCGCCCGGAAGGTCGTGACGATCGGCGCCTGGATGGTCTTTGCGAGGTCAAGGACCGCTCCGGCCGCATTCATGGCCCCGAACCCCGCGAGGATGACCGGCCGTGCGGCGCCGTCGATCGCCGCCACCGCCGCCCCGACGGCCTCGTCGGTCGGGGCAACCCGGACCTCGGGGAGGCAGGTCTCGCGCTCGCAGTAGGCCGGTTCAAGCGGTTCCCGCTGGACATCGTTCGGAAGGGAGAGCTGGGCGACACCGCGGTTGATGATGGCGTACCGGAGCGCCCGGGTGAGAAGTTTGACCGCTGTTGCCGGGTCGGCGACGGTGTTGTTGAAGACCGTGATGGGCCGGAAGAACGCGTCCTGGTCGATCTCCTGGATGCCGCCGGGACCGGCATACTGTGTCTTCACCTGCCCGGAGAGAGCAAGAACGCTCGCCCGGTCTTCTTTTGCGTCGTAGAGCCCGGTAGCAAGATTGGTTGCTCCCGGCCCGGCGATGGTCAGGCAGACCGCGATCTTTCCCGTGAACTTGTTGTAGGCGGACGCCGCGAGGGCAGCGGTCTGTTCGTGCCGGACGACGATGTACCGGGCGTCCGGGTTCTTCCGCACCGCGTCCACGAGCGGGAGCGACGATGCTCCGGGGATGCCGAAGTAGAGGGTGACCCCCCACGCGGCGAGTTCCGAGACCAGGACGTCGGCCACGGTCGTGGCGGCCTCTTCAGAGGTAGTCTTCTTCATCCGTCTTTACCTCCAGTTCGTTAACCCGTACAAATGCCTCCTTCCCCACGCTGCACCCGGGGCACCTCCAGTCGGCGGGGAGGTCCTCAAACAGCGTCCCCGGCGGGATGCCGGTGGCGGGGTCTCCCGCCTCTTCGTTGTACTCGTAATCACAGACACTGCACACCCATCGTCCCATACCGCTCACGCTCCGGAGATGGTGCTCCGGGCATACCCTTACTCAATGCATATAAAAATGCCCCCGCTCCCGGAATGGACCCCGACCGAAGGCGGCGGTCCGCACTGGAGAACCGGGGATCTCCCCCACAAGCGATGCCGGCAACCGGTACCAGGGGGGGGCATCATCTGCGATCGATGTAATGAGCACAACACCTATATGGACAGCCCCGAACCCGGTCACCAAGCGGCTTTCGGGCCGGGAGATGAACATGGAGATCCATACCCACCCCTTCGACCTGACGCCTGCCGAAGCGATCCGCCTCCAGGAGACGCTCCGGACCAGGGTCCGCCTCTCCGGCGACATCGAGGATATCTCCCTGGTGGCCGGCGTCGATGCCTCCTACGCGAAGGGTTCGGACGAGATCCACGCCGTCGTCGTCGTCCTCCGTTATCCCGACCTCGGCGTCGTCGAACGGGTCTCTGCAAGCGCGGCGACGTCGTTCCCCTACATCCCGGGCCTCCTGACCTTCCGTGAAGGCCCCGCCCTCGTCGAGGCGTTCAAAAGAACGCGCTCCGAGCCGGATCTCGTCTTCTTCGACGGGCAGGGGATCGCCCACCCCCGCGGGCTCGGCATCGCAAGCCACATGGGCGTCCTGCTCGACCGGCCCACCATAGGGGTCGCAAAGAGTCTCCTTGTCGGCACGGCGGCGGAGCCGGAAGTTGCCAGAGGCTCGACCGCCCCCATACTCCGCGACGGCGAGACGATCGGGATGGCGGTGCGGACGAAAGAGAAGACGAAACCCGTCTACGTCTCCGTAGGCCACCGGGTCGCCTTATCGCAGGCCGTCGATCTCGTCCTCGCGACCGCACGGGGGTACCGGCTCCCGGAGCCGACCCGGCAGGCCCACCTCTATGCAAACGCGGTCCGGCAGGAGGAGAAGAGGGAGGAGAGGCAGACCACCCTCTCCTCCGAAGGATAGAACGAAACCGTTATCAGCGTTCGGGAACGAGAGACGGTTGCCGACCGGCGCGGCAGAGCACGCCGGGACGGTTGAGAGTTAACGGAGTAGAGATATGTCGGATCCTTATGTATACCGTATAACGGCCGGGGTGCGACCGATGGAGGGGGGAAGGTATGGCCGCACGTGAGATTGTCCCGGGCGTCCATGCCGTCGGAGCCATCGACTGGGACCGCCGGCTCTTCGACGAACTGATCCCGCTTCCCGAGGGCACCACCTACAACAGTTACCTGGTGCGGGGCAGCGAGAAGACGGCGCTGATCGATACCGTCGACCCGACGAAGACCGCAGAACTGATGGCGAACCTGGACGGGCTCGGTGTCGAGAAGATCGACTACATCATCTCCAGCCACGCGGAACAGGACCACTCGGGCTCGATACCCGCAATGCTTGAGAGGTTCGGCGACGCGAAGGTGGTGACGAACCAGAAGTGCCGGGACTTCCTGATCGACCTCCTCCACATCCCCGGGGACCGGTTCGCCGTCATCGGCGACGGCGAGACGCTCGAACTCGGCGATAAGACGCTCGAGTTCATCATCGCCCCCTGGGTCCACTGGCCGGAGACGATGCTGACCTACCTCCAGGAAGACCGGGTCCTCTTCCCCTGCGATCTCTTCGGCTCGCACTACGCGACGAGTTCCCTCTACGTCCCCGACGAGAACGCAGTGTACGAGTCCGCGAAACGCTACTACGCCGAGATCATGATGCCGTTTCGGTCGAGCATCAAGGGCCATCTTGAAAAACTCGCCTCGCGCGACATCGACCTGATCGCCCCGAGCCACGGTCCGGTCTACAACAGGCCGGCGCTCATCACCGACGCCTACCGGGACTGGACGGGCGACGCTGTGAAGAACATGGTGGTGCTTCCTTACGTCTCCATGCACGGGAGCACGCAGACGATGGTCGACCACTTCGTCGGGGCCCTGATGGCCCGGGGCATCCCGGTGCAGCCGTTCAACCTCACAAAGACCGATATCGGCGACCTTGCAAAGGCCCTGGTCGATGCCGCAACCGTCGTGATCGGGTCGCCGACGGTCATCTTCGGCCCTCACCCGCAGGCGGTCTATGCCGCATACCTTGCAAACCTCCTCCGCCCGAAGACCCGGTACGCAACGGTGATCGGGTCCTACGGCTGGGGCGGGAAGACGGTCGACACCGTGAAGGATATGCTCGGCCGGCTCAAGGTCGAGTTCCTCGAACCGGTCTATGTCAGGGGCCTCCCGAAGGATGAGGACTTTGCGGCGCTCGACCGGCTCGCCGATGAGATCGCAAAGAAGCATCAAGAGGCGGGGATCGTCCCGGCTTAGGCGCCCCCTCCTTTTTTAGCACCAACAACCTGTCAGGAGACCCGCCTCCCGGGCGCCGAAATCTTAACAGTGTAACGCTACCGACCAACCCCTGAGTTGAGTTATGCCCACGTCCGACTTCAAGAGAGTCATTGTAGAGTCACCCTACATCTTCATCATCGGCGTAGCGGGGGACAGCGGGACCGGGAAGACCACATTCACCCGGGCGATACGGGAGATCTTCGGTGAGGACCTCGTCTCGACGATCACCATCGACGATTACCACAGATACGACCGCGAGCAGCGAAAAGTTCTCGGGATCACGCCGCTCGTCCCCGAGGCAAACCGGTTCGACCTCCTAGAGGAGCATCTCCTGGACCTCAAAGCGGGGAAGACGATCCAGAAACCGGTCTACAACCACAGTAACGGGAGGTTCGATCCCCCGGTTCCTTTCAGCCCCACGAAGATCCTGATCCTCGAGGGGCTCCACCCCTTCATCACCCCGAGACTGCGGGACCTGATCGACTTCAAACTCTACGTGGACCCGGACCACGACGTCAAACGGGCCTGGAAGATCAGGCGCGACGTAGAACGGCGGGGATACTCCCCGGACGCGGTCGAGAGGGAGATGGCGGAGCGCGAGCCCGACTACGAGCAGTATGTCGCGCCGCAGTGCCGGTTCGCGGACGCGGTCATCAGGATCGCCTTCTCGAAGTACGGCAGGGAGGCGAGCGAGCGGCGCAACATCTACCGCGTCACGCTCTGCCAGAGCAAACTGGACCGGACCATCAGGGACGTCGACCTCTCCATCGATCTCTTCCCCCTCCTCTCGCTCTCGGAGCGGAACTTCATGGTCGAGTTTACAATCGAGGAGATCGGGGGGAGGGCAATGGGGGCGCTCACGTTCGACGGGGAACTGAACGATGCCGTGGTGAGGAAACTGGAGAAGAACATCGAGATCCAGACGCAGGTGCAGCCGATCGACCTCGTCGCGAGCGGGGCATACCTGACGGCCGGGGATATGGCCCAGCTCATCCTCGCCTGGCGGATCATCAACCGGCGCATCTTCATTGAGAGTGCCCCGGGAGCGGCCGGCGAGGAGGCGCTGGCCGCCGCAAAGAGCGGGTGCGGGTGCGCCCGCAGGTAACCCGGGGCCTGTTTTCGCCCCCGAACCTTGAACGGCGGTACAAGAGAAAGTAGATAAGAGCGCCCGGAGAACGTGTATTGATGGACAGGATCGAGCAGTTCTCGATCATCGCTCCCGACATCGGCAATATCTTCAGGTATATCAGCATCGCCACAGCGCTGCCGATCGTCGTGGCGGTGATCTATCAGGAGTGGGAGATGATCCTCCCCATGCTCTCCGTCCCGGTCGTTCTCTTTCTCCTCGGAACGTTCCTTACCCGCGTCCCCCGGCAGGATCGCGAGGCGCCCCTATCAGCCGCCCTTATGGCCGTCGCCCTGATCTGGCTCGCCATCGCGCTGGTGAGCGCCCTCCCCTTCACCCTCGGGCTCGGCATCTCCTACCTCGACGCCGTCTTCGAGGCGATGTCCGGGTGGACCGATACGGGCCTGACGATGATGCGGTCGGTCGACGACCTGCCCCGGACCCTCCTCTTCTGGCGGTCGCTGATGCAGTGGCTCGGCGGTATCGGGATCGTCGCGTTCACCGTCGCAATGGCCTCGCGGACCGGGTTGACCCAGTTCCGCCTCTACCGCTCGGAAGGGCGCTCGGAGGCGTTGATGCCGAGCGTTGTCGCAACGGGTCTTGAGATGTGGAAGATCTACCTGGTGCTGACCGTCGCCTCGATCGGGCTTGTCCTCCTCTCGGGGATACCTGTCTGGGACGCGGTGAACATCGCCCTTGTCGCGATTGCGACCGGCGGGTTCTCGGTCCACTCGGAAGGGATCCCCTTCTACAACAATCCGCTCCTTGAGGTTCTCATCGTCCCGGTCATGATCGCCGGCGCCCTGCCGTTCAAACTCTACTACTTCCTCTACCGGCAAAGAGACGTGCGGTTCTTCGACGACCAGCAGGCTCGCCTCCTCTTCATGCTCGTCGCGCTCGGGATCGTCGTGATAACGTGGGATCTTGTCACGCTCAACGCAACAGACATCCCCACCGCCATTCGCCAGGCGCTCTTCATGTCGGCCGCGGCGGTCACCAGTACCGGGTTCCAGGTCGCCTCCCCGAACGAGTGGGCGAGCGTGACGGTCCTCTTCCTTGCGATGCTGATCGCGATCGGCGGGGCGGCGGGGAGCACCGCCGGCGGTATCAAACTCTCCCGGGTTGTCCTCGGGTTTCAGAGCCTGGTCTGGTGGTTCCGGCGTATGTTCGTATCGGGGAAGGTGCTCGTGCCCTTCAAGTACAACGGCAGGGTGATCCCGAAGAACATCGCCGACCTTGAGGTCTCGCGGAACATGCTGACGATCATGCTCTTCTTCCTGACCATCTTCGTCGCGACGATACTGGTGATGCACCTGCAGCCGACGGCCTTCGACTCGAGCAACGTGATCTTCGAGGTCACCACCGCGATGTCCAACAACGGCATCTCCACAGGGTTCGTCTCCCCCGACATGACCGACCCGGCAAAGGTCGTCTTTGTCTTCCTGATGTGGATAGGGCGTCTTGAGGTCATACCGGTGATCATGCTGGTCATGGGTCTCTTCAAGCGGTATGAGTGAGCGGCCGTTTCGGGGGTAAGGCAGGCCGCCCATGCCGGGAGCGTGCCGGCCGATTCCCGGACACTCCTGTGGTCTGGCCCCACGTATCGAGCCCGCTGCCCTTCGGATGCGAGGAGCGTGTTCCCGGGATGGGGGAAGCCCCGTGCACCGGGCCGCGGGAGATTCGCGCCTCCGGTGCACGCATCGTCTATCGCCGGGTGAAGGGGAGGGCGTGCTCCCTTCACCACAACGTCAACCCGAACTCCCGGGCCCGGGGGAAAAAAGGAGATGCCGGTTACTCCGGCTGGTAGTGGGTGTACCGGTCGTCCACCGCTGCGCAGTCCCCGCCGTCCTTCACCAGCAGGTCCATGTAGGTGTAGACCTCGGGTGCATCCTCCTGCAGGAGGTCCGGGGAGGTGTGGTAGAGCGCGAAGGCCTCGGCAAAGATCGCGGCCTCCTTCTCCTCACCGGCCGGGACGTTGACCCGGTCAAGGTAGGACCCGGGGGCTACGTCAAGGGTCGGGAGGACCGTGCTCTCGCCGAACCCCATGCTGTGGTAGACGCGGTACCCGACCTGCTGGACAAAGACCTCATCGGCCCGTGACGGGTCCCTGTCCGATCGGATGTAGATGGCGTTCTCTTCAAGGACATACAGGCCGCTCACGCTCCCGGATGCGTCCTGCTGCCTGAAGATCGGGTTCCCGCTGTCGATGTAGACTGTGATGTCCTGTATGAACTCTTCCCGCATCTTGGTGCTCTGCTGCAACACCAGGGCCTCTGCAAGTGCCGCTTCGGTGCCGCTTCCATCCCTGTTCTCCAGACGGAAACCGGTAACCGGGCTCACTGAAAAGGCCGAACAGACGACGATGATGAGGATGATCGCCGCAACCAACCGTGATCGGAATCGTGGGTCCATGGTTCGTTCCCCTCTGCTTAGCAAAGAGTTTCAAATAGGTCGATATATAATTTTCCAATATATAAAACAAGTTTATAATTCCCGAAAAACTAAATCGGAGCAAAAATCAGGATGTTCCGGCTAAATCAGCCCATAAGGACAAAGACTGGATAGCCATAAGATATATATACAAAATCGGGGCGAACACCAGCCGACACATAATTACCCATGCAAGCGCATAGTATGAACAATGAAACAGATCGCCCTCTACGGGAAGGGTGGAATCGGGAAATCCACGACTGCAGCAAACCTATCGGCAGCACTTGCAGGGGAAGGGCTTGATATCCTGCAGATCGGCTGCGATCCCAAGCACGACAGTACCCGCATGCTGATGCACGGGACCTGGATCCCGACGGTCCTCGACCTTATCCGGGAGCGCGGGGATGCAAACATCACCGTCGACGACGTGGTCTACCGGGGCTTTGGAGGGGTGCGCTGTGTGGAGGCCGGCGGCCCCGAGCCGGGGATCGGGTGCGCCGGGCGGGGGATCATCGCGACCTTCCAGCTCCTTGAACGCCTGGAAGCCCTCAGAGGCGACGTGATCGTCTACGACGTCCTGGGAGACGTCGTCTGCGGCGGGTTTGCGATGCCGATGCGGGAGGGATACGCAGAGGAGGTCTACCTGGTCACCTCCGGCGAACTGATGTCCATCTACGCGGCGAACAACATTGCAAAAGCCATTGCCCGCCTCTCGCGCCGGGTCCGGAGCAGGTGCACCCTCGGCGGGGTGATCTGCAACGCAAAGAACATCGAGGGCGAGCGGGACCTGGTCGAGGAGTTCGCCCGCCGGATCAACTCCCGGCTCATCGCCTACATCCCCCGCGACCGGGTGGTGCAGGTTGCGGAACTGCAGAAGCAGACGGTCGTCGAGTACGCCCCCGACTCGGCCCAGGCGGCGGTCTACCGGGATCTTGCCCGCACGATCCACGCAAACGGCACGACAAGCATCCCCACCCCCCTCGAGATGGATGAACTCGAATCCTTCGCCCTCGAATTCGTCCAGGTTTGAGGGGTGCACCCTGACCGGAGCGCTCTCGGTCCTGACGGAGGTACGGGACGCCGTCTGCATCATCCACGGCCCGTCGGGATGTGCGCACCACAACTTCTCCCTCCTCCACGCCACCCACCTCTCAAACGACCGCCTGGAGGTCCCCCGCCTCCTCTCGACCCGCCTCGGCGAGAACGATATCATCTTCGGCGGCGAGGAGGCACTGGAGAGAACCATTACGCGGGCGCTCTCACTCTCCCCGGCTCCCGCCTCCGTCTTCGTACTCTCGACCTGCATCGTCGAGACGATCGGGGACGACACGGCGGGGGTCTGCGCGAAGCCATGGGGCGTCCCGGTGATCCCCGTGCCGACCGCGGGGTTCCTCGGCGGGGTCTTTGAGACCGGGATCAGAAACGCCCTCTCCACTGTCGCCTCGCTCGCCAGCCCCACGGCCGAGAGAACCCTCTCCGTGAACCTCATCGGCGAGAAGAACCTGGAGTACGGCGTCGACGAGAACGCGGCCGAGATCGCACGCCTTCTCTCCCGGCTCGGCATCGGGATCAACCTCCGGTTTGTGCGGGGGATCGGGACCGCCGACGTCGGCCGGCTTGGTTCCGCCGCCGTCAACATCCTCCGCGAGCCCGCCCTCCGGCCGGTCGGCGATGACCTCGAGCGGAGGTTCAGGACACCCTGCATCGACTCGTTCCCGGTCGGCCTCGCCGGGACGTGCCGGTTCCTTGAGGAACTCGGCCTGATCTGCGGCGTCGACGCGTCAGGCGCCGTCGAGGAGGAGCGGGCGTTCCAGAACGATATGCTTGGCCGGTTTGCCGATATCGCGGGGAGCCGCGTGCACTTCGCGTCTCCCCACCCCGCGCTCAAGGCCGATCCGGATGCAGAGACGATCTGCGCCGAGTGCGCAGAAACCCTCGACCTCGTCGTCGACCCGGACGGGACTGCCATCCCGCTCCCCTACCCGGCGCCGGTCGGGACCGCCGGCCTCCGGCGGATGCTGCACCGGTGGCGGGTGCTGGTGCGGGAGAAGAGGCGGGGGTGAGGGGGGCTCCGGGTTATCCTTTTCGGCAGGGTTGGCGGTCAGGATGACCGAGAGGCCGCCACCCCGCTCCCCCACCGGCCCCCGCACAGTCTCTTTTAAATATCCGGCCCGCAGAGGGAAGACCGGAGTGAGTGCCAATGTTCGAACGTATCCTGTTCCCGACAGACTTCTCGGTGCCTTCCATGAAGGCGCTGGATTACATCCCCGCACTGCAGGAGGCAGGGACCCGGGAGGTGGTCCTCGTCCATGTCATCGACTCAAAGGATGTCACGATGATCGCCTCGGGCGGGCAGGGGTTCCTCGGGACCGTCCCCGACCAGGAGACCGAGGCCCAGAGAGAGTTGCGCGAGGATATCCAGCACCGGATCATCGACACCCGCCGGGCGCTTGAGAGACGGGGCCTGAAGGTGACCGTCCGGACGCCCGTGGGGAGCCCGGGAAAGGAGGTCGTTGCCGCGGCGGAAGCGGAGGGGACCTCGCTCATCGTCATCGGCTCCCATGGCCGGTCGAACATCCGCGACCGCCTGCTCGGGACGGTCTCGGAGTACGTGATCAAGAACGCCCGCCAGCCGGTCCTCGTCATCAAGCGGGACGTGGCCATTGGCAGGTAGTTCTCCCCTATTTTTGCGAGAAAAAAAGGGAATCTCCTACCGTTCGAGCAGCCTCTCCAGCAACCGCCGGATCGCCCGGAGTTCCTCCACCGTCGCATCCGCGGCCGGCGGCTCTTCCGGCCCGATGCCGACCGCAACCGGACCGGTCCTCCTGACGAACCCCATGATCTTCTCCTGAAGGTCCTTTGGGTCCTCGATCCCGTTGAGGAGGATCTCCGCCTGCGCCTGGGCCGAGTAGCCGGCGGTCTGCACCCGGACCGCCGAGAAGGAGAAGAACCGCATCAGGGGCCCCTGGGCGATATCGACGTTCGTGATCCGGTTGTAGGGGACGATCCCCGTCTGCCGGAACCAGACCCCCCGCTGCCAGGTGATCTCGGTGACGGTGAGCCGGTAGACGATGCTCTCGTAGTAGAGGGGTATCCAGTAGATGACGAAGACGATGACGGCGAGGACGGGTATGGCTATCGCGAGAGCGACAGGGAGCGGGCTGAAGACGACGACGGGGACGAGCCACGGCAGGATGAGGAAGACGACGGTCAGGACCAGGGAGGCGTAGAGGTACGACCGGAACTGCCGCGCCGGTCTGAACGCCTCTCCGATGCGGAGCGGGATGAGGGGCATGATATCAGACCACCTATCTCAATCCAGACGGATTAAGCCTTCCCCGCCGGCGAGGTCCTTTCTGAGGATGTGACGATCGGCCCCCTCGCCAAAGTAGGCCGGACAGAAGTCGGTCTCACGGAACCCGTGCTTCTCGTAGAGCGCACGGGCGGGGCGGTTTCCCGGCGCAACCGAGAGGTAGACCTCCATCGCTCCCCGCTCCCGGAGACTCTCGATGACCGCGGCAACCAGGCTCTCCCCGAACCCCCTGCGCCGGTGCTGCCCCGAGATCACCAGCCGGATGATCCACCCGGTCTCTGGCCGGTGCTGCACGAGAGCCCCGATGGTGTAGCCGACGACCCTCCCGGCACATTCCGCGACGAGGAATGTATCGGCGAAGAGGACACCCGCCTGCCGGACGAAGACCCCGGGCTTGCACCCTTTCGGGCTGTTCTCCTGCTCAAGGCCGCACACAAGAGCATAATCCTCTTCACGGTATCTCCTGATGACGAGATCCATACCGGAGTATTCGCCGTTAAGGTTTATACACCGGTGGTGCACCCCGCGGGGTGAACGCAGCCGTTCAACCGCAAAAAAGAACCGGCCCGGAGGCGTCACGCCCCCGGGCGCCCCTGAACCCCGACTCACTTCTTCGCGCCGGCCTGGAGCATGTCGCGCGCCATCTTGTAGGTCTCGACCTTCTGCTGCATCAACTCAATCCAGTGCTCTTTCATCTTGATGCGGTTCTCAACCATCCGGACCGTCAACTGCCGCATCTGGTCCTCGTCGAGAAGTTCGAACATCCGCTCAAGGAGCATCCCGTGAGCACCGGGTCTAGCGCCATGTGTCATCTCATAACCCCCTCACTGCGATCTGCCTTCCGGGCAGAACGGCACCCCTGTGCTCACCGGGTCATAAAAATCTTATGGCGGATGTGGCTGCCCCGCGCTTAACCGGATGGCGCGAACGCCTCGCCGTGTTCGGCCCAGTTCTCGACGGGGGGCTCGTAGAGGACGATATAGACGTCTTCAGGGCGAACACCCGCATCATGGGCGAGGTGCTCCACGATCGCCCGGTAAAGCCCCTGTTTCTTCTCGGGCCCGCGCCCCGGCATGAGCGAGACCTCGATCAGGACCGCGTCGCCGGACCGGCCGGGAGGTATCGGGAAGTTCTCCTCCTTTCGCTCGCAGATCCGGATCCAGAGGGCGGTCTCCGGGGTCTGCAGTGCGTCCACAAAAGCCTGGCGGAGGCTCTCGATAAGCGATTGCCGGTACTCGACGGATTTCCCGGTGCGGATCTCGACCTTTACAAGCGGCATTCAGACCAACCTCCAGCAGCAGCCGGGGGTCCGGGCGAACCCCCGTTCTCCTGCATGAGTGCTCTGGCACCGGGAGTAATAACGCTTTCTTAGAAGAGGTCCGCGTTCTCGCTCTCCGGGCGCCGGTTCCGGTTTGCGCAGGCGTTGAGCACGTCGTCCATCAATTGAAGCGCCCCTTCAACCCCGGCAACCGCGCGGGAGGAGAGGAGGACCCTGCCCCGGAGCGGCGACGTCAGCCCGACGAACGCTGCGCCGGGAGCGACCGTCCGCTCGTAGGATGACCCGATGACCAGGTCCGGCTCGGCGTCACGGATCATCTCCCGGATGGCCGAGAAGTCGGTCGATGAGGTGGCGTCGCCGCTGCATCCGCCCGGAGCATTCCGGGCCGCGACGCAGGCGATATCGGCCCCGAGGTAGCGGTCGAGGAGATCGCCGGCAAACGCGGCATACGCGTTCGATGCGGCGATCACCACCCGCGGGGGGTCGAACCTCTTGAGGTACTTCCCGCAGGCCTTCCGTATCCGGGCGTCAGCCCACGCAATCTCCTCTGCAACCGGCCGGGAATCGACGCCGTCGATTGCGGCTGAAAGCCTCTCGAAGGTCTCGCCGACGGCGTCAAGCCCGAGGAGCGAGCCGCACCACGTCCCGACGCCGCTTGCAAGGTCCGGGTTTGTCCCGACCGTGAAGGGCGCCGCCCGGTGGACCGCATCGTACCGGTCCAGGCAGAAGGTGGTGGCGACCGGGGCGCCGGCGAGGCTGAGAAGGCGCCGCGCCTCGATGGCGTTTCCCCGGCAGAAGGGGTCGGTCCGGCAGACGCCGTCGATGTTGACGCCGGGAGTGCCAGTGTCCACCTCCGGCGCGATCGTATCGAGCGCCCGGCGGTAGCCGGCCTCAAGGTCGCCGAGGAACCCCGGGCTGTCGACGAAGAGGACCTGCCCGTCACGGGCAAGACCGGCGAGGTCCTCACCCATGATCGCCGGCACGCAGGTGTTGACAACGGCTATCCGGGAGTATCGGCCGTCGAGTTCCCGGATCACCTCCGCGAGACGGGGCTCCGTCCCGAAGATGACCTCGCTCTCGACGAGGAACGTCCCGTGGATGGGGACCCCGACGAGCGACGCGGGGTAGAAGTAGCACCCGCTCGAACCGTGGACGACGACGGCGAGGTCCTCGAACCCCGAAAGACAGGCGACCGCCCCGGTCATTGCACAGGGCCAGAGCGGGTTCTCGCACGGCGTACGCTGGTCGTTTTGCATCGGTCTAAAAGATCATGGCGGTGCGGAGATATAAAGGACGGTCATTTCGGGAAAAATGAGGGAGTGACGGCCCTACACCGTCTTCACGAGCCCCGCGAGGTAGCGCCCGACCTCGCTCGTCTTCTTCGCCCCGCCCATATCCCGGGGCACATACCCATCAAGGATGCTCCGCTCGATCGCCCGGAGGACCGCCGCCGCCGCCTCGTGCTCGCCGAGGTGGTCGAGGAGCATCGAGCCCGCCCAGACGGTGGCGAGCGGGTTTGCGACATCCTGGCCGCGGTACTTCGGCGCGGAGCCGTGGATCGGCTCAAACATCGATGTGCCGGAGGGGTTGATGTTCCCGCCGGGAGCAAGCCCGAGCCCGCCCTGGATCATGGCCCCGAGATCGGTGATGATGTCGCCGAACATATTCGGCGTGACGACGACGTCGAACCACTCGGGGTTCTTGACGAACCACATCGTGACGGCGTCGACGAAGTTGAACTCCGTTTTAACATCAGGGTAGCCGGCGGCGACATCGGTGAAGACATCACGCCAGAGGCCGTAGACGTCGGAGAGGACGTTTGCCTTGTCAACCGACGTGACCTTCTTCTCCCTCGCTGCGGCGAGGTCGAAGGCGTAGCGGATCGCCCGCTCGGCACCCGCCCGGGTGACGACGCCGATCTGGTAGGCGAGTTCCTCGGCATCGGTCTCGACGTCGAGGCCGAACCTGACGTTGTAGATGTCGCGGACGACCTCGAGGGTCTTTTTCTCGCGCTTCCCGGTGAGGCGCGAACCGATCCCGACGTAGAAGTCCTCGGTGTTCTCCCGGACGACGACGAAGTCGATATCCTCCGGGCCCTTGTTCGCAAGCGGCGTCGCGACCCCGTCGAGGAGTTTGATCGGCCGCAGGTTGATGAACTGGTCGAAGTGGAACCGGATGGCAAGCAGGATACCCTTTTCAAGAATCCCGGGTTTCACCCGGTCGTCGCCGATCGCTCCGAAGTAGATCGCGGAGAACTTCGAGAGTTCCCGGATATCCTCCTCGGTCAGGAGTTCGCCGGTTTTAAGGTAGCGCTCCGCCCCGATATCGAACTCCGTCCACGCGATATCGAACCCGTAGCGCTCTCCTGCGGCATCAAGGACCTCTCTCCCTGCCGCCACGATCTCGGGGCCGATACCGTCCCCGCCGATTGCGGCTACTCTGTGCTGCATGTCTCCACCCTCTCCAGGTCTTTCGCGTAGGCCACAAGCCCGCCGGCATCCACGATCTCTTTGAGGAACCCGGGTATCGGCTCGACGGCGAGCCGCCGGCCGTCGACCTCGATGAAGCCGGCGGCGATATCCACGCTGACGGTCTCGCCGTCCCGGATCGTCTCCGCCTCCGGGCAGACCAGGGGCAGGAGCCCGGTGTTCACGGCGTTCCGGTAGAAGATCCGGGCAAAGGACTTCGCGACCACGACCTTCACTCCGGCGCCGAGGAGCGCGAGCGGCGCGTGCTCGCGGGAGGAGCCGCACCCGAAGTTGGTTCCGGCGACGACGATGTCGCCCTCACCCGCCTCCTTTGCAAACGCATCGCGCGTCCCCTCAAACGCATGCTTTGCAAGTTCCGCCGGGTCGTAAATGGTGAGGAACCTCCCCGGTATGATTGCATCCGTATCGATATCGTTGCCGAACTTCCAGACTCGCATGACTCACACCTCCCTCGGGTCGGTGATCTCACCGTAGAGGGCGCTTGCCGCCGCCGTCGCCGGCGAGGAGAGGTAGACCGACGCCTGCGCACTCCCCTGCCTCCCTCGGAAGTTCCGGTTCGACGTCGAGAGCGAGACCTCCCCGGGGGCGAGGAGGCCGAACGCCCCGCCCATGCAGGGGCCGCAGCAGGGCGCTTCCACAAGGGCTCCGGCCGCGACGAACCGTTCGATCAGGCCGCCCCGGAGGGCCTTGAGGTACTCCGTCCGCGAGGCGGGGATGACGATCACCCTTACACCGTCCGCGAAGCGGTCGGCGTTCCCCATCACCTCGGCCGCCTCGGCAAGGTCCTCGTAGCGCCCGTTCGTGCAGGAGCCGATGAAGACCTGGTCGACCTTCGTCCCGGCGACCTTCGTTACGTCCACGACGTTGTCGACGTTATGGGGGACGGCGACCTGCGGGGCGAGGCCGGTGACGTCGTAGTGCCGGCGCTCCCGGTACTCCGCGTCGGGGTCGCCTGCAAGGTCGAACGGCTCGATATCGCGCCGGGCGGTGACATACTCCCAGGTGGCCGCGTCGGGGGTCACGATCCCGGCCTTCGCTCCCATCTCTATCGCCATGTTCGCGCAGGTCATCCGGCCCGCCATATTCATATCATGCATGGCCTTCCCGGTGAACTCGAGCGCCATGTAGGTCGCGCCGTCGGCGCCGATGTCCCCGGCGAGCGAGAGGATGAGGTCTTTTGCCCCGACCCGCCGGTTAAACGCACCCTCGACTTCGACGAGGATGCTCTCCGGCACCCGGAAGTAGAGCGCACCGAACTTTAAGACGAACCCCATATCGGTCGACCCGATGCCGGTCGCAAACGCTCCCGCCGCGCCGTAGGTGCAGGTGTGGGAGTCGGTCCCGACGACGATCTCGCCGGGTGCCGCCCGCCCCTTCTCCATCACGACCTGGTGGCAGACGCCCTCAAGGAGGTCGTAGTTGTGGATCCCCTGCTCGTCAGCAAACTGCCGCATGAAGACGTGGTTCTCGGCAGCGGGTATTGAGTCGGCGGGCACCTGGTGGTCGAAGAGCATGATGATCCGCTCCGGATCATACACGCGCTCTCCACCCATCTCGCGAAAGACCCGGACCGCGAGCGGGCCGGTGATGTCGTGGATCATCGCCGCGTCAACCGGGGCCATCACCACATCGCCCGCGCGGACGGATCTCCCGCACTTTTGCGAGAATATTTTTTCTGCGATCGTCGCCGGCATAAAGTATCGTGTTCCTGGTACGCGCTCCGGACGTATCTATTTTGCCGGGACCCGCCCGGGTGGTGCAGGAGATCCGGACCCATCGCGGCCGTTTTTGCGGGACAGTACCCTTATGTGACTTTATGCGGATTCTATAAGGAGAAGCGATGAGCGACGGACCGACCCCGGCAATGCGGCAGTATTACTCAGTGAAGGCCCGGTACCCCGATGCCGTCCTCTTCTTCCGGATGGGGGACTTTTATGAGACGTTCGGGGAAGACGCCGGCGTGGTAGCCCGGGAACTCGACATAACCCTGACGGCCCGGGGCAGGGACAGGAACGGCGACCGGATGCCGCTCGCGGGCGTCCCGCACCACGCCGCCGACGGCTACATCGCCCGCCTGGTGGGCAAGGGCTACAAGGTGGTGATCTGCGACCAGGTGGAGGACCCGAAGACCGCGAAAGGCGTCGTGAAACGGGAGGTCACGCGGGTGATCACCCCGGGAACCCTGATCGACTCCTCGATGCTCGGCTCGGCCGGGGCCCACTACCTGATGGCGGTCGCTCCCGACCAAAAAGAGACCTTCGGGCTCGCGTTCCTGGACGTCTCGACAGGGGAGTTCTTCGTCTCCTCCGGGAGCGGCGAGCGCGACTACGCCGATATCGTCTCGGAGGCGGTCAGGTACCGCCCAACAGAGGCGATCGTCCCGGAGAGCCTCAGCGGGGCGCTCCCCGGCCGGCTCGAGACCCTCGGGATGACAGTGAGCCGCTATCATGACGATGCCTTCGATACCGACGCGGCCTGCGAGCGCCTCTGCGAGCAGTTCGGGACGGCGACGCTCGACGGCTACGGGTGCGCAGAGATGCCGGGAGCAGTCGCAGCGGCCGGTGCGGCGCTCCGGTACGCCCAGGAGACCCAGCAGTCAGCCCTCCCCCACATAACGGGGCTTTCGACCCGGGTTCCGTCGGGGACGATGGTGCTTGACGCGATCACGCTGCGGAACCTCGAGATCACGACGGGCATCCGCGGCGTTGGCGACGGGAGCACCCTGCTTGCCGCGCTCGACGTCACGGAGACATCGATGGGGAGCCGGACGATGCGGTCGTTCCTGATCAGCCCCCTGGTCAGGAAGGACGCCATTGAGAATCGGCTCGACGCCGTGGCGTGGTTCCTCGACCGCACCCTGGAACGGCAGGCGCTTCGCGCGAGCCTCGGCGACTTTGCCGATATCGAGCGGATCGCGGGAAGGATCGCCTACGGGAACGCCGGGCCGCGGGATCTCGCGACACTCCGCGAGTCGCTGGAATCCATCCCGGACGTTAAAGCGCTCTTCTCCGGCGATCTCCCCGCCCTCGTCCGCGAGGCCCTCGACGCGATGGACGACCATCCCCGGGTCACGGACCTCGTCGGCAGGGCGATCGTGGACGAGCCCCCGGCGCTCGCAAAGTCCGGCGGGATGATCCGGGAGGGGTTCAACGAGAAACTCGACGAGCTCCGGCACCTCGCGACGACCGGGAAGGACTGGATCGCGGAGTTCCAGCAGCAGGAGCGGGAGAGGACCGGGATTAAGTCACTCAAGATCGGCTACAACCGGGTCTTTGGGTACTACATCGAGGTGACGAGACCGAACCTCTCCCTGGTGCCGCCGGAGTACGAGCGCCGGCAGACGACCGCGAACGGCGAGCGCTACACGATCCCCGACCTCCGGGAGAAGGAGGCGATGATCGCGACCGCCGAAGAACGCCTCGGGGCGCTTGAAGCGGAGATCTACGCCGAACTCGTCCGGACGCTCGCGGCGGAGGTCACCGGGCTCCAGGCGACCGCCCGGGCGGTGGGGCTGCTCGACGTCTACTCAGCCCTCGCGGAGGTCGCCGCCCGCTACGGCTACACCCGCCCCGTGATCGAGGAGAGCGGCCGGGTGGTCATCCGGGACGGCCGCCACCCGGTGGTGGAGCGGCACCTCCCGGTCCCGTTCGTCCCGAACGATACGGACCTTGACTCCACCGGCGACCAGATCATGATCATCACCGGGGCGAACATGGCGGGCAAGTCCACCTACATGCGGGCGGTGGCGCTCTGCTGCATCATGGCGCAGATGGGAAGTTTCGTCCCGGCCCGCCACGCCACCGTCGGGATCGTCGACCGGGTCTTCACCCGGGTGGGGGCGTTTGACGACCTTGCCTCGGGGCAGTCGACGTTCATGGTCGAGATGCTCGAACTTGCAAACATCTTGAACAACGCCACCGCAGCAAGCCTCGTCATCCTCGACGAGATCGGGCGCGGGACGAGCACGCTGGACGGGTGCGCCATCGCCCGGGCGGTGGTGGAGTTCCTGCACGGGAAGGCCTCCGCCGGTCCCCGGACCCTCTTTGCGACCCACTTTCATGACCTGATCGACCTTGAGGGGGCCCAGAAGCGGGTGAAGAACTTCCATTTCGCCGTGAGGGATACGGGGGAGGACGTCGTCTTCCTCCGTAAGATCATCCCCGGCGCGACCGACAGGAGTTACGGCGTCCACGTGGCGCACCTTGCCGGGGTCCCGAAGAAGGTGACCGACCGGGCGATGGAACTCTTAAAAGAGGCGTCGGCGCGGGAGATCCCGGCCGGCCCGCGGGCTCCCCGCTACACCCAGATGCTCCTCGTCGATCCCGGCGAGGGGGCCGTCCAGGAGAACCCCGCGGTCAGGGAGCTCAAAGACCTTAACCCGGACGAAATGACCCCGATCGAGGCGTTGAACACCCTCTGCCGTCTCCGGAAGATGGCAAACGGGGGGAGGAGCGGATAATGACGAAGATCCGGGTCCTCGACCCCGATACCGTGAACCAGATCGCCGCCGGCGAGGTCGTCGAGCGGCCGGCATCGGTGGCAAAAGAACTCCTTGAGAACGCCATCGATGCGGGTGCGACGAGCATCCTCGTCGACGTCACATCGGACATGGCCGCCGTCACGAAGATCCGGGTGACCGACGACGGCGAGGGGATGACGCCGGAGGAGGCGGTCCTCGCGTTTTCCCCCCACGCGACGAGCAAGATCCGGGATATCGCCGATCTCTCGGCCATCCATACCCTCGGGTTCCGGGGGGAGGCGCTCGCGAGCATCGCCGCCGTCGCGGAGGTGACGATGATCACCCGTCCGCGGGGCGCCGGGGCGCTCGCCGGGACCCGTGTGGTGGTCAGGGGCGGCGAGGTCGTGGAGAAGAGCGAGGTCGGTGCGCCGGAGGGGACGACGATCGTCGTGGAGCGTCTCTTCTACAACACCCCCGCCCGCCGGAAGTTCCTCAAAAGCAGGAACACCGAACTCGCCCACATCTACGCCGTTGTGGAGAACCTGGCCCTCGCGCACCGCGAGATTGCCTTTCGGGTGGTGCACAACGGCAAAGAGCGGATGGCGACCCAGCGGTCCGGGGAGGTTCTTGCCACCATCGCCGGGCTCTACGGCGCGGACCTTGCCCGGGCGCTCGTCCCGGTCGAGGGAAGGCTCCCGTTCATCCGCATAAGCGGTTACGTCTCCCGACCGTCGGAGAGCCGGGGGAACCCCTCGCAGGTCTTCGTGAGCATCAACGGCAGAAGCATCTCCTCCCGCCGGATCGCCGCCGCCGTCCGGGAGGGCTACGGCACCCTCCTCCCGAAGGACCGCTACCCGGTGGCGTTCATCGATCTTACGATCGAGACCGATCTTGTGGACGTCAACGTCCACCCGACAAAGAGGGAGGTCCGTCTCTCCCGGGAGCGGGAGATCACGGGGGCGATCGCGGCCGCCGTCGAGGAGGCCCTTGCCGGGCACGACCTCCTCGGTGACGGGGCGGCGGAACCGGTCCAGCAGCCGCTCGTGCCCTCAGAGCCCGCCCGGAATCCAGCCCCGGCGGCCGCCGAGCCCGAGGCGGCCTACGCGGTCGGGCACCGCGGTCTTGCCCGCTCTGATCGGCAACTCCGCCGGACGGAGACGGAGGGGCAGGAGAACCTCCTCCCCCCGATGGAGCCGATCGGGCAGGTTGCCGCGACCTACATCGTGGCGGAGGGGACCGACGGCACCCTCTACCTCGTCGACCAGCACGCGGCCCACGAACGGGTCCTCTACGACCAGGTCGCGGAGCAGCGCGATAAGGCGGCCGGGTCGCAGGAGTTGATCATGCCCGTCGTCCTCTCTCTCCCCCCGAAGGAGTCCGCCGCGCTCAGAGACGCCGTGCCCCTCCTCGCGGACGAAGGGTTCCTGGTGGAGGAGTTCGGCCGGGACACCTTCGCCGTCCGGGCGGTGCCGGTCGCTCTCGGCGCCGTCGAGGACCCCGGGAGAGTCCGGGAGACGATCGATGAGGTCCTCGCCGGGGAGGCCCGCACCGCTCCCGACCGGCGTGAGGCGGTCACCTGCATCGTCGCGTGCCGGGGTGCGGTGAAGGCCGGCGCCCTCCTCACCCCCGACCAGCAAAAGCGCCTCCTCATGCAACTCGCCCGGACGAAGACACCCTGGACATGCCCGCACGGGAGGCCGACGGTCGTGGCGTTCGATAAACGGAAACTCGACGGGCTCTTTCGGCGGGGGTAGAAAGACCACCCTCCCCGGGGGACCCTTATCGCGCCCAAAAATCCCCATTTCTGGAATACCCGGAAAACCTGAGGAGATATCGGTCAAATCCCGTATCACAATGGATTTATTCTTCGGGGATTAGAATGGCTATATGTCACAGGGGGGACTCCTCGCAGACGAAAGGAATGAACCGCGTGACACTCCAGCAGATCCGCCTCTGACGAAGACTCAGTGCAGAGGGGGACTGTATCACGACCGTGCGAACGACCCGGTCATCGAACCCTGCTTCGATCTCTCTCCCGAAGCGATCCTCCCCGCGGGCACCCCGGGATCCCGCCGGGGGAGGTCAGGTGACGGGGCATCCGGGAAACGCCCTACCTGATGGATACCTCTCAACAATCTATGTTACCCCGTCACCTTTTTTGCAGACCGCCTTTGTCCCTCATGAGCCGTGCGTGTACCCGGGAATCGAAGAGAGAAGAATGCCCGACCGGGCAAGGACTGCGGGATAGGAGGAGTTGCATCCGGCCGCGGGCAGGAAAAAAGGGGTTAGAGGAACCGGAACGACTCCGCCGCCGGGGCCGCATCAACGTTGTAGACGTCGTACTCAGCGGGGAATACCGTGTGCATGACCGAATACAGCGTATCATCCCTGATGGCATAGCGGATGACGAAGGTGTACCGGTCGTCCTCGACGATGGGGACGGAGAAGGTTGACTCGTACCCCGGGACGCCGTCAAGGGAGATCCTCTCTGTGGATACCCATTCGGCCCCTATATCGGCTTTGAGATCCTCTGCATAGGTCGTGTTCAGGGCCAGCAGGATCTCGTCGTCGGAGGAGTTCTTGCTCGCGAGCGGGATTGCGTTCACCCGGACCTCCTCGTGCTTCACCGGCGAGGAGAACCATACGCTCTCCCCGGACTCGGTGTAGAACCATCCCTCCGGGCAGGTGAGGGCATAGCCGTAGGTGGTATTGGTGTAGGTGCCGTTCCCCGGGACGGGTGCCGGGGTCGAGGTCGGGACCGGAGCGGGCTCACCCTCTCCCGGGCCGGGCGGCTGCGGTGCGGAGAGTCCCGGCAGCAGTACTGCGAGGACGGCAAGCACGGCGACCACGAGAACCCCGGTGATCAGCAGATGTCTTGAATTCATAGGCTCCGGGTACGTGGCTCAGGAGACCATAAATACCTTCAGTTACGCCGTGCCGGCAGGGATCCCCGGGCCGTCGAACCGCACCGGGTCAGGCCGGCAAGAATGAACCTGTTCCCGGGGTCAGAGGGGCGTGGCCGTGGGGACCGTGGCAGGAGCACGGACGTCGACAAGCAGGTCGTCAATGGAGTCCGCGTACTCCACCCGGATACCGAGATGCTCCTCGATATACTCTTTTGCGTCGACGATCTCCGGCTGCTGCCTCGCTATCCTCAGCCCGCCGATCGACCGGACATCCTCACCGTATGTGACCACCCGGTCGTTTCCTTCCGGCAGGACCAGGAGGGTCTTCCCGCTCGCCGCGGCGGCCTCGGCCTTCTCGAGGACCCCGCTGACCGGGCCGATGCTCCCGTCCTCACCGATGGTTCCCGTCACGGTCACACTCTCGTTGAGTTCGAACTCCTCCAGCACCGAGAGGAGGAGCGTGACCATCAGCGCCCCGGCACTCGGGCCGTCGATCTCGGAGACCTCCTCGGGCCCCTGGATGCTGAAGATGATGTCGCTCTCCGTAAGGTCCACGCGGGAGTCGTTGGCGGCAAAGACGACCGCCCGGTTCGCGGTCTCCTGGAAGACCGTCCCCATCAGGGGCGTTGTCTGAACAAGCACCCGCCCTCTCCCGGGCACGACCTCGACCGAGACGGTCACCATCGTCCCCTCTTCGGCCACCTCCTCGTAGACGAACGGGCCCCGGCCGCGCTCGACCTCGACCCTCTGGAGGATAACCGGTGCCTGCATCGAGGCCGTACCGACCTCGGCCGCCTTCTCCGGGACGGGAGCGGAGATGGTTGCCGTCGGGAGGGGACTGGTCTCTTCCGGTTTGGAGAGAGCCGGGGAGGGGTCCTCTCCCGGCATGAGGACGGCAGCCAGGAAGAAGACATTTGCAAACAGCGATAGAAGAAGCAGAATTGTCAGAGTCTTCCCCCGTATGCGCATATGGTGCCCGAATACCATTCGTTTGGATATATATCTTTCCGAATATGGCTCCCCTGAAGGGGGGCGGGTCTATGCGATGCACCCGTCCTGGGATTTCGGGAGCCCCCGGTGGGTCCTCGGCCTGATGACGATCGCAAACGCCCTCCACCCGGACCTCTTCGCCTTCAGGGTCGAGGAAGAAGCAGACAGGTTCTACCGCCGGTTCTATGGGGTGCCCTACCGGACGGCCGCCGACAACCGCTCGTTCGCCCGTCCCGGGGCGGAGCGGCGGTAGGCCGGGGCTCCCGTCAATCCTATTTTCGGACCGCCCTGACCTCGAGGCGCATCATATCTCAGACATCCCGGCGAAGTGCGGGACCAGAAACCCCTTCCCGGGTTAATCGAAAAAAGGTTGTCAAAGAACCCCGGGATCAGTTTTCCCCGCCGAGGTTCAGTTTCTTTGTCTTCCAGGCTCCCTGCCTGTAGAAGAACAGGTCGCAGAGGAACACCACCACGGTGCCGCAGACCACCGCGAACCAGATGAACTGTAACGGCATGCCCATCGCCACAAAGACTGCACCAAGGCCCACCTGCACGATCAGCTGCCCCGCGATCGCCGCGTACATGCCGGGTCTCGTCATCCCCGCACCGTTCATCGCAAATCCCATCGTCATCGCCATAGCGATCACGAAGTACGACGTCGGGATGATCTGCATGAACAGGATGCCGTTTGCAAGCGACTCGCCTGTCGCGCCGAAGATCGCCAGGAGAGACTTCGCGTGCAGCAGATACAGGATACCCACCATCGCCATAAACGAAGCATTCACGATCATCGCGATCCTGACTGTTTTCTCCGCCCTCTCTACTTTTCCTGCTCCAAGATTCTGCCCGACCATCACCGCGACTCCCGTGCAGAGCCCCATCACGAAGATCAGGCCCAGCATATCCAGACGCTGGCAGATACCGTATGCCGCCACCGCCGCCGTGCCGTAGAGTGCCACGATCGCCGTCATCCCCAGGAACGCAAAACTCCGGACCCCGCTCTGCACCGCTGACGGTATCATGATCTTCACGATATCCTTGATCAGCCGCGGTTCAAACGTCCACTTCTTCGGGAACCTGACCGGTCCGTTCTTTCTGGAAGGCAGATACATCGCCCCGATCAGAAGCAGCACGCCGGTCGTACGCGATGCAAGGGACGCATACGCGGACCCGGCTATTCCCAGTTCCGGGAAACCGCCAAGACCCGTGATCAGTGTCGGGTTCAGGATAATGTTCACGATATTCACTGCGATCATGACAAACATCGGCGTTCTGGAGTCTCCCGTACTCTGGAAGACGGTCGTCAGGATCATCAGCGTGACGAAGACGAACATCCCTATCAGCATCGGGGAGAGGAAGCGTGCCCCCGTCACTGCGACCTCGCTCTCCGCTCCAAGGAGCAGGAGGAGGTCCTGTGACCAGAAGATGCCGATGACCATAAGGATCGCTGAAAAGGCGAGTGCCAGATAGAGCGAATGCGCGAGGATTACCGGGATACGCTCAAACCGCTCTGACCCGTATGCTCGCGAGACGAACGCGGCCGTTGCCGTCACGGTCCCGAAGATAACTGTTGTAAGCACCAGTATGACGGATATGCTCATCGCTCCGCCGGCGATCGGGACATCGCCGAGTTTCCCGATGAAATACATATCCACCACCTCCAGGATGCTCGCGAGAAAATTGCTGATGATGATCGGAAGAGCCACAACCCAGAGGCCTTTTCCGACCGATCCTTCGGTGAGGAGATTATTGGAAGAGTTCATCGTCACGTTGTCACTTATTATTTGAGGTGAGAGACAATAAACATTGACCAAATAATCCACCGGATTTTAGTCGGTAAATTTAGATAATAGTGCTTTTCCGGGGCCTATACGGGGTATCGGAAACACCCGCTCGACATGAACGTTTGGCCGGGGGCGGAGTGGCGGGAGGCAGGGCACCGGATCCCTGATTTTTACCAAAAACGCCGGGGGGCAGCGATAATCAACATTAATTCGCTTAACGCAATTTCTATTCAAAAAGAACGTTTGAGAACTGTTTTATTCTATCCTGTTACATGCAGAAGTAATGATTCAGGTACCTGAGCGCTTTTTGCGCGTATATCGGCCGGCGTGCATTGTCGGCGTACTGATCCTCATCATCGCCGTTGCGGGCTGCACGAACACCGCCATCCCGGCCGGCGGGGATGCCATCTCCGGGAGGGTCACGGGAGACTATGCAGGGGGAACGATCTACATCGCGGCGATCGACGCCTCGGCGTATACCACGTCGGATCTCAGGGTCATGGAAACGGAGGGGCATCCCGAACGCTCACAGTATGTCAGCGGGTTTGCCACGCTCGATAAGCCGGGGGAGTACGTCGTCTCCGGGCTTGCCCCCGGGAACTACACCGTTTACGCCTGGGCGGACACCGACGACAACGGCCGGATCGACCACCTCGACTACCGTGACCCGACCGGGTGGTACCGCACCCCGTCCCACCTCACCCCCGTCCGGGTCGCCGTTACCCCGGGGAACGTCACGACCGGGATCGATATCACCCTCGTCGCCCCGACACCCTATCCCGACGAGGAGACGAACGTCACCGTCGGCAACGGCGGAGGAAGGCTCACCGTCATGAATGGCTGCCATGTTCTCCAGCTCCGGGGAACACCGGAGGAGCGCGCGTACGCCTATGGCTACCTCTGCGCCCCGCAGATCCGGGACTGGATCGACTACGTCCTGATCGAATCATTCATGCAGTCGCCCGCCGAGTACGAAGACCTCTTCATCCCACATATCCGGGAGCGCATGGCGCCGGCGAACCCGACCTACATGGCCCAACTCGACGCCATGCTCGCCGGGATGGCTGCAAGCGGCACGGACCTCCATATCCCGTCGCTTTCGCGGGACGTCACCCGCTACGACCTCCTTGCCGAGAATACCTACGATTTCATGCTCTACTACAAACTCTACGGCCTCATGATGGGCGATCTCGGCATGGACCTCGCCACTACGGGTGACGCCGGCGTGTCGCCGCACCTCTGCACGAGCGCGATCGCCTGGGGCAACCTGACGGCAAACGAGGAACTTGCCGGCGGGGTGATCCACGGCAAGAACATGGACGGGGAGAACGACCTGCGGAAGGTCACGGTGAACAGCCTGCTCATCATCGCTACCGACCCGGGTCCGGGCGCGAAACGCACGGTCGGGGTAGACTGGCCCGGGTTCATCGGGACGTTCAACGGCATGAACGAGGACGGCCTTGTGCTCGTGCCGCACTCGTCGCCGTCGATCCCGGACTGGAACGCGACCGACCTCGTGCCTACCAACTTCCTCTTCATGGACACGCTCAGAAACCAGAGCGACGTTGCCGGGGCATGGGCATACTGGCAGGTGGCGAACGGGACCCGGACCGGCGGGAACAACGCAGGGGTCTCGTCTCCCTACAGGAACGGCACGGGAAGCGTCCCGGCGGCGTTCGAAACGGACTCCTACGGCGGCGCGGCCCGCGGGCCGGGTGTCGTCGAGCCCGACGACCCCGACGGCCTCTTCATCACAAACAACTTCTATCTCTACCAGGGCGCCCATCCTCCTGCGGTCGAGCGGGTGGACGGCTACCACACTGAGGTCAGGCCCACCGACTACCGCTACCGGAACCTGCTCGCTCTCCTCGATAGCTACCGGAAAGAGGGACGGACCATCGGCACGTCGGAGATGATCGCGCTCATGCAGGCGGCATCCGTCTCGGAGGAGTACCAGGGCACAACCGAGTACACCTTCATCGCGTACCCGGATGCGGGCGCGTTCGCCCTGGCAAAAGAGGACCTCGCAGCGGGAATCCTGGATGCACCGTTTGCGAACTTCACGCACTTCGACTTCGATGAAGTGTTCGAGCGGCCCTCTCCGGCGTGAAGGGAGGACCCATTGCTCTTTTTACCGGGCATCAAGCCATCTGAGCCGGGTCGTCACTCACGCAGAGTCCAAAAAGAGAGAAGGGCATTTTACAGACTTCGCGTTCTTCGCGACTCGCACCTTCGGTGCTCAATGCGCGAGACCGTAATCTGCGAGCCTCACGCCCCCATCCGGCAGAGGTCCCGTGCCGCCCGGAGGACGTAGAGCCGCTCCCCCTCGATCGCCTGCTCGTCGACGATGAACGAGACGAACCCATGACGGGCGAAGACCTCCCGGACTTCGTCAACCCCGGTCAGGGACGAGACGAGGAGGAGGACCCTCCCGAAGGGCGCAAGCACTCTCCCCACATCCGCGATGAACCGTTCGATCACGACCCTCCCCGTCGGCCCGCCGTCGAGGGCATACTCCAGCCAGTCGTCAAGCCGCTCCTCCGGGAGGGTCGGAAGGTAGGGGGGGTTGAAGAGGATGAGGTCGAACGGGCCCGAGAGCCCCGCAAAAAGGTCGGTCCGGACCGCCGCCACGCCCCGGGCGCGGGCGCATGCCACCGCATGGGGGTTGATATCGGTCGCGAGAACCCTGGCCGCCCGGCCCATGAGCCCGGCCGCGACGTACCCGCTCCCGGTCCCGACTTCGAGCACCCGGTCGGTCGGGCGGACCTCCCGGAGCGCCGCCCGGAGGAGGAGAGCGGAGTCCTCGGCGGGGGGATAGACCTGGTCGGGGACCCCGCGGTCGCTCACCCTCAGCACCCGCTCATCCGGTTTGCTATCAGTGCGAACTCCTCAAGCGTCAGGTCCTCGGGCCGCCGCTGCAGGAGGTCGTCGGGGAGACCCGCGATCGTCCGCTCGAGGGTTTCCGGTGGAAAAGTGTCCTTACCGCTCCGGAGCCCCTTCCGGACGGTCTTACGCCGGTGGGAGAAGAGGACCCGGACCACACCGGCGTAGACCCGCCGGTCAGCGATCGGGTGCGGCGGCTCGTGGGGGGTGAGCCGGACCACCCAGGAGCGGACCTGCGGTTTCGGGCGGAAGGAGGAGGGGGAGAGATCCAGCAGGGGTTTCACGGAGGCGTAGGTCTGCACCATCACCGAGAGCCGGCCGACGTTCGACGTCCCCGGCGGCGCGATCATCCGCTGGGCAAACTCCTTCTGGTACATCAGAACGGCCACCTCAAACCCGATCTCAAGCAGCCGGAACGTGATCTTTGAAGAGACAGAGTACGGGAGGTTTGCGACGACGATATCGAACGGCGGGAGGTCCACCTTCTTTGCGTCACCAAAAACAATCTCAAGGCGACCATCGGCGATCTCGTCGGCAAACGTGATCTCGAGTTCCTCCACAAGAGCAGGATCGATCTCCACCGCAATCACGTTCGCGCCGCGGTCAAGGAGGGCGCGGGTGAGGACCCCTTCACCGGGTCCAATCTCGAGCACCCTCCGGCCCGAAACGTCGACAAAACCGGCAATCTTCTCGACGGCCCTCTGGTCGACGAGGAAATGTTGGTCCCGCGGAGCACTCATTTCGATGTGAAGATATGGTACTTCTCATCCGGATCCTCGATCTCGTGCAGGATCCGGTTGATGATCATCCTATCCGGGTGAGGGAGCGACTTAATCCGCGCGGAGATATCGGCGAAGGTCTCGAACGGCTTCTTCTCCCGCTGCTGGATCACCTCCCACATCAGTTTCTTCCCGATGCCGGGAAGCAGGTGCAGCATGTGGAACTTCGGCGTGATTGGGACGGACTTGTTGAAGAAGTCGACGAACCGCGCCTCATTCTCGCGGACGATCTGCTCGACCACAAACGGCAGTTCCAGTTTCGCCGTCGCCGTCAGGTCCTCGTAGCTGATCCGCCGCTTGACGCGCTCGATCTGCTTTCGTTCCGCATCACCGATGTAGACCCGGTCGTAGAGCTGGATATCCGCACCAGCCTTCGGGACGAGCTCGAGCAGTTTGAACTGGTCCATGCCGACGGCCTGGACAACCGGTTCACGCCTGTAGGCCGGACGCTGGTCGCTCGCGTACCCCATGGGGAGAACATCGAGGACTACCGCGTTCTCCTCTTTCCTTTCGGTCTTCATTGACACCACCCCTTCAATCAGAAGTGAGTCATTACCAGGTCAAGGATCTCGTCGAGCTCTTCCGTTGTAAGATTGAACCGTTCTTTGGCGTAGATTGCACGGAGTTCGTCCCGGGTCCGCGGCATCAGGTTTGCGATGCGGTAGGCGATATCCTCCTTCATCTTCTCGAGCTTCATGAGCTCGTCGACGAGGTCGCGGGCCTTCTCGGCTGACGTTTTTGCGAGGTGATTGGCATGCTCGATGCTCTTGCGGAGCTCGTAGGACATCTCATCTCCGGATTCGAGCCGGGCTGCCTCCACGGAAAGAAGTGTTTCACGCAATTCGGGGAGTAGCATCCGCTCTTCGCTGACGATTCGTTTTACCTTCATGCCAATCACTACTGTTGAGGATTATACCTTCTGCGCTTTTAGATGTTGCGGTCTCGCAATCACCTGTTTCATCGAATCTCCATCCCTGATTTCGAGCAGCCATGCGCGTCCGCGCTGTCCGATGACCGTGCCGGTCTTCCCGTGGAATCTCCGGTGGGGCATGCCCTTCTGGACACTCGGCTCGACGACGACATGCACTTTCTGCCCGATCTCGAACTCCTGAATCACCGAGGTGACCGGGGGGATACCGCGTTTTCGGAGGTCCTTCTTGAACTTATACCGCGTCTTCTTGCGTGGTCCATTGTGATGTGCCATGATTACTCACCATACTCGTTTGCTGTTTTGACCAGCATCACATCGAGGCTGACAACATTTGCGGTGCGCCCCAGGATCTGGGCAAGGCTGGGCTGGGTTCTGCCGCTGTCACCCGATACCAGTTCCTTGATGTAGAGGCCCGCTTCACCGACGACTTCGACCCAGTATCTGTCGTCTTGCCTGCCTGTACACTGGATATCGAGGACCTGCCGTTCCCGAACTTTATCTGCCCGTCGGTGTGACACCCGCTGGGGGGTGCGCTGTCGTATCGTTACACCTTTTAACTGATCGAGGGCCGCCCTGAGTTCATCTGGGGCTACAGGACCGTCGATCTCGACCAGGATCCTGTATTTTTTATGCGCCTTGTCGGACTTAAGGCTTTGCACCGTCTTCCGATCAGCCCATCCGGTCAGGTGGACCGCCACCCGCCCTTCTGCGCTCCGGTTGATCTCTTCCTCAAGCGCCGCGAGGTCCACCGAGCGTTTCCTCGGCTCCTCGACCTCCATTACGAAGGGGCGGCCCGACCCGAGCATCCGGGCGTCGATATCCTCCCGGCCGGCGCCGTGCAGGACGGCGTTCTCCGCGTCGAAGGCCTCGATCACCGGCCGGCCGATCAGTTCCTCGACGGAATCGACGTACTGTTTGCCGGTGAAGTTGCACTTCTCGCACCCGGCTCCGCGGCACGCCCGGCAGTCCCAGTGGGTCTGCGGGATGCCCCGCTCGTACTTCAGGTACCGGCCGAAGAAGAAGACCGGGTTGACCTGCACCTCGACCGAGTCTTCTGCAAGGTCGAGGATCGCCACGATGTCGGGTCGTTTCAGGTCGGCCGTCTTCCCGGTGAGGGCCGAGACGGCCTTCCCCACCTCCCGGTTCATCTCCGCCTTCATCGGTTCGGGGTCGCGGAGGGAGAGATCGCTCCAGACCATCTCCTCGCTCTCCGCCACAAGCGGCGGCACCTTCGTCCCGACGAGAAACGTATCAAACTCGATGCCGGCCAGGGTCTCGACGACCCTCGCAGCCCAGACATCGGTCCGGGAGAGTTCGCCGCCGCAGATCCAGCAGGATCCCGGGTCCGCTTCATGGTGCGGCACGTTAGCCGCGATCTCGCGCGTGATCCGCAGAGCCCTGCCCCGTTCCTCGTTCGTCAGTCCAAACGACCGCTTGCCGAAGAACCGCCCGAGGCAGTGGTTGCAGGTCTCGCCATACACAAGAATTGCTTCTACCTCTTCGATGATATCCATCAGGATTCCCTCCGGTCCATCTCGTTTAAGAGGACGGTGATAGTGTGATCGGCATGCAGCGACCGCGGCCCCACCGAGTAGCGGGAGTAGCCCTCGATGAGCGCCAGTTCCTCTGCGGTGAAGTTGTGGTGATCGGAGAGGAGGTAGGCCTCCGGGAGCGCCGGTGCGGTCCTGATATCCTCCCCCGCCTCGTCAAGAACGGCAAACGGGATCTCGGCGAGCAGCCGGGACAGCCCCCCGCGCCGGACGTAGACGCCCGGCGTCGACTCCCGAAACTCGTCGCCGCAGGGGATCGAGAGCGCCTTCTTGATCAGGGCGGCGCTGCTTCGCTCGTCCGGCGAGAGGTAACGGACCTCACTACCCCGGAAGAGGACGGTCTTCTCGGGCCCGGGCTCTCCGCAGAGGATGAGGTAACACTCGACGTCGCGCCGGAGATCGTGCGAGAGGAAGAACGAGGAGTTGACACAGCGGCAGAGGACGTCCATCCTCCCGCCGCTGCCTGCAAGATCGTTGAGGCTGAAGGTGCCGCTCGTCGCGGCAAGGTGGCCCACGATGGCAAACCGCTTCATCTACTGGGTCCTGCCGAACTTCTTCATCATGCGCTGCATGTTGAACTTGCCGCCGCCCATGCCCCGCATGCCCTTCAAGGCCCGCTGCATGATCTTGTAGTACTTGATGAGGTCCCGAACTTCGTCGGGGGACACACCGGCACCCCGGGCGATCCGCTGGACCCGGGAACCCCCGATGATCGAGGGGTCGTCGAGTTCCGGGGGTGTCATCGAGTCCATGATCACCTTGTAGCGCTGCATCTTGGTGCTGGTGATGTCATAGGCGTCGTCGGGGATCTGCATGCCCCCGAGGGGAAGCATGCTCATGATCTGCTTTAAGGGGCCCATCTTGTTCACCGCTTCGAGCTGCTTGTACATATCCCGGAGCGTGAACTTCCCCTTGAGCATGGCGTTGACATCGATATCCTCGGCCGAGACCGCCTCCTCCGCCCGCTCGACGAGGGCTTTTAAATCGCCCATCCCGAGCAGCCGGGAGATGAATCCGTCCGGGTCGAACCGTTCCAGGTCCTCGATCGTCTCGCCGCTCCCGATGAAGACGATGCCGCTCTGCGTCTCGGAGACTGCCGAGAGCGCACCGCCGCCTTTTGCCGTGCCGTCCATCTTGGTGACCAGGACACCGTCGATCCCGATCGCCGCGTGGAACCGGCGGGCCTGCTCGCTCGCCTGCTGGCCGAGCGCCGCGTCGATCACGAGCCAGCGGTGGTCGGCATGCGAGATCTCGTTGATGTTGATGATCTCCTCGATCAGGTTCTCCTCAAGGGCGTGTCGCCCCTGGGTATCGATGATGATGACCTCGTACTGCTTGCGGAACCTGGGGAGACCCTCCCGGACGATCTTGAGCGCGTCGGGCTCGTTCGGGTCCCCGTAGCAGGGAACACCGATCCGGTCGCAGAGCGTCTTTAGCTGGTCGTAGGCACCCGGCCGGAACGTATCGGCGCAGATCACCCCGACCCGCAGCCCCTTGCGCTGGAAGTAGCGGGCGAGTTTTGCGGTCGTCGTCGTCTTTCCGCTCCCCTGCAGCCCTGCCATCAGGATCGTCTGGGGTCCGAGCGCCACCTCACCGGGTTTGCCCATCAGCCGGACGAGTTCCTGGTAGACAATCCGCAGAACGTGCTCGCGGACACCCATCCCTTTCGGGGGCTCCTCCTCGAGGGCACGCTGCTTGATCGCCTGGGAGAGTTGCATCACGAGTTTGACGTTGACGTCGGCGGAGAGGAGCGCCCGTTGCAGGTCGCGCACCAGTTCGTCGACCGCAGCCCGGTCGATCACCGTCTTGCCGGCGAGTTTCTTGACCGCGTCCTTCAAGGACGCACCGAGGTTATCGAGCATCAGGCCTCACCACCGAGGAGTTCGTCGACCACGAGCCGGGGGGAGAACGGCATGATGTCGTCATACCCCTGGCCGGTCCCGAGGAAGAGGATCGGCTTTCCGACGGTATGCGCAACCGATATCGCCGCGCCGCCCTTGGGATCCATATCCGCCTTCGTCAGGACGACCGCATCGGTGCCGACGGCCTTGTTGAACTCGTCGGCACGGATGACCGCGTCGTTGCCCGCAACCGCCTCGTCGACGTAGACGACAAGGTCGGGCTTCATGACCCGCCGGATCTTCTCGAGCTGGCTCATGAGGTTGGCCCGGTTGTGGAACCGGCCGGCCGTATCGGCAAGGACGACATCGATCCCGTGCGCCTTCGCGTACTGGACCGTGTCAAAGAGGACTGCGGAAGGGTCGGCGCCGGCCTGGTGCTGGATCGTCTTGATGCCGAGACGGTCCGCATGGGTCCGGATCTGCTCGATTGCACCCGCGCGGAAGGTATCGCCCGCCCCGATCACGACCGTAAACCCGCTCTTCTGGAGATAGTGGCCGACCTTTGCGACCGTCGTCGTCTTGCCGGTCCCGTTCACGCCCGTAAAGAGGATCTTCACGGGCCGCTCGTGCTCGCGGATATACTCTGAGAGGTCGAGGCCGTCACCCAGCACGCCGCAGAGCGCCGACCGCAGGGTGGAGGCGACCAGGTCGTCGACCGAGGCACCGATCTTCCTGTGCCGGCCGACAAGGTCGCTCCTCATACGGGCGATGATCTCGTCCGTGACCGGGAGTGCGACGTCGCTCTCGAGAAGGACCATCTCGAGCTCAAAGAGCGGCTCCTCGATATCCTTCTCCTGGAGGAGGACCTCCCGCTCCCGGACAAGGACTTTTAACCTGTTGAAAAAGGTGGGCTCCACCCGCTCCTCCGGCGTCTCCTCCACGGGGGCCGGGGGTTCGGGTGCCGCCAGAGGAGCAGGCTCCGCAGCCTCTGCTAGGAGAGGCTGCTCGGCCGCTGCCGGTTCGGGGCCGGCGACCTCCTCGATATTCGAGGCAAATTTGGTCCTGATATTCTGAAGTTTTTTCTTTAAGGAATCAAACATTATCAACTTCCGCTCTGGCCTGCCGGGGCCTGCCGGGCTCCCCGGTAGGCCGCCTCAAGGCGCCGGGAGATCTCCCCTGCCTGCCCCTGCAGTTGCTCGACCGAACCTGCAACTTTCTTCCCGAGCGCCTCAAGTTCGGTTATCCGATCCCCGAGATACTCAACCGCATCAGTGGTGGCCCGCTCGACAGAGATGTCGGCCCCGACATTCACGAGGACATGCCCGGCGTCAAGCACCTTCACCCGGAGGAGAGCGCCGCCCCCGATG
The DNA here is from genome assembly GCF_020696975.1 of Methanoculleus sp. Lineage (GTDB taxonomy): Archaea > Halobacteriota > Methanomicrobia > Methanomicrobiales > Methanoculleaceae > Methanoculleus. Next base: position 85,378 of record NZ_JAJGBK010000014.1, read on the forward strand.
GGGAGAAGAACAGTGCTGTCCCCGTTCTCCTGGAGCGCCCGGAGCGTCTCAATGGCGGCGGCGGCCTCAAGCCGCTGCTGCTCGATCATCGAGAGCTGCTGCGTCAGGATCTCTATCTGCTGCCCGTACTCGTTCAAGTACATCTGAAGCGTCTGTATCTCGCGAGGATCTGCCTGGTCCACGTCATTCACCAGCTACTACGTTAACCGACTCGATGGTGATATAACTTCTCTTCAGGCGGTGTTTGCTCCCGATCTCAGTGAAAACCCTCTCTCTTGCCTGGTTCTCATTCGGGGCCCCGATGACCTTGCGGTACGGTTTCCACTCGTTGTTGATCTTGCACGCGCCCACAACTTCAAACGTCTGGTTCTCCATGACTGATTCACTCCAAAAATCCAAAGACTTCCTCAATTCGTCCGAGCTCAAACCCGGTCGTAACGGACCCTGCGATGTATCCTTTGCTGTTTGCAAGAAGCCCGGTCCCGACGAGACCGCTTCCCATGTTGACCGACCCGAGGCCGATCGGGAGGTCGACGACCCGCTCAAGGGCGGCGATCTCCGTGTCGTTGGCTCTCGAGTGGACGAGGATCCCCTTATTCGTCGCATGTCCGGCCATACCGACGGTCTTGATGCCCCCGAGCGAGAGCCGGATCACCGGCACTCCAAGGAACGACCCGATCTCCTCGGCGACACCGATCTCCATATCGGAATGGACGGCGGCAACGTAGTCGTTTGCGAGGATCACGTTGCCCGCTGCATTCATGGAACCCTCGAGCAGGAGGATATCACGGTAATCCTTCAGGACCGCAAGTTCCTCATCGGAAGCGAGACCGCTGACGATCAGGCCCTGGCTGTTTCCCGCAACAAGCGACCCGATGATGCTGCTCCCCTGGATAGAGGTGGTTACGATATCGACATCGAGTTCCCGCGCGAGAGCCCCGGTGAACTCCTCGGGCGCCCCGGGATACACGATCGCGATATCCTCAAAGACGCGGGCGTAAACACCGATGTTCGGATCCCCGGCGAGATCGATCGTTCCTGTCATTTCACTCCTCGGCGAGCTCGGCCTGGACCTGCCCGTCCTCGAACTTCATCGCGCGGACGCGAATCTTTCGCGGGGGCTTGGAATTACCGTTCTCCCAGACCTTCTCGTTGATGCTCTTATCCAGTTTGACGTCCTCGCTCTTCATGTGCCGGACGAGGAACGCCCTGATGTCCTTGATGGCGGTGTTGCCCCGCTTCCACCGGGGTGAACGCTTCACCTCGCGGAGAGGGATGATATAGATGTGCTCTTTCAATGCCTCTGCCATGGTTCTACACCTTTAAGCTGCTCCGTCTCCAGTTGCGCCGCTTCGGATGCGACGCGACTGCACGGTTGGTCCTGATCATCACCCATGCCGGCACGCGGCGGTTCTGCTCGCATGCCTTCGCCAGCCGGATCTTCCGGCCCTTCATTAACTTGCTCATAACTCTCACTCTTATACCTTTCAGGTCTCCCGCATCCCGACCACCAGCGACTGCAGGTGGCGGGGAGGAAAGAGTCTCGCCGGATCGATGCCGCGATCGAGGATGGCGCTCCGGATCTCCTGCTCGTAATCACCGTTCCCGATGCTGCCCGTCTCCCCGTAACGGACCACGAGCAGCCTATCCGCGAGGCGTTCCACCTCCGGTTTCCCGTAGCCGAGGAGCGGCCGGACGTAAGAGCGGCCGGTGGTCATCTCCAGGTGCTGCACCTCGGAGCGCTCGAGCCGGGGAACCCGGTCCTCCCGGCGGGTGCCGTCGCCGACAACCGCATACTCATGCATGAGGGTCTCGACGGCCGTCCGGTGGACCATGTTGATCGCGTCGTTCGGGTAGCCGCACGAGAGTGCCAGGTCCACGGCCTCACAAAGGAGGTCTCTTCCGAGCACCCTCTTCTTGAAGGGGAGGTTTAAGGCGGCCGCTGCAGCCTGCACCGCCGGGACCTCACGGTCGGGGTCGAATACACAGGCATTCAGTTCCACGTCGTAGTCGCGCGCGAGCATGAGCGCCGCGAGCGAACTGTCTTTCCCTCCCGAGAAGAGCATACCCGCTTTCATTACTTCCGCGTAATCCTGAACTCTTTTTTGGACGGCGTCAACTGGGTAAGCAGGGCCTTTAACTGATCGTCAGTGATCCGCTGCCGGATCCTGCCGCTCTGGGCCAGCATCACCAGTTGCTGCTCGACCGCTTTCGCAAACTCAGGCCGGGTCAACTTGATGGTATTGAGCCTCTCCCTCGCATCAGGTTCGAGGATCTCCATGAGCATGACGCGGATCTGTGAGTCGATCTGCCGCTGGCGTTCCGCCTCCTCCTCGACTGCCTGTTGATCCATCGCCTGCCGTTGCATCTGTTCCATCTTCCGGCGGCGGAGTTCCGCGAGTTCGTCGTCTACCATCAGTCATGCCCCCGGTCGATCAGTATTTGGCAATGCCAGGTGCGGTCTCGGCTACCTGAGCCTTCAGGCCGTTCGCGATGTTGTCGAGGAACGATCTCCCCGCCGCGGTGACCGTGCGCCCCTCGCTACCGTGGGAGACGTACCCGGCTGCCTCGAGCTGCTGGAAGACCTTCCGGACAATCGAGCCGCTTCCCTTCCGGAACTGCGAGGGTGCCGAGCCGCGGTCACGCTTGCCGCCATAGGCGGAGCGCATCCTCTGGGCTCCCACCGGGCCGTCGGTATAGATACGCCGGAATACTGCCGCCGCACGCACGTACCACCAGTCGTCATTCTCGGGGGGCATCTCTTTGTGTACCCCCGTCTTTGCAAAATTCGCCCAGTCAGGGGGCTGAATCTGCGCGTTTTTCTTGAGTTCTTCTGCCACCTGCCGGATGAACAGTTCGGCAGGGATGTCGTATACAGTCGTCATAGATGAACCTCACTATCGCTAACAGTCTTTACATATTCGTCCAGTGATGTTTTATATATTTCGAGAATCTCGCCCGGGAGATCGGCTTCGCCGCTCCGCGAGGACGAGGGTCCGCCCGCGGACCTCGACGAGCGTCGCACCGGCCGATGCCGCTATCTCTTCGGGATCGACCTCGGTGTTCCGGAGCCACCTGACCTTGACAATCTTGCGGTCTTTCAACTGGCGCCGGATCTCGTCGATCATGACATCTGTTATACCACGCTTCCCCACCCAGATGGTGGGCTTGAGATCCTGATATGACTCTCTGCTCATTCTTGAGGCCTCCCGACCGGATACCGTGACCGGTGCCCGCAGGCAAGACAGGTGACAACCACGTTTCCGCGGTGGATCCTGACCCGGGCATTCGACCCCGGGACCAGGTACGCGCTGCACCGGCGACAGAACCGGCGTTTCAGCGGCCGCTCTATCCGCACCCGGTGGCGCATGCCTATCTTTCGCGCGAGCGCAACACACCGGTTGCTCCAGGCGGGGTTCTCCGGGTAAAACTCCGCTGCACGCGCAAAGAGGAGAGCGATTCTCTCCCGGGCGAGCCTTCTGGAGCCCGATCTTCGTGTAGTATCTGCCATGATCCGTTCCAGTAGCGGGTCTTGAGGTTGGAGGCGAGAGAATAAATAAGGATTTGATGGAGAGGTCAGCGGATCCGCACCCGGCGGCCGGCGACCTCCAGGCGGTCCTCGCAGAAGAGTTTTACGGCGAGAGGGAGGGCCTGGTGCTCCTCGGCGAGGATCCGCTCGGCGAGCGTCGACTCGTCGTCGTCAGGGAGGACCGGGACGCAGCGCTGGACGACGATAGGGCCGGTATCCGTCCCCTCGTCAACGAGGTGGACGGTGCATCCGGCAACCTTCACCCCGTACTCGATCGCCTGCCTCTGCGCGTGCAGGCCGGCAAATGCCGGGAGCAGGGCGGGATGAATGTTCATCATTCTCCCCGAGAACTCGTGGACGATCCCGGCGCCCAGGATCCGCATGTAGCCGGCGAGGACGAAGAGGTCCGCCCGGCAGCCGCGCATCGCTTCAAGGAGCGCCTCCTCGTAGGCAGCTTTCGTCGGGAACCGCGCATACTCGACGACCGTCGCCGGGATGCCGGCAGCCTTTGCCCGCTCTATCGCGTACGCCCCGGGGTTGTCGGTGACGAGGCCGACACAGACCGCGGGGATCTCCCCGGACGCGATGGCATCGATCACTGCCTGAAAGTTCGATCCTCGCCCGGAGGCAAGCACTGCAATCCGTTTTCTGTTATTCGGTCTCTCTGGATCCATAGGTACCATTCTCCCGACTCCTTACCGGGGTTCTCCCGGTCCCGCGGGGTGAGCAACAATCAGTTTCACCTTGACGATCCGCCGCCCCCGCATCTGCATCACCACCAGGGTGATGTTGCTCTCCTCGATCTTGACCACCTCGCCGCGGCGGGGAATATGGCCCAGCCGGTCGATGACAAGGCCGCCGACACTCTCGTACGAGTCCGTCAGCGGAAGGTTGAGATCCAGATCCTCGTTGAGGTGCTCCACCCAGGCCCGTGCGTCGACCAGGTAGACACCGTCCTCGAGTTGCTGCACCTCAGGCTCCTCCTCGTCGAACTCGTCCATGATCTCGCCGACCAGTTCCTCGAGCATATCCTCGACCGTCACAATCCCGGCAAACGATCCGTACTCGTCGAGGACGACAGCCATGTGCTGCTTCTTTACCTGGAGCTCCTTTAAGAGTTCGTCGATCTTCTTGCTCTCGGGGACGAAGTAGGGTTCATACATCAGGTCCCGGATCGTCGCGCTCGTCTGCTGGCGAAAGACCGCTGAAAAGACGTCTTTCACGTTCAGGAGCCCGATGACGTTGTCGATATGCTCGTGGTAGATCGGGATCCGGGAGAACCCCGTCTCGTTGAAGGTGGCAAGCGCGCTCTCAAGCGTGCCGGCATCCTCAATCATGATGACGTCGACACGCGGGGTCATCACCTCGCGAACCGTCGTGTCCCCGAAACGCAGAACGGAGTAGAGCATGTCCCGCTCCTCCTCCTCGATCGTCCCTTCCTCCTCGCCGACGTCAATCCAGCCCTTGATCTCCTCTTCGGTGACGACCGGCTCGGCGACACCGGGCCTGAAGGCGAACTGCTGCCTGATCCGGTCAGATACCCAGAGCACCGGGAAGAGCACCCTCGAGAAGAAGAGGATGGGCCGGGCGACACGGAGCGCCAGATCCTCCATATGCCGCGAGGCATACATCTGCGGGCCGATCTCGCCGAAGACGAGCACCAGGACGGCCGCAACACCGATCGCCAGGGCGATGCCGGGAACCCCATAGAGGGATATGCCGATCGCGGTTGCGAGCGATACTGCGGCCACATTGGCAATGGTGCTCCCGATCAGGGTGGTGATCTGGATGGCATCGGTCGACCGCTTCAGCGTATCGAGAGCCTCCGCTCCCCTGCGGCCCTGGTTTAAGAGTGCATGGACTTTTGCCCGGGTGATCGAGACAAGGGCAACTTCGGAGCCTGAGAAGAAGCCCGAAAGGAACAAGCAGACAATAAAGAGAACAACTTCTATGGTGAGAATATCTACAACTACCATTTACTCCACGCCGCATCGAGCGGCTGCATCCGGTATTGATTATTTGTTGAGGTTATATGGATTATGTTGCAGGCAGATGTTATAAAACCAGCGCTTCACGAGAATATCTTCTGTAACGTTTCCAATTCACGCGCGAGAAGCACAACCTTCTCTTCGGATGAGAGTGCCCCGGGAAAGACCATATCCTCGAGTTCCAGGGTGAGGTATCCGCCGTAACTTCGGTCGGCAAGTTCCTTAAGCACCTCCTGCGCAGAAGGACTGTCATGAATGGGGTGGTGGGGACGCCCGTTCCCGCCGAGTCCGCTGACGTGGACGTTTACGATCCGTTCGATGCAGAGATCGATGAACCGGTCCACCTCGTCGCGGGAGGCCATCATGGCATGCCCCATATCGAGCGTGAACCAGAGCCACGGTTCCCGTTCGAGCACCTCGGCCGTATCCTCGGCCGTATAGAGCAGGGTATTGACCCGGGGCTCCAGGTTCTCGATAGCCACCTTCACCCGCGTCTCTTCTGCCGCCTCACGGAGCCGGGCGATGAAACCCTCAAACCGCCGGTAATCGTAGGCGCTCGGGTGCCGTTTCGCCGTCCGTCTCCCCGGGTGGACCGTGACGACGCCGGCACCCATCCGGTCGGCCATCTTTACCGCTTCGACGGCGTAATCGACGGATATCTCGGCGACCCGCGGGTTGATGGAGCAGGGGTTTAACTCAAGCGACGGGGCGTGGACGGTGATCGGCGAGAGTTCCGGGTGGTCGGCGATACACCCGACAAGTTCTTCTTCAGGAGCGCCGCGAAGCCAGAAATACGGGGTCTCGACCCAGAACTCGATGCTGTCAAGCCCGGATTCGGCAACGTAGTCGAATATATGGTCGCAGGGGTACTCGTGGAAGAACATGGTCGAGACGGCGAAACGGCCCATAACACTACTTGATATAAACCATCGGTCTAATAGATTGTGATGATGCTCGGCGGTCATGCCACCGGTCCGGAACGGTTCGGGACCCCGGTCCTCGGGGTCTCGGAGGTCTCGGGGCTTATCTGCGACCTCCTGGACGATGCCCGCCTGCACGGGATCTGGGTGCGGGGGGAGGTGACGAACTACAAGGGCCACGCCTCCGGCCACCGCTACTTCTCACTCTCCGAGGGGACCGGACGGAGTTCCGCGCTGATCAACTGCGTCATGTGGCGCACGTACGCATCGGGGCTCGGTTTCGCGCCGAAAGACGGCATGGACGTTCTTGCCTTCGGGACCGTGGAGGTCTATGAGCCGCACGGGAGGTACCAGTTCATCGTCCGGGAGCTGCTCCCCGCGGGCACCGGCGAGCGCCACCTCATGGTCGAGCGCTGGAAGCGGGAGCTTGATACCGAGGGGCTCTTTGCCCCGGAACGAAAGCGGCCTCTGCCCCTCTTCCCGCACCGGATCGGCGTGGTCACCTCCCCGACCGGTGCGGCGCTCAAGGATATCCTCTCGGTCGTCTCCCGCCGGTACCCGGCCGAGGTGGTCCTCTCCCCGACGGCCGTCCAGGGCGAGGGGGCGCATGTCGAGATCGCGGAGGCGATCCGGCGGATCGACGGTCTCGTGGACGTGATCGTCGTCGGGCGCGGCGGGGGGAGTTTCGAGGACCTCTTCCCGTTCAACCACCCGGATGTAGTAAGGGCCGTCGCCGCGTGCAGAACACCGGTGATCAGCGCCGTCGGGCACGAGGTGGACACCGCCCTCTGCGACTTCGCCGCGGACCTCCGGGCCCCGACACCGTCCGCAGCGGCGGAACGCGCCGTCCCCGACCGGGCGGAGGTTCTCCGGGAGGTCGCCGGGTCCCGGGAGAGGATGGAAGCGCTCCTCCACAGCCGTCTTGCCGCCGCGCAGAGCGAGGTCGAGGACCTCCGGGGGCGGATGCATCCCCGGCGGCTCGCACGCCGCATTAACGAGCGGATGCAGCGCCTCGCCGAGCACGAGGAACTGCTCCGGCGGGCTGCGTTCGCCCGGGTGCAGAGGGAGCGGGCGGCGCTTGCGGAAGTCCGTGCAGGCCTCGCGGGACAGAACCCGCTCGCCGTTCTCGACCGGGGCTACTGTATCGTCGAGGCCGACGGGAGGATTGCACGGAGCGCCGCGAGCCTTGCGCCGGGCGAACGGGTGGTGCTCAGGATGAAGGGCGGACGGGTGAGAGCCGCTGTCGAGGAGATAACGTATGACAGAGACGTTTGAAGAGATGCTGGAAGAACTCAGGAAGATTGTCCGGAGACTGGAAGACGGGGAGACGAGCCTTGAAGAGAGCATCGCCATCTACGAGCGGGGTGCGCTCCTCGTGAAGCAGTGCGAGGACCTCCTCAGCTCGGCCGAGATGAAACTCACGGAACTCGGCCGCGACCGGTGAACCGGTAGAACCCCGGCGGGATGCTGATCTCGAACCGCGCACCCTTCCCGGCTTCACCGGTCTCCTGTATGGTGATATCGGTGATTGCAAGGATCTCCCGGGAAAGGAAGAGCCCGAACCCGGTCTTCCGTCCAAACCCCCGGGCAAACAGCCTCCCCTTCTCGGCATCGGGGATCCCGATGCCGTCGTCCTCGTAGACGACACGGACCCCCCGATCCGACTCCTCGGGATAGATACGTATCCGGGTGACGTTCCCCCCGTGCCGGAGCGAGTTGTCGACGAGGTTTGAAAACACCCGGACGATAAGGGGATCGGCATACACCTCCAGATCGTCCGCCTGCACCTCGACGGAGACACCGCCCGGGTCGAGCCCCGCCATCGCTTCGTCGACGATCCGGGCGAGAGGCTGCCAGACCGGAGAGGCCACGCCGACGCCCTGGTACTCCCTGGTGAAGGCCATGCAGCGCTCGATACCCTGGACGGCCTCCTCTTCTTTCCGGAAATACTCCTGCAACTCCGGGTCGTCCGTCTGCTCCCGGGAGAGAGCGAGGTATCCCGAGAGCACGTTGAGCAGGTTTAGGATGTCGTGCCGGGTCACGTCCGAGAGGAGGTTGAGTTTCCGGTTTGCGAGGAGGAGCGCCTCCCGGGCCATCCGCGCATCGGTGATGTCCCGGCCCACGGATTGATACTCGACGACGGATCCCTCGTCGTTGAAGAACGCCGTATCGGTCCACTGCTGCCACCGGACCCCGCCTTCCGGCATGACGACCCGGTGTTCAACGGTCGATGCCGGGTGATCGGGGGTGAGGGAGGCGAGGTTCTGGCGGACCCGGGCCCGATCGTCGGCCAGGACGGTGGGGAGATGCCGTCGCCCGACGAGATCCTCGCAGGAGATGCCGATGCAGCGGCAGTAGGCGTCGTTTGCGAAGGTGATGGTGCCGTCGGGGAGCCAGCGGTAGATCAACTCGGTCTGGCTCTCCACGATCGCCCGGTACTCCTCTTCACTTCGCCGGAGGGCCTCCTCGGCATCGCGGCAGGCCGAGACGTCCTGGAGGTAGATGGAGATGCCGGTACGGGTGGGAACGGCACGCAGATCAAGGGTATGCTCCCTCCCGTGGAGAGTGAACCGGTACTCCCTCACATCCGGCCGGCCGGTCTCCACGACCTCGCGGAGGAACCCGGCAACCTCGTCGGTCCGGAACTCAGGGAAGAGATCGTAGATGCTCGTTCCGACGCCCTCCTCTTCCGGGCGGCCCGAGAGGCGGGCGGCCGCCGGGTTCCAGAAGGTGACACAGCCGTCCGGGTCCAGGGCGAGGAAGGCGTCGCTGATGTTCTCGGCGAGTTCCCGGTAGCGCTCCTGGCTCTCCCTGAGGGACTCTTCAACCCCTGCCTGCCCCGCTTCCCGGAACACCCAGAGGAACTCGGCCGGGGCGCCGCCGGGACCGCGCAAGGCCGCGACCGACGCCGCGGCCGGAACCGCGCTGCCGTCGGGCCGTCTGAGCAGAAACTCCTCTGCCGGAAGTTCCTCGCCACGAGCAAGGGCCGCAACTGCCGACCGGAAGGCCGGGAGGCTCTCCGGGTGGATGTGCGTATCAAGAGAGGAACCCTGCAGGCGCCCGGGAGAGAGATGGAAGAGGCTCCCTGCCTCCCGGTTCGCCTCCAGGATGACTCCCTCCGGGCCGGTGCAGATACACCCGGCCGGGAGGTGGAGAAATCGGTCGCGGTATCGCCGGTACTCAGCGTCAACGCTCCGGATGCCGGCAATCAGGGCGTCTACGAGGTCGTAGATCTCGGCAAGGTCCGACCTCTGCAGGAGCAGGGCCCCGCGGGGGTCTCCGACAGCACCCGCCCCGGGAGGGCGGAGACGACGGTCGAGGTCTTCCAGGTGTTCGAGGAGGTCTTCAAGCGCCGGGGCGAACTGTTGCATATCTCAACCCTTCCCCCGCACCGTGAATGCATAAACCTATCCCCGGCGGCATACCGGGGTGCAGGCGCGATCGGCGACCGGCCGTGATCGCGAACGCCATTCAAAACGCATATCCCGCAGAGCGGCGCACCATGCATCATGCCAGACGAGAAGGCGTGGGCGATGATAACGGTCTTCGTTCTGGGCGTCGTCGCGGCCCTGGAATTCATCGGCAGAGCCCCGGTGGAAGTGATCCTGATCGTGGGGCTCTTTGCGATCGTCCTGCTCCTCGGGATCGGCGTCCTGGTGCTCTGCGATATCCGGGACGGCATACGGGACGCCCGGTGACCGGGACCGCTCAGGAACCGTCGGGTATCTTCGCATCGAGTTCGACGACCAGGTCCTCTCCCCGCCGGAGCGCCTCGACGAACTCCCGGGGGAGGGTTGCCGCCACCCGGTCGGAGCGGACGCCCACGGTCCGGTCCGACACGAAGTCGCTGCGCCGCCAGACGAGGTCGGCGGGGTGGTCAAGGGTGAGCCCCGCGCTTCCCTTCGAGCGGACCTCGACGGTCTCGCCACCCGCGGTAAGACGGGTCGTGAGCACCGCCCGGTCGTCGGAGAGCAGCGCTTTGAGACCGGGATCGAGGTCGGCAGCACCCTTGTCGGCGGCGACGCCGATGATGCAGTCGCCGGTCACGGTCAGCGTCTCGTCTTTTGTCACCTCAAACGTCGTCGGATGGGTTGCCTGGACCAGCGGGTGCCCCCGCGCCCGCACGATATCCCTCGCCTTCATGCTTAATTAGGAGAGGGACGCTATTGCTAATGAATGATTAGCATCGTTTGCCCCGTCTGTAAAGAGGAGTGCGAACACCAGGTTCTCCGGGAAGCCGCCGAACTGGTGGTGCAGTGCAGTGAGTGCGGGCAGGTCCACCGGATACCAAAGCCCCCCGAACCCGAGATCCTTACCATCAAGGCGATCGTGAGCCGGGAGACCGAGTCGATGGTCTGCAGCGTCGAGATGCTCGACGACGAGACCGTCTCTCTCGGGGACCAGATCGCCGCGGAGTGCGGCGACGAGGTCTTCGGGGTCGAGGTCACCGGGATCGAGGTGGGAGCCAGGCGGGTCCGCCACGCAAAGGCCGGCAAGGTGACGACCCTCTGGACGCGGGGGATCGAGCAGGTCGTGGTGAAGGCCTCGATCCACACCGGGCGCACGACCCTCCCGCTCTACCAGACCGCCGAGGGCGAGGACGAGTTCGTCGTCGGGGAGACCTACACCTTCGGCGGCCGGCGGATCCGGATCTCGCACATCAAACTTCGCGACGGCCCGGTTATGCGCAAAGAAGGCTGGAAGACGGTAGCCCGGAGGGTAAAGAGGATCTACGGCTACCTTGATCGAGGGTACGACCGGCGGTAACACTCCCGCCACCATTCCCTTATTTTAAGACTTCACCCGATCCACGGTCATCGGTGCCGGGCGGTATGACCGGGGGAGTATCGGAGCCGAAATAGATCGGAGCGCCCCGACCGGGAGACCCCCTCACCGCGGCAGGGGTTCTGGCAGGTGGCGGCGGATCGCAGCCTCGAGGTCTTCGCGGTGGACGAGCCCCACCATCCGCTCCCGGACCTCGCTGCCCTCGATGATGAGGGTCGTGGGGGTCACCCGGAGGTTATACTCTTTGATATACTCCGGATTCTTCACGGCATCGATCTCCTCGATCTCGATCCCGAGATCCTGCTCCACCTCGTGAAGGATCGGGGTCTGCTCCTCGCATCCCATGCACCCTTCCTGGTAGAAACTTATCACTCTCATCGCCATGTACGGCAGAAAGCAGGGAGACTATAAAAAGTGAGGGGGTGCCGTCACCCCGTAATGCTGTTGAGCGTGACCTCGGCGCTGCCGTAGCGGTACATGATGACCAGCGTATCGGAGGTCTTATCGGTAACTTTTCCAAAGCGCAGCGCCGGAGTCTGGTTGGTCTCGTTGCCCACAGGGACGTCCGGGGAGGCCGTGAATCCGAGCGGAACCTGGTCGCCCACTTCCGTCTCTGTGAAGTTGAGGCCGATGCCGTCCGCATCCTCACGGCTCAGGTTTACCTCAAGGTCGTTTGCCCCGTAGGAGAAGGTGACGGCTCTCGTCTCCCCGGTCTGCATCCCGACGAGTCCTGCGGATATGGCGTTGGCCTCAAACCCCAGCAGGCCGAAGCCGTTGAACCCGGTGATCTCGGGGTACAAGATAGGGACAGGAGCAACGTTCTCACCCGATATCTGGGCGCCGACGGGGATCTCTATCCCGCTCGTGAGGAGGACAAGGTTCCCCTTCTCGTATTCGCTTGTAAGGAGGTTCTGGTCGGTCGTGACGAGAGGCCGCCCGTCCTCAGCGCGGATGGTGTAGCCGATCAGCGCCATGCTTCCTATATCGGCGGTCTGCTTCTTCTCAAACATCGGGGCAAGGTAGGTCCCCACCATAGCCACCGCAACCAGCAGGGCGACTCCCACATAGGCCCACTTCATCCAGGGGGTATTCTCGTCTTTCGAACTCTTCTTCTGTGTCTGTTTCATTACGGTACAATCGCCTTTTGGGAAAATAAAATAGTATCGTTCTGGAGAGGGAAGATGCCTATAAACATAGATTCATATCATTAAAGCACTACCTTAAGGTTAGCCTCGACGACCCGATCGTCGCGGGGCTATATCAGAGGATAGGAGCGATTACGATGGCAAGGATTGAACGAGGACCGTATCGCACGTTATGGCAGGACTTCGACGACCTCATGGCCGAGATGGAGGGCAGGTTCCAGTCCCTGCTCGGCGGGATCGGCTCACGGGGAGAAGAGGTCAGGGGCCGGGTCGTCCCGGCAGTCCGTGATTTCCGCGTGGATGTCCGGGACCACGAGGACGAGGTGATCGTCGTCGCCGATCTGCCCGGCGTAGAAAAGGAGAACGTCGTTGTCCGGCTCATCGACCCCCAGCACCTGGAGATCGTCAGCATGCGAACAGGTGAGACCGAGGAGGAGACCAGGGATTTCTTCATGCGGGAGCGGGTCTACGGCCAGATGAGCCGGACGGTCCTCCTCCCCGCCGAGGTGACCGAGGAGAACGCCGGTGCGTCGTTCAAGAACGGTGTTCTCGAGGTCCGGCTGAAGAAAGCGCCGACCGAGACCGGGACCACAATCCCCATAGAGTAACCTTTTTTTCGTGCCTTTGCCAATTTGAACCGAACAATTCATGTTGAGCCAGCGTGACACTACCATGATGGATAAAAAGCGGGTCAAGGACTACATGACCTACGACGTCGTCACCGTCAGCGCCCACGGGACGGTCAGGGATGTCATTGAAACCATAAAGAAGACACACCATGACGGGTTCCCGGTTGTGGAGAACTCAAAGGAAGTGGTAGGCTACATATCGGCGCGGGACCTTCTCTTTGCCCATCCGTCAACACCCATAGACCAGGTGATGTCCCGCCACCTCATCGTCGCCGACCCGGATATGAGCGTGAACGACGCGGCCCGCGTCATCTTCCGTTCCGGTATCCAGAAACTCCCGGTCGTCGACGAGAATAACGCCCTCATCGGGATCATATCGAACGCCGACGTCATCAGGTCCCAGATCGAGCACGTCTCGCCGGAGAAGGTCTTCAAGTTCATCGAGACCCTCAAGAAACTCTACGGGGTCGAACCGACGCTGAAGCGGGGCTCGGTCCCGATCAACGACCTCCTGCCCACCCAGTCGAAGATCTACGAGGATGAACTCGAAGGGCGGATGTATGAGATCAAGAAAGGGCTTGCCGAACCCCTGATCGTGGTCCGGCGGCCGGGCCGCTGGATCCTGGTCGACGGGCACCACCGGGCGATCGCGGCAAAGAGGCTCGGGATCACGAACCTCGACGCCTACATCATCGAGGTCCGGGAGAATATAGAGTTGGGGATGGAGCGGACGGCCCGGACGCTGAACTTAAAGACGCTCGACGACATCAAGGTCCTCGATTACGCCCGCCATCCCCTGGTCGCGCTGACGCACCGGCTTGTGCGGCACGGTTAGGACCCTTCGGTCCGGGTATCGTAGTCCTCGTTTAAGACGTGCTCTTTGACGACCGTCCCCTCCGGGATGATCACCTCCGGCCAGAGCCGGGTCCCGGAGTGGACGACGACGCCGCTCTTTAACACCGCATGCGGCCCGATGACGGTGTCATGCTCGATGTTGCACCCGCTGCCGATGAGCGTATCGTTGTCGATGATGCTCCCGCTGATGGTGGTGTCCCGCCCGATCACCACCCGGTTGTAGATGGACGAGGAGAAGATCTTCGCACTGTTCTTGATGATGCACCCCTCCCCGATGCTTGTGTACGGCCCGATCACGACGTTCTCCTCGATGATCGTCCCGGCGCCGATCGAGACCGGCCCGATCACCCGGGAGTTCGCCGCAACCGAGACGCAGCTCCCTATCTGTGCGGGACCGAGGATTCGGGCGCCCTTGATGTAGAGGTCGCCGGAGATGTTCGTGAACCCGATATCCTGCAGTTTCCAGCGTTCCGCCTCCCGTAGCGACCTCGGGCTCCCCACATCGGACCAGTTCCCGCGGGCAAGCCAGGCTTTTAAGGCGTAGCCCTCCTCCATCAGTTCGGGGAAGAGGTTGCGGGCGAAGTCGAACTTCTCGCCGGTCGGGATATGGTCGAATATATCGGGGTCGCAGACGTACATCCCGGTGCTTGCAAGGTTCGAGAAGATCTCGCCCGGGCTCGGCTTCTCCTTGAACCTCTTAATCTGGTAATTCGCATCAATCTCGGCGATCCCGTACTCGGTGGGGTCGTCGATGCTGATGAGCCCGATGGTGGTGATCGAGTCGTTATTGAGGTGCTCGCGGTAGAACTCAAGCAGGTTCAGGCCCACCACATGGTCACCGCCCACGACCAGGAACGGCTGTTCTTCAAGGTATTTCTGGGCGTTCTTGACACTCCCCGCCGTCCCGAGTTTCGTCTTCTCGTGGACGTAGGTGACGTTGACCCCGAAAAGCGACCCGTCCCCGAGCGCCGCCTCGATGGCCTCGCTCATGTAGCCGAGCGTGATCACCACGTCGTTGAATCCCAGGTTTGCGAGGTGTGAGACGAGGTGCTGGATCGAGGGTTTGTTGACGATTGGAATACACGGCTTGGGACGCCCGAATGTGAGGGGGCGGAGCCGTGTGCCCTCCCCTCCGCACATTATACACACCTTCATGCCACTCCATTGTATGCGTATCGATTTAACCCTTGGGGCTCCTGTTCCCAACCTTTATCCTTTATTGCGCAAAGAATCTACAGGAATGACGGCGTTTGAATGCACTCTCTGCGGGAAGTGCTGCATGCACGCGGGCGGCGAGCTCATCGAGGTCGAGAAGAGGCTCACCAGCCGCGACTTCCTCTGCCGGCAGAAGATCATCGGCGGCACGTTCCGCGCCCGGATTGAGGAGCGGTTCCTCGACGCCTTCAGGGACGCCTCCGAGAACAAAGCGCACCCCTCCTGGTGCCCGTTCCTGCGGGGTCTCCCGGGGGAGGAGGGAAAGTATGTCTGCACCATCCATAACAGCCGTCCGCTGATCTGCCGATCCTATACCTGCTGTGCCATGCGGATCTTCGGCCCCGACGGGCGGGAGGTCGGGAAGGTGAAAGGGAGGAGGAGCCTCGATACCGGGGACGCGGCCCTTCGCCGGTGCTGGGATGAATCGATTGCGCCGCTCACGACCGACGACGATATCGTCTGGCGGACCGAGGTTACCGGAACGCTCGAACGTGCCGGTTACCGGGTCGAGGCCTATGAGTGAGCCCCGGCGCCTTCCGGTCGTCGGGGGCCGGGTGCAATGCACGCCAAAAGAGCCGGTATCCCTCGACCGGTGCAGGTTCTGTGTTCATTCCGCCCGTGTCGTGGTCAACGGAAGAGAGATGCCGTCACCGGCACGGGCCTACTGCACCCGGTGCCGGGAGACGCCTGATCTCGATATGGCGAAGGTCGAGGCGATCCTCTGCGACGATCTCGCCGGGGAAGGGTTCCGGAGCATCACCAATATCATCAGTTAAGAGACCTACCTTCGCCAGAACTCCCAGGGACGCTTGGTCTGGAACGGAACGCCTTTCGCCTCCCTGCTCCAGTCGGCCTCGATCGTGTGGTGGACCAGCCGGACCTCGTTTCGGAGTTCGGTGAGGACCGTCTTGACGTCCTCGACCTCACGCAGGAGCCGGTTCAGATCCTCAAACGAGCGGTGCTGCCGTACGGTCATCTTCCCGTTCTCCTTCCGGCAGGCAAGCCCGGTCTCGATCAGTTCAAGAATCGCCTCGTTCCGGTCGAACGCGTGATCCCTGGCAAATTGATCGATCTGATCCATCAGGTCGGGATCGAGCGCAAACGAACATCTCATCACCATAGGTTATCTGCTCAGAATATTGTATCTGCTGAATATAGTGCCTCCGGTTCAGGCCGTCACGACGCAAATCTGCGACGATTCTCAAATCCTCATCGATACCGCCGTATACCGTCAGAGCAGCGGGGGAACGGCATCCGCTCCCGTTCTAACCATCATCTGCCTGTAAAAAGAGATTTTCCCGGGTTCTCTATAAAGACCCGGGTCAACTGATATTTTCCATGTTGTATCCTTTCTGGGCGAGCAGGTCTTTGACCCGTTCGCGATGGTTGCCCTGCAGCTCGATCGAGGAGTCCTTGACCGTGCCGCCACAGGCCAGCTTCGCTTTCAGGAACTTCGAGAGATCTTCGAGGTCGATATCGTAGGGGTCGAGGCCTTCGATGACCGTGACTTCCTTGCCATACCGCCGCTTGTTAATCTTTACGCTGATTCTCTGCTGCTCTTTAGCAACTTCTTCACAGATACACAGTTCCTTTGGCAGTCCGCAGGTCGGACATATCCCACCGTTCATTGCATGTACCTTTCAGCTCTCGTTATATATTAGTTGGCATGTCACCCGTCAATCTGACAGACGTCGCAGCCCTGCGAGAGTACCTGGTCCGGCCGGCTCCGGTAGCGGTAGATGGTGATCCCCTTGCACCCGAGGTCGTGGGCGAGAGAGAAGACACGAGCGATATCGTCGACCGTCGCACTTTCGGGGAGGTTCACGGTCTTTGAGACGGCGTTGTCCACATGCTTCTGGAAGGCGGCCTGCATCCGGACATGGTGCTCCGGTGCGATCTCAAGAGCCGTCTTGAAGAGGTCCCGGGCATGGTCATCCAGGGGGAGGCCGGCAACGGTCCCGTATCGCCGGACGTGGTCCGCAACGTCCCTCCCGCCGGCAGTCTTCGGCAGAAATTCCAGGACGAGGTCGCTTGTGATCCTGACCGGCTGCCCGTCGATCGTCCGGTTGTAGGCAAACGAGAAGACCGGCTCGATCCCGCTCGTCGTCCCGGCGATGAGGTGGATCGAGCCGGTGGGGGCGATGGTGGTGACGGTGGCGTTCCGCATCTCGCCCGAGAAGATAGAGCCCTCGATCGCCGGAAACGACCCCAGCTCCTCCCCGAGCTCCTCCGACCGCTCCCGGGCCCGGGCCTCGATACGCTCCATCAGGCTCCCGGCGAAACGCAGCGCCTCCTCTGATTCGTAGGGTATCCCGAGGCGTATGAGTGCCTCGCTAAATCCCATGACCCCGAGGCCGATCTTTCGGGTTGCAAGGGTCTTCTCCCGGATCTCGGGGAGAGGGAAGCGGTTCACGTCGATGACCGCATCGAGGAAGTCGACACCGCACCGGACGGTTGCTTCGAGCAGGTCCATGTCGAGGTCGTTTTTGCGGACGCACCGGGCAAGGTTGACGCTTCCTAAGTTACAGCTCTCGTAGGGGTAGAGCGGCTGTTCCCCGCAGGGGTTGGTCGCCTCGATGGGGCCAAGGTGCGGGGTGGTGCTCCGCCGGTTGATCTCGTCGAGGAAGAGCATCCCCGGCTCGCCGGAGTCCCGGGCGGAGGCGGCGATGAGGTGCCAGAGCGACCGGGGATCGATGCTCCGCGGGACGCTGCCGTCACGGGGGTTCGTGAGGTCGTACTCGCGGCCCGTCGCAAGGCAGCGGAGGAACTTCTCGTCGATCCCGACCGAGATGTTGAAGTTCGAGAGGCCTCCCCCCTGTTTTGCGGTGACGAACTCCTCGATATCAGGGTGGGAGGCCGCAAGCACCCCCATATTCGCCCCTCTCCGCCGGCCTCCCTGCCGGACGGCATCGGTTGCCGCATCAAAGACCCGCATGAACGAGACCGGCCCGGTTGCAGCCCCCATCGTCCCGTTGACGATATCCCCGCGGGGCCGGATGCGGGAGAACGAGAACCCGGTCCCGCCCCCGGACCTGTGGACGAGCGCCATCCGGGTGAGGCTTCCGAAGATCCCCTCAAGGGTATCCTCGATCGGCAGGACGAAGCAGGCCGAGAGCTGCCCGGCGGGAGTGCCTGCGTTCATCAGGGTCGGAGAGTTCGGGAGGAAGAGGAGGCTTTTGAGGAGCGAGAAGAACTCGCGGGACCTTCTCGAACCGCCCACGGCGCCGGCGACCCGGGAGAAGAGGCCCCCGGGGGTCTCGCCGGGGAGGAGGTAGCGGCGTTCCAGGAGGAGGCGGCCTTGCGGGGAGAGCTCCATACGATACACCATGAAACCCCGCCCTTAATAATCCGTCGTGCCCAACTCTTCTGCCGGCAATGTCTCTTATCGTGCTCGGAACTGCATCCCACGTGGGCAAGAGCCTGACGGTCGCGGCGCTCTGCCGTGCCCTTTACCGGCGGGGAATCCCTGTTGCACCGTTTAAATCCCAGAACATGAGCCTCAACTCCTACGTCACCGCCGACGGGAGCGAGATCGGGATTGCCCAGGCCGTCCAGGCCTTCGCGGCCGGAGTCGAGCCGGAAGCCGATATGAACCCGGTCCTCTTGAAGCCAAAGGGGGACCAGACCTCGCAGGTGGTGCTCCTCGGCCGGCCATATAAGGATGTGCAGATCCGGGACTACTATGCCGAGACGGATATGCTTCTTGCCGAGGCTGTTGCCGCGTTCGAGCGGCTAAAGAGACGCTTTCGGCACGTGGTGGTCGAAGGGGCCGGCGGAGCGGCGGAGGTCAACCTCTACGATCGCGATATCGCCAACATACGCCTCGCCCGGGCCCTCCGCCTCCCGATCGTCCTGGTCGCGGATATCGAACGGGGCGGGGTCTTCGCCCAGGTCTACGGGACGCTTGCCCTCCTCCCGGAGGATATCCGCCCGCTCGTAGCCGGGGTCATCGTCAACAAGTTCCGGGGGGATCCGGGGCTCTTTGTATCGGGCGTCTCAAAACTCGAGGAACTCACGGGTGTCCGGGTGCTCGGGGTGGTGCCTTACGCCGACATCCCCCTCCCGAGCGAGGACTCGCTCTCGATCGCCGACAAGGGGCACCGGAAGACCGGAACACCGGTCAGGATCGCCGTCGTCCGCCTCCCCAGGATATCGAACTTCACCGACTTCGAGCTCCTCGAACAGCACGCCGCGGTGGACTATGTCCCTCCGGGAAGACCGCTCGCGGGCTACGACTGCATCATCCTTCCCGGGACGAAGAACACCGTGGAGGACCTCGCGGCCCTCAACCGTGCCGGGACGGGTGAGGAACTCCGGCTCGCCCGCGAGAGGGGGGTCCCGATCATCGGGATCTGCGGCGGTTACCAGATGCTCGGGCGCCGGATCGTTGACGCCGGCATCGAGTCGGAATCCCCCGCGGAACACCCGGGGTTCGGGCTCCTTGACGTCGTGACGGCCTTTACCGGCTACCGGAAGACGACGGTGCAGGTCCGGCGCCGGGCAACCGGGCCAGGCCCCATCCTCCCGGCGATGGGGGAGGTGGAGGGCTACGAGATCCACATGGGCGAGACGGAGCGAGGAGATCTCCCCGAGGCGTTCGCCGGGGAGGGGGCGGCGAGCCCCGACGGCATGGTCTTCGGGACCTACATGCACGGCCTCTTCCAGAACCCCGGAGCGGCAAACGCCCTCCTCGCCTACCTCTCGGAGCGGCGGGGGGTGCCGTTTGAGCCGGTGGCGACGGAGAGCGGCGCTCTCGGGGTCGCGGCGGCCTACGACGACCTGGCCCGGCACTTCGAGGAGCATGTGGATATGGAGGCTATTCTGGAGTTTTTTATGGCGAGGGACGAAACGTCCAGAGCATGAGCACCGTCCCGGTGCTCAAACTCCGGATGCTCCATCCGTCGCGTTTCGCGTGCGGCCCTCCCCGAATACCTGCCGCCCGGCTTTTCACAAAAAAGAAACCCCGTCCCGGCCCTTATATGAAGAACCGGAACGCAATCCAGGCGATCAGAACCATGACAGCGGCATACTTCAGCCCCCCGAGCACCCGGCCCTCCCCCATGACGCCTGCCCCGAGCCCGGAGAAGAACCCCTGGATCAGTGCGGCGTGAGAGAAGAGCCGGTTGTAGAGGAAGAGGTCCACGGTCCCCATGAACGTCTGGCTCGATCCCGACGCCGCAACCGCCGCCCCCGCCTCCGCCATCGTGGTCAGGAAGGTGCTTGAGAGCACCCCTATGACGAAGAGGAAGACAAAGAACGACATGACGATGATGATCATGTAGATCATCATACCGTTCCGCCGCTCCGACTTCAGGTTGAAGAACTCGTAGGCGTCGTGGGCCGCAGCCCGCAGAACCTCGCTCACGTCGCCGCCGGCCGAACTCGCATGGGCGATCAGGTCGACGCTCCGCTCGGTGAGCGGGGTGTTCACGGCCTTCCCGAACCGGCGGATGGCCTCCACGAACGGGACGCCCCAGGACATCTCGGTATCGAGTTTGCGGATGTGCGGGGTGAGCGCCCCGTACTCGCCCTCCGAGACGATATGGATGGCGTGCGGGAGCGTCATGCCCGAATCGTTCATCCCGGCCACGTCGCGGAAGAAGTTCGGAAGGGCGGCCTCGATGCTCGACACACGCAGTGTCTCCTTAAGATCGAGGATCGCAAGCGGCACGATGGCGATGAGGAGCGAGAAGACAAAGATATCGTCGATCATCGTCGTCGTGAAGAGGACCCCGACGCCGTAGGAGAGGACCAGGCTCATAAACCCGCCGATGAGGAGGAGGAGTGCGACCGGGACGGAGATGAAGAGGACGGTGACGGGCTCCTCGATCATCACCCGGAGCGGGTGCTTGAGGAACCGGTAAAACCCTTCCTGATACTTCCGCCAGTTCTCAATCCGCCCGAAGATCTCCTGCTCCTGCTCCTCGAACGTCCCGGGTCCCGGGGCATCCGCCACCGCCCTTTCTCGCGGCCGGACCGGGTCCGGCAACCGGTTCAGAAAGTCGTCGACAATCTCTTTGAATCCCATATCACACCTCCGGGGTCATGGAACTGATCAGGATGACGAACATCATGCTCCCGAACGGGATGATCAGGTAGATGATGATGTAGAGGAAGAACGGGTTTGAGTCCCCCGAGAGGATCGTCATCACCGACTGCAGGATGATCAAAAAGAGCATGCCCGCGACCATCGCGGTGACGTAGGACTCCGCGATCAATCCGAGCGTCTCCAAAAACGTCTTCTGCTGCTGGTTGTTCTCGAGCGTATACTGGTGAGCCTTGGTGCGGAAGTACTCCGTCAGGTTGCTCCCGCTTGAGATGCTCGCGACAGCCCCCTGCAGGAACTCCCGCATCCGCTCGCTCGGGGTCGCCTGCGAGACCGTTCGAAGGGCGTCAAGCAGGTCTTTCCCGAAGAAATCGGTCTCCCGGGCGACGTACCGCGCCTCAACGGCGCTCTCCCCGTATATCGTGCTCTGGCCGAGCAGCCGGAAGACCTCGTCGGGGGTGATCCCGGCCGACGACATGGCGGTGACGTAGTTGATGGCATAGGGGAGGGTGGCGTCGATGTTCCTCCGGCGCTCTCCGGCCTGTATACCGGGATAGAGGAGGAAGACCAGATACGATATCCCCCCGAAGATCAGCAGAGAGAGGGCCGTGATGATGATGGTGCCGAGCAGGAGTTTGTAGTCGTTTAACGCGTAGAAGACCTCGGGGACCGCTCCGCGGTAGGTGATCATATCGGGGACCCGCAGGAGGTAGGTGAGGAGCCCGATGAGCGCAGCGGCGACCAGCCCCACGACGAGCGAGGAGACGTAAGCGGTCGCGAGATACGCCTCAAACGGCGTATTCATCCGGGCTCCCACGAGGTCGTTTCTGAGTTTGATGAACTCTCCCCGCTTCGCTTTCAGGTCACGGCCGATCAGGTTGAAGCAGAACCGCTCGTAACCGTTCATGCGGCGTCACCCTCCCCGTAGAGGTCGGAGCGCACACGCTCGATGACCGACTCCGGGTCGCGGAAGTAGGAGACCAGGACCTTGCTCACGTCGCGGAAATAGCGGATCTTCTTGATACGCATCCATTCGAGCACCTCCTGGCGCCGTTTCAGTTCTTCCTGCATCCGCTCCTCGCTCCACCCCCGGTCCTCCATGATCTGTTCGAGGATGTAGGATTTGCCGGAATACCGGATCTCGTCGGTCGCCGGGTGCCACCGGAAGACCTCGTTCGTGATGAGTTCGTTCGTCCGGGGGTCGATGTCCAGGATCTCGATGAGCTGCTTGTTTCGCCGGATGCGCTGGCCCCCGATACGGGCCTGCACCTGGATGGACATCAGGGAGAGGGCGGAGAGCATGTTCCTCGGGACGTCGATCGGCGGGTTCTCCAGACGGTGGACGGCGCTCGCCACCGAGTCGGCGTGCATCGTCGCGTAGGTGACGTGCCCGGTGCTCATCGCCTGGAAGAGGGTCAGGGCTTCCTTGCCACGGACCTCGCCGACCAGGATGTACTCCGGACGCTGCCGGAGGGCGGCACGCAGGAGTTCGTACATATCGATCTCGCCCCGCCCGTCCTGCGAGAACGAGTCCCGGGTGATGCTCGGGATCCAGTTCGGGTGAGGAAGTTTTAACTCGCGGGTATCCTCGAGGGTGACGATCTTTGCGAGCGGCGGGATGAAGAGCGATATGGCGTTCAAGGTCGTGGTCTTCCCGGACGCCGTCCCGCCGGCAAATATGCAGGATTTGGCGTTCTCGACCGCGAGCCAGATGAAGGCGATCCCGAGCGGCGAGAAGGTATGCCACTCGATGAGGTCAGTGGGCGTGATCGGCTCTTCACGGAACTTGCGGATCGTGAACGTCGAACCGTGGGCGGTAACCTCTGAACCGAGCGTCATCTGGATACGCGACCCGTCACTCATCGTGGCGTCCAGCATCGGCTCAGCGATCGATATGTACTTCCCGGCCCGCTGCGCGAGTTTGGTGACGAACGAGTCAAGTTCCGCGGCGTCCCGGTAGACAAGGCTCGTCTTCATCGATTCGTATGTCGTGTGGTAGACAAAGATGGGACTGTTCACGCCGTCGCAGGAGATATCCTCGATGTACTTGTCGTGCATCACCGGGTCGATCAGTCCGTCGCCGAGGAACTCCTTCTCCACATGGTAGAGAATCTTCTCCCGCCCGGGCGGCGCAAGGTGGATGCCGTAATCGGCGATGATCGTGTTCGCCGAATCGCGAAGCGCCTCCCTCGCCGCCTCCCGGGAGAGGTCGCGGGTGGTGATGTTGAGTGTCTCAAAGAGGCGTTCCTTGATCTCCATAAAGAGTTCCCGCTCTGCGGGGGTGAGCACGGGCTCAAGGACACAGTAGGTGTACTCATGGGTCGTGCCGTCGTAGGTCACCCGGACATAGGCGTACGGCTCGTTCACCGGGTAGAGCTCGATCTCTTCCAGCCCCGGGGAAGGCCGCATCGAGAGGTCGACGAGCGGCCCGTGGATGGCGGGGTTGTACTCCTCGATCGCAACCTCAGACCGCAGAGGCTGGAACTTCTGGAGGAACCCAAAGAGGGGTTTTTGGACCTCTTCAGCAGGAGCCGCCACCTGTGCCGCGGCCTCGGCAAGCGTGGCGGAGGAGAACGTCCTGGAGAAGAGGTCGTCGAACTCCGAGACGACCCGGGCGTTATCGACAAAGTCGAAGTGGTGCTCGTTTCGGTTGATGCTCAGTTCCTCGACCTCAAACGTCGCACTCTTCGGGAGGATCAGGTCCGCCAGGTTCCCGAGGTCATCGACGGATACCACCCCGGCAGCGAGGTCGTCGGGCTCGGGCTCGGGCTCGTCAACCGTCACCCCGGGACCGTCGGTCTCCCGCAACCCTTTCATCCGGTTGATAAGACCGAAAGGATCGTGGCGCTCCGGGAGAGAAAGCGGCGTTTCCGCTCCGGCCTCACCGCCAACCGATGATGGGGAGGTCGTACTCCCCCTGCCCGTCCCTCTCCCGGATCCCTCGATCCGGTCGAGGAGCGCCCTGACGGGGTCCCCGTCACCGGGTTTGGGCTCTTCCCCGGCACCTTCCGGCCTCATCACCGAGTCGATGAGCGACCGGATGCCGGCCCTCTTCGGCGCCGGTCCGGAAGGGGGCTCCGGTTGTTCCTCCTCCCCGCCGGGATCGATACCCACGGCATCCAGAACCGCCTCCTGCGGCTCCTTTTTATCACCGGGTTTCGACGACGGGGGGGAACCTGACGGCTCCTCCACGGTTGCCCCGCCATCGCTCCGCGGTCTTGCGGATTGTGCAAGAAGATTCCTGACTGACGCTATAAACTCACATTCTTCATCTTCACCTGTTCTCATCCTCTGTGCCCCCAATATCAACAGACGTTTCTACCTGAGGATCATGGAATTCGATGATGCATCGCGTCCGCTCTCCGGTCCGGTCCGAGACCACGCACATGTAGCGCCCGTTCAGCAGCCGGAAGCAGACCTTCCCCGCGGAGTCCGTCACATCACTCGTGATGACAAGTTTGCCCTTCCGGATCGAGACGTGGGCCCCGGCAAGGGGCTCCCGTGCGTCGCGGACGGTCAGGCAGAGCACCCCTATCCGCTGCCGGGTAGGAGCACCGATGGTCGGGATATCGAGACGGCCGTTCTTCTTGATGTGGCTTTTTTCGAATATCCTGCACCGTGCCACCAGTGCATCAGCGATCAACGGCGCTACAAGGAAGAGGTCAAAATCTTCCCCTCCGACCAGGCGCAGGACAGCCGAGTCTCCAAAGAGTGTGCCCTTCTCGTCGACAAAGATGGCGCCGTTCGGTTCGCCCCCGGAGAGAACCAGGAAAAACGTATGCTTCTCCCCTTTGAAGACCCCCATCCCGGTCAGGGAATGAAGACTACTGTAGCGTAGCAGGTCGTCAAGAGTGAAGTGCCCCTCATACGTCGACTGTTCAAGGATCTCGCCCATAAGGTCGTTTATTTCCATGCAAATCTTCAGGTATGGTATTTCTATGCCGGAAAGGGGATTTTACCCCCCTACCACAATATACCACATCACAATACTATTATTAATACCTTGGGGTGGTCCAAACCTGATTCTGGTAGATATACTGAAGAAAGTGCCGGATCCGGGGACTGGAAACCGACAGTTTGTAGACGACGACCCTCGGAGGATCCCGGAGGGCAAAAGCCACGGCCGGAACGCGATCCGGTGATCCGCCTCGACCGGCGGGAGGGGGAGAGGAGGCCTCACGCTCCCAAAGACCGCACCGAAACGATCGAGATCCCCCGGGAAGTGATATCGCCAGAAATAAGAGATAAAAGGTGAATAGGGTACTGTCCCATGACCATTTCACTCGTGATCGCCATCCCGCTCATGGTTGCAGCGGCTGCAATAGGGATCACGCTCATATACGCGTCAGTCCTGGACGCAAGGGAGCGCCGGGTACCCCACAGGACCTGGCGGCCCGCACTCGCGATCGCGATCCCGGCAGCCATCTGGATATACGCGCTGGTCTTCCTTGCAGACTGGCATGCGGCAGCAGGCTACCTCATCCTGGTCGCGGTCTTCTGCGGATTCTTCTACCTCTTCCAGGCTGTGAACCTCTTTGGAGGAGCGGATGCGTACGCTCTCATCATCATCACCGCATGCATCCCGTTCTTCCCGTTCGACCCCTATCTCGGCACCCCGCCACTCGGGTTCTTCCCGTTCACCGTGCTCACGAACGCCGTGCTCATCAACATCGCGGCACCCATTGCAATACTCGCGAAGAATCTGCTTGAGGGGAACCGGGCTCCGCTACCCTGCCTCTTCCTCGGTTTTCCCGTCGACGGAAAGAGAATCCAGAACGAGTTCGGTTTTGTCATGGAAGATATCGAGGAAGAGGACGGCAGGCTTACCCGGCGGTTCATCGGGTTTACCGAGTCGCTTGGACGCATGGTGCGGGGAGAGCGGCGGCTATACACAAAAGATCTCAGGCTGCACCCCGAAGACTACCAGAGGGAGCTTGCACTCTACCGGAAGGCCGGCAGGGTCTGGATATCCTACGGCATTCCGTTCATTATACCGATCACGGCGGGATTCCTGACCGCACTACTCATGGGTGATATCCTCTTTGTGATCATGAAGATCCTCGTAGGAATGTGAACCGATATGGAGATACAGTTCAAGGATGGATTGGTACCTGTCATCGTGCAGGAGAGACGAACCCGTGAGGTCCTGATGCTTGCGTACGCAAACGCCGAAGCGCTGGACCTCACAAGACGCACCGGATACGCGCACTACTACAGCAGGAGCAGGCAGAAGCTCTGGAAGAAAGGAGAGGAGAGCGGGCACACCCAGCGGGTCTCGCGCATACTCGTCGACTGCGACGCGGACGCGATCCTTTATGAGGTCGAACAGTCCGGCGCAGCCTGCCATACCGGCCACGCCTCCTGTTTCTATCGAACGGTCGAAGGTGAGGAGATCGCCGGATTGGTCTTTGATCCGGAGAAGGTATACGCTAATAAGGGTGAATGACTTCATTACTATGGTGATTTTTTATGAAAATTGTACCCGATACCAGCGTCGTAATAGACGGACGCATAACATCGATGATAAAAACCGGGGAATATAAGGGCGCAACAATAATCATACCGGAAGCCGTCGTCGCCGAACTGGAGGCACAGGCAAATCAGGGACGGGAGATAGGGTTTTCCGGTCTGACCGAACTCCAGGAGCTCTTCCGGATGTCGGAGGATAAGGTTGTCGAGCTCCAGTTTGCCGGAGACCGCCCGAGCCTCGACCAGGTGAAACTCTCCAGTGGAGGCGAGATCGACGCCCTGATCCGGAACGTGGCGATCGAGCATGACGCCCGGTTCATCACGAGCGACCTCGTGCAGGCAGAAGTGGCAAAGGCGAAAGGGCTCGACGTCACGTACCTGAAGCCACAGATAGGAGATTTTTCACCGCTCTCGATCGACCAGTTCTTCGATGAGGAGACGATCGCGATCACCTTGAAAGAGCGTGCTCCGCCGGTGGCAAAGATCGGGAAACTCCGCGATATCCGCCTGGTCACCCTCCGGGATGCCCCGATGACCGAGTACGAACTCCGGTCCATGGCGCAGGAACTCCTGGAGCGGGCAAAACGCGACCCGGACGGATTCATCGAACTTGAGAAGCGGGGGATCACGGTCGCTCAGATCGGGTCGCTCCGGATCTCGATCGCCCGCCGGCCCTTCTCCGACGGGATGGAGATCACGGTGGTGCGGCCGCTCGTGGACCTCTCGCTCGACGATTACGACATGGCGCCCGAGATCAAGAAGCGGATCCTCGGGAGCCGCCGCGGCGTCCTGATTGCGGGTCCCCCGGGGTCAGGGAAGACCACGCTCGCCCAGAGCCTTGCGACGTTCCTTGCCGACCACGACTTCATCGTGAAGACGATGGAGGCGCCGCGGGACCTGCAGGTGCCCGACCACATCACCCAGTACACGGCACTGGACGGGAGCATGGTGAACACCGCCGAGGCCCTCCTGCTCGTCCGGCCCGATTATGTGGTCTTTGACGAGATCCGCAAGAGCGAGGACTTCGGCGTCTATGCCGACATGCGCCTTGCCGGGATGGGCATGGTCGGGGTGGTGCATGCCATGGAGGTGCACGACTGCCTCCGGCGGTTCTGCGACCGCGTGGACTACAGCGTCCTGCCGCAGATCATCAACACTGTCATCTACGTCGTCCAGGGCGTGATAACGAAGATCTACGACCTCGAACTGGCGGTCAAGGCGCCGGAGGGCATGCCGGGCGACACGCACATCCGCCCGGTGATCATCGTCCGCGAACACTCCCGGCGGGAGCCCGAGATCGAGATCTTCCGCTACGATGGGGAGACCCTGGTGATGCCAATCATCAAAACGAGCGTCGAGGAGCCACCTGTTGTTGCGGAGACGCCGATCAGCGAACCGGCAGCGGAGCCCGAGGAGAACGTCTCCTGGAAGGTTGCCGAGAAAGAGGTCCAGCGCGAGATCGGGCGCTACACGAGCGGCCCGGTCGAGGTCAGCATCATCAGCGATAACAAAGCCGTCGTCTACATCGACGACAAGGATGTCCCGGCGGCGATCGGGAAGGGCGGCAAGAACGTCTCGGCGATCGTGAACAAACTCGGTATCGGGATCGATATCCGGCCAAGGAGCGAACTCGAGGCAAAACGGCCCGTCGAGGAGGAGATGCACCTTGCCGGCGGCATCAAGATCCGCATCGACAAGAAGCAGCTGACGATCATCTCCCCGGAGAACAAGGGCAAGATCGTCGACGTCTTCGCCGGGAAGGAGTATCTCTTCACGGCCACGGTGAACGATGAGGGCGATATCCTCCTCGCCAAGAACAGCACGATCGCCCAGGAGATGATCAAGCGCTACAACGAGGGCGAGACGATCCGGCTGCGGCCGGTATGAGGCAGGGTAAGGAGAGAGAATCAGTATTGGAGGCATAGCGTGAGTGGATTAGATATGCAAAGCAACGAACGGGAGTGCGTCGCCCGGTGGGAGCACGCGTTCGAGGCTGATCCAGCAGAGAAGGAGAAGTATTACCTGACCGTGGCATACCCGTATCCGAGCGGGGCGATGCACGTCGGGCACGGGCGGACCTACATCGTTCCAGATGTTCTCGCCCGGTACCAGCGGATGAGGGGAAAACAGGTCCTCTTCCCGATGGCGTTCCACGTCACCGGAACCCCGGTCATCGGGATATCAAAGAGGATCGCGAACGGCGACGCAAAGACGATCGGGCTCTACCGCGACCTCTACCGGGTGCCGCAGGACACCCTGGACCGGTTCGTCAACCCGATGGAGATCGTCCGGCACTTCTCGGAGGAGTACCGGCGGGTGATGCAGAAGTGCGGGCTCTCGATCGACTGGCGGCGCCGGTTCATCACCGTCGACCCCCAGTACAGCAAGTTCATCGAGTGGCAGTACGCTCACCTGCACGAGGAGGAGCATGTCGTCAAGGGGGCCCACCCGGTCAAGTACTGTCCCCAGTGCGAGAACCCTGTCGGCGACCACGATCTGCTCGAGGGCGACAAGGCCGAGATCATCAAGTTCACCCTGGTGGTCTTCTCCTGGGGCGATGCGAAGATAGCGTGCGCAACCCTCCGGCCCGAGACGGTCTACGGGGTGACGAACCTCTGGGTGAACCCGGCCGTCACCTACGTGCGGGCGACGATCGACGGCGACGAGTGGATCCTGAGTGCGGAGGCGGCGGCGAAGCTCAGTCTGCAGGACCACGAGGTATGGGTGAAGGAGAACATCCCCGGAACGGCACTCATCGACCAGACGGTCTCCCACCCCTTCTCCGGCGAGGTCCCCGTCCTTCCGGCGACGTTCGTCGACCCGGACATGGGGACCGGGATCGTCATGAGCGTTCCGGCTCACGCGCCCTTCGATTACATCGCACTCCGCGACCTGCAGCAGCAGGGGAAGTACACGTCCATCCAGCCGGTCCCGCTCATATCCGTCGAGGGCTACGGCGAGATCCCGGCAAAGGACGCGGTCGAGCGGGCGGGCATCCGCGACCAGAACGACCCGGGGATGGAGGCGCTCACCCAGGAGATCTACAGCGCGGAGTTCTCCCGCGGAAAGGTCTTTGAGAAGTACGGCGGAAAGCCGGTCAGGGAGGCCCGGGACGACGTCGCGGCGCTGATGCTGGAACGTTACGGCTCGATCCCGATGTACGAGTTCGACAACCGCCAGGTGATCTGCCGGTGCGGTGGGCGGGTCTTTGTGAAGATCCTCCACGACCAGTGGTTCCTGGAGTACAGCGACCCGTGCTGGAAGGAGCAGGTGAAGACCCAGCTCGAGCGGATGGCGCTCGTCCCGCCCGAGGTCAGGACCGAGTTCGACCGGACGGTCGACTGGCTGAAGGACTGGGCCTGCACCCGGCGGGTGGGGCTCGGGACGAAACTGCCCTGGGACCCGACCTGGATCATCGAGCCGCTCTCCGACTCGACGATCTACATGGCCTACTACACGATCGCCCATCACCTGAAAGCCATCCCGCCGGAGAGCCTGACGCCGGATGTCTTCGAGTACATCTTCAAGGGCGAGGGGAACCCGACCACGGTCGACCGCGAGACCCTCGACAGGATCAGGAGCGAGTTCCTCTACTGGTACCCCTACGACTACCGGTTCTCGGCAAAAGACCTCATATCAAACCACCTCACGTTCCAGCTCTTCCACCACCGGGCGATCTTCCCGCAGGACCTGCAGCCGAAGGGCATGGTGGTCTTCGGGATGGGGCTCCTGAACGGGGCGAAGATGTCCTCAAGCAAGGGCAACGTCTTCCTGCTCGAGGATGCCATCGAGGAGTTCGGTGCCGATACCGTCAGGATGTTCCTTGTCGGGAGCGCCGAGCCCTGGCAGGACTTCGACTGGAGGAATGAGTTAGTCTCGTCGACGAGAAAGCAGATCGAGCGGTTCTGGAACACGGTTACGGAGACGAAGGATGCCGAGGGCGCCTATGACATCGACGCCTGGCTCGCGAGCAGGCTCCAGCGCCGCGTCGAGAGCGCCACGAGAGCGCTTGACGGGTTCCAGACCCGGCAGGCGCTGCAGGAGGCGTTCTTCGGTGTGGAGGCCGACCTGAAGTGGTACCGCCGCCGCCTGCCGGAGGGCGCAACCGGCGGGGCCGTGATGCAGGACCTCTGCCGCACCTGGGTCCGGCTGCTCGCCCCGATCGTCCCCTTCACCTGTGAATCGCTCTGGAGCGATATCGGCGGGGAGGGCATGGTCTCGTTCGCCCCCTGGCCGGAGGTGGACGAGGCCCGGATCAACCCCGAGATCGAGCTCGCCGAGGAACTCCTGGCGAGAACGGCCGAGGACATCGAGTCGATCAGGAAACTCATCCCGATGGAGCCCGCGTCCATCAGCCTCTTCGTCGCTCCGGCCTGGAAGCACGAGGCTTTCCGGATCATAGCGGCCTCGACCGACAAGACGAGGGTGATGCGCGAGATCATGCAGGACCAGGATATGCGCAAGCGCGGCCGCGAGGCGACGGACGCCGCAAAGCAGATCACGAAACTCGTCCTGAAACTCCCGCCCGACCTCGTGAAGCAGCTCGCAGGGTCGACGCTTGACGAGCAGGCGGTTCTCGAGGGCGCACGGGCGTTCCTGGAGCGTGAGTTCGGCGTCCCGGTGACGGTCCAGAATGCTGAAGAGAGCACGCACCCGAAGGCGTCGGGAGCCCTGCCCTTCAAGCCGGCGATTGTGATTGAGTAGATATCCTTCTTTTTAGCCCATTTTTGCACGTTTTTTACAGGACTCTGGCCCATTCGCGAGTCGAACTGGGGCAGGAATCTTCGATAGGGATGAAGACCTCGTGTGCAACTGAGACAACCAAATACGCCTGTAACCCCCACCCCACCCGGCCTCCGGCCTCCTCCCCCGCCCCCTAGGGGGCGGGGGCAGTGCGGGGCGATAAGCGGCGTTCCGGTAGGAACGACTGTCCACAGGACAGGAGTTTGAGAAGCCATCAGGCTTCGAGGAACGGAGCTCGAGCACCGTCAGGTGCGCAGCCCGGTAGAAAGCCGTGCACTGGTTCGTGTAATTGACGGGAGAACAGAAGAAAGGCAGACGCAAAGTGATGAACAACCACGTTAGAACGCCGGATACATCCCCTCACACCTACTCCCGTTGCACCAAAAACCGGAATGAAGAGTGCGGTTCTGCCGCCCGCAAAAACGGGCGGTGCCGGACCGAGGAGAAAGATTCGGTTATTCGCTTCCCTTCACTGCCTGCTGGGCCTTCTTCGCCCGCTCTTTCGCCGTATACCCGGTCACCTGCTGGAGGTAGTTCCTGAACCGGCGGTTGGTGTCGATGATCGTCTCGTCGTCGGCATCCTTATTCGCCTCGGTATCGACGATCAGTGTCTTGCCTCCTGCACCGCACCAGACCTCAAGGCGCCGGAGTGCTCCGTAGGTGACGGCATAATGGCCGTCCTCCGACGCTTCGGGTTCGGCCCCGAACTGGTCACGAAGACCCTGAACCATGGATTCTGCAAGTTGTTTCGTGTATCCGCGCTTGATCTGGTATTCCTGCATAATATTTTTAAGGGACACCCAGCTATGTTAAACTAATCCGAGAGTGAGTGATTGATCCCATGGACGATATAAAGGTGATATCCAGAGCGCTTGTCGGCGCCGAAAAGACAGTGCTGATCGGGTTCCCCGGCAGCGGACTCGTCGGGAGTATTGCTCTGCAGTACCTTGTCGAGCAGATGGAGTTCGAACAGATCGGGTCGATCACGAGCAAGTACTTCCCCCCGGTCGCTCTCATGACAAAAGGCGTGATCAACGCGCCCGTGCGCCTCTACGAGAAGGACCACCTCACGGCAATCGTCTCCGACGTCCCCATCCACCCGATGATCTGCTACGAGGTGGCAAACGGCATCATCAACTGGCTCACCCAGTTCGACGTTCGGGAGATCGTCACCATTGCAGGGATCATCACGAACGAGTCGGAGAAGAGAGTCTTCGGGGTCGCAACCAGCAGCCAGACGCTGCAGCGCATTGAGGATCAGACGATCATCCTTCCCATGGGGAGCATATCCGGTATCGCGGCAAGCATCCTCACGGAGTGCAAGACGCGGGGCATCCCCGGGCTCGGACTCCTCGGGGAGACGGTGAACACCCCCGATCCGCGATCCTCCGCAGCCACGATCGATGTCTTGAACAGGATCTACGGCCTCAACCTGGACATCAAACCCCTGCTCGAACAGGCGGTGGAGATCGAGGCGGCGATGTCCCAGATCGCCGAGCAGGTGCAGAAGACCGAGACTGCGCCCCGAAGAGAGCAGCTGCCGATGTACGGGTGATAACCATGAAGTATGCAGCGTTAACCGGAATATCGCCGTCGGTGATTGCCGAACTCAAGAGCGGTAAGGCACGCACCCTCGAGTTGAACAGCGCCCACAATATCATCACCCTGACCGAGACCGCCCCCGGCGAGTGCGTCTTTTTAACATCGGTCAACGAGGAAGACCTCTCACCCGGCGACCCGGGGATCATGGTCGACCTTCTTGTCCTCAACATCAGTATGAAACGGCTCGAGTTTGCCAACGCGTCCCTCGTCGAGGAGCGGGAACGGATGTCGGCCCGGATCAAGGTCCAGTTCCGCGGAACGACCATAGCCCGCGATGTAGAAGGGCGGAAGTGGGGGGACCCGACCAAGGTCGAGATCATCAGGTCGGCGTGTTACCGGGCCGGCTGATACGATCTCTTTTTTCAACGAGTACTCAAAGGCCGGAGTCTCAAAGAGTTAATAAGTCCGGACGACCAAAATGTATGGGAATACCACAGGGGTCTGTGGCTTAGCCAGGACATAGCGCCGGGCTTCTAACCCGGATGCCGGGGGTTCGAATCCCTCCAGGCCCGCTTCTTCTCTTCTCGCACCGCATCACCCATAGTTTCAAATACAGGGTGACACCCAAAGGCTGCTCGTGAAATCGGGCCCCATCTCCACCGGAACAGCGACGGCCGGTGCCATTGTTCTGGCCACGGTGCTGATGACCGTTGTAGCCGCAGCCCTCCTGGTCCCGGGAGGGCAGATGGAGATTGCGGGCGCGACACTCTCCCCCGACACTCTGGTGGAGGTTGTTGCCGGGCACAGCGGGGCGCCGGTGATACGAATACTGAGCGGCGCCGACGAGACGATCAACCTCACAGAGTGCCGGATCTACCTCATCGACCCCAGAGGAACCCTCCATGGCGTGGATACCGCAGTTCTTGAGAACACAACGCTCAGCCAGGGGCAGAGCGCTTACATCTTCCACCTCAACCGAGAGAGCAGGGCCGCGTCCGGCTACTGGATCACCGACGAGCCCGATCTCGTCTTCACAGACACCTACCACCACGAAATCCACCCGTTCTCGCCCGGCGGGCAGTGGCGGGTCGTCGTCTACGATCCGGACTCGATGAAAAACAGGATTGACCGGGCCGTCCGGATCAACGGACCCGCGTCCCGGGGCTGACCGGCCGGAGAGGAACCAGGAGGGAGGCCTCGTCGCCGGCGGCGAGGATCATCCCCCTGCTCTCGACACCGAAGATCTTTGCGGGGGCGAGATTTACGATCATCGCCACATCTTTGCCCACCAGTTCGTCGGGCTTGTAGAACTGGGCGATCCCGCTGACCACCTGGCGCTTCTCGCCGCCGAGGTCGACGACGAGCCTGTAGAGTTTCTTTGAACCCTTGATCGGCTCGGCCGAGACGACCTTTGCGATCCGGATGTCGAGATTTCCGAACTCCTCGATTGAGACGGTGGGCATCTTGGGCTCCGCGGCCTCCTTTGCTTTCTGAACCCGGGCGTTGAGGGTCGCTTCAAGGGCGGCAATCTGGTCCTTCTCGATCTTCGTAAAGAGGGGGGAGGGCTTTTTGAGCGCGCGCGCCACCACCGGCGCCGTGGCCTCAGCTACGGGATGATCCGCAATCTCGTCCTCGTAGCCGAGCATCGTCCAGGCCCGCTGCATCGCGTCAGGCATCAGGGGCTGGAAGACGAGGGTGAGGGCTTTCACGATCTGGAGGCAGTCGGCGATCACCTGCTCTGCCGCCGCCCGGTCCTCCTTGATCAGTTTCCAGGGGGCGTTGTTCTGGATGTAGGCGTTCCCAAACGACGCTAAAGCCATCATCGCGTCGACGGCGTTCTTGAAGTCGTAGTCCCGCATCCGGGCATCGACCACGGAGAGCGACCGCTCGATCTCCTCAATGATCTCCGGGCGCGGGGCAAGGTCGGGCACGCCGGAGAACTCCTTCTCGGCGAAGTACATCGTCCGATAGACGAAGTTCCCGAGTGTGCCCACGATCTCGTTGTTCACCCGCTCGGCGTAGACCTTCCAGGAGAAGTCGAGTTCCTTCGTGTGGTTGGTGTAGGAGAGGAGGTAGTAGCGGAGGTAGTCCGCCGGGAGACCCTGGTCCAGGTAGTCGTCGTTCGTCCAGACGACGTAGCCGCGGGACTTTGAGAACTTCTTCCCCTCGATCGTGACCATCCCGCTTGCGACCACCGCGTTCGGGAGGCCGTACCCCGCTCCTTTGAGGAGGGCCGGCCAGAAGATGCAGTGGTGGTAGATGATGTCCCCGCCGATGAAATGGGTAACCCCCGTCTCGTCGCCGCACCAGTAGTCCTTCCAGTCGGCTCCTGCAGCCTCGGCCCACTCCTTCGTGAAGGATATGTAGCCGATGGGCGCGTCGACCCAGACGTAGACGACGAGGTCGTCGTTCCCCGGGAATTTAACCCCCCAGTCGAGCGTCCGGGTGATGCACCAGTCGTGCAGGAGTTCTTTCACCCACCCGATGGCGTAGTTCCGGGCGGTGGACGTGCCCCGGAGGTTCGGGAGGTACTCGAGGAGGAAGTCGCGGAACGCCGAGAGCCTGAAGAAGTAGTGCTCCTGCTCCCGGTACTCCGCCTTCCCGCCGCAGACCTTGCAGACCGCGTCCCTGATCTCGCCGGGCTCAAGGTGCTGTCCGCACCCCTGGTCGCACTCGTCGCCCCGGGCAATCGCCCCGCAGTGGGGGCAGATCCCCTCCACGTAGCGGTCCGGTAGGAACCGTTCGCATTCCGGGCAGTAACTCTGGCTGACGGTCTCAGCGTAGACGTAGCCGTTCTCGATGAGCCGCTGCACAATCGAGCGGGTGGTCTCGTGGTTCATGGCGTCGTCGGTCATACCGAACCGGTCGAAGACGACATCCATCCGCCGGAACGTCTTGTAGAAGTGCTCGTGATACCGCTCCGAGAGGGCGCGGGGGGTTGAGCCCTCCTGTTCGGCGCTGATCACGATCGGCGTCCCGTGATTGTCGGAACCACAAACAAAGACGACCTCCTCCCCGGACCGGCGCATATACCGCACGTAAAAGTCCGCCGGCACGTAGGTCCGCAGGTGCCCGATATGGCAGGGACCGTTCGTGTACGGGAGCCCGCACGTTACCAGCAACGGCTTACCACTCATCCTTATCTACTCTGGTTGCGATGCTAATAAAGATACCAGCGCATGGCACGACGGATTACACTACCGGTCCGGTCCTTCGGCTCCGAGGTCGGGACGCCCACGGTCCCGGAGGTTGCAGAATGGCTGAAAGGCATGAGAGGAGCGGAGGCGGACCTCACGACCTACCGGCTCAGCCGCTCGCTCGACGCCCAGGAGGGTGTCGCGGTGCCCGCAGCCGGGGGCGTCTTCTACGGCGAGCGGTGGCGGGAAGCCTTCCTCGGGATGAAGGACGGGGTGCTCGTCGGTGAGCCGGGCGTCGACCCGGCAGTGGTCGCCGGAGACGCGCGCTTCGTCAGGACGAGGCAGAAAGACGCCTGGTTCTCTCTTCCGGCCCCCCACATGCTCCGGTTCCGGGACGGCTACATGGGAGACGCTGAGGAGTTCTCCGAGGCGATTGCGGACGGGTATGCCCGGCTTATGCGGGAGATGCGCGATCAGGGTGTGCGGGGGCATGTCCTGGTTGCGGACGAGGCGGACCCGATCGAACTCGAGATGCTCGCGGGGAGGAAGATCCTCTTCTTCCCCCGGCGTCCGGAGAGGTTCGACCTCGATCTCCTGCTCGAGTACCAGGGCGACCTCATCATCCCGGCAAAAGACCTCAACCGGGCAGGGGACCTGATGGAGCGGTTCCGTGTTAAGAGGATCACCCTCCTCGACCCGGACGCCGGGGACCTTGCGGCCACCGCTACGTTCGCCGACCCGGATATGCTCGAGGTCGGCGGCTACTGCGAGGACGGTTGCCCGGACTACTGGAAACGTCTCATCGACCGGGCTTCTGTTCCGCGATAGACTCCGCGGTCTCCGCCAGACGGCGGTAATGGCGGTTCCGCTTGAAGAGCCAGAAGAGAAAGCGGTCGAGGAGGCTGAACGGAAACGTCCCCCCGGCCGCGTGGGGATGGCCGCCGCCAGAGAACTCCCGGGCGATGAGGTGGCTGATCGGGGGGACGGACCGGATGGAGATGCGGCCGTTTTCGGAGACGATCACCTCGATATCGGTGCCGAGTTCTTCGCGGATGGCGTGAGCGGTCTCGCTCGGGTAGCCGTAGAGGGGGGCGAATGCTATCCGGTATCGGCCATCGGCTATGATGGTGGTCCGCCGGAGGCTCTTTTTGATATCCCGCTCCATCTCCCGGATGATCCGCTCATACTCGCCCTCCACCTTCGCATCGACGATCGTCCCCTGGACGAGGTTGTCGCGGACGTACTCCCGAAAGCCCTTCTGCATCACCACCTGGCCGAGCATCTTCGACCGGGGGTCCTGGTGCTTCCAGAGGTCGTAGTCGCAGACGACCCGTGCGATCTCCGCGGCCACCGGATCACCGTCGGCAAGGTCGCGGGCGACGATCCCGGTCGCACAGGTGGCGACGTCGATGTGGAGGAGGCTTGTCTTCGCATCAACGGCCCGGATCTCCTCGTCCTTCCAGCGATGGTGGTCGCGCCACTCGATCCGCCACCCGTTCGACCGCGCCTTCGCGAGCCGCTGCTCGACGCCCTGTTGGTAGCCGATATCCGATATGCTGAGAAGGTCGCCCCGCCCCGGAGAGCCGGCAACGGCGTCAAGAAGGGAGAGGAACTTGCCGACCGGAGACCAGACGGTGAAGACGTCCCCATACTTCCTCCGGTGGATGGCGTCGCTCCCGACGGCGTCGAGGTCGTTGTGGGTGAGGTGTACGACGGTCTCCGTCCGCCCGGAGAGTGCCTGCATAAGGTTCGCGCCCCGGGTATCCGGTTTCTTATCGCTCCGGTCCATTGTCCAATAGTATCTGCACAGGACGAGATAAAAAGGCGGTTCAGGGCCCCTGCCGTCCTGCCGCCAGGCGAACATAGGATTTATTAGGGACGACAGACAACATTGTAAGGCAGAAGCCCCTGTAGCTCAGACTGGGAGAGCGCCAGACTGAAGATCTGGTTGTCCCCGGTTCAAATCCGGGCGGGGGCACTTCAAGCAACTTTCCTGATGAATTCCTTTGCAGCATGCGGCACGAGCACCTGCG
Organism: Methanoculleus sp.; assembly: GCF_020696975.1. Classification (GTDB taxonomy): domain Archaea; phylum Halobacteriota; class Methanomicrobia; order Methanomicrobiales; family Methanoculleaceae; genus Methanoculleus. The sequence continues at coordinate 123,414 of NZ_JAJGBK010000014.1, forward strand.
CATACGGCCGATCGTTCTCACAATCTGCCGTCGCGGCCTTTGAGCCCCTGAAAAGACCCTATCTGCCATAACAACAGAGAACATCTGATGCGTATAAAGTTCTGTGGAACCGCCAGTCCTGCCGATATGCAGGCTGCAATCGATGCAGGTTGCGACGCGGTCGGGTTCATCATGGGCGTGACCCACAAGAGCAGCGATGTCGTAACGCCGCCGAAAGCCGCAAGGATGATACGCGAACTCCCGCCGTTCATCGAACCGGTCGCCGTCACCCACCTGCAGGAGACAGAAGACCTCATCAGGCTGGTGAGGGACTCGCACTGCACGACGTTGCAGATCCAGAACACCGTCGAGCCATCCGCGATAGACGTCATCCGCGACGCTCTTTCATATATCAGGATCGTGAAAGCCGTTCACGTGATGGATGAGTCGGCCATCGAGACGGCAAAGCGCTACGAACCCTATGCCGACGCGCTCATCCTCGATACCAGGACGAAGGAGAAGATCGGGGGAACCGGGATCCCGCACGACTGGAACATCAGCGCAAAGATTGTGGCGAACACGGCAATTCCCGTGATACTCGCAGGGGGACTCAGGCCGGAGAACGTCGCGGAGGCCATACGGAAGGTCCGCCCATACGGCGTCGATGTGCATACCGGCGTCAAGAAAGACGGTGTTCGCGATCGCGGGATGACCCTGGCGTTTGCCCGCGAGGCAAGAGGTGCTCTGCCGGGACCGGAGTAATCTGACCGCGCCGGGTCGGGCGGCCGGTTGTGCCGGAACCCATCCTGCCTACCTTTATCTGCGCATGCATCAGACCTACCCCTTGATACCGGAGAGACGCGGGAGACCGATCGCACCATGCACGCAACGACACCTTCGATGCTGACCGTCCCGGAGGCCGCCCATGACGGCTCCGACGAAGCCCTGCTCCTGCTCGATGCCGACAGAAGGGTCGTGCTGGTCAACCGGGCATTTCGCCGTCTCCTCTCGCTGCCTGACGACCGGGACCTCTCAGGGGCGGACGGGATGGCGCTCGTCCGCACCCATATCACACAGCATATCGCCGATCAGGAAGCAGCCGGGACGTTGCTTGCGGCGCTCCGGGCAGGAACGGCGCTCTCGAATCTTGAATGCCCGATCGCCCCCGGCCGGCGGATGGCGTGCTCGATCAGGGTCCCGGATGGTGGGATGGTGGCACTTCTGATCAGCGACATCACGGCGAGGGAGGAGAGCGAGGAGAAGCACCGTCGCCTTGAGCAGGAACTTGCTCACTACCGGGAACTCTTCGACCTCGCCCCCGACGGTTACTTCGTCTGCGACACCGGAGGGGTGATCCTCGACGTAAACAGGGCGGGAGCACGCCTTCTCGGCAGGGAGAGGGAGAGCCTGATCGGGACACCCGGCCAGTCTTACATCGTCCCGGGCTACAGGGAGGTCTGCCGGGACCTCATCGCACGCCTCGATCGCGGTGCCTCCGGTTCCCTGCAGGGGATCGAGGTATGGGTGCAGCCGGCGGCCGGGGAGCCCATCCCCGTCTCCCTCTCGGCCACGGCCGTCCGGGACGAATCAGGAAGTCTTACCGGGGTCCGGTGGCTCGCCCGGGACATCACCCGGAGAATTCAGGTGGACGCGGAGCGGGAGCGGCTGCTCGCCGAGAACCAGTCGCTCGCCGCCGACCTTGCAAAAGAGCGCGACATCCTCCGGACGGTCATGGAGCACACCGACGTCCACCTCGCCTATCTTGACACGGAGTTTCGGTTCGTTCGCGTGAACACGGCCTACGCGAAGGGGTCGGGGCACGCGAAGGAGGAACTTACGGGGCGAAGACACTTCGATCTCTTCCCGAACCCGGAGAACCAGGCGATCTTTGAGCGGGTGCGGGATACCGGAGAAGCGTTCAGAATTTACGCAAAGCCGTTTGTATACGAGAAGCAGCCTGAACGCGGGATGACCTACTGGGACTGGAGCCTCGTCCCGGTGAAGGGTGCAACCGGAGACGTTCAGGGGATGATCCTCTCGCTTGCCGACGTTACGGAGCGGATACGCGCAGAGGAGGCAGTCCGCACCCGGAACAAGAGGCTTGCCGTCCTGAACGCGGTCATCACGGCGTCGGCATCCGCGTTCACCCTGGACGAACTGCTGAATAACGCACTCGATGCGGTCCTCGATAACCTCTGGTTCGACGTCGGGCTGGTCTACATGCTGGAGGGGGAAGAGCATGGGCAGGCCGTCGCCCGGTGCCACCGGAAGGTCTCCGGGTTCACCCTGATGCATAACCAGACCCTCGACGCCCGCAACCGGCCTTACAACCGGGTCTTCATCGCCGGCCGGCCCTGGTTCGTCGAGGGGGCGGAGGATGCCGAGAGCCGGGACCTGGACATACTCGCGGACTTCGGCGTCGCCTCCCTCGCCTTCATCCCGCTCGTCGCCGAGTCCTCCGTCGTCGGGGCGCTCGTGCTCGGGAGCACCGGAAGACAGGATATCCCGAAGGAGATCCGGCGGAGCCTTGAGGCGGTCGGCCGGGGGATCGGGGTCGGGGTTCTCCGGGGGATGCTGTACTCCCGGCTCGATGCAGCGAACCGGGAGGCGAACCTCTACCTCGATATACTCACCCACGACATCCGGAACGCCGATAATGTCGCGAACATCTACGCCGACCTCCTCAACGAGATGCTTACCGGGCAGGAGCGCGAGCACCTGCAGAAACTCCGGGCGAGCATCAGAAAGAGTATCGAGATCACGACGAACGTCGCGATGATCCGAAAGATTCGCGAGAGCAGGACGGAGCTTGTCCCGGTCGATCTCGACAATGTGATCCGAAGAGAGATCGCCCACTTCCCTGACGCCCGCATCACCTACGAGGGGCTGCCGGTGGAGGTCTGCGCCGACGGCCTCCTGCCCGAGGTCTTCACGAACCTCATCGGCAACAGCGTCAGGTACGGCGGGCCGGATGTCGAGATCACCATAACCGTCGAGGACGCCGGAGAAGAGGGAATGATCCTGGTTACCGTCGCCGATACCGGCCCAGGGATCCCCGATTTCGCGAAGGAGGCGATATTCTCCCGGTTCGGGCAAGAAGGGCGGGGAGGCGCCCGCGGCCTCGGGCTCTCGATCTGCCGGATGCTGCTTGCCCGCTACGGCGGGAAGATCTGAGTCGATGACCGGGTGGCGGGCGCCACGGATGCGGGGGCGGCGTTCCGGTTCACCCTCCGGAGGGCCGGCGGCGAGCCGGGTGAAGAGATGGTGTAGGGCGCCGCCGGTCCTCGCACCCTGCGGTCGTTAAAAAAAGTATTCACCGGGCCGGCACCGCTGCCATGCCCTTCTCCACCCGCCGGGCCATCTCCTGCTTGACCCTCCGGATGTTCTCCGCCTGGTCGCGCTCTGTAAGGTTCGGGCCCGCTTTGGAGACGATCTCCTCGCTCGGGACACCCTTTGCGTTCATGACGCGCTGGTAGCCGAAACTCGCCCAGTCGTCGGGGAGATCGCGCATCCGCATGTACTCCATATTGTTCGGCGCAAGGTCGAGCTGGTTGTCGAGGACGCTGTTGACGTAGTCCTTGTTCTCTTCAAAGACGACCAGGGGCCCGATGGCGTCGGCCTTCATGACGTCCCGGATCTCGCGGCCCTCGACCTGCTTCATGAGCCGGGCGCACTCGTTGAAGTGCGCGATCTCCATCTTCATGAAACTCTCCCAGATGCCCCTGATCCTCGGATCGTTCTCCTGCTGTGCAAAGGAATAGTAGAGGTAAGCCTCGTTGAGTTCCGTCATCGCCATCTTCTCAAGCATCGTCTCGTTCGGGTCGCCGAGAAGCCCGTACTGCGTGACGTGCTGCTCCTCGATCTCCGCGATCTCGGCATACAGTTGCCGTGCGATCTCGTCGGGGTACATGAACCCGTGTGCCCGGTAGTAGAGCATCGTCTGCTGCTCGCCTGCGGTGATCGTGATGTAGTTCATCTTCGTCTTGATGTCGGCCGTCTCCTTGTCGTAGTGCTTGCGCATCGAGTCGAAGGGGTGGCGATGCTCGATGCTCGTCGGCCGGCCGGGTTTCACCTCGGTCCTGCCCTGGACGATCATCTCGGAGTCGCCGCCCTCGATGTAGTCGTAGAGGCAGCTGTAGCGGTAGAGGTGGTCGAAGTCTTCAAGCAGCGCAAAGTCCAGCGTCTGCTTCACGTAGGGGTCCGGCTCGTTCTGCGCCAGGTTCGCGGTGAGGTCGACCGCTACCTGCTCGTAGCCGAGGGTGGTCTCGATGACCGACTGGTCCGCCGGGTTGAGCCAGTTGACCGCCACCTGCTGCTGGGAGTCGATCCGCCGCATCAGGGCCATCGACTTCTTCACCCCGGGGTCCGGGTGCATCCGCTCGATCGCGTGCGACATCAGGACGGCGTTGTTCTCGATCCCGTTCATGAGGATGATCCGGGTCCGCGTGTAGGCGTCGACCGTCTTCTTATCGTACGGGGCCGGGGTCATATCCTTCCAGTTCAGGGGCTGCTCCTCGAGCGGCATGCCCTCCATATCAAACGGTTTAAACTGGGCCATTTCATCTTCCTCCATATCCCCCGCTAACTCGTCGGTACGGGTATCTCCGGCAGTATGGCGGCACAGGCGGTGAACCTCCCGGGCTCACCCCGCACCCCGGAGATCCAGGGGTTCCCCACCATACCGGCCGCACCACAAAAACCTAACGGCCGGAAGGATAAGACAGGAAAACCGGGTTTCCGTGTCTGCTTCGGCAATAGTGCCCACGATCCCAATGGATTATCCAGCACAGGACTGTCCCGAAGCGCCGGGAGACCACAAAGTGTATGCTACCAGAGTGCAGCTGAAGGATTATGCAGGGCGGTCGTCGCCGACGGGGGCGCCGAACCGGTAGGCCCCCTCGGGCACCGCGATCTCAAACCGTGCACCCCGGCCCTCTTCGCCCGTCTCGGTGACGGTTATCCCGGTTATCGAGAGGATCTCCCGTATCAGGAAGAGCCCGAACCCCGTGTTCTTCCCGAATCCTCTCCGGAATATCAACTCCTTCTCGCCGCCGGGGATCCCGATGCCGTCGTCCTGGACGGTGATGATCCCGGTCGTGCCCTCGACCCGGAACGAGACCTGGATCTCGTTCACCCGCCCGCCATGCCGGACCGCGTTCTCGAAGAGGTTGGCAAAGGCCATCTCGACCATCGGATCGGCATAGATCTCGAGCCTCCCCGTCTCGACCCGGAGGTCGAGGGCGTTCAGGCCGGGGAGGTCCGCCGCCGCCCGCACCACGGTATCGATCCGCCACCATCGTGGAGCCTTCGTCCCCATATCCTCGTAGTCCCGGGCGAACGCAATCTGACGCTGGATCATCTCCATCGTCATCGCAATCCGGCGCAGATACTCCTGCGCCTTCGGGTCGGGCGGTATAAAGTCCTTCAGGAACTCCAGGTAGCCCGCAGCCCCGGTGACCTGGTTGAGGATGTCATGATGGGTGAGGCCGGAGAGGAGGCGGAGTTTTCGGTTCGCCTGCTGCAGGGCGGCCTCAGCACGTTTCCGTTCGGTGACATCCCGCAGGGTGACGAAGAGGACCGCGTGTCCGCGCACGTTCAGTGCCGTTACGAAGACGTCGGCGTCGATCAGGTCTCCATCCCCTCTTCGGAACCGCCAGGAACACGACTGCGGCGTCCCGAATGCTGCCTCGAGAGTCTCCTGCACCGCATCGGCAAAGGACCGGCCATCGGGCTGGTGCACGGAGGAGAGATCCGCCAGCGCCTGCCCGACGATCCCCTCCCGGGGGCGGCCCAGCATCATGGACGCCCGTTCATTGCAGTCCATGACCCTCCCGGCCACCGCGAGGAGAATCCCGTCCGAAGACCCTTCAAAGAGCATCCGGTACTTCTCCTCGCTCTCGCGGAGCTCCGTCTCCACCCTCTGCCGCTGCAGGGCGATGGATGTCTGGTGGATGAACGTGGAGACCCGTTTCGACCGTCTGAGCGTCATCCCCGGGGGAAGGAGGATGTGCGCCGACCCAAAGAGTTCTCCCTCCCACCAGAACCCGATGCCGTAGATCTTTCCGCCAGAATACAGCGCCTCAATCCTCAAAATAAGGTCGGGCGGCAACTCCCTGTGCGACGCCTCCGTCGTGCCGCGCGGGATCTCGGCAAGGCTGCCGGAGATCTTCGAGGGCGCCCGGAAGGTAAGAGCCTCGGGTCGCCGGGCCCGGATATCGTCAACCACCGCCAGGAACGATTCCGGTCCCCCGGCAGCACGGATGGTCAGGGTCCCGGCATCCGCATCGATCGAACTGACGGTGTTTCCCGAGCCCGGGAAGAGTTCGACGAGACGGTCGCTGATGTAGCGGTAGATATCGGTCTTTGCCGACATCCTGACATAATCGGTCGCTGTATTGGAGAGGAACTCAAGCGTCTTCACGTACTGCCGGTCGTGCTCTTCTGCCTGCTTCTGCCCGGTGATGTCGATGATAACGCCCCGGACACCCACGGTCTCCCCCCCGCGGGAGATAAGGCTCGAATAGATCATCGCCGGGAACGTGCTGCCGTCTTTGCGGAGCGCTGTATACTCGGCCGCATAACCTCGCGGCCGGGGCCCGGTATGCAGGATGGCCTGGATCCCGTTCCATGCACGGTCCCGCTCGTCGGGCGCGACCGTCGCAAGGACGTTCACTCCGGCCTCCATCTCCTCCGGCGTATACCCAAACGTCTCAAAAGCGCTCTGGTTGGCAAACGTAAACCTTCCGAAGAGATCGAACTCGAAGACCGGCTGCGGGAGCAGGTCCACGAGTTCGCGGAACCGCTGCTCGTCCTCCATCAAGACCGCCCTGCTGCCGTGGTTACGGTTGCCAGACAGGAGAGAGGGCCGGGACACCCCCGCGGAGAGCGCGGCGGGATGGCGGGGAGAGACAAGAAGAGAGAACTCGCGCCCGGGATGATAGGATATCCTATCCCGATGACGGTAACACCACAGAGAACTGCATGGCGACGGGTGTGGTCTCTGATAACGGGATCCAGGATTGTGTGCCTCGTCAGAAGTATATTCTCCCAATTATATTTATAAATATTCCTTCCCAGAATACCCAGTTCTCGCAATAAATTCGATTATCCAGGGGTTCTCAGGGTTGCACGGAGGATTGCCGTCAGCCGGGCAATCGCCCGGGCATACCGGGTTTGGGCCGAGAGCAGACGCCCCCTCCTCCCTCGCAGCAACCAGACCGGGGGAGAGGCGGACTGGCCGGCTCCCCGGGGGGGTACCTCCCCGGTACGAAAGGTTAAGTGTGCCTGCTCAAGAGAGGGGCCCGGATGGTGACCGGCCATCCGATGGCTACCAGACTGCAGGAGGCGAGGACCGTGACAGAGAAACCAGACGACTCTCCCGGCTCCGCAAGGAGGAGCACGAACGAGAGAATGAACGACCGGGAAACCAGGGATGCACCGGGCGGCAGGCTGCCGGCTCTCTCCCGGGAAGGCAGCCGTGACTTCCGTGGCCTCACTACAGACTTCCGGGTCGATATCCTCGACCACAAGACCGAGGTGATCGTTGTTGCAGAACTGCCCGGCGCCGAGGAGGACGCAATCAGGATCAACCTGCTCAACCCGCAGACCCTGCGGATAACGGCAAGGCGGGCCGGGCCGGCCGAGGAAGGACCCACCGGCTACTACATCCGCGAGCGCGGGAACGGCATCATGAGCCGGCTGATACGCCTTCCCGCGAGCGTAACCGACGAAGCCGCGGGGACCAGTTTCAAGAACGGCGTCCTCGAGGTGCGCTTACAGAAGATGAGGAAGCCGCCCGGACGTGAGGGGAAAGAGATCCCCATAGATTGACGGGAGTTGAATCGAGCTCCCGATCCCACATCCGGGCCGCGTAACCCCCGGCCTGACGGCCCGGACCGGATTCAAGGGAGGAGCACGCATCAGTACCAGGCCGCACACCCGGCCAACCGGGTCGTCACCACCTGCGGGTGGTAGCAGATGACGCTGTCCCGGGCGGTGATCCTGCCGTTCTTCACCTGATCGACGACGGTGAGATGGTCCAGTACGCCCCGGGGAAGGAGGTAATACTCCCGCACGAACTCCTTCCCCCGTGCTCCCATCTCCGCGGCCTTATCCGGGTGCCGGAGGAGGTGAAGGATCCGATCGGCGGTCTCCTGGATCGTCGATACCAGGTAACCGTTCCAGCCGTCGCGGATCTGGAGTGGTATGCCGCCGACGTTCCCGGCGACGACGGGCTTTCCCTTCCAGAGCCCTTCGGTCACCGTCAGCCCGAACCCCTCTTTTATGGACTTCTGGACGATCACGTCCGACGCCCGCTGGAGCGCGTTGATCTCGCGATGGCTGTCCGGCGGGAGGTCAAGGATATGGATATCGGGGTCGTCCTCGGCCGTCTCGCGGACCTCGCGCAGGACGATGTAACATTCCGGGTCGTCGCACGCCCGGCCGCCGACGAGGACGAGCTGGCAGGGAGTCTTCTGGCGGACCTTCTTGAACGCCTGGATGACGCCGACAGGGTCCTTGAAGACATCGTAGCGGGAGACCTGGGTGACGATGGGTTTCGCCGGGTCGATACCGTACTTCGCAAGGGTGGCGTCGATCTCGGCAGCGGGGAGGTCGCGGTTCTTCTCGGACAGAGGGTCGATGAACGGCGGGATGATGAAACTCGGCACGCTCCAGAGGGGGAGGTAGAGGAAACTGGAGAATATGCTTGCGTGGTACTTCTCGACCAGCCGCCGTAAGATGTTGCCGATGCTCCCCACGGTCCCGGTGGGGACCGTCTCCAGCTGGACATGGCATCGCCAGAGCAGCCTCTTTCGCTCGAGTTCCCGGGCCGTCAGGAACTCGACGAGGCCGAGCGGCTGGGGGTCGTGGACGGTCACGACATCGGCATCATCCTCGATCAGCCCTTCATTCTGCCGCTGGGCCTCCCAGTAGGTCTCGACCATCGCCGGCGAGAACCCGTTCCGTCCCTGGAGGAAGTTATGGAGCGTCTTCGTGACGTCGAAGAACGCCGGTTCGGCCTCCATGATGCTCCATACCGTCTCAATGCCGAGAGCGTTCAAGAAAGGGACGTAGGATATCAGGATCTCAGCGACGCCGCCGCCGTAACGGGTCGAGTTGATCTCCTGCAGCCGGATGCCCGAGAGGCGATCGGCAAGTTCCTCTATCGCCGAAAATTGCTCCTGCCCCACGATCTGCCGGTACTCCTTGAGAGACGGGCATCCGGGGAGATCCGTGACGATCATCGGAGAATCACTCTCCGGTAATACACCCCCGGCCGATAAAATGCCTTTCGGTGGGGGCGGGCGGACCGCAGGGGGAGGAAGCCGATGCGGCTTCGTCACCGTACCGGCCGGTGCCCTCCCGTCACACACCTGCCCGGGGTTACCTGCCCCGGAGACGGGATGCCGGCGGGGATACAGTCGAGAAGAGGTTAGCCGCTCCGGATCTGCGGTGTGCAGTGAGCGTCGTCGTCCGTGCGAGAAGAGGCATCCGGGGGAAGCGCTCTCTCCAGGGCCGTCTTCAACTCGGCAAGCGAGATGGGCTTCTCAAGGACACCGACAATATCGTCCGCGTACCGTGAATACTCCTCGGGCCAGACATGTTTCGCGGTAAAGAGCAGGACCGGGATATCCTTGAGTTCTTCATTCCGCTTCAGTTCTTCCAGGAACTGCCACCCGTCGATAGGAGACATCATCACGTCAAGGATGATGAGCGCAGGCTTCTCCTTCTTGAGCATCCGCAGGGCATCCCAACCGTTGTGAACCAGAAGCGGTTCGCGGTTGATCTTCTTGAGCAGAAGCTCCATTACTTCCAGCGTTGGCAGGTCGTCGTCGACGACCATAATCGCATTTCCCACTGTTCATACCTCCCTTGGTATTCTGATGGTGAAGGTGCTCCCCTCGCCCACCACACTTGTCACCGTTATCTCCCCTCCGTGCAACTGGACATATTTATTCGCGATCGCAAGCCCCAGGCCCGTTTTCCCGGATTTGCGGTTCTGCTGTTCGATGCCTCCGGTGTAGAACGGCCTAAAGATCGATCCGATGATATCCCCGGGGATACCGATGCCATTATCGCACACCATTATATAATGGTTGTTATTTGATTCCGCATAGCGGATCCATACTTTCTTAGGCAGCTCATTATACTTAACCGCATTCGATACCAGGCTCTCGACCGCCAGGCAAAGCCGAACGGGATCTCCCCAGATATGGGCATTCACCGGGATCTCGTTCTCGATCTCTGCCTCCCGGCCGTATCCGCCGTCCGTGATGATGCCATCGACGAACGGGCGGAGTGGTACGTCCTGAATGGCAAGCTCGACGTGGTCCATCGTGACCAGGCTCAACTCGACCATCCTCTCGACCACCGCCTGCTCCTGCTTCGCGCACTCGATGCAGGTCCTGAGGCACCTCTCGGTCTCGGCCGTCAGGCCATAACATTCGGGATCGTCGGCGATCATGCAGAGGTAGCCGATGAGCGGCTGAAGCGGCGTGCGCAGTTCGTGGGAGAGGGTGGCGACGAGCCCTTTCCACTGGTCGACCTCCCAGGCCATCTGCCTGCAGGCAAGCCGTTGCCGCCGCATCTCGGTGTTGTCCCGCGCCGATCCGACAACACCGATCAGGGCCCCGTCCGCACCGGCATACGGGGCGAGTGTGACGGAGTAAGTATGGCAAACGCCCCCGATCTCGATGTCGAGATCGTACCGGGCATTCTTGCGTTCACGAACCACGCTATGGACCCGTTCCATATGCTGCACAGCAAGGTCGGCGGGCAGGAGAGCATCCACGCCCCGCCCGACGAGGTCGTCGGGAGAGACATGATGTTCGGAGGCACGCAGCCAGGAGAAGTGGAGGATACGCCCTTGTGGATCCTGCATGAAGAAGATGTCGTTTGACTGGTGGATGAGTTCCGTCAGGCGCCCGTTCGACCGGACGAGGTCTTCACGCTCGTTCTGGAGCATGCCGGCATCCGCAATCGTGCACTCGAAGAGGTTCTCGGGGACCAGCTTCCGGCAGGAGATGAAGACCGGGCGGACATCCCCGTTCCGTGCCCGGAGGGTCATCCCCATACTCCCGATATAGCCTTCCCGCTCCATCTCCTCGGTAAACCGGACTTTATAGGTCACATCTGCCCAGAAGAACTCTACCGGGACGCCGATGAGTTCCTGGGGGGCATAACCGAGTATATCGGCGCACCGTCTGCTGACGCAGAGTAACTGGAGGGTCTTTGGGTCGCAGAGAAACTTTGCATCGTGGGAGTTCTCGACAAGTTGCCTGTATCGGGAGAAGGCCAGGCGGGAGTCATGGGAGAAGAGCGTTGTGGCCCCAAAGACCCAGAAGAAGATCATCGAGTGCAGCCCCGTCATCACCGGGTCGATGATGAAGCCGAGGGTCGACTGGAATACCCGGATGAACACGAACCCCAGAACCAGCAATACCGTCACCGGAAGCGCCTGCCGGGGGAACCAGAGAGCGGCAAAGAGGATAGGGATGCAATAGATCAGGGGGCAAACAGGGTGAGCGTTAGCCGGTTCTACCGCTGTCAGCATGAATGATATCAACGAGAATGATACCAATACGATCATCTTGACGATATCGGTTCCGGTGAAGAGATCTTTCCGGAAAAGGCCTGCAAGACACCGGTTTAAGGGCATGGAAGGTACAGAGAGTATTCTGAAATAAGCATATATACTATTCGGAATGCTTCAAGATAGGTAAATATAATTTACTCAAATGAAAAATATCCCCCGGCCTTTGGAAGATAAATGCGGAATATTTCCGGCCCAAAAAGAGGGAGGCAAGGGCCAGGACGGATCCTGCACCGGACCAGGGGAGAGCATATATGAAGATCGTCGTGCAACCCTACAATATGCGCCCGTTTGTCTTCATCAACATCGCCATGAGCGCTGACGGGAAGATCTCAACGAAGGAGCGGCGGCAGGTGAGAATCTCAGGAAACGAGGACTTCTCACGGGTCGACCGGATCAAGGCGGAGAGCGATGCCATCATGGTCGGCATCGGCACCGTGCTCGCGGATAATCCCTCACTCACCGTCAAGTCCCCGGAACTCCGGGCCGGACGGATATCGGCCGGGAAGGACGAGCACCCCATCCGCGTCGTGGTGGATAGTCTGGGACGGATCCCGCTTGATGCCGATATTCTCCACAAAGGGACCGGAAGGCGTATCATCGCCGTCTCACGCGAGGCACCCCATAAGCAGGTGGAAGAACTCGGGCAATATGCCACCGTCGTCGTCGCCGGCGACGAGACCGTCGATCTTTGCACCCTGCTTGAGGAGCTGTACCGGCAGGGCGTCCGGCGCCTGATGGTCGAGGGAGGCGGAACCCTGGTCTGGGGACTGTTTGCGCAGGGGCTCGTCGACGAACTCCAGACGTTCGTCGGCAACATCGTCATCGGCGGGAAGGACGCACCCACCCCTGCCGACGGCACCGGCTTTCTCCGGGAGGAGGATTTTATGCACCTGCGCCTGATCGAGACCGTCCAGCTCGATGACGGCCTCCTGATACGGTGGAGCGTCGAGAAGAGGTAGAAGAAGATAGCGGCCGGCTGATCGCGTCTAAGAAAATGGGTTGTGGGAGTTACGGGACTTCGACGATCCTGTCTACAACCTTGAAGGTTCCCCCTATGATGAGGGAGGCAGTTATCTCGACCCGGTTCTCTCCTTTTGCATTCTGAATGATCAGCTCGTCGCCGGTGGTCGGCTGCAGGCTGTCGGTGATGACCTCCCCGGTCGACTTGGTCACGCGCACGTCAAGACTCTTTACGAAGTCCCTGCCCGTGCCACCGCGGAAGGCGATATACAGGTCATTCGTGACCCGCGAGGGGAATCCACCCGTGATCTGGAACTCAATCTCCTTTCCCGGCGGCATCGTCTGCGTCGGGCCGGGCGTCAGTGATACTGACGATCCGGGACCGGGCGTTGCCGTTACGGCCGGAGTCTCTGTCGGGGACGGCCCGACATCGCTGCTGGTGCCTGTACAGGCTGCGCTGAGCGAAAACGCGAGCAGGAGAACCGTCAGAGCGGATAGCAACCTGAAGTTCATAAACCAATCATACACACCATCGTATTTCATCCTTTCGCCATGTTCGCGGCTTATCCCGGGACGCACAGCACAAATAATCGATCTCGCTGCCGGACGGGGGCGGACAGCGTGACGGTACCCGGCCACTGGATGACGTCGCAGATCGGTCCGGCCAATAGAAAGTTTTATATTTGTAGGAAGGAACCTTCTATCCACAAACACAGGTGCAACAATGAACCTACGAAGACCGAATGCCAGCGACGCAACCGGGACGAGCAACCGCTCCCGGGACGTCGTCCCCATGTCCGGCATCTGCAGCCGGTGCGTCGACGGCTGCAAGGGATCCTGCGAGATCTGGCTCTCTTCCTTCCGGGGCAGGGAAGTCCTCTATCCCGGCCCCTACGGTGAGATCACTGCCGGTGCGGACAAGAACTATCCGGTCGACTTCTCGCACCTGAACATCCAGGGTTATGCGAGGGGCGCAAAGGGACTGCCGGAGGGTGTCGAAGCGGACCCGGACACCGCGTTGTTCCCTGACGTCGATACCAGGACGGAGTATGGATGGGGCATCAAGGTCCCGATGCGGGTCCCCATCTTCACCGGGGCGCTCGGATCAACCGAGAGCGCCCGGGCAAACTGGGAGCACTTCGCCATCGGCGCCGCCTTATCGGGGATCACCCTCGTCTGCGGAGAGAACGTCTGCGGCGTCGACCCCGGGCTGGAACTCGGCCACGACGGCAAGGTCAGCAGGTCGCCTGAGATGGATCGCCGTATCGAGACTTACCGGCAGTTCCACGACAGGTACGGCGAACTCCTGGTGCAGATGAACGTGGAGGACACACGGCTCGGGACCGCCGAGTACGTCTCGTCGAAGCACAACCTGGAGACGATCGAGTTGAAGTGGGGCCAGGGTGCAAAGTGCATCGGCGGCGAGATCAAGGTCGGCAGCCTCGGCCAGGCGAACCAGTTGAAAGATCGCGGCTACATCGTCCTCCCGGACCCGGACAGTCACGAGGTGCAGGCGGCATTCCGCGACGGCGCCCTGAAGGAGTTTGAGCGGCACTCCCGTCTCGGCTTCGTCACCCGGGAAGGGTTCCTTGAGGAGGTCGACCGGCTGCGCGATATCGGGTTCAAACGGGTCACTCTCAAGACCGGCGCCTACTCGGCCGTCGAACTTGCGATGGCGATCCGGTACGGGGCTGAGGCGAAGATTGACCTCCTCACCATCGACGGGGCGCCCGGCGGCACCGGGATGAGCCCCTGGCCGATGATGAACGAGTGGGGCATCCCGACCTTCTACATCGAGTCCCTCGCCTACCAGTTCGCCGGGCGGCTCCGGGAACGGGGCATCCGGGTCCCGGACATCGCCATCGCCGGCGGGTTTGCGGACGAGGCAAACGTCTTCAAGGCGCTTGCCATGGGGAGCCCCTACGTCAGGGCCGTCTGCATGGGCCGGGCTCTCATGATCCCCGGGATGGTCGGGAAGAACATCGCAAAATGGCTCGAAGCAGGCGAACTCCCCAAGACCGTCTCGAAGTACGGCCGGACCAGGGAGGAGATCTTCGTCTGCTACGAGCAGCTCAAGGAGAGGTACCCCGACCGGATCGACGAGATCCCGCTCGGAGCGGTGGGGGTCTACACCTATGCCCAGAAGTTCAGGACCGGGCTGCAGCAGATCATGGCCGGAACCCGGAACTTCAGCCTCAAGACAGTCGCCCGGAGCGACCTGATGGCCCTGACCGAGGAGGCGGAAGCGGTCTCTGGTATCCCGTACGTCATGCGGGCCTACCGCGACGCTGCCGAGGCGATCCTCGACTCGTGATCCCCAAAGCAGCAGTACCGGCGGACGACGGCCCTCCCCGACGGCTGCACGCCGCGTCCCGAGCGCTGGACCGGGCGCGGAAAACAGCGCGGGAAGGCGGAAATATTTCCAGCCACCACTTTTTTAAAATTATCTGAGAATCGCGATAATATTTAATGTGAAGAGCGCGTCAGGTGTGCCTGATATATCATGCACATGGATACCAGTCCGACCCTCCTCATCACCGGGGGGGCAGGATTCATCGGGTCGCACCTCGCAACGGAGTTGCTCCAGCACGGCTACCATGTCCGGATCCTCGACAACCTGACACCGCAGGTGCATGGTCCGGAACGGCAGCGGCCCGACCATCTCGATCAACGGGGCGAATTCTTCATCGGAGACATACGGGATTCGCAGCAGTTGCGGGAGGCTCTCGATGGAGTCGATGCCGTCATCCACCTGGCGGCGGTCGTCGGAGAGCGGCCGAGCATGTACCGGATCGAGAAGTACATGAGCGTCAACACCGCCGGCACGGCCACCCTCCTCGAGGCCTTGCTCGATCACCCCGTCAAGCGGCTCATCGTCGCCTCAAGCTGCGCCGTCTACGGCGAAGGGCTGTACTGCTCGTACAACGGCACCGTCTACCCGAAGATCCGGCGCTCCCGGGGAGAGACGGCAAAGGGGAACTGGGAACCCCGGAGCCCCGAAGGGGAGGTGATCTATCCGCTCCCCACGCCGGAGACGAAGGAAGCGTCCCCGCTCTCGATCTACGCCATCTCCAAGTACGACCAGGAGGAGATGTGCAGGATGATCGGCGAGGCGTACGGCATCCGGACGACGATCCTCCGGCTTTTCAACGTCTACGGCCCGCACCAGGGATACGCGAGCCCGTATTCCGGCATGCTGGCCGAGTACGCATCCCGCCTGCTCCAGGATCTTCCCGTCCGCCTCTTTGAGGACGGCTACCAGCAGCGTGACTTCGTGAGCGTCTACGATGCGGCGCGTGCCTTCCGTCTGGCCCTTGAGTCGCCCGGGGCTGCGGGAGGGACGTTCAACATCGGGAGCGGCCGCCCCTACACGTTCCGGACCGTCGCCGATCTTCTTGCGACCATCACCCGGCGCCAGCACCTTGCGCCCGAGGCCACAGGGATCAGCCGGATCGGGGACATCCGCCACTGCGTTGCGGATATCAGCCGGGCCCGGGAGGTCCTCGGCTACGAACCGCAGGTCCCCCTCGAGGCGGGCCTGCTCGACCTGGTCGCCTGGGTTGAAGGGGAGATCGGAGGACGGCCGAAGGCCGCCTCACCCCTCAGGGTGCCGGCATCATCGGGTCTCCGGGTTTAAGGCCGCCCGGAGCCCAACCTTTATTCTTCCGGCCATGCGTATCATTCTTAAATCATGCCTCTCAGCCTGCGCACCTGGGAAGTACGGCTCGGGATCATCCTGGTTGCTTCGTCGGCGGCCATCTACGCCGTAAAGGACCTCCTGCTTGGTGACCCCGCGAACACCTACCAGTATATCTTCAATGCTCTCGGGTTTCTGCCGATCAACGTCCTTCTCGTCACCCTCATCCTGAACCAGCTCCTGAGCGTCCGGGCAAAGCGGGAGAGGCTGGAGAAGATGAACATGGTCATCGGGGCCTTCTTCTCGGAGACAGGGTCCGGGCTCCTCACCTTCCTCTCGGACCGCGACCCGGATCTCGGGAAAGTCCGGCAGGAACTCGTCGTGACGGAGGCCTGGACACCGGAGAGGTTCTCACGCGTGCGCGAACGCCTCCGGCACCACCGCTATGCCGTCGCCGTCGATAGCGCGGACCTGCAGGAACTCTGCCGCTACCTTACCAAACGGCGGGGATTCCTCCTGCGGCTGCTCGAGAACCCCGTCCTCCTGGAGCACGAGTCCTTCACCGACCTCCTCCGGGCGGTCTTCCACCTGACCGAGGAACTCGAACGGCGAAACGACTTCCCCGCGCTCCCAAAGACCGACATCGCTCATCTCACCGCGGACGTCGAGCGGGTATACGGCCGGCTCGTGGGGGAGTGGCTCGGCTACATGGAGTACCTCCAGAAGAACTACCCCTACCTCTTCTCGCTTGCGGTGCGCTCGAATCCCTTTGATGAGACGGCGTCGCCGATTGTGCGGTGAACGACTGCCGCGGTCAGGGGAGGAAGGCCTTCAAACCCCCGGGCTTCCCCTCCCCGCGGCACAATCTATATACCCGCAACCGCGCTACGGCACGGCTGATCACCATGGGCGAATACTCAGTACTCATCGGCGGCAAGGCCGGGGAGGGGATCAACACGGCAGGCCTCTCCATCGCCGCCCTCTTCTCCCGCCTCGGCTACCGCACCTACATGTACTTCGACTATCCCTCGCTCATCCGGGGCGGGCACAACTTCGCGATCATCCGGGCTTCGGAGAGGGCGATCGGCGCCCACCGCACCCCGGTCGACGTCCTCCTTGCCTTCGACCAGAACAGCATCGAGAACCACCGCCAGAGGATCCACGACGGCACGACGGTCATCTACGACTCCTCGCAGGCAGTGAGAGGAGAGGGTTCCGGCCTCCACCTCGATACGATCCTCAAAGAGGAGAAGGCGCCCCGGATCGTCGGGAACTCCGCAATGCTCGGGGCGCTCGCACGGACGGCGGGCATCGGCCGGGATGTCCTCGAGGACGTCCTCCGGGCAACCGTCCCCGCAAAGCACCTGGAGGCAAACCTCCGGGTCGCCGGCCGGGGTTACGACGCCGTGGAGAACGTCTTCACCGTCGAGCCGCTCGACACTCCGGCACTCCCGGTCCTGACGGGAAACGAGATCACCGGGCTCGGGCTCGTCCACGGCGGGCTTGAGTCTTACGTCGCCTACCCGATGACCCCGACATCAAACCTCCTCCACTACCTCGCGGAGCGCGCCGAAGACCTTGCGATCAAGGTCCTCCACCCGGAAAACGAGATCGGCGTCATCCTGATGGCCCTCGGCCTCGCCTACGCCGGCGAGAAGGCGGCGGTCGGGACATCCGGCGGCGGGTTCTGCCTGATGACCGAGGGGCTCTCCCTTGCCGGGATGTCGGAGATCCCCGTGACGATCGTGATGGGGCAACGGCCCGGCCCGAGCACAGGTCTGCCGACCTACACCGCCCAGACCGACCTCCACTTCGTCCTGAACGCAGGCCAGGGGGAGTTCCCCCGGCTCGTCGTCGCCCCCGGCGACCTCGACGAGGCCTACGCCTGGTCGGCGACCGCCCTGATGCTCTCCTGGAAGTACCAGGTGCCCTCGATCATCCTGACCGACAAGACGCTCGCGGAAGGCGCCTTCTCCTTTGATATCGATGCCGTCGCCCCGCATCCCGACCGGGAGCCCCTGCTCTGGGACGGGAGCGGGGAGTATCGCCGGTATGCCCTGACCGAGGGCGGCGTATCGCCGCTCGCCTTCCCGGGGAGGGAAGGTGCCGTCGTCAAGGTGAACAGTTACGTCCACGACGAGGCCGGGATCACCACGGAAGCGGTCGACGAGACGAAGAGGCTGCGCGAGAAGATGCTCCGGAAGGACGAGAGCCTCTCGGCGGAACTCAGCACCTACCCGGTCGTGAGGACCTACGGCGCACGGGATGCCGGGAGGACGATCGTCTGCTGGGGATCGGAGAAGTGGGCGTGCATCGAGGCCGCGGAGGTGTTCGGGGCCCGGGTCGTCCAGCCGCTCGTGCTTGCGCCGTTCCCTGCCCGCACGTGGAAGGAGGCGATGATCGGGGCGGGGAAGGTCGCCTGCGTCGAGAACAACGCCACGGGCCAGCTCGCCCGCCTTCTCCGGCAGCAGGGGTTCGACCCGGGACGGCCGGTCCTGAAGTATGACGGGCGGCCGTTTGCAGTCGACGAACTGGAGGCACGGCTCGGGGAGGTCTTCGCATGAGCCCGGAACAGCCCGCCAGGACGGCAGGAGATCTCATCACCCGGGCCCAGAACACCTGGTGCCCCGGGTGCGGCAACTTCTCGATAGAGCACATGATGAAGTCGGCCATCGCCGAACTCTCGGAGGAGGAGGGGATACCCATCGAGAACTTCGTCCTCCTCGGCGGGATCGGGTGCCACGGTAAACTGGTCGATTACTTGAACGTCAACAGTTTCTACGGCATCCACGGCCGTTCGATCCCGGCGGCCACCGGGATACGCCTGGCAAATCCCGACGTAAAGGTCATCTGCCACGTCGGGGACGGGGATATCTACGCCGAGGGGCTCGACCACCTCATCTTCGCGGCCAAACGGAACAGCGACATCACGGTTGTCGTCCATGATAACCGGGTCTACGGTCTGACGACGGGGCAGTACACACCGACGTCGCCCACCGGCTTTAAGGGCCGGTCCACCCCCGGCGGGATCACGGAGCACCCCATAAACCCGCTCGAGGTGATGCTCGCCGCCGGGGCCACCCATATCGGACGGGGCTACACAAAGAAGGTCCGGCACCTAAAAGACCTCTTCAAGGAGGCAATCATGCACCGGGGGTTCTCGTTCATCGACGTCCTCCAGATCTGCGCGACCTACTTCAACCTGACCGACTACTACAACGAGCACGCCTACGAGATGGGGGAGGGCGAGGTCGAGACGGGGAGGTTCGAGAGCGCTTTAGAGAAGATCCGGGAGTGGGACTACGACCGGGAGGCGCCGATCGCGCTCGGGACGTTCTACTCGGTGAAAAAACCGATCTACGAGGAGCATTTCCAGTCGCTCACCGCCGGGAAGCCGGACAGGAGGGCGTTCGTCCAAAAAGTGCTTCAAGAACGGCGGTGAAGTCCCGGCCGAGATCTTCATAACCCTCCCCGACCACAGGGGCCCCGGACGGGCAGGGTGCCCGGACCACCAGGAGGCGAGACGAGATGAGACGATTGGAAGGGAAGAACGTCCTTATTACCGGCGGCTCGACCGGCATCGGCCGGGCAACGGCGATCCGGTTCGCGAACGAAGGCGCGAACGTCGCCATCAACTACCATGCAAGCGAGACGGAGGCGGAGATCACGCTTGAGGAGGCCCAGAAGACGTGCAGCCTCATCCGCGAGAAGGGGTGCGGGGAGATGCTGGTCCAGGGTGACGTCGCGAACGAAGGGGATGTCAAACGCATCTTTGCAGAGGTCCTCAAGGCATGGGGGCGGCTTGATATCCTGATCAACAACGCAGGCATCCAGGCCGCGAGCCCAACCCACGAGATGGCCATGGACGCCTACGACCGGGTCCTCGCGGTGAACCTCCGGGGCGCGTTCCTCTGCGCCCGCGAGGCGGTGCGGCACTTCCTCGACCGCGGGGGCGGGGGCGTGATCCTCAACAACACATCGATCCATGAGACCATCCCAAAACCGCAGTACGCCCCTTACGCCGCGAGCAAGGCAGGACTCGGATCCCTCGGGAGGACGCTCGCGCTCGAGTACGCCGGACAGGGCATCCGGGTCAACACGGTCGCTCCGGGCGCGATCGCGACCCCGATAAACCAGGAGTGGATGGACGATCCCGAGAAGGAGGCGCTCGTCGCCGGGCACATCCCGATGGGCCGTCCGGGGGAGCCGAAGGAGATCGCCGCTGTCTTTGCCTTTCTCGCTTCCGACGAGGCCGCGTATATCACCGGGCAGACGATATACGTGGACGGCGGGTTGACGCTCTATGCCGACTTCAGGACGCCGTGGTCATCGGGGAGTTGAAGAGCCGGAGAAGGCTTCGAAGGGAGATCTGCCGGGGAATAGTCCGGGCTGCTCCCGGATGCCTGCCTGGAGACCGTACGTGTCACCCGGACCACTTAAACAGATTAATATAATTCTATTTTTATACAATAACCGCCTGAAAAACAGGGCGCCCGGGACAGGGCCTGCTATGGAAGTTCCAGCACAGAGACACCCTCCCTGCCGCCGGGCGATCCTTCGAGGTGAACGGCTCCGTGAGCACCGGGAATGGACTAACAGATGGTCTTTGAGACGAAAGAGAGCCTGACGGATGAAGAGATCCGTCACGGCTTAAAACTCGTCATCCGGGACGGCCTTGCCACCCAGGCAATGGTGACGCTGACCGGCGGCATCTTCCTCGTAGCCTTCGCCCTGCAGCTCGGAGCATCGAACACCGTCATCGGCCTGCTTGCCGCCATCCCGCCACTCGCAGAACTCCTGCAGATACCCTCCATCTACATCGTCGACCGGGTCCGCAAACGAAGGCTGGTGGTCGTCGCGGCATCGCTCGGCGCGCGCCTCTGCTGGATACCCATCATCCTGATACCCTTCTTCCTCTCGCCGGAGCAGGGGGTGTTCGTGCTCATCACGTCAATCGCCCTCTACGCGTCGTTCTCGGCGGTCTCCCACTGCGGCTGGAACTCCTGGATGCGTGACCTGATACCGCAGGACCGGCTCGGGGCCTTCTTCTCCCGTCGCCTCACCCTCTCCACGGTGATTGCGCTCGTCATCAGTCTTGTCGCCGGATTCTTCATCGATTCGTGGGAGATCGTCTTCCCGGACCTCGCGGCCTACGGCTACTCCGTCCTCTTCCTCCTCGGGCTCATCGCCGGGCTTTTCGGTATCACGCTCCTCGTTCGCACGCCCGAACCCCGGATGGTTGTCGAAGACGAGGAGGAAGGGCTGTTCGCCGTGATCAGAAAGCCTTTTGCAGACCTCAACTTCAGAAACCTCATCATCTTCCTGGCCTCGTGGAACTTCGCCGTCAACCTCGCCTCACCGTTCTTCACGGTCTACATGCTGCAGAGGATCGGCCTCGATGTCTCGATCGTCGTCGCCCTCGGTGTTCTCAGCCAGGTCATGAACATCGTCTTCTACCGGTCGTGGGGCAGCGTCGCCGACCGGTTCTCCAACAAGTCGGTCCTCGCCGTGAGCGGCCCGCTGTTTATGCTCGCGATCTTCGCGTGGATGTTCGTCACCCTCCCCGACGTCTACGTCCTGACCTACCCGCTCCTCATCGCCATCCACATCCTGATGGGGGTCTCGCTTGCGGGCGTCTCGCTTGCTTCGGGAAACATCGGCCTGAAGATGGCCCCGAAAGGCCAGGCAACCAGTTATCTTGCATCAAGCACCTTCGCAAACTCGGTCGCCGCCGGCGTCGCCCCGATTCTTGGCGGGCTCTTCGTGGACTTCTTTGCCGAGCGGGAGCTCATATGGACCCTGCTCTGGAGAGACCCGGTGCGGGAACTCGTCTTTGTCACCCTCGACCTCCAGCAGTGGGAGTTCTTCTTCCTCTTCGCCTTCATCCTCGGCCTGTACTCCCTTCACCGCCTGACAGGGGTGCAGGAGGAGGGGGAGGCAAAAGAGCAGCAGGTCGTCGACGAACTTCTCGCGGGGGTCCGGCGGGATATGCGGAACTTCTCCCCGGCGGGAGGTCTGCGGGACCTTGTCAAGTTCCCCTTCTCGTCGATCAGGAATCGCCGGGAGAAACGCCGCCGGGAACCACTGGAAGAAGAAGAGGAAGAAGAAGCGGTTCGGGAGGAGGATGCTCCGGCACCTCCATCTCGGCGCCCATAGCCCCGCCCCGGTGAAGAAGAGCATGGCCGGAATGGGTTACGTCTTCATAGAGGCCGGGGGGAGGCGATGGGTCTCGCCACCATCACGGGACGCTTGAGGAGCGATCGCATGCAGAGCCGTGAAGGTGTTCGAGGGGAATGATTGAAGTCACGAACCGTCTACAGGGTGGCACCATGGATGCCCTCGAAGCCATCCTGACCCGGCGGAGCGTGCGGGAGTACACCGACCACCCGGTCGACCGGGAGACGGTGGACCGGCTCCTCGCCGCCGCGATGCAGGCCCCGTTTGCCGGGAGTGAGCCGCCCTGGCACTTCGTCGTCATCGACGACCCGGAGGTCCTCGCCCGCATCCCGGCGGTCAGCCCCTACGCGGAGATCCGTCAACCCGCGCCGCTCGCAGTCCTCGTATGTGCAGACTTAAGCCTCCCGGAGAGGCCCGAATTTACAGTTCAGGGATGTGCCGCGGCGACGGAGAACCTCCTCCTCGCCGCCCACGCCCTCGGACTCGGTGCGGTCTGGACCGCCGTCTACCCGGAGGCCGACCGGATGCTCGGGTTCACAAACCTCTTCTCGCTTCCGGACGGCGTCGTTCCCTTCGCCCTCGTCACCGTCGGCCGCCCGGCCGCACGCCCTGCCCCGGTTGACCGCTACCGCAAGGACCGGGTCCACCGAAACGCCTGGTGACGCCTCCCTTCGCGGAGGCAGATCCTCATCCCTTATCAGACCGCCCTTCCAAACCCACTATCTATCATGGATCAGAGTGGCGCCGCCCCGGGGGGACAGAACGCTTTTCCAAAGAACAGGATGGAGGCACTCACCGACGGCATATTCGCCTTCGCCATGACCCTCCTCGTCATCAGCCTCGACATCCCTGCAGGCGCCCACGACCTCTCGAACGCCGCTATCCTGGCGATGCTCGCCGATTATCTCCCCGATTTCTACCATTACTTCCTCGCCTTCTTCATCCTCGCCTCCTTCTGGATAGCCCATCACGCCCAGGTCGACCGGCTCCGGCATATCGATCGCCGCGTCCTCTGGATCAACATCGCAACGCTCATGTTCGTTGCGCTGGTCCCGTTCTCCGTCTCCCTCATCGGCGACTACCCGGACGAGACCTTCGCGGCAGTATTCTTCGAGTTGAACCTTCTCTTGATCGGCCTCATATTTGCCGCGCAGTGGTGGTACGCCGCGCACAACTCCCGGCTCGTCCACCCCGGAACCGATGTGCGGCGGGCAAATCGGCGGGTGATGGTGGTCCCCGCCGTCTCGGTCATCGCGATCCTGCTTGCCCTCGCCGGCTGGACATGGAGCACCGCGACCTACGCGCTCATCCCTCTCGTGATGCTCTTTCTGCCCCCGAGCAGGTGAGGGGCGGCAGGACCGCCGGCTGCTGCTGGCTGATGCAGTGGATCGCGCCAAAGCCCGCGACCATCGCCGTGCAGTCGATCCCGATGACCTCCCGGTCCGGGAAGAACCCCTGGATCCGTGTTATGGCGACCTCGTCGTTCGGGTGCCCGAAGACCGGCACCAGCACGACGGAGTTCCCGATATAAAAGTTCGCGTAACTCGCCGGCAGCCGTTTTGCGCCGCCGGCCCTTCCCGGCATGGGGAGCGGGACGACCCGGAGAGGGTTGCCGTCCTGGTCGGTCGACGACCGGAGGATCGCAAGGTTCTCCTGCAGGACGGCGTAATTCTCGTCGTCCTCGTCCTCCTCGACAGCACAGAGGACAGTCCGCTCGTCCACGAACCGGGCGATGTCGTCGATGTGGCCGTCGGTATCGTCGCCGGCGATGCCCTGTTTGAGCCATATGACGTGCGAAGCGCCGAGGTAGGCCTCCAGGTACGCCTCGATGTCGTCCCGGGAGAGGTGCGGGTTCCGGTTCGGGTTTAAGAGGCAGGCCTCCGTCGTGATCACCGTGCCGCACCCGTTCACCTCGATCGAACCGCCCTCGAGGACGATGCCGGGGGTGAAGACGGGGAGGTCCAGCCCCTGGTTCATGACGAGCGGGATCCGTGTATCCTCCATGAGTTCCGGGTACTTCTCCCCCCAGGCGTTGAACGTCCAGTGCACCATCGCAAGGTCCCCGGCCTTAGGGTTGACCACGAACGTCGGTCCGTAGTCCCGGAACCAGACGTCGGCGTAATCGGCAGTATGGAACCTGACATCACCCGTATCGACTCCCTCCTCCTCGAGCATCGCCTCGATGCGGGTGCGCATCTTCTTGCCGGTGACCAGGAGGTTGACGGTCTCGGAGCCGCGGAGGGCCGCGATGATATCGACGTAGGCACGCTCCACGCCCGCAAGGTTGGCGAACGTCTCCCGGTCATGGGGCCAGGAGAGCCAGACGGCATCATGCGGCTCCCACTCCGCCGGCATGCGGTAGCCGGACCCCGCGGGGGTTCTTCCCGGCGGGAGCCTCCGGGTGAGCGGCCTGTAGGTCTCCGGCCGCCGGTTCCGGAAGAACCCCCAGCCCTCCCGGACGGCCTCGTTCTTCGCGAGGTCGACCTCCACGACGAGCACCTCTTCGTCGGTCTCGCTCGCCCGGGCGAGAACGTTCCCGAAGGCGTCCGCGACAAACGAGCTCCCGAAGAACCGGATATCCCTCTCACTGCCCACCCGGTTCACGGCCGCGACATGGACGCTGTTTGCTATCGCGTGGGCCCGCTGGACCGTCTCCCACGCCTCGCGCCAGTCGCCCTCGGGAGGGTCCTCCCCGGCAATCCTGCCGATGGCAGTCGGGTAGAAGATGATCTCTGCGCCCTGGAGGGCAACCGCCCTCGCGGCCTCCGGGAACCACTGGTCGTAACAGATGAGCACGGCGATCCGGCCGTACCGGGTATCGTAGACCCGGTAGCGGTTTCCGGGCTGGAAGTAGGCCTTCTCGTAGAAGAGCGGGTCGTAGGGGATATGCACCTTCCGGTAGGCGGGGAGGAGGAGCTGCCCGTCGGCATCGATCACCACCGCCGTGTTGTAGTAATCGCCCGATTCGGTCCGTTCGTAGACCGGCACGACGACCACCACGCCGTGCTCCCGGGCAAGCGCCGAGAATGCCCCGGTCGAGGGGCCGGGCACGGTCTCGGCGTAACCGGCGGCGTCCGTATCCTCGTACTGCGGGAAGTAGGGGACCCGGTGGAGTTCCTGCAGGCAGAGGATCCGGGCGCCTTTCGCGATCGCTGCTCTTGCCATATCGAGGGTATGAGCCAGGTTGCGGTCGGGGTCCTCGCCGACCGCCGTCTGGATGAGGCCGATCGTGTGCGTGCTCATCTGTATCATCTCTCCGTATCGGTAGGGCACTAAGGCGTCTTATAGCATCCGTCGGACACCGGCCGCGCCCCGGCGCATCCCCATTCGCGTGAGGCCGGACCACGATCCCCACAACCGGCCCGGACGGAATCGCCGGGGCCATACTGTTATCCCGCGCCCCACCGGATAATTACGGATAAGCATGGAGTTCGCGACAACCCTCCTCATCGCCGTCGGGCTCGCGATGGATGCGTTCGCCGTCTCGATCAGCGGGGGCGCCACCGTGCGGGACGACCGGATACGGTGGGCCATCGCCATCGGAGCGCTTTTTGGCGGGTTCCAGGCACTGATGCCGGTGCTCGGCTGGCTCGGCGGGGTGAGCCTCACATCGTTCATCGGGGCATACGCCCCCTGGATCGCCTTCGTGCTGCTTGCCCTGATCGGCGGGAAGATGATCGTCGAGGCGGTGCGGGAGGAGGGCGAGAGCGTCCGGTTCGCCGCCGGGAGCATCGCGACGCTCCTCATCCTCGGCGTCGCGACAAGCATCGACGCCCTCGCCGTCGGCGTCACGTTTGCCGTCCTGGATACCCCGATCCTCTGGCCCGCGGTCACGATCGGGATCGTAACCTTTGCCCTCTCCGCCGCCGGCGTCCTCATCGGGAGTTCCTGCGGCAGGGTCTTCGGGAGGAAGGTCGAGATCCTCGGCGGGTTAATCCTTGTCGGGATTGGTCTGCGGATCCTGGTTGACCACCTCTTCTTCTGACGCTCAGGCGGCTTCGTCCAGGATCCGCCGCATGTCAAGGACGAGTTCTTTGCTCTCGGAGTCGAGCGCGACGAGACGCAGGTCCTCCGCCGACCGGACGCCGACGCCGAGTTCTGCTGCGCGGGCGATCGTCTCCATCGCAAAGATCCGGTTTTGCATCACCTCCGGGCTCGTGTCGTAAAGCCGGAGCAGGGCAATCCCGGCAGCATCAAGCGCGACACGGTCGGTGCTCGCGAGGATGACGTTTGGCGCGATGAGGCTGCCCCGCTCAGGCCCCCCGGTCGAGAACCCCTCCGTTGCATCCATAATAGCCATGTCGCACGGGCAGAACCGGTTGATCTCCGCGATCATCCTGCGCTGGTGCGGCGACGAGTGCAGTTCCGCCATGTAGTTGTAACCGTCGTTCGGGTCCCGCTCTGCCACGGCTCCCACCAGGTTCTTCAGGGAGAGGGAGACATGCCCCCCGAACCGGTGGGTCTTCAAACAGCAGGTCTGGACCACCGCATCCGCCTCAAAAAACACCCGTGCGACCAGAAACCCACGCTCCCAGTGGAGACCGGCAGGCGGGACTGCCTCCCACCCCTCCGGCGGGAGGTCGTCAAGCACCACCACCTCGGCCCCCGCCCGGGCCGCGAGATCGGCTGCCCCCCGGTTCTTCAGCACGGCACGGGTCTCCCCCATCCCGCTCCGCTCCCCGAGGCGGATCGACCGGGCACCCGCATCGCGGATCCGCCCGAGGACCGCCTCCAGCGTATCGGGATGGGTCGTCGCCGGGAACGGGTCGTCACTGTTGAAGTTCGCCTTGACCGCAACGGTCTTCCCGTCAAGCGAGGGGAAGCCGACCTCGTGCCAGAGGGTCTTGAGGGCGTGATCGCGATCCGACGCATCGATGATGTAGACCTGGGATGCCGCTGGAGATGCCATGCGCGCAGAATATCCCGCCAACCTATAAAAATATGCGGCGCGCGGCCCGGATCCCAGGATACCGGGTGATATCCGCGATTACGATCCCGCAGGGGAGTGAATGGGGTCCCCAATCCGTGCCGATTGCTCTCTCCCGGGAAGGGAGGGGAGGAGGCGGGGGATCTCGCACAGGAGACTGCCCCCGGCCCGTTTACCCCCCGGAGAGCCGCGTTCACCGTATCCCGGGACGATTCCCGCTCTCGACCCCGCCGGGTCCGGGTCTTCCCGTGCACCCGGGCGGGCGGGATCCAGAGACCGGATTCGACACGTATAAGAGCACCACGAGCGCAATACGTAGTAAACCTCAGGCAATCGCAGAGACCGCGCATTCAGCGCGGAATGCTTCCAAAAGGCACAAAGCAGGGCCGCGTGTCTCTGAAAGAGTAAAAAGAATGAGGCCAGTTTAACCATGACTTCCAGAATGCACACACCCCACACCACCTGTCCCAGCTGCCACGAAGAGGTCTTCCTGGATGAACTTGTGGGTGGGCGCTGCCCCCTCTGCGGGTATTCCCTCGACGAAGACGACGGAACCTGCAGCGAGTATGAGGAGACCCTCGAGCGCTCCGACCTTGGGTGGATGATCTTTCAATTATTTGTCTTCAAGCGGTTCTGCAGCAGGGGAGCAAGCCCGTTCCAGGTCATGCAGGTCCTCTCCCGGTACGAGGAACTCGCCCAGTGCAACCCTGCCGACGCGGAGAAGATGCAGTTCACTCTGGAAGTTCCGATGGGTCGTCTGGAGCGGCTGCTCCCGAAGCGGTGCGCAAAATGCGGTAAGATATTCTTTTCCGGCGGAAAAGCGGTGATCTCGGGAGACCTCTCGGCTCCCGAACACCCAAAAACGTATATCTGCCCGTCCTGCAATCAGTAGGTCCGGGCAACCAGGGTGGACGTGCCTTTGCCGCCACAGGCGACGCACGGACCGTCCGAGACGGCAATCAGGTCCGACCGGATGTCGGATCCGAGGATGCTCGCATCCACCGCCGCCTCAATCTTTTCTGCGCACTCCTGCGACCCGCACCAGTGAACGACCGCAACTCCGGCCTTCACCGCATCGGCGGTCTCTTCAAGGGTCGCCGCAACGGTGATCCGGTCGGCCATCGCCTGCCGTGCCGCCACTGAGAGTTCCTCCCCGAACTCTGCAAGTATGGAGAAGATTCCTTCAACGACGCCACGCCGGTCGAGCTGGATCTTCTTGCCGCTCCGGGTGACGGCGACGACCGTGTTCGCGTCAATATCCCGCGGCCCGATCTCGACACGGAGCGGGACTCCGCGCATCTCCCAGTGGTAGTACTTCGCGCCCGGGCGCATATCCCGGTCGTCCAGCCTCACGGCGAATCCGGCGTTCTGGAGATCCTCCTTGAGCGCCGAGGCCGCCGTGAGCACCTCGTCGCGCCGCTTCCCGACGATGATCGGGACGATGACGACCTCTACCGGGGCGACCTCCGGCGGGAGGACGAGCCCTTTGTCGTCGCCGTGGACGCTGATCACGGCGGCAATCGACCGCTCGGAGATCCCGTAACAGGTCTGGTAGGCATACTGCCGCTCTCCGTTCGCGTCCTCGTAGGTGATATCGTAGGTGCGGGAGAAGTGGTCGCCGAGCATATGCACCGTCCCGATCTGGAGCGTCTTCCCATCCGGCATGATCGTATCGACCGCGATGGTATAGTCGGCCCCCGGGAACTTGTCCCAGCCCGGACGGCGGGACAGGATCACCGGCACCCGGAGACTGTCGTAGAACTCCTTGTAGAGGCCGAGCGCGACCTCGACCTGCGCCGCCGCCTCCTCCCACGTCGCATGGACAGTGTGCGCCTCCTTAAACGACGTGATCTCCCGGAGACGGATGAGCGGGCGGGTATGCTTCGTCTCGTAGCGGAACGTATTGACGATCTGGTAGAGTTTCAAAGGCAGGTCCGTGTGGGACCGGATCCAGAGGGAATACATCGGGTAGATGGCGGTCTCGCTCGTGGGCCGGAGGGCGAGCGGCACGTCGAGTTCGCTCGTCCCGCCGTGGGTGACCCAGTAGACCTCGTCCTCGAACCCCTTGATGTGCTCGGCCTCCTTCATGAACTCGGTCTTCGGGATCAGGAGAGGGAACATCGTCTCATCATGGTCACGGTCCATCAGGTCCCGGAGTATGCCGTATGCACGCTTCCGGATGCCGAATCCATGGGGGTACCAGACGTAGAGTCCCTTGACCGGGTAGCGGACATCCATGATCTCGGCTCGCCAGAGAACCTCGTTATACCACTCGGAAAAATTGTCTTTCCGGGGAAGTGCGCCTGTATCTTCTTCCATCCGTCTCGTACCTCAAAAACTATGACTGCGTCTCTAAGCGATCATACTTAGGATTGCCGGCGTAATAAATGCCTCCACGACCGCCGCAATCGCAAGGAGCGGGACGACGACCCGGAGAAAGAGGCGGGCCAGAGGCACTGCCCGGGCGGCGGCATCCCCGGTGCCCTGCCACTCGGCGATGAGTTCCTGCCCGAGGAGGAGCCCGAGACCCCCCGCGATGAGGAAGGCGGGGATCTCGAAGATGCCGTGCGGCACGAGGGCCGCCGCGATGAACGCGAGACCCTGCTCCTGGCGCACGAACTCCGTCACCGCACCGATCAGGAGCCCGTTGACCGAGAGGACCAGCACGGTGACCACCCCAAGCGAGGCTCCCCCGAGGAAGAGGAGAAGGCAGGCGGAGAGGTTGTTCAAGAAGAGTTTTCCGGCAAGGACCGCCGGGGAGTCGGAGAGGATCTGGCCCGCCACCTGCCCGGCAAAGAGGGCCATGATCTCTTCACCGGCTGCCGGGTCGCGGGTTACGGCAACGACCCCGAGGCCGATCGAGACGGCAAAGAAGACCGTCGCGAGGATCGTGGCGCGGACGGGTGAGGTCTCAGACATAGAGCACCATCCGCCCAAGGTCCCGTATCCCCGGCGCCATGCCGACGACGATCATGGCAAGCAGGATGAGATGCCAGAGATCGGGGTTTCCCTCCCGACGGTATATCTCAAGGACGTATATCGCGGGGATGATCACCGCGATCTTGAGGAGGAACATCGAGAACGCGGTTCCGGTCGCCTCGATCAGGCTCGAACCCACGACATGCTGCTCCACGTAGTGGATGGGGTGAATATCGATCCCGTAACTTGTGGCGCTCGCATCCAGCATGTGGCCGAAGATGAGGAGTTTGTAGAGGATGTTTGAGGCGTAGTCCCACTTCAGCACGTAAACAAGGAACGCCCAGAGGGCAAGCGACGTGACGGAGGCAAGCACCAGGATGGTGACGAGCACATCGAGCGCAATCCTCGTCTCGGTAAGGCCGAACCAGACAAGCGCCGCACCGGCGGCAAGGCAGGCGACGACCCCCGCCCCTCCGTAGAGGTAGCTGTAGCGGGCAACCAGCCCGGCGTTCTCGGCGAGTTTTCCGGCAAAGAGAGCAACCACCGCGACTGCAAAGATCACAAAGAAGATCAGGGGCGTGATCAGGAGAAAGCGGAGATCGGAGGTGATCATACCGGTATCCTCGACGACACGGAGGAGCCCGCCGAGGACGACGAAGGGCAGGGTCGCAAGGATAAGTTCGGTGTCGATAGCGATCTTATACCGCCTGAATCCCCGGTAGACAAGATAAACGGCTGCAATAAGGATCAGGGCGTAGGTCAATGTATCGACGAGCGTGTATGCTTCGCCGTAACGGATGGGATCTATGTAATATTTGTAGATGAACTCCCTAATCATTACTGATCTAAATGAGCGCAGACCGGATAAACCTACTCAGAACCAAGGTTTTCGATAAGTCCAAATGGATGCAGCTCCCCCGGGACGTCGTTATCGGCCACGACGTCATCGAGCAGATCCCGGCTGTCTGCGAGGACCTTGCTCTCGGGGACTCTGTGCTCATTATACTGGGTGACCGGACACGGGACGTTGCCGGCAGGAGGGTCGAGACGCTTCTCTCCGGGTCCTTCGATGTCGCTACGTTCACCGCCGGCGGCAATGACCCTCTTGACACGATCAAGGAGGCCGAGGAGGCGGCGGCAAAGGTCGGGTTCGTCATCGGCGTCGGCGGGGGCCGGGTGATCGATACGGCAAAGATCGCCTCCTACAACACCGACCGCCACTTCATCAGTGTCCCCACCGCCGCATCGCACGACGGCATTGCCTCATCGCGGGCCTCGGTCCCGACCGCCGAGGGGAACGTATCCCTCGCCGCCGAACCGCCGATCGCGGTCGTCGCCGATACCGCCATCATTGCATCGGCACCCCACCGGCTGCTTGCGTCCGGGTGCGCAGACATCATGGCAAACTGCACCGCGGTCCTTGACTGGGAACTCTCCCACCGTCTGCGGGGTGAACCGCTCTCGGAGTACGCTCTGACGCTCTCCCGGATGACCGCGGAGATCCTCTTTAATAACACCGACCTCATCAAACCCCATTCCGAGGAGAGCGCCTGGATTGTGACGAAAGCGCTGGTCTCCTCGGGCGTCGCGATGAGCATTGCGGGGTCGTCCCGGCCCGGCAGCGGCGGGGAACACAAGTTCGCCCACGCGCTGGAAAGGCTTGCGCCAGGAAAGGGGCTCCACGGCGAGAAGTGCGGGATCGGGGCGATCATCACGATGTACCTCCACGGCGGCGACTGGGAGGGGATCCGCGACTCCCTAAAGAAGATCGGGGCACCGACCACCCCGGCCGAGATCGGGATCGACGACGAGACGGCTGTTGCGGCGCTGCTCGCCGCACGGACGATCCGGCCGGAACGGTTCACAATACTGGATATGGGGCTGACAGAGGAGTCGGCGCAGGACCTCGTGAAGATGCTCTACCGGGAGTGAGAGAATGGCAAAAGAGAAGACAAAAGTGACGCTCATCGGCTCCGCGCTCGCGAGGCAGGGGCTTGAGTTTGTCTACGAGGGGAGCACGTGTCCGGAGTGCGAGGGCTGCAAGGTGCGCAAGGTCTGCCATAACCTGCAGTCCGGGAAGAGATACAGGGTTGTCGGGATCCGTTCAAACACCCGGCACGACTGTCCGGTCCACCACGAGGCGGCAGTCGCGGTCGATGTGGCGGAAGCTCCCGTTGTCGCGCTCATCAGCGCGGATATGGCGATCGCGAACTCGAAGGTGAGTTACGAGTTCTCCTGCTCACGTGCCGGCTGCCGGAGTTACCTGCTCTGCCACCCCGACGGCGTCATCGAAGGGGCGAAGTACGTCGTCGGGGAGGTCCTCGGCAACGCCCCCGACATCTGCGAGCGGGGCCGGCCCCTGAAACTGGTGGAACTGCGGCCGGTCTGACGCTCTTTGCGAGACCTCGCCCGTACCAGCTCGGGTATTTTCCTCAACCCCCCATCCAGATCGCGGCGGATGCTCCGCCACGGTGGTGATGGGAGTTGCAGAGGAATTTACGAAAAGATGCCCATCTTCGGCAACCCCCACTCCGCCCGCGCCTTCGGCGCTCCTCCCCCGCCCCCTCCCGGGGGCAGGGGCAGTGCGTGGCGATAGCCGGAGGAAAGCCGTGCTCTCGGAAACGAGCC
>NZ_JAJGBK010000013.1 GCF_020696975.1 Methanoculleus sp.
CCCTCGCCGAACGCGAAGAGGAGGATCTTCATCCCCGGAAAGTCGAACCGGTCGAGGAGCCCCTGGACGGCCGGTGTGTTCGCCCCGAGATCCTCGGCGACGATGGCAAAGCAGGGGAACCGCCGGGCAAGCACCTCAAAAAAGTCGGCTCCCGGCCCGTCGACCCAGGTGCCGTTCTCCGCCGTCGCATCCCCCGCCGGGACCTCGTAGTAGTCGGCGAACGCCCGGAAGTGGTCGATCCGGAAGAGGTCGTAGAGTTCACCGGACCGGGCGACCCTGCTCACCCACCAGTCGTACCCTCGCTCCCGGAGCGCGGGCCAGTCGTAGACCGGGTTCCCCCAGAGTTGCCCCGTCGCACTGAACATATCGGGAGGCACCCCCGCCACCACGGTGGGGCGGAGGTCTTCGTCCAGCTGAACGATCCCGGGGTTCGCCCAGACGTCGACGCTGTCGTAGGCGACGTAGATCGGTATATCGCCGATGATCTGGATGCCCCGGCCGGTGCAGTGCCGGTGCAGCGCCGACCACTGCCAGGCAGCGAGGTACTGGATGAACTTCTCCTTCCGGATTCGGTCGGCGAGACGCTCGCGCATCTCGTGGATGGCCTCCGCCTCCCGGTTCCGGATCTCCGCCGGCCAGCGGCTCCACTCCAGCCCGTGGAAGTGGTCTTTGAGCGCGACAAAGAGCGCGTGATCGTCGAGCCACCACCCTGTACCGGCGGAGAACGCCTCATACCCGCTCTCCGGCGCCGATTCAGAGAAGCGCCGGTAGGCGCACGAGAGCAGCCGTTCCTTGTACCAGGTGACCGCCTCGTAGACCACCCGCCCTTCGGGAAAGCCGGGCACCGGCTCCAGGTCGGCCGCCTCAAGGAACCCATCCCGGACGAGCAGGTCCGGGCTGATGAGGAGACTGTTCATGGCGAACCCCGACGGGCTGCAGTAGGGCGAGTTGGCGTACACGCACCGGGTCGGGTTGAGCGGCAGGATCTGCCAGTAGTGCTGCCGGGCTCGCGCCAGCGCCTCGACGAACCGGTATGCCGACGGTCCGAAGTCCCCGATCCCGTACGTCGACGGAAGAGACGTGATATGCAGGAGTATGCCGCTTCCCCGTGTCTGGATCACCTGTCGTTCCCCCGGAGTTGATGCGGGCCTTTGGGATTCGATCGACTTATAGTCTTGTACCGGCCGATCCCGTCGATGAGGGAGAGGCCGGGCGGATCTCGCACCCGACCCGGTGCCGTGGGGTACGGTCAAATAGGTTCCCCGCATAGGGGCCCCGAAGAGGAGGTGATCAAGACGGCTTTACCGACCGGCGTGACCGCGACCCGTGTTCACGAGTACCTGAGCGACGTCGCCTACCCGGCAACCAGAGAGGATCTGATCGAGTATGCCCGGAGTGCCGGTGCACCGGACGAGATCGTCGAGACGCTCGAACGGCTGCCCCGAAGGCGCTACGCAAGCCCGGACGTCGTGACCGAGACGATAGGAATGGTGATGAAGAGTTAGGGCGCCGGCGCCCTCCCCTCCGCCGCCAGCTTCGCGAGATACTTCTCGCGTCGGGCGACGTAGACATCCGCCTGCTCCCCGAAGGGCACGTACTCGGCGACGGCCCGCCCCTCCCCCGCGAGCCGGAGTTTCGTCTCGTCGGATAGCCCCATCAGGAACGCGAACTCGACCGTCTCATGAGCGTCCTGCGCGAGCCACGCGACGAGGTCCGGGTCGTGGGTGCCGGCCGAGAGCGGTATGCGGCGGTCGAGCACCCCCGCGGCAAGTCTGCGGAAGCGCTCCCGAACCTCATCGGGGTCATCCGTATCACCGGGATAGACGCCCTTCACCAGGCGGGGCCGGATGCCGTGGCGGAGGATTCGCTCGAGGTCGCCCGGGGTGCGGTCGAGGTTGGCCTGGAGGGCGAGGGTCACCGGCACCCCCTCCCGGGCGCAGGTGACGGCGGCGTCCACCGTCATCGCCACAAATCCCCGCCCCTCCATATCCACCTCAAACCCGACGCCGCGTGAACGCGCCCCGCGAGCGAGCCGGAGCAGCGAGTCGCGGGCGGTGTCCCGGTCGATGAGCGCACCGAGCGCGGTCATCTTCACTGTGAGGGAAGCGTCCAGACCCTGCTCGTCGATAGCAGCTACGATAGCGGAAGAGTGCTCCAGGTTCTCCCGGACCTGCCGCTCGCTTCGGGCATACTCGCCGAGAGCGGCGAGGATGCACCGGATACCCCGGGCGTTCTGCGCCCGGCACCGCCGAACCGCCGCATCGAGGTCGGGCAGCGTCCACCGGTCAGCCCTGCCGCCGATCATGGGCACAGCCACACCCTACTGCTTCCTCGCGAGCAGCCACCCGCGGCCGACGAGTCCCAGGCCTGCGGCCTTCTCCCAGAGGCCGAGCCCCTGCAGGGCATCCTCGTACGCCTCCTCCCCGAATATCCCGGCGATCGTCTCCCGGCCACGTTCGAGCCTCCCCCGGATCTCGCGGACCATCCGCACGGGGTTGCCCGTGAGTTCACCCCCGTCGGTGACAACAAACCCGTTCCGCTCAAGGAGATCCGCGTAACTCTCGACGGTCGCAAAGTAGGGGAAGATCCTGAACGTATCCTGTGTATGCCACTCCTCGTCGTTCATCGGCCCGGTCTGCACCCAGTCGGCGAACGCGAGGGTGCCCCCCGGCTTTAAGACCCGGAAGACCTCGCTGACCATCCGGTCCTTGTCCGTCACGTAGCACCAGGCGTCCTCACCCCAGGCTGCGTCGAAGATCCCATCGTTAAACGACATCTTAAGAGGGTTCCCCTGCTGGAAATCAACCCGATCGGCCAGCCCGGCCTCCTCAATCCCCCGGACCGCCAGATCAACCATCTGCGGCAGCGCGACAAGCCCGATCACGGTCGCGCCGTACTCCCGCGCGATATGCCGGGCCGGGCCTCCCGGGCCCGGGAGGAGGGCGAGGATCCGGGTCCCCCCGGCGAGTCCCGCCCGCTCCGCGAGAGGATCGAGGGCGCGATCGGCATCCTCCCCTGCGAGCATCTCCCAGATGAGCCCGACCGGCCCCCCGTAGACCTCCTCAACCTCGCCGGCGTGGGCGTCCATCATCGTCATCCATTTCCGGCGGACAATATCCCCCATGCGAGACACCCCTCACCGTGCCGCCGTCGCTACCTTCTCACGGATGGTGAAGAGGTCGCGGAGAGTGTCCTTGATGCAGGCCTCGAAGATGTCCCGCACATGGGTGTGGGCGATCTCGAGCCAATCCGCCACTCCTTCCGGCGGAATGCTCTCCCCCTCCGTCAGGTAGTAGTCGATGTTCAGGAGGAACGCGTTGTTCTCCGTCGATTCAGGCACGGCGTCGGTCAGTTCCACCCGGCAGTTGTCGCGGTTGTCGTGGAACGCGAACTCGCACCCGGTGATGAACCCCGCCGGCACCCGCGGGAGTTCCGGCGGAAGGGCGGGGTAGAAGGCGAAGTAATCCGAGAGTGTCACTTCCCCCCGGGGGATCTCGATGAGGTTGACGTACCGGAGGTTCATCGTCCCGATGGCTTCGATACCGATGACGTCCCGGACCTGGTCGAAGACACCGTGGATCCGTTCCGAGAAGGCCTCCCAGTGGACGTAGGGCTTCTGGCAACTCACTGAGAGGAGACGGGGCCCGACCTGGACCGCACAGCCCTCGTCCTCGGCAAGGAAGATCGACCGTTCGCTGACCACGATCTCCTCGCGGAGTCCCTCGGGCCCGAGGAGCATGACCACTTCGCGCACGTAGCGCTGGTCCCGCTTCGGGTAGTCGTCCTTTAAGCGGCTATACAGCATGCCGGGGTAGGTCAGGTCCCAGGGTGTGCCCTCGGGAAACCGGAACTCGCATATCACTTCGGCGGCGGGCGGGTTAACATACTTTCGTACCTCTGCCATCTTCTTCTCCCTCACAGTGGTGTAGGATAGAAGAAGATCCCATTAAAGTGACTGTTCCCGGCGAGCGACCGGCCGCTCGCGCGATGCTTTATCTCCCGGGGCTGCCATGCCAGTGCGATGAACGAGCTGCTCCGCCAGACAGTCCACCTGCTGATGGGGGTCATCGGCGCCGGGCTCCTCCTCCTCCTCGACGATCGTTGGGCGTTCATCCTCGCAAGCGCTGCACTCGTCGCCCAGTTTCTCGTCTGCGACGCCATCACCCGCGGCTACGACGTCCCGGTCGTCTCGCGGGCGCTGGACGAGACCGAACGGCAGGAGCGGGTGCCGCTCAAGGGAGGGATCGCCTACGCCGCCGGGGCGCTCCTCTGCCTCGCGGTCTTCGGCCGTGAGTATACCGCGGTCGGCCTCGTCACGGTCGGGGTGCTCGATAGCGTCTCAACCCTCTCCGGGCTGCGCTTCGGGCGGCATTTCCTCCGGGGTGAGAAGTCACTTGAGGGGACGGCTGCCGGGGTCGCCGTGGCCGCTCTCGCGCTCGCCTTCCTGATCCCCTGGTGGGCGGCCGTGGTCGCAGCGGGGATCGCCGGGGTCGTCGAGGTCTGCTCCCCGGTCGACGACAACCTGGTGGTCCAGGTTGGGGTCTGTATGGTCCTGGCGGGGATGGGGTTGTGATTGAAGAATCTCGAGTGCCGGACTTGAGGAGTGCAGAACAGATTGAGGCGATGAAAAAGCCCTGTACGCGGGCAGGTACGACAAAAAAAGCATGAGCCCTCGGAACGATCTTACCAGATCGTGCCGAGCCCTCTGGTGCCCCCCTCTTCTCAGTGCCTGACGCCCCGCTTCTTGAGTTCCTCCGACTTCCTCTTCGAGCACGCCTCGCACCGGAACTCGGGCGCAGGGTCGTTTGTTTTGTCGTAGTTCTCTGCCCGGACCAGGCGGTAACCCCGGGCGATCGTGCCGCAGTCCACGCACCGGACCTCCTCTCTGACCTCCCACTGGGCGGCGAGCGTCTCGGAGGTGAAGATGAACCGGTCGACCCAGAAGAAGATGAGGCCGCCGATGAGGTTTGCTATGATGGTGGCGGTGAGCGCCCCAAGCCCCCCGAGCAGCGCGAGGACCCCGGCGAGGATCGGCGTCGAGAGCTGCCACCGGACGAGATACAGGCCGTATCGTTTAAAATTTACTTCCACCCATAAAATTCGACGGGCGACCTCATAAAAATCAGGGTCGGCACCGTCACGCAAGCACCAGGATCCGGCGGGTCAGGCTCTTATGCACCCGCTGCTCGTGCTCCTGCAGGACGGTGAAGTGACGGGCGGCGATATCCGTGATATCGCGATGCGTGACGACGACCGCGCGCCTCCCGGGCTGGAGAATGCGCCGGACCTCCGCGAGCGAGCCGTCGTAGAGCCGGTCCATGCTCTCGGCGCGGATCCTGACCGACTGGCCGTAAGGCAGATCGGTCACGACCGCATCAAGGGCGCCGTCGCAGATCGGGACCGCCGTGGCGTCGGCGATCATCACATCCGAGCCCGGGAGGTTCTGCCGGTAGCCGGCGACCATTGCGGGGTCGAAGTCGCTCCCGAGGATGCAGGCACCGATCTCCCGGGCCTCAAGGAGGATCCCGCCGGTCCCGCAGAAGGGGTCAAAGACCACCTCGCCGGGCGCGACGAGGGAGATGTTCACGAGCGCCCGGGCCATTCGGGGCATCATCACGCCGGGGTGGAAGAATGGCCGGCGCATGGGGTTCCGGGCATCGAACGCCCCCCGGTCGATCTTCTGGATGACGCGGCCGAAGTAGCAGCGGTCCTCCGAGACGACGGCGCGATACTCTTCGACAGGATCGGCGAGCGATACCGGGCCGGCGATGAGGCCCCCGATCAGCCGTTCGAGGTCGAGGCGCGGCACATCCATCCGGCTCCCCTGGATCAACTTCACCCGGCCGGCAAACGGCTTCTCGGTCCGGATGGCAAGATTGCGGAGGAGATCCGCAAACGCCTCCCGGTTTGCCTCGCACTCCCCGAGGTACTCCATCACCACGTGCGTCAGGGCGAGCCGCCCGGCGGCCAGGGGGTCCGGGCACTCGGCGACCGCAACCTGGGCCCGCCGGTCAAGGACGGTCCCCACGCACTCCAGTTCCATGGCCGGGAGGTCGGGGTGCTCACCGGAGAGTTCGAAGAGCAGTTTCATCCAGAGAGTATTGGCTCCGCGGAGCGATAAAACGGGCGGACGGGGAGAGCCGGAGGATACGGTCACTCATCCCCGCTTCGCCGCAACCCCCGTCTTGAACCCGACACCCTCAAGCGAGGCGACAAGGCGATCGCCGGAGTAGACGTCCACCGCATACACCGATACCCTCTCCGTCTCCGAGACCCTGCGGGCGACCGCCTCGAGCGTCTCTCCTGCCGGCGGCGAGAAGTACCGGATATGGCCGGAGAGCCCGGTCTGGTCCACCCCGTCCATATTCCCGGCGATGCCGAAGGCATGGTCCGCGAGGGCAAAGATCGCACCACCGTGGGTCGTGCCGTGGGCGTTCTCCATGCCCGCGGTCGGCATCGCCACCCGGACAGATCCCCCGGCGATCTCCGTGACCACCATACCGAGACGGCGGGCAAACTCGCAGGTGTCGGACCGGTGCACCACCCCGGCGTAGGACTCCGGTATGGATCGTTTCGCCTTCACGCCTACTTGTACTCCCGTTGCGAGTAGGTGACGCCGCCGGCATCGCCGCCGCGAAGAACGATATACAACCATTCCCAGAGCGACTTGAGCGTCCCGAACTGCTGGTAGCGCCGCATCGAGAACCCGATCTTCAGGCCCGGATCGAGGTAGACCTTCCCGAGTTTGCGCATCCGCTGCGCAATCTCAAGGTCGTCCCCGGCGTCGATACACCGGTACATCCCTGCCTGGATAAACGCCTCCCGGTCAAAGGCCGTGTTGCAC
Organism: Methanoculleus sp.; assembly: GCF_020696975.1. Classification (GTDB taxonomy): domain Archaea; phylum Halobacteriota; class Methanomicrobia; order Methanomicrobiales; family Methanoculleaceae; genus Methanoculleus. The sequence goes on from NZ_JAJGBK010000013.1 coordinate 6,845, forward strand.
CCGAGCGTAAAGTAGATCGTCCGGGTGTGGTAGCCGAGGCGCGAGAAGGTGTTTGCGCCAAGGAGGGAGAGCCGGTTCCGGAAAGTATCCTCGATCGGGTAGACCGTGCCGTAGAGCTGCACGATCTTGCGCTCCGTAAAGTTCCTCTCGATCCGCTCCACCCAGTCCCGCGGGAGGATGCAGTCGGCATCCGTCGTGGCGATGATATCGCCTTTCGCGGCCATCGCCCCGTCGTTTCGTGCTCCACCCACCCGTTTGCTCGTCTGGATGAAGACCCTGTCCGCCAGGGGTTCGGCCAGTTCCCGGGTCCTGTCTTTCGAGTTCCCGTCGACGACGATGATCTCGTAGGTCTCCCTCGGCACCGTCTGGTCGGCGAGCGACGCAAGACAGCGCTCGATGTTCTGCTCTTCGTTGTAAGTCGGAACGACGACGGAGATCATCCCTCGATCAACTCCCGGTATAGTTGTTGATGCCGTTTTGCTATAAGCGTGATGTCGTATCGCTCCGTCGAGGCGCGGGCCGACGCTGCGCAGTGCCGCAGGGTTGCGTCGTCGGCGAGGAGGTCCCGCGCCTCGTCGGTCCCGGAGAAGAAGAGGACCGAGTCCCCGAAGATCTCCCGGAACTCAAAGATATCCCGGGCGATGACCGGGAGACCCGCGGAGAGGGCCTCGACGATCACGAGACCAAACGTCTCGGCGTGGGAGGGCATGAAGAAGATGTCCGCCCCGCTGTAGGCCCGGGAGATGTCGTCGATGACGCCGGTGAAGATGACGTTCTCGTGACAGTGAGTCTTGAGCATCTGGATCTTGGCGTAGTCCTTCGAGAGCGTCCCGTACGGGAACCCCCCCACCCAGATCCAGGTCATATCGGGGTGCTGGTCGGCAAGTTTGAGGAAGTCGTAGATGCCCTTCCGGGGGGTCTGCTGGCCGACGGAGAGGACCACCCGCCGGTCGGGGTCGATATCGTACTCGTCGCGAAACGATTCGCGTTTCTTTTTGTCCCGCTTGAAGTACTCCCGGTCGATGCCGTTCGGGATGAGGGTCTTTGGGACTTCGGGGACGAGTTGCTCGGCCTCCCGCTGGCAGGGCTCCGATATCGTGATGATATGATCGAACTGCCGGTAGATCTTCGGGTATACCGTGTTGATCCTCTTTGAGAAGGCGACATTTCCCTCGTTCAGGCGCGGGGTCGAGTGGGCGGTCAGGACCTTTGCACCCTCGGTGAACTTCAGGTGGTACATCGCCCAGGGCCCGAAGGTGTGGTAGTGGGTCAGGTCGAAGTCGCCGCGGTAGGAGTTGCGGGAGACCTCCATGCCGGGGAGCCTGGCGAGGTGGTTATGGAGCGTCCTTGCGGCCGTCGCGCACCCGATGTATCGGAGGAAGCGGAAGTCTTCGACGAATATATTGACCTTCATCGATTCGCCCTCACGAAGTCGATCGCGCTCCTGATGCAGCCATCCATGTTAAGGTACTCGAACTCTGCGAACCGGCCGACGAGGTCAATCCCCCGCTCCCGGCAGAACTCCCTGACGATCGCGATATTTTCGAGGTAACCGGTGTCGTAGACGACGTAGGCGAACTTCTGCCGCTCAAGACCGGTGTAGACGACCGCGTCCCGCGAGGGGATGATCCCGGCGGCGACGAGCGATTCGACCGTATGCTCGATCACCGCGTCGTCCGTCATCCGGGAGACCGCATCCCCGTCATTATAGGTGATCTCGGCGAGGATCGAGGAGTGACCCGGGGGAGCCACCTTGCTGCTGTAGTTTGAGGGGAACGATATCCGGTTGAAGAGGCCGGCCTTCTCGTCGGGGACGTAGAGCCAGGAAATGTCGGGGACAGAGCCGGACAGCCCGATGAAGACCGAGCAGAGCGAGTTGTAGCGGAGGGCGTCGCAGGCCGCCTGCACCTCGGCCGGGACGTCGGCGAGGCAGGGGAGCAGGTTCTGGAGCGGGATCGTCGATATCAGGCGGTCCGCGTGAACGGTCTCTCTGCCGTCGCTCACCGTGAACCCTCCATCCTCCTCGCGGATGGAGGCGACGGGGAAGCCGGTCCGGACGGCGGGGAGGACCGGATCTGCGATCGCCCTGACGAGCGCCTCGATCCCGCCCTCGATGGGATAGGAGAAGACCGCCTGGTGGGTGTAGCCCTCGGTCTCGATGCCGATGGCCGATTTGATGATATCCTCGACCGGCGGCCGGGGGATCCGCCCTTCGACCCAGTGATGCGACATCCGGTCGGCCGGGTAGTTCCAGATCTTCTGGTTGTAAGGGAGCATGTAGCACTCGGCGATGCCCCGGCCGAAGGTATGGGTGATCCACCCGGCAAAGTTCGTCGGCGGCGGGACCTCGCCCTTCTCGACGGCGATAAGGTTTTTGACGAACTCGTTGATGCAGAAGAAGCGATCTTCGTCGGGCAGTTGATAAAGACCGTTCTCGAAGGGATACTTGACGTAGCGTCCTTTATACAGGATCTTCGTGTTGCGCTCCCGCCGGTCGGCGTTCTCACCGAGGACCGAGAGCATGAAGGAGAGGACTTCAGTGTCGCGGGAGAAGATGATGTGCGAGCCCCCGGTATCGAACGTGAAACCCAACTCTCTCTTCGAGCGGCAGAGCCCCCCGATCGTCTCATCCTGTTCAAGAACGGTTACGTCGTCGCCCAGTTCGTGGAGCAGGCGGGCCAGCGTTATCCCGGTGAGACCGCCACCCAGTACCGCCGATTTCACGCTCATACTGTTTACTGCCGATGCCATATATGGTTGACCATCCGTTTCCCGGCGGTTGTCGTGTATTGGGTCAAAAAACGGCAAAATCTGACAGGGAACGCGGGTTGCAACTTCTTTTGCGCCTTCCAGCCTGCACAAAGAAACGCCTACGAACTCGCGAGCCCCTCGACGAACTCCCGCACGTCCTCTGCGTAGAGCTCGGGCTCCTCCCAGGCCGCGAAGTGACCGCCGCGGGGGAGTTCGGTGAAGCGCTTGAGGTTCACCCTGCGTTCGGCCCACTCGCGGGGCAACGGGGCGTCCCGGGGAGGATGGGCGACGGCTGCCGGAATCGGGGTGCGCTGCCAGGAGCCGGAGGCCGCGTGGGCGTCGAGGTAGTACCTGCGGGCGGACGAGCCGATCGTCTGCGTGACCCGGTAGATCATGATGTTCGTGAGCAGTTCGTCGCGGCTGAAGCGCTCCTCGATCTCCTCGCCGGTCGTGCCGGAGACGATGAAACTCATGATCCGGGCCGCGAGGCCTGCGGGCGAATCGGCCAGCCCGCAGGCAAGGCTCTGCGGTTTGGTCGACTGGATGATGTTGAAAGCGCCCTCGTTCATCCACCACTGCCGGATGAAGTCTGCAAATGCAATCTCGGGCTCGGTGAGGGTCGAGAGATCCGTCGTCTGGTCCGGGTAACCGACGTCGATCAGGTGGATGCCAATCAGGGCGTCGGCGTGGTGTTCGGCAAGGGATTGGACGATCAGTGTCCCGACGTCGCCGCCGGCCGCAACGAACTTCCGGTATCCCAATCCTTCCGTCATCAGCCGGACGAAGAGAACCGCAGCATCGTCGGCGGTCACGGCCTTCCGGTCGGAGAACCCCTGCCCGGGGATGGACGGGACGACAACGTCGAACGAGAGACCGGAATCGCCGAACCAGGCCGGATCGGTCAGCATCGGGATGACCCTGTGGTAGCGGTAGAAGGAGTCGGGCCAGCCGTGGAGCAGGAGGATCGGCGTAGGGTCCGGTCCCATGGAGCGTTCATGGATGAAGTGAATCCCTACTCCGTCAACGCCCTGAACTGGGCAAACCTGTTGAGCGCGACCTCGTGCCTGCGCCAGTCGTAGGAGTGCTCCCAGTATTCCACCAGCCCCTGCATATAGGGAAGGCTGGTGCCGTATTCCCAGCCGGCATCATCAGGCTCGTCGGGCCAGCGGGTGCTGGCAAGCCGCCGGGCGAGGTCATCAAGGGTGGCCGCCGGAACGGCGATGGTGAAGGGTTCGATCTGCATGCGGTCGGTCCTCCTCGTCGGGGTGCTGCCCTCCCGGCGGTGGACCGCCGGGATGCCGCCCCTGGAGAGTATCGCTCGCATATAAGTATTCGGGCCGGGGCTCGTCCCGGCCCGTCCGCCCCGCGCCGTCGGCAAACTACTGTTTTGCCCTTCGCTTCGCGAGAACCGTGCTCTTCTCTATCGAGTCCTGCAGGGGCTGGACCATGTAGTGGGGCATATTCTTCACCACATCCCGCCTGACGGCGGGGATGCTCATCGCAAGAGAGGTCACCCGGGTGCTGATCCGCTGTGCATAATTCCAGGTGGGGAAGTCATAGAGCCCGTTCTGCCGGTAATACCGGTCGTCCGCCTTGAAGATTGCCCGCATTCCTCCCCAGATCTCGTCCCGGAAGATCTTGTGACCGGCGACGGCCGGGAAGGTGGGCGGCGCGATATACCCCCGGTCCGCGAGCCTCATCGAGCGTTCGGCCAGGGCGTGCAGGGCGGCATCGATCCCGGCAGGGTCTGGCTCGTTGGTCACGATCCCTGCAAGGTTGGCTTTCTCCGTCATCACAAGGCTCGTGAGAACCTCCCGGAGGGTCGCGAGATGGCCGAGCGGCCCTTCCACCAGGTACCCGACCTGTTTTCCCGCAAATGTCGGCACATGGCCGTTGAAGAAACTCCGGTCGAAGAACTGCTTCCAGGCAGCCGAGAAGAAGCGGTCCCGGACGGTCCCGGCAATGACCAGGATGTCCGCCGGGACGACATGCTCCTCCCAGAACGCCCGGAACCCGTCGTCGTAGACGCAGGCGTTCTCGAAGGCGCACCGGCAGCATCCCAGGCAGGCGCCTTTCATCATGGCGTCGCGGATGTGGGCGACCTGGACCGGACCTGCATAACACGCCGCAAGATGCCGGACCATCGCCTCCAGGTCGGAACCGGGTTCTGCATCGTGGAGGATGACCACCCGTCTTCCGCGGGTATCCACCGCGGCCGGCGGGCTCTTCGGGGCGTAGGCCGCAAAGAGAGCGGGCAGCGGCGGAAATTCCCCCTGGACCGGCCGTTGTTCGCTAATCGCTTCCAGGAAGTCGGAAAAAAAGAGGATAAGCCGCTCCTGAAACGCTTCATTCTGGAGGTCCTGTATATGGGCCGAGCAGAAACCAGTGTAACGCATCCCAAAGTCGTCGCAGACCGCGTGCAGGTAGGCATGGGCGGTGTGATCGAAGAAATGGATGGAGGTGGTGAGGGCGGCGGCGTACTTCCCGGAGAGCACCTCCGCCGCGTTTCGTCCACCTACCAGTTCGATGAACCGCTTCAACTGGGCCGGGACCAGCATGCAATAAACCGGGGTTGCCCAGAGGACGCCGTCGCACTCCTGTACTGTGGCGAGCAGCCTGTCCCAGGCTTCCTCCTGCCGCTCGATCGTCCTGATATCCTGGCCCACATGCACAACGGAGAAGGTATGCTCTGGAAACGCCTGCTCAAGGAACCGGACATACTGCAGGGTGACGCTCATCTCACCCTTGGGGCTCCCGGATATGACACAGATCTGCATGGTCCCGTCCTATATCCATCTGAATCAGGGGGAGAGATATACCTTACGAAAGAATGGTGCGATCTCTGGCGCCTTACCGGACCCGGAGTGCCGGATAATCGCCCAATCGGTTAACAGGATGTCGGTGAGGCCCCGTTATTGCGGCAGGGGTTTTACGCTCATCTTCCCCTCCACGCGTACCGGACGGCCCCCTCCGGGCAGGCGTCGAGACATTCGCCACAGAGGATGCACTCCGCATGCTCCATCCGCCCCTCGCGGACCATGCTGCGGACATCCAGGCTCATCGGGCAGATTTCGGAGCATTTCCCGCAGTCCACGCAGCGCCCCGCATCGGCCGCGAGGCGGAGTGCCGGCCACCCGGCGAGGTTCCTGATCTTCCTGCCGATGATCAGCATCACCGCGATGGGGCAGAAGGTGTGGCAGAACCCCCGCCGTCCGGCGAGGAGGGCGAAGACGGTGATGAAGGCGATCTGGGCGTAGAGAAGGGTGTATGCGCCCGGCCGGTCGATCGAGATCCCGTTGCTGGTCTGGTAGAACGGGTCGAAGACCCAGAGGCCCCCGGCGGAGTGGACGGCGAGGGCGATGGACCCGAAGATCCCGAGAAAGACGGGGTACTTGAGGTAGTTCAGCCACCCGACCGTCACCGGTCTTCCGTTTATCCGGGCGTAGATCTCCTGCAGGCCGCCCGCGGGGCAGAGGTAGCCGCACCAGAGCCTCCCGAAGAAGAGCGAACCGATGAAGAGGAACGTGAATACGAATAGGCCGCCGGTGGCGATCCCCTGCGACGCACCCTCGGTGATGAGCGGGCAGGAGACGTAGACGAAGGTCACCGGCATCAGCACAAACGAGAAGATGAGGAGTGCTATCCGGACTCTCTGGCGCAACGCCTGCCGCATCACCGATCTCTCTGTCATGGCTCAAACCTCACTCGCGGAGCTCATCTTCCCCGCTGCGCCTCCAATCCACGATCGTGAGGTCAGGGTGCCGGTAGCGCTGCCTTCCTTCTGTACGCTTTCCAGCCTGGATCGCCTCCGCCGGGCAGAGGTGGATGCACCCGCAGCAGAGTTCGCAGCGGTGATTCCAGACCGGCCGGCCGTCGATTATCTCGATGTTCCCTGCCGGGCAGATGCTCGCACAGGTGCCGCAGGACGTGCACGCTTCGCTGACCGTAAACTTGCGGTCGTCCCCGTGAACCCGGGAGCGGAACCGGGGATACATGATGGCCTTGACGAGCCGTGCGACCGGCGAGTTCGGGAGTTTCACCCTCTCGCCCTGGCGGATCCGGCCCGCGATAGCCTCGAGCTCCGCGCCCGCCGCGGCAAGCAGCCGGTCCCGCTTCTCCCCCGCGGGCGACCCGTACATCAGGATGTAGTTGCCCGGCATCCTGACCGCAAACCCGGCGTCGAGCCCCCTTCCGCCCCGCTCCCCAAGGACTCCATCGAGCTGCCGGAGAGCCGCAGAGCCTCCGCCTCCCCCGTGCGTGACGACCGAGAAGACGTAGTCTGCCAGAGCCAGGTCGAGACGCTCCGCAAACGATTCTACCATTGCCGGGAGGCCGGAGAAGTAGACCGGGCAGACGATACCGATCCGTTCGGCGTCCGGGCGGATCTCGCCTGTGGCATTCCGGAACGCCGCTATCGGGACGAGCTCGGTGTCCCCGAGGGATCCGGCAACCTTCTTTGCAGCGGCAAGGGAATTGCCGGTGCCGGTGAAATAGTAGATGACGGTCTTCATGACAACCTCAAACGATCCGATCTCTGCCGGGGCCTGCACACCGGCTGTCCACCGGTTGGGTCAGCAACCAACGTGTCTGCTCATATGGAATATGGACTTTGCGAAGACGGGCGGGCGAACCGTGATCGCTCTCAACGTGGCGCATACGCCATACGGTCCCATGCAGGAGTGCGAAAAAAGGAGATGGGAGCGCTCCCCGTCACTCCCGGCGGGGCGTGTCCTTATCGACGAACCAGGTCTCTCCCGGGCTGCCCGCCTGCGAGGGGAGGGCGCGGGACTGGATGAACCAGCCGGTCCGGGTGCTGTCAAGCGTGGTCTCGCTGTTCCGGGCGGTCATGAGGCTGACGACGACCAGGGCGAGGATCGAGAGCACGAGTGCGTAGAGGCTGAAGTGCATCGGGAGTTTTGCCACGAACTGGTGCCAGTAGCCGAAGGCCGCGGCCGAGACGAGCCCCACCGCCATGCTCGCGATCGCTCCCTGTCCCGTCGCGCCGCGCCAGTAGAGCCCGGCAAGCAGCGGGACCGCGAACGTCGCGAGCATCACCCCGATACCCATCCAGATCAGCCAGGCGAGCATCGGCGGCGGATTGATGGCAAGGAGGAGCGTGCCGCCGGCACCGAGGACGATCGTGACCTTCGAGACGAGGAGGACCTCTCTGTCGGTCGCCGAGGGGCGGAGGATGTTCTTGTAGACATCCCACGCGAACGAGGTGCCGACGGTGAGCATCAGCCGGTCGGTCGTCGACATCACCGCCGCAAGGACGATGACCGCAAAGAGCGCCCAGAGCGCCACGTTCGGCATCGCGTACTCGACGCCGGCGATGAAGGCGAAGTCCTGGGCGTTCACGGCCTGCGGGAGCACCAGCGTCCCCTCCTCAACGAGCGATCGCACGGCAAACCCGGTGAACTTCACGAGGAACATCACGACCGCGTAGATCAGGAACGCGACGAGCGGCGCCCACTTGAAGTAACGTTTCTCCTTCACCGCCAGGACGTTGCTGACGACGTGCGGTGCGCAGGCGAGGCCGACCATAAGGAGGATCCCGAACGAGAAGAGGAACTCCGGCGTCGTGTAGGCGTACGAGGCATAGGCAGTCGGGAACCAGGGCTCGACGAAGTTCGGGTCGACCCCGGCAAGCACGGTATTGATGTGGGCGATCCCGCCGGCGCTCGCGATGACCGGCGGGGCCATCAGGAGGACGCCGAGGATCAGGATCCCGCCCTGGAAGAGGCCCGTCCACGATACGGCGTAGAGCCCCCCGACGACCGTGTAGGCGGTGATGATGACCCCGGAGATGAGGAGCGCCTGCCAGTGCGGGATACCGAAGAGCCAGACGAGCACGATACTGATCGCGGCGTACTGCCCGACGAGGTAGATCAGGGAGACGACGATGCCTGAGACCGCGGCGAGCGCCCGGACCGCCCGCGGGCTCTCGAACCGGTCCGCGAGGTAATCCTGAATGGTCAGGTAGCCCCGCTCCTGGCCGAGGGTGTGGAGTTTCACCCCGAAGAAGATGATGCAGAACGAGGCCGCGAGCGGGACGAAGACCTGCTCCCATATCCCGGGCCAGCCTGAGGTGTAGCCGAACCCGCTGACACCGAGGAGGCTCATGCCGCTGCAGATGGAGCAGACGATCAGGATTGTGAAGACCCAGAACCCGAGCGATCTCCCCGCGAGGATATAGTCCTCGGTGTTCTTGATCTTCTTAGAGGCCCAGCTCCCGATGCCGATGAGGACGACAAAGTAGAGCACGATCACGGCGAGCGTTGCGAGGTCCGCCATTCAAGCGGCCTCCCTGAAATGGAGCCCCCAGAGGGTGAGCAATACGATGACAACGAGGATCGCACCGCCCACGATCATTCCCGTATGGAAAGGTAACCCGAATAACATGCTGTGTTAGTATGTGGCATGCTAACATATAACACGATCGTTCGGGACGGGGAGATCATCCCGATGGATGGTCGAACCGGCCACACCAAAAAATGTTATTTGGAACTCTTCACGGTCTTTGCCCCGCGGAGGAGGGCAATCTTACCCGTGCGGACGAGTTCCTTGATGCCGTACTGGCGCAGGAGTTTCTCGAGCGCGTCGATCTTTGACGTATCTCCGGTCACCTGGAGGACCAGCGTCTTTGACCCGACATCCACGACCTGCGCCCGGAAGATATCAGCGATCTGGAGGATCTCAGCGCGGGAGGTGCCGGATTCGGCAGCCACCTTGATGAGGGCGAGTTCCCGCTCCACGCTCTCGCGCTCCGTCAGGTCCGATACCTTGATGACGTCGATGAGTTTGTTGGTCTGCTTCATCACCTGCTCGACGATGCCGTCGTCGCCGTTCACGACGATCGTGATCCGGCTCATGTTCGGCTCCTCGCAGGTCCCGACGGCGAGGCTCTCGATGTTGAACCCCCGGCGCGAGAACATGCCGGCGACCCGGCTCAAGACACCCGCCCGGTTCTCGACCAGGACGCTCAGCGTATGCGGCTTCATCCCTGACGCACCCCGATCATCTCGTTGATCGCAGCACCGGCAGGGACCATCGGAAAGACGTTCTCCTCCCGCTCGACCCTGAAGTCGAGGACGAACGGCCCGTCGGTGGCGAGCGCGGTCTCGATCGCCTCCCGGACGCCGTCTTTCTCCTCGACCCGGATCCCTTCGACCCCGTAGGCGTTCGCAATCTTGACGAAGTCCACCGGCGGGAGCTCCGTGTAGGAGTAGCGGCGGTCGTAGAAGAGTTCCTGCCACTGCCGCACCATGCCGAGGTACATGTTGTTTAAGATCACGACCTTCACGGGGATATGGTACTGCGCCACCGTCCCGAGCTCCTGAATGTTCATCTGGAAGCTTCCGTCACCGGCGACGTCGACGACCGGGAGGTCCGGCCGGGCGAAATGGGCGCCGATGGCCGCCGGGAACCCGTAACCCATCGTCCCGAGACCGCCGGAGGTGATCCAGGTCCGCGGCTTCTTGAAGCAGTAGTAGAGCGCGGTCCACATCTGGTTCTGGCCCACCTCGCTCACGATGATCCCCTCCCCTTTCAGGACGTCGGAGAGCTCCTGGATGACGTACTGCGGGCGGAGGCAGCCGTCGTCGCGGTAGCGGAGCGGATACTGCGCCTTCCAGGCGTTCGTTCGGGCAATCCAGTTCGCCGTCTGGCCATGCTTCTGCATCCGCCGTAGAAGCGCCTGGAGAACCGCTTTGACGTCGCCCACGATCGGGACGTCGACCTTCTTGTTCTTCCCGATCTCGGCCGGGTCGATATCGATGTGGACGACCGCGGCGTTCGGAGCGAAGGTCTCGATCTTCCCGGTGACTCTGTCATCGAACCGGACGCCGACGGCGAGAAGGAGGTCGCACTCCGTGACGGCGTAGTTCGCGGACTGGGTGCCGTGCATCCCGAGCATCCCGAGGTTGAGCGGGTGGTCGCCGGGGACGGCGCCGAGGCCCATCAGGGTCGTCGTCACGGGGATGGCGGCGGTCTCTGCAAACTCAAGGAGTTCGGCCGAGGCCCCCGAGAGGACCACACCCCCGCCGGCGTAGATGAGCGGGCGCTCTGCTCTCGCGATCAGGTCGAGCGCCTTATCGATCTGGCGGACATGCCCCTGGTAGGTGGGCTGGTAGCCCCGGAGGGAGACGGTCTCCGCGAGAGGCTTTGTGCTCCTCACCTCACTCGTGCTGACGTCTTTGGGGAGATCGATCAGCACCGGGCCGGGCCGGCCGGTCCGGGCGATGTAGAACGCCTCCTGGACAGCACGGTCGAGATCGTTGGCATCTTTGACCAGGTAGTTGTGTTTCGTCACCGGCATCGTGATCCCGGTGATGTCCGACTCCTGGAACGCGTCGTTCCCGAGGAGGCCGGTCGGCACCTGGCCGGTGAGCGCCACGACGGGGATAGAGTCCATGTAGGCCGTCGCGATCCCCGTGACCAGGTTACACGCGCCGGGGCCGGAGGTGGCAAGGCATACCCCTACGCGGCCGCTCGCACGCGCGTAGCCGTCGGCCGCGTGCGCCGCTGCCTGCTCATGCCTTACCAGAATATGCCGGATCGATGAATCGTAGAGTTCATCGTAGATCGGCAACACCACGCCGCCGGGGTAGCCGAAGATGGTATCCACCCCTTCTCGCTGCAGCGCTTCAATCAGAGTCCTGGCTCCGGTCTTCATGCTCTTCACTGAGTAGTCTGTTCATCCCTGCGATAACTGCTTCGACGCTTGCCATGATGATGTCGGTCCGGGCGCCCCGCGAGGTTACGGTCTTCCCGTCCCTGCTGAGTTTGACCGAGACGTCAACGACGGCGTCCGTGCCGCCGGTTATGGCATCCACGCGGTATTCATCGAGCCTTACGCTCCCGACGTCCGCGACCGATCGCTGGAGCGCGCGGATCGCCGCGTCCACCGGCCCGGTCCCGACTGCGGCACCGGTGATCTCGTCGCCACGGACGAGCATCGTCACCGAGGCGGTCGGCATCGCGTTGCTCCCCGAGACGATGGTGAACTGGCGCAGTTCGATGCACGGGGTGAACTCGATCTCCATCACCGTATCGGCGATCGCCATGATGTCGGCGTCGGTGACCCGCACCCCGGCATCCCCGACCTGCTTGATCCGAGCGACGATCTCGGCAAGTTGCGCCGCGTCCGGGGCATACCCCATGTCGTGGAGAGCGGCTTCGACCGCCGCCGACCCGGAGTGTTTGCCGAGGACGATCCGGCGCTTCCGTCCCACCCGTTCCGGCTGGAGCGGTTCGTAGGTGCTCGCATCTCGCATCACCCCGTGGGCGTGGATGCCGCTTTCGTGGGTGAAGGCCATCTCGCCGACGATCGGCTTGTTGGTCGCAAGCGGCACCCCGGTCAGCCGGGCGACGTGGGTCGAGAGGGGGTAGAGTTCCTCGGTCCGGATCCCGGTCTTCTTCCCGTAGAGGACCTCGAGCGCCATCACGAGTTCCTCAAGCCCCGTGTTTCCCGCCCGCTCCCCGAGACCGTTGACGGTGACGTGGGCACAGGATGCCCCCGCCCGGAGGGCGGCGACGGTGTTTGCGAGCGCGAACCCCAGGTCGTCGTGGCAGTGGATGGAGAACGGGGCGAAGAGGAGCGGCGGTATGATCTCTGCCGCCCGCTCGGGCGTGAGGAGCCCGACGGTGTCGCAGAAGCAGAGCCGGTCGGCTCCCCGCTCGACTCCTTCCCGGAAGACCTCCGCGAGGAACGCCTGGTCGGCGCGGGACGCGTCCTCCCCGGATAATTCCACAATCAGCCCGCGGCTCTTCGCGTACTCAACGGCACTCCAGGCCATCTCAGAGACCTCGTCGCGAGTCTTACGGAGCTTCTTGCTGATGTGGAGGTCGCTCACCGGGACGACGAGGTGGACGGAGTCGGCACCGGCATCGGCGGCGAGGTCGATATCCCCGGGAAGGGCACGGACGTAGGTGCAGGTCTCGGCAGCAAGCCCGGCGTCAGCGATGGCGCGGATGGACTCGCGCTCTCCTGCGGAGGCGGCGGCGGAGCCGGCTTCGATGACGTGGACGCCGACGTCGGAAAGATGCGTTGCAATCTCAAGTTTTGCGTCCGGCGCGAGAGAGACACCCGGTGTCTGTTCGCCGTCCCGTAAGGTAGTGTCAAAAAAGCGTGGCAATTCACCAAATAAAACGATCACTCATAGTGGGTTACACCGAGAGATAGTTGGCGGCGGCGTTACTTAAAGGTTGGGCAACCGGGGCGGCAAAAAAGGGAGAGGGAGGTTATGCCGGCGCCGGGGCGCTCTCATAGACGAGGGCGATGTAGCGGGAGGCGAAGATGATGAACGCCGGCGAGAGGAGGAAGACGAGGAGCCAGCCGATGAGCGGGATGAACATCAGGACGACCTGCACGACCGTGATCACGATACCCATGATGAGGAGGGCGACGAAGACGTCAAGCCACCCGACCCTTCCAATGTGCGCAAGGAGGGTCCTGAGCCTGAAGGCCTCACCCATCTTCCCCGTCCGGGCGAACCGGACCATCGCAAACGTCGAGAGGATGCCGACAACGATGGCGGCGAGGATGAAGATGATGAAGAAGGCGAGCGCTACGAAGATGGCCAGCTCCGGGCTGAGGAGCCCGCTGGAGCTCGTTCCCGCCGGGGTCACCGTCGATGAGACGGGAATGAAGTACAGCGCAAAGGGAAGGAGCGTGAGGACCATGAGCGGGATCGAGTAGACGATCGTGATAACGATCAGTTTAATACCGTCGATAAAGAGCCCGATCCAGCCCTCGGGTTCGGGAGCGGGTTTTGCACCGCTCATGACCCGTACACTGTAGCCGTAGATGAGCGGGAAGACGATCGAGGCGATGATCAGGAGGAGCCAGCGGACCCACCTGCCCCAGAGGGCCTCTTTCGTGTAGTCGAAGGACTCATTGAGGTATTGGATGTAATCCATGAGTATCACCGTATGTTGTGGTAGAAATCTCCGGTTTGAGGTGATAAACACGCTGCTTTGTTCATGCGATCCACCGGGCCCGGATCCAGAAGTTGTGCTGATAACCGGCGAGTTCCCGAGAGTTCACGCCCCCTGGGGAGCGAACGGGTAAGATTGCCGCAAAGAGTCCTGCAAAAAAGAAAGGGGTATTTCGATTTACGCGGGAGCGGGTGCTTCCTCGTAGACCTGGGCGAAGTAGCGGGCGTAGAAGATGGCAAACGCCGCATTGAGGAAGAGCACGATGATCCAGCCGAGGATCGGTATCGAGCTGATGATGCCGACCACGAACCCATAGACGAGCGCGATGATGAGGAGGACGATGACCGCGATGATCCAGGTTCCCCAGCCGAGCCTGCCGATGTGTTCGAAGATCGCGCTGAAATGGAACGCCTCACCGAGGCTGCCCGTGCGGGCAAAGCGCAGCAGGGCAAACAGGGCGATGAACGCGAGGACGATCGCGACGATCCCTGCAAGCAGGAAGCCCCCGATGAGGCTCAGCACTGCAGCGCCCATCGCCGCGGGGTCGCCGCCGGCTGCTTCGCTTGCGAGCATGCCGATTGCGCCGAGTCCGCCGAAGATCAGGAAGACCAGGATCGCCGGGATCATGTAGACCAGCGTGATGATGTTCATCTTCCACCCGTCAACGAAGAGCCCGACCCAGTCGTCGATCTCGGGGGCCGGCGTCTTTCCCGCGAGCACCCGCACGATGTAGCCGTTGAGGAGCGGGATCAGCGAGAGCGTGAGCCCCTGCACGAGTGACAGGACGGCCAGGATGACCCACTGCATCCATTTTCCTACCAGGGCATCCTTGGTATACTCGAATGACCTGGAGATTACAGTACCGTAGTCCATAGGTGTATCACCTACGAGTAAATGTGAGAAAACCGGATATAAATGTATTGATACAATTAGCTCAATCGGGTTAAACATCTCTTGAAAATGAGCGAAATAATTCGTATAAACCGGCAGATCTTCGTGAAAATTCCTTGGCGATGATCCGGAGCGCCGCAGCGTATATATACTCTGGTCCGGCAACGGTGCCGGCCCGGCACGGGCCGGCATTCGGTCCTTGCCGGGGCGATCCCGGCCGCAAAAGGAAAATGGGGTTTTAAGCCGGCGCCGGAGCGCTCTCGTAGATCTGCGTCATGTACCGTGCCGCGAAGATGATCCAGACGGGGTAGAGGAAGAGCATGATCAGCCAGCCGATGATCGGGATCGCGCTCAGGATGGTCGTGATGACACCAAAGACAAGCCCGACAATCCAGAGGATGATGAGGGCGACGATGTAACTCCCCCAGCCAATCTTCCCGATGTGCTCGAGGATGGCGCCGAAGGCGAACGCCTGACCCATGCTGTCCTTCTGTGCGAACCGGATCATACCGATCGCCGAGATGAGCGAGAGGATGATCGCAACGATGAACGTGATGATGAGTCCAAGGCCGATCGACCCGAGGGCGAGCATGGGGTCCCCTTCTCCCACCATAGCCGCCGGTATGACGAAGATGGCCATAATGATGAAGACCGGGATGGCGTAGATGAAACCGATGATGAGGAGTTTCAGGCCGTCAATGAACATCCCGACCCAGTTATCCGTCTCGGGAGCGGGCTTTACGCCGCTGTAAATGCGGACCATGTATCCCATGATGAGCGGGAATATGATCGTGCTGATGACGAGCAGGATCCATCGGCCCCACTTGCCCCAGACAGCGTCTTTTGCATAGCTGAACGAATCGCCCAGCATGTTTCCATAATCCATAGGTATATCACCTACGATTTACTTTGACGCAGTTTAGTATAAAAATGTTGCTTTGAGTTCTCTGCTCGGGTCTCACTTTTGCTGAAACAGAGCGATCGTTGTTGGATAACCCGTCTATCCGGGTTCAACACATTCGATTGAACCCAGAGCATTGCACATGAATGCAGGATCCCCGCATCACCCCGGCGCCGGGGCGCTCTCGTAGGCCTCGACAAGGTAGCGGGCGTGGAAGATGCCGTAGGCCACCCCGAGGAAGAGGTTGATGATCCAGCCGAGGATGGGTATCGAGGCGATGAGCCCGTTCAAGACCGCATACACGAGGCCAATGAGCACGAGGATGATGAGCGCGAGAATCCAGGCCCCCCACCCGATCCGCCCGATGTGCCTTGCGATCGCCCCGAAGCTGAACGCCTGGAGGAAACTCCCCGTGTGGGCGAACCGCACGATGGCAAACATGGATATGAACGATATGATGATCCAGATGATGCTCGCGATCACGATCCCGGTGACAGCGGTAGCGACGGCCGATGCCCACACGTCGGGGTTGTCCAGCCCCCTTGCCGCAATAGCGGAGATGGCCGCAATCCCCCCGAAGACGGCCAGGACCAGGATGACCGGGATCAGGTAAATCAGGGTGATGATGTTCAACTTCCACCCGTCAAGAAAGAGCCTGCCCCACTGGTTCACGTCCGGGGCGGGCCGCCGGCCGGAGAGCACCCTGACGATGTAGCCGTTATAGAGCGGGACCAGAAAGAGCGTGAAGACCTGGACGAGCGAGAGGATGACCAGGAGCACCCACCGCCACCATTCGCCCCAGAGGGCGTCTTTTGTGTAACCAAGCGACCGGGAGATGAGACTGCCGTAGTCCATATGATACCACCTTCGGCCGTGGAGTGACGGTGAGGCGTATAAATGTATTTGAACCGCCGCATCTTGAGCCGGCTCACCGTTCAGACTGTTTACCGGCACCCGAACAGGGGTTTGACAGAATCCCGGAGGGTCAAAACTCCTTTCTCAGGTAGACCATATCGACGAGATGTTCGCCGCAGTCGAAGATCGGGTGGTCATAATGGTCGATAAAGAAGTTCTCGACGCGGTGAGAGATCCGAAACCCGCAACGCTCGTAGAACCGGAGGATCCGGGGACAGTCTCCCGTGCCGACGATCATGGCGCGGCACCTGCCCCTGTAGTGCTCGAAGAGGTACTCGATAAGCCGCCTGCCGTAGCCCTGTCCCCGAAACTCCTCGTATGTGGCGATGTTCTTCAGTTCATAAACGCCGTTGCCTTCGTCCGTCACCACGCAGACACTCACCGGATCCCGGTCATAGAGAACAAACATATCCCCGCGAAAGAGGTAGGTCTCGATCATGGATTCCTGCTCGTCCCCTTCGAGGAGCAGGTCGAGAAACCGTCTCTTATTCTCCCGGATCTCTTCGATCTTCATGGCAGAGACCCTGCTGGAATGCGGTTTTACGAGAAAAAGGCTCTGTTGAACCCCAATTCTGGTCTTCCTCCCTATCTTGATAAGGCTGGTGCCGGACCCGGCTTGTCCCCGGGACGACTTTTTTTTCTCGGGCATCTCTGCATGCCATGGACCGTGGTGGCTATCACCATTGGGGGTGGGGCTTGACGGGGAGGGGGTCTCCCCCTCCCCTGTCGCGCGAAGATCCGCATATCTCAGGCCCCACCCCGCCCGCGCTTCGCGCTCCTCAGTCGCACCTGCGGTGCTCCAACTCCTGCTGCTCCAGCAGTCGTTCCCCGCCCCGGGGGCGGGGGCAGTCATGGCGATACCCGATGGAAAGCCGTACCCCGGAGCGCGGTCATCTGGAACAAACGGGTGGGGGTTCAACAAAGCCGAAAACAAAGAGATCTCCGGCCGGCCTCTCAGTGCCGGAAGTGCCGCACCCCGGTGAAGACCATCGCGACGTTGAGCCGGTTTGCCGCCTCGATGACCTCCTGATCCCGTATGGAGCCGCCGGGCTGAACAAGGGCCGTCGCGCCCGCCGCCGCCGCAACCTCCAGGGTGTCGGGGAAGGGGAGGAAGGCGTCCGAGGCGACCGCCGAGCCGGCGAGGGGACTGCGGGCCTTCCTGACCGCGATCTCCGCGGACTCAACCCGGTTCATCTGCCCGGCGCCGATCCCGATGACCGCCTTCTCGTTCGCGAAGATGATGGCGTTGCTCTTCGTGTGCTTGCAGACCTTCAGGGCGAGGTGCATCGCCTGCAACTCGTGGGCGGTGGGCTCCCGCTCGGTCACGACCCGCCAGTCCTCGCGGTAGGCCCCCGTCCGCTGGACAAGGACGCCACCGTCAATGCTCCGGACCTCGTCCTGCACCACCAGCTCGGGCAGCCGGAGGACCCGCATGTTCTCCTTGGCCTTCATGATCTCAAGCGCTTCGGGCGTGTAGGACGGGGCGACGACGACCTCGACGAAGGTCCCCGTGAGTTCGCGGGCGACGTCTGCCCCGACCTCACGGTTCATGGCAACAATCGACCCGTAGGCCGAGACCGGGTCGACATCGCGGGCGGCGATGTAGGTCTCAAGAAGCCCCTCCCCGGTCGCGACCCCGCAGGGGTTGTTGTGCTTGACGATGACGACGGCACACTCCTCGAACTCACGAAGGAGGCCGACCGCGGCATGGACGTCGAGGTAGTTGTTGTAGGACATCTGCTTGCCCTGAAGCGGCTGCTCGCCGGCGATACCCGCGTCACCGTAGACCGCCGCCGCCTGGTGGGGGTTCTCGCCGTAGCGAAGCGTCCTCCCCCCCCGGAACTGGAGGGTGAGGACGTCGGGGAACGGCCGGTCGATCCCGGTGAGGTAGTTCGTGATCGCGCCGTCGTAGGCCGCCGTCCGGGCAAAAGCCTTTGCGGCGAGGTTCAGCCGCTCTTCGGCCGAGAACCCGCCCCGCCGGACGGCATCCGCAACCGTCCCGTAATCGGCCGGGTCCACCACGACCGCGACGAACTTATGGTTCTTCGCCGCCGCCCGCACCATTGCCGGACCGCCGATATCGATATACTCGATGATCTCATCGACGCCGAGCCCCGCGTCCTTCATCGCCTCGAAGGGATAGAGGTTCACCACGACGAGATCGATCGGCTCGATCCCGTGCTCCTGCATCACGGCGTCGTCGATGCCGCGGCGCCCGAGGATACCCCCATGGATCTTCGGGTGGAGGGTCTTGACCCGCCCGTGCATCATCTCGGGCGAGCCCGTGTAGGTGGAGACATCCGTGAACGGGACCCCGGCCTCCGCGAGCGCCGCCCCGGTGCCTCCGGAACTCAGGAGTTGATAATCGTGCTCAACGAGCACCTTTGCAAGATCGACGATGCCTGCTTTATCCCAGACAGACAGCAGTGCCCACTTCATGGGTACACGTGAGCGGGATAGGGAAATATATATTTGGCGCCGCCCGCAAAACCGGCCGTGTTTCTCCCGGCTGTGCTCTGTGAGAAGGAGACGGGACGCAATACGGCCGGAGGAAAGGCTACCACCCTCCCGGGGAGCAGCATATCGGCGGGAGAATACTGGCGAAAGAGCGGCCGATCGACAAACCGACCAGTTATAGAATCCGGATGCCTGCCTCATCCGCTAACAATATATAGAACCACATTACAATATATTCAAACCAATACATTACATCATTCTGAAGCAGGTTAGGCGTATGAAGGAGAATACATCCGAACTAAACGAGAAGCAACAGAATCTCGCTGAACCAGCGGATGCAGCATCTCCGGCGCTTGAAGAGTTGCAGAAGGCGTATGACGACTTGAACAGCCGCCATCTCCGCCTTGCAGCCGATTTCGACAACTACCGGAAGCGGATGGCCCGGGAACTCGACGCCCGTACAACATTCGCCATCGAGGAATTTGCGGTGGAGTTGCTCGACGTCGTGGACAACTTTGAGCGGGCGGAGAAGGCCGACAGTGCAGGCCTCAAGGAGGGAATGAAGCAGATCAGGAAACTCTTCGCGACCATCCTTGAGCGGCACGGCATCATCCCCATCGAGTGCCGGAACCTTCCTTTCGACCCCGAACGGCACGAGGCTGTCGCCTACGTTCCTTCGGAGGCGGAGGAAGGGACCGTGATCGATGAGGTCATTCGCGGGTATTGTATGCAGGATAAGGTCATCAGATGCTCGAAAGTCGTAGTATCTAGAGGATTGGAGGAATAAACAATGGTTTCAGAGAAAGTCCTTGGCATCGATCTCGGAACAACCAACTCGTGCATGGCAATCATGGAAGGCGGGCGGGCGACCGTCATCGCCAACGCCGAAGGCGGCAGGACCACCCCGTCCGTCGTGGCCTTCACCAAGGAAGGCGAGCGGCTGGTCGGCACCGTCGCAAAGCGGCAGGCGATCACGAACCCGAGCCGCACCATCCAGTCGATCAAGAGGAAGATGGGCACGAGCGAGAAGGTCACCATCGGGGAGAAGAGTTACACGCCGCAGGAGATCTCCGCCATGATCCTCCAGAAACTGAAACTGGACGCGGAGGAGTACCTGGGCGAGAAGATCACGAAGGCCGTCATCACGGTGCCCGCCTACTTCAACGACGCTCAACGGCAGGCGACGAAGGACGCGGGGACGATCGCCGGTCTTGAAGTGCTCCGGATCATCAACGAACCGACCGCAAGCGCGCTCGCCTACGGCATCGAGAAGGAAGGCGAGTCCACGGTGCTCGTCTACGACCTCGGCGGCGGGACGTTCGATGTCTCGATCCTCCAGCTCGGCGACGGCGTCTTCGAGGTCAAGTCGACCGCCGGGAACAACCGTCTCGGCGGCGACGACTTCGACAAACTGGTCGTCGACTACCTGGCCGAGGAGTTCCGGAAGAAGGAGGGCGCCGACCTGAAGAAAGACCCGGTCGCCATGCAGCGGCTGCGCGATGCGGCCGAGAACGCAAAGATCGAACTCTCCACCGTCCAGAAGACCAACATCAACCTCCCCTACATCACCACGACGGAGAGCGGACCGAAGTTCCTGGACATCGACCTTACCCGCGCGAAGTTCGAGCAGCTCATCGCCGATCTCGTCGACTCGACCCTCGGGCCGGTGAAGCAGGCGCTCGCCGACGCCAAACTGAGCGCCGACGATATCGACCACGTCCTCCTTGTGGGCGGGTCGACCCGGGTGCCGCTCGTGCAGGAGACCGTGAAGAAGATCCTCAAGAAGGAGCCCGACAAAGGCATCAACCCCGATGAGTGCGTCGCCCTCGGCGCAGCCATCCAGGCCGGCGTCCTGACGGGCGAGACGAAGGACGTCCTGCTGCTTGACGTGACCCCGCTCTCGCTCGGGATCGAGACGCTCGGCGGCATCGCGACGAAGCTGATTGAGCGGAACACCACCATCCCCACAAGGAAGAGCCAGGTCTTCTCGACCGCGGCCGACGGCCAGACCTCCGTCGAGATCCACGTGATGCAGGGCGAGCGGGCGCTCGCGAAGGACAACTTCACGCTCGGGCGGTTCCAGCTCACCGGCATCCCGCCGGCACCCCGGGGCATCCCGCAGATCGAGGTCACGTTCGATATCGATGCAAACGGCATCGTCCACGTCTCGGCAAAGGACCTCGGCACCGGAAACGAGCAGTCGATCACCATCAAGCCGCAGGACTCCCGGCCATCGGAAGCAGAGATCCAGCGGATGATGGACGACGCAAAGAAGTTCGAGGCGGAGGACCAGAAGAAGCGCGAGGAGATCGATCTCAGAAACGCCGCCGATACTGCTGTCTTCACTGCCGAGCGTGCCTTAAAGGAAGCGAAGGAGACGATCGACGCCGCGGACAAAGAGAAGATCGAGAGCGCGATCGCCGACCTGAAGAAGGCTCTTGAAGGTGACGACCTTGATGCCATCAAGCAGAAGATGGACGTCCTGACCGAAGCGGTATATGCCGTCACGACCAAGATGTACCAGCAGGCGCAGGCCGCCGCCCAGGAGCAGAAGGCGGAAGGTGCCACAAAGAAGGATGATACCGTCGTTGATGCCGATTACGAAGTCAAAGAGTGAGGTCAATGGGTCCGGACAGCTACTACGATACCCTCGGCGTCTCGCGTGACGCCGACGAGAAGGAGATCAGGAAAGCGTACCGGGACCTGGCACGAAAATACCACCCCGACGTCTGCAAGGAGCCGGGGGCCGAGGAGCGGTTCAAGAAGATCAACGAGGCCTACAGCGTCCTCTCCGACGCCCAGAAACGCGCCCAGTACGACCAGATGGGGCACGACGCCTACAGCAACGCGTCCCGCGGTTCGTACGCCGGCGGCGGATACTCCGGGGGATTCAGCGCCGACTTCTCGGGGTTCGGGGATATCTTCGATACGTTCTTCGGCGGCGGGGGAAGGCAGAGCGCCGGCCCCCGCCCCGGCGCCGACCTCCTGATGCGGATGCGTATCACGCTTGAGGAGGCGGCGTTCGGGACGGAGAAGGAGATCGCTGTCGACCATGTCGAGCCCTGCCCCGCGTGCGACGGGTCGGGGAGCGAGACGAAGAAGTTCACCACCTGCCCGACCTGCGGCGGCAGCGGGCAGATGCGGCAGATGAGCCAGTCCATCTTCGGGAGTTTCGTCCGGATGACCCCCTGCACCGCCTGCGGCGGGCGGGGGAAGATGCCCGAGTCCCGGTGCAAGGCCTGTGGCGGAAGCGGGCACCGGCGTGCCCGGCAGACCGTGAAGGTCCGGGTCCCGCCGGGGGTGGATACGGGGATGCGCCTCCGGATGGAGGGCTACGGCGACGCCGGGGAGTACGGTGCGCCGAGCGGGGACCTCTACATCGAGATCAGTGTTGCGCCGCACAGGTCGTTCACCCGCCGGGGCGACGACCTGGAGACGACCGTCGATATCACCCCGGCCCAGGCGGCACTGGGCTCCGAGGTCGAGGTGCAGACGATCGACGGGCGGACCGTCGTCCTGGATATCCCGGCCGGGGTGCAGTACAACACCGGGTTAAAGATCCCGGGCGAAGGCGTGCGCTGGCAGACGAAGCCCGGCGATATGCTTGTCCGGGTGCGGATCGTCGTCCCCACGCGCCTGACGGAGGAGGAGCGGGAGATCTACGGACGCCTGCTCGAGATGGAGGGAAAGAAACCCTCCGCGAAGAAGAGCAAAGGCTTCTTTCAGGACGTCGTCGACAAGATGAAAGAGTCGGTGAAGTGAGGGGAACCCCCCTTTACCAGCAGTCTCTCTTTTTTGCTGCTATACAACCCGGCAGTGCCCACCGCCCTGTTTCGCGAAGTACTGCTGGTGGTACTCCTCGGCCCGCCAGAACGTCCCGGCAGGCTCGACCGCGGTGACGATGGGGGCCCGGAACCTGCCCGAGCGCCCTATCTCCTCCTTTGAGGCCCGTGCCTCCTTCTCCTGCTCCGGGGTGTGGTAGAAGATCACCGACCGGTACTGCGCCCCGATATCGGGGCCCTGGCGGTTGCGCGTCGTCGGGTCGTGGACGTTCCAGAAGACTGTGAGGAGGTCGCGGTAGGAGACCTCGTCGGGGTCGTAGGTTACCTGGACGACCTCCGCGTGCCCGGTCCTCCCGGTACAGACATCGCGGTAGGTCGGGTTTGTGAGGGTGCCGCCCATGAATCCCACCGCCGTATCCACGACGCCGGGCACGTGCCGGAACGTCTCCTCGACGCCCCAGAAACACCCCGCGCCGAACGTAGCCTTCTCGGTATGCTTCTCCGGTGCCATGGCAACCCCGTCATTCAGCCGACTTCCGGGAAAAAGGTATCGATGCCGGGCATACCCTTATATCGAGTCGGTCCCACGTATCCGTATGTTCTCTGATTCAGACGCCGTAGAGACGGTCGCCCGGCTGATGGCGCTCTCTGCGCGCACTGCCCCGAAGGCACGGGGGATCGATGTGATCCGGACGATGATCATCACCGGCGAGGAGCGAAACGTGCTTGCGGGGGCGATGCGGGAGTTCGGGGAGCGGCACAACGCCGGGTTCTTCATCAGGGACGCAGGCAACGTCGCGGCAAGCGACGCCTGCCTCCTCATCGGCTCGCTTTTGGACGACGCCGCAGGCCTCGACTGCGGCGCGTGCGGCTACGCCACGTGCGCAGAGATGCTCGATGCGCAACGGCAGCGGCCGGCCACTCCGTTTTGCGGCCCGAACTGCGCTGTTCGGATGACAGACCTCGGGATCGCCATCGGTTCCGCGACAAAGACCGCAAGCATCCACAACGTCGATAACCGGGTCATGTACTCGGTCGGTGTCGGTGCGCTCGCGCTCGGGTGGCTGGAGGGCTGCGGTGTTGCCTACGGCATCCCGCTCCGGGCATCTGGAAAGAATATCTTCTTTGACCGCGCACCCTAACAGCAGCATGCCTATCATGAAGATCCGGGGAGGGGATCTGGACCTCGTCGAGTACGAGTTCACCTCCTTCGCTCCCGGCGAGCATATCCGGCCGTGCGGTCTCCAGAAGGACTACCCGCTCACGCCGGTCTCCGGCACCGTCGTCGTCCGCGCTCCGGCGCGGATCCACCTCACCGTGCTTGACATGAACCGGTTCTCCCCGGAACGCCCGGGAGGCGGCGGGATCGGCTTTGCGATCGGGGTCTACTGCACCGCCGAGGTCGAGTGCACGCAGTCAGGTATCGAGATCGACTATGCTCGTGAGCCGATCCTCCGGCATTTTGTGGAAGTCTTCCGGCAGGTCGTCGGCTATGAGGGCGGTTTTAAGATCCGTGCGCGGGACCACCAGTATGAGCACGTGGGGCTCGGGTCGACGAGCACCATCCTGGTCGCCGTCGCGAACGCCCTCAATATCGCCGTGGGCTCGCCGTTGAACCGCGACCAGCTCCGGATCCTCATCGGCAGCAACTATGTCGAGGAGACGGAGATCGGGAACGTCGCGTTCGGGTTCGAGACCGGTGTCGGCCCGGCCGCGAGCACCTACGGCGGCATGGCGGTGATGGGCGATGAACTGACGCTCATCTACCGGCATGCGTTTGCCGAGGACAAAAAAGTCTATATCGCCATCCCGACCTCCGATATTTCGTCAGCGGGGGAGATAGAGTTCGATCTCCTGATGAACAAGGCACGGACCCTCGACTACCGCGACCGCGCCCTGAAGTCCTATCTCATCCTGATGGACCTCATCCCGGCGCTGGAACGAAACGATCTGGCAACGATCGGTGATGTCATCTGGGAGATCGAGTTCCGCGGCTCAAAGCGCGCCGAGGTGGAGCACCACGGGTTTGAGATCTACCGCTACATGGCGGCGCTCCGGGATGCCGGCCTCGAGTTCGTCGGGATGAGTTCGGTCGGCCCCTCGATCGCGGTCATCAGCGGCCGGCCGGAGGAGGAAGTGACGGAGATCCTCGCAAAGGCGGGGCTCCGGGTTGCGATAGCGACAGAGGTCGACAACGAGGGGCTGAAGGTCCGCCTGGAAGAGAGGGCGTGAGGGTCCGATCTCTAAAACCTCATTTTAGCATTTCCAAGCTAACCGGAACCCTTGGGATCATAGAGAAAACGCGCCCTCTACGGTGCGCTCTTGATGTGTTAACTGCTCTGCTTTGTTCCCTCAATGATCGAACGTTGGCATCCAGTCCGGCTCGATCTACGAACCCTGATACAGTGGACCGTGGGGATATCGCCACAGGGGGAGGGGCTGACGGGGAGGGGGTATGCCCCCTCCCCTGTCTCTATAATTCACACCTATGGTGCTCGAATCCCACATTCATGGGACGGTTATGTCACAGGCAGTTGGTTGTCTGGTGCTCTCCTTCAATCACATACAACTATATTCCATTTTTAAGTTGAACTCAATTGCAGAGATGCTACTACCTTTTGGCATGTTACTTTGGATCGCACATAATGCAGACCTAGTTCGCCGATCCATTTCCTTGCATACGAGGATTCCTGTCACTTTATCGGTATTGAATTCCTTCATTATCTGATTCATATAGTCTAATAGTTGGATTAACGCACTGGAGGGCGATTTGTCTCTTTTTAATTCAATGACAGTGTATTTGTCGTCCTGCTTATGCTTACAGAAGATGTCAATATAGGTGCCATCTCTTGTACGATAATGCTGGTTCTTATCGACGATCTCTAAGTCTGGGAACAGTTGATGGAAATTCCGCCGAATTACATCCTCTAAATGGAGTTCTAACATATTTTCTATGACTAACGTTTTGACTCCTTCAGAATTGACATCAAGATCTGCCTTAATAGGGTCACTTGTTAAGAAAAACTCTTCAAGCGCATCAAATTCTGCAATGATCTGGGATAACTCTTCAACTGGCAAGTCCATAGGGGCGATAGTACCAACGATTGTATTTCCCAAGGCCGGATTACAAACTCTTTCTACGATACTATCCGCCTTTCCACACCTTCTAGCAACATTTGTTATGAACTCCCTGTATGTAGTGAAATCCTCCTCTGAAAGATCCCCATCTTCATCTCCACTTCCGCTCAAAATGAACTTCTTTATACTTGCTCTGCTTTCATATGGTAACGTGACAAACTCCCCATAACAGGCAAGAAAGACATCGGGATGTTGTGTACGCCGATATTTATCAGTTAAGAGAATCTTCCCAAGATAGTACCATTTGTTATCATGTTTGAGAAAGTTAAATCCCCTTTCTGTCACTCTTAGTTTGCGTTTCTTAACGGATATTAATTTATAAGACTTTAAGGCTGTCAATCTCTCAAAGGTGGCTTCATACAACTTAGTTTTATTCATGTGTGTCATGAACATCAGATCCAAGCATCTATCTCTTCAACCAGTGTCTCTTCCAGATCCTCATCGATAACTTTGAGAATAAAACCGGCAATTTCTCTTCTTTCGTCTACAGTAGTTGATACATCAAAACTACCAATATCTTCAAGTTCTGAAATAAACCGGAAAATAATCTCTTCGTTTTCTTCGTGGTCGATCACCATGCGAATCGCCCCTCAAATATGCTCTTTAGTCATATCTGCAATGGAGAAATATAACTTCCCCTTTAGCACCGGGAATGTTTTATCTCATCCTTAGAAGATGTAGGGGTAGTATTACAGTCCGAAGCACAGGTTGATTTTTCTTATAACCGTCCCTGATGTTTTTGCACTAGATCCATTTTTACCACCAGTTTAGGGTATTTACTTCCACACTTCACGCGACGGCATAAATTTCCCTCACGGTCTCCTCCACCGCCTGGCGAAAGATCGGGTTCCTTACCGTGGAGAGTTCAACGAGATCGATCTTGCGACCGAAGGCCCGGACCGGGTCTTCGGCGAGCCCGAAGTAAGCCCGTGCGTGCTCCACCGCGGTCATCGGCTCGGACTCGACGATAGAATCGATGTCGCTCGATGCCGGTTCGAACCGGCCCCCTGTCGCCTCACTCAGATACTGTTCTTCCGCCAATCGTACTCCCCGCTCGCGATCCGCTCCAGCACAGTCTCCCCGATGACACCGAGCCGGCTCCCGGAGAAATACCCTGAGGAGATGCTCGTGCCTCCTGTGGAGGAGAGAAGGTATACCCTCCCCCGGGCGACGCCGAAGAGCCGGGCGACCGGACCTCTCGTGATCCGGACCATCTGCACCCTGTCGTAGTTCATGACGACGGTCTCGCGGTCGACGGCGCCGTTCACGAAGGTGAAGAGGTCGCTACCGGCATCAAACCCGGTGATCCTGTAGGAGACAGAGGTTGCATAGAATATCACGAGGACGGCGAGCGCTGTCGCGAGGGGCAGCGCGAGCGGGAGGAGGGAGCCGGCGAGCCCGCCCATGGTTGCCGTCTCGCGGTAAACCCAGAGCGATGGGTAGGCCATCACCGCAGTGAGCGCCAGAGAGGCCACGGCGGCCCGGAGCAAAAGCACACTCTTTGCCCCCGGCGGCTGCCTCTCCGGGTCCGCCTCGTACACAAACTCCGGCACCAGTTCCCGCAGAAGTCTCTGCTGCGTCGCATCGTCCTTTAAGAGGCAGAGGACAGGGCGGAGGCTCTCCCCGCTCCCGGCCGCGAGCCCCACCACCTCCACCTCGATGCACGACCGGTGCATGAGCCGGGCCGCAAGAGTTCGTTTTACCCGGATGGCGTTGATCCTGGAGACATCAAACGACGTCCTGTAGGTCCGGATCAGCCCATGCTGCAGGTATATCGTATCGCCCCGGCGGTACACCCGATAGTTGTAGTAGTGGAATATCAGCGAGACCGACGGTGCCAGCAGGACGACAAAGAACATCAGCAGAGAGATGAGCGCCTTACCGTCCGCTGCCAACCCCGCTCCCGCGGAAGGGAGTAACTGATAGACGGAATAAGCCAGGAACGCAAAACCGGAGACCGTCTGGTAGGTTGAGACGCTGAAGAGACCGTGTATGATCACATCCATCGGGGAGAATGTGGCCGGAGATCCAATCGCCTCAGCCTCGCCCGGGGCGGGACCTTGATCATACAGCCGCTGCCCCATCCCGGACCGTATCCTCTCCGCCATGTCCTGCCGGAATGTCAGGACGGCTTCCGGGACCGTGGCACTGCTGCCCGAGTTGATGTTTATGAGCAGTCGCGATGTCCTAAATACCCTGTTTATGATGCCCCGGGTTATGTTGACCGACGCGATCTTCGAGTAGGGGAGGGTTTTCTTCATCTTAAACAGCGTGTCCCTCTCCACCACCACGCCCGTCTCGTTGAACCGGATGGTCGTCTTCCTCCACTGCCAGTAATTGAAGAGCACCAGCGCGACGAAGGCGGCCGCCAGTATGGCCGCTACGACAGCCCCTCCAAACCACGCGACGCTGAGCGCGAGGATGGCTGTGGCGGAGAGCGACTTCTCCACTATAACGCTCGGGTGGCACCGGATCCTCTCGTCGGGCACGTTCATCCCCCGCATCAGTCTCCCGGAGACCCGATCTGCGCCGGGATCGCCGGTATCCTCTCCTTGAGCATCCTTCCGACCAGACTGTTCAGCAGTTCGGCCACCCGCTCCGCTTCTTCGACTTCGAGATAATTGAGCGTCGCCACCCCTCCGGCGGTGGTTATCGTGACCTCCGCGAGGCCGAGGATGCTGTTGATCGGGCCTCGTGAGATCTCGACCTGGTGCACCCTCTCGATCGGCACCAGGATATGGCGCAGCACGAGGACACCGGAGCGCACGTCGATCCGATCGGCGGTGATCCGGTAGCGGTACCGGGCGTAGAAGACCGGCGGGGCCACCACCACGTAGACCAGGACGATGGCGAGGACCCCCATAAAGACATACAGAGCGGGCTCGGTGTATGGGTCGAGGATTTCCTGCGCGTAGATCCTCGCGAGGGCAAAGACGGCGATGAGGATGAGATATGATAGGGCATGCCCGATGTACATCGAGAGGATGCACTTCCGGTTCAGCCGGCGGTAGCCATCCATTTCTCTCTCGTTCCCCGTGGATCGCCCGTCAAACGGGCCGGGAAAAGGCATAATATTATTTTATATTGTATTGCCTTAAAATTACGTTTCAGGCTTTTTGCACTTTTCTTGAGAGATTCTCTGAACCATCGGCGATGTTTATCGATACTCGCCGCAGCTCTTCATCGGAGCAGGGCCCATCGGGCTGTCCGGACCGGATGCGCCGGAGGAGTCGTCTCGCCCGCAGAAGGCAATCCAACCGCTTCAGACATTTATTCTCTGTCGAACCCAGGTGCAGGTCATTCTCCACGCCCCGTCAGCAGGTCGAGAGCGGGCCCGGGGATTCGCATGATATCGAGTATAATATTTTTCCAATCGAATATCCCAACAAATATATGATATTAAATATATTCCTTATTCCAGTCTCCAGATCAGACGGAAAGGTCGAGGAGGGATCGAGTGCGTATTTAGCAAGAAACTCTTGCTTTTCAGCAGACGTCAGCCGCGACGGGCGGCTCCGGCAATCCTTCTCGACCTCGCCACGATATGGTGCCGGGTGGTGTACTGCAGCCGTATCGCTGCTCTCCCGGACTCCGTTTGCTCAGGGGACGTGAAATGCAGACGAAGATGGCTGCCCGGAGAGCGGGCCGGTGGGCGGGACCGATCTTTCGGTGATGGAATCGAGGCAAACGGTGCCCCGCCGCTCTTCCGCGAGAGACCGGGTGCAAGAACCCCTACCGTCGCACCGCTCCACCGGGCGGCCTGATCGAATTAAACGAGGCATGAACATGGATGTGCATCTGAACTGGATTGCAAGAGTGCTTGCACTGCTCCTGCTGATGGGGATCAGCGTGGCACCGGTCTCGGCCAGTGAATGGCAGATCGAGACCGTCGATGCTCCGGGGAGTGTCGGGGAGTGCACCTCTCTCGCCCTGGACCCGACCACCGGCGATCCCCGGATCAGCTACTACGACTTTCAGAACAGCGACCTGAAGTTCGCGGCCTGGAATGGGTCGGCCTGGCAGAACGAGACCGTCGATACTCTCGGGGATGTCGGATACTACACATCCCTCGCCCTGGACCCGACGACAGGCGACCCCCGGATCAGCTATTACGACGGGACAAACGGGGATCTGAAGTATGCCAGCTGGAACGGGTCAGCCCTGCAGATCGAGACCGTGGATGCTGCCGGGAATGTCGGGGCATACACCTCGCTCGCCCTGGACCCGACGACGGGTGAGCCCCGGATCGCCTATCAGGACAGAACAAACGGCTCGACCGACGTTGACCTGAAGTATGCCGCCTGGAACGGGTCGGCCTGGCAGATCGAGACCGTGGATACGGAAGGGAACGTTGGATGGTGGCCTTCGCTCGCCCTGGACCCGGTGACGGGCGAGCCCCGGATCAGCTACCTGGACCTGACCAACAACGACCTCCGGTATGCGGCCTTGAACGGATCGGCCTGG
Organism: Methanoculleus sp.; assembly: GCF_020696975.1. Classification (GTDB taxonomy): domain Archaea; phylum Halobacteriota; class Methanomicrobia; order Methanomicrobiales; family Methanoculleaceae; genus Methanoculleus. Next base: position 37,082 of record NZ_JAJGBK010000013.1, read on the forward strand.
CAGATCGAGACCGTCGATGCTGCAGGGGTTGTCGGGTGGTGGACCTCGCTCGCCCTGGACCCGACCACCGGCGACCCCCGGATCAGTTACACGGACCGGAACAATGACGACCTGAGGTATGCAGCCTGGAACGGGTCGGTCTGGCAGGTCGAGATCGTCGATGCCGTGGGCGGTGTCGGGTTCGAGTCCTCGCTGGCACTGGATCCGGCCACGGGCTACCCCAGGATCAGTTACCGGGGTCTGGCGACTACAGGGGATAACACCCTGAAGTATGCCGCCTGGAACGGGTCGGTCTGGCAGATCGAGACGGTGGACGCGGGAGGAACCCTCGGGCAGTACACGTCCCTCGCCCTGGACCCGACGACCGGCGATCCACGGATCAGTTACTACGACGGGTTTCCGAACGAGGACCTGAAGTACGCCGCCCTTGCGCCCGGCGAGGTCCCTCCCTCAAGCACCCCTACCATGATCCCCAAAGCCCCCCTCGTCGTGAACCCCACCGACCAGGAGCCGGATGATGAGGCCCCGACCGCGGAAGAGGACGTCGACGACGTCACCGAGACCCCGGCCGCGACAGAGAGCGATGAGGCGCCGGAAGAGGCCGACACCACCGCCCCCACGCAGACTCCCGCCGAAGCGGCAGCGGACCTGGTCACCCTGGTGGACGACCTCGAACTGCCGGGCGGTACCGAGAACGCCCTCACGACCAAGCTGGACAACGCCATTGAGAAGATGGACAGCGGAAACACAAATGCGGCCGGCAACAACCTCAACGCCTTCATCAACCAGGTGGAGGCACAGAAGGGAAAGAAGTTGACCGCTGAAGAGGCCGATGCCCAGATCGCCATGGCGCAGACGATCCTCGAGGGCCTTTAGGCTACGGGCTCGTCTGTCCAAAACCTTTAACCCCTTCCCTTTTTTCGCGCCGAAAAACTCCGGAAACACAGCCGGCCAGATGACAGTAAAATCCATCGGGACAAACCACGCCTGTTGCCGGAGGTCTACGCCGGGCCCGGGTCACCAGCTCTAAGACCTCATCTTTGAGACACAACGGCACGCTCTACTTGTCCTCTGCTAGAAGAGCCTGCACTTCGCGGGAGAGAACCGGGAGATACCCCTCGACAACACCCCAGACAACCTCATCGGAAACGGTTGCGTACCCGTGAATCAGGCGGTTCCGGAATGCGATGATCAGGGATGCATCGGATATCTTCTTCCGAAGATCCGGCTCCCGCCGGAGGAGCTGGTTCAGGGCTTCGCCGATGATCTCAAACTGCCGCTCCACTGCGGACCGGAGCATGGGGTCGGCATGATACTCCTCATACGTCCTGCCGGCAGTAAACTGCGCAATATACTCCGCTGCCGTGGCGATGTCGTAGAGGTATTTCTGCGCCTCACGCGACAGCATAGACTTCCCTGCAGGTCTCCTCCACTACCCGGCGGAAGATCGGGTTTCGCACCGCGGACAGCTCAATAAGATCGACCTCGCGGCCGAAGGCCCGGGCCAGGTCTTCGGCGAGGCCGAAATAGGCCCGTGCATGCTCCACCGGGGTCATCGGTTCGAACTCAACGACGAAGTCGATGTCGCTCGATGCCGGGTCGAACCGGTCCCCTGTCGCCGAACCGAAGATGCCGAGCCTTCTCGCGCGGTGGCGTGCCGCGATGCCGGCGAGATCAGGGATCTTCTCGCGGATGATGGGATGCACCGGACTCCTCTATGAGAGTAATACTACAGAGGGAGCATTATCCCTTTCGGGTGAACCGTCCCAGCCTGGTCCCCGGCGTCGGCATAGGCCCGGTAGCGGGCACCGCACCTACCTGTGGCCAGTCGTCAGGGTTGATCGCTCGTTTATCATCCCCCGCGCCTCGCACTGACGAAGACGATACCAGCCCCGACAACGAAAGCGACCGCCCCGGCCGCCGCCCAGAACGGTGATCCGCTCACGATCGGCTCACAGTCCGCGACACAGAGTATCGGGGGGATCTGGATGATTGCCGTGCCCTGCAAAAACCAGAGCAGACCGAGAGCTGCGATAAAGGCGCCGACGAGCACGCCCACAACCTGTATGAGTCTCATTCCCGGTCCGACCACTACGGTTCATGGCTATTAACATGAGTGTCGTGGGGGGACCGCGACGCCGGGATCCACCGCATCGTTGCGACACCCTGCGAAGCCGGCTTCCGAATAGTGGCCGTGGGAAAAAAGATATCGACCGACTTAGAAGTCGGTCATAATCCTGAACTGGTCGATCTCTTCGGTGCTCAGTTCCTCAAGGAACTCTTCGGCCGCGTGCTGGATGTTCTTGCTCGCGGTGATCGCCCGGCCGACGACAAGGATATCCGCGCCCGCCTTGAGCGCGTCCTTCACGACATGCTGCCTGACGCCGCCCGCCGTCGCGACCAGGAGCCGCTCGCCGCCGGCCTTCTTGATCGCCGGGATGTCTCCCCAGGCGTAGGCGGTCTCCTCGACGTCGATGCCCCGGTGGAGTTCCACGACGTCCGGCTTCACCTTCAGCTGCTCGACGACAGCGCGGGGGTCCTTGACGTTGAGCATGTCGACGACCGTGTAGATCCCGGTCTTGCGGGTATCCTCGATCGCCTTCTCGATCGTCGAGATGGGCGCAAGACCGGAGATCACGACGGCGTCGGCACCGGCATCGGCGGTCATCCGGGCCTCGAGGTTGCCCGTGTCGAGGGTCTTTAAGTCCGCAACAATGAACGCATTCGGCCGGATCTCGCGGATCTCGGATATGATCGAGAGCCCGAACTTCTTGATCAGGGGTGTCCCCGCCTCGATGATCAGGTGGTCGTTCTGGGGCAGTTCCTCAAGGACCCTCCGCATGTGGTTCTTGTCGACGAGGTCCATGGCGACCTGGAGGTACGGCGGGTCCCAGAGGCGCTGGACCTTGAATCCCATGACCGCGTGGGCCGCCCGGTCCTTCTCGTGCAGGAGCGTATCGACGTCCGGGAACCGGTCGAGAGCGCGACGGAGCGCGAGTTTCATTGCACCGTAGTTGAACCGGTAGATCTTGTTGTAGTCCTGTGCGGTGGGGTGCACAAAGACGCTCGCCATAATGACGGTGTCCTCGATATCGATCCCCTCAAAGACGCCCTCCTCGACCGAGTCGGCAACGGCCTTCGCCACCGCCGCCTGGACTGGCCCGAACATCTGGTTCACCTGGTACTCCTTCTTTAAGGTGACCTTCGGGATGATGAGCGTCGAGGGCTTCGTCGGCAGGTTCGGCCTGACAACCGCAAGGAGCGGCGTGTGGCCTCTCGAGAGCTGCGAGAGGGAGTTCGCAAACGCCTGCCCTACCGCTCCCTCTTTGTTCCCTATTAACAGATCGATGTGCGCAAGTTCTGCGCCGTCTCCAACCAATGCTTCACCGATGAGATACATATGCATGCCCTCAGATAGTGCAGAAATATTGGTGAGACAGGTATTAAAGACCTCCCGGTTCCCCTCCGGATTCCGCCCGGCGAGCATGTATTTTTGCCGGGGAAGCACAAACGAGGGGCGTTCCTTCCGGGGGATGGAGTGGGCGGCCGTGCGAGGTCGCACGCGGGTGACCAGAGTATAACCAATCCCGGTGCTCTCTCGGTGCTCATCTCCATCGGCCAGTACAAGAGCAGGCGGTTTCGCAGTATCGTCTCCCCGGAAGCCCTGAAGGTGATCGAGGACGGGAAGGTCATCGAGAAGAGCCTTCGGCGGGAACTGATGACGCATGACGATCTCATTGAACAGCTCGCGCGGAGGATACTGCAATCCCGTGGCATACGCCCCGATCGACGAGGCGGGAGACGCCCGGTGTTATCATTAGCGAAGATACCCCGGGGTATCGGATAAAAGTGATAAGAATGTGGGGTCGGTGAGATTTGAACTCACGATCGACGGGTCTCTCCGACATGCATCAGTGCTCCAACGGGTCATCATCTCTCCATCAGGAGACCCATTGTTCATCACGTGCAAAGACCGCTGGAGCCCGTCGCCATTCCGGACTAGGCCACGACCCCCTATCCTCTATACCATTGACGCCATGTGAGATAAGGGTTGTGCTGAAAGGAACCAGTAATCATATATCGGTACGGTAACCCATTTATATAGAATGGTTGAGGGCAGTTACGCGTGTGGGAACTCGCAGATACCTCTGCTCGGCATCACGATCGGTGAGATGCTGAATCGAATCGCAGCGGCGCACCCGGATAACGATGCGCTCGTCTCCGTCCACCAGAATATCCACTGGACATACGCGGAGTTTCTTGAGCGCGTCGACACCCTGGCGCGCGCCCTCATGGCGCTCGACGTGGAGCGCGGGGACCGGGTCGCCATATGGGCGCTGAACTACGCGGAATGGGTGCTCACCCAGTTCGCCACCGCAAAGATCGGCGCCATCATGGTGAACATCAACCCGGCCTACCGGACCTACGAGTTCGAGTACGCCATGAAGCAGTCCGAGGTCCAGACGCTCCTCATCCAGGGGCGGTTCAAGACCTCCGACTACGTCGGGATGTTCTACGAGTCCTGCCCTGAGGCGTTCGAGGCGAAGCCCGGCCGGATCCACAGCGATAAGTTCCCGTTCTTAAAAAACGTCGTCTTCCTCGGCGACATCCCCTACAACGGGATGTACACCTGGGATGAACTTCTCGAGAAGGCCGCGCTCATCAGCCCCGACGAACTCCGGGAGCGCGAAGAGTCGCTCGACTTCGACGACGCGGTCAACATCCAGTACACCAGCGGGACGACCGGGTTCCCGAAAGGGGTCGTCCTGACCCACCACAACATCCTAAACAACGGCTTCATCATCGGCGAGGGGATGAAGTTCACCCACAAGGACCGGCTCTGCATCCCGGTGCCGTTCTACCACTGCTTCGGGATGGTCCTCTCGAACATGGCGAGCGTTACCCATGGCGCCGCGATGGTCCTGCCGTCACCGGTCTTCAACCCCGAAGCGGTCCTCAAGACCGTGCAGGACGAGAAGTGCACGGCGCTCCACGGCGTGCCGACGATGTTCATCGCCGAACTCTCGCACCCGGACTTTTCGAAGTACCGGCTCGATACGCTCCGGACCGGGATCATGGCCGGGTCACCCTGTCCGACCGAGGTGATGCGGGAGGTCAACAAGAAGATGAACATGTCCGAGATTGTGATCGTCTACGGGCAGACGGAGACCTCGCCCGGCGTCACGATGACGACGACCACTGACCCCCTGGAGCGCCGGGTCTCCACCATCGGCAAACCGTTCCCCCACACCGAGATCAAGATCATCGACCCGTACACGAAGAAGATCGTCCCCCGCGGAGAGACCGGCGAGATCTGCGCCCGGGGCTACTGCGTGATGCGGTGCTACTACAACAACCCGAGCGCCACCCGGGCGACGATCGACGAGCACGGCTGGAACCACACTGGCGATCTCGGGACGATGGACGAGGAGGATTACCTCAAGATCGTCGGGCGGCTGAAGGACATGGTGATCCGCGGCGGAGAGAACATCTACCCGCGCGAGATCGAGGAGTTCCTCCACAACCACCCGCTGATCGCCGACGCCTACGTGATCGGGGTGCCGGACAGGAAGTACGGCGAGGAGTTGATGGCCTGGATCAAGACCGACAACGGCGCGACCCTCACGGAGGATGAGGTGAAGAAGTTCTGCCGCGGCCGGATCGCGCACTTCAAGATCCCGCGCTACGTCAAGTTCGTCGACGAATTCCCGATGACGGTCTCGGGCAAGATCATGAAGTTCAAGATGCGGGAGATGGCGATCGAGGAACTCGGCCTTGAGAGCGAGTCGAAGATCGAGACCGCATAACCCATATTTCAGGCTCCGGGGCGAGCCCGGCCGGTAATCCTCCCGAAAACCCCTGCAGGCAATTTCATCATCCTTTTTTTATACTATGGGTTGTATCCCCCACCCGGGGGAGAACCATGGATCAGAGGTTTCTGTATCTTGCCTGTATCCTCATCCTGACTTTGCCGATTGGCGCGATCGCCGCGCCGGTCGGGGAGACCGGGGCACCGGCCCCGGTCCAGGTGACGACGAACGAGAGCGACCAGATCTCCGCGGCCATCGACGGCGAGCGGATCGTCTGGGTTGACGGGCGGCACGGCGGCGCCGACATCTACGTCTACGAGATCGCCAGCGGCACGGAGACCCGGGTCACCAACGGGACGGCCATCGCACTCTGGCCGGACATCTCCGGGGACCGTATCGTCTGGGAGGATAACCGGTCAGGAAGCCCGGAGATCCGGTTGTACGATACGGCGACCGGGACCGAGACGGCGATCACCAACGGGACCAGGGGCACCGTCCCGGCTATCGACGGGGATATGGTCGTCTGGCTCGATAGGCGGGCCGGGGACGAAGGCGGCATCTACGCCATGAACCTGACGACCGGCTCCACCGTCCGGGTCTCGTCCGGCCCGGTGCAGGGGGATCCCCTGATCGTCTCGCCCGACGTCTCGGGCGGGGCGGTCGTCTGGGCAGACCAGAGCACCGGGAACTACACCGTCTTCGTGAGCGAGGGAGGCGGGGCACCCGTATCGCTTGCAAATAACAGCGTGATGCAGGGATTCCCGACAATCTCCGGCGGCCGGGCCGTCTGGTCGGAGGTCGGGAACGGGTCGTCGTCGCTGGTCATCCATAACCTCACCTCCGGAGAGGAGGAGCGGGTCGCCGGCGGGCCGCCGGGGGTGGCCACCTATCCTGATATATCCGGGGACCGGGTCGTCTGGCAGAACGCTACGGGCCAGGATACCGATGACATCTACCGGTACGACATCGCCACCGGGGAGACCCTGCAGGTCACCAGCGACGACGCTCCCCAGTTCATCCCGCGCATATCGGGCGACCGGGTCGTCTGGATGGATAACCGGTCCGGGAACTGGGATATCTACCTTTATGGGGCGTGACGGTTTTGAGGGGGCTCCTCCCCCTCCCCGGATAAAAAAAAAAGTTCAGGCGGCCTCTTCTGCCCGCCCGACGAGCGCCTGAGCCGCCGCCGCGGCTTCCCGGACGATCTCTTCTTCGCCCGGCACCTCCCGCTCGTGCATCAGGACCCTGCCGCCGCAGAGGACGGTCATGACCGCGTCGCCGTTGCAGGCATAGACGGTGTTTGAGTCGGCGTGGAAGAGCGGGGTGTTGCAGACCGCCCGGGTATCGAGGAGGACGATATCGGCCAGTGCGCCCACGGTCAGGGTGCCGGGGCCGGTGCCGAGCGCCCGGGCGCCCGCCGCGGTCGCCATCGCGATCGCCTCGCCCGCGGGAAGCAGGGTCGGCGAGTTCCAGGCGAACTTCTGGAGCAGCGCGGCGAACTTCATCTCTTCGAGCAGGTCAAGGTTGTTGTTCGAGGCGCAGCCGTCGGTCCCGAGGGAGACGTTCGCCCCGGCCTCCTTCAGCCAGCCGTAGGGCATCGCCCGGTTGACGGCGAGTTTCATGTTGCTCGCCGGGTTGTGGGAGGCAGAGACCCCGCGTTCTCCGAGGAGCCGGCACTCGGCCTCATCGAGCCAGCAGCAGTGCGCGGCGACCGTCCGGGGGGTGAGGCACCCGCACTCGTCGAGGAGATACGCGGGGCGTTTGCCGAACTGCGCGACGCAGTCGGTGACCTCCTTCTCGGTCTCGGAGAGGTGGACGTGGATCCCGATCCCCTGCTCTTCTGCGTATTCCGCACACCAGGTGAGCCCCTCGGGGGAGACAGTGTAGATGGAGTGAGGGCCGACGGCCGCCTTGATCCGCGGGTTATTGAGCGATTTTACGTGAGCAACGAGGGCTTCGGTCGCTTTTATCTCGGCTTCGCGCTTCTCCGGGATGTTGAGGTCGATGAACCCATAGGCGAGCGTCGCCCGCATCCCCATCTCGTCGACCGCGGCGGCCGCCCGGTCCATGAAGAAGTACATGTCGTTGAACGCAACGGTGCCGCTCTTGATCATCTCCAGGCACGCAAGTTTCGTCCCGGCGTAGACGTCGTCGCCGGTAAGATGGGCCTCGAGCGGCCAGATCTTCTGCGAGAGCCAGTCCTGCAACAGCATGTCGTCCCCGTAACCCCGCAGCAGGGTCATCGCGGCGTGGGTATGGGTGTTCACGAGGCCCGGGACGGCAAGCCGGTCGGAGCCGTCGATGACGATATCGGCATCGATCGCCCGGCGGGCGTCCTCTCCTATGGCGGCGATCGTCCCGGTCTCGTCGATCGCGATATCTACAGTCGATCCGTTGATGGTGGCCCCGGCGATCAGGACCGATCCTTGGGCGGTAAAGATCTCGTTCATGCGAGTCGCTCCACAATACTCTCCAGGATCCTCTCGGTCCTCTGGGCGTTCGCCCGCGAGGTCGCGAGGATATGTTCGTAGGTCAGGGTCTCGTCTCCGAGGCCGTTCGCGTAGTTGTCCACGGTGCAGACGGCGGCAAACCGCATCTGAAGCTCGAGCGCGAGCGTCGCCTCGCTTGCGACCGTCATCCCGACGATATCGGCAACCTTTGCAAGCGCTCTGACCTCGGCGACGGTCTCGATCCGCGGCCCCCGGGTCTGGGCGTAGACCCCGCCCACCCGGGCCTCCGGGACGAGTTCGCCGAGGGTGCGGACGAGGTCCGCGTCGAGTTCGGGGCGGACATGCTCGATGCTGCACTCGTGGATGGACGGGATATCGGTGACGCTCAGGTAGTCGGTGGGAATGACGATCGAGCCCGGCGGGATCGCCGGCTGCAGGGAGCCGGTAGAGCCGATGGCGACGATGCGGTCCACCCCGAGGATGGCGAGCGCGGCGAGGCAGGCGCGGTAGTTGATGCGGTGCGGGGGAAGGCTGTACTGGTGGCGCAGGAGGAGTGCGAAGCCTCCCGTATACACCTCCGCCTTTCCGTAGGGTGTGGCGACGGTTGTTCTCTCAAGCGGCGGCAGATCGGCGAAGAGGAGGCTCGTGCCCCCGATGATCCCGAGCACTATGCCCACCCCACGGGCGGGGTTCTTCCGGCCGGCATAGCGGCATACGCTTCTCCGTGCGACATTCCTGTCTATCGGGTCGACGTCTTATGGGAAAAACCCCAGCTCTTCGGTGCGGGGAGATGCGGTCCGGAAGGGTTTACATCTCCAGCGACAACCGGAACGTCATGGGCAGGTTTCTGATGGTCGGCGAGGATGCCATCCGCGACGGGGAGTGCACGGACGTCTACTTCCGGCGGGTCACGGACGCCATGGAGAAGGACGGCGTCAACCCGGAGGTCACGATGGAGGTGACCGCCGGGACGCTCCCGGACCCCTGGGGGGTCTTCTGCGGCCTCTCTGATGTCGTCGAACTCCTCGAAGGGCTCCCGGTGGACGTGGACGCGATGCCGGAGGGCTCGGTCTTCTACCCGAATGAGCCGGTCCTTCGCATATCCGGGCGCTACCGTGATTTCGCGGCCTACGAGACTGCCATCCTCGGGTTCCTCTGCCACGCATCAGGTGTGGCGTCGGCGGCGGCCCATATCCGGCTCGCCGCCCGGGGCCGCCCGGTCTACTCCTTCGGGTCGCGCCGCCAGCACCCGGCGATTGCCGCGATGATCGAGCGGGCGGCCTGGATCGGCGGGGTGGACGGAGTGAGCAACACCTGCGCGCCGGAAGGGATCCCGCTCGCGGGGACGATGCCGCACACCTTCGTGATGTGCTACCCGGGGACAGAGGAGGCGTGGTGCGCGTTTGCGCGGGGAGCGGGCCCGGAGGTGCCCCGGATCATGCTCGCCGATACGTTCGCCGACGAGAAGGTCGAGGCGGTCAGGGCGGCGGCATGCGGGGCGACGGCCGTCCGGCTGGACACCCCGCGGTCCCGGCGGGGCGACCTGCGGGCGATCGTCGAGGAGGTGCGCTGGGAACTTGATATCCACGGCTACCCGGACGTGCAGATCCTCCTCTCGGGCGGGCTCACCCGTGAGGACGTCGCCGCCTATCATGACATTGCTGACGCCTTCGGGGTCGGCGGGGCGATCGCGAACGCGCCGGTGGTCGACTTTGCTATGGACATCGTGGAGATGGAGGGCCGGCCCCATGCGAAGCGCGGGAAGCGGAGCGGCGCAAAGCAGGTCTACGAGATGCCGGACGGCCGGCGGATCACGCTCTCCCTCGTCGTTCCTCCGCCGGAGGGCGGGATGCCGCTCCTCTCGCGCTATATCGAGCGGGGCGCCGTTGTCGCGCGCCCGAACATGGATGATGCGCGGGAGCGGGTGCTCTCCCGGCTATCCAGCCTCGCGGGCGAGGGATAGGGGGGCGAGGGGCCGGAATCCTTTTTATCTGATGACGATCAACATTGTAGGGTAACAGGGGCCGATAGATCAGGGGGAGATCGCTACCTTGGCATGGTAGAGGCCGCGGGTTCAATTCCCGCTCGGTCCATGTTGTTTTTCTGAATGTTTTGTTGTGAGTTGAGTCTCGGGAATTGCGATTTTTGCAGATGCATCAAGCGATTTGTTGGCGTTGGGGATCTCTGCTCCTAAGGTAATGTGAAATCCTCCTCTTTTTTAGATGCCCGATCTTGAGAAAGTCATCCGTAAAACCCGTCTGGAGAAAAGAGATAATCACGATATTACCGGTTTTCTTGGAGTTTTCGCAGAATCCTTTTCCGTCGGCCATTTGATACTTCCATACCCCTCTATTTGCAACCCCCAGCCCGGAGCAGCGGCACGGGGAAAGCGGCACTTTTCCCTCTTTGCCACGGAGTCACGATACGCTGCAGAAATAATACACGGGTTTATCTCACTTGTAACTGTTTTGTGAAGTGCTGAAGCCCCACTTCTCAAGATAAGTTAAAATCTGTATTAGGATTTAATAACCTCAGTTGATAGATAACTTTCGCTATGAAAAGGTATATAAAAGCAACAATTAATCCACTGTATGGTTATGGCTGATGAGGACAAGTATTGATTGGGATAAACCAAATATCCTCTACATAAATCGAGAATGCATCCCTCTCGATGATGCTCTTCAGACGGATAAACTTCGTTCTAAGATCGAGCCTTGGCTATCAGCAATCTTCCAAAGTGAGCACTTGTCACTGTTGGTTGGCAATGGCCTAGCTATAGCAACTGCAGAGATTGCAGAGTTACCACCTCCAACATTAAACCGTATAAAGTTCGAAACCTTCGGCAGTCAAATAAGTGGATGGTCTGACGTTCAGGCAGAAAAAATGGGCAGAGGAATAGCAAATTTTGAGGATGATCTGCGCTCTGCACTGGAATTACTAAATGGCCTCCGAATTCAGAATGACGTTGAGAATGCCATATCTCTTGAAGAGGAAATTAACACTCAGTTAGTAACTTTCATCAATCAAATATTAGAGACCGAAAACAAGTTCATCAACATCGATGAGGTTCGTAAACAGGAGGCTATAGGTTATCTTAAATCATTTTTAGTAAGCTTTGCGAGTAGAGCGGCTACAAGAGATCGACTACACATTTTTACGACGAATTACGACCGTTTCATTGAGTATGGTTGCGACCTCGCAGGAATAATAATTTTTGATCGCTTTATTGGAAAAATTCACCCCGTGTTTCGAAGTACAAAGATAGAGTTTGACTGCCATTATAACCCCCCAGGTATTCGAGGCGAGCCGAGGTACGTTGAGGGGGTAGTAAGATTTACAAAATTGCACGGCTCGATTGATTGGCTGTTTTATGATGGAATGATCATAAGAGACCTTTTGCCATTCGGTGCTGATGGGAAAGCTACCGGAATTGTAAAAAATCAAGCTGTTATTTATCCTAATTCTGCGAAAGGAATCGACACAGCATATTATCCTTATTCGGAACTGTTCAGGGATTTTTCTTCTGCCGTCTGTAGACCAAATTCAACTTTGGTCATATATGGATATAGCTTTGGCGATTCTCATATAAACACCATATTAGAAGATATGCTCACAATTCCCTCAACGCATATGGTAATCATCGCATATGGGGACGAGGCCAACAGAATTAAGCGGTTCGTTGAGAGAAACAATGCTGCACAATTCACCTTATTAATAGGCAATCACTTTGGAGATCTCCGCACTCTATCAGATAACTACCTTCCAAAAGCTGCTATAGACCGTATTACGGAGAAAAAACAGAAAATACTAGAGAGAAGGGGATTTGATTATTCTAAACTCTCAAAAGAAGGAAATACGGAGTTTACTGATGGTGAATAATTGCTGTGACTTTGATTCTATTCGCAATTTTACTATAGGAACTCTGACATCTGTTTCTCCGAATGAATGGAAAGTCCTGCTGGAACACGATGCACCTAGTAGCACGGCAATAAATACTGGAACACCTACGCTATTCCCAAAAATAAATGGGTATGTATTAGTTCCCAATGAATCGGGTGCGTTAATTGGCATGATATCATGGATAGGGATTGAACAATCTCAATATCCAAAAAGGAAGGGGTTCAAGGATTTTGATCTTATAGACCTTCCTTTCCCTCAAAGGGTTATGTTAGTAACCCCGATGGGGGAATTGAGGTGCAGAGATGACGTGTTTAAAGTCGAAAGAGGAGTTTTCAACTATCCTTCTGTGGGTGATATTGTCATTCTCCCAACCAAGGAGCAGCTTGAAGCTATAGTCGAGAATAAGGATGGTAGGGCAAATTTTAGAATTGGTGTTGCACCCACTGCTGCGAATTGCCCGGTATATGTTAATCCGGACAAATTATTTGGGCGCCATTTAGCGGTTTTAGGTAACACGGGAAGCGGAAAATCCTCATCGATCGTCGGGATAATCAGGTGGTCAATTGAAAAGGCCAAGCAAGCATCAAGAACTGGTAATGTTAATGCAAGGTTCATTATTCTTGATCCTAATGGAGAGTATGCGGGCGCGTTTGACAATTTATCTCGAAATGTTAGAAAATTCCGAGTGAAAATTGATACAGATTCCCCTGATTTTAGACAACTCCGTGTACCCGCTTGGTTGTGGAATAGTTATGAATGGATTGCAATAACTGATGCAAGCGGTAAAACCCAAAAGCCTCTTTTAAGGCAAGCACTGCGAGAACTTAAATCTGGAGGTCAAGATGATAATACAGTCTATAAATATGGAAGATTCTACGCGGGCTGCCAAATCGGGATACGAAGCGATCTAGCTGGTGGGCCTTCAAGGTTTAAAGGAAAGCCCGGTAAAAATGATTTTGGAAAGAAATTAGCTAGTATTTGCAAAGATTTAGAAACTGATATTAATGATTGCAAGCATCCGATCGGAGAGTTGTTATCTAATCTTTTAATTGCTTTGAATAATGTGAGAAAACGAAAATATCGCTCGTTCAACAACGACCGTGGCGAGTTCGTCGAGTATTACGATGACTTTGAAAAGAGGGATGTTGAAGAAATTATATCTGCATTTGAGGAATTTTTAAGTGAGATAGAATGGACAACCACTCCTTTGGGTCCAGATGAGGATTCACCAATTTCATACGATGTAGCATCTTTACCTGACCATATCGAACGGCTCTCGCAAGAAAAAAGTGCACAACAATATCTTGACTTTTTTATTATGCGGATTCGGACTATGCTTACAGATAGCAGAATGTCCTCAATAATAAGTACAGCTGAATCTGAGACGTTAGAAGAATGGCTGGAAACTTACATCGGCAGTGAAAATGCAGATAACGGGGAAATCGCAGTCATTGACCTCTCACTTGTTCCCTCAGATGTAATCCACCTCATAGTGGCGGTAATCTCAAGGATAATTTTTGAATCACTGCAAAGATATCGACGCTATTATGGAAAGGAATTGCCAACGGTAATGGTCATAGACGAAGCTCATACCTTTATTAAAAAATATTATGAAAACCAAACCGAATTCACGCCGTTAGAGATGTGCTGCAAAATATTCGAGAAGATTGCTAGAGAAGGAAGAAAATATGGGCTTGGCCTGTTAATCTCTTCGCAAAGACCCGCTGAATTATCCCCTACAGTACTATCTCAATGTAATACATTCTTACTTCACAGATTGGTCAATGATAAAGATCAAGAACTTGTTAAGAAATTTGTACCTGACAATCTAGGAAGTTTGTTAAAGGAATTACCTGTTCTGCCTACTAGGAAAGCGATTTTACTTGGTTGGGCCTCTCCGATTCCAATTCTTGTTGAAGTCGATGAGCTCGAAGAAAAATACAGGCCAAAATCATCCGATCCATCTTTCTGGAGTGTTTGGACACAGCAGGAAGAGCGTGAATTGTCATGGCCTGATCTTGCAGATGAATGGCAAAAAGGAGGGCATACTGAAGTTTAATTCTCTTTTAGGCTCGCAATGCTTACGGTATGGGTCTCCGATGCATTGGTTAAGCCAGAAATGATCGCTTTAATCTTCTTCTGCGATTGCCCCTGCTTTAGTCCTTTCGTTAGATGTTTGATGGTAATTCGATCCTTCCCTTCCAATGCCAACTCTAGGGACTTAAGGTATGATGACGGCCCAAGAAACACAATTTCTTCAGCCATTGTAAACTCTAAATATTGAGGGATTTGGCGTTTAAGTTTTTGCGCAAACTCTTGACATTCTGCTTTAGTTTTAATCGTCACGTCGTAATCTGGGTTGATAGATCTATCGGGTCTAATTAAACCATATTTAGCCGAGAGAATAAACCAGGGACTATTCGACAGCTCCGCATACTTGCGTTTCAATAAAAAGGCTCTTCCCGAATAGGCATCCTTTGCCAAACACTTTACTCCTTTGTTCTTCCGTTTTCCACAGGATATTACTGTGATCTGAATGGGTTTTGCTGGATTAACCTCTCTTTGGTCTCGTTTTACGACAACTTTAGTGTTTAAAGATGAGATATGATGTTTGATCTTCTCTGCAGTAGTGTTAATCGGGTCACATGAAGCTGTGACGCCACTGAGTGGCGATAATATATTTGTCTCAATAAAGCACCTCGTTTGATATATACGGTGCACATGGTGGCACCTTGGATCTTGATACTTCTTCTTGTATTGAAAAATCCATCCCTTATAATCAGCGGCGTCTGCCCCAATACTCTCTAAAAACTCATGCCTTTTGGGATTGTAAACGCCTAAACAGAACACTCTATCATCAGGCCATTCGCTTTTTATTGCTTTCACTATTTCAGCGATATGTTCCCTATTCGAAGATGCAAACCTGGCAGTATTTTCTCTCTTGGTTAATAGACCACCAATTGCAATTTCTTCGAACCCCATTTTCTTTAATTTTTCATAGCACCTCAGATAATCACTTAGAGACTTACCCTGAGCAACACCGACCAGTTTGAAGTTGCATTCAAGAGAGGAGTAAGTGTTCATTGCGACTTCAGCGCTATCCACCGTTCTTTCCCAATCTCCAAGTACATCGAGCATTATCCCCCTCTCGATGTTCATTTGGTTGTATCTTTCAAAGAGTTCTGGATAATCTAGAATAGCGCCATTTTTTGTAAAAACTCCGCTATCAGCGATTTTTGTAATACATTCTCTCACTAACTGACCCTTGGTACATCTTTGAAAGTCACCGTCAAAGGGACACTTCCCATCAACAACACCACAATATTCTAAGTCTCCACAGGGGAACTGCGAAGCCATTGCCCGGAAGTTTTCGGTCGTGCAAGCCTGGAGCATGAGACCTACCTTTACAGGATGCCTTTCGAAAGGCAGACCTGCAAGTATTCTTAGGCTCATCGGGCGGTCAGCCACAAAATGGGGTATTAAGGTATTGCTTATCATTTTGCATTTCTTTCTATGATTGCGTTGACAAAAATGTTTTAATCCGCTCATTTGCGTCAACCGCACGTATGGGAATAGGAATGCCGGTCATGCCTGTTGCATCATAACTTGCTATTATCCAGTCTCCTATGGTAAATTTTATCGTTTGACGTAACATTTCATCAGATAAACCAAAAGCCTCCTGTACTCGTTCTCGATCATGACGTCTAGGAAGCTTACTGACGAAGTAGGTGTGAGGCTGAGACATAATGTTAGTGTTAAGATAGGTTGTTCTTTGGGTAGCAATACCTATACCTAGCCCAAATTTCCTTCCCCTTCGTGATAACATATGTGCAATCTCATTAGAACTAGCGTAGGAGGAGTTTTGTCCGGTACTGCTTGGAATAAACTCATCGGCTTCATCAAATATGAAACTAACAAGCGGAGCGATCAATCCATTCCTTCTCCTTGATTCGTATAAGGCGTTCCCAAGTTCTTGAGTAAAGTTACGTAATCGATGGGGATCATGGGACTGAATAATAGTTAAACTTGAGTGATTTTGGCTATTCAGCTCTTGTAATAGCATATCCATTGTTGTGGTAGATTGTACTGGTAGTTTTGTACTTGACTTTATTCGGCGATTATTATCCTCTAGATTGTCTTTAAAGCTTGTTAAATTCCCTTTAGCAGTGCTTGTCAGTTTTATCCCAAGGTTTATATCTTTTAGATAATCATTGGAATTTAATTGCGATGTTCCAGAACCGCCTTCATCAATGCCTGATGACCATATCGTGGCTTGATGCGCCTTTGGTGGATTGTCTGGAGGGTTTAAAAGTGTCTCAACTGCCCCTATTATTGTCAGCAACAAGTCCGAAGTTAATAATTGAGATGAGTCCTTTTTTAAATTCGAAACCAATCGACGGATGTTTTGTTCGTAACCTCCAATATTCCCTTTAAACAGTATTTCTTCATTTTGATTTAATAACTGCCCTAGTGTTGTTTTTCTTTCACTAAAAAGTCGAATTTTATTTTTGGTAAACAGCGAATTAAGCGTGCTACTATAACTATCTTTAATTCTTTCCAAGTGTTTGGGATATAAGGACGTTTTAATGAGAGATTGAACTGCCTTATTTTGTAACTCTGCATCCTTCTCATTACTAGCCAAGTACTGAATTACACTCTCAGGAAATGTCTGCTCTCCTAGTGCAATTAGCTGTGAGTTATCAAGCGCAAAGAGTTGATCAATTAGTAAAACATTATATTCGCTCATTAGGTCAAAAATGACGATCTTCACAGGTATTTCTTCTGATTCCGCCTTTTCGAAAATTTTTGCTATTAGAGTACTTAGTAGGTTTGATTTACCAGCTTTTGTGAAGCCAAAAATACCAAAGTGCAATCGTAACAGTTCTTCAATATTAATTAAAATAGGAGTCTTTCCGTCTACAAGCCACTTGCCACATTCCAAAGTAAAACCATTGTTTGAGAGACCTTTATTCACTGCCAAGTGGGTTGCAGCACTTGATAATATACTCACATTAGTTCCTATCATTGGCAATGATGAATCCGCGACTAGGGATCTGCCTTTATCACTCTCAATAATCTCGTGGTCGGTTGGAGTAGCGATGCATCTAATGATTGTTGTATCCTCGGCTGATTCCTCTTCTTGGTTTGTCCAATCCATTGAGATGTTACGGGCAGCTTCCATTACAAATCCTGGATACCCATCACTTGTATTCCCAAGGGCATAGTGTATTGGCTTCATTGAAGTTAATTCAAGTATAGAATAATGCGTCTCTTTCTCAGAGGTCGAAAAATTTCTTGCAGCTAATAAAGTCCCTTCCTTTAAGCTTATCATTGCTTGCCGGGTATACTCAAACCAGATTTCGAACTGAAACCTAGTCTGTTCACTTTCTTCAATTCGCATCAAACGACCTGAACGGTTTTTTTCGAATAAGGTAATGGCCTCCCATTCGTTTTCTGACATGATCTATCTCCTAGCTGAATCTCTCAATGTTCTGAATTTCTGATTTAGTGGATTTATTCGAAACGTTATCTCACTTGATTGGATTAGCCGATCAACACGTCTTTTAACGCTTTTCGCACCCCAATCAGCCTTATGTAAGGGATCTGGATATCCAATTACTTCAGGAAAGAGATTCCGTGTCAATATACCTAACAAATTCATCACTGTAGCCTGGCCATAATTCATTACAGTATTATCCCCAAAGAATGCTGGTTGTATTTCCCCTAAAACATCTGATGAAATTGTGGGAATACTGTCGCTATTCATAAATTGATTGTCAAAATAAGGATCGAGAAGGCGGTCAAGGAATACGACATGACCCATTAGTGTTTTTGAACCAGAAGATTTCTTATAAAATTGTCCAAGTGAACGAGCAAAGAGTCTTTCTTGATTGACAAGAAGACCTCGATGTCCTCGAATATATCTTCCTTTCTCATCTTCTTCTACGTGAAGAGACATATAGGCGGAATCAAATTCGACTGTAGCCCATGGGGCTGAGAGATCGTCCAGTTGATAAGCTAGTCCTTCAAGCAGAGAGCGATCTGTCCACGGAAGATATTTTACTGGAACTTGTGGATAGTGACCTAACTCTCTCATCACTCCAATATAGTTACGAGAGAAGAACTTTGTTGCTGAATCTTTAACGATTCCTATCAACAAAATTCTTTTTTCCCAACATTTTTCGATAAGGGCTCTAATCCCAACGTTTATCAAGAAAGCGATGTCTTCTGGGGACATCCATCTCAATCTTTCATGACCATTTTCCAAAACAGGATATAACAGTGCTTCAGCCTCCCTCCGATGGAATAATCGATCACAAAACTCCTCGAAGAACCTCACCGTGTCAAACCAAGATGCCGCAAAATCAAATTTTCGAGATATTTTAAATCCATCATATTCAAATAATTCACGAGCATAAGTTTCGTTCAGTGTTTTTGCCCATTTATTTTTGTCAATATTTGTTTTTTGGATTAATTCTTCTATTTGAATCTCATTCTTAGAGTCTAGTTCCTTCACGAGGAATTTCCATCGAGCAAATTTTTTTACAGTAGGTACGCTCAACCTGTCATTGAATGGGTGGGCAGATGCGACCAGACCATCTCTAAATACTAACTGGCGTGTTCCAATTGGATGACCAAAGAGACGGACCGCACTTAGGTAGCCGTCTGTTGACATAAGAACTCCACTCAATGATCGATCCATCAAAATAATTTGAGGCGTGCTGAGCGTTGAGGCTGATGCCATCTGATAGGCTAAGTAAATCTCTGATAATTCCATTAATCGAGTGTGAATGTGAGACAAGTTGATCTTACTCGCATCATCAACAGCAAAATTTTCAAAGCTCACATCCGAAATATCTCCTGATTCAGCGTACGGAACAGGAATATATGAGACTATGCTTACATCCTGATCCATAGACCACCGTTCGTATGAAAGCTTGGGTGGGTCTGTTTCTATTCCGATCTTTCCTCTTACTCCGTAAGCTGCAGCAAAAAAAACCATGAAATCTTTAAAGGGATCGGCTGAGCAGGTCCCGTCAATTGCGACAAAATTTAGTTCTGATTTTTGAAAATACTCCATTATTTTAGAGTTTAGTAGATTCATTGTATGAGGTTTCGAAAACTTTGATTCGAAGTCTATAATTAGCGTGTTTAAAAAGTCATCATAAAAAGACAATCCATTCTTAGTCGTTTCTTCATATGACTGCTTATAGCGGCTGATAGAGCAATTTAGGGAATCCTGATAGCACCTAAATATTTTAGATAACATCGATGAATTATGCATTTGGATACATCAGAGGCTACTATTCGAAAATATATACTCGTTTCGATATCCTTTTGTGATCCTTTTTAGTCCCCTCCCGAATTAAAAACTTTAACAGTTAGTTTCCACTCCAATCTCTCTTCTCAGTCGGAATCTCCTCACCTTCCCCTATGAGACCCAAAGTATAGGCCTCAATGGCCTCCCGTGCCATCAATATCGCCTCGTTGACAGTCTTCCGGGAGGTAGCTGGGAGGTCGCACGGCAACGATATACTTGCCTTCCCGGTCCCTTCAGGAGGATACCCATTGCTTCGTGGATTCTGCCGCTTAACTTCCTACCTCCCCCACAACCCCAAAAACCGCCCCCCTCGCCTCCTCCCCGCACGCCACCCGCCGGAACGAGACGAGCGGGACGATCCAGGCCCCCGCCCGGGTCCGGATCACCACCGCTCTGCCTGCCGCATTCCACTCCCGCACCAGCCTCGCATAACACCCTCGCACCTAGAGGTGCTCATGCTCCGGTTCTACGAACCGTCGCACCTCGCACCTAGCGGTGCTCGAACTCCGCTCCTCCGGAGCATCGTTCCTCGCAGACCTTCGCCTGCGCCTCCCGCGAGCGGTAGACCGCCTTCTTCTCCCCGCAGACCTCGCACCGGCCGATCTCCACCTTCACCCGCGCAAACGTCCGGTGGTCGAGGACCCCCGGCAGGGGCTACACCTTCGCCGGCCGCTCTGCCTTCTTGAGGCAATCGTAACAGAGGTAGACCCCTCCGCCGCCCCGCAACACCCGCGACGCCGGCCTGCCGGTTGCAGATGCAGGCCCGGGCTCGTCCTTCTCCACCGGGAGGGCGATATAGTCCGCGGGGTCGATCGGGACAGTTGTTTTCACATTTTCACTCGTTTTCACTTCTTTACACCCTGATTTACACCCAGAAAACCCGCCAAACGGGGCAGGATCCCGGATCCGCCGATTATTATCCCGAATACCGGGCATGTTTTCACCACCGCGAATTTCACAGACACCAGAAGCCGGGTCACCCGCTCCCGCAGGCAGGCTCTCCGTTCCCGGAAATCGGTGTAAATGAGTACTTTGATCAGTACATATCTCTGTACATATCTCTTTAATAGAGCAATCATGACCATTATGGCCGGCATCTTCGTTTTCACTTTTCCCGGATTTCTGGTGAAAACCTGGTGAAAAGGTGAAAACATCAGAACCCCCGTTCTGATCGTCGGGGTCTTCGTCCAGCCAGACCGTGGCACCGCTGCTCCAGGCCCGGTAGACCTCCGGATCAAACGAGAAATAGTGCTCCCGCCGCCGGACGGTCTCCCCGACCCCGATCATCTCCCCGGTCACCGTTGCGTCGATGTAACTCACCGTCGGGCATTTCTCCAGCAGGCCGGCATACGCGGCCCGGTTGTTGGTGTAACCGTGGAGCAGCCGGTAGGTCTTCTGGTAGGAGAGGGCGAGGGCGCTCTGGAGCTGCCGGACGGTGAAGATCTCGACCCCCATCCCGGCGACGGTTTCGAGCGCCGCCGCCTCGTTTTTCGTCAGTTTGGTCTCCTGGCCCCCGACCGTCCCCGATAGGGCGCCCTACAACGTTGCCGCCGCCGTGAAGTCATCCGGCCGGGACAACCTGCCGGGTCTCCTCCGTGACCTCGCGAAAGATCCGGAGGACGGTGGTGGTCTTCCCGGTCCCCGGCGGCCCGCGGAGGACGGCGGAGAGGGCGCTCCCCCCCCCGGAGCGTGGGGCTGATGAGGAAGGCGAGCTCCTTGACCTGGGCGTCGCGGTGGTGGAGGTGCTCCGGGACGAACGTGAGCTCGAAAACGTCCGGGTCCCTGAAGAGAGTCTGGTCGCTACGGAGAAGACGGGAACGTGTCATACGTCAGTCTGGAGAAGAGGGTATTGTTAAAGGCAGGCCGTGCGCGGGTTGAAAGTGAAATGGCACGAAGGCGGCAACTGCGGGTTCCCGGCGGAAAGTAGGGGCAAGAAGTTAGTCTGCCTGCAAGATCTCAATGATCCGATCGATGACTGATGTAACGGCCTGGTCGTTGAGACGTCCGGCTCGATAAAGAATCAGGTCGACACTGGCAGAAAAGAGCCGGTTTGGCCGGATATTGCTCGGTTTGTGGAGTGTTCCCTCTGCAAAGTCGAGTTCAGTAATACCAACGGCATAGCGATCCCGGACCTGCTGACTCGTGATCTGGCAGAGAATTACATCGTCTCCTCCGGGCGCCGCAACGACAAGGGCCGGGCGCCTCTTCACGGTTGAGAGATCAGAGAAAGGAAATGGTACAACGACAACATCACCCTTTACAAGTCGCTCCACGCCTCTTCCTCCTCGGGCCGGAACCAGTCTTTCCGGAGCACGGGTTCACTTGCGAGGGCGGTGTCCGGGGCGGCCTTCCGGCGTCGGGACTTGAGGAACCGGATAAAGTCGAGCACCTCACCGTATGTCCGGGGCGGCAGGTCATCGAGCTCGCTGATGATCTCCTCTTTTACCTGAGTCATGGCAGCCTCACCTCTGCGGTCTATAATCCTCTGGTGCTTCAATCTACATATCTCTGTCTGAAGAGGAGTTATCTACCAGATGATCTATGTCCCGGCACTGAGAAACAAAAATTGAGTGGGGGACTTCCGTCCCCTTCACGCCAGGGCGGGCACGGCATCCGCCCAGGTCTCGACGGTGTTCCGGATGGCGTCGTCCTGGTAGGACGAGATCCGGACGGTCTTCCGGGTGAAGGTGACGTAATAGTCATCACCGGACGGGTTGTGGCACTTGAGTTGAGCGTAGTAGGTCTCGCCGGCATAGTTCCGCTCGGCCTCCCCGCCCATCGCGGTTGCGAGGGCCGCGTTGCCCATCACCGCCGCCGCGTTTGCGTTGAAGGCGGCAATCGTCGGGGACTGCAGGGAGACGGTCCCGACCCGCTTGCCGGTCTCCTCGTCGATGAAGTCCACCTTCGCGGTGTAGTGCTCGCGGTTCCGGACGATGGCGGCGACAGGGACGCCGTCAGAGCCGGTATACCCGACACACCCGAAGGGGTTGTCATCGATGATGGTCTCGATGAGGTTGTCAAACGACGCTACATCGGCGATCGGGACGGCGAGGTCCCGGACCGCCGTCTTGTTCACGGTCTTCTGCACGAAGTCTGCCATGGGTTTTGCTCCTTGCCTGCCAGATGCCCCAGATCGGAGATCTGAGGCAGTTGCACTGAAAGTGCAACTCTTCCCGGGAATATGACAGACAACTATAGGGTGTGCGGAAGAGGATATCAAACTGAATCTATCTGGGAGCGCGGAAAACTCTCTGATTCACCGGTATAACCCTTACGGTCAGGCTTTTTCTCTTCGACGTCCTACTGTCTTCCGGGAGGATTACCGGGATGGCCGATGCAAAGACTACCAGAGAACTTGTCTACGAGACGAACCAGGACGTGAAGTGGATCTGTAAGATGCTACAACGGATGGAGGCCCGGGACGAAGAATTTGAGGCGCGGATCCGGGCGCTGGAGGGCTGGCGGGCGGAGAAGGCAGGAGTTCGAGCATCGCCAGGTGCGAGAGCGCTGGCTCTCGACGGTCAGCGCCGGGGCCGGCGGGGTCGTCGGCGGGGTGGTGGCGGTGCTGGTGAAGATGCTCGGCGGGGGGTGAGATGACAGGGCCTGGTTAAGCTCAGACTTCGACGGTGAGGGTGTATTCCAAGAGCCCTTCCTCGGTGGGAATCTCCTCACCTTTCTCCAGGAGATGCTCAATGTAGAGCTCGATAGCCTCCCGTGCCATCGCTATCGCCTCGTCGACGGTCTCCCTGAAGGTGACACAACTGGGGAGGGCCGGCACGGTGGCGGTATACCCGCCTTCCGGCTCCTTCCGGAGGAGGATACGGTAACTGACAGGTTTCATCACATCACGTCCCTGCTCATGATGATACACTACCCGAGAATGTCAGAGGGTCTCCGTGCATGCACCACCTCGCCCGACTCACTCACCGCGAAACAGGTTTACGACCTCAAGTGCGCAGATCCCGGAAAAATCACTCTCGTTTCGGGTGACGAGCGCACATTCGTGGGTGAGAGCTGTGGCTGCGATGACCGCATCGGGGAGCTTCATCCCGCACGTCCGGCGCAGGTGGATGGCACGGTCGGCAATCGTATCGGTCAGGGGATACACTTCGGCTGAGCGAATGAAGTCCTGAGCCAGCGCATACCCTTCCGGAGTATGCTTCTTCCAGCCGAGAAACTCGATCTTCGTGATGATCGAGACCCGAAACGAGGAGGTGAGCATAGTTTCTATCTCGCTCACCCGCTCCGGCGGAATGGCATCTGCGAGGTAATAGATGAGAATGTTTGTATCAAGCAGGTACCGTTTCATGTCCGGTCCCACTCGTCCCGCAGATTCCGGACCTCAGCCTCCAGGTCGAGATCCTGGTCCCGGTATATGCCCCGGTATCTCGCGGGCTCGGCAACCCCAACAGGTCTGTCTGCAGGTTTTTCGGCGGTCAGGCTCTCCCAGAGGTCAATGGGCACAATAACGTCGGTCTTCCTGCCTTCTGCATCGCAGATGTAGTGCACTCCCATGCCGCACACTCCAGAATATGCGTATGTGGGTGCTCCGGACTGATTATAGTTATCCTGCTCCGGCGCCCCTCATTGAGGGGATCATTCTTCTGATCCTTCGTGACAGGCAGTTGTAACAGGGCAGATTCGCTATGCACCAAAGGGGCGGAGTCAGGTTCTGCCCTCGCCGGAAAGATTGATGTTCCCCTGCAGTATACTGTAGTGTATGGCAGTGGAAGCAACAATCAAGGTGACCCCAGAGGTGAAGGGGAGACTGGACAGGCTGAAGAACTACCCCCGGGAGACCTACAACGACGTGATCGACCGTCTCACCCGTGATGCCCTGGAGGAGGCCGCCGGGGAACTGACCGAGGAAGATATCCATGATATCGAAGAGGCGATTGCGGATATCAAGGCGGGGAGGGTCTACACGACGGAGGAGTTAAAGAGAGAACTCGGGATCGATTGAATGGCCTACACGGTGATCTGGACCGAAAAGGCCCTCACAAAATTGAAACCCCTGCCCAAAAAGACCGCCGCAAGGATCGTCGCAGCCGTCGAGAAGATCCGCGATAGTCCCCTTGACCACGTGCAGCAACTGCGAGGGTCCCCCTACTTCAAGCTGCGGGTAGGGGGTTACCGCGTCATCCAGGATATCAGAAAGAAGGTCCTGATCATCTACGTTGTCAAGGTCGGCAAGCGGGAGAGAGTCTATGACAATCTATGAACTCAGCCGCGTCTCTGCGCCGGATTGTTGCCCTCCCAGAGGACCGTTTCGTCCGAAAGATCGGGCGGTGCTCGGTCGAGGATATGGAAGCGATAAACGTCCTTCTGAAAGACCTGCTCTCGCTGGAGTAGCGGGCAGGACTGGTACAAACCATGAAGATTCATAAGGAGATTCTTGCCGCCTTCCCCGATCTCTCGGTTGCGGAGGGCGAGGTCGGGCCGCTCTCAATTCAGGAGAAGAGCCCGCGCCTGGGAGCCCTGAGAGACGAGATCGTCCGCGCCGTGCGTGAGCGGTATACGCTTGAGCGGGTCAAGGATGAACCGCTCTTCAGGGCCTACAGGGACTTCTTCTGGCGGGTGGGCGTCGACCCGACCAAAACGCGGCCCGCCTCGGAAGCCCTGGTGAGACGGATCCTGGCCAAAAAAGTGCTCCCGACGATCAACACTGCGGTGGACGCCTATAATCTGGCCTCAATTCGCACAGGCATACCCATTGCGGCTTTTGATGCCGATACTCTTGCCGGAGATCTCACCATGCGATTTGCAGAAGAGGGTGAGGCGTTCCTCGGTATCAGGATGGCAGCACCCGTCATGCTCCATAAGAACCAGGTTATTCTAACAGATGGGAACGCAATCGTCGCCATCTATCCGTACCGGGACTCGGATGCAACAAAGATTACCCTCGCCACGAAGGTAGTGCACATTGTGGCATGCGGCGTGCCGGGGGTTGAAAGAGAGAAAGTGTATGCGGCATACGAACTGGCTGCCGCATACCTGCAGAGATATGGTTCAGGCATCCGGTGATGTAATGGATTCCTTCATCCTCCTCCATCTCAAAGCAGTGGAGGGGGACGGAGGTCGGCCATAGTAGTATCGGACCGCCTCCGGCAGTCCGGGGTCCTCACCCGCCCCGGCATCGGTGCCGCGGACTGTGTGCGCCTATTGCCATACTTCAGTATTTTAAGAACATAACTCGAAGTTACAAAAGTAATCGATAGGTATAGTATAACCGGGAAGTGTGACCACCCAGTGAGACAACTTTCAGGATCGTGGGCCGAGGAGCCCCCCGACTTCAGTCGGGGGTAGTTGACGCAGCTGGAGATTATGCCTCTCGATGGCGAAGAGATGAATCAGATAGACGCTCGACAGAAAAAGTGCAAATCCCGTGGAAGCATGGAGAGAAGGGCTAGACCAGGGTCTGTACCGGAAACCTGGGGGAATCATGGACCATAAAGCAAGATTTGCAGTCGACTGCCTGCACAAGCAGTACCCGGAACCGGACCGGCTCCCAGGAGATGCATGCCTGGTGTTCGTCCGCGACGGCGGGGTCGGCGTCCGGAAGGACAGCACACCGACCATCTATCAAGAGGCGCCCCCGGACCTGCCGGAAGGGCTGAAGAAGGAGGCCCGGTATCTCGGTCACCGGGGGTCCGTCCCCTGTTACACCATCGAAGTCCCCGCCGACCTCTCCCTGCCCGAAGGACTGGCATGCTCCGGCGTGCGCGAACTCGTCGGCCTCATCCCGGACCAGGAACTTGCCGTTGCCGCACTTGCCGTCCAGATCATCGATTACGACAGGAACACCCGGTTCTGCGGGAGGTGCGGCACACCAACAGAGCCTGCACGGACCGAGCGGGCCAAAGTCTGTCCGTCCTGCCACCGGATCGTCTATCCCCGGCTCTCCCCGGCGATCATCGTCCTGGTGAGAAAGGGCGACTCTATTCTCATGGTCCACGGGATCAGGGCGCCTCCCGACAGGTACAGCCTCGTCGCCGGCTTTGTCGAGCCCGGCGAGACGATCGAGGATGCCGTCCGCCGGGAAGTCCGTGAAGAGACGGGGGTCGCGATCAAAAATATCCGGTACTGTGCAAGCGAACCGTGGCCGTTCCCCGATTCGCTCATGATCGGGTTCGTCGCCGATTACGAGAGCGGTGAGGTTGTCGCAGACGGCGTCGAGATCGAGAACGCCGCATGGTTTGACCGGGAGCATCTCCCGGTTCTTCCGCCAAGACTCAGCCTGACCCGTGCGCTCATCGACGAATGGGTGGGGTCGCAGGGACCGAAACAGAAATGAAGGCGGTGGAATCGATGAAGAGGCTGAAAGTCGTTGCATTCAACGGAAGTCCCCGGCAAGACGGCAACACGTCCATCCTGATCCGGCAGATCCTCGACGGGCTTGAGAACGAAGGCATCGAGACGGAACTCGTCCAGATCGGCGGGCAGATGATCCGCGGGTGCACCGACTGCCGGAGATGCTTCGAGAACCGGGACTTGCGGTGCGTTCTTGACGACGATATCGTGAACGACTGCATCGAGAAGATGCTCGAGGCCGACGGGATCATCCTCGGCTCCCCGGTCTACTTCCTCGATGTCACGGCCGAGATGAAAGCCCTGATCGACCGGGCAGGCGTGGTGGCCAGGGCAAACGACGGGCCCTTCCGGCGCAAGGTGGCAACCGCCGCGGCGGCCGTGCGACGGTCCGGGGCAAACCATACTGTCGACACCCTGCTGCATTTCATGCTCTATAGCGGGATGATCGTCCCGGGAGTCCCGGTGATCGGCATCGGCCGGGATATCGGGGACGTCCGGAGGGACGAAGAGGGGATGGCGAGGGCAAGAGAAGCCGGGAAGAACATGGCCTGGCTGCTGAAGACACTCGCATCCGCAGGTCAGACGGGGGAGACCGCATGAGGATAGACTCGCTGAGATTGGTCTGCTTCTCGCCCACGGGAAGATCAAGGACAGTTATCCAGGGTATCGCACGCGGGATCGATCATGGCACAATGGAACTCATCGACATCACGACGCCGCAGGCGAGAAAAAAACCCCTGGAGACATCGGGGAACGAACTCCTCATCGTTGCGGTCCCCGTGTACATGGGACGGGTGCCGGCCCTCCTGACGGAGTGGCTGCGGGCGATCAGGGCTCACGGCACGCCTGCGGTGAGTGTTGTCGTCTATGGCAACCGGGTGTATGAGGATGCCCTTCTCGAACTGACCGATATCCTGACCCGGCGTGGGTGCAGGCCGATCGCCGGAGGGGCGTTCATCGGGGAGCACTCGTTCTCCAGCGCCGAGGCCCCGACGGCCGGCGGTCGCCCGGATGCAGCCGACCTGCACCGGGCGGAGGCGTTCGGGCGAAAGATACGGGAGAAACTCGAGGCCATCCCATCGGTCGACCGGATACCCAATGTGACGATACCCGGCTGCCGCCCCTACCGGGGGGACCCGACGCTCTGGACGGTGGACTTCATCGCGGTCGGCGATGCATGCACCCGGTGCGGGACCTGTGCAGAGGGGTGCCCCACGGGCGCGATCGATCCGGACGAGGGTTACTCGGCCGACCCGGAGAAGTGCATCACGTGCTGCGCCTGCATCAAACACTGTCCCGCGCACGCGAGGACGATGAGACCCGGCCCGGTCAGGGACGCTTCGGTGCGGTTGAGCACGCTGTATCGGGAACGCAAGGAGCCCGAGTATTTCCTGTAGCGGGATACTCCTGCCGGCAATGGGAAGTTCCAGGAACGGGAGCGGAAGAATGGGAATCGCCGAGAGAAGACAACGAGAAAAAGAGCAGCGAAAGACCGAGATCATCGAGGCAGCCGAGCGTCTCTTCTTTGCCCGGAGTTACGAAGACGTCTCCATGGAGGATATCGCCCGCGAGGTCGAGTTGAACAAGGCCACGATCTATCTCTACTTCAAGAATAAGGAGGCCCTCTTCGCGACGATCGTGCTCCGCGGCGTCCGGATCCTCAGGGAGAGCTACGCGGAGTGCACGGCAAGGGAGGTCCCCGGCATCGCTAAAGTAGTCCTGATGGGCCAGGCTTATTACCGGTTTGCACAGGAATACCCGGACTATCTCCGGCTCATCCACTTCTACGGGTCCGAGCGGTTCTCGCGGGAGAACCCCTATGCCGCAGAGATAGGAGAGGGCTACGGGATCTGCCGCCTGATGCTCGCGGGCGCGATACAGGAGGGGATCGATGACGGGACGATCCGACCTGACCTCGACCCGTTCCTGACCTCGATGTACCTCATGATATCCTTCATGGGCATCCTCTCCCTGGAGAACCGGTGGAAACTGGCGATTGAGGCGGAAGGGTTCAGTTACGAGCAGTTCGCGAGCGAGTTCTTCCGGTTCATCACGCCGGCAATTGCTCCGGGTGAGAGATCTCACAGCGTGGACTTCAGGGACTTTGAACCATCCGGATTCTTTTTGACCGGACGTGCGGCACTCAAGAAGGAAGAGGGGAGGCAGCCTTAATGTTAGCCGTTCACCCGGCACGCTCTCACTCAGACGCTCCCGGCATCCTCGTCACACTCAAGGATGAACGCTCCCTGATACCCGCACTGCCGGCAGTGATAGAGCGTCGCGTACAGGCCACGGGCAGCCCGGTAGATCTCGATGCTCCGGCATACCGGGCAGCGGAGAACCTTCCGGGCCGTCACACTCATACACTCCTCTTGAGAGCCCCGGGGATTTGACGGTATCGCATCTCCTCCGGTTCAACCCAGGTCAGGTATGGCGCCGCGCGGTGCCGCCCGGCGCTCCGACCGCTGCCGGTGCACGGATCGTTTTGATCATGAGAACTCCGCCCGGATTCGGGTTGACCGGTTGCCAAACGTACATATAGTTCTCCGAATATGGACGATTATGAGAATCATACTGACCAATCTGTTTGTGGACGATCAGGACAGGGCTCTGAAGTTCTACACCGAAGTGTTGGGTTTCGTGAAGAAGAGCGATGTTTCTGCCGGAGAGTACCGGTGGCTTACTGTCGTCTCTCCCGACGATCCGGACGGGACCGAGCTTCTGCTTGAGCCGAACAGCAATCCCGTAGCGCAGGCATACCAGAAAGGAATCTATCAACAGGGCATCCCCGCCGCGTCCTTTGGTGTTGAAGACACCCGCGCGGAGTACGAGAGACTGAAGGAGCTCGGCGTGAAGTTCACGACGGAGCCAACGGAAGTTCTCAAAGGGGTGACCATAGCAGCCTTCGACGACACCTGCGGCAATCTCATCCAGATTCAGACGCTGCAAAAATAACCTATTTTCATTGGAGGCAGCCATCCCCTGAACTGCTTGAACCCCTCACTTTTTTTTACTGACGCATCGTGTGCAACATTGCAAATATGATAAGCACTTACAATGCTGTCATGGCTGCAACCAAGAGGATTCCCGTCTCGGAAGGGGTATGGGCGGAGATCTCCGGGCTGAAACGCCCCGGCCAGACCTTCGACGACCTGCTCTCAAACATGGTCGAGCAGGAGAAGAAGCGCCGGTTCATCGAGGATATGGACCGCATCGAGGCCGAAGGGGATTTTGTGGAGTTGGAGTTTGACGTTCCGGATACTGATTAACCGCAAGGTCCTTGAGAGCATCCAGAGCCTCAGCGCAAAGAGCTGGCGGATAATCATGGAGGAGTTGAAAACCCTGCAGGACGACCCGTATCCCGGCAGCGGAAGCGACAAGGAACGCCTGCACGTGCATGGGCGGGAAGACACCTACCGGCTTCATATCAGCCGGACATTCACGGCATTCTACCGCATCCATGAGCAGGAGTTGGAGGTTCATGTTCTTGCAGTGATCTCGACCGAGCAGGCACACAAACGGTACGGGTGGTTCTGACGTATCTCTGCTTTTATTTCCATTACCCAATGCTGCCCCGCTAACGCTGTGCTCCGTCCCTGTCGGGATCGCCGGCAACGGGACATTATGCTGCAGGATGAACTTGGAACACAACCGGGAAACCGTTATCTGCTCTCCGGTCATGACGCGCTTGGCATTTTGGCAAGGACAAGTCCAGGAGAAACGGGAGTAACGAAATTATTTTTCAGGGTCACCAAATACAAAATTCTGCCAATCCTGTAGAACCGGTTAAGTCGTTCCTGGATCAATAGATTGGATTGTATGGATATCTTCGATTCAGTCTACCAGAGCACGCCGCCCTGGGACATCGGTCGGCCCCAGAAGGCGTTCGTCGACCTCGCCGCGGCGGGAGAGGTTACGGGCTCCGTCCTGGATGTCGGGTGCGGGACGGGGGAGAACGCCCTCTTCTTTGCGGAGAGAGGCCACGATGTGCTCGGGATCGACACCGCCGCTCTCGCGATCCGCAAGGCTGAGGAGAAGGCTGCCCGGAGGGGGCTTCAGGCGCGGTTCCTTGTCTGGAACGCGCTCGACCTTGCCGGGCTCGGAAGGACGTTTGACACCGTCATCGACTCCGGCCTCTTCCATGTCCTCTCCGACGAAGACCGATCTCGTTTCGCAGGGAGCCTCACGGCCGTTCTCGAGCCCGGCGGGAAGTACTTCATGCTCTGCTTCAGCGAACAGAATCCCGGCGAGTACCCGCTCCCGAGGAGGAACACGCAGGAGGAGATCCAGGAGACCTTCCGGGAGGGCTGGTCCGTCGACTACATCCGGCCGGCAACCTTTGAGAACGCCATCCAGGCCGAAGGACACCATGCCTGGCTTGCGTCGATATCAAGGAGAGCGCAGGGCTGACGGGGCCAGGGCTGCCGATAAACGCTCCCAGTGGCTCAGGAACCGCCAAGCCTCCGGCCGGCCCCTCCCTCCTGCCCGTTCCCCCGTCTCACGGGCCCTCAAATATCGAAGAACATAATACAAAAGCCATAAATCGATTCGTAGTACACAAATTGTTCATGAGGGCATGGCACTCCATTATTTGTCTCGTAATTGCGTTTACGGTACTCTCCTGTGGCTGCTTCACGGTTGAAGTCCATTCAAAGGTCAATGCAGATGCCACGGTGAGTTCGTACTCGTTCAATCTTACAACGAACCAGTTCGTGTATAGTGCACTGAAGGAGAGCGCAAACGAGCAGGGATATTCTACGTTACGGGAATCACTCCTATCGCAGACCGACCCGGAGGCTATCGAATACAGCGAGGTCTGGGATGGTGATACGGTTACGATCCGTATGGATAGCCTGCAGCCAATACAGTCGCTCGACCCGGGGAACTGGACGATCCAGAAGGTTGACGGGTACATGGTCTACAGGGATGCAAGATTCACATCGGACGAGTCTATCGACGATTCAGGCGAACTCGGTGATGGGTCGGACGGATTCAGCGATGGTTCAGACGAGCTCGGTGATGGCTCAGACTGGCTCGGCAATGATTCAGACGAACTCAGCGACGCGATGTTCAGCGGCGTCGGCCTGCACTACTACCTTGAGATGCCCGGGAAGATCGTCGATACCAATGCAAACACGGTGAACGGGAACAGGGCAGAGTGGCACCTGACCGGAACGGATGTCTTCACGACTGAGATCTACGCTAAGAGCGAGGTGCCGGCCCTTGCGTTGCCCGGCTTCGGCGCACTGGCCGCACTTGCCGGGTTGGGTTGTGCGCTGGTGTGCCTCTACCGGAAGAGCAGGTAGCGGAGAGCAGGCTGGCCGGGCACTCACCCCTTCCTCTTCTTCTGTACTATGGTGGTGCGTTCATCTCTAACCTCCCTCTCCAGAATACTCCGTCAGCCTTCTCCGCAAAGGATAACCCTCAGTGCAACGAGGACCTATTATGAATCGCACAACGTCCAGGGCGACCCGGTGCGCTGCAGGACCATCTGGACCCAAGCCGGACCGCATGGCCCTCCTTCAAGAGATCGCCCGGTTCACCCGCGAGCATGCGGATATCCTTGCCCGGTACCACCTCCATACGATGGCCGACCTCAACCGCATCGAAGAGGAGTGCCGGAGGCTGCACAACGAGGCATGCAGCAGGGGCGCCTGCGGAAGCGCCGGGGAACTTGTGGAACTCGAGTACCTCATCGGCCGGGCGAAGGAGATGAAGGCGAAGCGGACGGAGAGCGAGCGGGGGCCGGGTTGAGCCGGCGCCCTCCAGCCGGTCATCGGGGCGGGTTACCCGGGGGTGAATCCTCCACCAACATCCTGATACGGCATTCACGCGCATACTTCTCCAGAAAGTGCCAGGATGGACTGTGTGAGGTTCTTTTTGGATGAGGGCATCGACGCCTTCGCCCGGGTCGGGATCGAGGAACTCCCCGATGCTGAGAGAGAATCGGTGCTACGGTTCTTCCCGGCCGCCCGATCCGTGATCGTTTTTGGAGGGGAGGTCCCCGTCGCGGTGTACCGGATGCCGCCGAACGAGAAGACCCGGGAGATGCTCCGGATCGCCGGGAGCCTGGACGGCACCGCCCTGCGGCTCGCCGACCTCCTGGATGCGGAGGGTATCGCTGCCCGCCCCGTCCCGCTCTACCTGCCCGTGCGGGTCGTCGACGGGAGGGTGCAGGGCGTCGTCCACTTGAAACAGGTCGCCGCGGCCGCGAGGCTCGGGGAGATCGGCGCGAGCACCCTCCTCCTCAACCGGCGTTTCGGCCCGCGGCTGCTGCTCTCCGGCGTCGTGACCGGCCCGGGTGCCCCGGAATTCGAGAGAGAGGACGGGGCGGGCGGCAACGGTGAGCCGCTCTGCACCGGGTGCGGGGCCTGCATCCGGGCATGCCCGGAGGGAGCGCTGGGGCCGGAGGGTGTCGATGCGTTCCGGTGCCGGACAGTGCGTGCATGGGTTCCGCCCCCGGTCGTCCCGGCCGTGAAGTGGCTGCTCCGGCGGCGGCTCCTGCTCGGAGCTCTTGCCCCGCTTGCGCCGTTGGTCGCTGGAGCGGCGACGATCCGGTGCAGCCTCTGCGTCACCGGATGCCCGGCGCTCCCGGGAGCGGAGGAAGAGGGGTATCCGCAGAAATCCTCCTGAAGATCGCAATCAGCCGCGGTACATTTGCGAGTCTTTAAATTCGCGCTTCTGCAATAGAACCGTAAAGGGATATCGGATGACAGGCCAGAACGCTCTGATAGCCGCAGTTATTGCGCTGATTATTGTTGCAGCAGGGATTATGATCGCATTTGGGCCCGGCGCGACCGAACCGGCTCCCACCGAGATCGTGCCGGTGAAGGAGGTGCCCACGCTGGATGAGATGAAGGCTCTCGCGGTGGAGGTTGCGGGGCAGATCGACGGCGACGCCTTCGCCGCGCTCAGGCCCGGGGACGAGAACACCCCGGCATATATCGCCATCCATGACCGGCTCAACGCTTTCCGGTCCGAGAATCCCGACATCGTCTACATCTCGACGATACGAAAGACCGGGGACGCCATCGAGCAGGTCGTTGACGCAGACTACGGCAGCATCGGCGGATACGCAATCGGCGACGGATACTACGTTGCGGAGCCGGACGAGCCGTTCCTTGCCGGATTTACGGAGCCCTACGCTGAGGTCTACTCCTGGGTCTACGGGTATGCTCCGGTGAGGGATGCAAGCGGCGCCGCCGTTGGCGTAGTCTGCCTCGAACCGGATGGCCCGATCGAGCAGGAGCGGATCGAAGCCCTTGCGGCGGAGATTGCAGGGCAGATCGACAGCGATGCCTTCGCCGCGCTCAAGCCCGGCGATGAGAATACCACGGCATTCATCACCGTTCGCGACCAGCTCGAAGCCTTCCGGACCGCGAATCCCGAGATCAGCTACATCTACACGATGCGTACGGTCGATGATACCGTCGAGTATGTCGTGGACGCAGACTACGGCAGCGACGACGGAGTTGCGATAGGCGACGGCTACACCCTGACGGACCTCGACGCCGGCCTCCTCGCCGGCTATGAGGGACTCTCCGCCGAGATCTACTCCATCATCTACGCGTATGCCCCGATCATGAACGCGACCGGCTCCAGCGTCGGGATGGCCGGCATCCAGGTGGGGAACCCGATCACGCAGGAACGGGTGAAAGCCCTCGCGGCGGAGATTGTGGGTGCGATCGACGGTGACGCCATGGCGGCGCTCAAACCCGGCGACGAGAATTCCGCGGCATTCATCACCATCCGCGACCGGCTCGCCGCCTTCCGGGACAACACCCCCGGGGTCGTCTACGTCTATACGATGCGCAAGACCGAAAACGCCACCGAGTACGTCGTGGATGCCGACTACGGCGACGGGTATGCGCCCGCGATAGGCGACGTCTACGTGCCTACGGAGGATGACGTCGCGTTCCTCGCCGGGTTTACAGAACCTTCCGCCGAACCCGGGTTTTACACCGACGAATGGGGCAACGAGACCGCAACCCTCCTCTCCGGGTATGCCCCGGTCAGGGACGCGAGCGGCGCCGTCGTCGGGCTCGTCGGCGTCGATATGGGGTTCATTCACGAATCGTAGATGACGGGGATTGCCGGGACGGGATGCATGAACTCCCTATCCCGGTCGTGCAATCTTTTTTCTCACCCGTTGCGGAAAGGATAACTCTTCCGGCGGCGAGGAGGGAGTTCCCTGCGGCATTCTGGACGTACGAACAAGGACCCTGATCCAGTATGTGGTCAAGGTCGGGAAGCGGGAGAATGTACGACAGGATCTGAGACTCTCTCCCGGATCTACAGATGGCTTTTTAGTGCTGGCGCTCGATCACCCACCCCTGAGGTGGGATCATCGATCGGAATATCCCCGGAACGGCTGTTCCGGAAGAAGTGGCCCTTGAGCCCATCACCGGGGGGTTCACCATGCCCGTTGCGCTCGCGTCCCCCGGCGACGGGACCGGGCGGCTCTTCGTCGCGGATCTCCCGGGCACCATCCGGGTCATCGGCGCCGATGAACCGTTCCTCGATATCACCGACCGGGTCGTAGACCTCCGTTCCGGCTACGATGAGCGCGGACTGCTCGGCCTCGCGTTTCACCCACAGTTCGCCGAGAACGGGAGGTTTTTGGTCTACTATAGCGCCCCGCTCCGGGAGGGGGCGCCGGCGGGCTGGGACCACACGAGCCGGGTATTGGAGTTTTCCGTCTCCACACACGGCCGGGCGGACCCGGACTCCGAGCGGGTGATCCTGGAGATCGACCAGCCGCAGGCGAACCACAACGGCGGCTCGATTGTCTTCGGGCCGGACGGGTATCTCTACATCCCGCTCGGGGACGGCGGCGGTGCGAATGACGTCGGGAGAGGCCACCCGCCCGGGGGAAACGGGCAGGATATCACCACACTGCTCGGGAAGATTCTCCGGATCGATATCGACGACGAGAAGCCCTACGGGATTCCGGAGGACAACTCCTTCGTCGGGAGAGAGGGACGGGACGAGATCTATGCCTACGGTCTGCGCAACCCCTGGCGGACGGCTTTCGACGCCGGAGGGGAGCACCGGCTCTTTGCCGCCGACGCCGGGCAGTACCTCTGGGAGTCGGTGAAGATCATCGTCCCGGGCGGCAACCACGGGTGGAACCTCCGGGAGGGCAACCATGCCTTCGACCCCGAAAACCCCTACGAGTCGCCGCAGGACGTGCCCCGGACCGGGAGGCGGGGCGAGCCCCTGGTCGACGCGATCATCGAGTACCCGAACGCCGGCCAGCCCGGCGGCATCGGGCAGGTCGTCATCGGCGGCTACGTCTACCGGGGCAGCGCAATTCCCGGGCTCGTGGGACGCTATGTCTTTGGCGAGTGGAACCGGGACGGGGCCAGAGGAGACGGGATCATCTTTGCGGCCACGCCGGCGGAAGGCCCCAACGAGATGTGGGAATTTACCGAGATCGGGGTGGCCGGGAGCCGGACCGTGGGCGCATACGTCCTCGCGTTCGGGGAGGACGCAGACCACGAACTCTACGTCCTGACATCGAAGAGCCGGGGACCGGCCGGGAAGACGGGCAGGGTCCACCG
>NZ_JAJGBK010000026.1 GCF_020696975.1 Methanoculleus sp.
GGCGCCGATGAGGAGCGACGATATGTTCGGGTCGTCCAGCGCTCTCCCGATCTTCTCGTCCAGCCGCTCTGCAGCCTCATCGGCACCGATACCATGGGGAACGTAGAGCTCCATGGCGGAGGCGACGATATTGTCTCTCGTGATGCCTTTCTCCTCCAGTCTGCGCTCGATCTCAAACATTGTTCAAGTATTGGGGTCGGGAGGTATTTCGGCGTTTGGATTCAGTGTTGCGGCGACTGCCGGAACGGCAGGGCACGGCTCCGGCGACAGCTGCGCGCCCTTTCATCTGCCGGGCGGAGGTGTCTCTTCCCTCCGGCACCCTCCTGGCAACAACCTCTTCTATCCCGCGGCACCCACCTTGTACTGATGTCTCACCCGTTCCTCTCGGAAGACCCGGAGATCCGGCCCGAGCGCCCGATGATGGCGCTGATCCTCGGGAATACCCTGCTCTCCACCATCCCCGGCATATCCGGCGCCGGGCCGACTCCTGAAAAGACCCTGCTCACCCCGGTCCTGGACGCAGAGCTCGTCACGACCGGCGAGATCACAAGCGTCCCGGCCCGGCCGAACACGCCCACCGGCTGCCCGACGCCGGCGAGCATCACCCGGTCCATGATGGAACTGACCGGGCTTGCCCCTGTCCTCATCAATGCAGGGCTTGCCCATACCCCTACCGTCCCCTGCCTGGACGTCTACGGGAGCCCGGGCGGCGACCCCCGGAAAGAGGATGCGGTGCCGCAGGCGGCACTCCTCTTTGAGCGGGGCGAGACGGTGGGAAGACTTCTCTCGCAGTACAGCGACTTCTTAATGCTCGGGGAGTGCGTTCCCGGCGGGACGACCACCGCCCTCTGTGTTCTGCGCGCGCTCGGCTACGACGCCTCGGTCAGCAGCGCCTTCCCCGAGAATCCCCTCGGCCTGAAGGATGCTGTCTGCAGGGAGGTGCTCGCCCGGATCGATGCAACCGGGGCCCGAGAACCCCTGGATATCCTCCGCGCCGCGGGTGACCCCATGATGCCGGTAGCGGCAGGGATCGCGAGCACCTACTCCGGCGATCTCCTCTTCGCCGGCGGAACCCAGATGCTCTCCGTCGCGGCGGTCCTGAAAGCGCTCGGCAAACGGGTTCCGAGTCTCGCGACGACGGTCTACGTCAGGGACGACCCCTCGGCAGGGTTTGTCCGGTCGGTCGCCGACGTCGGCACCACCGCCTACTTCGTCGACCCGAACTTCGCCGGCATCGGGCACGTCGGGCTCGCGCGCTACTGCATCGGCGAGGTCAAGGAGGGTATGGGAGCCGGCGGGGCCCTGACGCTCGCCTATCTCATGGGCCATAAACCCGAGGAGATCACCCGGAAAGTTTTTGATTTCGTCAGGAAGTATGCCTGAGGGAAGGACTATACCTTTTTACATCCACCTATAAGCAATGCTTCCACTTTATGTGGTCAACAATCACGGACAGTTCAACCACCTGATCCTCCGAACACTCCGTGACATGGATGTTGAGGCCACGATGATCCCGAACGAGACGCCCCCGGCCGAAGTCGCCCGGGGCTGTCGGGGGATCATCCTCGGCGGCGGACCTGCCCTCGACCGCGCCGGTCTTGCTCCCGCTTACCTTGACCTCGGCCTTCCGGTCCTCGGCATCTGCCTTGGGCTGCATATCATGGCGACGGCAAGGGGAGGCGCGGTTCGCCGGGGTGCGAGCGGCGGGTTCGGTGCGGTTGAAGTCGATATCCTCGAACAAAATAGCCTTCTTGAGGGTTACCCGGGCCGGATTCATGCATGGGCATCCCACGCAGACGAGGTCTCGGTGGTCCCGGACGGTTTTGTCCGGCTTGCAGAATCGAATATCTGTGGTGTGGAGGCGATGGCGTCTCCCGATGAACGCCTCTACGGTGTCCAGTGGCACCCGGAGGTCAGCCATACCGTCAACGGACGGCTTCTCTTTGAGAATTTCAATCAAATATGCTCGGAGTAAATGACGTTGCGGACCTCGTTCGGTCCGTCGGGTTTCGCTGCCGGGAGTGCGGCGCCTGCTGCCGACGGGTCGCGGAGGACTCAAACCTCGTGCTGGTGAGCCCTGCTGAGGTCCGGGCGATCATGGCGGCGACCGATATGGCCTGGGACGAGGTTGCCGAGCCCTACCCCGACTTCATCGATGACGGATCCGGCGGGGAGTACACCCTCGCCTGGTGCATCCGGCGCACGGCCGATGCCTGCATCTTCCTCAGAGACGGGAGGTGCTCGGTCTATGCCCATCGCCCCTGGATCTGCCGCACCTACCCGTTCATGCTGGTGGACGATGACCTGCAGGTCTCGGAATGCCCCGGCCTTGGAACGCCCCTCCTTCCCGGTGATGCGCATGATGCGGCTGCTGATCTCTGCCGGCGGCAGGCCGCCGAGGCGGCAGAGGAGGCTGCTCTCGATGCGGTCTACCGGAACGCGGCCGTCCCGCCGGGGAAGCGCGTCGTGATCGATAGCGAAGGCATGAAGGTGCTCGATGGCTGAGATCCGTCTTGTGGGGACGGCCCATGTCTCGCAGAAGAGCGTCGAGGATGTCCGGTCCGCCATCGAGGAGTTCCAGCCCGAGATCGTCGGCGTCGAACTCGACCGGGGGCGGTATATAGCGCTCACGGAGGAGGTGGCCGAGCCCTCGGTCACGGATATCCTGAAAGGCGGGAACTTCGGCCAGCTCCTCGTCCAATGGGTGCTCACCTATATTCAGCAGCGGATCGGCGCAGAGACCGGTGTGAAACCCGGAGCCGAGATGTTGGCCGCGATCGACGAGGCTAAAGCGCACCAGAAACCGGTGGGGCTCATCGACCGGGATATCCGGATCACGCTTGCCCGGTTCTGGGGGAGGATGGGGATCTGGGAGAAGATCAAACTCATCGGTGCCCTGATCTACTCGCTGGTGAGCGTCGAGGGTCAGGAACTTGATGTGGATGAGTTCACGAACCAGGATGTGGTGAGTGCTGCGATGGAGGAGTTCCGGAAGTTCTCCCCGCGGGGTGCTCAGGCCCTGATCGATGAACGGGACGCTTACCTCGCTCACCAGATCCTGATGCTTGGAAATCGGTATGAGCGTGTGCTCGCGGTCGTCGGTGCCGGGCACATCCAGGGAGTGCAACGTTACCTTGACGCGCCGGAGACACTGCCGCCGCTCTCATCGCTGACCGGTGAGGTGAAGGGCCTGCCGTGGGGAAAGATCATCGGTGCGGCCGTTACCGGTCTCTTCCTCCTCCTGATCGCCGCCATAGCCTTCTCGGGCGTGGGGCTCGACGTCCTGCTGACGGCCCTCCTCTACTGGATCCTGATCACCGGTGCTTTAAGCGCCGTATTCACGCTGTTCGCCGGTGGGCACCCTCTCTCGGCGGCTACGGCGTTTGCCGTCTCCTGGATGACGTCGCTCAACCCGCTGCTTGCGGCAGGGTGGTTTGCAGCCCTGGTTGAAGCGAAGATTCGTAAACCGGCCGTCGGGGAGTTGCGGCAGATCATCGCAGCGGAGACCTTCTCGGAGATGCGGAGGATCCCGCTCTTCCGGGTGGTGCTGGTTGCAGCTCTCGCGAACGTCGGGTGCACGCTTGGGGTCATCGCCTACTTCCTCTTCATCTTCCCGGTTCTCGGGATCGATCCGAAGGTGGTCGTCGTCGACGGCTTTACGAACATGCTGCAGATGATACAGGCCCTCTTGTAGGGTCGCTCTCCTGGCCGGGGGTCTTCCCACCCCCGTTTCCCCAAGGTATTTAGGCCTGGAATGCCCACCATCGTTGCATGAGTCCGATTGGTGGAACGATGAATCTCGGTGTCACCGTGATACGGAGCAGGCACAGCGTGCGGAAGTACAAGGACAGCCCCGTCGAGGATAAAATTGTCAAAGACGCTCTCGACTGCGCACGCCTTGCCCCGACCGCGAGAAACGAGCAGCCCTGGCTCTTTGGGACGGTTCAGAAACGCGAGACGTTGCAGGCGATCGCGGATCTCACCGAGAACGCCAGGTTCATCGCCGACGCGCCCCTGTGCTTTGCTATCTTCGGGAAGAGGGATGCGAAGTATTACCTCGAAGACTGCTGTGCGGCGACGATGCAACTCCTCCTTGCGCTCCAGGCCTGGGGGGTCGGCTCCTGCTGGGTTGCGGGGGAGAAGAAGGACTACGCTGAGGATGTTAGAGTCCTCCTCAACGTGCCGGAGGAGTATACGCTTGTCTCCCTCGTCCCCGCGGGATACCCCGAGGAGATCCAGATCGCGAAGAAGAAGATCCTCGACGAGGTCGTATTCTTCGAACGTTACGAGGAAGAAGGGTAAGCGAGTATAACCCGCGATATACTCAAATCCATCTTTTTTACTGCGCCCTCACACGTCGCTCTGCTTTGCCGGGCAGTAGGGGCAGAGGGCGTTCTCGACATCGTCGGCCTTCTCCCGAACAGGGCAGAGATACTCGCCGTCCCGCACCTCGACCTCGAGCCCGCCGGGAAACGGCGTGCCTGCCGGGTGAGCGGGGCGGTCGAGGACGAAGAGGTTGAATGCGGCAAGGAGGAAGTAGAGGAGTTCGAGATGCTGCTCCTCCGCCTCAGCGGCAAGGCACGTCCTCTCGACCATTCCGCAGAACTCCCGGAACTTATCGGGGAGCGGCTCGTCCGGTATATTCTGGCTGCCCCGGCGAACAGTGGCGATGAGTGTGTGATGCGTCTCAAAGATCTGCGCCATCACGCTGGGATGGAGGCGCCGTCGGTATCCGGGGGGGACGGACCGGAGATCCTGCTCCACCCTCTTGCGCATCGCCTGGAGGTCGAAGAGGGAGTAACCGGAAACCTCCCGGTAGAGGGCCTTCGCGAGTTCTGCCCGGGTCTTCGCCAACCGCAGGCGAGCGCAAGTCCCGTGGACGTCTGCCTTGCTCTCTTCCGCGCTCATCGTATCGCAATTATCTTTGATCCCGGGATGTATCAGTCCTCTCTCTGGACCATCTCCAATGGAAAAATATATGAATTGGTAGAAGGAAGATTCTTTCCTATGTGTGGTGAGGACTATGTATGGGTGAACTGGAGGCCGGGGGATGATTAACTCCGGCGCTACGGCGTTTATTCTCGTCTGTACGGCACTGGTGATGCTGATGACACCGGGAGTAGGGCTCTTCTACGGGGGGCTCGTGCGGCGGAAGAACTTCATCTCTATGCTCGCGCTGGCGTTCATCGCGTTCGCCCTCGTCAGTATCCAGTGGGTCCTCTGCGGCTACAGCCTCGCCTTCGGCACCGACATTCACGGGTTGATCGGGGGCCTGGAGTACGCCTTCCTGCAGGGTGTCGGTGTGGAGGGTGACGGAATCCCGGATCTGCTCTTTATGGCCTTCCAGATGGTCTTTGCAGGCCTTACCCTCGCAATAGTGACGTCAGGGGTTGCGGAGCGGATAAAGATCAGTTCGTTCGTCGTCTTCGGTCTGCTCTGGACGACGCTGGTCTACGACCCGCTCGCCCACTGGGCGTGGGGCGGAGGATGGGCCGGAGAACTGGGTGCGCTCGACTTTGCCGGCGGCACGGTCGTCCATATCAGTTCCGGCTTCTCGGCACTTGCACTCGCGCTCATCATTGGCAAGCGTCTCGGATTCGGCTCGCACGGCATGGAGCCGAACAACATCCCGATGGTCCTCCTCGGCGGGGCGCTCCTCTGGTTCGGGTGGTTCGGGTTCAACGCCGGAAGCGCTCTTGCTGCGAACGGTCTTGCGGTGAACGCGTTTGTAGTAACGAACATCTCTGCTGCTGCCGGGGCTCTTGCCTGGCTCTGTGCCGCCTGGGTTCGCGGCAGGCCGGGCTCGGTCGGGATGATCAGCGGCGCGATCGCGGGCCTCGTGGCCATCACCCCGGCTGCCGGGTTCGTCAGCCCCATGGCTGCCATTCCCATCGGCGCCGCCGCCGGCCTCGTCTGTTACGGCGCCCTGCTCTTCCGGGTCCGGAGGGGCCTGGATGAGAGCCTCGATGCGTGGGCGATCCACGGGATGGGCGGCATCTTCGGCTCTCTTGCAACCGGGGTATTTGCGGTCGCGGCTGTCGGGGGCGTAGACGGCCTGCTCTACGGGAATCCGGGTCAGCTCCTTGTCCAGGTCGCGGATGTTGCTGTGGTCGTCGCCTACTCGTTTAGCGTGACCTACATCATCGCAAAGGTCGTCGATGCCGTGATGGGCCTGCGCGTCACCGAGGAGGAGGAGTACGTCGGGCTGGACATCGCGCAGCACGGCGAGTCCGTGCGGGTGTGAAGAGGTGGTGTGGATGAAGATGGTGACTGCCGTCATCAGGCCCGAGATGTTCGAGTCCGTGAGAACGGCACTCGAGGCGGGCGGGATCTACGGTATGACCGTGAGCGAGGTGATGGGGCGGGGGGCGCAGAAGGGCATCGCCCTCCGGTTCAGGGGAAAGACGATGCCGGTCGAGTTCATCCCGAAGGTGAAGATCGAGATGGTGGTCAGGGACGCCGATGTTGATACGATCATCGAGATCGTCCGGGCAAATGGCCGAACCGGCAGGCCCGGCGACGGCCGGATCTTCGTCTCTTCGGTCGAGAGCATCTATCGGGTGCGGACGGATCGGGAGGAGCCGGAAGGATCGT
This sequence comes from Methanoculleus sp., assembly GCF_020696975.1. Lineage (GTDB taxonomy): Archaea > Halobacteriota > Methanomicrobia > Methanomicrobiales > Methanoculleaceae > Methanoculleus. The sequence continues at coordinate 6,595 of NZ_JAJGBK010000026.1, forward strand.
AACTTTTTGGGTCGGTTTGGAGGGGCTTCGGGGGTGGTTAGTGGGATAGGATGTTTTGGCTCGGGACATTCTGTCTGCTGCCACTCGCACCTCCGGTGCTTCAACCCCTGCCTTGGAAGATCTTCTGTCTTCTCATGCTCTGGTTCTGCGAACCCTCGCATGTTTCGGCAGTCGTTACTTGCAACCTTCAGTACACTTATTCCTGTAGTTCGTGATCACACAACCCGTGCACGGTTTTCCAGTGGATATCGCCACGCGGGGAGGGGCTGACGGGGAGGGGGATGCTCCCCCTCCCCTGTCTCCACCTTATAATGGGATTCCCATCGCCCCCCCACCACCCGCGCTTCGCGCTCCTCCCGCCCCCTTCGGGGGGCGGGCAGTGCGTGGCGATACTCCCACAGTCCACTATATCAGTTCTTGCATCGTTCAGAGGGGAGCTATTTGCCACGGCCTGCGTACCCCTCTACTCCCGGAAATGCGGCAGCACCTCCTTTGTGTAGAACTCCATGAACTCATGCTGCTGCTGCCCGATCTGGTGGACGCAGACATGGTCGAACCCCATCCGGATCCTCTCCTCGATCTTCTTGATGTGTGCCTCCGGGTCGGGCCCGCAGACAACGTGCTTCGCCACATCCTCCGGCGTCGTCATCTTCGCCACCTGCTCGTAATGGGTCGGGGTGGGGAGGAGCCGGTTGAGTTCCCCGGTGTTTGCGGGGATCGGCCACTGCTGGTAGGCGGTCCTCTGCCCTTCCTCCTCGGTCTCAGCCCAGCAGACCGACATCTCGACGTATGCCGGTTTATCGCCGCCGCCGGAGTCTCTGAAGACGATGAGGGTCTCTTCGGCGTTTGTCCCCGCGTTGATGAACCCGTCACCGGCCCGTGCGGCCATGGAAGCGCTGATCGGGCCTTCGGATGCGATATAGATCGGGGGGAGGTTCTCCGGGAGGGTAAATATCTGAGCGTTCTCCAGGGTGTAGAAGGAGCCGTAGTGGTCCTGCATGTCCCCCTTCCAGAGCAGCCGGATCACCTGCACCGCCTCCTCGAGCATCTCTATCCGGACCGGTGCCGCCGGCCAGGGGTCGCCGAAGATGTGCTCGTTGAGGTTCTCGCCTGATCCAAGCCCCAGGGCGAACCTTCCCGGCATCATAGCACCGGCGGTCGCGGCGGCCTGCGCAATGATGCCGGGGTGTATGCGCATCGTCGGGCAGGTGACCCCCGTTATCACCCGGAGTTCCGCCGTCACCTGGGAGATGCCGCCGAGAACCCCCCAGACGAACGGGCTCTCTCCCTGCTGACCTGTCCAGGGGTGGTAGTGGTCCGATATCATGGCGAACGTAAACCCGGCATCCTCCGCCTGCCGGGCATTGCAGACGAGATCCAGGGGAGCATGCTCCTCGCATGCCAGTTTATAACCGATTTCGACCATCCGTCATCACATCCGTGACGCCGATACGGCCGTCCCTCTTCTCCTCTTCCGGACGTGGTGGGGACGGGCGTGGGCGCCGTCCACCTCAAACATCCGACGGGATATAGGTTTCCCCGGCCCGGCACCTGATAAATACGATCCTTGCCATACTGTACTGCATGGCAACGCCAACTCTCCAGGTGGCGCTCGATCTCCTCGAACTCGATCGTGCGGCAGCGATCGCGGATGAGGCGGTCCGTGGCGGTGCAGACTGGATCGAAGTCGGGACCCCCCTGATCAAGAGCGAGGGGATGCAGGCCGTGCGGATGCTCCGGGACCGCTTCCCCGGGCACGAGATTGTGGCGGACATGAAGATCGCCGATACCGGGGCTGTCGAGGTGGAGATGGCGGCAAAGTCCGGTGCCGGCATCGTCTGCATCCTTGCAGACGCCGACGATACTGTGATTGCCGAGGCGGTCCGTTCGGCCCGCAAGTTCGGCGTCCGGATCATGGCCGATCTCATCAACGTCGCCGACCCCGTCTCCCGGTCCCGCGAACTTGCGGAGCTCGGCGTCGACTACATCAACGCCCACGTGGGCATCGACCAGCAGATGATCGGAAAATCCTCGCTCGACCTCCTCCACCGCCTTGCCGGGGAGGTGAGCATCCCGATCGCCGTCGCCGGTGGGCTCGATGCAGAGACCGCATCCGAGGCGGTCGCCGCCGGTGCTTCGATCGTGATCGTGGGGGGGAATATCATCAAGGCCGCAGACGTTACCGGGGCGGCCCGGCGGGTCAGAGAGGCCATCGACCGGCCCGAGATCCGGCCTCGGGAAGAGGAGAGCCCTGATGCGGTCATCCGGCGCCTCTTTGAGGCGGTCTCCGCACCGAACGTCACCGACGCCATGCATCGCAAGGGGGCGATGGCGGGGATCGTCTCCCTCTCCGGGAGGGTCAAAGCAGTCGGCCCGGCGGTGACGGTCCGGACCCTCGCCGGAGACTGGGCAAAACCCGTCGAGGCGATCGATGCCGCGAGGCCCGGCGACGTCCTCGTCATCAGCAACGACGGAAGGACGGACATCGCGCCCTGGGGAGAACTTGCCACGCATTCTGCCCGGAACCGGGGGGTGACGGGCGTCGTGATCGACGGGGCTGCCCGGGATGTGGACGATATCCGGGAGATGGGATTCCCGGTCTTTGCCACGGCGACCGTCCCGAACGCCGGGGATCCCAAGGGTCTTGGGGAGATCAACGCCGAGATCGTCTGTTGCGGGCAGGAAGTGCGGCCGGGCGACTGGATCGTCGCTGACGAGAGCGGCGTTGTGGTGGTTCCCCGGGAGCGGGCCTACGAGGTTGCGCGCCGGGCGATGGAAGTGAAGAAGGCCGAGGAACGGCTCCGTGAGGAGATCAGGCGTGGTCGGACGCTCTCGGAGGTAGCGGAACTCCTGAAGTGGGAGAAGCGGCACTGACCGACGACGACCCCTCTGTCTTTATCTGACCCGGTGACCTAGTTACCGATCACCCGAAACCCGGGTGGTTTTGGAGGAGCGGGAGCATGTTGCAGGATATCAGGGAGGCGGTCGTCGAGGTTCTCCAGGCGGTCCTCCCCATCATCCTGATCATCGTCATCCTCGAGGTTGTGGTGCTCCGCGCGACACCGTCTGATCTCCTCCTGTTTCTGCTCGGGAGCGGCATGGTCATCCTCGGGATAGCCCTCTTCCTCTCCGGCGTGAAGGCGGGCCTTCTTCCCATCGGCGAGGCGATCGGGTCCGAGTTCCCTGCCCGGGGTTCACTTGTACTGGTCATCGCTGGAACGTTCCTGTTTGGATTTCTGACGATCGTCGCCGAGCCGAATATCCGTGTCCTTGCAGAGATGCTTGACACCGTCTCGGGGGGCGGCATCCCGTCCGGCCCCCTGACCCTCGTGATCGCCGTCAGTGTCGGGTTCATTGTCACCGCAGGAGTCCTCCGGATCATCTTCGGAGTCCCTCTTGCTTACCTCTTTGCCGCCAGTTATGGTGCTATCATCGTTCTTGCACCGTTTACGTCGCCGGATTTCCTGGCTGTCGCGGTTGATGCAGGCGGCATAACGACCGGACTTCTGACGATCCCGATCATCCTGGCGCTCGGAACCGGCGTCAGTGCGGTTCTTGCCGGACGTTCGGCCCTCACGGACGGTTTCGGGCTGGTCGGGCTTGCCTCCCTTGGTCCGATCCTCGGTGTCATGCTGATGGGGATGGTGTATTCATGATTCTTGTGGAGCTCTTTGAGGGGATGGACCAGGTCTTTCTTGAGGTTGCCCAGGCGCTCCTCCCCCTGCTCATCTTCTTTGGAGTCTTTCAGGTGCTCTTCCTGAAACTTCCGCGGGTCTACGTCATCAACCTCGTGCGGGGCATCCTGATCGCATTCCTCGGTATGATCCTCTTCCTCCAGGGTGTCAATGTTGCATTCCTTCCGGCGGGCCGAGAGATAGGAGAGGGAGTCACCACCTTCGGCCACCTGTGGCTGCTCATCCCGCTCGGATTTCTCCTCGGGTTCCTTGCCACCTATGCAGAGCCCGCGGTCCGGGTTCTCGGTTACCAGGTCGCAGAATCATCGAGCGGCTACATCAGGGAATCCATGATCGTCTACACCCTCTCGTTCGCGGTTGCGATCTCCGTCTCGCTCGGCATGGCCCGTCTTGTCTACGGCATCCCGCTGCTCTACATTCTCATCCCCGGCTACCTCCTCGTCATCATCCTTCTCCTTCTCACTGACCGGGACTTCATCGGGATTGCGTTTGATTCAGGGGGTGTCGCCACCGGCCCGATGGCCGTCACCTTCCTCCTCTCACTTGCCGTCGGGGTTGCGGCGGGGATCGAAGGCCGCAACCCCATCATCGACGGTTTCGGGCTGATCGCGCTGATAGCGCTTGCACCCATCCTCTCGATGCTGGCGCTCGGCATCCTTTTTAGGAGAACACGAGGTGAAGCTACTTGAGTAATGAGTCCGATAACGAACTGATTGTCACGATTGTAAAACGGGGCTGGTCCGAGCCGGTGCTTGCGGCGGCCCGCGGCGCCGGGGCCGAAGGAGGGACCATCCTCCTCGGCCGCGGGACCGGTATTCATGAGGTGAAGACCCTGCTCGGGATTCCCATCGAGCCCGAGAAAGAGATCATCCTGACGGTTGTCGCCGCCACCCGGGCTGACGCGGTACTGGATGCGATCGTCGCCGCCGCCGAACTTGACCGCCCGGGGATGGGCCTTGCGTTTGTCATCCCGGTCCGGCGTGTCGCAGGCAGGGTTCACATGTTCCTTAAAGGGGAGGGAGGGTGACGCGGGGCCCCCGAGGTGCCCCGGGATTACTGCGAGAGAGACGCTTTGAGGAGGTTTCCGCCGTGGCCGAGGAGTTGCCGGACGGCATCCTCGATCTGGTCCACGCGCAGGATCAGGACCGCCCCGTCCTTTCCTGAGTAGGCGTAGGCGTACTCGATGTTGATCCCCGCATTCCCGAGGACCGAGGCGATATCCGAGAGGCCGCCGGGCTCGTCACGCATCTTCACACCGATGACGTCGGTGAACGAGACCCGAAACCCGAGATCGGTCAGTCTCCGGTAGGCATCCTCCGGCCGGTCAACGAGCGCGCGGACGACTCCGAATCCGTTTGCCTCAGCGATGCTGAACGCAAAGATGTTTATTCCCGCATCCCGCAGCGCACCGGCGATCGCCGCGAGGCGTCCGGGGCGGTTCTCCGAAAAGATTGAGATCTGTTTGACGATATACGATTTCTCCATTACAATGACCTCCTGTCGACGACCTTCTTTGACTTGCCCTCAAACCGCGGCAGGGTTCCCGGTTCGACCAGTTCAACATCCACACCGACGTTCAGTGAACCCCGCAGACGATGCTCTACTTTCTTCTTGATCACCATAAGATCGGTGATCTTGTCCGAGAACGCCTCCTCGCTCACCTCCACCCGCACGAGCATGGAGTCGAGCGCACCCTTCCTGTCGACGACGATCTGGAAGTGCCTGCCGACCTCGCGGATCTCGAGCAGTGTATGCTCCACCTGCGACGGGAAGACGTTGATGCCGCGGACGATCAGCATGTCGTCCACCCTTCCCCGGATTCGGCCGATACGCGGATGAGTCCGACCGCAGGCACAGGTGCCCTCCTCGATCGTGGTGAGGTCCCCGATCCGGTACCGGACCATGGGCAGGGCCTCTTTCTGCAGCATGGTGATGGTCAGTTCGCCCTGTTCCCCGGGTTCGAGCACCTCGCCGGTTGCGGGGTCCACGATCTCCACGAGCGCGAGATCCCCCCAGATGTGGATCCCCTGCTGCTCGGCGCACTCGGTGAACATGGGGCCGGAGAGTTCGCTCGTGCCGTAGATGTCGTAGGCGCGGATCCCGAGCCAGTCCTCTATCCGGGCCCGCATCTGTTCCGACCAGGGTTCTGCGCCAAAGAAGCCGAGGCGCAGGTCGGTGTCGTTCTTTATCGAGACGCCCATCTTCTCCGCCACCTCACCCATATGGAGGAGGTAGGAAGGGGTGCAGGCGATGGCGGTGACATGGAGATCCTGCATCAGTTCGACCTGCCGTTCAGTGTTCCCGACGCTCGTGGGGAGGACGGTTGCGCCGACACGCTCGGCGCCGTAGTGGGCGCCGAGGCCGCCGGTGAAGAGGCCGTAACCGTAACTCACCTGCATCACGTCACCCCGCCCGAGGCCGCAGGAGGAGAACCCCCGCGCGAGCGACTCGCTCCAGTTCTCGATGTCGCGCTCCGTGTAGCCGACGACCGTCGGTTTCCCCGTCGTCCCGGAGGAGACGTGGTACCGGACAAGTTCGTCCCGCTCGGCGGAGAAGATCTTGTCCGGGTAGCCGTCCCGCAGGTCCCGTTTGTACATGAACGGGAGTTTCGCGATATCCTCAAGCGTTCTGATGTCGTCGGGATGAACCTGCTGCTCCTTCATCCTGCGACGGTAGAAGTCGTTGAAACTGTAGAGCCGGTACACGAGGGATTTGGCGAGTTTGAACTGGAGCCGCCGCAGTTCATCGAGCGGCATCGTCTCCATCCGCGGGTTCCACGAAGCCATCAGATCGCCCCCCGCCGGTCGATGACCCGCTTCGCCTTCCCCTCGAACCGGGGGAGCGTTTCCGGTTCCACCAGTCTCACCGCGGTCCGGAGCCCGAGCGTGTTGTGGAGTTCGCCGGAGATCTTCTTCTGCATACGGGCAAGATCCTGCAGTTCCCCGGAGAACCCTGCTTTACTCATCTCAACCTCGATCGTCATCTCATCCAGGTGTTTGACACGATCAACATAAACCATGAACTGCTCTCCTACCTCCGGGAGTGCCCGGAGGACATGCTCGATCTGGGAGGGGAAGACGTTGATCCCCCGGATTACCAGCATATCGTCGCTTCGTCCCGTTATCCGCTCGATCTTCGTCCCGCGTCCGCAGGTGCAATCGTCGTCCATCAACCGCGTCACGTCACCGGTACGGTAACGGACGAGCGGGAGGGCCTCCTTGACGAGCGGCGTGATGACGAGTTCGCCCCGTTCTCCGGGAGCGAGCCGTTCACCCGTCTCCGGGTCGATGATCTCGACAAGGTAGCAGTCGTGCCAGATGTGGAGCCCGTTGTGTTCCGGGCACTCGAACGCCACTCCCGGGCCGTACATCTCGGAGAGGCCGTAACTATCGAAGGCCTTCACGCCGAGACGCCGCTCGAGTTCTGTGCGCATACTCTCCGACCAGGGCTCGGCCCCAAAGATCCCTACCCTGAGGGTGTCCAGCGTCTTTCCCATCGACTCGGCCACCTCGGCGATGTGAAGGGCGTAACTCGGGGTGCAGTGGATCGCGGTCACCCCGAAGTCCTCAATCATCTCGATCTGGCGCCGGGTGTTCCCCGTGGCGCTCGGGACCACGGTCGCCCCTATCTTCTCGGCACCGTAGTGAAACCCGAGGCCGCCGGTGAAGAGGCCATAGTTGACCGCGTTCTGGAAGACGTCGTCCTCCCCGAGGCCGATCATCGTCATGTTTCGTGCAATCAGTTCCGACCAGTTCTCCAGGTCCTGCCGGGTGTAGCCGACGACGGTCGGCTTGCCCGTCGTGCCGGAGGTGGTGTGGATCCGCACGATCTTCTTCATCGGGACCGCAAAAAGGCCGAACGGATACCCGGCCTGGAGTTCCTTTTTGTAAGTGAAGGGCAGTTTCTCCACGTCGTCGAGCGTCCTGATCTCGCCTGGTGAGACGCCCGCTTCTTTGAACTTTCTCTGGTATAACCCAACATTCCCTGCCTGCTGCAGCGTCCATCTCAACCGCTTGAGCTGAAGGTCTGCAAGTTCGTCAGGCCGGATTGTCTCCATTGCTCTGTTCCAGAACATAATATCCCATCGGTGTTTCGCTGGCTCGAGAGGGTTCCTCCATCCCCGGCCGCATATTGCCCGGCATCCGGTATCCAGTACTCCCGGCGGCCGCCTGAGAGCCTGCTATAGCCACACCGCCGGGTATACTCTACCTCTACATACGTAGTCGGTGCGGAAAAGGTTTGTCAATCCGTGGCATGGTACACCGTGGCAGTCTCCAGTTCCGCGTCCACCGGGTCGGGCCATCCGGTCCTTTCGTCGTGGAACGCGTCCAGGACAAAGTCCACAAACATTTGCGCTTCGTCCGGGTGGGGCGCGTTGTGAGGCACGGTGACGGCGTAGACGATCGGCTGGCCGACCCGTTCACTCCCGATGGAGCGGAATCGCTGGAACCCAAGGGTCACATGCACCTTTTGGTAGTCTTCGGCGTGCTCTGCAGAACCGAGGTTGATCTCGGGAGGGAGGTTGATCCACTGCAGGTCGTGCTCTTCTGCTACGCTCCGGTACTCGAAGGCGTAGTCGATCCCGCCGGCATCAAGGAGCGAGAGAAGATAGATGCTCCCGTCCCGGATGGCGACCTTCTCGCCTGCCGGCCTCATCCGCTCCGGCAGGGTGATCATCGTTACATCGCCCGCGCGGGCAGGTGCGAGCGGAGGATCGAAGGATCCACCGATGACAGCTTTAAAGAGTCCGGGTTCACCATAATGCTCCCCGGCAAGCGCCGTCACCATGAGCGCCCGGTAGCCGCAGGCGTCGAGCATGGGGTTTGAGAATCCCACCCGCACGTCCGGACGGGCCAGGATACGATACCAGTTCTCCGCCGTGATCTCGTCCGCCCCGGCGCTCCGGTCGGTGTACGCGATCACGATCTCGTTCTGTGCGAACGAAGTATACCAGTCGGTATAGTTCCCGCCCCCCTCGCTCATCGGGATGTACATCATATCCGGGATCAGTGAGGCATCCGCGACCGCGACGACATCGATCGCCCGCCCGAGATCCGTCACCTGCCGAACGGCCTGGATGCTCCCGTGCCCTTCGAGCCGGACGTCGATCTCCGGGTGCTGACTCTCAAAGGCAGCCTCGATCTCTTCGAGCGGGGAAAGAAGGCTACCGGCCGGGACCACCGTGAGGACAGTCCGTTCCGGTCCGGTCTCTGTACAGCCTGCCGATGCCGCAAACACGACAAGTGCGAGCATCACGAGTATCGCGGGGCGGCTCATTTCCTGTGAACCTCTATCCGGTCGACCCATTTCACCCAGGGGCTCCCTTCGGTGATGACGTCGGGTGTCCCGGTGATGACGACGAGGCGGAGCGGCCCCCCGTCCTCGTAGGCTAGCGGCTCTCCGTCCTGCTCATATGCCAGGATGACCTGGAGCGGCGGGGCGGGAATCTCCCGGAGGTTCTCATCGAATGTGAAGAACTCCTCGCCCTGTAACTGAGCGGTATCAAAGACCCAGAGGTAGCCGTCTTCTGCGGAGACGTAGATTAGGTCATCTTCAACGGCTCCTCCTGCCATCTCAACGAGATCGGCAAGGAGCACACCACGATAGGTATTCGGGCCATACTTGATCCCGACCGTCGAGACCGAGTAGCCGTACCCCTCAACGGCAGGCAGCGTCCGCAGGTCGGTGAGCGTAATCACCCTCTCTGTCTCTCCGGCAAGTGTCAGGTTCCAGGCCACATCTTCGGCGCCGCTCGTTGCGCCAATGCATCCCGAGGCAAGGACCGCGATGCCGATCAGCATCACGGCGGCGAGGACCGGATAGATCCGGCGCACCGGGATCACGCTCCTCTCCGGGCATGGAGCGCTGCTGCCCCGAGGGCTGCAGTGAGGGTCACCATGAGGGAGAGCGGGGTTTCCGGCGGCTCTGTCGTCGCCTCCGTGGCCGGTCCGTTGAGAGAGCCTGCAAGAGCCCCTCGCTCACCATGGAAGCCCCCGGTGTAGACCCGGATCTCATCGATCCACTTCACGGTCAGGCCTCCTGTAGAGGGGTAGAGGTCGTAGAAGTGCTGGGCCGACTCCGGGAGCGTCTCATACATGTCCTGGTTCCCGTAGACATGGAGGCCGTCTGCGTTGGTTGAGTTATCCGCGAAGAATACGAGACGCATTCCGGTATAGTAGTCGGGTACGTAGCCGCATCCCTGCCGTTCACCTGCCCCTGACTCAGCGCCGTTGTACCAGCAGATCCCTATGGGGCCCTGGCGGGGATCGGGCTCGTAGACATTCTGGTAGGCAAACTCGACATGGTAGCCGTCGGCCGCCCGGACCATGATCTCATCCCCGGGTTCGGCGCCGCCGACCAGTTCAGCGAGGTCGCGGACATCCGTTCCTTTTACGGCTCCTCTATCCTTGAAGTTCGTCGTCTCTTCAGGGTCCCACTTGTCTCCCTCAAAGACCGGTCCCTGGTGGTAGTAGTGGGTCACGCCGTCCCCGAGAACCGGGAGGTTTGCTTCCATCCACCGATAGTCAATCGTTGTCTCGTTCAGGATCGTCTGCCCATCGGCTGCAATCTTTACGATATGCAGTTCGGTCGTCGGTGCCGCCGATGCGGCACCTGCGAGCATGCCCACGCAGAGGAGCGCAAGCAGCACTAATGATACTCTTGTACGCATAATCATCATCTCCGTAGTCTGAATAACGCAGCACTGCCAAGCAGGGATGCCGGTATCACCCACCACCCGGCCGCGGCTTTTTCTGTTGGTGCGGCACCTGCTGGAAGGCGGACGGTGTCGATGACGTTCTCTCTTTGGTGCATCGTCACTTCGCCGTCCTCCGCGATCTCCGCAACCGGCACCATCTCCATAATAATCGATTCCGGGCTCACGGTGACCCGGAGATAGCCGAGGGTCCGTTCGCGGCTCACCTGATACCCTTCAGGTTTCTCCTCGGCGAGGGGGTAGAACGGTGCCCCGCCACACCCGATAACAATGTACTCTGTTCCCTCAATCCGGTAGCGCTCGTAGGCGTGGGTGTGTGCGCTAACGACGGCGTCTACGCCGCTTTCGGATAAGATGTCGCACCACTCGGCTCTGATTGCCAGGTCACCGCCGGGGCGTTTCCGGTCGGAGCTGAACGGTGGGTGATGGAACGCCACGATCTTCCGGGGCAGGGGAGATGCAAGGTCGCTCTTGAGCCATGCGGTCTCTCTGTCCATATCTGCCCATGCCCAATCGTTGCTGTCGAGGACGGTCACATGGAGGCTGCCGGCATCAAAGGAGTAGTGCGTCGGGAGGCTGAAGATGGTGGTGAACGCCTCCACCGATCCTTCGTGGTTGCCCGGAACCGGCACGAGGGTTGTGTTTCCAAGCACCGGTCCCGCGGTCGCGAAGAACTCGTCCCACTCCTCCTCCTCGCAGACAAAATCGCCGGTATGGATGACGAAGAGGATATCTTCTTCAGCAGCTATCCTCTCCGCCACCAGACCGTGTCGCTCGGCCTGGGTGAAGAAGGGCTTCTGGGCCCGGGTGTCGCCGTATATGATACAGGTGAACGATTGATCCCCAAGTGTCCGAAACCTGCAGTCCTCCGTTGTTTCGTTCGCGGTGCCGACACGGTAGCGGTAGGTAGTCGACGGGGTAAGATTGGTGAGGAGCACATGGTGCATGCTCTCCTTCTCCGGAGAGGTTATGCGGTGGTAAGTTTCGCCACCTTCGGATACGTACTCCACCCAGCCTCCCGCTGGAGAAGTCGTCTTCCAGCTGACCACCGCCGATTCCTCTGTGGTGTTCGTGACGTACGGCCCCCAGACGATGGCGGCCGATGCCGCCGGGAGGAGGAGTGCAAGCATCACGACAACCGCGACTGCCCGGCAGGCGTTTCGGCACCTGCTCACAGGGCCTCCTCCAGAACAACCAGGCACCGGGCCGTCTCTCCCGGTGCTACCAGCACATCTTTGATCGTCTTTGAGGCGTTCTCAGTGACGACCCGGACCTCATAGGTCCCGATGCTCATCCCGGTGAAGGTATGGGGCGTCTTCTCTCCGGTGTATCGCCCGTAGAGGTAGATCCTCGCGTCCGGGATGGTGCTATCGACGAGGAGGCTCCCGTCCGTATACTCCCGGAGCGTGCATGTGACAGCTCCTCCGGTGCCGGCTCCTTCCGGGATCGTGATCGTATCTTCAGCAGGGATGTATCCGGGCTTTGATGCAAGGATACGATGCTGGCCGGGGGAGAGGCCTTCCACCCTGCACGGGGTAACTTTCCCGGTGGGGAACCCGTCGATGAAGACTGCGGCGCCTCCGGGGTTTGAGTTGATCCTGAGCGGGACGGTGTTGCCGCTCCAGGGTTCGATCGTGAATGTCCTGCCTCTCTCAATTGGGTAGGGAACTCTGTATGAGAGGTAGGTGCCGTTTTGGGACACGGTGATCCAGGACTTCGGCCCTTCGACCACGGCATCGCCCGGGATGGTGCCTGCAGGGTAGAGTCCGTTCACCGTGAACTTTTCGCCGTGGTAGGCCTCCGAATCGACCCGGATCGTCTTTCTGCTGGTGGGGATCACGCCGTCAAGGTGGACCGGGGCAATCGCGTCCGGGTAGACCCAGGCCTGAACGGTCTCGAACCGGAAGCCGGAGCCTTCACCGCCCCGACCCTGTTCACTCTCCTCGACGCTGATGCTGTGCTGGCCTTCACGGAGGCCGTAGACGATGTGAGGTGTCTGCCAGACCTGTCTTTTGTTATCAACGACGATCGTCATACCCGGCGGGTACGACTCGATGTAGAGCCCGCCGGAGTGACTTCTTGTGTTCAGGGTGTTATCCGGTGTCGGTGCAGAGACCGCAGGGGTGTCGGTCGGCACGGGGGTTGCGGTATCCTGGCCCGGGGTGGGAGTGCTCTCCGGGCCCGGCGTGGCTACTGTACCCTCTCGTATTCCGAAGAACGAGAGCAGCCCGTTCACGAAATTGAGGGCGGCTTCAACGAAAGCCTCTATGGGGTTATTCGGCACCGGGTGCCCGGTTATGGGTTCATCGCTGCCTGTGGTCTTCGCTCTGGTCTCATCGCCTGTCGGGGAGAGGAGCAGATCAAGGGCGATATACCCGCCCTCCTCGACGGTGACGGTTCTGGTGGCGTTTTTGTAACCCAGCATCACGAGTTCGATCGTATGCTCGCCGGATGGGACCGCATTCAGGGTCGCATTGGTTCGGGATCCTGTCTCATTCCCATCAACGTAGATGCTCGCATTTGTTGGGACTGAGGATACGGTGATCCTTCCGGTTTCGGCGATGGCTTTGTCTGTGGTGCTGTTCTCGAAGACCAGATCAAGGAGGCTGCACTCGTCCGCCTCGACGGTGACAGTTCGGGTGATGTTCCAGTAACCCGGCAGCACGAGTTCGATCGTATGCTCGCCGGACGGGACATCCTCCAGGGTTGCATCTGTCCTGAACTCCGTAACATTCCCGTCGAGGTAGATGCTTGCATTCATCGGGACCGACGTGATGGCGATGCTCCCGTTCCTGGAGCCTCCGTCACCCCCGCTGCTACCGCCGCCTGATCCGGTCTCCGGAATCAGGTTAAACTCAACCTCGGCGACGGCGTTTGCAACAACATTGACCCACTCCTCATCCGGTGGGATGAATCCCTCTTTCTCGACCCTGATGGAATAACTCCCGATCTCGATGCCGGAGAGAGTGCAGGGGGTCGTATCGCCGGTCTCTTCGTCGTCAAGGAAGACCGCGGCCCCGGTGGGCGTCGAGTTTATGTAGATGCTTCCGGTGGCCTCTTCATCGCTATAGATGATGATCTCGCTCACGTACTGCACGGAGAGGCCTGTGGTGGTCGGGAGTCCCGGCTGGAAGAAGTACCAGTACTCGGAATCGAAACACTCGCGCATATCCGCTACACCGAAGACGTGAAGGCCATCGAGGTTGGTCGACGTATCCGCGAAGAAGACGAGGCGCATCCCGGTCCGGTAGTCGGGAACATACCCCTCGTCGGCCCTGTACCAGGTGATGACCATCGGTCCCTGCCGGGATTCCGGCTCGTAGACGTTCCGATACGGGAATGTCCTCGACATCCCGTCCACTGCCCGGACCTTGACGGTATCCTCCTCCCCCATCCCGCCTACAAGATCACAGATGTCTGCGAGGTCGGTCCCCTTCACCGCGCCCATATCCTTATCCCGAACGTTGACGTCCTCTTCGGGATTCCAGGCATCTCCCTCAAAGACCGGCCCCTGGTGGTAGTAATGGGTCTGGCCGTCCCCCTGGACCGGGAGGTTTGCCTCAAGCCAGCGGTAGTCGACCGTCTTCTCTTCAAGGACGGTGACGCCGTCGGCTGCATACCTGACGACGTGAAGTTCGGTTGTGGACGCGGCGGCCGGTACTGCCAGTGCGAGGATGCAGAGCACGAGAATGATTGAGTGCGGGGCTGTACCCCGCCGGTGCGTAACTGCCATGCGTTGCTCCTTATCGTCGTGAAAAAGGGGAGGTTACTTTCTCCTCACGAGGAGGGATGCTGCAAGTGCGACGACCAGCACGATGATGAGGGCCAGCGCCCAGAGCGGGAGCGCCGGGCCGGGTCCCCCGACCGGTTCTCCGCCTGGAGTTACGGTACCCTCAGCCCCCGCTACCATGGTCTCGGGGACGGTCCAGACCAGGGCGTAGAGGCTGAAGTGCTCTACCTCTGTGGTGACCGTCCGGGCGGCGGGGTCCACTGTAGCGGCAATCTCCTGCCACTCGCCGGTCTGTGTGTTGTACCACATCACCTTCGGCGTGGCGCCTTCACCGATCTTCGCCCACTCTTCCGTGGAGAGGGTATAGGTGAGGGTTGCCGGCGGGTCGAAGGTGGCTCCTGCAGGACCGCACCTGAGCGCGATGGCGATGGTTGTTCCCGGGGGCGCCGGGGGGACTTCGGCGGGAGCGACCTCACTGCAGGTCACTTCAGTAAGTGCGTTGCCTTCGCTGTCACGGGCAATGGTGCCCTCCAGTATCGTTACAGCGCCGACTCTGTTGTCGGTCCTGACCGTCACTGGCTCAAGCACCACCCCGGCCACGGAAGTGGTAAGGGGCGCACGCCTGTCAAACACCACAGGGGAGCCGGGGGCATTGGGGTCGTAGGTCACTTCAGATCCGGGATCCTTGGAGGAACCGGAACCGGGGCCTGTGCCGGGCCCCCCGCCTGTATTGCCGCTGCCTCCCGGATCTTCTGAGGAGCTCGTATCCTTTGTGGCCACCAGCGCGAAGACCGAGAGGCCGTTCGGGGATAGAGCCTCAAAGGTGTATAAGTCCGCAGCAGGGTCGAAGACATAATTGGTATCCAGCGCGGTTGTTGTGCCATCGTCGGCGCGTCGCAGAATCTTGACATTCTCCGGTCCGCCCATGCTGTCAACCCAGTCGGAACCGACGACCATCCTGATCGTGGCGGTCCTGATAATGCCACCGTCTTCTTCGTTATCGACGTTGTTCTTCTGCACGTTCAGGACATACGCGACATCGTTAATGCTCCTGCCCGTCAGCTGATACGAGATGGCGGTCTCGAATGCCTCCTGCTCATCGGTGCTGGGGTTCTGTAAGATCGTTGTATCGAGCAGGGCGTTTGAGCCGGGGTGCCCGCTCATCTCAAGGTCGATCTGCGCCCAGCCTGATCCTGTGGTAACCGGGCTGGTCCGGGCATGAACGCTCTCGATGGTGCCGGTGACCTGCCGGTCTCCGGTCGGCCTCTCCTGAGTGAAGATGACCATCTCCTCCCACCCGTCCATGTCATTCAGGATGATGGCGGTCTCGTTGGTGGTGATGCCGCCGAGGAATGTCCTTTCATCGATGACGATCTGTTGCTTCCCATCAGTATCGACTATGTCGACGCCTTCGAGATCGAATGAGTTACTATCAGAAGCTACCGGAATCTCTTCCTTTTCACCTCCGGTGCTTGCCGAGAGGTCGAACTGCCGGACTGTTCCTCCAACGAAGGCAATCTCCTGATCGGCCTTATGGCCGTTCACCCAGAAGGTTATGACCGGGGAGCCCGAGCGCCGGAGGTCGTCTTCGGTTGCCTTGACTATGAGGACGCCTGGAGAGTCCAGGGGTCCGTATTCCCCGGTCTGTGTTGTGGTCGTGGAGCCCCGTTCGTTCCAGTCGATCTTCGCAGTGATGACGGTTCCCGCCGGCGCGGGCTGGCCGTCGAGTGTGACGCTGCCGCCGAACTCATCCGGCAGCACCGGCAGGGCGGCTGCCATGCCGGCGAGAGAGAAGAGGATGAGGAGGGAGAGGATATACCTGATATCCATGGACCCGCTCCGTTACGCCCCGATGGCGGCGAGTTCGCTCTCACCGCGCAGGTAGACCCAGTAGCCCTTCATCGGCAGCATCTCCTGCGTATCGTTGTGGCTTCCCGAACCGCCGCGTATGATGGAGGTCTCGTACTGCTGCGTGCCGGCGTTATACCCGATCACCTGTGTCCACGCATCACCGAGTGAGAGGAGGGTGTCACGGGTCGTGGCAGGCTCGGTGTCGCTGAACCCGACGGCATTCCAGCCCTGGGCGAGCATCTTTGCGGGCGGGGTTCTGATCGCGTCGGTGTCGAAGTGAAGCGGGACCTTCATACTCCGAGCCGAGTAGATCCAGTAGCCTTCGAGCGGGAGAATCTGGTCGGCCTCCGTTACCTGCTTCCAGTCCTTCAGCGTGGCGTCATACTGCCAGATGCTGTGCTGCTCCCGGTCAACGTTGGCAAAGATTGCAGCGGAGTCTTTTCCGGTAGAGAGGAGTTTGGGCACCGAGACAAAGTTCCAGCCCTCCTCAAGGGAGATTGTCGCGTCGCAGATGACCGGCAGCCCGGTCAGCACGATCTCATCGATGCTCCCGACTTTCTGCATGTTAGATGTCAGGGCGGTGCCGACGAGTTTCAGCGGCCAGGTCTTGCCATCATCGGGCAACGGCATGCCGTCGATCTCGTCTGCGACGATGATGTTGTTGTTTCGCTTAATGAACGAACTGTTGAAGGTAGCGGAGAAGTCATCACCGGTGCCTTTGATACCGTCCTGGCCGTAGTCGAAGACGGTCACGTTGTAACCTGCGTCTGCGAGGGTGTCATTGAAACAATTTGTCCCGTAATCATGACTGTTGGCGTCGTCAACATAGCCGCAGAGGAGCCAGAGCGGCATCCCCGACCAGACATCGTCACCGTCGGTCCAGGTCGCATCGTGCCCGGCCATGGCGCAGGCCTTGCCCGACTCAAAGAAGGCCCTGGTGATGGTTGTATCGATGGCGCCCGTCAGGATGAGGTTCCAGTCCTCCCGCGGTGCTTCATAGATCTCGATAGTCGCGATATTTTTGTTGGAGACGCCAGCCGCCGAGGGATAATCAATGCCGCTGTCCGTGAAGTAGTGCCAGTACGCTTCAGCAAGGCATACCCGCATATCGTCAGCGCCGAAGATACCGTCGGACGTGTTGTAGAAGAGACGCATGCCGTCGCTATAGTCAGGCACGTAACCCTGCCGCTCTGCCCACCAGGCGACGATAGCCTCCCCCTGCCGTTCGTGCGGGGCATAGATGTTGGTGTAATTGATCGTAGCCTTGAAGCCATCGGGTGCAACAAGCTTGACTTCACCGCCTTCAGGGACCCCGCCCACCAGATCGCAGAGGTCCTTGATTGCGGTCCCCCTCACGACTTCGTCTACTTTGGCGGGGTCTATGCTTATGTCTTCCGCAGGGTTCCAGAGGTCGTTCGATATGAGGGTGGGGCCCTGGAACCTGAGCCGGACGCCGTTATCACCACCGATGACCGTGAAACTCTCCATCATCTGCTGGTAAGTGATCGTCGTCTCGTTCTCAATAGTCACGCCATCGGAGGCATACTTCACAACGCGTATCTCGGTGGTGCCTCCTTTTTGGGGCGGCGGGGTTGACCCTGCCTCTACACCGATCTGGATCGCCACGACACCCTTTGCGCTGAGATCGCTTCCGACGTCCGATCCGACCAGCCTCAACGGCCACCGTTCGTCATCAGGGTCCAGCACAGTGCCGTTGACTTTGTTGCCAAGAATGAAACCGTCGTCAATCCCGACCGAGCTGTTGAAGGTCGTCGGCCGTCCGTCGATACTTGTCAGGATGATTTCATACCCCGCCTCTGCGAGGTCGCTGTTGAATGCGGTGGAGGATTTTCCGTAATCCCCATCATCGATCGCACCGATGATATAGTGGAGTGGCATCCCCTCCCAGGTGTTGCTCTTGTGATCGGGGCCGGTTGCCTTGTGGGACGGCATGCCCGTCAGTGTTGCCTCAAAGTCGCTTCTGGTCAGGACGACGTTTCGGGCACCGATGAGCGCGAGCGTCCAGTCATCCTCATCGAGGTCGACGGTTGCATTGATGATAGCGGTTGCGTTATCGGGGTTTTCGTCGTTGCCGTAGTAGAAAGTGACTATATCACCGTCACTCAACTTTACAGCGTTCAGGCCGTCTGACTCACTTTCAAACCCGTCTTTGAGAACATCATTGACGTAACAGGACCACTCTCCGTTGTCTTTCAGATAACTGTCGACATCGTCGAGAAGGAAAATACTCTTTTCGCTGTATTTCTTGTCGGTCACGTTGTAGACCCAGCCCTCTGACTCCGCGACTGCGTGGAGCACGCCGAGCGGAGTCGGATTCATGACTGCATAACTCTTCCCGGAGTTGTATGCTTCCTGCGGGAATGCTCCCATTGGAAGCGTCACAGTTCCGTTAAAGAGGATTTCGGGTTCTGCTTCCATTGTCGAGAATTGCATTGGTGCTACACCCAGGGACTTCGCCAGTGTCTTGGTCGGTTCCCCCGTCGGCATCACCATCAGCTCTTCTGTTGGTGTAAC
>NZ_JAJGBK010000001.1 GCF_020696975.1 Methanoculleus sp.
CTGGGAGAATGCTTCCCGAGCAGTTGAACGTGCCTTCGGTCAGGGCAACCGTCCCGCCGTCCGGCAGTGCTGCGAACGCCGCCTGGACTTCCACCTGGTCATCCAGGCCGTCGCACGTGTAGTTCGCCTGTGCCTTTGATGTGGAGCTGCTGTCGCTTGCCGCCACAAACAGCGTTGTTGGCGCTGCGGCAGCACTCTGGACGAGCAGGAGGCCGAGTACTATACCGATCAGGAGAAGAATTGACCGCCCCATACAAGCGGCGCGTATCCGGAGTAGGCCTGTCGGCCCTTCATGCAGGCAGGTGATCATTATGCTCCTCGGGCATATCGTACGGGCTACCGGGTATATCCATCGGGGGCTCCGCCTTCGTATGGCAACAGAGATATAAAAATTAATGGGAGAGGAATAAGCCGTTGCACCTCCCACGTTCAGGGGTTCAGATAACCCGGGCAGGAGCCGTCATGGGCCCGCACGCCCACCGGACGGCGGGGCGGGGGCAGGGCTGAATGCTCCGGAAAAAAACTCCATTTCCACCGGATCATCGATCGCCGGCCCGGACCGTCACCCGTGCAGGAGATAGAGAAACACGACCGGATTGACCGAATATCAGGATGATATGTCCCGCCGGTGGAATTGTATATAAAGAGATACAATATTTATTAGAATATGTCCGGAAAAAGGGAAGTCACCATCGGGATCACCGTCAACCTTGAGAACTACGAAAACCTCCGTCTCGAGGTTGAGGGTGATGTAGAGACCCAGGAGGACGTGGACGATCTTGTTGCGTTCCTCGACGGGATACTTGCCCGGCTCGGGCGTGGCGATCCGGCAACCGCCGAGCGGGTGGATGCGTACCGCCGGCGCGTCCTGGCAGCAAGATTCACGGAGCAGGGAAAAACGACGGCGGAGATAATACCCGCCCGGGCGGCAGAACTGGCGATGCCGGAGGTTGAACCGGAACGCCAGCCGGAAGAGAGAGCCTGTCCTCCTGCAGACACCATCACGACGGCAATTCCATCGGCTCCAGAGCAGCCGCAACCGCCCCGGACCCCACAGCCTCTAGAAGAGCCTGAGGAGAAGGCTCCAGCGGTCCCCGAACCGGAACCGGCCCCGGAACCCGCCCCGGAACCTGCCGCCCCAAAGCCGACCGCCGTGCCGGCAGACGATGTCTGCGAAATGTGCGGAGCAGAAGTAACGAAATCCCAGGCAAAACTTTCCAGACTCTTCATGAGCAGAACCCTCTGCAAGAAGTGCATGGAACAGCCCTAAACCCTATTTAGGTTGCGCGATGAGGAGATCACAACCTGGAGGTTATAAATACTACAATATCCGAGGATTGTATAATGAAGAGGAACCTGCTCATGTGGGACGAGACGCTTTTTCGGGACCCCGAAGTCTTCGAGATCGATTACGTCCCTGAGCAGTTTAACCATCGCGATGCCCAGATCCGGGAGCTCGCCTTCCAGGTCCGGCCGGGCCTGCGGGGTGTCCGGCCCCAGAACACCATCTGCCGGGGGCTGCCGGGGACGGGGAAGACGACAAGCGTCAAGAAAGTCTTTGCCGAGATCGAGGAGACGACGAAGAAACTGATCCCCGTCTACATCAACTGCCAGATCGACAACACCAAGTTCGCCATCTTCTCGCAGATCTACCGGCACGTCACCGGCCGCCTGCCCCCGGCGTCCGGCACATCCTTCAAACAGGTCTTTGACGCCATAGCCCGGCGCCTCCTGCGGGAGGAGCAGGTGCTTTTGGTGGCGCTCGACGACGCAAACTACCTCCTCTACGAAAACGAGATCAACCAGGTGCTCTACGCTCTGCTTCGCTCTCACGAGGCCTATCCGGGCGTCCGGATCGGTGTCGTCGCCATCGTCAGCGATATGTCTGTCAGCCTGCAGAGCGAAGTGGATGCCCGGGTCGCATCGGTCTTCCGGCCCACCGAGATCTACTTCCCCCCTTACTCGGAGGAAGAGATCCACGAGATCCTCGAGGAACGTGTCCTGCAGGGACTCTACCCGAACGTTCTTCGGTCCGACATGCTGGACCTCGTGGTAGAGCAGACCATGAAGAGCGGGGATCTCCGCGTCGGCATCGACCTCCTGAAGCGGGCGACCCTGAACGCCGAGAAGGCAGCCCGCCGTTCCGTCGAGCGGGAGGATATCTGCGAGGCGTATGAGGTCTCCCGGTACCTGCACCTGGCTTACTCGCTCCGGGCGCTCAAGGCGGAAGAGAGGAAGGTGCTGGGCCGAATCGCCGAGATGTCGGCCCGAGACGATCAGGAGATGAACGCCGGCGACGTCTACCGGTTCGTTAAAGAGCAGGTGGGGATCAGTTACACCAAATACTACGAGATGATCCGGAAATTCGACGCAATGCGGCTCTTAAACCTTCATTACCGTCAGGGGAGAGGACGGACACGGCTGATCAGTCTCCGCTACGATCCCGGGCGTGTGCTGGAATACCTGAGGCAGGAGCAGACGGCAGTTGCATAATCCTTTCATAATCCTTATCTATTCTGCCACCGCTTGTACTCTGATGAGGTTTTCCACATGCTCAGCGTGAACGAACTGGCACTGGATATTTTTGAGGAACTCTTCGAATATGCCGAGGAATTCCATGCCGTCCCGCACGAGCTCGACAACGGGGCACGCATCGTAGACTGCGGCGTCAGCACCACCGGCGGGTACCTGGCAGGAAGACGGTTCACCGAGATCTGTATGGGCGGGCTCGGCGAGGTCGACATCACGATGGGCCGGATCAGGGACGTCCCGATCCCGTTCATCGAGGTCAGCACTGACTTCCCGGCCATTGCATGCCTCGGCGCGCAGAAGGCGGGCTGGACGGTCAATGTCAACAAGTACTTCGCCATGGGCAGCGGTCCTGCACGAGCGCTCTCCTTAAAGCCCAAGCACACCTACGAGGTCATCGACTACGAGGACGAGTTCGATTACGCAGTCATCTGCCTCGAGAGCGACCACCTCCCGAACGCCGGCGTGATGGAGAAGATAGCTGAAGACTGCAACGTGGACGTGGCGAACACCTGCGCGGTCGTCGCCCCCACGGCATCGATCGTCGGCTCGGTCCAGGTCGCCGGGCGCTGCGTTGAGACAGCGGTCTACAAGTTGAACGAACTCGGTTTTGACACGAAGAAGATCACCGCCGGAATCGGCCACGCCCCGATTGCCCCCGTCAAGAAGGACGGCACGAAGGCGATGGGCAGCACCAACGACGCCACGATCTATCACGGCAGCATCATGCTGACGATGAACGCCCCGGAGATCAAGGACTACCTTGAAAAAATCCCGAGCAACAAGTCCAAGGGATACGGAAAGCCGTTCTACGATATCTTCAAGGAAGCCAACTTCGACTTCTACCAGATCGACACCTCGCTCTTCTCCCCGGCGGAGGTCGTCATCAACGAGCTCTCCGAGGGCAAGGTCTACCACGTCGGAGCCGTCAACCCTGAAGTGACGCTGAAGTCCTTCGGGTTTATCTAAACCATTTTTTGTCCTGCAGAACCCCCTGCCGGAGAGTGCATCCCCTTTAGGAGTATCCATAGATCGTCGATTCACGGAACGACCCGGTGGAACCATCAACAGGGCAACAACGTTTATCCCTTACAGTGCAAAATAGTATAGAGCATCCACGGGCTTGTGGTCTAGCTGGTCATGACGCCGCCCTTACACGGCGGAGATCTCCGGTTCGAATCCGGACAGGCCCATCGACGTTTTTTGGAATCAGAGCCCCAGTTGCGCCCGACTCGGTCCTTGTGACTCAATATCGCCTCATCCAGCAGGCGGCTCATCTTGAAGCCAACGGCCTTCAGTCAGGGGAGCGCTTCCGAATCTATGGTCAGGGCAACCTTCTTTCTGCTCATGCTATCGACACGTGCTCGACACGTGTGGTGATATATTCACCGGTTTCAAAACATTCCCTGAACTTTCCTGAACTGATCCAGAGTGAGTAAATCCATCTTTTTGCGCCCTTGCAGGAAGAATGATTACGGCTGCACGAGGGCCCG
Organism: Methanoculleus sp.; assembly: GCF_020696975.1. Taxonomy (GTDB): domain Archaea; phylum Halobacteriota; class Methanomicrobia; order Methanomicrobiales; family Methanoculleaceae; genus Methanoculleus. Next base: position 4,023 of record NZ_JAJGBK010000001.1, read on the forward strand.
GGTCATCAAAACCTATATAGTCAGGGTGACTGAACCACCCCCACGGTGCACCATGAAGTTAAGTGCAAGAAACCAACTTCCCGGAAAGGTCAAGGACATCAAAGAAGGCGTGGTCACCGCAGAGGTTGTCATCGCTCTGGATGGCGGTGGCGAGCTCACTGCGGTCATCACGAAGAGATCCGTGGAGAATCTCGGGCTTGCCGTCGGCAAGAAGATCTATGCCGTGATCAAATCGACCGAGGTCATGGTCGCTACCGACTGAGGGAAAATACACCCAATTTTTACCCCGGGCAGGGAGGGATCGTCCTGCATGCAGGCCTTACCAGCTCTCCCCCGGAGGACAGCCTTCAACCCCCAGACGGCAGGGCAGCAACGTATAAATAGACCGGCAACGGTTCCCGGGGTGCCAGCACTATGGCACGAGAATACTCCCCCCTGCTGGTCGCAGTCCTCGTCTGCATCATGCTCACCGGGACCGTCATTGCCTACGGTATCCTCATGGAGGAGGTCGCGCCCCCTCCCACGCAGCCGACACCAGGAACCCCTCCTGCACCTGGACAGCCCCGCCTGCCCCCGACCCCGACCGGAACTCCAGGAACGCCGGTCATGACGGGGGCACCGGTATCGACTGATTTTCGCTCGTTCTCTATCAGCGTGACACCCACAACCGTCACAACCCGGCCCGGCGAACAGGTCAACTTCACGCTCACGGTGTACCCCGAGAACGGGTTTGCCGCGCCCGTCGAGATTGAGGTCTTTGCTACCGCGCTTGGTGGTGTATACCGTGATACCCGGGATCTTGGCACCGTCTTCCCACCCTACCCGCCGATCAGGTACGAGATCATCACCCCCGACCTCCCGCCCCTCGTCTCTACAACGACCGTGGACGCCATGGTGACGGCGAGTGGAGGCGGCATCGTCCAGACAGAACAGGTGCAGATGGTCATCCGGCGGTAGAACATCAGCATGATAACGGCCGACATGGTTCAGACGGGCGTCTTGCGGGATCTCCAGGATACCTCCGCCCTCATGCCCCCGCACCCCGACCGGCCCTTCAGGATCTCCACAAATCATCCCCGAATCCCGGCATATCGCCAAAATTGAAGGGGCCTTCTGAGTGACCCATACGGTCGGCGGAAGGGTTAGAGGGGTCGGCAGAAAAGACGGAGCGTTGAGAGAATCTCCCCATATTGCAGAGATTTTCGCAAACCCCCCAATTTCCACTGGAGATCCCGGTGCAGACCCAGGAGTGACCCGGAGGGGCTGGCGCACCACCCCCACCACCAATTCCAGATACCGGTGAACGCCATGCCCCCATCGGAATCAGTTGCCGTCAGGCAGTGCCGGGAGGGTGAGCCGCGATAACTTCGAGCGTTGCCACGGAAAAGATGAGGTGGGCATCCAGTAAAGGAGGCTTTGCAGGGGAAGAAAGATTACCCGACCTCTCCCACAACATCGAACCAGACCGGGTCGGGGCAGTCAGGATGACCACCGTAGTTGATGGTGATCTCCTCATCTCTCCGGATGGCGCGATGGGCGTAGATGCGGATCTCACCCCGGAGAACGTCGCAGACGTGGTCTGCGTTCGCGTGGTAGGAGTGGTTGTAGAGCGACCCGCAGCCCAGCGCCAAGGCAGCAAGCTCGGGATCTTTGCCCCAGGCGAAGTAGTAGTCAAAGAGACGTGTCCGGTCAAGGTGTTCCTGCTCGTCCGCCCCACCCAGCACGATCACCGGGCAGATCTCGATCAATTCACCGGCCTCGATCTCTCTGCGGGCGAAGATTCCCCGCCCACGGCCATTTGACGAACTGACATACACGGCGTCGGAAGGATAGACGACTCTGCCCGTCTCCACAGAATTGCTGGTCATGGTATCGCTGTAACTGCGTACGAAGTAGGTGGTAGGTTTCCGGGCAAAAAGGATGCGGAGGCGTGTTCGAGCGGCGTGAAATCCCGGCTCAATCCACAGGGATCAGCAGCATCAAGCCGTCCGCGCGGAGAAGAAGTTCCGTGACTCTCCCGGGGGAGGGGCGGCAAGCGAAAGAATGTTGTATCTGCACGACCCCACTGACGCATCAGGAGGCAGGGACGATCGGAGACATCATCGTAGCACACGACCTCGAGAAGCGGTTCGAGGACCTTATCGCGGTCGACAGCATCTCTTTTGGGGTTAGAAAAGGGGAGGTCTTCGGGTTTCTTGGCCCCAACGGGGCGGGAAAGACAACGACCATGAAGATGATCCAGTGCATATCCCCCAAGACCGGCGGCACCCTGGAGGTCTTTGGGATGGACGTGGATACCCATCAGCAGGAGATCAAGAGCCGCCTCGGCGTGGTGCCGCAGGAGACCAACCTCGACCCGGACTTCTCAGCCTACCGAAACCTGCTGGTCTACGCCCGCTACTTCGGCATCCCGAAGCGGGAGGCAGAGCGGCGAGCGGAAGAACTTCTCTCATTCATGCAACTTGAGGAGAAGCGGGACGTCCTGATCGAGAAACTCTCGGGAGGAATGAAACGGCGGCTGATCATCGCCCGGGCACTGATTAACGAACCAAAATTGCTCATCCTCGATGAGCCCACCATCGGGCTCGACCCGCAGGCACGACACCTGATCTGGGAGAGACTCCGCAGCCTCCAGGCGCAGGGAAACACCCTCGTCCTCACCACGCACTACCTGGACGAAGCGGAGCGCCTCTGCGACCGGCTGGTGATCATGGACCACGGGAAGATCCTCGTCGAGGGCACCCCGGCCGACCTCATCCGGGAGTATGCCGGGAACGATGTCGTCGAGGTCGAGCGGACAGAGAAGGTGATTGCCCGCCTGGACGAACTCGGGCTGAACTACGATCTTGCCGGGGACATGCTCCAGGTCTTCACGGACCGCCCGAACGACGTGGCACGCGACCTGCTCGAGGTCTGCCGGCACGAGGCGGCGGTGACGGTCCGCCCGGCGACTCTCGAAGACGTCTTCCTGCGGCTGACCGGCAGGAGCCTGCGGGAGTGAGTATGATCCGGATAAGCAGCAGGGTGTGGAGCGTCTGGCGGAGGAACTGGGACGCCTTTCTCAGAACCTACCGGGTGAACTTCATCCCGCCCTTCGTCGAGCCGGTTCTCTACCTCCTCGCGCTGGGGTTCGGCCTCGGGACGTACATCGAGGCGGTCGACGGGATACCCTATCCCGTCTTCATCGCACCGGCCCTCGTCTCGATATCGGTGATGTATTCGGCCTTCTTTGAATGCACCTACTCGTCGTTCGTCCGGATGTACTACCAGAAGACGTTTGACGCCATCATCGCAACGCCGGTCAGCATCGATGAGGTGATCGCCGGGGAGATGCTCTGGGGCGCGACCCGGGGGATGATCTACGCGGCGCTGATGCTCCCGGTGCTCCTCATCTTCGGCGTCGTCGCCATGCCCTCGTCCCTGCTCCTCATCCCCTTCGCCTATCTCGCCGGCCTCCTCTTCGCGGGGATCGCGATGTGCTTCACGGCGATCACGCCGAGCATCGACGCGCTGAACTATCCATCGTTCCTCTTCATCACCCCGATGTTCCTCTTCTCGGGAACGTTCTTCCCTCTCGACCTCCTCCCGCAACCGATCCAGTACTTCGCCCTCGCCGCACTCCCGCTCACGCATGTCGTCGGGGTCAACCGGGCAATCACGCTCGCGGCGTTCTCGCCGATCAATCTCCTCAACCTCGCCTGGATCGCCGTGGCGACCGTCTTCTTCTTCATCCTTGCCATCAGGCTGATGCGAAAGCGGCTTATTGTCTGAATCCTCCCCGCGACAGGCCTATGAAGCAGATGCATACAGCCGTTGCTGCGGGCAGAATAATCCGGGAAACCCGCCATCAAGCGATTTTGGGCGGTCTGCTCAAAAAAAGGGTTAGAATCTGGGTTTTCTGTACTTCGGGAGGCAGTCGCGGCAGTAGACAGGCCGGCCCTCAGTCGGTTTGAAAGGAACTTCGCACTCTTTGCCGCAGTCGGAACAGACTGCCTTGTGGAACTCGCGGGGGCGGTCCTGGAACGATCTGGGGCCCCGGCTTGGATATCTCTCTTCCATTGGAATTTCACTCACGTTAAGAGACAATATTCATACAGACGACTCAGTACCGAGGTTTCCTGTACTTCGGGAGGCAGTCGCGGCAGTAGACGGGCCGACCCTCCGTCGGTTTGAAAGGAACTTCGCACTCTTTGCCGCAGTCGGAACAGACTGCCTTGTGGAACTCGCGGGGGCGGTCCTGGAACGATCTGGGGCCCCGGCTTGGATATCTCTCTTCCATATACTTCAACCATGCAGATAGTCTGCACACATACAACAACCTGCCTGCATATAATAGATGCGTCTCACAGATCCGCCCCGGGATCTGCTGACCGGGTATATCCTGCTTACCCCATTCTCCCTATCCCGGCGCGTGGTGCCGTCTTTTGCGGGATAAAACTTCCCTCCACTGTGGTTGTTTGTTCGGGCGGAGAAGATTGCGGCACAATCCTTTTATCGATACTATCCTACCGAATGATCATCCAACTATGGCGCACGTTAACCAATATCTCTTCTACAACCCGGCAAAACGCCGGTTCTACCCAGAACATGGGGTCAGGGCGAGTGGTCCGGTATGACCGACGAGATCCACACGGACGAACCCCCGGATAGCAGGCGGAAGGAAAAACACCCGGGAACACGGACAATCGGTCCGGTCCCGAACCTTGAAGAGCATGTAAAATCCGACTGGTGGAGAGGCATCTTCAACAGCCTCTACTTAAAGACCGATGGCGACGTCGTCGATGACCAGCAGATCACCCGAAACGAGATCGACCGGATAACAGAGGTCCTGCACCTGGAGCCTGACGAGAAGATCCTCGATCTCTGCTGCGGCCAGGGGAGGCACACCCTCGAACTCGTGCGCAGGGGCTACAGCGTCGAAGGCCTTGACCAGTCGCACTACCTGATCCAGCGCGCCCGGTCGACCGCAAAGAAGGAAGGCCTCCCGGTCCGGTTCCGGGAGGGAGACGCGCGCCGGCTGCCGTACCGCACCGACACCCACGATGTCGTCCTCGTCCTCGGGAACAGTTTCGGCTACTTTGATTCCGTCGAGGAAGACCTGCGAATCCTCACCGAACTCCGTCGCATCCTCAAGCCCCGGGGACGGGTGCTCCTGGACGTGGCTGATGGCGAGTACCTGAAAGAGCACTTCCAGGCAAGATCGTGGGAGTGGATCGACCGGACGATGTTCGTCTGCCGTGAACGGTCCCTCTCGCTCGATGCCCGGCGCCTGATATCACGGGAGGTGATCACCGACGTCAACAAAGGTGTCGTGGCCGACCAGTTCTACGCCGAGCGCCTCTACACACCTGAGGCGCTCCGGCGGCTCCTGGAGCAGGCGGGCTTCTCCAGCGTCACCTTCCACGAGATCGCCACGGAGTCGCAGCGAAACCAGGATCTCGGCATGATGGAGCGCCGCCACATTGTCACCGCGGTCGTGAAGAAGGAGTGGTCGACGACGAAGGCGCGAGGGCAGGGGAGGGCAAAACACGTCGCGGTGATGCTCGGTGACCCGGCCAGACCCGACGCGTTAAAACCCTCCTGCACCTTCGACGACGATGACTTCTACACCATCGACCAGATGAAGGCGGCTCTCAGGGAACTTGCAGGCTACCGGTTCACCTTTTTCTCCCGGCACGAGACCATGATCCAGGATCTCGCGAAACTGAGAGGGAAGGTTGATTACGTCTTCAATCTCTGCGACGAGGGGTTCAACAATGACCCGAGGAAGGAACTCCATGTGCCGGCGCTTCTTGAGATGCTCGATATACCGTACACGGGATCCGGGCCGCAGTCGCTTGCGTTCTGCTACGACAAGTCGCTTGTCCGCGGCGTCGCGAAAGAGATGAAGATCCCGGTGCCGGACGCCTGCTTCATCACCCCCGGCGACCTGACCTACGATATCGGGATGAAACTCCCGGTGATCGTCAAGCCGAACTCAGGCGACTCCTCGTACGGCATCACGCAAAAGAGCATTGCCTATACAATTGAGGAACTCTCCGACGTCATCAACACGCTACGGACGACGCTTGGATACGACCGCTCACTCCTTGTCGAGGAGTTCCTCACGGGGAAGGACATCAGCGTCGGCATCATCGGCAACCCCCCGGGATACTGCACGGTGCTCCCGATCATCGAGGAGGACTACTCCGCGCTGCCTCCGGACCTCCCGCGGATCTGCGGCTACGAGGCAAAGTGGCTCCCGGACTCGCCATACTGGAAGATCGTCTCAAGACCGGCGGATCTCCCCGAGGAGACCGAGAAGGCAATCGTGCGGTGCTGCCTCGCCCTCTTTGAGCGCCTGGAGTGCCGCGATTACTGCCGGTTTGACTGGCGTCTCGACGAGCACGGCAACCCGAAACTCCTTGAGGTCAACCCGAACCCCGGCTGGTGCTGGGACGGTCACCTCGCGAAGATGGCAAAGTATGCAGGCATATCGTATCCCGAGATGCTCGGGCGGATCCTCAAAGCTGCAGAGGAACGGTTCGGGCTGGAACAGGAGAGAGGGGGACGGGAGGCCGGGAAGGAGCCTCTCCCATTCGACCGCACCCGGCAGACGGCCTGATCCACCCCTTTTTTGAGAGGAAGAAGAGCAGGTCCGGCCATCCGGATCCTGCGAATGCATTTATCCTCAAGGAACCACTGACTCCCGCAGATGGTGGTACCAAAAAGAGACCTTACCTTCGCGAGGTATGCCCGGGAGGCCAGGGCGCTCAGAAGAGATGTGGAAGACGAGATCGCGCGCGAAGAGCAGCGACAATCATCCCTCCTCGCCTGCGACGACCGGCTCCATGCCACCGGCATCTTCATCCTCGTTGCGGCCCTCGTGAACCTCCTCTTCCTGCTCATCCTCCCTCGCTACATGCTCTACTGGATTGTATCGAGTTTCATCCTCTACATGGTGAACCCCTTCATCCTGATGATCCCGACCGGGGGCACCTGGACGACCCTTCCGGACAGAAAGACGATCAGGGAGTTCCTCAGTTCGATCCGGGGTATAGGACAGGCCCCCTCTGTTGTTGCCGGGGATGCAAGGGTGTTCGGGAAGGTGCTCTGGGACACCTTCTTCATCAACTCTCAGCCTCTTGCCATGGGGTTCGGGTTGATATTCGGCATCAACGTCCTCTTTGCAGTCTTTTCAGGCTACATTGCAGGATCTCTCGAACCGGCAACGACGGCGCTGGTCACGCTCCAGTCCCTCGCCATCATCCTCTTCTACGCCGGCATCCTGTATGTCAAGCCCTACACGAAGAGCTTCTTTATATCGCTCGACGGCATGCGGATGAGCCTGCAGGAGAGGGTCCGTGCCGGATGGCGGGCGGCTATGCGGGCCGTCCTCCTCGTCACTGCTCTCGGGGCAGCAAGCGGGACGCTCGCCGTCTCGGCGATGCTCCTCCCGGGGATGACGCTCTCGACGTTCCTCGCCTCGGTCGAGATCGTCCTCGGATGGGACCTCCTGCCGCTCTTTGCCGTATTCGCCTCACAGGTTATTATCGCCCGGCACCTGCAGGGAGCATACAGCCGTGAGTTATTCCTGCAGGTGGGCGATTACAAGGTCCATGTCTGGAGGGACGGGATCCTGAACCGGCTTGCCGGGTTCCCGAAGACTCCGGAGGAGATCCGGGGCTGCGGGCATCTCGCGGATCTCATGGCGGAGCTTACGCGCATGCACGGGGACTACCAACGGATGATGGTGTATACCTCGGAGTACCACAGCCTCTTCGGGTTCTTCCCGGTCTATCTTGTCCTGCCCGACATCCGCCTGATCCTTGACCGGAGCCGGGATGCACCCCGAAAAACTGTGCCGGAGACCGACAGCCCGGTGCGCACGGAATCGACGGAACAAACCGCAGGATACGAGTGCCGCCAGCACGCCGACACCCATCAGTATATAACATCCTCTGACACATAGATCACATAGTATGGCCGACGAATCGTATCGGACCGCGACGGTCCAGGGCAGGGAGGTCCCCTACGATCCGGAGCAACTGCGCAAGATCAGCGAGCACCCCTGTTACTCCGATAAAGCGTGCCACGCCTTCGGGCGGTGCCACCTTCCCGTCGCTCCGAAGTGCAACATCCAGTGCAACTACTGCGTGCGGGACTTTGACTGCGTGAACGAGAGCCGGCCGGGCGTGACGAGCAGGGTTCTCCCGCCGGGAGAGGCGCTCGACCTCGTCAGGAACGTCGTCAGGGAGCACCCCTACGTGAAGGTGATCGGCATCGCAGGACCGGGCGAGCCGCTTGCAAACCCCGAGACGTTTGAAGCGCTCAGGCTGGTCCACGAGGAGTTCCCGCACCTGATCATGTGCATCAGCACAAACGGCCTCATGCTCCCCGAGTCGATCGAGGAACTCGCGAAGTACGATGTCGGGAACGTCACGGTCACGCTCAACGCCGTCGACCCTGCGATCGGGGAGAAGATCTACTCCTGGGTCGAATACAACGGGAAAAAATATCACGGGCGCGAGGGGGCGGAACTCCTCCTCTCCCAGCAGATGAAGGGGATCGAGATGGCGGTTGCAAAGAAGATGTTCGTCAAGATAAACACCGTCTACATCCCCGGGATCAACGACGAGCACATACCCGAGATCGCAAAGAAGGTCGGGGAGATGGGGGCGTTCACGTTCAACGTCATCCCGCTCATCCCGCAGTATAAGTTCGCCGGGATAACCCCCCCGACGCCTGCAGAGAAGCGGGAGATGCAGGATAGGTGCGCTCCGTTCATCAAGCAGATGCGCCACTGCGCACGGTGCCGGGCGGACGCGATCGGGAAACTGGGTCAGGACATCCAGTCCTGCGTCTACCAGCAGATGAAGGATGAGAAGACGGAATAACCGATCCCTTTTTACCCGGCGATGCTGCCGGCCATGACGACGATCACGCTTCGGCCCGACCAGCCGTTCGACCTTGACCGGACGCTCTCCTGCGGGCAGGCCTTCCGCTGGGAGAAGACTGCGGACGGGTGGTGGCAGGGCGTCGTCGACAGGCGAGCCGTCCGAATACGGCAGGAGAGAGACCGGCTCACGTTTGAAGGGGCGAATGAGGGGTTCGTCCGCAACTACTTCCGGCTCGACCAGGACCTTTTGGCCATCCTCGCATCGATCGACCGCGACCCGGCGATCAGCGCCGCGATCAGCGAGTGCTGTGGCCTCCGGCTTGTAGGGCAGCCGGCATGGGAGTGCCTGGTGTCGTACATCTGCGCCACGAACACGAACATCCCGGCGGTGAAACGGCGCATCGCGCTGATGGCAGGGCGTTACGGAAGGCCGATCGACGGCCCCTTCGGCACGGCGTATACGTTCCCGGATCCGGAAACGCTTGCGGGCGTCTCCTCTGCGGATCTCCGGGACTGCAAACTCGGTTACCGGGCGGATTATGCCCGGGAGGCTGCCGTATTCACAAGCGAGAACCCTGATTGGGCAAAGCGGGTCGCCGACCTTCCCTTCGAGGAGGCGCGGCAGGCGTTGATGCAGTTTCGGGGCATCGGGCCGAAGGCGGCAGACTGCGTGCTGCTCTTTGCATTCGGGTTCTTTGAAGCGTTCCCCGTCGACGTCTGGATACACCGGATCGTGGCGGAGACCTACCTCCCCGACCTTGCCGGGAGGAAATGCACACCGGCGGAGTACGAGCGGATCCGGCGATTTAGCCGGGACTATTTTGGGGGATATGCCGGGTACGCGCAGGAGTACCTCTACTGTGCGCGGGGCCCGGCGAGCCGGGCGCAGTGAGGCTCACCTCTTCTTCCGGATGAGCCAGATTGCCGCGAGCAGGCCGAGGATAACGATACCGACGAGGGCAAGGGTCCCGATACCTGCAAGGTGGGTAGGTACTCCGCAGACCGAGATCACGGGCGAAGCGACACCGATAGCGGCCTGTTTCCCGGGAGGCTCGTGCCGCGCCATCGTCGTGTTGTAGGCGTGCGCCCTCGTCTCCGGGGACATGCCCTCCAGGAACTCAGGGCAGACCCTCTCATAATACTCGCCCACAGATGCGTTCTGCGCGAGCATCTGCTCGTATATCCGCACATGCGACTCGTTAAACGAATACTCGATGGCGATCTGCTGGCCCGGGCTCTCTCCCAGGACCGGTCCCGGCACAAGAATGAAAAACGTCCATATGACCAAGAAAAGTAGGTTCTTTCCCTGCATCTTCACGATCCTCCTCTAGCCATGAAACTACCCCAAATTTTTCTCGCTCTTGTCCAAGGATATAGTTGTGAACATCCTAGAATCTCTTGACATAAAGGGCACCTCTTACAAGCATAGTGATTCTGAGGAGGAAATGTGCGGACCAGAAATAGTCGCATACTTCTTACACAATTCTCCTGGTTCCTCGCAAGAAAAGGAAATGAGGTGGCTTTCTTTATGCCACCCATAACAAGTCAGATGTTGTACCATATGTATACTCAGGCGGTTCGTATCCCGCGGGGTATTGAACCATGTGTTGACCACCAGCATAGTAATTACCTGCTTGAGAGACAGTCGTGGTCTTCACTGCTTTCATATTATCAACACTATATCCACCGGCTCCTTGAACATCGATCGTGTGACCCACGGCTCCATCCCACCTATACAGTGTCGATGTAATGCCGATATAAGGCAGTTTATAGTACAACGGCCATCCAACCCAAGTTTCCGATCTAAAGGTGACTGATCGAGACTGGGCTCCTATACCAGACTCGTGATACGTTATGATATCAAACGGAAAACCTCTGGTGCAGCGTCGAGAGTCGCCCAGATCTTTTGGAATGTTTCTGATAATGTGCTGCGACCAGAAACGATTTTTTGTGAAGATTCTCCCACAGTGCTAGGAGTAGGCCATACCCATTTAACGGTATAGAGATGTACTCTTACCTCTTCGGGCATATCAGCCAGAAAGTCAGGCATCACTGCTTCGTAGTACTCCCCCATAGAGATGTCCTGCCCCCATAGTTGATCTGCTACCTCAATCCGGGCCGCATCCGCAGCATAATATTCCATTTGGGAATCTGGACTTCCAACTTCAGATGCTGAGACATGGGGTGTAAACACTATGCTTACTAGCAAGCAGACAAGCAATATGGAAAAGCCCCTAAGGATATGCTTTTTTTTCATTTTATCACATCCACGTCCATTTAGGAGCAGGACCGATCAAAACAACTGATTAATCCCGCCTTTCAGCAGCACGAAAACAACATACACTGAACGCTGTGCTACAGCCAAGCATAGGTATAAAGTATATAATATGTTTTCGTTTGGTATCTAAATACATTCGTTTCTATATAGGTATCACCAGAAGTTCCAACCTATTTGAATTTGCCTTAGAGGCTGGAACGCTCCGAACTGAGCATGAAAACCTTCAATTAACAGATGTCATCGGAGAGAACTACCTATTATGGCCCACAGATATCCGGCGAGAAAGAAAATGTTCACCCATGTAGAGCAATACCCCCAGCAGATTTTACTGATTGATACTCCCTAAATTGGCCTCATAAGGGCTTATTGAGACATCTATGACAGATAATCCGGCTCTGTTGAAACCCTCTTATTGGAAGTCATACCACACACCTTCACCGCTAACTGGGCAAAATCTAGGGGTTATCAGAAGCATTTCAACAGAGCCGATAATCCTCCTGTTTTCAGCAGAAAAACTTCCGGTTGCTCCTAGGAGATCTTCACCTCCCGGCAAAACTGGCGATAAACCTGTTCTCCCGCATCCCAAGCACTTCCTCCGGCGCACCCTCGGCGACCACCTTCCCCTCCTCGATGAGGCAGATGCGATCGGCGAGTTCAAGGGCGTCGCCGAGGTTGTGGGTGACGACGATGCAGGGGATGCCGGCGCTCTTAATCCGGTCGTGGAGCTCTTCCCGCATCGCAGCCTGGGCTCGCATATCAACGGCAGCGAGCGGCTCGTCGAGGAGGAGAAGATCCGGGTCGAGCACCAGCGCCCGGGCGAGGGCCACCCGTTGCCGCTGCCCGCCCGAGAGCCTGCCGACGTTGACGTCCGAAAGATCGGCGAGGTTCATCGCGCGAAGCTGGTTCGCCACGGCGAAGGCGATTTCCGGCCGCGGAACCTTCCGGCACCGGAGCCCGAACGCCACGTTCTCAAAGACGGTCATGTGCGGAAAGAGGGCGTAGGACTGGAAGAGGTGGCCGATCTTCCGGTTCTCGACGGGGACGTCGATCCGCTCCACACCTGAATAAAGCGTCCTCTCCCCGAGCGCGATCTCTCCCGCATCAGGCGTGAGGATGCCGGAGATCAGGTTCAGCACCGTGGACTTGCCCGCCCCGTTCTCCCCGATCAGGACGAGGGTCTCCCCCTTCCGGACCGAGAGCGTGACGTCGAGGGTAAAGTCGCGGAGGTGGCGGACGGCGTGGACGGAGAGCATCAGAAACTCCTCCGGGTCATGATCTTCACTGAAGCGATCACCCCAAACGATATCGCGACGAGGATGATCGCGAGGCTGATTGCGGCAGATAGATCGCCTTGCATCGTTGTATAGATGGCAAGCGGCATCGTCTGTGTCCTCCCCTGGAAATTCCCGGCGAACATGATCGTGGCGCCGAACTCCCCGAGCGCCCGGGCAAACGAGAGTATCGCCCCGGAGACGAGCCCGCCCCACGCAAGCGGGATGGTGACCCGGAGGGCGACGGTCGCCGGGGTTGCCCCGAGCGTCCGTGCCGCATCCTCGTAGAGGCGGTCGACCGCTTCGAAACTCGCCCTCGCCTGCCGGATGTAGAACGGCGAGGCCACAAAGACCTGTGCGAGGATCACCGCGGCCGTGGTGAAAGCGATGTTGATGCCGAGGTGGTCGAGGTGCTGCCCGACCACGCCCCGGCGCCCGAATGCCATGAGGAGCGCAATGCCCGCTACCGCCGGCGGCAGGACGATGGGAAGGTCGGTGAGCGTATCGACGATCGCCCTTCCCGGGTATTCGTGCCGGGCATTCACCAGGGCAAGCGGCGTCCCGAAGACGACGACGATCGCCGTGCTCACCGTCGCGGTGGCTAACGAGAGGGAGAGCGCGTCGAGCACCACCGGTTCGGCGAGCGATTGGAGGAACGCCTCCGGCGATATGCGCAGGAAGAGCGAGGCGACCGGCAGCGTGACGAAGAGGAGGAAGAGGGCGACAAGGGCGGCGACAAGAAGGGTGAGAGCCGCCCTTCCAAACCACGTCCGGTTGCCGGAGAGGGATTCCTCACGTTCAGGCAGGGATCGGGTCGAATCCATACTCTGTCAGGATGGCGCTGCCGTCCGGGCCCCGGACGAATGCTATGAATGACTCTGCCTCAGCCCTGTTCGGCGACTCTGTAAGGATGCCGAGCGGATAGGTGGCCTTGACGTTGTACCCGGCCGGGATCTCGATCCGTGTCACTCTGTCCAGGTCGTCCCTGGAGACGTCCGACTTGTAGACGATCGCTGCATCCGCCTCGCCGAGCGCCAGCTTGGGCACCACCGAGCTCACCGCCGTCTCCTCGGAGATGACGTTCGCCATCACGGCGTCCCGGTATACCGGGCCGTATGCGGGATCGGCGGCCAGTTTCTCGAGCATCTGCCGGGTATAATCACCAAAGGGAACATCCCTGGTGCCGATGACGAGTTTTACGCCCAATCGGTTCAGGTCGGCAAGACCAATGACACCTGCCGGATTATCGACCGGGACGATCAGGGCCAGGTTGTTCTCGAGGAACGGGGTCACGGTGCCGTTGTCCATGAACCCGCCGTCCTGGAGGGCCTTCATGTGCTTTGTACTCGCTGAGACGAAGATATCGGGGTTCGCTCCCTGCTCGATCTGCGTCCGGAGAGCCTGTGAACCGTCGAAGGCAAAGTCGACCTTGACGTTCTCGTTCTCTGCTTCGTAGGCTTTGCCGATATCCGTGAAGGCTCCGGTGAGCGATGCGGCCGTAAAGACGGTCAGGGTTGTCTCTTCGGCGGTATCGCTGGTGGTTGTGCAACCCGCAGCAAGGAGACCGGCGAGGACCAGAAGACTGAGGGCAACAAGAGTTGCCGAGGATGATGTTTTCATAAAGACACCTTTCTCGTAAGGTGATTGCGGCTCAATATATTTAATTTAGTTGATTTTAAGCACAAATAAATGATATTTGATTTACACGCCGGAAGAGTATAAAAGTGTACGCAATATTCCTTGTAGGTCTGTCGCCCAAACAGGGGTGGGATCGGAGTATCAGCCGGATGGGCGATACAGCACGCAAGCAGGCCACCGGTTGCCGGAGCAGATGAAAAAAAAGGTTTGAGAGAGATTCTAACGCCGGTGCGGCCCAAAATAAGAAGGAACCCCACCCCGCACGCCCCGGCGCAGGGGTGCTGCACAGCCGGTAGGCCGTATCCGGGAGGATATGCTGGCAAAGGCGCCTTTACCCGGCCCGTGGCAGTCACATGCAGACAGAATGGCGTTCGATCCGATCAGGTGCGCCGCCGCTTCATTTCGTCCAGAAGCTCGCGGCGGACTCCTTCGATGCGCTCGTTCACCATCCGAACGAGGGGCTCGTTCTCGTAGATATCGTATGATGGGGTCTCCCGGGATCGAGTTTCTTCGAGCGTTTTGACCTTCGTCAGCTCCCCGATGACAGATTGGGCCATATTCGAGTACTCGCCGCTGTCAACCTTCTCCTTCAGCCACCGATACAGGTGGCCTGGCAGCCGCACGCCCACCTGCTTGCCTGAGACATTATCGGAGGACTCCATCTTCCTATTCAGGTACCCGGCAGAGCAATTATATTATACTGATTTTATTCATCATACCAGATACCGTAAGATACCCATAGGTATCATTAAACAATCAGGCTTCCCATAGAGATGTATGAGACAGAGAGGGCCGGTCGGCCTATCCCTGCTGGAAAGCTTCCAGCAAGCGCGAAAGAGCGCAATCCCAAAGAACGGAGGGACTGATGCGTGCGTTCACTAGGCAGAATCCGAAAGGCAATTTGCCCGCCTGACAACGTCAGAGAGGACGCACGCGCCCCCTGCCCCTCCGGGGAGTGCCGGCACCACAACGAGGATGCCGTCACCGGCAGCCCGGAGGCGCATGCCATCCACCGAAGGCTTGAGTGCGGCGGCCAGTTCGAGGACCGGGGACTGCCATGTCCCCGGTGCGGATCCCCGGGAGAACTTCTTGGAGATGTCAATGTCCCCGATCACGGTACGTACGCACAGTACCGATGCTGCGGGTGCGGCCACGGATTTATGGCACGATTGAATAGCAGTGAAGACACCCATCAGGCCTGACGACGTATCGCCCCGGGCCCGTCCACCTTATTTACGCCGGATCTTCTGCCGGGGCTCTCGCAACTACAAAAAGGAGGGGATGAGTTACGTCCCGATCGTCCAGCTGGCCATGTAGTTCTCCTGCTCGGGGGTCAGCCGGTCGATCGAGATGCCGAGTGCGGCGAGTTTCAGCCGTGCGATCCCCTCGTCGATGACGGACGGGACATCGTGCACGCCGGGAGCAAGTTCGCCACCATGCTTTGCGATGAACTCTGCGGAGAGTGCCTGGACTGCGAAACTCAGGTCCATCACCTCGACAGGGTGGCCCATCCCCTTCGGTGTTGCAAGATTCACGAGCCTGCCTTCGGCGAGGACATGGATGGCCTTCCCGCCGAGCATGTAGGTATCGATGCCGTCCCGGCGGACAGTGGCGTCCGCGTGCGATTCAAGCCAGTCGACATCGATCTCGACGTTGAAGTGACCGGCGTTCGCGAGGATCGCCCCGTCCTTCAGGTTCGGGAAGTGCTGCCCGGTGATGATGCTCGTATTGCCGGTGGTGGTGACGAAGAGATCGCCAAGAGGTGCCGCGTCATCCATCGTCATGACATCGAACCCGTCCATATGCGCCTGGAGCGCCCTTCTGGGGTCGACCTCGGTCACGATGACCCGGGCACCGAGACTCCTGGCCTTCTGCGCGAGCCCCCGGCCGCAGTAGCCGTAGCCGGCAACGACGAAGCGCTTGCCGGCAATGAGGACGTTCGTGGTGATCATGATCGACGCAAGCGAACTCTCCCCGGTGCCGTGGACATTGTCGAAGAAGTGCTTCATCGGGGTATCGTTGACGGCGATGACCGGGAATTTGAGCGCCCCGTCCCGTGCCATGGCGCGGAGCCGGTGGATCCCGGTCGTGGTCTCCTCGCATCCGCCGATGACCGCATCAAGCACCTCCTGGCGCTCGGTGTGGATGCGGTAGATGAGGTCCATGCCGTCGTCGATGGTGATCGCGGGGCGGGCATCGAGCACCCGGTCGATGGCCGCGTAGTACTCCTCGACGCTTGCACCCCGGCGGGCATAAGAGTGAACCCCTTCCCGGGTGTCGAGCGCCATCGAGACGTCGTCCTGGGTCGAGAGGGGGTTGCACCCCGTGATATGCACCTCAGCGCCGCCTGCCGCGAGCGTCTCGACCAGCACCGCAGTCTTTGCCTCGACATGAAGGGCCATGCCGATGGTCATGCCTGCAAACGGCTTCTCTTCGATAAACCGCTTCCGAATGGACGAGAGTACCGGCATGTACTGCCGCGCCCACGCAATCTTTAGATCTCCAGACTCCATAAAAATCACCAGACCGGTTTCCTGCCCGGATAACTCTCCGGTTTGCCTGTAAAGGTAACCTTTGTGATTACTTAAATATAAGGGGAATGTGCAGTTGTGCGAGGTGTGATTGGTCGCAGGGTGCGACGTTCCAACAAAACGGAGCAAGAGCATCGAAGGTGCGGGTCCGGAGTTTGAGCACCGGGAGGCTGCACCCCAGACACCCATAAACCCTCACAGAAACTGATGAACTCTCATAACCAAACCCTCATCACCTCCCGCTTCAAACCCACTACGCATGGTTCTGACCAAGCGGATCATCCCCTGCCTGGACCTCAAGGACGGGCGGGTCGTCAAGGGAACGCACTTCGTCGGCCTGCGCGACGCGGGCGACCCCGTGGAGCTCGCCCAGCGTTACAACGAGCAGGGTGCGGATGAGGTGGTCTTCCTTGATATCACCGCCACCAGAGAGGACCGGGGCACGATCATCGACGTCGTGCAGCGGGCGGCCGACCAGCTCTTCCTCCCGCTCACCGTCGGCGGCGGCATCCGGACGATTGATGACATGAAGCAGATCCTCCGGGCGGGCGCGGACAAGGTGAGCATCAACTCAAGCGCCGTAAAGGACCCCGGACTGATCTCGCGAGGGGCGGAGCGGTTCGGCACCCAGTGCATCGTCGTCGCCGTCGATGTCCGGCGAAACTACGAGCTGGGGGCGGGAAGGACACCCATCACCCTCGCCGACGGACGGGAGTGCTGGTACGAGGTCGTTACCCACGGCGGGAGCAGGGCCACGGGGATTGATGCCGTCGCCTGGGCGGCGGAGGCCGAGGAGCGCGGTGCCGGCGAGATCCTGCTCACCAGCATGGAGACCGACGGGACAAAAGAGGGGTTCGATATCCCGATCACGAGGGCGGTCTCGGAAACTGTCGGAATCCCGGTGGTCGCGAGCGGCGGCGTGGGGACGCTCGAACACTTCTATGCCGGGTTCGCAGAAGGGAAGGCCGACGCCTGCCTCGCGGCAAGCGTCTTCCACTACGGGGAGTTCACCGTCCGCCAGGTCAAGGAGTACCTGGCGGGACGGGGTATCCCGGTACGGCTGTAAGGTCGAGCGCGAGCGCCGCGACCGGGTGTTCGAGGTCGAAGGCGGTCAGGACGGCCGGGTGGATCTCGCCAAAGACCCCCACTTTTCTTCCATCGACGATGATATCACCGCGGCGGCCGTCGAGGAACGCGGGATCGGTCGATTCGGCGACCTCATAGGTTAGCGAGAGTTCGCGGCAGAGGACGTCAGCCGCCGCATACGCTTCGGAGAAGTCTGCAGCCGGGTGGATACTGACCGCAGCGGCCATCTGGGAGGTGACGCAATTCTCGACCACGTCACCCACGGCAAAGAGCCGTTGCGGGAGCTCACGATGTTTGTTCGCAAGAAGCATCTCCATGAGGAGAGGGAGGAGGTCGGTCCGGACCACCGTCTGCTCCTCGCTGATCGGGTGGAGCAGCCGCAACGTCCCCGGGGTGGGCTCCCGTTGCATGTTTGCATACAGCACCCGGTCGTTTGAGAGGGTGAACGGCATCATCTCGAGGTACCCAAGACCCGTCATCACCGATCGGACCCCCCTGGCGATTGTGGTGATCGGGTGCTCCCAAGCGACGGTCGAGGTCGCCGGGAGAGCTGCATCAAAGTTCTCGAAGCCGTAGGCGATCGCCACGTCCTCAAAGATGTCCCAGTCATGGAGGATGTCCGAGCGGTAGCAGGGGACGAGGACCCTGACCCTTGAGTCTCCGTCGGGCTCGGCCCCGAACCGCATCCGGCGAAGGTGCCGCGCCATCTCCTCTCCCGTAAGGGAAAGGCCGAGGAGGGAGGCGCACTCCTCGACCGAGACGACCCGCTCTACCGGCGCAAGCGCGGGCATCTCTTCTCCGTCGACGGTGACCGCTTCAATCGTCGCCCCGGCCTCGGCAAGCGCCGTGCAGATGATGTTCACCGCCGTCATCACCGCTTTTCTGTCGGTGCCGGTGCAGTCGAGCAGGATGTTCTTTGTCCCTGTCGTCACCCGTGTCAGTTCTCCGTTGATGATCGGCGGGAAGGAGAGCACCCGGTCTTCGGCATCGACGATCAGCGGGAACTTATCGAAGTTCTCCACCAGGTGGGCGTAGTCCCGGCCCTTCGGGTGCTCGGTGAGGATCTCCTCCATCGTCATCTCCCGCTCAAAGTCCAGCGGGACGAACGAGCGATCCCGGGGCGAGGCGATGTAGCGGAAGGGCGGCGTCACCGTGTCGAGGTCGTGGACGCCGATCGCCACCTTGCCCCGCCCGCGCCCGACCGCCCAGTGGAGGGACTCCTGGAGGCTCATCAGGCTCTCGATCGACTCCTCGTCGAGGTTGACGTTCCGGATCACGGCTGAGCCCAGGCACGGCCGGATATCGGCAAGGCCCGGGTCGACCGAGAAGGTGATACCGGAAGGGCGGACGGTGTAGACCGGGAGGCCTTCCTCGATCCCGAGGAACCCGCGCATCGCCCGGGCAACCCCCTCGGGAGAGTAGAGATCCGGCCGGTCCGGGAAGAACTCGACGTCCACGTGGTCCTCCTCGATCCGCTCGATGTCGGCCCCGATCATCGGGACGCGGTCGATGATCGTCTGCCGGTCGGTCCCGGTCAGCCGTTCCAGGTACCGGTAGGGTAACGTTATTACTGCCATCTCACCGCCTCCCGCCGTATGTGGGCGTCTCACGGATCCACTCGACGTCGCTTCTGTAGAGCTGCCGGAGATCCCGCAGGCCAAGTCTAAGCATCGCCACCCGGCTGATCCCGAGCCCCCATGCAAGGACCGGGTGCTCGATCCCGAAGGGTGCAGTCACCTCCTGCCGGAAGATGCCCGCTCCTCCAAGTTCGACCCAGCCGAGCCCGTCGACGTAGACCTCCGGCTCCACGGAGGGCTCGGTGTAGGGGAAGTAGCCGGGGCGGAACCGGACCTTCTCAAATCCCATCTTGGCGTAGAACTCCTTTAAGAACCCGAGGAGGTTACGGAAGTTCACTCCCTCGTCCATGACGATCCCCTCGAGCTGCTCGAACTCCGCAAGGTGGGTGGGGTCGATCGCCTCCCGCCGGTAGACCCGGCCGATGCAGAACGCCTTCACCGGGGGGTTCGGGTGCGTGGCAAGATGCTGGATGGAGAGGCCCGTCGTGTGGGTCCGGAGCACGCATTGCTCCGCCTTTGCAGCGCTCCAGGTGCCTCCCCATCCGGTGGAAGAGGTCTCGCCGCCGTGCTCGTGCATATCGCGGACCCGCTCGTAGCCCGCCGGGAGCGGCCAGCGCTCGCCGAGGAAGAAGGTATCCTGCATCTCCCGTGCCGGATGATCCTGGGGCTGGAAGAGGGCGTCGAAGTTCCAGAACGAGCTCTGCACGATCCCGCCCGCCATCTCCTCAAAGCCCATATCGAAGAGGACACAGCGCATCTCGTCAATAAGGCGCTGGTAGGGGTGGACCTTCCCGGGATAGGCGCGCCTCGGCAGTTTCGTAACGTCGTAACGCCTGAGCGGGAGGTCCTTCCACTCGCCCGAGAGGATCTGCTCGCGGGTGAGCGTCCCGACCTCTTCCCGGAGGTCGAGGCCCCGGCTGAGAAGCTCGCGGCCGCGGGGTGTGATCGAGACGGTGTGGGCGACGGTCTCCTCCTCCTCGACGAGTCCGCGCTTCACGAGATCGGCAACCCCTTCGCCGTCCGGGATCTCGCCGCGCTCGGCGAGCCGGGCGAACGCGGCCTCGTCGGGTCCCGGGGCGGTCTTACCGGTCTTTGTCACGACCCCGTCCCGGAGGGTGATCCATCCCTTTTTGCGCATCCAGCCGATGGCAATCTTTGCAAGCGGATGGGCCTGGAGATCTCGCATCGGGATCGTCTCCTCGAAACTCTCGAGCACCTGCCGCTCGGGAAGGCCCTTTCCGATGTAGGCCCGCCCTTCCTCAGTCGGGACGTACCGCCGGGAGACGTGCTTATCCACGTCAACAAGCCCACGCTCGCTCGCGAGGTTTGCGTACTGCACCACCGCTTCCCGGCGGGTCTCCATCTTCTCCGCAAGGACGACCGCGTCGGCCGTTCCGGCCGATCCTAACGCGACCAGGAGTCTCTTCTCGTTCAGTGTCAGTTCCACCGTCACACTTCCTCTGCAAGATGCTCGACTGAATCCATTTTGTCCCGTAATTCCTTAAGAAACGCCTGCACGCGCTCCAGCGTCTCCTTCTTGCACTGCCCGCAGGTGAGTTCGCCGCTCTCGCACCGGCGCCGGAGGTCGGCAAGCTCCACATCATCCTCGAGCATGTGGAAGAGGTTTAAGAGATAGACCGAGCATGCGTCGGGCTCGCCCCCAAGACGCTTCTGCTCCTCAAGCGTCATCCGTCCGCCGGTCAGCGCCGCCATGACCTTCTTCTTGATCGATTTGTCGGACTCATAAAACCCGAACGAACTCTCGGGCACGCTGCTCGACATCTTCCCGCCCTGGAGGCCCGGCATGAAGATATGGTAGGTCGACGAAGGGAGGTAGAACCCGAACCCTCCGTGAGCGATCTCGATCTCCCGGACGGCATCCTCGACCTGGCTCACCGCGAGACCCCTGACATCGACGTGGCCCGCATACTTCTTTGAGCCGGGGAATGCGCAGTGCACGGCCGCGAGAGTCTCTTCAGGAGCGTTCTTCGACCGGACGCTGACATGGTCCCCGCGGTCCTCGACCGTGAACATCCTGAGCTTATAGGCCACGTCCCGGGTGAGCCGGATGTGCGGGTCCTGGTCGAGGCCGACCGGGACAATGGTGGGAGCGGGGCCGGCATCGAGTTGCGGGAAGAGGATGTCGGCGACCTGCGTGATGACGCTGATGGGATGGGAGAGCGAGGTCTCGGGCCCGAACCCGTATATCGCCGTCATCTCCGAGAAGTTCACCTTCGTGGACGCCTCGAACGCGAGATCTTTCAAGCGCTCGTTCTTGCTCTGGTAGTAGGTCGTGCCGCTAAACCCGAGGGCATAGAGAGCCTTGAGATACTCCTTCCCGTACTCGCGGCACTTCTCCCACGAGATGCCGCGGACCGCGTGCGCCTCCCGGTCGGCGACGGCCACGTAGCCGTTTCCGCCCTGCTGAACGTGCCAGACGACCTCTTTCATGACCATCAGGTGCCCGAGGTGCGGGAGGCCTGACGGCATGAACCCGGTCAGCACGTGAAACGGTGTGCGGTTCCGGATGGCGTCGGCGACCAGGCTGTAGTCCCGGTGCCCGACGACGATACCTCTACGCATAAACGGCGGTACCTCGGGAAGCCTTCGCGCGACCTCACCGATCGGCTCGATGCCGAACTCGGCAAAGAGTCGATCCACATCGACGGTCTGATTACTCGACCAGGGGTTCATTCCGGACTGCATGGACTGACGCTCACAGTTTGATTCGGGCAAATTCGACGTACCTGATATCGGTATTGTATATGCAGGCAAACAACATCTTCTTTTTGACGCTGTGAGCAAGCCTGACCGAGCGGGAGACGGCACTCATCGGGGTGGACGTTCCGGATGGGACGGCGTGGACGAGCATCTCGGAGTGGCTCTTTTTCCCGGAGTAGACCCGGAAATGGTGGCCGAACTTGTAGCCGGTCCGCGGGATGTAGCCTTTCTGGCGCAGATCCGAGAAGACCCGTTCTTTCTCCCGGATCTCAACGTCCTTCTCCGCCACCGCATCAAGGAACTGTTCTGCGGTCATCGGCTCGCCGTCCTGCGTGATGAAGAGGCACTCCCGGCGCATGAGAAAGATAGACTCGACCGGGCGGAGGAGCAGCCGCTGGGGGTCAAGCCGCTTCCCGTACCAGTCCTCTTCGAGCGGGGTTCCCGGCGGCAGATGGGCGAGCGCGTAGGTTCCGAAGAGGGAGGACTGCACCGGCGTCATGCACCCGGCAGGCTCCCCGACGGCGGGGAGGTCCTGCACCCGCACCTCGTAGTAGGTCAGTTCATCCTCGTCGTCGACGACGGCGAGGAGGTACTGTTTGCGCATATTGACCGCAGTGAGGACGTCCTGGCTCAGCCGGTCGAAGTCGATGAGGTCTCGCTCAGAGAGGACCCTGATCAGGTACTGGGACTTTCCAACCCCGGGCTTGTGGCCGCGACGGAAGACACGGAAGTCCTGCGGACCGGGCTGAACAACGTATCCCCGCTCACGGATGTCGCGGTAGACGAGATACCTGCGGATAAAGTTCGGCCGGCTGGCAAAGAGACCGAGCAGGGTGTCAAAACTGAAGTCCTTCACGTCGATCTTGCTCCTTTCCATGAGGTAGAGCGCCTCTTCGGGGGAGAGCCGGAGACCGGCCCCCTCCAGCCTCCCGTAGCCGCCCTGCTCGTAGAGCGTGCGCCCCTCGCTTTTCAGGCGCACCCAGGTTCCGTCGAATATCGCCAACACGTGGTAGAGCTATAGGGGGTTCACGTTCATTAAGGGATTGCCGGCGCGCCGGTGGAAAACCACCATGTTTTTTGCAGGTTGGACCGCATCAGTAATCGATTCCATGATGGGAATACTTCGAGAGATCTGGCAATTCAAAACAGTCACGGCGGTACTGCTCATCGCAGTTCTGCTGTCGATGGGGATGGCCTCTGCAGCCGAGGCCGCCCCAACGGTCGCCTGGAACACGACATTCTCGCCGGAGAACAACAGCAAGTTCGATGCTGTTGCACCGACCGCGGACGGTGGGTACATCGCTCTCGGCTCTGCTGTCACGAAGCCTTACGGCGGCAGGCAAGACCTGCTGCTCATGAAAACCGACGGCC
>NZ_JAJGBK010000008.1 GCF_020696975.1 Methanoculleus sp.
TATGGACGGGGCGATTATGACTTGATCCTCTCTCAGCACCTATATGCCCACCGACTGCTCAAACCCCCTCATGGGAGAAACCTCCCCCACAGCCCCCTCACTGCCCACGCCCCCGGAATGCCTCAAGTGCGTGTAACGCCCCCCTTTATTACTCATCCTCCCATCGGGGCCCGTCCCTCGTTGCCCCCGCCCTCCCGATCGATCCTCTTAAATATCGTTATCAACGACATTCTTGTTAACGATAATTTCGGTGACATCATGATCACGCTCACACCTGATGAAGTCAGGGCCCGGTTTGGGCCGTTGTTCTCGATGAAATACCTCGTTATGGTCGACCAGGACGCCGGTCTCGCGGAGATCCGCGAGCATTGCCGGGCCCGGGGGACCATTGAGTGGGATGCGGCAAACCGGGTGCGGGCAAAAGGTGCGGTCCAGTCCTGCCACGTCGAGGGCACGACGATGACGATGCTCGCCCGGCTGGGGGTCTCACCGGCGAAGTTCGGGGCTGCAAGCCAGGAGATCGGCGGCCAGGCGCTCGAGGGCGTCGAGGTCTTCGGGGACGAAGTGGTGACGACCTGGTCCGGGATCGCGGGGGCCGGTGTCGGCGTCGCCGCCTGCCTCCCGCAGGCGCCGGGCGTGATCCGGGCGGAGTATCCCACCGAAGACGATCTCAGGATCGGCGGCGCCCGGGTCTGCCGGGTGCGGATCGTATCGCCGCTCTACGAGAAGGTGACGATCGGGATCGACGACACCGACACCCGTGAGGAGGGTGCCACGTGGGTGCTCGCACTCAAGTGCGCCGAGGCCTGCACCATCCCCGGGGTCGAGTACCTGGACATGCGCCTCGTGCAGTTGAACCCGGCGGTCCCGAAGAAGACCACCAACTGCGTCGGGTCCGCCCTGAACTTCGCGGTCCGGCCCGGAAAGGTGGACGAACTCCTTGAGTACGTCCGCGACTTCGTCGAGTCCGGGGCGGTCAGCAACGACACCGGTATCGCCGTCTACCGTGGGATCACGTTCGCGGAAGAATCCCCCTACGCAAGAAGGGTCAAGACCGAGCTCCTGACGGTCGAGGATGCAGAGACGGAGGCCGCCCGGATGGGTATCCGATTCATCGACTCGAACGCACGAAAGGGCCGGATAGGGGCGCTTGGCGCCGTCCTCTGGGGGAACAAGGGCGTTGAAGCGGCAGGACTCTATGGAGAGACTCTCTGATCCCTACACGATACGGTATCCGCAGATCGTGGCGGTAGCCGACGAGAAGGCCGAGCAGGTGGAACTCATCGAGTTCTTCGACTGCACCGGCGGGGCGATGTGGGTGAAGCGCCATTACGCGCAGAGCCCGCTTGTCCGCTCCGTCCGGACCGTGGGAGCGACCAACCGCTACCTCCTTCGGACCGGCAGGGCCGACCTCGCGCTCGAGGGTTCGGTCTTCCCCGCAGGGATCGCCGGTGTAGCCGTTGAAGGAGACGAGATCGCCGTCACCTACCGGGGTCTCGGCGGCGGCGGCGTGGGGGCATCCATCTGCCGCGCCGGCGCGGCGGGTGTCATCCGCCACGAGAGTGACCCTGCCGGCGGCGGACGGCTCGCGGGCTCGACCATCTGGCTCCCCCGGCGCGAGCGGGTGATCATCGGGGTCGACGACACCGATACGCCCGAGGAGGGCGCCACCTGGACGCTCGCGCACAACATTGCCCGGGCCGTCGAGGACGACCGTTCCCGCTACCTCTCCCACACCATCGTGCAACTCTATCCTGTCCCCTACCGGACCAAGAACTGCGTTGCCATCGCCTGCGAGTTCGCCACCTCCGATCCCGCCGGGCTGGTCCGGCATTACCGCGACTACCTTGAGGAGTACACACTCTCGGACGAGACCGGCATGGCGGTCTGGCGGGGATTCGATCCCTCGCCGCTCGAAGGGTTCGGGCAGCGCGTAAAGCGGGGCGAGGTCTCCCCTGACGACCTTACCGGCCTCACCGGCCGGCACCTCTCGCTTGTCATGGACGGCCGGGGCGTGATCGGGGCGGCCGCGGCGATCCCGTTTTATACGCGGTATGAGGAGGCGCTGGCGTTATGGAATGGATCCGGCTGAAAGCCTGGTTAATTGAGACGGGTGCCGTTCGCCTCTCCGGCGAACCTGCAGAGCCTTACATATCCCGTTCAGCCGCCGGCCCCTCCGCCGGGACGTCCGGCTCGCTCTTCTTCTCGATTGGCGGCTCTCGAAGGGTCCGGGCCGGTATCGATGGGGCAAGCCCTGTCGAGGTTGTCCACCGGGGGGACGGCGAGGCGGACCTCTTCATCGACGGCAACGTGATCCACGGTATGCTCGAGCCCGCCGCTCTCCACTGTCCTCGCCAGGCCTACATCACCGTCAGCGGGACGTGCATCTTCCACTGCCGTTACTGCCCGGTGCCGGGTCTTCCCGGGCGGCGAAAGGAGGTCGCCGAGATCGCCCGGATGGTCGAAAACGTGGCCGACCGGGTTGACGCCATCTCAATCACGAGCGGTGTCGCCTCCTCGATCGAGGAGGAGGAGGCCTACGTCCTCGACGTCGTTTCGGCGCTCCGCTCCTTCAATCTCCCTATCGGGGTCTCGATCTACCCGGGACCCGGAACTCCTGCCCGGCTCCGCGCCCTCGGCGTCGTCGAGGTGAAGTTCAACATCGAGGCGGCGACGGAGGCGCTTTTTGCCCGGATGTGTCCTGATCTTGCGTGGGATGTGGTCTGGGATGCGTTACGGTCATCCGTCGCGCTCTTCGGGAAGAACCGGGTCTACTCGAACGTCATCGTCGGCCTCGGCGAGACCGACGAAGACCTGGAGCGGGTGATGGAGGACCTCGCCGCGATAGGGGTCATCCCGGTCCTCCGCCCGCTCACCCCCGCGGCTGCTCTCGCCGGCCGGCCCCGCCCGTCTGCTGAGCGGCTGCTCTCGCTCTACGAGATTCACGCCCGGATCCTCCGGCGGGTCGACCTCGACCCCCGCCGGGCGCTGACGATGTGCGCGGCATGCACCGGGTGCGATCTTACGCCGGGGAGGGACGCATGAAGGGCACCGAGGCGCTCGCCCTTGCGATCCTCCGGGCGGCCGACCGCTGCTACGCCGTTCCCGGCTACCCGGTATCGGGGCTTGCCGCCTCGGCGGGAGCGGCGATCACCATAAACGAGAAGACGGCGCTCGAGTATGCCCTCGGCGACTCACTCTCAGGGAGGAGGGCCGCCGTGATCGTCAAGCATGTCGGCCTCAACGCCTGCGCGGACCCGCTCGTGCACGCCACCGCCCAGGGCCTCCGGGCAGGCGTCGTTGTGGTCGTCGGTGACGATCCCTGCGCAGCAGGGTCGGACGTCGTGCAGGACTCCCGCTACTACGGCGAGGTGGCCCGGGTCCCGGTGCTGGAACCCGACGGCGAGACGCTCGGCCCGGTCGTCGAGGCGGCGTTCGAGGCCTCGGAGGAGTTCTCGCGCGTCGCGATCGTCAGGGTCACGCCAGACCTTCTGGACGCCGACGTGCCCGACATCCCCGTCCCCCGGAGGCCCCGGGAAGGAAGCCTCGCCGACCCGGGGCTCACGATGGCCGGCCGGGCGCTGGCGGCAGACCAGCGGACCGCGGCGATGTTCGCCTGGTCACGGTCATCGCCCCTCAACCGGCTCTCCGGTGGTATGGAGCGTGTCGTCACCGTCTACCCCCCCCCGACGGGCCCGGGCGCGTTTGCCGGGATCCGCGAGACCGGCCGCCCTTTCCTCTCGGAACACCGGTTCCTCGCCCCGCCTGAACCCGCCGGGGAGCCGGAACGTTTCTCATTCCGCGGCTACTCGCGGACGTTCTGCCGGGACTGCCCGTTTCACCCGGTGCTTGGTATCCTTCGCGAGCGCGGAATGAGAGCGGTCTGCGACGCCGGGTGCGCTATCCTCGCGATGAATCCCCCCTACCGGGTCGGCATCGCCACTTACGGCCTCGGCTCGTCGGTCGCCGTCGCCGCGACCGGACCGGGCGTCGCGCTGACCGGCGACTACGCACTCCTGCACTCGGGGCTGAATGCCCTCATCGACGTCTACGAACGAGAACTCCCGCTCCTCTGTATCGTCCTCGCGAACAACCGGATGGGGATGACCGGCGGTCACCCCGTCCCCGATATCCTTCGCTACATCACCTGGGCGGACCCGGTCATCTGTGCCGCGGACGAGACCGCGACGCTTCGCCGGGTCCTCGTTCCTCCCGAGGGAGGGCCCCGGACGGTGGTGGTCGAAGGCGCCTGCCCTGAGGGTGGAAGGCATGAAACCGTGGCATATCGAGATCTGTGATGTAACACTGCGAGACGGGGAGCAGACTCCCGGCGTCTCGTTTACCCGTGATGAGAAGATGGCGATCGCGCGATCGCTCGACGAGATCGGCGTGGAGGTGATCGAGGCCGGTTTCCCGGTGGTCTCCGCGGCGGAGAAGGAGTGCATCGCAGCCATCGCCCGGAGCGGTCTTGATGCACGGGTCTGCTGCCTCGCTCGGGCGCTCAGGCCGGATATCGAGGCGGCGCTCGACTGCGATGTGGATATGGTCAGCGTCTTCATTGCGACCTCCGACCTCCATATCCGGCACAAGTACCGGAAGTCCCGTGAGGAGGTGCTCGAGGATGCTCTCAACATGGTGGAGTTCGCCGCCGACCACGGGGTGCAGGTGCGGTTTGCGGCCGAGGACGCCTCACGGACCGATCCTGCGTTCCTTGTGGAGATGTATACCCGTGGTGCCGAGTACGGGGCCGACCTCGTCAGTTTCGCGGACACTGTCGGCTGCCTCACCCCTCTCGAAGTCCACACGGTCATTCAGGAGATCCTCGATGGGGCCCCTCTCCCGCTCTGCATCCACTGCCACAACGATCTCGGGTTTGCGGCGGCAAACACCATCACGGCAGCGGCCGCCGGGGCGTTCCAGCTCCACACCACCGTCAACGGCATCGGTGAGCGTGCCGGGAACGCGGCGCTCGAACAGGTGCTCGTCGCTCTCCGGATGAAGGGCGGGGTCGACCGTTACGACCTCACCCGCCTGCAGGAGATCTCGGGGCTGGTCGCCCGGTGCTCGGGCATGCCTCCGGAACGCACCCGGCCGATCGTCGGCGAGAACGCCTTTGCTCACGAGAGCGGTATCCACATCGCCGCGATCCTTTGCGATCCGGCGACCTACGAGTACGTCCCCCCGGCACTGGTGGGCGGCGAGCGGCGGTTTGTCCTCGGGAAGCACACCGGGAAGCGGGCGCTCGAGCATGTCGCAAAGGCCTATGGGTTTGACCTCACCGATGAGGAGACGCGGTGGGTGCTCGATCAGGTCAAACAGAAGAGCGAGGGGAAGTGCAGCGTCACCCCGGAGATGCTCTGCGGGCTTCTCCGGCAGGCGAAGGGAGGGGTCGCCCGGTGAGTACGCTCTCCGAGCGGATCCTTGGGGCACCGGCGGGAGCCTACATAGACCGTGAGGTCGATATCGCTTTCGCCCACGACGGGACCGGCGTCCTCGCCCGGGAGGCGCTCCGTGAGATGGGAGTGGAGCGGCTCCCCCATCCCGAACGACTGCGCCTTATCTTCGACCACATCGTCCCGGCGAACACCGGGACGACCGCGACGCTCCAGGCGGAGCTCCGGGAGTATGCACGCTCTTTTGGTATCGAACTCTCGGATGCCGGAGGGGGGATCTGCCATCAGGTGATGAGTGAAGGCGTCGTCCGGCCGGGAATGGTCGTCGTCGGCGCCGACTCGCACACCTGCACCCTCGGTGCCTTCGGTGCGTTCGCCACCGGGGTGGGAGCGACCGATATGGCGGCGATCTGGGCCTCGGGGGCCACGTGGTTCCGGGTCCCGGAGACGGTCGCGGTCAACCTCGCAGGGAGGCTCGAAGGTGCTGCAGAGGCCAAAGACATCGCCCTCGCCTACGTCGCAGAACTCGGGATGGAGGGGGCGACCTACCGGGCGCTGGAGTTCGTGGGCGACGGGGCGGCCGGCATCTCCATGGACGGGCGGCTGACCCTCTCGAACATGGCGGTCGAGACCGGGGCGAAGGCGGGAATCTTCTACGCCGACGCGGTCACCGTCCGCTACCTCGCGGAGCACGGACTCATGGCATCGCCCCAGGTCCCGGAGGACTGCTGCTACGAGCGGACCGTCGATATCGATCTCGCCGATATCGTGCCTCTCGTCGCCGTCCCGCACAGGGTGGATACCGTCCGGGAGGCGGAGGAGGTCGCAGGCACCCCCCTCGACCAGGTCTTCGTCGGGACCTGCACGAACGGCCGGTTCGAGGACCTCGCCCGGTTCGCCCGGATCATCCGGGGGAAGAAGGTGGCGGTCCGCACCCTGGTCGTTCCCGCCTCACGGCCTGTGCTCGCCCGGGCGATTGCCGCCGGCGTCCTTGCCGATATCGTGGATGCGGGGTGCATGGTGGCGCCGCCCGGGTGCGGGCCGTGTCTCGGGGCGCACGCCGGTGTCCTCGGCGAGGGGGAGGTCTGCCTCTCCACGGCCAACCGGAACTTCAAGAACCGGATGGGCGTCGGCGGCGAGATCTACCTCTCGTCGGTGGCCACCGCCGCCGCAAGCGCCTTAACCGGTGAGATAACCGTGCCGGAGGTGGTATAGTGCAGGGAGCCGGTCCGGCAATCTGCCTCGGGAACGATATCGATACCGACATCATCATAGCGGGCCGCTACCTCCGAACGAAGGACCGCTCGGTCTGGGCGGAGCATGCCTTTGAGGACCTGGACCCGGGACTCGCCCCCCGCCTCAGCGGTTCGGTCATCGTCGCCGGGAGAAACATGGGATGCGGGTCGTCGCGGGAGCAGGCGGTGGTAGCCCTCCGGGAGGCCGGGGTGGTCGGAGTCGTTGCCCCGTCGTTTGCCCGGATCTTCTTCCGGAACGCCATCAACGTCGGCCTGCCGGTGATCGAGGCCGAGGTCTCCTGCACCGATGGTGCCCGCGTTGCTTTCGACCTCGATGCCGGATGGGTGGAGGTGGACGGGGTGCGCCATGCCGCCCGCCCCCTCTCACCAAAAATGGTCGCGATCCTCCGGGCTGGAGGACTGGTGCCCTACTGGAGGTCGTGCCGGTGATCTTCCCGCCCCACTGCAAATTTGTCGGGTCCGCGACCGGGACGCCGTGCGGCGATAAAGCCTACTTCCTCTCGCGCTACCTTGTCCGGGAGACTGCCGACGGCACGGAGGTGCTCGAGGTGCAGACCGATCCGGACGGGACCGGACTGATGCGAAAGGTGATATCGAAGCGTGTGCTCGTCTCCGGCAACGATGTCTGCCGCTACCCGGATCGCGTGAATGTCCAGGATCGAACATTCTTAGTACGGGAGGCGATGCGGTCCGGGCACCGGTGCACCGTATTCACCGGTCATGGTGAGCAGACCACGTTCGTCCTCGATCCGGACCTCTCGGGGTTCCTCCGGATCCACGTCTACGACATCACCCCGCCCCGTCCGCACCTCTCGGCAACACTCCTCGATCTTGAGAAGACCGGGCTCTTTGGTGACCTTGAGGTCGTCTTCGAGCATCATGTCCGGGACATCTGCGATATCGAGGCCGATGTCTATCCCTGTCGTGCGGCCGGTTTCCCCCGCACCCTTGACGCGGATCCGGTCCGGCCGGGCGACCGGGTTGCCGGGTGCCTGACAGCAAGAGACCTGGTGAGGGAGTGTTACGGCGACGCCGTTACGATGGAGAACATCTGTCCGCTTGAGGCGGTGACAGACGGACCCTTCATCGCCCGGTGCTGCCGGAGCGAGCGAGCCGGAATCGGGAACTGGAACGGCCGGTTCGGTGCGGTGGTCCACTGGGGAGCGTCGTCGTGGGATATCACCGTGGCGGTCCGGCAGGTCGCGGCCGCCTGGAGGGAGCAGCGTGGTGAAGGTCGCGGTCGTTGAGGGGGACGGCATCGGGCACGAGGTTGTCCCGGTCGCCCGCGACATCATTGCGGCCGTACGCCCTGACTTCGAGTTTTTCGACGTCGAGGTGGGGTACGGCCGGTGGGAGCGGACCGGGAGCGCCTGCGATGAGGAGACGCTCGCCGATCTCCAGTCCGCAGACGCCGTCCTCTTTGGGGCGGTCACCACCCCCCCGGACCCCGGCTACCGGAGCGTCCTCCTCCAGATCCGCCATGCTCTCGACCTCTACGCGAACGTCCGCCCGATCCGGGGCGAGGGTGTCGACATCGTCATCGTGCGGGAGAACACCGAGGGGCTCTACTCCGGGATCGAGTGGACGGAGCCTGACCGGGCCTGCACCGTCCGGGTCGTCTCACGGTGGGGGAGCGAGCGGATTGCCCGCTACGCCTGTAACCTCGCGAAGTCCCGCCGTCACCTCACCGTCGGCAATAAGGCGAACGTCTTGAAGTCGGACTGCCTCTTCATCGATATCTGCACCGTGGAGGCCGCCCGGGCGAACGTTCCCTGCAGGACGAGTTACATCGACGCGCTCTGCCTCGACCTCCTGATGCATCCCGACCGCTACGATGTGATCGTGACGACCAATATGTTCGGGGACATCCTCTCCGACGCCGCCGCCTACCTTGTGGGGGGGCTCGGAATGCTCCCGAGCGCGAATGTCGGGGAACGGCACGCCCTCTTTGAGCCCGTGCACGGAAGCGCGCCGGATATCGCGGGCCGAAACATCGCAAACCCCGTCGCGGCCATTCAAAGCGGCGCGATGCTCCTCTCCCATCTCGGCGATCCCGCGTCCGCGGCGGCCGTGGGGGAGGCCGTCGGCCGGGTGCTTTCGGCAGGCATCCGGACACCCGATCTTGGCGGCACTGCCGGCACCCGTGAGTTCGGGGCGGCGGTGCTCCGTGAGGTCGGGCGGGGGAAGGCCTAAACGCCTCAGCGTCGAGAGGTACGCTATGGTGCTGGTGGGATGCCACGTCTCCATCGCCGGCTCGATCGATCTCTCGGTCGGTCGGGCCCGTGAACGAGGGTGCGACGCGTTTCAGATCTTCTCCCGGAACCCCCGGGGCTGGAGGGCAAAGGACCTCGGGCCGGACCCGGCCGATGCGTTCAAAACGGCTTTGAGCGTATCGGGGCTTGGTCCGGTCATCGACCACATGCCTTATCTCCCGAACCTGGCCTCTCCCGACGATGCGATCTACGATAAATCGGTCGCGGCGCTCACCGCGGAACTCCGGCGGTGCGGCCTTCTTGGCATACCCTACCTTGTGACCCACCTCGGGCACCACCGCGGCGCCGGGACGGAGGCAGGGCAGGAGCGGGTAATTGCTGCCGTCAACAGGGCACTCGACGATGCAGGGGAGGGTGATGTGATGCTGCTCCTCGAGAATACCGCCGGGGAGAAGAACAGTGTGGGGTCGAGCGTTGCGGACCTCGCCCGGATCCTCGATGGGATTGAGAGGCAAGGGCTGGTGGGGATCTGTTTTGATACCTGCCATGCGTTCGCCGCCGGCTATGACCTCCGGACAGCCGAAGGGGTCGATGCAACGCTCGGGGAGATCGACGACCTGATTGATCTCTCCCGTCTCCGGGTCGTTCACCTCAACGACTGCAAGGGTGACCTCAGGAGCGGACTTGACCGGCACGAGCACATCGGGCTTGGGGCCATCGGGGAGGAGGGGTTCCGGCATATCCTCCGTCACCCGGCCGTCCGCCGCCTCCCCCTCATATGCGAGACGCCGGTCGACGAGAGGCGGGACGATGCCGGGAATATTGCGAAGGTCCGTGAACTTGCGGCGGCCTGAGCGCCACGGGACGTTGCTTAGGCGGGATCGTGCTGCCGGTTATGCTACGCCGGCACCCGGGGCGGACAATATTCTACAATTTTTGTAATGATCGGGTATCCTCTCTCCGCCTCCCTTCCTTTATACTAAGATATTTATACTGTTGATTCTATCCTGCAACCCGCGAACCCTTTATCCTGAGAAGTCCCGGTGATTCTCCGGGATCTCACAGGATTCCGTTTGTACGCCCGCGAGGGAACCCTGTTTCCCCGGCGTGCGCGCAGACACCATCGTATGGGACGAAGGGGGCGTTCTCATCGTGGTGGTAAAAGAATGGCTGAATATAATGCGCTGACTATCGTCTGTACCGTCATTGCCATCGGATTGCTGGCATCGCCTGCCATGGCCGGGGAGAAGGCGCCTGGGGATCTGGTTTCGATCTGTATCGATGGAGGATCGCAGGAGCACCCCGACATTGACGGGAATATGGTCGTCTGGGAGGACGGCAGGAACGGAGGGTCGATCTACTATTTGAGCAGCCCCGGCAGCGGAGGTCAGAAGGTTGCGGGCGAGGGGACGGGACAGAGGTACCCGTCTGTCTCGGGGAATTACGTCGTCTGGGAGGAGAACCGGAACATGAGTCCGGATATCTGCTTCTTTGATGTATCGAGTGGCGTGACGACGGCGCTCACCGACGACCCGGCTGACCAGTGGATGCCTGTCGTCCACGGAGAGCATGTGGTCTGGTACGATGCCCGGAACGGAAGCACGGATATCTGCCTCTACGACATCGGGACCGGCAGCGAGACATTCCTCTCCTGTTCGCCGGTGACCGAATGGAAGCCCGCGCTCTCGGAGAGGTACGTCGTCTGGGAGGAGAGCACCGGGAATGGAAATATCTGGCTGTACGATATCCTGGACGGAGAGCGACACCAGATCACCGGGAACGGTGCACGGCAGACCTACCCGGCGATATCGGGGAGCCGGATCGTCTGGGAGGACTACCGGAACGGAGCTCCCGATATCTACCTCTTCGATCTCGACAATCCTGCCGCCGGAGAGCAGAGGATCACCGACGACCCCACCGAACAGGTCTCCCCGGCGATTGATGGCGACCTCATCGCCTGGGAGGACAAGCGGGACGGGACCTGGAACGTTTACATCTGCGACCTCGTCGCAGGGAAGGATAAGCAGATGCCGGTCGTTCCTTCCGCGACCGAACAACTCTACCCTGCCGTCAGCGGTGATCGGGTCGTCTGGCAGAACGGCCGTGATGGAAGTTCGGACATCTACGCGTTCACCTACTTCAGCGGAACGACCCCGGTGGCGGCGTTCTCGGCGGACCCGACCGAAGGAGGGGCGGTGCTCATCGTCCGGTTCATTGACCAATCGGCCGGCGACCCGGAGTCGTGGGAATGGGACTTCGGCGACGGGAATACCTCTACTTTGCAAGACCTGTGGCATTTCTATGAGGGCCCGGGGAACTACACTGTCTCGCTCACGGTGAGCAACGAGTTCGGGTCCGACACCGTCACGAAGAGCGATCTCATTCACGTAGGTCCCCCGGAACCGCCGGATATCTCCTTCCGGGGAGTACCTTTGTCGGGGCCTGCGCCCCTCACGGTCATGTTTTATGGCGATTCCCCGAACTACGCGACAGCCTGGCTCTGGGACTTCGGGGATGGCGAGGGATCGGTGCACCGGGACACGTATCACACGTATCATCATCCCGGGGTCTATAACGTCTCCCTGACCTGCGACAACGCGGGGGCCAGCGCGACACACATGGAGCACGGCTACATCACCGTCTTTGAGCGGCTCGAACCATCGTTTTCGGCCGACACCAGGAACGGAACCGCGCCGCTCACCGTCAGGTTCACGGATACCTCGACCGGTGAGCCTGATACCTGGTCCTGGAAGTTCGGGGATGGCGGAACCTCCTCGGAGCAGAACCCGGAGCACACCTACGTGAGCCCCGGGAACTATACGGTCAGCCTGACGATAGGGAATGGTTTTCAGAATGAGACTGAGGTAAGGCACGGGCATATACGGGTCCATCCTGCGACCCCTGCACCGACCCCGACCGTGAACATAACCCCTTCGGCATCCCCAACCGTGAACGTAACCCCATCGGCATCCCCAACCGTGAACGCGACACCTGCTGTGACCGCAACTCAAACCTCGGCCCCTACCCAGACGTCGTCAGGCCATGGGGGTGGCGGTGGCGGAGGGAGAGGGGGTGGTGGCGGCGGCGGCTCTTCCTGGAGTAATCCCGGCTGGAGCACGCCGCCACCGACTGCGACGCCGACGCAGACACCAACCGCTGCTCCTTCGGAGGCAGGCCCCGGGGAGCAGGTTGTCCGGATCACCTCGTCCGACGGCCTGGTGTCTCTCACGATTGCAGGAGGGATCAGAGCGGTCAATCTCTCCGGTGCACCGGTTGTGACCGTGACTCTCGAATCCATCGACCCCGGTGACGTGCCCCCGCTGCCCGGGGAAGGTGAATACGTCTTTGCCGGGTCTGCCTGCATCGCCGGGCCGGAAGGGGCTGTCATCTCATCCCCGGCGACCCTCGTATTCAACTTCACGGAGGAGCAGTGGAACAACGTCTACGATAGCGTCGGAAAAAGGCTCGTCGTGCAGTGCTACAACCGATCGGCGGACGCCTGGGAGGTGACCGCCACTGCCGTCCACCCCGGGAACCGGAGCATCGTGGCTGAAGTCTCGAATCTCAGCCTGTATGCGCTCTTTGTGGAGGCTCCCGGGGAGAGCGCGGCACAGATGGCCATGGACGATCCCGATCCGCAACCCGGGAGCATCTGGGATGCCGGATACATAAACCTCGTCTCCGGCCTCCTCGCCCTCATTTTCCTGGGTGCGGGAGTGTACCTTTACTTCCGGAAAGAAGGCCTCTGAACTGCAAAAGAGTGTGGATGGAGGGTTACTCTCTCCACTTCCTTCCCGCGAGCAGGAGGAGGAGAGCAGCCCCGGCACCGATCGCACCGAATCCCGGTGCTCCCTGTGCGGGAGTTCCTGTGGGAGCCGCTGCCGACCCTTCAAGGTTGACCAGCCAGGCGGCACTGGTGTCGGGTGAGAGGAACCGGATGCCCGCAAGGGTGTAACCACCGTTGGGGGCGCTGCTGGCCGCGTAAATACCGGAATCAGGGAACGTTGTGTTCCACTGAACCGCCCCGTCCTCATCGATCCCGAGAGCGAAGCCCTCGCCGTTCCTCGCGTTTGTGCCCGCGACCACATACCCGCCGGATGGTTGCAGAGCGGCGGCATACCCGCTCAGCCCCTCCACGTTCTTGAGCCAGATCTCCTCGCCGTCTCCTTCAACGAGTCCATACCAGTAGTTGCTCGAGTAGAAGAACCTCCCGTCATCGGTCTCCTCGATATCGTAGACGACCGGGGCCTGGTAATTCTTATGCCAGACCGTGTTTCCGTCGGCATCGAGGCGGATGAGGAAGGCGTCCCCTACGTCGTTGTTGAAGGGTGACGAGGTTCCCCCGATGATGTAGCCGCCGTCAGCGGTTACGACGCCTGCGTTCGCGGATGTGCCGGGGAAGGTCCGGTTCCAGGTGGGTGTGCCGTCACTGTCGGTCTTTGTGATGACTGCCGTTGTATCGTTCGCCGATCCGGGTGGGTTCCAGAGCCAGCCGATGATGACGTATCCACCGTCAGCGGTCGGCCGGACAGCCGAGACCTTCTCGTTTGGCAGGACCTGCCGCCACTCCTCCTTCCCGGCGGCGTCGGTCCGGATCAGGAACGAGGTGCCCTGGTAGATGAACCTCTCCTCCCCCACGGTTGTGGAGAGGTTATATGCGCCGGCGATATAGCCTCCATCTGAGGTCTCCGCGACAGAGGCCGGTATCATTTCAGGGAATCTCTCCGTCCACACCTCGTTG
>NZ_JAJGBK010000018.1 GCF_020696975.1 Methanoculleus sp.
GGTCTGGCACAAGCGGATGTCGTCGTGCCTCACGCAGGCACGTGGATTGAAATATGAACTCCCTGTACGGCGGCGAGGCTTACGATCGTCGTGCCTCACGCAGGCACGTGGATTGAAATGCCCGGGAGCGCGGCGACGTCAGCCCCTACCCGTCGTGCCTCACGCAGGCACGTGGATTGAAATTGCGCGATGGCGACGCGCTGGACTGCCCCGCCGGTCGTGCCTCACGCAGGCACGTGGATTGAAATCTCTCCCTGACCTTCTGGTATCTCGTCCAGGCCCGTCGTGCCTCACGCAGGCACGTGGATTGAAATGGTGTACTCCCCTGAGTACTCCACGTTGCCACGTCGTGCCTCACGCAGGCACGTGGATTGAAATCAGAACCCGACGTAGAAGTCCCAAAGGAACGTGTGTCGTGCCTCACGCAGGCACGTGGATTGAAATAGCCGACATGGAAAGCACCGAAGAGGTGACCGATAGTCGTGCCTCACGCAGGCACGTGGATTGAAATCACCCTGAGCGGCAGTATGTAGAGCTCCCTCGCGTCGTGCCTCACGCAGGCACGTGGATTGAAATGTCAACGACAACCCCGCGATCGCCCGGACCTATCGTCGTGCCTCACGCAGGCACGTGGATTGAAATGCCGAAGCGGCGGGACCCGGGTCCTGTACCATGTCGTGCCTCACGTAGGCACGTGGATTGAAATCCACAACCCAGGCCGCGAACCCTGCCCGCCGGGGTCGTGCCTCAAGTAGGCACGTGGATCGAGATTGACCGACTTGGGCGGGCTTACTGCATCTTGACCAGACTCGGTCGAGGAATTCATAACCTTTGAGACACCTGGTGGCAGTAGGTTCAATCACCGACCAGCTCATCCGCAGGGGCGTTTGCAGTAACTGATGGAGCGCGAGCGCTGCTCATCGTGTAGATCCCATCAAAACACAGGGGCCGGTAGGAGTTGTCCTGGATGAGGCCGAACAGCCGTATAAAAAAAGTCTTCCGGGGGTCTCCCCCGGCGACCCGCTCACTGATATTCAAGCGGCTGCGTCTCTTTCGGCAGCCCGCCCTTGAAATGCTGCTGGATCTTCTGGTAATACTGC
This sequence comes from Methanoculleus sp., assembly GCF_020696975.1. Lineage (GTDB taxonomy): Archaea > Halobacteriota > Methanomicrobia > Methanomicrobiales > Methanoculleaceae > Methanoculleus. The sequence continues at coordinate 1,101 of NZ_JAJGBK010000018.1, forward strand.
CGCAGCCGCTCGTTCATCGTCGCGTGCACCTTCTCCCGCGCCCGCTCGAAATGCGACTGGTTCACGAGGGCGGCCCCCTCCCGCATGGCAAGCATGGCCGCCTCCCGGCCGAGCGCCTCGAGATCCGAGCCGACGAAACCCTCGGTGTCGGCCGCAATCTTCCGGACAAGCCGGTCCCGTGCGGGGTCGTCGAGGGTCACCTTCTGCTGGGCGAGGAGATCGACGAGTTTCTTCCTCCTCATGTGGCGGGAGAGTCCCTCGCCGTCGCTCGCCGCAATCTCGGTCCGCCGGGTCCTGACATCCTCGACGCTCACCCGGTGGTTGCTCCCGACCGCCAGGATCAGGTCCTCGATCTCGTTCTCCGAGAGCCCTTCCGTCATCTCCACGAGGTCTTCCACCACGGAGCCCTCGATCGGCATGTAGCGGGTGTGGATGGAGAGAACCTTCTCCCGGTCCTCCCGCCCGGGCTCGCCGATGTAGACGAGCCGGTCGAACCGTCCGGGCCGCAGAAGCGCCGGGTCGACCATATCCGGCCGGTTGGTCGCTCCCATCACCACGACGCCCCGGAGTTCCTCAAGACCGTCGATCTCGGTCAGGATCTGGTTTAAGACGCTCTCGATGACGTGCGACTCGGTGCCGCCCCCGCGGGCGGCGGCGAGAGCGTCCAGTTCGTCGAAGAAGATGATGGACGGCGCAACCTGCCGGGCCTTCTTGAAGACCTCGCGGACAGCACGCTCGCTCTCCCCGACCCACTTCGAGAGGAGCTGGGGTCCCTTGACCGGCACGAAGTTCGCACCGCTCTCGCTTGCGACCGCCTTCGCGATGAGGGTCTTTCCGGTCCCCGGCGGCCCGTAGAGGAGGACGCCCTTCGGCGGCTCGATACCGAGGTCCTCGAACCGCTCACGCTGGGTGAGCGGGTACTCCACCGCCTCGCGGATATCCTGCTTTGCCTCTTCAAGGCCGCCTACGTCCTCCCAGGCGGTGTGGGGCACCTCAAGGAGGATCTCCCGCATCGCGCTCGGGCCCACGTCGCGGAGGGCGTCGCGGAAGTCCCTGCCCTGCACCTCCATCTTCTCGAGGATCTCGGGCGGGATCTCCTCGGCCTCGAGGTCGATCTCGGGCAGGTAGCGCCGGAGCGCCTTGATCGCCGCCTCACGGGCAAGAGCGGCGAGGTCCGCCCCGACGAACCCATGAGTCTGCTGGGCGATCGATGTGATCGCCACATCGTCCGCAAGCGGCATACCACGGGTGTGGATATGCAGCACCTGGGTCCGGTCGTCCTCCGACGGGACCCCGATCTCGATCTCCCGGTCGAACCGTCCGGGACGGCGGAGGGCCGGGTCGATGGCGTCGAGCCGGTTCGTGGCCCCGATCACCACGACCTGCCCCCGCTCCTCCAGGCCGTCCATCATGGTGAGGAGCTGGGCCACAACACGCCGCTCGACCTCCCCGGTCACCTCTTCACGCCGGGGTGCGATCGAGTCGAGTTCGTCGATGAAGATGATGGCGGGAGCATGCTGCCGGGCATCCTCAAAGACCTCGCGGAGCCGCTGCTCGCTCTCGCCGTAGTACTTCGAGATCACCTCCGGCCCCGCGATCGATATGAAGTGTGCTCCGCTCTCGCTCGCGACCGCCTTTGCGATCAGGGTCTTTCCGGTCCCCGGAGGGCCGTAGAGGAGGACGCCCTTCGGCGGCTCGATCCCGAGTTTCCGAAAGATCTCGGGATGCCGCATGGGGAGCTCGATCGTCTCGCGAACCCGCTGCAGTTCGCCTTTGAGGCCGCCGATATCCTCGTAGCTGATTCTCTTTACGCCCTCAAACCCGGCCGCCGGTTTCTCGGAGAACTCGATCTTCGTGTTCTTGGTGATGATCACGGCGTTCTCCGGCTCGACCACCACTGCCTTGAACGCGACGAGCTGGGGCTGCATGAACGGGAGCCCCGCCTGGATCGGCACGGAATCGTTCTTGACGATCGGAAAGTCGATCAGTTTGTTGACGACGCTGCTGTAGTTGATGGGGAGTTGCTTGGGTAAGTCCTCGGGAGGCGCAAGCACGACCCGTTTTGCCTCGACCTCCTCGTCCAGCGTTTTTATCTTTACCCGGTCTCCTATACTGGCACCGGTGTTGAGCCGGGTAAAATTATCGATCCGGACCTTACCCTGGTGCCAGTCGTTCACCATAGCGCGCCAGACCTTGGCCACGGTCCGACGCTTCCCTTCGATAGCCACAAGGTCTCCCGGGCTGAGCCGAAGCTGCAGCATGGTGTCAGGGTCAAGCCGTGCCTTGCCCGCCCCCTGATCCTCCGGATAAGCGCTATCTACCTTCAAGTATATCTCGGGCATTACCTCTAGTTCTTATATTTCGGGGATTTATAAGTACTGGAGGCGCATGAATACACTTCTCTTCGACCCGTTCAACGGTGCCGCGGGCGACATGATCATCGGTTCTCTTCTCGATCTGGGGGCGGATGAGAGTCTCATCAGGGTGGCGATGCGTTCCGTCGTCGGGGAGCCGACAATAGAACGGGTCGACCGCTCCGGCATCCGGGCCGTCCAGGTGAAAGCGCATGCCCCGGTCGTTCATCGCACTCTTGACGAGGTGCTCGACCGGGTGGCCGGAAGCGACGCCCCCGCCCCCGCACGGGATATGGCCCGGCGGGTCTTTCTCCGGATACACCGGGCCGAGGAGAGCATTCACGGAGAGGGAGCGCACTTCCACGAGGTGGGTGCGGACGACGCCATCGCCGACGTGGTGGGGGCCTGCACCGCCCTGCACTCCCTCGGCGTCGACAACGTCGCCGTTCTCCCGGTCGCCCTCGGCCGGGGGTTCTCCGTCGGGGCTCACGGCACCTTCCCTATCCCGGCTCCGGCGACCGTGGCAATCCTCGCCGGATCGGACCTCGCGACGGTCCCCGGGAACGAGGAGCGGGAACTCTGCACCCCGACGGGGGCTGCTCTCCTTGCCGAGTTCTCGACGGTCCGGCCCGAAGACCTCGGTCCGGCGGCAATCCGGGCGGTCGGCTACGGGGCGGGGAGCAGGAACCCCCCCGGAAAACCGAACGTCCTCCGCTCGATGCTCCTTGCAACAGAGGAGCACGCCGCCGGCGACCGGGTCGATATCCTGGAGACGAACGTCGACGACGTCACCGGGGAGGCCCTCGCCTACACGATCGGCCGCCTTATGGAGGAGGGGGCGCGGGATGCAAGCGCCATTCCGGTTGTGATGAAGAAAGGGCGGAGCGGGCACCTCGTCCGGGTGGTCTGCCGCCCCGACGCGACCGACCATCTTGTGGGTGTGATGGCCGCGGAACTCGGGACGCTCGGGATACGCTGCATACCGATGGTCCACCGCTCCGTCGCAAAGCGGACAATCGAGAGGGTCACGGTCACCCTCCGCGGCCGGGAACTCGCCGTGGACGTCAAGTGCGGCTGGTGTGAGGGCAAGATCACCTCCTTCAAGGCGGAGTATGAGCAGGCGGCGGCCTCTGCCCGGGACCTCGGTGTCCCGCTCCGGGAGGTCACCGGGGCGGTCGAAGCGGCTGCCCGCCGGCTCTTCATCGAACGGGGTGTGCTTGAGCCATGAAATCCGACCGTGTCAGCACGGGGTGCCGGCCCCTCGACGACCTGCTGGGCGGCGGGCTTGAGCGGCGTGCCATCACCCAGATCTACGGCGAACCCGCGAGCGGGAAGAGCACCCTCTGCCTGATGGCCACGGTGGCCACTCTCCGGGCCGGGAATTCGGTCGTCTACATCGATACCGAGGGGTTCTCGGTCGAGCGGTTTGCGCAGGTCGCCGGGGGGGATGCCGGGGCGTTCGCGGACCGGCTCTACCTCTTCGAGCCGCTCGACTTCACCCAGCAGGGGGCGATGATCGCCGATGCGGAGGGGCTGCTCAGGAGAGACGGCCACGCACCCGTCGACCTCATCGTGATGGACTCGGCGACGGCCCTCTACCGGACCGAGCTCGACCTCGGGAGGGAGGCTCTCCGGAAACTCCTGCGCCACATGATCAAACTCCTCGGGCTTGCGAAGAAGCACGATATCCCGGTCCTGATCACGAACCAGATCTACATGGACGTGGAGCGGGACCGGGTCGCCGGCCTCGGGGGGACGGCCCTTGAGCATATCTCGAAGGCCATCGTGAGGCTCGAAAAGAGGGACGGTTCCCGGCGGGCGATGCTTCGGAAGCACCGGTCCCGGCCGGAAGGGCTCTCGTTCGATTTTGTGATCACCGAAGACGGGATCAGAACGGTATAACGCCCACAAAGACCGTCTCGGCGGGGCCTTCCATCGTGACGGTCTCGCCGAACCTGATGACGAGCGGGCCGCCTCTGGTCTCCACCCGCACCGTCTCGCCGGCCTTTCCGAGGTGATGGGCGACTGCGGCGGACGCCGTGGCGCCTGTCCCGCAGCTCTCGGTCTCGCCCTCGACGCCGCGCTCGAACGTCCGGATCCGGAGCGAGCCGTCGCCGGCCTCTTCGACGAAGTTGACGTTTGCGCCCTCGACGAAGGTGGGGTGGTTCCGGATCACCGGGCCGACGGCCGTGATATCGACGGCGCCGATCTCTTTTACGAAGACGACCGCGTGGGGGACGCCGGTGTTTGCGGCGTAGACGGTGAAGTTCTGGATCTCCTCTTTGTATTCGCCGTCTCCGACGGCCGGGATGGCGCTCCGCTCGAAGGCCGGCGTCGGCATCGTGATCGTCGCGGTGAACTCGTCCTCTACGTAGCCCATCGTCACCGGGATTATCCCGGCCCCGGTCTCGACCGAGCAGGACTCTTTGACGTAGCCGGCATCGTAGGCGTACTTCGCGAGGCACCGGATGCCGTTTCCGCACATCGCGGCCTCGCTCTCGTCGGGCTGCAAGAGCCGCATCCTGACGTCCGCTTCTTCCGATGCCTGGAGGAAGAGGACGCCGTCGGCGCCGATGCCGAACCTGCGGTCGCAGTAGATTGCCGCGAATCCTCCCTTCATCTCCTCGGGGATGACCTCGCCGCTGTGCTCGTCGATCAGGATAAAGTCGTTGCCGTTTCCCTGCAGTTTGGTGAACGCGATCTCCATGGTGTTGCCTCTTTAGTGTAGGTTGGGAGCGGCGGGTGATAAATCGTGTTGCCCGGATGGGGGATCTTCGGATACGGTCCGGCATGGAGCGGTGTTTCAGGAAGCGATCGGCGTTCGTGTTGTTCCTGCCCGATAGTATGGGCGGGACCAATGGGATGGGTCCCTGCCTTTTTGCAGTCACCGGGGCTCCTTTGGGTAGTTATGCCGGTTTACCAGGAGGGCGTACCCGCCGTCGGCGGTCTGGACAACCGAGACCGCGTTGCCGATCAGTTCAAACGTGGCATTCAGTTCGGTGTCCCACTCCGGGAGTCCATCAGCGTTGAGTTTCATGATGTGAGGAACGCCTACCTGATCGGGGAGGATCAGGAACCGGGATGCGGGATGGTACGTAACGGTACCGGATACGTACCCTCCATCGGCCGTTTTGATGATCGGCGCCGATACGTTGAGCGTCTTCTCTCCGATCACGTTCCCTTCCCGGTCGAACACGATCTCCTCCAGCGTTACGTTGTTGTAGATAACGGTGCACTCGCCTCCCGGCGCTTCGCTCATGAAGATTACATGGTTGTACTGCGACGGACTGCCGAGCGCTGCCTCCCAGAGCATATCGCCTGCGGCATTCAGTCGAAGCAGCCACACGTCGGAGCCGTTTCGGTTCGGAAGATAGGTTGTACCGCCCACCAGGTACCCGCTGTCCGAAGTCTGAATGATGACCCTCGCGCTGTCCCGGTTGCCGGTCCCATAGGTCTTTTGCCACTCTTCCGTCAGGTTTCGATCCCATTTGAGCACCAGGAGGTCTTCTCCGGTGGTCCCGGCGATGGCAACCCCGCCATCGGCGGTCCCGACGACCGACTGCAGGATGCCATCGACCTCGACGTCGCTATCCAGTATGTTCCCCGCAGGATCGAAGAGCAGAACCCCAGACTCACCCACCGCTACGACGGTGCCCCCGGCCGTCTCGGCGACGGAAGAGACCGGAGGGCCTCTGCCGGTGGTGTTCCAGGCGACGGGACCGTTGCCGTCGAGTTTGAAGACCCCGTAGGACTGATCCCCGCGCCAGGGCCGGACCTCTCCCCCGATAAGGTACCCGCCGTCTGCCATCTGGATCATGTACGCTCCGGTATCGTCGCCTCCGGTATCGATGACCATCTGCCACTGCTCCGTCCCGTCTGCGTCGACCTTGAAGACCATGATATCACGGCCCACCCCGTACTCCGGCACAAGGCACCCTGCCGCAAGGACCATCAGGAGGCAGAGCACGGCCACCAGGATGCCGATCGTCCATTGTGTAGCGGGTTTCACGCTCGCCTCTTTATCGTCCCGATGTGCATGTGGCACTCACAATTGTTCATCTCCATGTTCCGAGGTAAATCGTTTATGGGACAAACACCAGCTCGAAACTCTCTTTAGGAAAAATAGGCTTGAGGTATCGGGATCATGACCTCACGTTGCACCGCAGAGACGCATCCACCATGTGATATCCATCTGAGGGCCAAGGACCAGTTCCGGCGGAGAGGTGAATACCGTGAACTTCACGGGGATATCCTCGATCCCCATCTCTTTTGCCCGTTCGTTCAGCATCGCATACACCGCTTCTATCGAGGAGACATTCTCCGGCGGGGGCGGGCCGTTCCAGATGCTCACCCGGAGATACCCATCGATATCGTGGCCGAAACTGATGAGAGACCCGTTGGGGTAGAGGTAGCGTTCCCGTATCAGATCTTTCGTGGCGGCGGTGAAACTCGAAAGCGGTACGCTCTTTCCGCTCTTCGATGACGGAAGCCCTCCGAGCGTGATGGTGACGGGCTCCTGCCTGTTCAGGCCGGCTTTGAGGTGCTCGACAATCTTCAGGTTGGTGAGAGCCGGTTGGGAGGACTGAAGTTTCGCGGCGGACGCTGCCGGCCCCTGATCCCGCAGGCCTTCGGAGAGGCACAGTCCTGCGGAGAGGCTGAGCACAAGGGCGAAAAGCAGTATCGGGACTGAAAATTTACTCATGACTATGCATCCTCATGTTGTTAACGGAAGAGCACCTGGTTCCCTCTGCACACCTGGTATTGGTGGAAAATACCCGTCACCGCGGTTCGGTCATCAGGCATGCAACAAGGACTCCGCATCCCGGTATTCCACCGTCTCAGCCTTGCCAAGGTCACGAAGCGTGAACAGCGTGCAGCAGTGGCTACTCTCTCCGGGGGCAGGCCCTCCTGATATACCGGTAGAACCGTCACTCGTTCTATTAAAGACGGCAATGTCATACCAGGGGTCATTTGTAGAGAACGCCACCCTCTCCAGGGGAACGACCTCACCCCGGTGCAGGGCAAAGAGGCTTCTGTACCATGCTTCATATGCCAGATCTCCATACTGTGCATCGACCTCGATGATCAGCCCCGTGTTCTCGCCGGTCAGTTTCCGGTAAGGGATCCGTTCGATCTCAGAGAGGAGGACGAGCGGGTGCTCCCCTACTGGTACTCTATCGACAGTCCAGGAATCCCAGGTCATGATGCTCATAGGGCTGACTCTAATCCGGTAGAATTGATGGAGATCTTCATTGTCTCCGTAGAAGCTCATATGCAACGATTTGATCGATCCGTCATCTGTGGCTACGAGCGTCAGGTCTCCAAGGACCGCTGTTGTGTTCTCGATGCCGGTCCACTCCTCTATGATCGCCCACATCCCCGAGAGCGGGGTGCCATAGATATTCTGCGGAAGAGAGACTGCGGGGGGTCCGGGGTCATAAATGAGCACGGATATGGATAGAATCCCGGCGGCAGCGAACACAATGCAGATCGCCAGAGCGATGATTTTTTTCTGCTTATTTTGTGATGGGCCTTCGATCATCTTCACACTCACAGCATATTAAAAAAGATATGTTTCACCTACTCAACCATCAATACTGGAAATTAATGTTCCAAGTATGGCTTAATGTATGGTAAGTGGTCACTCCATTGTAGAATTGCCCGTCGGCCTGAAGATTCAAGATCCTGTACGTGCCACTGCTGTGCTGACTCACTGAACCGACGCTCCCTGGTTTCATACCCCCAGTCGTTTCTTTCGCATCATCGCTGTTGAAGAACATCTCCCACTTTGCTTTCTCGGTGCCGGTGCTGCTCCGGTCGTACGTCGTCACTTCGGGTTGATCGTAACTCCAGCTCCATGTTGCTGAAGCGCCTCCGGTGCCCCCCGTTATGGATACCCCGATTGTTTGTGCTCCCGTTTTGGTTCCAAGAGGATCCCACTCATACTGTTCGGGGCTACCGAATGTTCCTGCAGACCAATCGTGTAGCATAGTCCCCATTCTATTCTTCCATGAGATCATCTCAAAAGCCTGACAACCTGGCTCCATGGCAAAAATCTGTTTGATCGCAAACCAATCTTTCGTACTGTCTCCATCGTTTGACAACTGTTGAAGTTCATAATTGTCCGTCACACCACCATACGGGCTCAGATAGTAGTCACCGGTCATGAGACCAATTGTTACCCACTCAGCACTAGCCAGTGCTCCTGCTTGCTCAGCAACCGCAAGTTGTGGATTGACAATATTTGAGTCATACCATTCCTGTGCTTTCTTCTGGATGATGGAAACAGATTCCTCATCACCTGCAAGCCCGACGTACTGAACAGGGACTCCACGAGCGTCAAGAGTGAAACCATAGGCCACGATTTCGGCGCCTTCGGGCACAACTGGATCGGCCAATACGAGTGGCGCATGACTTTCGGTCCTCTGTTGGGAGTTGTCGATCACGCTCTCCCTCATCTCTTTCAAGTCACTCAGAGTTATCGGATTTGTGAAATCTGTAACTCTGTAAACTGACGAAACATCACTGTTTCCGGTGTTTATCGACGTTGCGCTCACCGCAGGCGCCACAACCATACTCACCAGAAACACGGCGAGGAGCCCAGAAAGTGCCCGCATTCCAATCTTTCCATTCATTTCATTTTCCTCCGATAACTCCCGGAGGCAGGAGAGGCATACCTTCAAGTACGGGAAGCGCACACATTCCCTTTGCCTCCGGGCGCGCGGGACGTTCACCCATCCGATTCGCTACTGGCCGGGTGAACCTCCGCACTGGTGCAGGCGCTGCCTGCGGCACCTACGATTGAGAACTCAACGTCCCTCTATATCCCTTTTCCGGCCCAATCAGCTACACGTCGAGGCGTTTCAATCCATTTTGCCCCAAAGCATGCCGCAGCCGGCCGGGGCCTGCGTTGCACCGGCCGATAAGGGAACCTGCATGGCAGGGGAGACTCGGTGCTTTGGGGTCGTGCCTGCCCGGTAGGGAAGGGTTCCGGACGACATCCTGCTTGGCAGCAGCGCACGATCCCGACCGAGCCGTGCGCTGAGCGCTGTGGCTCCCGATCGAGACTCGGGTTTCGGCTGCAAGTGATCCCGGCGACACGCATCTACGCGTCGGGTCCGCGAGAGCGACTCCATATCCGAACGTAACCCCTACAGTCTGGGAGCCGGGGAGGCGCCAAACGACGGAGGGCAAACACCTTGTCGCCGGGACCTAACCTGATAGGACCTCGTGGCCCTTTGCGGCAGGATAACTCCCCGTGCCGGGATGCCTGGAAACGGGGAGGTCTCCCGTATACCGGTTGAGAAATTCCCGTGCGCCCCCGAAGAGCCTGTAGCGGACAAACCGCCCGTCCCTCTCTGCGGTGACGATCCCTTCTGCCTCGAACTCCTGCATGTGCCGGGAGATCGTAGGGCCGGAGAGCCCGAGCCGTTCTGCGACATCACTCCGGGTTGTGTCCGGGGCTTCGAGGAGATGCGTGAGTATCATCCGGGAGGGTTCTTCCTGCAGGCTGATGAGAATGCGCTGTTCTAAGTCAGTATACCCCTGGTTCCGGGCGAAGTGCCCGGTGCGGTTCCGGTGGTCCACGGCGGCCACCTTGCCTTCCCGGATGAGCAGATCGAGGTGGTATCGGAGCCGCCCTCGCGATGCACCCGTCAACTCACTGAGTTCCCCGGCACCGGCACCCGGGTTGGCGACGATCTGCCGGTAAAGGTCGCTCCGGAAGTCGTCGTCGAGGACGGTGCGCTTTGTTATCCGCCGGAACCCGAGCGACACGAGGAGGCTGAGCACGTAGAAGAGTTCGCCCATATAAGGGAGCCCGGGCAGGGCCATGAGCAGGAAGTAGAGGATCATCACCCGGGGAGGCAGGTCCCAGAACGTGATCTCCTCCGGGTCGCGCCACTCGCCGGTGTACTCCTCCGTCATCGGCTCGACCACGTAACCGGCGGTTGCCGTGCCCGGGAGTACAAGGGCCGCGAGGGTCACGGCAACGAGGAGAATGGAAGAGATCCGGCTCCACTGCACCATGCTGGATGATCGCCGGAAGAGACGTTCAATGTTTCGATCTTCGCCGCTAGGATGTTACTATTGTGTAATCCTCGATCCCGGTCACCTTATCTCCGTAGATCTCGAACCACCACGTTCCGGGACTCAGGCCGGCGGAATCCTTTATGCGCAGGTAGATCCTCCCGTTCACGCCGTCGTACGCGTCGTAATACGGCCCGAGAACGGAGTCCGGCGCGTGAACTGTCAGCCGAAGTGAGTCGGACGAGTCGCCCCAGTTCAGGTCGACGATGAGCTCGGTTTTGCCTGCGGGAACGTAGGTCGAGTACCAGTTCGTCTCGCCCTGTGCGATGCTGCCAGCGGTCATCGGTGCAAACAGCGGGTTTTCTTTGGATATCGTGTCCCCGGCCGGGGTTACGACGTAGCCGTGATTCTCCGTCTCCTGCGCCGCCACGGCCGGGACCAGCAGCGCGGCGACGATCATGATAACCATTGCGGTTTTGCAGAAGTTCATAGACGATCGAAGAGGAATTTCTAAGGCATCTATATACCTTTTACGGCCATTGCAGCTCCGTGTCGCGCGATACGAAGCTTTTGTGGCCGTAAACTATATCCCACCTTACTTCCTGACAAAACAGCGTGGATACCGCATGCGGTGTCCCGCCGGGGGCCGGGAACCCCGATCGCCATCGTATCCCGGCTCCCAAAAGCGTGCCCAGAGGGCAATAGGGCTGTTAGCGCTCGAAAGAGATAGCCGTTACGGTTCCGTGGTCCTCCCGGGTATGCACAAAGGAGGAATGGAACCATGAAAACGAAATCTCTTTCCGGAATCAGCGCCCTCATCGTGGCGCTGCTGGTCGTCGGCGCGATCTTCGTGCCGGCGGTGAGTGCAACGACTTCGGAGAACGCACGGGATGGCACTGCTGATACAACTACCCTGAATCAGGTTGACAGGAGAGGCGATGATTTCCTGGACTGTTATGGATGGCTCACCAAGGAGACAAACTGGATCCGATATGGTGGATGGGCGTGGTGCAGTTATCCGGCAGAGCGCCTAAACATCAAGGTCTCTCTCCGTGACCGGGCCACTGATCAGGATCTGGGCTACACCGCTTACTCGGGCGCTAACCTTGATTACATCGAAGCGCAGGATAATCTTGAAGTGCAACCACCTGCCGGAAGTTATTATACCCACACCCGGGCATGGAGTGCAGGGCCGTCTCACGACGTATTACATAACTCTCCCACAATCACCTGGCCATGAGGGAGCATGCTTATGAAAGAGACGGCCAATCTCCCCTTTTTTCTCAGGCCATTCCGCAGCTCAGGAGTTCTACCATGACAAACAAACTCACAGGCATTCTTCTCATTCTCTGCATAACGGGGGTTCTCATCGTCGCTGGTGTCTGGTTTTCCGTGACCGCCGCCGACCCTCTGCCGCCGGAACCGCCGCTCTCCCCCACCCCCGGGACGACGCCGACCGGTGACGGCATCACCGAGGCGGAAGCAAAGACGATCGCCGCTGCCGCCCTCCCTGATATCGTCCGGGCGGAGACCGCGAGGGTCCGGCTCGAACGCGGCCTCTTCGACGTCTCCGACTCCAACGCCACCCGGCAGGCCCAGGTCCGGGTCGATGCCCGGACCGGAGAGATAACCGGCTTTGTCGTCCACGTTCCGGCCCTGGCAGGCCGACCGGCCGAGCCAGTCCTCACGATGGAGGAAACGTACGGGATCGCGGAGGAGTTCCTCGCCGACCGGGGCGAGACTGCCGACCTCGCGGCCGCGGTCGGAAAGTACTACACCCCCCACAAAAACGAGCGAACCGGCGAAACGGTGGCCGGGTACTACGGTGTCGCCCTCCATCGCTCCATCAGGGGTATCCCCTGTGCCTGGAATGGCTGTTGGATTGACGTTGACGCGGTCACCGGCGAGATCCGCCGTTACGATCGGTTCTGGGACCTCGACGCGGCGCGGTGTACGGCCGATACCGAACCCGCGATCACCGCAGAGGAGGCGGAGGAGAGTGCCAGGGGCTACATCCAGGACACGTACGGGGAGCTTTCCGGACTTACCTTCCGCTCCGCGACGCTCGTCTGGGCCGACAACTCCGCCCCGGCGACGGGTGAGGTCCCGCTCGCGTGGAAGGTCTCGTTCGACGACGACTACTACCGGTCGCTGGGAACGCTGCTCACCGCCGCTGTCTTCGTCGACGCCCGGACCGGGGAAGTCCTTTCCTGCGACTACTACCGCCGCCCCGGGGCTGCCTGAGGAGGGAGCATGGAAGTCGGGCGCATCTTCACCATCGCCGGGAAGGAGTTTGCCGATGCCCTGCGGGGCAGAAAGTTCCTCCTCATCTTGGGCATCTTCCTCGCCATCGCGTTTGTCGGGGCGATGCTGGGACTTCAGAATTACGCCTCGAATCTTGAGATCTACACGAAGGCTTTGAGGCTGGGAGCCGATTTCTCGCCTCACTGGAGTATCCGGCCGACGATCCTCTACGTCTTCATGCGGATGGGAGAGACTGTCTCGATCCTTGGTGCAGTGCTCGGGATCGCCATGGGGTTCGACCTCATCTCCGGTGAGCGGGAGGAAGGATCCTTAAAGGTGCTCCTCGCCCGGCCGGTCTTCCGGGACGAGATCATCACCGGCAAGGTCCTCGGCGGCGCGATGATCCTTGCGCTTGCGACCGGCCTTGCCCTCACGATCACCCTCGCCCTCCTCCTCATGGCCGGCCACCTGCCGCTCCTCTGGGAGTTCTGGCTGATCCTCGTCTTTGGGGCGGTCACGTTCCTTTACCTGTTCGGCTGCTTCGGGATCGGGCTTGCGATGTCGGCCGTCTCCCGCCGGAGCGGGGAAGCACTCCTCTTCTCCCTCTCGGCCTTCTTCATCCTCTCGCTCGTCGTTCCGGCCGCCGGAGCGGCCGTCGCCGATCTGGTCGTCGGGAAGACTCCGGAAGCGCCGCAGATCGTCGACGAGAAAGACCTGGATCTCTGGTATGCCTACCAGGAAGAATTCGATCAGCACTTCACCCTGCGAGCGAGTATCGTCCAGGTGGCAAACCTCTTCTCACCGGAGTGGAATTACAAGGAGATCACGCAAGCGGTCACCAAACCCAACTTCTACCTGATCACGCACGGCCCTGCCGACGACTCCTTCTACTACCCGGCCGACGCGGAGCCGGAGTTCGGTGTGATCCTCGGCTACCTCTGGACCAGTATCGTCGCCCTCCTGCTCATCCCTGTTCTTTTCCTCGGTTTTGCCTATGCCAGGTTCCTCCGAATCGACCTCCGATGATCTCGATCCGCGGGCTTCCCAGGAACCCGGCAAACCGCCGGGTTCTGTGACCTCCGGGGCTTGTTGGACTTTCTGCACGCGCTGGCAAACTTTCATCTACTACTCCGGCTGCAGGCGACCGGGTACGCGCACTCTGCCTGCAGCCGGTTACCCGGCTTGGATGTCGAAGCAGCGCGCTCCGATGACAGATGAGCTCGTTCTTTCCCTGGGCCGAGAGCCTTCGAATGCCCGGATAAATCGGTGTTTGTCACAGAAAAGGTATATGAGAGAACGTCGACGCCTCGATTAGGAAAAGTGCATGAGTAACATGACTCTCAACAAAACCAGTTGCACCCTCGTGACGGTGCTTCTCCTCCTGGCCTGTGCGGCAGCATCGGCGGGGTGTACCGGGACGAATGCGGATGAAAACGGATCGGCTGCACCGACGTCGCCGGAAGCGACAGCGTCACCCGGGGCGACACCGGCCCAACCGTCGTCAGGCGGCTTGCTCGGTGAGGAAGAAGCGCGTTCGCTTGCCGTGGCCGCACTGGAGCGGGAGATGCCCGGAATTCGGATCAAACGGGTGGTTGCCGAGCCGTACGATGTGCAGACCTATGGCGACGTCTGGCGGTTCCGGGTGAAAGCGGAAGACGACCCCGACCTGGAAGGCGATATCAGTGTATGGATCGATGCCGCCGACGGGGAGATGGTGTACTTCCTGGATGGCCGCGACTATTATCGGTCCGCCGATCCCGCGATCACGATCGACGAGGCGGAAGGGATTGCCGAAACATATCTCCGGGACCGAAACGAGGGTTTGGATGTCGTGAAAATCGCCGCTGTACTCTCGACGCTGGATACGCCGCTCGGGAACCGGACCGGACCGTATCATTTCGCGTATCGGCGCTCGATCGACGGCGTTCTCTGCCTGTATGACGGAATCGTCCTTGATATCGATTCGATCGACGGCCGCGTTGTTTCCTATCATAAAGCCTGGAGAGTATCGGACAACGACACCATGACCGATCCGGCCCCTTCGATCACCAAGGACGCGGCGCAAGACCGGGTTCTGGCGTATCTCAATGCCACGTGCGGCACTGACCCCGGCGACATCGCCGTCCGATCGACCGGGTTGTTGTGGTACGATCTGGCTGCACAGCACCGCCGGTCACAAGACCCGGTTACGGTGCCTCTTGCCTGGCGCGTCGAATTCGATGACGAGTGGTACCGGTCGCAGGATCCGCCGCGAACGGCCACGTTATGGATCGACGCACATTCGGGGGAGGTTCTTAGTGCTGCATATTATAGCTGCATATAACAACCTGAGGAGGTAGTCCGGTGGAACACGACGGGACGACAGACCGGGTATCCGGCCCGCACCGCCTGCTCTTCGTGGCAGGGAAAGAGTTTGCCGACCACCTATCGAGCCGGCGGTTCATCCTTGTCCTTATCATCTTCCTGATCTTCTGCTCCGTCTCCCTCTTTGAGGGCGTCGAGACATACAGCGCGAAGCTTGCGGCATACTCGGGCGCTACGGCCGGCTGGGTGCCGCCGGTGAAGCCCTCCATCCTTGACGTCTTCAGCACCCTCTCCTCGCAGGTCAGGGACTACGGCCCGCTGCTCGCAATCGCGATCGGGTTCGACCTGGTCACACGGGAACGCTGGTCGGGCTCGCTCAAAACCCTCCTCTCCCGCCCGGTCTTTCGGGACGAGATCATCACCGGGAAAGCGATCGGGGGATTCGCCGCCCTGGCGCTGGCGATGAGCATCGCGGTTCTCATCGCGCTCGCCCTGCTCCTGCTCTCTGCAATCGTCCCTTCGCCTGCCGAACTCGGTGCGATCCTGGTCTTCTGGTTCGTTTCGCTGGTGTACCTCTTCACGTTCTTCTCGGTCGCTCTCTTCGCCTCGTCGGTCGTTGCCGAGAGTGGGAGCGCTCTTGTCTGGTCTCTGGTCGCTATCTTCGTTTTCTCCTCCATCGTACCGATGGCCGGTGGCATCCTTACCAGTGCGACTGCCGGAACGCCTCCGGTTGCGGTGAATACGAGCGACCCGCACTTCACCGAAGAGGTGTGGCTGCAATACCGGGAAGAGCTGCGATCCTTCGAAGAGCACCGGAGCCGTATCGCAATGACCGTCAATCTGCTCTCGCCGCAAAGGAATTACCTGGAACTCTCGGTGGCGATCACCTCCCCATGGGTCTCGATGTGGGTCATCCCCGATCCCTTCGCCTTGCGGACAGAGGTCCCGCTCCCCGATCTTCCCGGCCTGATTGCTCTCGTCTGGCAGCCGATCGTCGCCATGCTTGCGTTTCCGGCGGTCTTCTTCGGAGCGGCATACGCTCGATTCATGCGGATGGATCTCCGATGACGATAGAAGCGGTCCCAGGGTACACACGTGCAGCGGGCGGATGCGCGCACTCTGTCTATAGTTGGCATCCGGAGAGGATGCAGGAGAACCGGGCTCCGCTGCCGGCAGGCCCCCCTTTCCGATCTGAAGCCTTCGACTGCCCCGATGTTTCGATGATCGACACAGAAACGGTATAAAGATGGACAACGGACTCTCCATCGGGGATACCCCATGCAGTATCCCGCGGGGGCCGGGGCGCTCGATGCCATCGTGTTTTGGCTCCCGCGGCATGCTAATCAAAGGTGTATCAGGTTATGAATCGTGTAAAATCGTTGACCGTCGGTCTCGTAATCCTGGCTTTCATCGTTGGAGTCGGGGTTGGCTATCTCCTTGCAGCACAGGGCGAGCCCGCCACGGCAGGGGCTGCATGCCCGGAGAGGATCACGTCGCGCGACGCATTGACCGTGGCGCTCCATGACCCGGAGGTCGTCGGGCTGCTGGGCAACAAGAGCATCGATACGATCGCATTTTCAAAGGGCTCCTATCCTGAGAGGAATGTGAACTACACCCAGGTTCTCTTTCGCCTCGGGGACCCGGACCCCAACGACCGCATGACCGCCCCGATGATCGTCGTCCAGGTCAACGAGTCATGCATGGTCTACTCCGTCTACAAGACGTACCCGTCGTATATCCCTGAGACTCGCACGGAGGCATAAAATTCCTCCTTCGGTCGAACGAAGACCTCATCTTCGGGCGCATCCGCTTGACCGATCTGGTGCGGGTGCTGGTTATCATCCGGCCACCCTGGCTTACCCTGCCCCGGCGGGCCCCTGATAGGTGTGACCGGGGCAGCCCGCCGGCCTCCCGCAGATACCCCTCGCTCAGAACCTCCGGTGAACCTTGCTCCGATGCCCGACTGCGATGACATGGATCACCAGGAGATCACCTATGATCGAGAGAATCGCCCGATAGTCCCCGATCCGGAGCGAGTGGAACGGGGGGTTGCTCGTTCCCTTCAATCGTTTGAGATACTTTTTCGGGTTGGTCTCGCCGGCGAGCGATGCGATTTCTTCGCCTATCTTGACTGCCACGGGGCGTGGAATGCTCCTGAGATCATGACGGGCCGCTGCTGTGATGACCACACGGCAGGTCATTCCTCCTTCAGCTCCGCCATGACCTCCTCTAAGGTGTAGACTCTTCCAGCCCTGAGATCCTCAAGCGATTCCTCGATTCTCTGGATCGTCTCTTCGCTGAGCGGCTCTTCGTCGATTGCCATCTCGACCAGGCGCTCGATCACCTCGTTGTACGACTCCCGGGGATGGATTTTCAGGGCGTTGAGCCGGTCCCTGAGTTCTACGTCGATCTTGATGGTGGTGCTCGTCATACTGAGGTATACTCAGGTTTACTGGATGAAGGTTTGCATGGATGTGTTGTGTGGTTTCCTGCGGAGGTGTTCAGGGTATCGGAGATCGTTGCCAGGGGATGGCCCCTTCACCGCAACTCCTCGATCTTCCACCCAAGATAGTCCCGTATCACCGTGAACGCGAGCCCCGGCGGGATCGCCCCCTGCTCGGTGACGATCAGGTCGACGTACTCCGCGGGCGTCACGTCGAAGGCCGGGTTCCTGACCCGGACGAAGGGGAGTTTCTCCGCTGCCTCGCGGGGCAGAACCTCGGCGGGGTCGCGCTCCTCGATCTCGATCAGTTCGCCGAGGATGGTCCGGGGAGCGAACTTGTAGGTCTCGGCCGCCACGATGACGTTCGTCCGGGCCTCATGTGCGGCGTGCGCAATCTGGGCGGTCCCGATCTTGTTCACCACCGCGCCGTTCACCGCGATCGCGTCGGCACCGACGAAGACCAGGTCGACGTCGTTGATGAAGTAGCGGACGGCGGAATCGATGATGTAGTTCGTCCTGATCCCGGCGTCGTTCAAGGTCCTGATCGTGATGAGCCCCTGGCCCCGCGGCCGGACTTCCGTTGCGTAGACCTCGATCTCTTTTCCCTGCCGGTGTGCCTCAAGGATGCACGAGAGCGCCGCCTCCGAGTTGCAGTGGGTCATGAGGACGTCGCCGTCGGAGATGTGGCGTGCCCCGATCTCGGCTATCCGCTCGATGGCGTGCTCCGAGTGGTCGACGAACTCCGCAGCCCGGGCAAGAACCGCGTCCCGCCCGGCATCCACGGACTCAAACGAGTCCAGAGCCCGCATCACGTAGCGGACCGCGTTCGGGAGCGAAACGGCCGTCGGCCGGGTCGCTGTGAGGGTATCGGCCGCCCTCTGCATCTTGCCCTTAAACGTCCCCGGGTCAGCTACATCGAGGTTCCGGGCGTAATCGGCCAGCGCCTCCACCGCTGCCCGGGCGATCCTGCCGGCGCCTCGAATTTCCATATTCTTTATGCTTGCTGCCGTCTCACTCAGTAACATAGGTCCTCATTGAAGAGACGACCAGAGACTACATAGACTTATTGACGTGAGAATACATGCCGGTAGCCGTTGTTTTTGATAGTGCGGGCACACTTCTCCGGACCTACCGTGTGGCACGCGATCTCCTCAACGACGAGATGCTGACCGAGGTCGAGACCACGACCATCACCTTCGGGGCCGAGGGAAGGGTGCTTGTCGTCCTCCACCTCCACTCCCGGGACGTCATCGAGGCGCCGCCCGACCAGCTCCTCTCGGAGTTCTTCCTCGAGCGGTCGGTCGGGTTCGGTGTGGCCTGCTCCTGGCGGGTCATCCCCGCCGAGGAGGTCGCGGATATCCTCTATACCGACAACCATGCCCGGATCAGCGACCTGCAGGCCTGCATCAGAAAGGTCTGGAGTTGCTGCAAGCGAGAGTCGATCGTCACCATGAACAGCGGCGTGATCCTGAACATGGACCTCCCCGGCATCGAGTTCACGGTGACCACGGGGGGAAGGCCGTTTAGCGGTGCGAGAGAGGCCATCAGCGAGCTGCACCGGATGGGTGTCCCCGCATACATAGCGTCCGGGGACCGTGTGGCGAAACTCGAGCGGATGGGGGACTACCTCGGCATACCCCGGGAACGGGTCTACGGCGTCGCCACGCCCTCGATGAAGGCCCGGATCGTGGAAGACCTTAAAGAGCAGTACGATAAGGTTGTCATGGTCGGCGATGCCATCAACGATCTGAACGCCTTCCAGAAGGCGGACCTCGCACTGCTGACCGAACAGCAGTCCGACCGGAAACCCGAGATCCTGTACGCGAGCGTTGATAGGGTGATTCGCAACGTCAGTGAGGTGCCCGGTATCGTGGCCGAACTCCTTAAAGATACCACGGCGACCGGCAAAAAGTGCAACAATATAAACCCTAATATGATCCCACGAGAAGATTAGTTTAGCGAGGAGCTCAAGATGACCCCACTTATTACGGTGAAAGACCTCTGCATGGAGTTCGACGGGAACGTTGTACTCAAGGATATCAATTTTGAGGTGGCAGAGGGAGAGACTGTCGGCATTATCGGAAGAAGCGGGGCCGGCAAGACTGTTCTCATGCACCTTATGCGGGGTGTGGACCAACCCCCGTCACGAGGTGCGATCATCTACCATATCGCAACCTGCGAGAAGTGCGACTACATCGGCGTCCCGAGCGAGGTGGGCAAGCCGTGTCCCGGCTGCGGCGGCGAACTCAAGCCCACGGACGTCGACTTCTGGGCGGACGAGAACGCGATGCTGAAACGGCGGATCATGCGGAGGACCGCCATCATGTTCCAGCGGACGTTCGCCCTCTACGGTGACGACCGGGTGATCGAGAACGTCCTGCGGGCGCTCGACGATATCGGCTACCCGTCGGAGAAGGCGGTCAGCAGGGCTGCCGACCTCATCGACCAGGTCAGGCTCTCCCACCGGATGATGCATATCGCCCGCGACCTCTCCGGCGGCGAGAAGCAGCGGGTGGTGCTCGCCCGGCAGCTCGCGAAGAACCCGTTCATGCTCTTTGCGGATGAGCCGACCGGGACGCTCGACCCCGAGACGGCCACCCTCGTTCACCGGATGCTCATCGAGAGTGCCGAGAAGAACGATATGGCGATGGTGGTCACGTCGCACTTCTCAAACGTCATCAAGGATGTTGCAGACCGGGCCATTCTTCTTGAAAACGGGGAGATTAAGGGGATCGGTGCCCCGGAAACCATCATCAACATGTTTATGGAGGACTACAGCGACGTCGAGCAGCACGAGGTCACTGAAGTCGGTGAGAAGATCCTCGTCGGGCGGGACGTGATCAAGCGCTACCTCTCGGTCGACCGGGGCGTGGTCCGGGCCGTCAACGGTGTCTCTTTCGACGTCGGCGAGCAGGAGATCTTCGGGATCATCGGCAAGAGCGGTGCGGGCAAGACAACCCTCTCCCGGATCATATCCGGGATCCTTGAGCCCACGAGCGGTGAGATGAACATCCGGATCGGGGAAGACTGGATCGATATGACCAAACCCGGTATCGAGAACCGGGGCCGGGCGAAGGGCTACATCGGCCTCCTTCACCAGGAGTACGACCTCTACCCGCACCGGACGGTGCTCGACAACCTCACCGACGCCATTGGTCTTGAGTTCCCCAAGGAACTCGCGATGAGGAAGGCGATCATCACCCTCGGAATGGCCGGTTTTGCGCCCGAGAAGAGCAAAGAGATTCTGGGCCGCTACCCTGCCCAGCTCTCCGAGGGCGAGAAGCACCGGGTGGCCCTCGCCCAGGTCCTCATCCGCGAGCCCCTGCTGATCGTCCTCGACGAGCCGACCGGCACGATGGACCCCATCACGAAGATCGACGTGAAACACTCGATCCTCCACGCCCGTGAGGAGATGGACGAGACATTTATTGTGGTCTCGCACGACATGGAGTTTGTGCGGGATATATGTGACCGGGTGGCGCTCATGCGGGGAGGCAAGATCATCAAGATGGGCCCGACGGAAGAGGTGCTTGCCCACCTCACCGAGGATGAGAAGAAAGTGATGGGGGCAGGCGCCCCCTGAGGTGCGCGTGATGGAGATCCACCTGGACGGGAAACCTGTAGAGGCCCCGGCGGGTTCCCGGCTCGGCGATCTCCTCCCCGACCGGGACGCCCGGGAGAGCGTCGCCATCATCCGCCCGGCACTCGAAGAGGATGCGGCGGAGTCGCAGGAGGTCCGGTTCGTCACCACGGCCGGCGATCTGGTCGTCGAGATGGCGGATCCGGCGATCACCGCCCGGCTCTTCCGCCCCGGGCTTGCCGAAACCCTCAACCTGCACTGGCAGGACCGTTATGCCGCCGCTTTCGGGCCGTTTGAGTCAAGCCTCCGGCCGGCGCGGCAGCCGGGCCGGTATGAGCGGGGCGATCTGATCCTCGGGTGCGGCGGCTACGACCCGTCGAAATCCTATCTTATTTTTGCGCGCATGCGGCATTCCGCCGACTACGGCGCCCCGGCGGACGGCGGCGTCATCGGCAGGGTCGTCACCGGGCGAGGGCTGCTCGACCGCATCGCCGACGGCGACCGGGTCATCAGGGTCGAGCGTGTGCTCAGGCGTGCCGACCGGTCGCACGCGCTCATCACCCGCGATGCGGAGTTCCCGCTCGAGGACGGGATGCAGATCATCTCCTACGTTGAGGCGGAGGTGCAGGGCTTCGAGGGCGATGCGATCGATACCAGAACCGCCCGGAGCGTCGAGCACTTCCTTCTCTCGGTTCATAACGGCCAATTCAGGGTGGGCCGTTCGAGCAGCACCCATATCGTTGATCCGCGCCTGGTCCCGACGAAGGTCCCGGCAGACCTCCCCGGCCCGCGGCTTGAAGGGACCATCACGGTGAGGACCGCCGGGAAATCCTCGGGCGCCGTCTATATCTACACGCAGGGCGTATCGGCAAGCCCGATGCATACCGTCGTAGGGCGGGTCGTCCACGGGATTGAACTCGTCCGGTTTGCCGGCGAGGGTGACCTCCTTGCCATCCGGGCGAAGCCGGAGCAGTTCGATCTCGTCGGCCTTCCGCTTGCCGAGGCGGAGGCGGTCGCTGCCCGGCGTGGGATCACCCTCACCGCCGACGCGACCGACGGCGACCGCGTGGTGGTCGGCCAGACCCCGGCAACGACACTCGAAGTGCTTGCCGCCGGCGAGGTCAGGGTCGCAACGGAGCCCTCCGCCCACGTCATCAGCATCACGCTTGATGAGGTGGCCGCGCCCAGGTCGGTCACGATCTTCCGGGAGGTGACCGGGCTCAAGCACCACGCCGTCGGGAAGATGCCGCTCGTCTTCACGTTTGAGGATGTCTTCCTCTTCAAGCCGAAGATCGCAAAAGGCGTCGGGATCATCCCGGAGAACACCCCGACAGGCGAGGTGCCGGCCTACACCCTTGCGATGACGAACGACTCCCGGCGTGGTGCCGGCATGGTCGGGATCCGCACGACGCCGAACGCCGAGTTCGGCCCGACATCCGAACCCCTCACGGGGACGAACGTCATCGGGAGGGTGCTTGATGCCGGGAGCCTTGGTACGATGCGCGAGGGAGCAACGGTATACGTGAAAGAGGTGAAGTGATGGGCGAATACAGACCGGACTATGTCGACACGGTGACCAAATACGTCTTTATCGAGTCCCCGTCCATGACCCCCGGCGAGCTCGCGCTCAGGGCATACGAGGCGTCCGAGGGCGTCCTGATCAAGGAAACCTGCTTTGGGCTGCAGGTCTCGGGCGAACCGGAGTCTGTTGACCGCCTGATCGAGGAGATACGAACCTTCGACCCCGTCCATATCTTCGTCAAGGACCGGGGGTTCCCTCCCGGGGACCCGAGACGGTGCCGGGCGAATCTCGGCGGAGCGAGGCCGGGCTATCTCGGCCACGAGCGGGAGTTCCGTGTCCTCCGCTACATCACCCGCGGCCTTGAGGAACTCGACCGCCGGGAGGAAGGAGCGGAGGTGCCGGAGCCGGCGCCGCCTGCACGCGAAGCAAGACAAAAACTCGATATTAAGCGACTGCAAGAACTGATTGATACAGAGGAGTCCTGAATACAATGGCAAAGGTGTTTATCTACCCTGCAACGAGCCTCATCCTCTCCGACCTGGTGGCCCGGTTCGGGCATAAGCCGCTCGGTGCAGCCCTCGGTATCCGGGAACGGATACAGACCGCCGGGGTCGACTCCCCGCCCCTCCAGATCACGCCCGAGGAGCCCAAGCGCGGCCTGAAGTACGCGGCCGTCGAGGTGCCGTCCGGCGTCCGGGGGCGGATGGCGATCTACGGCCCGCTCATCGAGGAGTCCGAGGCCGCGATCATCGTCACCGACGCCGACCTTGCGTTCGGGTGTATGGGCTGCGCCCGCACCGACGAACTGATCCTCTTCTCCCTGCGTCAGAAGGGCATGCCGATCCTGGAGTTGAAGTACCCGACAAACGAGGAGGAGGGGATACAGTTCGTCGCCGCCGTCAGGAAGTTCCTCGACAGTCTCCCGAAGGAGGAGGGTGAGGCATGAACCGGAAGGTGCGGATTGCCCAGCTCTCCTGCGGGCCGGAGTACAGCGGCGTCCAGAAGGAGATCTACGATGCCGCCGAGTCGGTCGGCGCGGAGGTCTTCTTCCCCGATATCGCTCTCGCCGACGTCGAGCGGGCGGTCGATGCGTTCGGCCTCGACGTCCGGAGCGCCGACTTAAAACTGATGATCGCCCGGGCCATGGCCCTGGTGGAGGGGAGGGTGGATGCGGACGGGGTCTTCATCAGCACCTGTTTCCGGTGCGCCGAGGCGGCGATTGTGAGGAACGAACTTCGCCGGTACATCCCCGAGCACTCCAGACTCCCGGTGGTGAGTTACTCCTTCACCGAGCGGACAACCGCAGGCACGCTTCTCACCCGGATGGAGGCCCTGACGACCATCGCCCGCCGGAGAGCGCTCCTCGCCCGCGAGGAGCAGACCGGGATCACGATGGGTGTCGACTCGGGGTCGAGCACCACGAAGGCCGTCGTGATGAAGGAGAACGAGATCGTCGGCACCGGCTGGCTCCCGACGACCGAGGTGCTCAAGAGCGCCGACGGTGCCGTCGCACAGGCACTCGAGATGGCGGGCCTCACCATGGACGACATCCAGGCGATCGGCACAACGGGATACGGCCGGTTCCTGATCGGGAAGCATCTCGGGGCCGATCTCATCCAGGAAGAACTGACGGTGAACTCGAAGGGCGCCGTCTACCTCGCCGGCCACCAGCGGGGCGCCTCGACCGTCATCGACATCGGCGGTATGGACAACAAGGCGATCAGCGTCATCGACGGGATCCCCGGGACCTTCACGATGGGCGGGATCTGCGCCGGTGCAAGCGGCCGGTTCCTGGAGATGACCGCAAAGCGGCTCGGCGTGGATATCACCGAACTCGGCCCCCTCGCCATGAAGGGCATGGGAAAGAACGTCCCGATGAACAGTTACTGCATCGTCTTTGGGACGCAGAGCCTGGTGAACGCGCTCGCCGCCGGCTCCTCGCCTGAGGATGTGGCGGCTGCGGCCTGCCACAGTGTTGCCGAGCAGGTCTTTGAGCAGCAGTTGCAGGAGATCGATATCAAGGAGCCGGTGATCATGGTCGGCGGCACATCGCTGATCGAGGGGCTGGTCTACGCGATGGGCCAGCTCCTGCAGACCGAGATCGTCGTCCCGCGCCACTCGCAGTACATCGGCGCTGTCGGGTCTGCCCTGCTCGCGTCCGGCTTCATCAAAGGAGAGTAGATGCCTCCGTTGAACTACTTCGTGGTCGAGTCTCCCGATGCGGTCGGGAGAGAGGCGTATGAGCGGATAGCGGGCGATGTCCTCCAGGACCTCGATCTCATCAAGGTGATCGATCGGCTGCATATCTGCGTCGACCCGAAGGTGCCGATCTTTGTGGCCGCCGGGCTCCTCCGCCATATGCCGCGTGCGATCCGCGTCAGCGATTTTGCGAACGTCAACCCCGGCGAGAAGGAGACCGTCCTCGATATCGCCGACGAGACCTATCTTGCACCGCTACTCCAGAAACTCTGGGCCCGCTTCGGAAAGGAGAACGTCGACCAGCCCGACCGGTTCACCGTCGTCCTCCCGAAAGGGGTGGTCGGGGATGAGGAACTCGAAGGCCTGGTGGTGGCCGACCCGAGCGAGACGCTCTATAAGGACGTCATCTACGCGCTCCAGTACATCGCTCCCGAGGGGTTCAAGGTCCGCCGCCAGTATATCAAGGACGGGAAGTTTTACTACGTGGCAAGTGAGGATACCCTCCCGGCCGACATCGTGGAGCGGGTTGTTGCGCCGATATTCGAGAGGATGGGGGTGAGCCTGTGACGACGCTGGTCCCGGTGACCTACAAAGGAGGCGTCTACCGGCACGACGAGATCATGGACCTGATCGACGACCTCGGGGGCTACATTGTGCAGAAGCACGTCATGGCCCAGGATGTCGTGCTCCAGTCGTTCGTGCCGCGCGACGACATCGACCTGATACGGGAGATCGCAAAGCCGCTTGCCGGCCAGGTGACCGAGGCGCCCCTCGTTGGGACCGAGATCGCCGTGGTCAGCCCGAGCCTGGAGATCCATCACCTTCCCCACACCGCCTGCGATATCGCCGAGTATCTCAGGCGGTCCGGGGCGAAGACCAACATGGTCGGGCTCTCCCGGGGATTCGGCAAGCGGATTGCAAACTTAAACGACGAGGAGCGGGATATCATCAACGAGCACGATCTCGCCGTCTACGCCCTCGGCACGTTCGAGGAGTGCATCCAGCAGAAGTTCCCGGTGCTCCGGCGGGGGATCCAGGTGCCGATCATCGTGACCGCCTCCCCGGACCGCGAGGCCCTGATGCGGATCATCGACCCTCCCGTCGAGGGCTACGTCGGCGGGATCGGGAGGATCATGCACCGGTTCAAGCGCCCCGAGGAACTCGCGAAACTTGATGAACTGGTGGACGAGGTCTCCCGGACCCTGGACGCCCGGCGCGACGCCCTTGCACGCGACCCGCTCTCGGTCTTCCCGCCCCGGCTGATGGCGATCATCGAGGAGCGGATCCACGAGGTCAGCATGCTGACGCACCCGACGCCGGTGACCGCCCAGATGGAGGGCCTCCGGGTGAAACTTCCCTACGATCCGTATGCCCCCGCGATCCGGTCGCTTGAGGTCGCCGACGGAGTGACTGTCGGGGATATCGCCGACGTTACGCCGTCACGAATGCGCAATTACATATTGATCCGGATTAAACCCTTCTCGGAAACCAGGATCTTGGTGTAGCGATGGACTTTGAGAAGATACTTGCACGGGTTGCTGAGCGGGGATCGGACGCGATCGCGGAGGAACTCCTCCGTGAGATCGAGGCGGAATACGGCAGGGTTCCCCTGATTTTTGAGCGGATGGCGGAACGGCCGGAGATCCTCATATCACACCTTCTTTACAAGGGTTCTGTTGTCGAGACCAGCCAGCTTGATCCGAAGACGATCGAGCTCATCAGCCTCGCGGTGGGCGCCGCGCTCAAGTGCAGCCACTGCGTGGAGTATCATATGCAGTCGGCGATGGCGAAGGGTGCAACCCGGGCCGAGATCCTCGAGGTGATCCTGATCGCGGGGATGCTCGCGAACTCCGCGGTCCTCGCGGACGCTTACCGGGTGGTGAACGGCTCGGGCGGCCCCTGCCCCTCCTGCGATATCAACGGGACGGGCCTCAATAAGACCTGTTCCGATAGGTGACCGGGCCGCATTTGAGCGTCTTCTCCGAGCCCCCGCCCGGTGGGGGCTTCCTTTTCCTCTTTTGATAGTCATTCCGCTTTCTCCTGCGGGCAGACTCCTCCCTTCTCCCGCAGGCTTCTTCCCGCGTATGCGGCAAGCAGGACCGCGAGGACGCCGGTGATGAAGATGCCATCGAATATCCCCGCTCCCCCGATGGAGAGGACGGTATCGCGGTCCCCGGCAAGCGCCGCGAGCACCTCCGGGTTCGCGAGGTTGAGGAGATCGGCGCCGAGCAGCGTTCCTATGGTTCCCCCTGCGTAGGCAAGCCCGGGGGCTGCACGGCAGCCGCGGGCGAGGAGCAGTCCTGCGACCGCCCCGGTGAGAGGCGCGATGTAAAACGGCATGGTGATCCCGAGCCCCGGGACGGGCGTTGCGAACGTGTAGGCGACGAGCGACACGATGACGACGGCGATGAGGGCTTTTGGACGAGAGATCCGGCTGCTCAGGAGCATCCCTGCCGTCACGAAGAGAGGGATGACGGCGCCGCCCACGTTGACCGCGATGGTGGCGCCGCCAAGAGATACCAGCGGGATATCGATCAGGCTGCCGGGGAGGACACCTGCCGTCACCAGCACCGCCTGGTAGAACCGGAGTCCGATCGATTCAAAGACCGCTTCGCTCACGAGGAGGAGGTTGAAGATGACCAGGGTCGGTATGATGACGGCGAGAGCGATCAGGATCTGCTCCGGGCTGAGGAGAACCGGCAGAATCGCGATCGTCAGTGACTCGATATCCATGGGCAGTACACCGGATGAGTCTATGTCTTAAATATCTTGAGCCGCTCCCACCGGGACGGCAATGGTAACCTCTGCCGATCATGCCGGTCGCGGGCCGCTGAGAGGGCCATTAATTGAAAATAAACAAATATAAATATATTAATCTCTTAAATTCAGCCTTTTATTGGCTGTAGAGAATAGAAATATTTATAAATGGATAGTTGGGATAAACTAATTCAGCGAATCTTCCCCCGGATGAGATAACGGGGGAGGCCGAGAACCGCGTTGTCCCTCAGGGCGTATATCGATCACTGTATGACAAATATCGGCTTTATTCGCCGGAACCTGTTGTATGTACCATAGTAGTGGGTGATTGAGAACGATTTCATTCTATCCGACTGGTTGCAGTTGCGCGGGGGCGCATGGTGGCCTTTACTGTTGAGGATCTGCTCCGGCGCCTGGACCGGCTTCAGGCGCGAGGCCCGATCCCGTTCGACGTGAGGAGCGGGGAGATCGTCGGTCTCCTCTGCACCGGCGGTCAGGGACGGCAGACACTGGTTGCCATCCTCACGACGATGCTCTTCCCTCTCTCGGGGTTTGCCGAGCGCTCATCGCTCGCGATCCTCGGGAACCTCGGGGACATGCGGCGGAGCATGGGCATCGTCCTCGGGGAATCGGTCCTCGACCCGGCCCTGACCGGCAGGGAGAACCTGGACTTCCACGCCCGTTTGCACGGTCTGGGTGACGACCTCCGGAGAAGGAGGGTCCTCGAAGTCATGGAGTTTGTCGGGCTCTCGGGGAGCCTGGACGCCGCGGTTGAGACATACTCCCCCGTCATGGTACGGCGTCTTGAGATCGCACGGGCTTTTCTTGCACATCCGGGGGTCCTCTTCCTTGCCGAACCGACGAAGGGGCTGGACGAGTCCGACCGCGAGGAGATATGGGGTCTCCTCCGGCGGCTGAACCGCGAACGGAGGGTAACGATCGTCTTTACGACTCACGATGTGGCTGAAGCGGAGGCAGTCTGCACCCGGGTTGCCGTGGTTGATGGCGGGGAGGTTGTGGCCCTGGATACGCCGGATACCTTCCGTGCGGTGATGGCCGCCAATGAGGTTCCGCTGAAGTTTGACGATGCTGCATGAGCCGGCGAGGATGCCGGAGATGGAGTGACGCAAAAGACCAAAACCCCTTTATCCTCGTGTCATGACATGAGGTTCATGGTTGACCCTCACTTTTCGTTTGTCCTCCTGCTCGCCGTCGGGAGCATCATCGCGGTTGTGCTGATCGGCGGATGTCTCGGCGGCCCGGCTTCCGATGACCGGATCATCCGGACCATAACCCCTGCCGAGGCGTCCGGCCTGGTCGAGGAGGCGGGGCAGGACCCGAAGTTTGTCGTCATCGACGTGAGAAGGCCGGACGAGTTCGCCCGCGGGCATATTCCCGGCGCAATCAATATCAATTCGGCACAGTTTTCAGAGCACATGGGAAGCCTTGACCCGGACGGGAGATATGTCATATGCTGCCAGCGGGGCGGGCGGAGCGCCGGCGTCCGGGAGATGATGCGGGAGGCGGGATTCCGCGAGGTCTATGAGATCGGGGGCGGGATGAGCGCCTGGGAGGCGGCCGGGCTCCCGGTGGTACGGGACTGAAGCCTTCACTCCCGGTGCTTCACGTAGGTGACGCCTTCCGGCTCTTCGCTCTCGTGGGTCTCTATCACGACGGTGCCCGAGATCCGGTTAAAGAGCCTCTGTTTTGAGCCCGGCATGGCGAGCCAGCCTATCAGGCAGTCGGGGACGAGGATGAACGCCTTCCCGAAACTCTCGACTGCCGCGGCACCAAACCCTATGTCCTCACCGGCCCGGCCGGTAACCCGGATCTTGAGCGCCATCTTGCCGATGGACTGGCCCCGGTAACCCTCGAGCAGCGTCCAGTAGAGGAAGAGGACGACCGAGGAGAGGCTGATGGAGAGGAGCCCGGGGTCTATCGTGATCCGCCATGCCGGCGGCAGCCAATCAGAGAGCGTCCAGAATGGTAGCCCGATCAGGATGATGTCGATCAGCCAGGCCCAGAACCGGGTCTCCCACCTGGCGAGATAGAGGGTAGCCATATCGATAATCTGTCGTCCCTGGTGGGGCTTAAGGTTACGTGTCGGCCGATGGGGGGTGGCCGGATGCCCCGGCCACAACAGTGATATAGTACACTCTCAAGTATAATACTTATGAGTGTGTTCCTCGACCGGCATCGGGAGTTATCGGCGCTTGCCGATCGCTACCGGAGCGGTAAAGCCGAGTTCGTTGTGCTTTACGGGAGACGCCGCGTCGGAAAGAGTGATCTCATCGACCAGTTTCTCCAGTTCGGGAACGGGATCCACCTGCTTGCCCGTGAGGAGTCGAAAACCCTTCAACTCCGGAAATTCTCAAGGGACCTCGGGGATTATTTCGAGGATCCCTTCCTCAAAAGAACCGGTTTTTCAGACTGGGACAGTTTCTTCGAGTACATTGTGCAGCGATCCGGCTCCCGGTTTGTCCTTGCCATCGACGAGTTTCCGTACCTCGTCAAAGAAGATCCCTCGCTTCCGTCTATCATCCAGGATTACTGGGACACACACCTCAAGGAGACTCAGGTCTTCCTCCTCCTCTCCGGCTCGAGCATCTCCATGATGGAGTCGACGACGATGGACTACAGAAGCCCACTTTTTGGCAGGAGAACGGGCCAGATCCTCCTGCACCCTCTCCGGTTCATCCATGTCCTCGACTACCTGGGGGATATGCGCAAGGCTGTGGAGTTCTATGCCGTCTTCGGGGGGACGCCTGCATACATCATGACCGCCGATCCGGATAAGGACATCATGGCCAACGTGGAAGAGAAGTTGCTGCGGGAGGACTCTTTCCTCTTCCGGGACGTCGAGTTCGTTCTCAGGACGGAACTTGCCGAACCCCGTTACTACTTCTCCATCCTCTATTCCATTGCGGAGGGGAACAACCGTATCGGCCTCATCTGCAATGATACCGGCCTTTCAAAGAGCATCGTGAATAAGTACCTCTCCGTTCTGATCGACCTGCAACTGGCACACCGGCGTATACCTGTAACCGAGGGGCAGAAGAGCAGGAAAGGTCTCTACTTCCTCTCTGACAATCTCTTCAATTTCTGGTTCTCATTCGCCAACCCCTGCCTGGAATCGCTTGAGCGCGGCAACGCCGGGCTGATCGTGGATCAGTATGTCAAACCGCGGTTCGCGGCGTATGTGGGCAGGCTCTTTGAGGCAATCGTCGCAGATCTCTTTGAACTCTTTAACCAGCACGGTGCCCTGCCCTTTGTCTATACCCGGCTGGGGAGTTGGTGGCACCGGGGTGAGGAGATCGATATCGTCTGCCTCCGTGAAGATCAACCAGAGATTCTCTTCTGCGAGTGCAAATGGCAGGACGGTGTGGACGGCCATCGGGTTCTCGAGGAGCTCCGGGCGAAAGCGCCCCATGTCTCATGGCAGAACGGCAGGCGCAAGGAGCATTTCTGTATCGTGGCACGAACATTCTCTCGCCGCCCGATGGAGGACGATCGAGTCTCCTGCTATGACCTTGACGATCTAACGAGGGTTGTTGCAGATTGCCGAAAAGGAGGTTTCTCGGCATAGGCGTGCTGTATCCGGAACCCGGATCCTCCGGGTGGAGAAGGCGCACCGGAGCATTGCTTTGTTCGCATCGACCGGGCGTGTACCGGATTCCCGGGACTATCTATCGCAAAAAAAGGCGTTATCCGATGTAACTTAATTCTTCGCGACCCCGGGCCTCTTCGGTCTCCTGGATCTTTGCTATGATCTGCTCCATAGCCTCGGCACGCTGCTGCAGGCTGGTCGGATCGACATCGATCCCGATCAGGCGTGAGAGAACCGCGAGGAGGCCGTCGGCGCTTTTTGGGTCGACGATGTAACCGCTCGTCTCGCCCATCAGGCAGATCCCCTCGATGCCCCGCATCTCGCCGAGGCCGAGCAGGAGTCCCGATGCTCCCACAATCGCCCCGCCGGTCTCGGCGTTCTCAAACGACCCTCCGGCCGCCTCCACCTCCGGCCGGAGATGCTCCATGTTGACTGAGCAGATCACTCTCGGGCTCTCGACCAGGTGGCCGACGCCGTAGCCGCCGAGCGCGTAGATCCGCTGGACCCCGAGGTCTTCAGCGATATCCAGGTAACGTTCGGTCAGGATATAGTGACCTTCGGCCGAGTTGCTCTGGAAGTCGCCCACAAGAAAAAGGATCGCCTTCCCGTCCTTCTCGCAACGGTAGATCTCGTTATTGACCAGGTGGGTGATCCCCTGCTCATCGACGATCACCTGCGGCGGGAAATGGAGCGAGTAGATCTCCGCTATCTTCTCGGCCCCGAGCTCGTCGATCAGGTGGTCGGCAACGAGTTTCCCGACATGCCCGATGCCGGGCAGACCCTCGACAAGGACCGGAGCGTCGATCTTTTCTTCCCGGAGAAAGTTTACTCTGACGTGTTCCATCTGCGTGCCGCTCTCCTGTAGTTACAGTACCTATCCTCCGGTGAAAAGCGTGCCGGATGGGCCGGGCGCGATGGCCGGCCGCAGGCCGGGCATACCGGAGAGAGCGTGTATCTCCCGTCCGGACAACGGCGAATACGATTGCTCATGCCGTCTTATCCGGCCTTCTGCTTCCGGACAAACTTGCCGGACCCGCCTGCCCGCTCAACCACGCCGACGGCGGCGCTGGCTGCCTTCTCGATTGCTCTTTCCGCCGCCTTATAGTCGGGTGCGGTCACTTTTATCCGGTATTTCGGGGCTCCGACGTAGATCAGGTCGATATCCACGTCTTCGACCTTCGGTTGTGCGCTCCGGAGCGCCCGGCGGATCACGTTGACGCCATCGGGCCGGGGCGATGTCAGGATGAGGTGCCCCGTGATGGTCACCCGCGAGACCTTCACGTTCTCGTGCGCGATGCTGATGAGCGATTTCGTGACCGGTTCGTCGAGTTTCAACTTTTCAGC
The DNA here is from genome assembly GCF_020696975.1 of Methanoculleus sp. Classification (GTDB taxonomy): domain Archaea; phylum Halobacteriota; class Methanomicrobia; order Methanomicrobiales; family Methanoculleaceae; genus Methanoculleus. Next base: position 33,483 of record NZ_JAJGBK010000018.1, read on the forward strand.
TGCCTCGCCGCCGGTGGTGACGATATCCTCGAAGGCCGGGTACAGCTGGCCGTATTCACGGTATATGGCCTCCTCGATGACCTTCCGGTCCACTCCCGTCGCCTCGGAAGCGAACCCGATCCACTTCGCGGCCTTCTGCTCGCTCTTCCACTCGTGAACCTTCTCGCGCCGCTGGTGTTCGTTGACGTCTTTTAACGAGAGATCAATGTGGCCGCGGTCGGGGTCAACACCCAGGACTTTGCAGACGACCTTCTGTCCTTCTCGTATATAGTCCCGGATGTACTTAATCCAGCCTCGCGCTATCTCGGATATCGGTATAAGCCCTCTTCGCCCGTTGTACTCATCCAGGGTCACGAACGCCGCAAAGTCCTTGACGTCCACGACCGTGCAGACAACGAGTTCTCCTTCTTCGGGCCACTCTCTCTCGTGCATACAATAATCACTCAAGTACTGCCAGTATCTCAGCCTTTATATCAGCCTTTCCACCGTGGGGTTCTGCAAGGATACGTCCGCAGACGCTGCACTCCACGACGGTGCTTGCTCTCTCAAAGACTATCTGTTCGTTCTCACAGTCGGGGCACTTTACCCGGAGGAATGTGCTCCTGTTCTCTCTGTTCAGCCGGACCATTCTAATCTCACTCCGTTAGTTCGAATTTGCCGATCCGGAATCCCGGCCGGAGGTGCGCCTTTCCGCAGACCGTGCACCGGTACTTGACGTTGATCTTCTTCGTCGGCTTGTCGCCGCCGGGCACCTTGCTGAATTTGCCCATGTTGCCCACCGTGCTCCTGCGTCCCTTCTGGCGGTCGATCCAGTTGAAGTGGCGCACCCTGCCCTTCTTCACCTTCACGACTTCATGAGTCTGGTGATTCCTGCAAAACGGGCAGTACGTCTTGAACTTTGATGGCATTTTCATGATAGTAGCCTCTATTCAATAGATTCGAGTACCTATATTACTTGTTAAGCCTAATATTTAAGGCTATGTCGTGCTCACAGAGCACGTCTGCATTGTTTTCCGGCAGGGTGACGATATCCCCCTGCCTCAACACGTAGACCCTGCCGTCCAGACCCATGAACGACTCCATGTCGGAGCGGATATGCACGAGGGCGTAGGGTGAAGAGACCGGGCGGGGAGGAGCGGCCGCAGGCTCCCCGGGACCGTCGATCGCCGTGATATCCTCGACCTCATCCGCCCTCTCGATCGCGGCAGCACCCCTGCCGGTGAGTGGGATTTCCCCGCCGTGGATGAGCGCTTCCCGGCAGGCCTCGATGGCGTCGATGACCTGCCCGTACATCACCCGCTCCGCCGGGAGCATCTTGCGGGCCTCGTCCTTATCGAAGTACTGTCCCTCGATCTGCTGGAACGCAAGGTCGAGGATCTGCCGGGTCCGGATGGAGAAGATCTCCTGGACGGTCTCGGTGACGCTCCCTATCTCCTCGATGAGCAGGCTTCCTGCCCGGCTCTCGAGAGGGTTCTGCAGGCTGTAGTAGTCGGCCTTGAGTTTCTCGACGTGCGCCCGGGCGTCCTCGTAGAGGCCGGGCTCGATATCGGAGAGCCTTCCCGAGTGGTGCATGTCAAGCAGCATCTGCCGCAGTCTCTCAAGAGGATCGGCAGCCATTGCTTACGTCACACCCCCGGCGATCTCCGCCATATTCCGGCAGCAGAGGAAGACCGCGAGCGCTTCGGGGACGTTTGCAGGCCCCGCCTTCAACGTGTAGGTGTTTCCGAGCAGGGATGTGGTGAAGTTTGCCTTCACGTCGACCCGGACCTCCCGCTCACCGAAGACCACTGCGTCCACAAGCGGGTCGAAGTTCGCGAGATCCCGGATCTCGAGCGGCACCACCCGCATACCGCTCCCGCCGTGGAGCGAACCCGGCGCCCGGATCAGCCGCTTGATATCCGTCGTGACCGGCTCGTCCGCCCGCGCTCCCGCATCCCGGATCCTGCCCTCGAAGTCGGGTGCGGCGGAGATTGCCCGGACGACCCGGTTCCGGAGGAGGTCGCTTGGGGTCTTCTCGATATGGGTGGCAAGACCTGCGGTGAAGTCCGAGGCCGTCCGTTTGCTGATACCTTCAAGCCCGGCAATATACGCCGTCGCATCCGCCGGTTCAAGCCCCGCGAGCCAGAGGAGGTGGGTCCGGAGGGCCTCAACGTACCGCTGACGCCACCCGGTCCGGGCGCCCCTGCCCGGGGCGAGCATCACGCCCGGGTCAAGCCCGATGCCGCAGACGTAGTCGACAACCTCGCGCCGCTCCGGGCTCCCCCATCCCCGGACGGCGATGTCGGTGACGTGGATGTGGTAGCCGCGCCCTCCGGAGAAGGCAAGCCTGATGTGGTTTCGGGAAAACCCGAGTTCATCGGTCAGCATCCCGAGCAGTTTCTCGGTCTCCTCCTTGACCCGGGCAAGCATCATCGCGTAGGGGCCGCGGACGATCTGGTCGGCATCGAGGTCGAAGATCAGGTCGGCACCGGCCCAGTGCTTATCGCTCATCGTCGCCGCCGACGGCGTCTGGTAGTAGGCCGTCGAGTAGTAGACGTGGGCGGGCACCAGGCTCCTGACATACGCGTTGAGTTCCTCGCGGTCCACAAACGCCATATGCCGCCGCATCCGGACCTCTGCCGTGGCATCGAAGTAGGCGAACCCCCATTCGCGCTGCTCAAGGGAGGACGGAGGGGCGAGGTTCTGCCTCTGGTAGTAGCCGGCAAACCTCTGCTTGACAAACTCGAGCGTGGCGGGCCTCATGAGAACGTCTTGATCATATATGGGCCCACTCGTTCATATCCCTGTTTCCTGTAGTAGGGCCGGACCCCCACACCGCTCATCACGGCAAGGTGCCCGTACCCGTGGCCGCGAGCCTCCTCCTCGGCCGCGGAGAGGAGAACGCTACCGAAACTGCGGTGCTGCCACTCTTCGGCCGTCGCGGGGGTGTGCAGGGGGACCACGCTCCCGTAGACATGGAGCTCGCGCAGGAGCGCCGCGTCGGCAAGCTCGTCGCGGAAAGGCCGGTGCGGGAACCGGAGCCGGGCGAACCCGACGAGTGCGTCTTCTGAACCGGCCTGGATGAACCGTTCTTCCCCGTCGCAGGCCCGGTAGGGCAGGATCGATATCGCGACCTCATCCGGCGCGGGCGATCGGCCCACCTCGCGGCACCGGATGCACCGGCAGCGACGCCCCTGCTCGCGGAGCCGCGCCTCTGCAAGTTGCCGGAAGTTGCTGTGCCGTGAGCCCGCGACGATCAGTTTTGCCGGGATGTCCCGCTGGATCCGCTGGAGGCGGACGTACTCCGGGAGGAGGGATTTTGCGTAGGCAACGAGGTCGACCAGTTCCTCCTCGGTGTAGGGCCGGTAGTCCCCCTCCTCCCAGAGGGCCTCGATCTCGGTTCCCGGGGTCACCAGGGTCGGGTAGATCTTCAAGAAGTCCGGCCGGAACCGCGGGTCGGCGAAGAGTTCCTCAAACATCCGTCGGTCGTCGGCCATGCTCGCGCCGGGGAGGTTCGGCATCATGTGGAACCCCACCTTCAGCCCGGCGTCCCGCAGAAGGCAGTTCGCCTCGACCGAGTCCGCGACCGCGTGGCCGCGGCGGTTGTAATCGAGGATCCGGTCGTCCAGGTGCTGGACCCCGAGTTCCACCTTGGTCACGCCCATCGAGAGCATCCGGTCGATATGCTCCTTTCGGCACCAGTCTGGCCTCGTCTCGAAGGTTGTCGCGACGCACCTGACCCTTGAGGACTCGTTCGCGGCAAAGACCGCATCAAGGTCGGGCTTTGCAGGGGGAATCCCGGGCCGCGGGTAATCGTTCATCGCCTGCACGGCGGCCCCGACGAACCATTTCTGGTACTCGACCGGCCGGGCGGTCATCGTCCCGCCCATCACGATCAGTTCCGCCTTGTCGACGTGGTGCCCGAGCGCCTCGAACTGCCCGAGCCGGGCCTGCACCTGCTCGTAGGGGTCAAATGCGTGTTCCCGGGCCCGGAGTGCCGCCGGTTCCTCTCCCGTGTAACTCTGGGGGGACGCGAAGGGGTGCTCCGGCCCGCCGGGGCAGGGGAGACACTTCCCGTGAGGGCAGGGGTGCGGGGAGGTCATCACCGCGACGGGCGCCACCCCCGAGAGGGTCCGGGTGGGTTTGACGAGGAGGAGCGGCCGGAGCCGTTCACGCTCCTCCGGCGTGGCGGCGGCTAGAATCGCGGAGTTCCTGGGCATATTGATGCTGTACTCCCGGCAGACGTCGAGTTTAACCTTCTGGACGTCGACAGGCCCGGGTCCGGCAGAAAGGATGCGGGAGATGGTCTCCCGGAGGATATCGGTATCGTTCATCGTTTAGTGTTCGGTTGCAATCCGTTCAGACTGAAAATCGGCGTGGTATTCGATGTAGGGATTATGGTTGGCCCTGATGTGCTGGACGATCTCGGACCCGAGCGTCAGGATGGCCTTTTTATGCGTTACCTTATTCTTATGGATATGGACGGGTGAGATGTGGAGAGCGTTGTACTGGTCGGTCGGGACCTCCTCCCCGGTGGTGCTTTCATAATACTTCTTAATGTGGACTAACAGCATGTGTAAGTGGAGCAGCTCTTCTTTTTGCACAATATTCACCTTTCCTCGAAGAATACTACTGTCCGCGGGTAAATATAATTTGTTGGTGATCTTTTTATATGCACAAGTTGCGGGCAGTCGGGGCGTTCATCGGGCTTGCAATCGGCGATGCTCTGGGCGCGCCCCTGGAAGGCCTTCCGCCGCGTCCGATCGCCGTAACGGAGATGGAGGGGGGCGGAATCCACAACACCCTTCCGGGGCAGTACACCGACGATACCCTGCAGGCCTCAGCCCTGGCGCAGACCCTCATCCGGTGCAGGGGGTTCGATCCGGATGACTTCGCCCGGCGCCTGATTCCGGTATACCGGGCCCATCCGGAGTTCTTCGGGCCGACGTCCCGGGCGGTCTTCGACCTGATCGAGGGGGGCACCGAACCCGGTGTTGCCGCAAGGATGGTGCATGAGACACGGGGAGGGAGCAGGAGCAACGGGAGCGTGATGCGCGGGGTCCCGATCGGGATCTTCTACCCGCCCGGGGAGGTCCGGGAGGCGAGCCTCGCCGCATCCCGCGTCACGCACTTTGACCCCGCCGCCGGCGAGGCCTCGGCGTTGGTCAACCGGATGGTCAGCGGGATCTGCCGGGGAGAAGAAGTGGATGCGGCCTTCGGGCAGGCCCTCGCGGCCTGCCGCGACCCGGAACTTCGCGGCCTGCTTGGGGACTACCGGGCCTATCCCCTCGAGCCCTCGCTTGACGCCGTCATCGCTACCCACTGCGCCGTCAGCATCTTTCTGGATGCCCCGTCGTTCCGTGAAGCCGTCATCACGGCGGTCAACCTCGGGGGCGACGCCGATACCGTCGGCGCGATCGTCGGCGGGCTCGCCGGGGCGCGCTTCTCGTGCGAGGCAATCCCCGGATCATGGCTCTCGGCGCTTGACGGCCGGGAAGAACTCCTCGACCTTGCCCGGCGGCTTCTTGCGGTGAGCAGGCCGTAGGGTTTTGGGAACCTGATGGTTCTCTGAACGTCGCACCTCGCACCTAACGGTGCTCAAGCTCGTTACGCTCGCACCTCGCACCTAACGGTGCTCAAGCTCGTTACGCTCGCACCTCGCACCTAAC